>NZ_JBSFSX010000001.1:0-1066491 GCF_053590035.1 Nonomuraea sp. NPDC003214 | reverse complement strand
GAGACCGAGCTGACCCCCGAGGAGCGGCTGCTGCGCGCGATCTTCGGCGAGAAGGCCCGTGAGGTCCGCGACACCTCGCTGAAGGTGCCGCACGGCGAGCAGGGCAAGGTCATCGGCGTCCGCGTGTTCAGCCGCGAGGAGGGCGACGAGCTTCCCCCCGGCGTCAACGAGCTGGTCCGCGTCTACGTGGCCCAGAAGCGTAAGATCACCGACGGCGACAAGCTGGCCGGCCGCCACGGCAACAAGGGCGTCATCTCCAAGATCCTGCCGGTCGAGGACATGCCGTTCCTGGAGGACGGCACCCCGGTCGACATCATCCTCAACCCGCTGGGCGTGCCCGGCCGAATGAACGTCGGCCAGGTGCTCGAAACCCACCTGGGGTGGATCGCCGCCCGGGGCTGGGACATCACCGGCGTCCAGGAGGCGTGGGCCGAGCGGCTGCGCGACAAGGGCTTCGGCCAGGTCGAGCCGCGCACCAACATGGCCACGCCGGTCTTCGACGGCGCCCACGAGGAAGAGATCGTCGGCCTGCTCGGCAACACCATCCCCAACCGCGACGGCGACCGGATGGTCGAGCAGAGCGGCAAGGCGCGGCTGTACGACGGCCGTTCCGGCGAGCCGTTCCCGTACCCGATCTCGGTCGGCTACATCTACATCCTCAAGCTCCTCCACCTGGTCGACGACAAGATCCACGCGCGTTCGACCGGCCCGTACTCCATGATCACCCAGCAGCCGCTCGGTGGTAAGGCCCAGTTCGGCGGCCAGCGCTTCGGTGAGATGGAGGTGTGGGCGCTGGAGGCGTACGGCGCCGCCTACGCCCTGCAGGAGCTCCTGACGATCAAGTCCGACGACGTCCTCGGCCGCGTGAAGGTCTACGAGGCCATCGTCAAGGGCGAGAACATCCCGGAGCCGGGAATCCCCGAGTCCTTTAAGGTCCTCATCAAGGAAATGCAGTCGCTGTGCCTGAACGTCGAGGTGCTCTCCAGCGACGGCATGTCCATCGAGATGCGCGACACCGACGAGGACGTCTTCCGCGCAGCGGAGGAGCTCGGTATCGATCTGTCCCGGCGTGAGCCGAGCAGCGTGGAAGAAGTCTGAGGGGGATCGCACGAATGCTGGACGTCAACTTCTTCGACGAGCTTCGGATCGGGCTGGCGACGGCCGACGACATCCGTCAGTGGTCGCACGGCGAGGTCAAGAAGCCCGAGACCATCAACTACCGCACCCTCAAGCCGGAAAAGGACGGGCTCTTCTGCGAGAAGATCTTCGGCCCGACCCGCGACTGGGAGTGCTACTGCGGCAAGTACAAGCGCGTCCGCTTCAAGGGCATCATCTGTGAGCGCTGTGGCGTCGAGGTCACGCGCGCCAAGGTGCGCCGTGAGCGGATGGGCCACATCGAGCTGGCCGCGCCGGTCACCCACATCTGGTACTTCAAGGGTGTCCCGTCGCGCCTCGGCTACCTGCTCGACCTCGCCCCGAAGGACCTGGAGAAGGTCATCTACTTCGCGGCGTACATGATCACGCAGGTCGACACCGAGATGCGCGAGCGTGACCTGCCCTCGCTGGAGGCGAAGATCTCCGTCGAGCGGCAGCACATCGAGCAGCGTCGCGACGCCGACGTCGAGGCCAGGCAGAAGAAGCTCGAAGGCGACCTGGCCGAGCTGGAGGCCGCCGGCGCCAAGGGCGACCAGCGCCGCAAGGTGCGTGAGGGCGCCGAGCGCGAGATGCGCCAGCTCCGCGACCGGGCCCAGCGTGAGCTGGACCGGCTCGAGGAGGTCTGGAGCCGCTTCAAGAACCTCAAGGTCCAGGACCTCGAGGGCGACGAGCTGCTCTACCGCGAGATGCGTGACCGCTTCGGCCGCTACTTCAAGGGCGGCATGGGCGCGCAGGCGATCCAGGACCGCCTGATCAGCTTCGACCTCGACGCCGAGGCCGAGAACCTGCGCGAGACCATCCGCAGCGGCAAGGGCCAGAAGAAGGCCCGCGCGCTCAAGCGGCTCAAGGTCGTCTCCGCGTTCCTCAACACCACCAACTCGCCGCGCGGCATGGTCCTCGACTGCATCCCGGTGATCCCGCCGGACCTGCGGCCGATGGTTCAGCTCGACGGTGGCCGCTTCGCCACCTCCGACCTGAACGACCTCTACCGCCGGGTCATCAACCGCAACAACCGCCTCAAGCGTCTGCTCGACCTCGGTGCGCCCGAGATCATCGTGAACAACGAGAAGCGGATGCTGCAGGAGGCCGTCGACGCGCTGTTCGACAACGGCCGTCGCGGCCGCCCGGTCACCGGCCCCGGCAACCGCCCGCTCAAGTCCCTGAGCGACATGCTCAAGGGCAAGCAGGGCCGCTTCCGCCAGAACCTGCTGGGCAAGCGAGTCGACTACTCCGGCCGTTCGGTCATCGTCGTCGGCCCGCAGCTCAAGCTGCACCAGTGCGGTCTGCCCAAGCAGATGGCGCTGGAGCTGTTCAAGCCGTTCGTGATGAAGAGGCTCGTGGACCTCAACCACGCGCAGAACATCAAGTCGGCCAAGCGGATGGTCGAGCGCGCCCGCCCCGTGGTGTGGGACGTGCTCGAAGAGGTCATCACCGAGCACCCGGTGCTGCTCAACCGCGCGCCCACGCTCCACCGTCTGGGCATCCAGGCGTTCGAGCCGCAGCTCGTCGAGGGCAAGGCCATCCAGATCCACCCGCTCGTCTGCACCGCCTTCAACGCGGACTTCGACGGCGACCAGATGGCCGTGCACCTGCCGCTGTCGGCTGAGGCCCAGGCCGAGGCACGCATCCTGATGCTCTCGACCAACAACATCCTCAAGCCGGCCGACGGCAAGCCCGTCACCATGCCCACCCAGGACATGGTCATCGGCCTCTACTGGCTGACGACCATGAAGGAGGGCGCGCTGGGCGAGGGCCGGGTCTTCGGCTCCATCGCCGAGGCGCAGATGGCCTTCGACCGTCGTGAGCTGGAGATCCAGGCGAAGATCCAGATCCGGATCAAGGACGTCCTGCCGCCGCGTGACTGGGTGGCCCCCGAGGGCTGGGAGCAGGGCGACCCGATCCGCCTGGAGACGACGTTCGGCCGCTGCCTGTTCAACCAGACGCTGCCGCTGTCCTACCCGTTCGTCAACTTCCAGGTGGGCAAGAAGCAGCTGTCCACGATCGTCAACGAGCTGGCCGAGACCTACCCCAAGGTCGAGGTGGCCAACTCGCTCGACGCGCTCAAGGACGCGGGCTTCCGCTGGGCGACCCGCTCCGGCGTCACGATCTCGATCGACGACGTCGTCGCGCCGCCCAACAAGCAGGAAATCATGGAGAACTACGAGCGCCGCGCCGACAAGGTGCAGCGTGAGTACGAGCGCGGTCTGATCACCGACGAGGAGCGCCGTCAGGAGCTCATCGAGATCTGGACCCACGCCACGGCCGACGTCGAGACCGACATGGTCAACGCCTTCCCGGCGACCAACCCGGTCTGGATGATGGTCAACTCCGGCGCCCGCGGTAACAAGATGCAGGTGCGTCAGATCGCCGGCATCCGTGGTCTGGTGTCCAACACCAAGGGTGAGACGATCCCGCGGCCGATCAAGGCCTCGTTCCGCGAGGGCCTGTCGGTGCTGGAGTACTTCATCTCCACCCACGGACAGCGGAAGGGTCTGGCCGACACCGCCCTGCGCACCGCCGACTCGGGTTACCTGACCCGTCGTCTGGTGGACGTCGCGCAGGACGTCATCGTCCGCGAGATCGACTGCGGCACCGACCGCGCCGTCCCGCTGCACGTCGGCGAGCGCGACGCGTCGGGCAACCTGGTCAAGGCCGAGAACGCCGAGTCCAACGTGCACGGCCGCATCCTGGCCGAGGACGTCGAGGTCGACGGCAAGATCATCGCGGCGGCGGGTGTCGACATCAACGACACGCACGTCACCGCCCTGGTCGAGGCCGGCGTCGAGACCGTCCGCACCCGCAGCGCGCTCGTCTGCGAGGCCAAGATCGGTGTCTGCGCGACCTGCTACGGCCGTTCGCTGGCCACCGGCAAGCTCGTGGACGTCGGCGAGGCGGTCGGCATCATCGCCGCCCAGTCGATCGGCGAGCCCGGCACCCAGCTGACGATGCGGACCTTCCACACCGGTGGTGTGGCGGGCGCCGACATCACCCACGGTCTGCCCCGAGTCCAGGAGCTGTTCGAGGCGCGCATCCCCAAGGGTGTCGCCCCGATCTCCGAGGCGGAGGGCCGGGTCCGGATCGACGAGACCGACAAGTCCCGCAAGATCGTCATCACGCCCGACGACGGCTCCGAGGAGATCGCCTACCCGGTCTCCATGCGGTCGCGGCTGCTGGTCTCCGAGGGTTCGCGCGTGTCGGTCGGCCAGCAGCTGGTCGCCGGCGCCGTCAACCCCAACGAGGTGCTGCGCATCCTCGGCCCGCGGGCCGTGCAGCTGCACCTGGTGGCCGAGGTCCAGCAGGTCTACCGGTCGCAGGGTGTGTCGATCCACGACAAGCACATCGAGATCATCGTGCGGCAGATGCTCAAGCGCGTGAACGTGCTCGAGTCCGGTGACACCGACCTGCTGCCCGGCGAGCTCGTCGAGCGCCCGCGCTTCGAGCAGATGAACCGTGAGACGGTGGCGGAGAACGGCTCCCCGGCCGCCGGTCGCCCGGTGCTCATGGGCATCACGAAGGCGTCGCTCGCCACCGAGTCGTGGCTGTCGGCGGCCTCCTTCCAGGAGACGACCAGGGTCCTGACGGACGCGGCGATCCACGCCAAGTCCGACTCGCTCCTGGGCCTGAAGGAGAACGTCATCATCGGTAAGCTCATCCCGGCCGGCACGGGCATGCCCCAGTACCGCAACATCCGGGTCGAGCCGACCGAGGAGGCCAAGGCCGCCATGTACACGGTCGGCGGCTACGACGGCTCCGCGGCCGACTACACCTTCGGCACCGGCAGCGGCGAGGCCGTCCCGCTGGAGGAGTACGACTTCGGCCAGTACAACCGGTAACGGTCGTCAGCACGGCGAAGCGCCCGGGTCTCTCGTTCGAGAGGCCCGGGCGTTTCCCGTTTCCGGGCCCCCGCCGCGGGCGTGGAGGTCCCGTGCGGGGTCCGTACGCGTCCGTCAGCCCCTCGCGGGTGCGAGTGCTCCGCCGGGTGTCGTCCCGGAACGGCGCAGGCGTACGGGCGGACGTGGGCCCGCGGCCGTGAACGCGAATGGGCCTGTTCGTGGCCTTGGGCGGGCCAGTCCGAAAAGAAGAAGGTTTTGGGGTTGAGCACGGGGGAGGGGCTATATCATGGTCGGCGGAGCAGCGGCCACGAGACGGGCCGCACAGAGCGGATGCGAGACGCCCCCCATAGCGACTCGCGCCGTTTTGACGTGTCGGGCGGGCCTGGTAACCTAGACCATCGTGCCCGTAGCTTTGCGGGCTCTCGGCTGTGCGCTCATATCAGAGGAGTGCCAGTCGGCTTCCTGGCTTGAAGCGTCGTGGATGTGTCTGTGCGGATAGCGCGACACGCCCGAGCGCGGGGGCGCGGGAGCAACGACAATCCGCAGGTCATGACACCGGCAGAACCTGTGGATTCGCACAACTGACGTAACACCGGCCAAGGCACGAAACGGAGTGGCAGTGCCCACTATTCAGCAGTTGGTCCGCAAGGGCCGGCAGGACAAGGTCTCCAAGACCAAGACTCCTGCCCTCAAGGGGAGTCCGCAGCGGCGCGGCGTGTGCCAGCGCGTTTACACCACGACCCCGAAGAAGCCCAACTCGGCACTGCGCAAGGTGGCCCGTGTTCGGCTCACCAACGGCATCGAGGTCACGGCCTACATCCCGGGTGTGGGTCACAACCTGCAGGAGCACTCCATCGTGCTCGTGCGTGGCGGTCGTGTGAAGGACCTGCCGGGTGTTCGCTACAAGATCATCCGCGGCTCGCTCGACACCCAGGGTGTCCGCAACCGCAAGCAGGCCCGTAGCCGCTACGGCGCGAAGAGGGAGAAGAGCTAACTATGCCTCGCAAGGGTTCTCCTGGCCGTCGTCAGCTCATGTCTGACCCGGTTTACAGTTCGCCGCTGGTCACCGCCCTGATCAACAAGGTGCTCCTGGACGGCAAGCGCTCCATCGCGCAGTCGATCGTCTACGGCGCCCTCGAGGGCTGCAGGGAGAAGACGGGCAACGACCCGGTCGTCACCCTCAAGCGCGCGCTTGACAACGTCAAGCCGACCCTCGAGGTTCGCAGCCGCCGTGTCGGTGGCGCGACCTACCAGGTGCCGGTCGAGGTGCGCGCCGCGCGCAGCACCACCCTGGCCCTGCGCTGGCTCGTGCAGTACTCCCGGGCGCGCCGCGAGAAGACCATGACCGAGCGCCTGATGAACGAGCTCCTCGACGCCAGCAACGGCCTCGGGGCGAGCGTGAAGAAGCGCGAGGACACCCACAAGATGGCCGAGTCCAACAAGGCCTTCGCCCACTACCGCTGGTAACCCCGGCGGGTTCGACGAGACGACGAGGACGCGAAGAAAGTGGCCACCACGACCGCTCTTGACCTGGCCAAGGTCCGCAACATCGGGATCATGGCCCATATCGACGCGGGCAAGACCACCACGACCGAGCGCATCCTGTTCTACACCGGCATCAACTACAAGCTGGGTGAAGTCCACGAGGGCGCAGCCACCATGGACTGGATGGAGCAGGAGCAGGAGCGCGGCATCACGATCACGTCCGCCGCGACGACCTGTGAGTGGGCCGGTCACACCATCAACATCATCGACACTCCGGGGCACGTCGACTTCACCATCGAGGTGGAGCGCTCGCTGCGCGTGCTCGACGGCGCCGTCGCCGTGTTCGACGGTGTGGCGGGTGTCGAGCCGCAGTCGGAGACGGTGTGGCGCCAGGCTGACGGCTACAACGTCCCCCGCATCTGCTTCGTGAACAAGATGGACCGGGTCGGCGCGGAGTTCCACCGCTGCGTCGAGATGATGATCAGCCGTCTGGCCGCGACCCCGGCCGTCGTCCAGCTCCCGTGGGGCGTTGAGGCCGACTTCAAGGGCGTCATCGACCTGATCAAGATGAAGGGCCTCCTCTGGAGCGCCGAGGCTGCCAAGGGCGAGATGTACGACGTCGTCGACATCCCGGCCGACCACGCCGAGGCCGCTCGCGAGTGGCGCGACAAGCTGGTCGAGACCGTCGCCGAGAACGACGACGAGCTGATGGAGCTCTTCCTCGAGGGCACCGAGCCCACCGAGGAGCAGCTGGTCGCGGCCCTGCGCCGCGCGACGCTGGCGAGCGCCGTCAACCCGGTCCTGTGTGGCACCGCGTTCAAGAACAAGGGCGTGCAGCCCCTGCTCGACGCGATCGTCGCCTACCTGCCCGCGCCGACCGACATCCCGGCCATCGCCGGTCACGCCGTCGGTGACGAGAGCAAGGCTGTCGAGCGTCACGCGGACCCGGCCGAGCCGTTCTCCGCGCTGGCTTTCAAGATCGCCAGCGACCCGCACCTGGGCAAGATCACCTACATCCGCATCTACTCGGGCACGCTCGAGGCCGGTTCACAGGTCATCAACTCTGTGAAGGGCAAGAAGGAGCGGATCGGCAAGATCTACCAGATGCACGCCAACAAGCGCGAAGAGCGCCCGTCGGCGATCGCCGGTCAGATCGTCGCCGTGATGGGTCTGAAGGACACCACCACCGGTGACACCCTGTCCGACCCGGCCAACCAGGTCGTGCTCGAGTCGATGACGTTCCCGGCTCCGGTCATCAACGTCGCCATCGAGCCCAAGACCAAGGGCGACCAGGAGAAGCTGTCGACCGCGATCCAGCGGCTGGCCGAGGAGGACCCGTCCTTCCAGGTCCGTCGTGACGAGGAGACCGGCCAGACGGTCATCTGGGGCATGGGCGAGCTTCACCTTGAGATCCTCGTCGACCGCATGCGTCGCGAGTTCAAGGTCGAGGCCAACGTCGGCCGTCCCCAGGTCGCCTACCGTGAGACCATTCGCCGCAAGGTGGAGAAGGTCGACTACACCCACAAGAAGCAGACCGGTGGTTCCGGTCAGTTCGCGCGGGTGATCATCGACCTGGAGCCGCTGGGCGAGGGCAACGACGGTTACGAGTTCGAGAACAAGGTCACCGGTGGCCGCGTGCCGAGGGAGTACATCCCGTCGGTCGACGCGGGCGCGCAGGAGGCCGCTGAGTTCGGCGTGCTGGCCGGCTACCCGATGGTGGGCGTGAAGGTGACGCTGACCGACGGTGCCGCGCACGACGTCGACTCCTCGGAAATGGCCTTCAAGATCGCCGGTTCGATGGCGTTCAAGGAGGCCGCGCGCAAGGCTGACGCCGTGCTCCTCGAGCCGATGATGGCCGTCGAGGTCACCACGCCCGAGGACTACATGGGTGATGTCATCGGCGACCTCAACGGTCGTCGCGGGCAGATCCAGGCCATGGACGAGCGGGCCGGCGCCCGTGTCGTCAAGGCGCTCGTGCCGCTGTCGGAGATGTTCGGCTACGTGGGTGACCTGCGCAGCAAGACTCAGGGGCGCGCGAGCTACAGCATGCAGTTCGACTCCTACGCTGAGGTGCCTCCGGGCATCGCCAAGGAGATCGTCGCGAAGGCCCGGGGCGAATAGTTCCGGTCCCTGGCGGGACGGTGCGAGCCGTCCCGCCGCCTAGGGGTTCGGGATCACCCGGGCCCGAGTGTGTATGACGAAAGTCAGTCAGATTCTCAAGGAGAGAACCAGTGGGCAAGGCCAAGTTCGAGCGGAACAAGCCGCACATGAACATCGGCACCATTGGGCATATCGACCACGGTAAGACCACACTGACCGCGGCGATCACCAAGGTGCTCCACGACCGTTACCCCGAGCTGAACGCGGCGACCCCGTTCGACAAGATCGACAAGGCGCCGGAGGAGAAGGCCCGCGGCATCACGATCTCCATCGCGCACGTCGAGTACCAGACCGAGAAGCGCCACTACGCCCACGTGGACTGCCCCGGTCACGCCGACTACGTGAAGAACATGATCACCGGTGCCGCTCAGATGGACGGCGCGATCCTCGTGGTCGCCGCCACCGACGGCCCGATGCCGCAGACGAAGGAGCACGTCCTCCTGGCCCGCCAGGTCGGCGTCCCCTACATCGTCGTGGCCCTCAACAAGGCCGACATGGTCGACGACGAGGAGATCCTGGAGCTCGTCGAGCTCGAGGTCCGTGAGCTCCTGTCCGCTCAGGAGTTCCCCGGCGACGACCTGCCGGTCGTCCGCGTCTCCGCGCTCAAGGCTCTCGAGGGCGACGAGAAGTGGGCCGACAGCATCATCGAGCTGATGAACGCCGTCGACGAGAACGTCCCCGAGCCCCCGCGTGAGACGGAGAAGCCGTTCCTCATGCCGGTCGAGGACGTCTTCTCGATCACCGGTCGCGGCACCGTCGTCACCGGTCGTATCGAGCGCGGCATCGTCAAGGTGAACGAGCAGGTCGACATCATCGGCATCAAGCCGGAGAAGACGACCACCACCGTCACCAGCATCGAGATGTTCAACAAGATGCTCGACGAGGGCCACGCCGGCGACAACGCCGCGCTGCTCCTCCGCGGCATCAAGCGTGACGACGTCGAGCGCGGCCAGTGCATCATCAAGCCGGGCACGACGACCCCGCACACCGAGTTCACCGGCCAGGTCTACATCCTGTCCAAGGACGAGGGCGGCCGCCACACGCCGTTCTTCAACAACTACCGCCCGCAGTTCTACTTCCGTACGACGGACGTGACCGGCGTGGTGAACCTCCCCGAGGGCACCGAGATGGTCATGCCGGGCGACAACACCGAGATGCGCGTTGAGCTGATCCAGCCCATCGCCATGGAGGAAGGCCTCAAGTTCGCGATCCGTGAGGGTGGCCGCACCGTCGGCGCCGGTCGGGTCACGAAGATCATCAAGTAGCTCGACCGCGGGGTGGCGGTCGGCCTCCACACAGGGGCCGGCCGCCGCACCACGACAGGGGTTCGGAGTCCGTACGGGCTCCGCTCCCCGGCTCCACGGCAAAGCCGTGATCCAGCAGTCACTTCGGCCCAGTGACCGAAGCAGGCCAGTGACCGAAGTTACTGCCGGATCACGGAAGAAAAGGCAGATCGACTGCGTCTGTCTCGTGGAGCATCGCACCACCCAGCGGCATCCTGCCGCACGATACTTTTTCAGACGACAGCGAAGGACACCGAGGCCACTATGGCGGGACAGAAGATCCGCATCCGGCTTAAGGCCTATGACCACGAGGTCATCGACGTTTCGGCCAAGAAGATCGTCGAGACGGTGACGCGGACTGGCGCGAAGGTCGCGGGCCCGGTGCCGCTGCCGACCGAGAAGAACGTGTACTGCGTCATCCGTTCGCCGCACAAGTACAAGGACAGCCGCGAGCACTTCGAGATGCGCACGCACAAGCGGCTGATTGACATCATCGATCCGACCCCCAAGACGGTTGACTCGCTCATGCGGCTCGACCTCCCCGCGGGCGTCGACATTTCGATCAAGCTCTGAGGGAACGCACTGACATGGCTAAGACGATCAAGGGCGTCCTGGGCAAGAAGCTCGGCATGACCCAGGTCTTCGACGCGGACAACCGGATGGTCCCGGTGACCGTGGTCGAGGCCGGTCCGTGCGTGGTGACCCGCGTCCGCACCGCTGAAAAGGACGGCTACTCGGCCATCCAGCTCGGCTTCGGGCAGGTCGACCCCCGGAAGGTCAACAAGCCGCTCGGCGACTACCTGCGTAAGCACGACATCACCCCGCGCCGTTACTTCGCGGAGATCCGCACCGACGACGCGAGCGACTACACCCTCGGCCAGGAGCTGCTGGCCGACACCTTCGAGGCCGGCCAGTTCGTCGACGTGACGGGCAAGAGCAAGGGCAAGGGCTTCGCCGGTGTCATGAAGCGGCACGGCTTCGGTGGTCTGGGCGCGTCGCACGGCACGCAGCGCAAGCACCGGTCGCCGGGTTCCATCGGTGGCTGCGCCACCCCGGGACGCGTATTCAAGGGTCTGCGCATGGCCGGTCGGATGGGTAACGTCCGCACCACCGTGCAGAGCCTGAAGGTTCATTCCGTGGACGCCGAGAAGGGCCTCATCCTGATCAAGGGTGCGATCCCCGGCGCCAACGGCAGTCTGGTCCTCGTTCGCACCGCTGCCAAGAAGGGGGCTGCCAAGTGAGCACCATTGACGTCCTCGACGCCAGCGGGGCGAAGACCGGGACCGTCGACCTGCCCGAGGACATCTTCGGCGCCAAGGTCAACGTGCCGCTGATCCACCAGGTGGTCGTGGCCCAGCTCGCCGCTCGCCGGCAGGGCACCCACAAGGCCAAGACCCGTGGTGAGGTCTCCGGCGGCGGCAAGAAGCCGTACCGGCAGAAGGGCACCGGCCGCGCCCGTCAGGGCTCGACCCGTGCGCCGCAGTTCGCGGGCGGCGGCGTCGTCCACGGCCCGGTGCCGCGCGACTACTCGCAGCGCACGCCCAAGAAGATGAAGGCCGCCGCGCTCCGCGGCGCCCTGTCCGACCGGGCCGGCGGCGGTCGTGTGCACGTGGTGAGCAGCCTGGTCTCCGGCGAGACGCCGAAGACGAAGGCCGCCCTGCAGGCGCTGCGCACCATCACCCAGGCCAAGTCGGTCCTCGTCGTGGTCGACGAGACCGACGAGCTGACCTGGCTGAGCCTGCGCAACGCGCCGGAGGTCCACCTGCTGGACTCCGGTCAGCTCAACACCTACGACGTGCTCGTCCACGACGACGTGGTCTTCACCCAGGAGGCGTACGACCAGGTCGTCGCCAGGCTGGGCCAGGGCGGGAAGGAAGAGGCCTGATGGAGAAGATCGCCGACCCGCGCGACATCATCCTCAAGCCGGTCGTCTCTGAGAAGAGCTACGGCCTGATCGATGAGAACAACAAGTACACGTTCCTGGTGCGCAAGAGCGCGAACAAGACCCAGGTGAAGATCGCCGTCGAGCAGATCTTCGGGGTCAAGGTCACCAGCGTGAACACGATCAACCGGCAGGGCAAGCGCAAGCGCACCCGCACCGGTTTCGGTAAGCGGCCCGACACCAAGCGCGCGATCGTGAGCTTGGCCGAGGGCGATCGGATCGACATCTTCGGTCAGATCGGCTAACCACGCGGGAGGCCCGGCCTCCCGCGAGCCCCTTTTTCTGGGGCTTCGCACGAAATTGATACCCCAGGTCCCCGGACCTGGGGTCCGACAGAGGATGAACGAAAAAGATGGGCATCCGTAAGTACAAGCCGACGACTCCGGGTCGCCGCGGTTCCAGTGTCTCGGACTTCTCCGAGATCACCCGCAGCACGCCGGAGAAGTCGCTGCTTGCACCCCTTCATAACAAGGGCGGCCGTAACGTACACGGCCGGGTCACCGCTCGCCACCAGGGCGGCGGTCACAAGCGCGCCTACCGGATCATCGACTTCCGCAGGCATGACAAGGACGGCATTCCGGCCAAGGTCGCTCACATCGAGTACGACCCCAACCGCACCGCCAACATCGCTCTGCTGCACTACGCCGACGGCGAGAAGCGCTACATCATCGCGCCGACCGGCCTCAAGCAGGGCGACCGCATCGAGAACGGCCCCGCGGCCGACATCAAGCCGGGCAACTGCCTGCCGCTGCGCAACATCCCGACCGGTACCTTCATCCACGCGGTGGAGCTCCGTCCGGGCGGCGGCGCCAAGCTCGGCCGTTCCGCGGGCGCTCAGATCCAGCTGCTCGCCAAGGAAGGCCAGTACGCCACGCTGCGTATGCCCTCCGGTGAGATGCGCATGGTCGACGTGCGCTGCCGCGCGTCGGTCGGCCAGGTCGGCAACGCCGAGCAGGCCAACATCAACTGGGGCAAGGCCGGCCGTATGCGGTGGAAGGGCAAGCGCCCCACCGTCCGCGGTGTCGCGATGAACCCTGTCGACCACCCGCACGGTGGTGGTGAGGGCAAGACCTCCGGTGGTCGCCACCCGGTGAACCCGAAGGGCAAGCCCGAGGGCCGCACCCGCCAGGCCAACAAGGCCAGCGACCGGCTGATCATCCGTCGGCGCAGCAAGAGGAAGAAGCGGTAGGAGCAGCCGAAATGCCACGTAGCCTTAAGAAGGGTCCCTTCGTGGACGAGCACCTTCAGAAGAAGGTCGACGTCCAGAACGAGAAGGGCACCAAGAACGTCATCAAGACGTGGTCGCGGCGCTCCATGATCGTTCCCGACATGCTCGGGCACACGATCGCCGTGCACGACGGCCGTAAGCACGTCCCGGTGTTCGTCACCGAGTCGATGATCGGTCACAAGCTCGGAGAGTTCGCCCCCACGCGGACGTTCCGGAGCCACGTCAAGGAAGACCGGCGCAGCCGGCGATAGACGCCTTCAGAAGCACTTAGAGGAGTAAGCGATGGAAGCCAGGGCTCAGGCGCGGTTCGTCCGTGTCACGCCCCTCAAGGCCCGCCGCGTGGTGGACCTTATTCGCGGGCTGCCCGCTTCGGAGGCGCAGGCCGTTCTGCAGTTCGCTCCCCAGTCGGCGAGCGAGCCGATCTACAAGGTGCTCAGCAGCGCCATGGCGAACGCTGAGCACAACTTCGATCTCGACCCCAGCACGCTCTTCGTGAGCCGCGCCTGGGTTGACGAGGGCCCGACGCTGAAGCGGTTCCGTCCGCGTGCACAGGGTCGCGCCTATCGGATCAACAAGCGGACGAGCCACATCACCGTGATCGTGGAGTCCCGCGAGCCGAAGGGAAGGACCCGATAGTGGGCCAGAAGGTTAACCCGCACGGGTTCCGCCTCGGCATCACGACCGACTTCAAGAGCCGGTGGTACGCCGACAAGCTGTACAAGTCGTACGTCGCCGAGGACGTGGCGATCCGTCGCATGCTGCAGAAGGGCATGGAGCGGGCCGGCATCTCCAAGGTCGAGATCGAGCGCACGACCGACCGCGTCCAGGTCGACATCCACACCGCCCGGCCGGGCATCGTCATCGGCCGTCGCGGCGCGGAGGCCGACCGCATCCGCGGTGACCTGGAGAAGCTGACCAAGAAGCAGGTCCAGCTCAACATCCTCGAGGTGAAGAACCCCGAGATCGACGCGCAGCTCGTCGCGCAGGGCGTGGCCGAGCAGCTCTCCAGCCGTGTCTCGTTCCGCCGTGCCATGCGCAAGGCGATGCAGTCGGCCATGAAGTCCGGCGCCAAGGGCATCCGTGTCCAGTGCTCCGGTCGTCTGGGCGGCGCCGAGATGTCGCGGTCGGAGTTCTACCGTGAGGGCCGGGTGCCGCTGCACACGCTCCGCGCGGACATCGACTACGGCTTCTACGAGGCCCGTACCACCTTCGGCCGTATCGGCGTGAAGGTGTGGATCTACAAGGGCGAGGCCGCGACGAGCCGCGCCGAGCGCGAGGCGGCGGCTGCCGGCGCCCGTGCCGGCCAGCGTCGCGAGCGTGACGACCGTCGTGGCGGCGGCGACCGTCCGCGTCGTGGTGGTGGCGCCGGTGGCGCCCGCCGCGGTGGCGGGCGTGGCGGCGAGCGCGGCGACCGTGCCCCCAGGACTGAGGCGGCCTCCCAGGCTGCCCCCGAGACCGGCCCGGCTGCTCAGCCGGGTGCTGAAGGGAGCTGACCATGCTGATCCCTCGCAGGGTCAAGCACCGCAAGCAGCACCGGCCCGACCGCAGCGGAGCCGCCAAGGGCGGCACCAGGGTCGTCTTCGGCGAGTACGGCATTCAGGCGCTTGAGCACTCCTACGTGACCAACCGCCAGATCGAGTCCGCTCGTATCGCGATGACCCGTCACATCCGTCGTGGCGGCAAGGTGTGGATCAACATCTACCCCGACCGTCCCCTCACCAAGAAGCCTGCCGAGACCCGCATGGGTTCCGGTAAGGGTTCGCCGGAGTGGTGGATCGCCAACGTCAAGCCCGGACGCGTGATGTTCGAGCTGTCCGGCGTGGCCGAGCCGATCGCCCGCGAGGCGCTTCAGCGCGCGATCCACAAGCTCCCGATGAAGTGCAAGATCGTTAAGCGTGAAGTGGGTGAGGCGTGATGGCTAAGGGCCTGACCGCCGGCGAGCTGCGGGTGGAGGACCAGGACACCCTGGTCCAGAAGCTCAAGGAAGCCAAGGAGGAGCTGTTCAACCTCCGCTTCCAGTCAGCGACCGGTCAGTTGGAGAGCCACGGGCGGCTGCGTGCCGTCCGCCGCGAGATCGCCCGTATCTACACCGTGATGCGCGAGCGCGAGCTGGGCATCGTCACGGTCGAGAAGGAGTCGAGCGATGGCTGAGACCGAGACCACCGAGACCACCGAGTCGACGGGGCGTAACTTCCGCAAGGTCCGTGAGGGCCTGGTCGTCAGCGACAAGATGGACAAGACCGTCGTCGTCGCCGTCGAGGACCGCGTGAAGCACCGCCTCTACGGCAAGGTCATCCGCCGGACGACCAAGTACAAGGCACACGACGAGTCCAACGCCTGTGGCGTGGGCGACCGCGTGCTTCTGATGGAGACCCGCCCCCTCTCCGCCACCAAGCGGTGGAGGGTCGTGGAGATCCTCGAGAAGGCCAAGTAGGCCCTCTCGGATATACCGCGCCTCGTGGGGGCCTCAGGGCCCCCATGACGGTGTCCAAGGACGCGGGAGCCTCGCTCCCGCGTCGCCTGCGGTGCGGCCCCCTATGGGGGGCTGTGGCCGGAGGAACAAGACAACGATGGGTTCCGCCAGGCTCAGCGATGAGAACCGGCGCGACTAACAGGAGTACAACGTGATCCAGCAGGAGTCGCGGCTCAAGGTCGCCGACAACACGGGTGCCAAGGAGATTCTCTGCATCCGTGTTCTCGGTGGCTCGGGCCGACGCTACGCCGGTATCGGCGACGTCATCGTCGCCACTGTCAAGGACGCGCTGCCGGGCAGCACGGGCGTCAAGAAGGGCGACGTGGTCAAGGCCGTCGTCGTCCGCACGGTCAAGGAGCGCCGCCGGCCCGACGGCTCCTACATCCGCTTCGACGAGAACGCCGCCGTCATCATCAAGGACAGCGGTGACCCTCGTGGCACTCGTATCTTCGGCCCGGTCGGCCGCGAGCTGCGCGACAAGAAGTTCATGCGCATCATCTCGCTCGCACCGGAGGTGCTGTAATGCCGAAGCTGCATGTGAAGAAGGGTGACCTGGTCCAGGTCATCGCCGGCAAGAACAAGGGTGCCAAGGGTCATGTGATCGCGACCTTCCCGCGCGAGGACCGCGTGGTGGTCGAGGGCGTCAACATGATCAAGAAGCACGGCAAGGAGACCAACCAGGGTCCGCGTGGCGCCAAGACCGGCGGCGTGCAGACCATGGAGGGGCCCATCCACGTGAGCAACGTGAAGAAGCTCAAGGAAGACAAGGCCGCCGAAAAGCCCGCCGACAAGAAGGCTGACAAGGCCGACGAGACGGGTGAGGACAGCTGATGACTGCCACGACCACCGAGACCGAGCGCCCGACGCCGCGCCTCAAGACGAAGTACCGCGAGGAGATCGCGGCTCAGCTTCGCGAGCAGTTCGGCATCGAGAACGTCATGCAGATCCCCGGCCTGGTGAAGATCAAGGTCAACATGGGTGTCGGCGAGGCGGCCCGCGACTCGAAGCTGATCGAGGGCGCCGTTCGCGACCTCACCGTGATCACCGGCCAGAAGCCGGCCGTCGTCCGGGCGCGCAAGTCCATCGCGCAGTTCAAGCTGCGTGAGGGCATGCCGATCGGCGCGCACGTCACGCTTCGCGGTGACCGCATGTGGGAGTTCCTCGACAGGCTGCTGTCGCTGGCGCTGCCCCGCATCCGTGACTTCCGAGGCCTGTCGCCGAAGCAGTTCGACGGCAACGGCAACTACACCTTCGGTCTGACCGAGCAGGTCATGTTCCACGAGGTCGACCAGGACAAGGTCGACCGGCCGCGGGGCATGGACATCACGATCGTGACCACCGCGAAGAACGACGACCAGGGCCGGGCGCTGCTCAAGCTCCTCGGCTTCCCCTTCAAGGAGGCCTGATCCAATGGCGAAGAAGTCGCTGATCGCCAAGGCGGGGCGCAAGCAGAAGTTCGAGGTCCGGGCCTACACCCGTTGCTCGCGCTGCGGTCGTCCGCGCGCCGTCTACAGGAAGTTCGGCCTGTGCCGCGTGTGCTTCCGTGAGATGGCGCACCGGGGCGAGCTGCCTGGCATCACCAAGTCCAGCTGGTAGTTACCCTTGGGGGCGGCACTGGTCGCCCCCGGGGCGGCTTCCGGCCGTACATATCCGTAAATGTCAAAATCAGGGGGCTCTCGTAGAGAGCACCCACGACCGCGCCGAAGGTCCACCGGCAGAGCAGTGCGCAGCACTGAAGCTTCGCCGACTGGAAACCGCGGCGAGGAAGGCCATTGGCCATGACGATGACCGACCCGATCGCAGACATGCTCACGCGTCTGCGTAATGCGAACTCGGCGTACCACGACAGCGTGTCGATGCCGTACTCGAAGATCAAGGCGCACATCGCCGAGATCCTCCAGCAGGAGGGTTACATCCAGGCTTGGACCGTCGAAGACGCCAAGGTTGGCAAGAACCTCGTGGTGGAGCTCAAGTTCGGGCCTACTCGTGAGCGTTCGCTCTCTGGACTGCGCCGGGTGTCCAAGCCCGGTCTGCGGGTCTATGCGAAGAAGGACAATCTGCCTCGAGTTCTGGGCGGGCTGGGCGTCGCGATCATCTCGACGTCCGCCGGTCTCATGACCGACAAGCAGGCCGGCAAGCGTGGTGTGGGCGGGGAAGTCCTCGCCTACGTCTGGTAGAGGGGAGGAACACAGCATGTCGAGAATCGGACGGCTGCCCATCCCTGTGCCCAGTGGCGTAGACATCACGATCACCGGCCAGGATGTCCAGGTCAAGGGCCCGAAGGGCACGCTTTCTCACACGGTCGCCGAGCCCATCGCGGTGGGCCGCGACGAGGACGGCGCCATCGCCGTCACCCGTCCCAACGACGAGAACAAGGTCCGTGCGCTGCACGGCCTCTCGCGGACGCTGATCGCCAACATGGTGCAGGGCGTCACGCAGGGCTACTCCAAGACCCTGGAGATCGTCGGCGTCGGTTACCGCGTCCAGGCCAAGGGCCCGGCGCAGCTGGAGTTCTCGCTGGGCTTCAGCCACCCGGTCATCGTCGACGCCCCCGAGGGCGTCACCTTCCGCGTCGAGAAGCCGACCCTGTTCCACGTGGACGGCATCGACAAGCAGAAGGTCGGCGAGGTCGCCGCCAACATCCGCAAGCTGCGCAAGCCCGACCCGTACAAGGGCAAGGGCGTGCGCTACCAGGGCGAACAGATCCGCCGCAAGGTCGGAAAGGCTGGTAAGTAGGCATGGCTCCGAAGACTGCGTTCGGCAAGCACACGGCTGCCCGCACCGTCTCGCGGGCCCGCCGTCACCGCCGCGTCCGCAAGAACGTCGTCGGTACGGCCGCGCGTCCGCGCCTGGTCGTCAACCGTTCGACGCGTCACCTGTTCGTGCAGATCGTGGACGACACCGTCGGCCACACCCTGGTGAGCGCGTCCACCATGGACGCCTCGCTGCGCACGCTGGAAGCGGACAAGACGGAGAAGGCCAAGAAGGTCGGCGAGCTCCTCGCTCAGCGGGCCAAGGAAGCCGGGATCACGGCGGTCGTCTTCGACCGCGGTGGCAACCGCTACGCCGGGCGCATCGCCGCTCTGGCGGACAGCGCCCGCGAAGGTGGGCTCGAGTTCTGATATGGCAACTGAGATGAGGAACCACTGATGGCTGCAGCTCCGCGTCGCGGTGGCGGCACCGGTGGCGAGCGGCGGGACCGTCGTGACGATCGCCGCGGTGGCGCCGCTGACAAGGGCGTCTCGTACATCGAGCGCGTAGTGAAGATCAACCGAGTGGCCAAGGTCGTGAAGGGTGGTCGTCGCTTCAGCTTCACCGCCCTCGTCGTCGTCGGCGACGGCAACGGCCTGGTCGGCGTCGGCTATGGCAAGGCCAAGGAAGTCCCCGCGGCCATCGCCAAGGGCGTCGAAGAGGCGAAGAAGCACTTCTTCAAGGTGCCTCGCATCCAGGGCACGATCCCGCACACGGTGCAGGGCGAGGAGGCGGCCGGCGTCGTCTTCCTGCGTCCGGCCTCGGCCGGTACCGGCGTCATCGCCGGTGGCCCGGTCCGCGCGGTCCTGGAGTGCGCGGGCATCCACGACGTGCTGTCCAAGTCGCTCGGCTCGGACAACCCGATCAACATCGTGCACGCCACCGTGGCGGCTCTGAAGGGCCTCTCGCGCCCCGAGGAGATCGCCGCCCGCCGTGGCCTGCCGATCGAGGACGTGGCCCCGGCCCGGATGCTGAAGGCTCAGCGCGAGGGTCTCGCCGAGGCGGCGGCCGCGAAGGCGGTGAGCTAGTCATGGCACGCCTGAAGATCACTCAGGTTCGCTCGAAGATCGGTGGCAAGCAGAACCAGCGTGACTCGCTGCGCTCGCTTGGCCTGAAGCGAATCGGCGACGTCGTCGTCAAGGAGGACCGGCCCGAGATTCGCGGCATGGTCTCCGTGGTGACGCACCTCGTCGTGGTGGAAGAGGTCGACTAGTCATGACTGACAAGGCTCCGCTCAAGATTCACGACCTGCGTCCTGCTCCTGGCGCCAACAAGTCGAAGGTCCGCAAGGGCCGCGGCGAGGCGTCCAAGGGCAAGACCGCCGGTCGCGGCACCAAGGGCAGCCACGCCCGTACGACGGTTCCCCTCGGTTTCGAGGGTGGCCAGGTGCCGCTGCAGAGGCGTCTGCCGAAGCTCAAGGGCTTCTCCAACGCCATGTTCAAGACGACCTACCAGGTCGTCAACCTGGACCGGCTCGGCGAGCTGTTCCCCGAGGGTGGCGACGTCACCGTCGAGGCGCTGGTGGCCCGGGGCGCTGTCCGCAAGAACCAGCCGGTCAAGGTGCTGGGCACCGGTGAGATCTCGGTCGCGGTGAACGTGACGGCGCATGCCTTCTCGTCCACGGCGAAGGAGAAGATCGCCGCTGCCGGCGGCTCCGTTACCGAGCTGTAAGTGCATTTACGACGCGTGGGGGTTCTGACAATGGGCCCCCACGCGCGTAGTGCGTTAGAGTTCGCGAGACGGCAGGATACTGTCCTGCTGGATGTTGACCTGAGACTTCAGATGGCAGATCCCCGCACCATCGCATACTCACATCGCCTCATAGGCGCGCAGGAGGGACCGTGCTGACCGCGTTTACCCGGGCGTTCCGGACGCCGGACCTGCGCAAGAAGTTGCTCTTCACGCTGGGCATCATCGCGCTTTTCCGACTCGGCTCGGTTCTTCCGACTCCGGGCGTTCACGTCCAGAATCTGGCGGCCTGTTTTGAATCGGCCCGTGAGGGCGCCGCCGGCCAAATCTATGGAATGGTCCAGCTGTTCAGCGGTGGCGCGCTGCTCAAGCTGTCGATCTTCGCACTGGGCATCATGCCCTACATCACCGCGAGCATCATCCTGCAGCTGCTCGTCGTGGTCATCCCGCGACTCGAGGCGCTGAAGAAGGAAGGCCAGTCGGGCCAGGCCAAGATCACGCAGTATACGCGTTATCTGACCGTCGGTCTCGGTGTTCTGCAGTCGACGGCGTTCATCGCCCTCGCCCGCTCGGGCCAGCTGTTCCCCAACTGCCAGCAGGACGTGCTGCTCGACCCGGACAACGTCTTCCAGATCGTCACGATGGTCGTCATCATGACCGCGGGCACCTCCGTGATCATGTGGCTGGGCGAGCTCATCACCGACCGTGGTGTGGGCAACGGCATGTCCATCCTGATCTTCACCTCGGTCGTGTCCATCTTCCCGTCCGAGATGGCCAACATCTTCCAGGCGAACAAGTTCACCTTCGCGGTCGTCATGGTGGTCGGCATCTTCCTGATCGCCGCCGTGGTCTTCGTCGAGCAGGCGCAGCGCCGCATCCCGGTCCAGTACGCCAAGCGCATGGTGGGCCGGCGGATGTACGGCGGCACCTCGACCTACATCCCGCTGAAGGTCAACCAGGCCGGCATCATCCCGGTCATCTTCGCCTCCTCGCTCCTCTACCTGCCGCAGCTGATCACGTCGCTCTTCGCCAACGCGGAGAACCCGAACCCGGTCGTGCAGTGGATCTCCCAGAACCTCGCCACCGGCGACACGCCGATCTACATGGCGACGTTCTTCCTCTTGATCGTCTTCTTCACGTACTTCTACGTGTCCATCACTTTCAACCCCACTGAAGTGGCTGACAACATGAAGAAGTACGGTGGGTTCATTCCGGGCATCCGCCCGGGCCGGCCGACGGCTGAATACCTGAACTTCGTGCTCACCCGTCTGACCGCGCCCGGCGCGCTCTATCTGGGTCTGATCTCCATGGTCCCGATCGTCGCGCTGGCGGTGGCCGGTGCGAGCCAGAACTTCCCGTTCGGAGGGACGAGCATTCTGATCATGGTTGGTGTCGGCCTGGACACGGTCAAGCAGATCGAGAGCCAGCTGCAGCAGCGTAACTACGAAGGTTTCCTGCGGTAGTGCGTCTCGTTCTGGTCGGGCCCCCTGGAGCGGGTAAAGGGACGCAGGCCCAGTACATCGCATCGAACCTGTCAATCCCGAAGATCTCGACAGGTGACATTTTCCGTGCCAACGTCTCAGGCGGCACGGACCTCGGCAAGCTGGCCAAGACATACATGGACCGCGGCGACCTGGTGCCCGACGAGGTCACCATCGCCATGGTCCGCGACCGCCTCTCGGAGGACGACGCGCAGGACGGTTTCCTGCTCGACGGCTTCCCGCGCAACGTGCCGCAGGCGGAGATCCTCAAGAAGATGCTCGCCGACTGGGGTCAGGCGCTCGACCTGGTGCTGGAGCTCGTCGTCGACGACGACGAGGTGGTCCGGCGGCTGGCGGGCCGGCGCACCTGCAGCCAGTGCGGCCGCATCTGGCACGTGGAGTTCGACGACAAGCAGGACGACCGCTGTGACGCCTGCGACGGCGCGCTGTTCCAGCGCGACGACGACAAAGAAGAGACCGTCAGGCACCGCCTGGAGGTCTACGGAGAGCAGACGGCTCCGCTGATCTCCTACTACGCGGACGAGGGCATCCTCGTCGGGGTCGACGCTACCGGCCCGGTCGAAGAGGTCACCCAGAGGGCCATGGAGGCCATCAGGCCCTTCATGGGGTGAGGGTGACGACCTACTGCGGAGGTGGCACGGGTTTCCGTGCCACCTCGCGGCTATTGTGGGGGGAATTGGGCTCCCACGTTTGCCCGTTGAAGTCCCTGGGGGTGCCGTAAACGTGTTCAAGAGAAACAAGCATGGGATTCAGATCAAGTCGCCCGAGCAGCTGGAGAAGATGCGGGCGGCCGGTCTGGTCGTCGGGCGCACGCTGGAGCTGCTGAAGCAGTCGGTGCAGCCGGGCATGACGCCGCTCGACCTCGACGTCATCGCCGAGAAGGCGATCCGGGACGAGGGCGCGATCCCGTCGTTCAAGGGCTACCAGGGCTTTCCGGCGACGATCTGCGCGTCGGTCAACCACGAGGTGGTGCACGGCATCCCGACGGACGCCCGCAAGCTGCGCGAGGGCGACGTCATCTCGATCGACTGCGGGGCCATCCTCGACGGCTGGCATGGCGACTCGGCCGTGACCGTGCCGGTGGGCGAGGTCGACCCGAAGCTCACCGAGCTCATGCGCATCACCGAAGAGGCGATGTGGGCCGGCATCAGGGCCCTGACCCCCGGACGCCACCTGTCCGACATCGGGTACGAGGTCGAGCGCTACGTCAAGTCGCAGGGCCGGTTCGGCATCCCTCCGGAGTACGGCGGCCACGGCATCGGCACCGAGATGCACATGGACCCGTGGATCGCCAACCACGGCAAGCCGGGCCGGGGTCCGGTGCTGGAGGCGGGCATGTGCCTGGCCGTCGAGCCCATGGTGAACCTCGGCACCGAGCGCACCCGCGTGCTGGCCGACGACTGGACCGTGGTGACCGTCGACGGAAAGGCGTCGGCTCACTTCGAACACAGCGTCGCCGTGACACATAATGGACCTTGGGTGCTGACCGCCCTTGATGGGGGCAAAGAGCGCTTGGCGCAGCCGTAGACGAGCCGGGAGTGGTGGGAATGGCGCAGAGTCCCGAGATGCGTGCCTCCGACGTCGACCGCGACCGGGTGGCGGCAGTACTGCGCGAGCACACCGCCCAGGGCCGCATCACGATGGAAGAGTTCAACGAGCGGCTCGAACAGCTCTACCAGAGCAAGACGTACGGCGACCTGGCCAAGCTGACCGCCGACCTGCCGGACGTCGACCTGCGCAACCGGCCCGCCAAGGTGACGCCGGAGCCGCTGGCCAAGCGGCGGATGCACCCCGGCATGGTGGCCGCCTGGAGCGCCTGGGCCGGCGTCAGCGCGGTCAACTGGGTCATCTGGCTGATCATCAGCATCACGGCGGGCGACTTCATCTATCCGTGGCCGCTGTGGGTCATGGGCCCGTGGGGCGCGATCCTGCTGGTCAGCACGGTCTTCGGGAATCCGCCGCCGAAGCGGTGACGACGGGCTTGTGTGCACAAGTGCCGTCTGCGCATTCGTCCACAGAACGCCGGGGCGCGCATTCCTAACGTGAGCGGTGTCCAGAACACCACCCACGGAGGAAATCATGCGCAAGATCTTCGCGGCCACCGCCATCGCCGGCTCCCTCGCCGCCACCGGCCTCGTCCTCGCCCCGGCCGCCACCGCCCAGGCGTCGCCCGCCACCAGCGTGCAGGCCGCCTCCTCGGCCGGCGCCTGGGGCAAGCACTACTCCAGCAACAAGAAGGCCTACACCTTCGGCAAGACGTGGAAGGCCGGCGGCAAGGTCTTCACGAAGTGGTACGGCAAGGAGTTCACCGCCAAGCGGGGCTACGTCTGGTTCCGGTACGAGTACAAGAACGGCCGCACCGGCAAGCACTTCTACGGCTGGAACGGATCCCAGGTCCACACCTGGGGCAAGGGGAACATCAAGAAGCTCTGGACGTACACCTGCTGGGGCGGCGCGGCCAAGTACTGCGGTGCGGCCCACCGCATCTACTGAGCCGCCAGAAGGGCCGCTGAGGCCCGGGGAGAGGCGTTCAGGCCCGCCGGCGTCCTGTCGGCGGGCCTCCGGCATGCGTCAGGGCGCGATATCGGGTACAGTGACACGTGGTTGTGTCAGGGCACCTGGCACGCGTTTCGCGTTTGAGCAACAGGTGTCGTACACTCCTTAGTCGGCTCACTATGACTATCACGCGTCGGCGGCCTTTGCCGGTCGCCGCTCTCTTCGAAGCGTGAGGTCGCGGCTGCTTAGTGAACCGGAGCCTCAGACGACCGATCAGTGAAACGCGAGGGACTTTTGGCCAAGAAAGACGGCGCCATCGAGATCGAGGGCACTGTGGTTGAGTCGCTCCCGAACGCCATGTTCCGGGTGCAGCTCGACAACGGCCATAAGGTCCTGGCCCACATCAGCGGACGGATGCGGATGCACTACATCCGGATCCTGCCCGACGACCGGGTAGTCGTCGAACTGAGCCCCTACGACCTGAGTCGTGGGCGGATCGTCTACCGATACAAATAAGACGTCTGAGGAACACGAAGGACAATGAAGGTAAAGCCGAGCGTCAAGAAGATCTGTGACAAGTGCAAGGTGATCCGCCGGCACGGTCGCGTCATGGTGATCTGCGACAACCTGCGCCACAAGCAGCGCCAGGGTTAGTCGCCGCAAGGCTTCTCCGAGTCCGCCCCGTCAGGGAGCGGGCTCGACGCATGAGGAGCCTGAGACAGTAATCGCGCGCCACACCTGAGCAGGCGACGCCGCCGATCCGTCGGCGCCCGTCGAACCGTTCAGGAGACCCCCGGTCGGAGGCCGGGGCCCTCACCCCGGGCATGGGGAGGGGAAGTGGGGCGCAAGACCTCCGCCACAGAGAAGGAGAATGCCCGACCATGGCTCGCCTGGTTGGCGTCGACCTCCCCCGCGAAAAGCGGCTGGAGATCGCTCTCACCTACATTTACGGCATCGGCCGCACCCGGGCCCAGGAGATCCTCCAGGCCACCGGTGTCAGCGGCGATCTGCGCGTGCACCAGCTCTCCGACGCCGAGCTCGTCCCGATGCGTGACTACATCGAGGCGAACTTCAAGATCGAGGGTGACCTGCGCCGCGAGGTCCAGGCCGACATCCGTCGCAAGATCGAAATCGGTTGCTACCAGGGCATCCGCCACCGCAAGGGTCTTCCCGTCCACGGCCAGCGCACGCAGACCAACGCGCGCACCCGTAAGGGCAAGAAGAAGACCGTCGCCGGTAAGAAGAAGCCCGGTAAGAAGTAGTCCTCGCAGCCGCGGGACCGAAGACCTCAGGAGTTAAGGCAAACAATGCCTCCTAAGAGCCGCCAGGGTGCGCCGAAGAAGGTGCGCCGCAAGGAAAAGAAGAACGTCGCTCACGGGCACGCCCACATCAAGAGCACGTTCAACAACACGATCGTCTCGATCACCGACCCCAACGGGAACGTGATCTCCTGGGCCAGCGCCGGCCACGTGGGTTTCAAGGGCTCCCGTAAGTCCACCCCGTTCGCCGCGCAGATGGCCGCGGAGAACGCCGCGCGCCGCGCCATGGAGCACGGCATGCGCAAGGTCGACGTCTTCGTCAAGGGTCCGGGCTCCGGCCGTGAGACCGCGATCCGCTCCCTCCAGGCCACCGGCCTCGAAGTGGGCTCGATCCAGGACGTCACCCCGGTTCCGCACAACGGCTGCCGTCCGCCGAAGCGCCGCCGCGTCTGATTCCCAGGAGATATTGAGAAATGGCTCGTTACACGGGCGCGGACTGCAAGCTCTGCCGTCGCGAGAAGACCAAGCTCTTCCTCAAGGGCAGCAAGTGCGAGTCCGCCAAGTGCCCCATCGAGATCCGTCCTTACCCGCCGGGTGAGCACGGCCGCGGACGCCCCAAGGAGTCCGAGTACCAGCTTCAGCTTCGCGAGAAGCAGAAGACCCGCCGCATCTACGGCGTCCTCGAGAAGCAGTTCCACAACTACTACGAGGAAGCCACGCGCAAGGCGGGCAAGACCGGTGAGGCGCTGCTCCAGATCCTGGAGAGCCGTCTCGACAACGTCGTCTACCGCGCCGGGTTCGCCCAGTCGCGTGACGCCGCCCGCCAGCAGGTCCGTCACGGTCACATCACCGTGAACGGCAAGAAGGTGGACATCCCGTCGTACCGCGTGCGCGAGCACGACATCGTCGAGGTCCGCGAGACCAAGCGCAACCTCATGCCCTACGAGGTCGCCCGGGCGACCGCGGGCGAGCGCACGGTTCCCGCGTGGCTCGGCGTCGTGCCCGAGAAGCTCCGCGTCCTGGTGCACCAGCTGCCGGTTCGCCAGCAGATCGACACCCAGGTCCAGGAGCAGCTCATCGTCGAGTACTACTCCAAGTAGTCACTCGTCCGTTTGGTTCGAGTACGGATTCCGTACTCGAACTAAACTGTTTGTCGGGGTGGCGTCATATAGCGGGCGCCACACGAAACAGGGGAGAACCCACACATGCTGATCGCTCAGCGTCCGACTCTTCTCGAAGAGTCGATCGACGAGACCCGGTCCCGGTTCGTCATCGAGCCGCTGGAGCCCGGCTTCGGCTACACCATCGGCAACTCGCTGCGTCGCACGCTGCTGTCGTCCATCCCGGGCGCCGCCGTGACGAGCATCCGCATCGAGGGCGTGCTGCACGAGTTCTCGACCGTTCCCGGGGTCAAGGAAGACGTCACCGACATCATCCTCAACCTCAAGGAGCTGGTCGTCTCCTCCGAGCACGACGAGCCCGTCGTGATGTACCTGCGCAAGCAGGGCCCGGGTGAGGTCACCGCCGCCGACATCGCGCCTCCGGCCGGTGTCGAGGTGCACAACCCCGAGCTGCGCATCGCCACGCTCAACGGCAAGGCCAAGCTGGAGATGGAGCTGACCGTCGAGCGCGGTCGCGGCTACGTCTCCGCCGCCCAGAACAAGCAGCCGGGCCAGGAGATCGGTCGCATCCCGATCGACTCCATCTACTCCCCGGTGCTCAAGGTCACCTACAAGGTCGAGGCGACCCGAGTCGAGCAGCGCACCGACTTCGACCGTCTGATCCTGGACGTCGAGACCAAGCCGGCCATGAAGCCCCGCGACGCGGTGGCCTCCGCCGGTAAGACCCTCGTCGAGCTGTTCGGCCTGGCCCGCGAGCTCAACGTCGAGGCCGAGGGCATCGACATCGGCCCGTCGCCGACCGACGCCGCCCTGGCGGCCGACCTGGCGCTGCCGATCGAGGAGCTCAATCTCACGGTCCGCTCCTACAACTGCCTCAAGCGCGAGGGCATCCACACCGTGGGCGAACTCGTCGCGCGCAGCGAGCAGGACCTGCTCGACATCCGCAACTTCGGCGCCAAGTCGATCGAAGAGGTCAAGCAGAAGCTGCACGAGATGTCGCTGGCGCTCAAGGACTCCCCGCCCGGGTTCGACCCGAGCGCGGTGGCCGGCGGCGGCTACGACGACGACGACAGCGCGTACGTCGAGACCGAGCAGTACTGATATTTCCCGATAGCGCGGACCCGTCCCGGGTCTGGCGGCCCGACCCCGGTACCTGGTACGGCCGGGGCGGGTGAACACACAAGGAGAGAGCAATGCCCAAGCCCACCAAGGGCGCGCGTCTTGGCGGCAGCCCGGCGCACGAGCGGCTGATCCTGGCCAACCTTGCCACGGACCTGTTCCGTCACGGCAAGATCCGCACCACCGTCGCCAAGGCCAAGCGCCTTCGCCCGGTCGCGGAGCGCCTGATCACCAAGGCGAAGAAGGGCGACATCCACAACCGTCGCCAGGTGCTCACCGTCGTCAAGGACAAGGGCGTCGTTCACCACCTCTTCACCGAGATCGCGCCGACGTTCGCCGAGCGTCCCGGCGGCTACACCCGCATCACCAAGGTCGGTGCGCGTAAGGGCGACAACGCCCCGATGGCCGTCATCGAGCTGGTGACCGAGCCGCTGAACGGTGTCACCGTCTCCCGTCCGGCCGCGCCGGCCGCCGCCGAGGCGCCCGCCGCCCTGGCTGAGGAGAAGACCGAGGACAAGACCGAGGAGACCGCCCCGGCCGCGCAGGCCGAGGAGACCGAGGCTCCTGCCGAGGAGGCCCCGGCCGCCGAGGCGAAGAAGGACGAGGCCTGATCCATCAGGCTGCCGGGCCCGGACCCCTTCGTGGGGGCCGGGCCCTTTTCGCTTACCGGGAGGAAGATCGTGGTACGGCTCCGGCTCGACCTCGGCTATGACGGGGGCGGCTTTTCCGGGTGGGCCCGCCAGCCCGGGCTCCGTACGGTCCAGGGGGAGATCGAGCGGGCGCTGGGGCGGATCCTGCGGCTGCCCGAGCCGCCCGACCTGACCGTGGCCGGCCGCACGGACGCGGGCGTGCACGCCCGGGGGCAGGTGGCGCACGTCGATGTGCCGGACGAGGCGCTGGCGGAGCTCGACGGCAACAGCCCGGCGCCGCTCGGCGTGGACGAGAGGCTCGCTGCGCTGGTGCGGAGGTTCGGGGGAGTGCTGGACCCCGATGTACGGATATTTCGCGTCTGCGTGGCTCCTGAGGGCTTTGACGCCCGGTTCTCCGCCGTCTCCCGGCGCTACGCGTACCGGATCAGCGACGCCGTCGGCGGCGTGGACCCGCTGCTGCGGCACGCGGTCGTCTGGCACAACCGGCCCCTCGACCTCGACGCGCTCAACGCCGCCGCCGCCCGGCTCCTCGGCGAGCACGACTTCGCCGCCTTCTGCAAGAAGCGCGAAGGCGCCACCACGATCCGAGAACTCCAGCGGCTCGACTGGATCCGCGAGGACAACGGCGTGCTCGTCGCCACCGTCGTCGCCGACGCGTTCTGCCACTCGATGGTGCGGGCGCTCGTCGGCTCACTGCTGGCCGTCGGCGACGGACGCCGGCCGGTGCCGTGGCCAGGCGAAGTGCTCGCCCAGGCCGTACGCGACTCCGGCGTCCACGTGGCGCCCGCGCGCGGCCTCTGCCTCGAAGAGGTGACCTACCCGCCCGCGGCCGAACTCGCCGCGCGAGCCGCCGCCACCCGGCGCGTCCGCACGCTGCCGGGCGTCAGTTCTGGTTGATCCGCCGCTCCAGAACCTCCGCCGTCTCGTCCCGGAACGCGCTGCTGACCTTGATGAGCGTCTTCTCCTTGGCCTCCGGCGTGTGGCCGTCGGCGTGGGTGGCGTAACTGAAGACGATGTAGCGGCCCCACACCAGACCCGCCGCGTAGCCGCCCGCGATGTGCACCCGGTCGCCGCCCGAGCCCGCCGCGCCGGGCAGCGCGCGGAACCAGACATTACGGCTCAGGTTCTTCGCCCGGTCGGCCTTGAGCGCCGCGTCCTTGCTGGGCAGCACCGCGATGCCGGTCGTCACCGCGTAGCGGCGCTTGGAGTCGACGTACGTGGCGCGTAGCACGCGGCTGCACTTGTGCTCGCGCAACGCCTCCGCGAACGGGCCCGCCGCCGCCTCGTCACATTTGGCCGCCAGGTCGGACTTCACCCGGGTGAACGAGGCGCCCGCGGCCGAGACCTTCTTCTCCGGGAACGCCTCCGCCAGCGACAGCTTCTTCGGGTCGGTGATCTCCGAGTTGAGGATCGACGCGCCGGCCGGCTCCTGCGGCGTGCTCGCGGGCGGGGCCGACGTCGGCGTCGGCGGCTGGACCGACGGCTGCGAGGCCGCCTCCGGCGTGGGAGAGCTCACCGACCGGACGGCGAAGAACCCGCCCGTCGCCACCCCGGCCAGCACCAGCACCCCCAGCGTCGCGAACAGCGCCCGCTTGCTCTTGCCCGGCTGCTTGACCGGTGGCATCGGCGCGAACGGCGGCTGCCGGAACGCCTCCGGAGCCAGCGCCGGCAGGCTGTTGCCCGGGCCCTGGTGACGGTTGCCCCACACCTCGGGGCTGAACGGCAGCTCGGGGCCCTTGGCCGCCGGGTCCTCGTTCGGCGGCCAGACGGGCACGTCGCCGGGCTCGGGCTGGCGCTGGGTGCTCGGGTCGAACAGCGGGGCCGGCGGTTGCTTGACCCCCGGCATCGGCACCGGCACCCCACCGGCCTTCCGGCCTGCGGGGGGAGGGGCGGTGTCCCCTGTGGTGAACGGTTGGGGGGCGACCTGTCCGTGGCCGCTCTGGTCGTGCCCGGGGTGGTCGTGACCGTTCTGGTCGTGCCTGGTCTGGTGCTGCCCGCTCTGGTCGTGGTCGTTGCCGGGCTGGTCGTGCATGGGCCGGTCGTGCGCGCCCTGGTCGTGTGCCTGCTGGGGGGAGGCGGCGGCGGGGCGAGCCGGTTCGGTGGGTTGACCGGCGGCAGGCTGAACGGGCCCGGAGGGCTGGCCGTGGGTCGGCGGCTGGCCGTGGGCGTCGGGGTGACCGGACGGGACGGCCTCCCCGCGACCGTCCGGCTGACCGTGCGGGGCCGGGGCGTGCGGGGGCTGAGCATGCGGAGCCGGAGCGTGCGGGGTTTGCCCGTGCGGGGCCGGAGCGTGCGGGGTTTGCCCGTGCGGGGCCGGAGCGTGCGGGGTTTGCCCGTGCGGGGCCGGAGCGTGGGCTGTGGGTTGCCCTGGGGCGCCCGGGTGGGCGGGCCCGTTGGGGTGGTCCGGCGTGGTGGCCGGTGGGTGCTCGGCGGCGGACTGGGGGGCGGGCGCCGCAGGTGGCTGGTGGGCTCCGGTGGCGGGCTCGGGCGCGGGGTGGGCGCGGTCGTCCGGGTGGTGCTGGGCCGGGCCGGTCGGCTCGGCGGCGTACCCGGAGGGCTGCTGCGCCTGGCCGGGAGCGGCCGGGTGGGGGACGTCGTCGGCCTCGGCCTCCAGCTCGCCGGTGGCGGCGGGCCAGGGCGGCATGGCGACCGGGTCGGCAACCGGAGCGGGCCACACCTGCATGCCCGCTGCGGCGGCGGTGAACGCGGGCGGCGGCTCCCACTGCGGTCCGCCCGGCGCCGCCGCATCGGCGGTCCACCCCTGAGCGGCGGCCGCATCGGCGGTCCACCCCTGAGCGGCGGCCGCCTCGGCGGTCCACCCCTGGGCGGCGGCCGCCTCGGCGTTCTCCGGGTCGGCGAACCAGTCGTACGGCGCGGCGTCCCCGTCGTTCACCTCCCACGGCTGGGCACCGGGGAACGCGGGCAGCGCCGACATCCCGCCGCCCTGCCCGTCCGCAGGGGGATGCCACTGCCCGGCAGCACCGGGGGCCTCGTCGGCTGCCCTCCTGTGCGGTTCGTCCTCGTACGTGTGCCCGGCCTGCGGGTTGCCCGGCTGGTTGCCGTACGCGGGTCCCGGGTGCGGTTCGTTCTCGTACGCAGGTCCCGGTGGGGGTGGGCTCGGCTGGTTGCCGTACGCGGGGCCTGATGGGGACTGGTTCTCGTACGTGGGGCCCGGTTGCGGGGAGTGTGCCTGGTCGGGGCTGTGCCACTGGTTGACGGGCTGGGCGGGAGGCCAGGCGGTGCCGGGGCGGGTGGCGCCGTCGTCCTGGGGGGTGGCCCAGGGAGCGGCGGGGGTGGCCTCGGTCGTCGGGGGCCAGGGCATGGCGGAGGGCGCGTCGCCCTGGGCGGGCCAGGGGCGCGTGGGCGGGGCTTCGGCGTGTGGGGGTTCGCCGTGTGGGGGTTCGGCGTGGGACGGCCACGGCGGGGTGGGCGGGGCGTCGCCGGCCGGGGTCGGCCACGGGGGCGGGACCTGGGGCTGGGGCGGCGTCCAGGGAACGGCGGCGTGCGGGGGGAGGCCGGCGGGCGGCCAGGCCATGGCGGGGCGGGTGTCGCCCTCCACCGGCGGGGTGTCGGCGACGGAGAGCCACGCTTCGGCCGGGGGCGTGTCGCCGGGCGCCGGCCAGCCGTCCCGGGCGTGCGGCTCGCCTTCGACCGACAGCCAGCCCTCCGCCTCCTCGGCGGTCGGCTCAGGGTAGACGGCCGGTGGCTGCTGCTCACCGCCGTGCTCGCCGGACCTCGCGTACGGGGACGCCGCGTTCTCGCCGGAGCCCGAGGCCGTCCTCGCGTAGGGAGATGCCGCATGCTCACCGGAGCCCGAGACCGAGCCCGCGTACGGGGACGCCGCATGCTCGCCGGAGCCCGAGGCCGTACCCGCGTACGGGGATGCCGGGGGCTCGCCCGAGCCCGGGCCGTGGTCCTGGGGCGGGGGTGCGTAGGGGGCGGCGCGGTGGCCGCTTGGCGGTTCGCCCGGCGGCGGTTGATGGCCGAAGCTAGGCGGTGGCGTCGATGGTGCGGTCGCGGAGTCGGCTTCGCCACGCTCGTGCTCAGACCCGGGTCCCTGGCCACGCATAAGGGCGAGCCTAGCGAGAGTCGCTAGATCGTTCCCTAGGTATGAGCGTTCCCGGTCGGATCGATCGTCCTGTTTGCGGGGTTAACCGACCGGATGGTCGATATCAGGTTGCGCGCATCCCGGTCAGCGCCCGCCTGTCGAGGGCCTGGAAGACCGTTTGCTTGGTGATGTCCTCGGCCGCCTGGAAGAGCTGCTTCGACAGCTTCTTGTCGGGCTTGACGCCGTCCTTGCTCTGGAACCACACCAGCACCGCGTAGTGGCCGTGCGCCCAGACCTTGGCGCCGCCGCTGCCCGAGCCGAGGAACTTGGTGATCTCGTCCTTGCCGGCGAGCGGCTTGACGTAGTCGGCGGTGCCGCCGGCCTTGGCCACCTTGGCGGCGCTCTTGGAGGTGTTGAGGTTGGCGACGCCGACGGTGCCGATCACCTTGCCGGACTTGTCACGGAAGCTGGCCCGCATCATCTGGGTGCACTTGCCGCTCTTGAGGGCCTTGGCCATCTTGTCGCCGAGCACGCCGTCGGCGCACTTCTTGTCCTTGCTGGTGACCGTCATCTGGTAGGCGCGGCCGGAGACGGTGAACTTCTTGGCCCGGAAGAGCTCCTTGACCGTGAGCGGATCGGGGTCCGTACTGCGGCTGGCGGCGTAGCCGAACTCGCCGGGCGGGGCCGACGGGAGCGGGGCGGAGGTGCGCTGCTCGGAGTTGGCGGCGGTGGTGGCCGGGTCGTCGGCGTTGAACATGATCGCCAGGCCGCCGCCGAACAGGCCGAGCACGGCGACGCCGGCGACGACCGCCCAGAGCGGGCCGCGCGAGCGGTTCTCCTCGTCGTAGGGGCTCCAGGTCTGCCGGGGGCGCTTGCCTTCGGAGCGGCTGGAGCCGGACCTGCGGCCGCGCTTGGGCTCGTCCTGAGGCGCGTCGGCGTCGGGGTCCCCGTCCGGGGAGGGGGCGCCGTCCAGGTTGAAAGCACCGCCGGGGCTGGGACCGCCGCCCGGGTTGAAAGCGCCGCCCGGGTTGGGGCCGCCACCCGAGTTGGGGGCACCGCCCGCGTTGGGGCCGCCGCCCGGGGTGGGGGCGCCGCTGGAGTAAGGGGGGCCGCCCACGCCGCCGAGGCCGCCCTGGTTGGGGGCGCCGCCGGGGGGAGGGGGGCCGGCCGGGGTGAAGGCGCCGGCGAAGGAACCGGGGTCGGCGTCGGCCTTGCGGTCCCTGCGGGAGCGGCGGGGGGTGCTGTCCGTGCCGGATTCACGTTCGTCGGGAAAACCCATGCGGAGACATTACCGTGCGAAGGTCACGAGCGTCCGAAGTCCTGGGTCCACCAGATGCCCTCGGGGCTGGAGACCACGCCGACGCCGATGGCCTTGAAGTCGCAACTGAGGATGTTGCGCCGGTGGTCGGGGCTGTCGAGCCAGCCGCTCACGGCCTCCTCGGCGGAGGAGTAGCCGCGGCCGATGTTCTCGGCGGCGCCCGCGGGGTAGCCGGCGCGCTCCATGCGGTCCCAGGGCGAGGACCCGTCGGGCGATTCATGCGTGAACTGGCCGGAGCGGGCCATCTCGTACGAGTGCTCCCGGGCGGCCCTGGTCAGCCGGGCGTCGGTGCGCAGCGGGCCGCAGCCCTGCCGGGCGCGGGCGGTGTTGGTGAGGCGGACGACCTCGGAGGCCATGCCCGGCACGCTCTGTACGGGCTCGCTGTCGCGCAGGACCTGGACCGGCTCGTCGGCGGTGTAGCCGGGCACCTGGTCGGTGGGGCTGGGCGTGGGCCTGACCTGCCGGTGGCGGGCGCGGGGCGCGGCGGCGGTGGTGGTCTGGCGGGGCACGGCCTCGGCCATCGGCTGGGCGGCCCGCTTCTGCGCCGGGGCGGCGGCCTTGGGGGTGGGGGCCGGGGTGGCCTCGTTGAGGTAGATGTGGCCGGTCGGCACGGGATCGCCCGACATGCGGCCGAGCAGCACTCCGGTGAACAGCGCGGCCATGAGGCAGGCCAGCAGACCCAGATGGTTCCGGCGCCGTGCGCTCCGCTGGGTGTGCCGGGTGTGAGAACTCTGCCACATACCGCCACCAACGATAGGGATGTCTCGTCCTGGTGAAGAAGGGATCTCAGGGAACTGAAATAGAACCGTTCTGTGATCAGGTAGACTCGGCCAGGGTTACCGGTCTTTTGACCTGCCGCCGTTCGGGCGGGTAACCTAATCGTTCGTTGTGTGCATAGGTCCAGCGTGACCAATGCGCGGCGCGTCCGGCGTCATCTCCCATCTGTGCGGAGACGGAAGGTCCGGGCCGTCGTGTGCCCGCACCGACCGACCCCAAGCGCTGCCGCATCCGGCAGCGCGCCGAAGACGCGAGCATAAAGAAGGCTACGACCGTGCGCACGTACTCACCGAAGCCCGCCGACGTCCAGCGTCAGTGGTACGTCATCGACGCGACCGATGTCGTGCTGGGCCGGCTGGCCAGCCACGTCGCGACCCTGCTCCGCGGCAAGCACAAGCCGATCTTCGCCAACCACGTCGACACCGGTGACTTCGTCATCGTCATCAACGCGGACAAGATCGCGCTCAGCGGCAACAAGCGTGAGCAGAAGAAGGCCTACCGCCACTCGGGTTACCCGGGCGGTCTGCGTTCCGTCAGCTATGGCGAGCTCATGGACAAGCGCCCGGACAAGGCCGTGGAGAAGGCCGTGAAGGGCATGCTGCCGAAGAACTCCCTCGGCCGGAAGATGGCCAAGAAGCTGAAGGTCTACGCGGGTTCCGAGCACCCGCACCAGGCCCAGCAGCCGGTGCCGTTCGAGATCACCCAGATCGCCCAGTAGTAGTTCGCGAAAGAGTTAGAGGAGAACCGTGGCTGAGCCCACCGGTGTCGAGACGGCCGTCGAGACGGCCGAGGTCGAGGACTACTCCGGCGAGGAGTTCCCGTCCGAGTACACCACCGAATCCACCGCCAGCGCTGACGCTCCCGTGCGCAAGCCCGTCACCACGGGCAACTCGTACGGCACCGGCCGCCGTAAGGAGGCGATCGCCCGCGTGCGCATCGTCCCCGGCACCGGCAAGTGGACGATCAACGGTCGTTCGCTGGACGTCTACTTCCCGAACAAGGTCCACCAGCAGATCGTCAACGAGCCCTTCGTGGTGCTCGGCGCCGAAGAGGCGTTCGACGTCATCGCGCGCATCGACGGCGGCGGCGTGACCGGTCAGGCCGGCGCGCTGCGCATGGGTCTGTCCCGCGCCCTGGCGATCCTGGACGTCGAGGTCAACCGCCCGCCGCTGAAGAAGGCCGGCTTCCTCACCCGTGACGCCCGCGCCACGGAGCGGAAGAAGTACGGCCTCAAGAAGGCCCGCAAGGCTCCGCAGTACAGCAAGCGCTAAGTTGGCGCGGCTTTTCGGCACCGACGGGGTACGTGGGGTCGCGGGACGCGACCTCACGGCCGAGCTCGCCATGGACCTTTCGGTCGCGGCGGCTCATGTCCTCGGCGATGCAGGCGTGTTCGCCGCCACCGGCTCCAGCGGCTCAGGCCGCAAGCAGCGGCCGGTGGCGGTCGTAGGCCGGGACCCGCGTGCCTCGGGAGAATTTCTCGAGGCCGCCGTGGTCGCCGGCCTCGCGTCGTCTGGAGTGGATGTGCTGCGCCTCGGCGTGCTACCCACCCCGGCCGTCGCCCACCTCACCGCCGCGCTCGGCGCCGACCTCGGCGTCATGCTGTCGGCGTCGCACAACGCGGCGCCCGACAACGGCATCAAGTTCCTGGCGCGGGGCGGCTTCAAGCTGTCCGACGCGGTCGAGGACGAGATCGAGCGGCGGCTCGGCGAGGACTGGAGCCGTCCCGTCGGCGCGGCCGTCGGCCGGGTCCGCGACGCCTACGGTGAGGCCGACCGCTACATCATGCACGTCCTCGACACGGTGTCGGGGCGGCTGGACGGGCTGGACATCGTGGTCGACTGCGCCCACGGCGCGGCCCACATGGTGGCCCCGGAGGCGCTGCTGCGCGCGGGCGCCCGCGTCGAGGCGATCGGCGCCAGGCCCGACGGCCTCAACATCAACAACGGCTACGGCTCCACCCACCTGGACAAGCTCCAGCAGGTGGTGGTCTCGCGCGGCGCCGACCTGGGCATCGCCTACGACGGCGACGCCGACCGCTGCCTGGCGGTCGACCACACCGGCGCGATCGTCGACGGCGACCAGATCATGGCCATCCTCGCCGCCGACATGCACGCCGCCGGCACGCTCGCCAAGGACACGGTGGTCGCGACCGTCATGTCCAACCTGGGCTTCAAGCTGGCGATGCGCGAGGCGGGCATCACGGTGGTGGAGACGGCCGTCGGCGACCGTTACGTGCTGGAACGCATGAAGAGCGAAGGCTACAACCTGGGCGGCGAGCAGTCGGGCCACGTCATCATGCTCGACCACGCCACCACGGGCGACGGCCTGCTCACCTCGCTCCACCTGCTGTCGGTGGTGGCCCGTTCGGGGAGCACGCTGCGCGACCTGGCGTCCGTCATGACGGCGCTGCCGCAGATCCTGATCAACGTCAAGGACGTCGACCGGGGCAAGGCGTCGGCCGGCGAGCTCACCTCCGCGGTCGCCGAGGCCGAGGCGGAGCTGGGCGAGACGGGCCGGGTGCTGATCCGGCCCAGCGGCACCGAGCCGATGATCCGCGTGATGGTCGAGGCGGCCTCCGAGGAGCAGGCGACCAAGGTCGCCGAACGCCTCGCCGACGTCGTCCGTGTGGCCTGCGCCTGACGATTTCTCCGGGTACGGGATCCCGTACCCGGAGATCGGTCACTCGTCGCCCGTGAGGGCGAAGCCGCGCAGGCGGTGGCCCGCCCAGAGGACCGCGCCGACGGTGACGACGACCAGGGCCGGGACGGCGAAGCCGAACGTGACCCGGGTGGTGAGGAACGGCGAGTCGGAGAGCTGGTCGGCGACGGTCAGGGCCCATCGCTGGATCGAGAACTGCTGCGCGCCGGGGACGAAGCCGCCGACGAGGCTCTCCCAGACGAGGGCGTAGGTGATGCCGATCGTGACCGCGTGGCGGGTGACGATGCCCAGGAGCAGGAAGACGGCGGCGTAGGCGATGCCGGCGACCAGGGCGCCGAGGGCGAAGCCGGGGGCGAGGCCGTCCTCGTTGCCGACCAGGAGCCAGACGGCGAGGTAGGTGGGCACGGCGGCGAACAGCGCCAGGAGCGAGGCCGCCACCAGGAACTTCGTCCGGGTGATGGCCGGGCGGGAGATCGGCTTGGACAGCAGGTGGATGATGGTGCCGTCGTCGATCTCGGGGGCGATGACGCCGGTGCCGGCGATGAGGCCGAGCAGCGGCAGCATGGTGCCGATGGCGAACTTCTCCATCAGCAGCACGGCCGAGCGCTGGTCGTCGCTGCCGATGACGCGGAGCAGCACGGCCAGGCCGATGAGGGCGAGCGGCAGGAGGAGCAGCAGGATGATGCGCCGCCTGCCGAGCAATGCCCGGTAGGTGATGCCTGCGACCACGGTGTTCATCAGGTGCTCCTGGTGATCAGGTAGGAGAAGACGCTCTCCAGGTCCTCGTCGGCGGGTGACACCTGCTGGAGGTGGACGCCTTCGGCGCGGGCCACGCGGGGGAGCAGGCGGGCGAAGCGCCGCAGCTCGGTGGCCTGCACCTCCAGCCCGTCGGGGCCGAGCGTGACGCCGCCGGTGGAGTCGTCGAGGAGGAGGGCCGCGGCCAGCCTGCGGTCGTCGCTGGAGCGGATCTTGAACAGGTGGGGCCGGTCGGTCATCAGGCGCCGGATCTCGCGGAAGTTGCCGGAGGCGGCGTGCCTGCCGGCGACCACGACCTCGATCTGCTGGGCGACCCGCTCGACCTCTTCGAGGATGTGCGAGCTGAACAGGATCGTCTTGCCGGCGGCGCCCATCGCGCGGATCAGGTCCATCAGGTGCATGCGCTGGCGCGGGTCCATGCCGTTGAAGGGCTCGTCCAGCAGGAGCACGTCCGGGTCGTGGACGAGCGCGGCGGCGACCTTGACGCGCTGGCGCATGCCCTTGGAGTAGGTCTCGACGCGGCGGTCCTTGGGGGCCTCCATCTCGACGGTGGCCAGGGCCTTGCGGGCGGCTTCGGCGGGGTCGGGCAGGCCGTGGAGCTTGGCGGCGGACAGGACGAACTGCCAGCCGGTGAGGAAGCCGTAGACGCCCTCCCGTTCCGGCACTAACCCGATATTTCGATAAATATGGTGGTTCTTCCAGACGTTCTGGCCGTCCAGCGTGACCGTGCCGCCGGAGGGCGCCAGGAAGCCGGCCATCATGTGCAGCAGCGTCGACTTGCCGGCGCCGTTGGGCCCGAGCAGCCCGGTCACCCCTGGCCCGATCGTCATCGTGACGTCGTTGACCGCGACGACATTGCCGTACCAGCGCGACACCTGCGCGAGCTCGATCTTCATCGCGAGGCGGCCTTCCGGTAGCGGGCGGCCAGGACCGCCAGGGCGAGGCCGATGAGCGCCACCACGATGACGGCCGGCATCGGGCCGCCGGGGTAGGCGCCGTCGGCGTTGGGCGGGGTGTCGAACAGCCACACCTGCACCGCGTCGACCAGCCAGAACGGGTTCATCAGCCAGGCCCACGAGGCGGCCGAATGGTAGCCCGACATGTCCAGCGCGGTGTAGACGAGCGGGACCGAGGCGAAGGACAGCAGGTAGACGGCGATGACCGAGGCGACGCCGAGCCCGCGCCGGGGCGTCAGCGAGGCCAGCGCCAGGCCGAATGTGGCCAGCAGCAGCGCCAGCACCAGGGCCATCGACAGGGCGCCGAGGAACTCCTTGGTCTGCGGCGGCCCGTCGAGGTCGATGACCAGCTCGCCCGCGTACATGAGGATCAGCGGCGCCGCGAGCATGAGGAACAGCGCCCCGGTCATGGCCGCGACCTTGGCCCCCACGTACGCGGAGACCGTGATCGGGCGTGACAGATAGAGCGGCAGCACCCGGTGGCGCAGGTCGGGGGCGACGGCGGTGGGCGCCTGCGAGGCCAGGAAGATCGCCGCGATCGGCTGCATGATGACGGCGTAGCCACTGTAGGTCATGGCGCGCTCGCCGAGCATCGCCATGACGGCGACGGACACGACGGCGGGCAGCAGCATGATGGTGGCCAGCGAGAACGGCATGATCTTGCTGCGCGCGGTGCGGCCGAGGCCGTAGATGCCGCGCAGGCTGTGGACGGCCAGCGCCCGCGTGGCGTGGCCGCCGCCGAGGCGGGGGCCGTCGTAGTGGCGATAGCCGATGTCGTAGATCTCAGACATGGGCCGCCTCCTCCCGGAAGACGTCCTCGATGCGGTGGCGGCCCTGCTCCAGCCGGATGAGGCACAGGTCGAGGTCGACGGCGGCGTCGCGGATCGCGTCGTAGGTGCCGGGGCCGGACACCTCGACGAGCAGCAGGCGGCCGTGCGGGCTGACCTTCTGGCCTAGCTCGGTCAGGCGGGCGGCCAGCGGCTCGGTGCCCTCGTCGACCTCGACCGTGACGGTCCGGGTCGCCTGGGTGAACTCGGTGATCGCCGAGGAGCGCAGCAGCCGCCCGGCGTCGATGACGATCACGTGGTCGCAGATCCGCTCAAGCTCGCCGAGCAGGTGTGAGGTGACCAGCACGCTGATGCCGAACTCGGTGCCGATGCGCCTGATCAGCGCCAGCATCTCGTCGCGGCCGCGCGGGTCGAGGCCGTTGGTCGGCTCGTCCAGGAAGATCAGCTTGGGGTCGTGGACGAGCGCCTGGGCCAGCTTGACCCGCTGCTTCATGCCGGTCGAGTAGCCGCCGATCGGGCGGTAGCGCTCCTCGGCCAGGCCCACGTGGCGCAGCACGTCGGCGGCCCGCTCGCGGGCGGCCGTGCGCGGCAGGCCGGACATGCGCGCCATGTGCACCACGAACTCGGTGGCCGACACGTCGGGCGGCAGGCACTCGTGCTCGGGCATGTAACCCACGAGCCTGCGGATGTCGGCGCCCCGGGTGGACACGTCGAGGTCGAGCACCCGGGCGGTCCCCGAGGAGGCGGGCAGCAGGCCGAGCAGGATCTTGATGAGCGTCGACTTGCCCGCGCCGTTCGCCCCGACGAGGCCGGTGACGCCGGTTCCGACGGTGACCGTGAGCTGGTCGAGCGCCGTGACGGTGGGGAAGCGTTTGGTCAGCCCCTCGGTGGCGAGGATGTGCATGCCCGGGACACTACCCGCCCAGGTGCTCGTGGGGCCTCGTCCCCGGGGATGAACGGCGTCCTACCTGAGGCCAGAATTTCCGCTGGACCCACAGGGTGGCGGTGCCCGCGATGACCATGCCGAGCACGTTCAGCGCGAGCTGCGAGACCGACCCGGCGACCGCCCGCCACTCGCCGAGGGCGAGCGCCACCGCCATGTATCCGGCGGCGGGCACGGTGGTGACCGAGATGAACACGCCGATCAGCGCCGACGACTTGCCCGCCGTGACCGACAGCACCCCGGCGGCCCCGGCCAGCACGGCCACGATGAACGACCAGCGGTCGGGCGTGACGATGAAGCCGACCTCGACGTTCGTCCGCAGGCTCTCCGGGCCGATCCAGCCGAGCCGGTACGAGACGAGCGCGCAGGCGAACGTGAGCCCGATCGCGAACGCGAACCCGGCGACCAGCGTCCGGAACGCCCCGATGATCAGGTGCAGCCGGCCGCCCAGCAGCCCGAAGCAGATCGCGGCCACCGCGCCGAACTCCGGCCCGAGCACCATCGCGCCGACGATGAGGATGACCGAGTCCTGCAGCACGGCGATGCCCGCGAGCTGCGTGGCGATGCCGAGGAAGGCCAGGTACGCCCAGGTGATGCGGGAGTCGGCGTGCACCTTCTGGGCCAGGTCCTCCCACACCACCGCGTCGTCGGGGTCGCCCGGGGCCTCCTCGACGGCTTCCTCGGCGGCCCTGGACAGGGCCATGTCGAGCTGTTCGGCCGCGATCGAGCCCTCGTCCTTGAGCCATTCGAGCCGGCCGATGACCTCGTTGGCCGACTCGCGCGCGAGGTCGCACAGCACCAGGTCGCCGGGCGGCCGGTGGGCGGCGCCCGGCAGGACCGCGACGTTGGTGACGCCGGCGCAGTCGTCGAGCACCTCCAGCACCTCGCCGGTGCGGTCGGCCGGGCTGATCAGACGCAGATGGAGCACCCGGCCATTGTCGTCCATCCGACGTTGACGTTCCGTTGAACGTGATCAGGCAGGCTGACTTCATGCGGATGTTGACATGTCATGACCACGGCGAGGAGTGCTGGTTCGCGGACATCGACGACCTGGGCTGTTCGGGGCGGTTCGCGAGTTACCTGTTCGACGAGGTGTTCAGGTCCGGCGAAGCCGTACCCGCCTGACGGAGTGGTCGGCGCCCTTGTGCAGGACGAGGTCGGCGCGGCCGCGGGTGGGGGCGATGTTCTCCACGAGGTTGCGTTCGTTGATGTCGCGCCAGACGTTGACCGCGAATTCGGTGGCCTCTTCGTAGGACAGCTCGGCGATGTGCCGGAAGTAGGACTTGGGGTCCTCGAACGCGGTGCGGCGCAGCTTGTGGAACCGGTCGACGTACCAGGTGCGGATGTCCTCGACCTTGGCGTCCACGTAGATGGAGAAGTCGAAGTAGTCGTTGACGGCGAGTGAGGTGGGCGGGGCGGGCTGGAGGACGTTGAGCCCCTCGATGATCAGGATGTCGGGGTTCTTCACGGTCTGGCGGGCGCCGGGGACGATGTCGTACTCCAGGTGGCTGTAGACCGGGGCGTTCACCTCGGCCGCGCCCGCCTTGACCTCGGCCACGAACCGCACCAGCGCCCTGCGGTCGTAGCTCTCGGGGAAGCCCTTGCGGTGCATGATGCCCTTGGACTCCAGCACCGCGTTGGGGTAGAGGAAGCTGTCGGTGGTGACCAGCTCCACGTGGGGGTGTTCGGGCCAGCGGGCGAGCAGCGTGTGCAGCAGTCGCGCCGTCGTCGACTTGCCGACCGCGACGCTGCCCGCGATGCCGAGGATGTACGGCATCCGCCCGCCCGGTCGCCCGAGGAACGCGCTCAGCACGCTGCTGCGCTGCTGCGAACCGGTGAAGTGCAGGTTCAGCAGCCGGGTCAGCGGCAGGTAGATGTCGGTGACCTCGGCGAGGTCGATGGGGTCGTCGACGCCTCGCAGCTCTTCGAGCTCGTCCGCCGTGAGAGTCAAGGGCGTGTTCTTGCGGAGCTCGCTCCACTGCTCCCTGCTCAGTTCAACGTAACCGTTGTTCACCCTGGCAGCGTAGCGATGGTGTCAGAATGCGGTTCCGGCCGGGGTATCCACAGCCTGTGGACAAAATCGGGGGATTACCGATACTCAGTTCGGGGAATGATGAGGGTTTTCGCATGGACCGAGTTCGCATGGACCGACGCGGCTTCCTGACCCGGGCCGTTCTGGCCGCCGGGCCGTTCGCCGGCGTGGCCTGCGCGGGGCAGCGCGGCGGCGCCGCCCCCGCGCCCGGTTACGGGCGGCTCGTCCCCGTCGCCGACCAGCGCGACGGCGAGGTGCGGCTGCACCTGCCCGAGGGGTTCCGCTACCGCTCGTTCAACGCGGCCGGGGAGAAGTTCTCCGACGGCAGCACGGTGCCCGGCAGGCACGACGGGATGGCCGCGTTCCCCGGGCCGCGCGGCAGCGCGATCCTGGTGCGCAACCACGAGGTCAACGGCCCTGTCGGCGCGTTCGGCGACGAGCGGCTCGCGTACGACCCGATGGCGGGCGGCGGCACGGCGACGCTGCGGGTCAGCCGCTACGGCGAGGTGGCCGAGAGCAGGCCGTCGCTGACCGGCACGATGATGAACTGCTCGGGCGGCCCGATGCCCTGGGGCGCCTGGGTGAGCTGCGAGGAGACCGTCAACGGGCCCGATGTGGGCGACGACTTCACCGGCGGCGACAACTCCCGGCTGATCGAGAAGCACGGCTATCTCTTCGAGGTGCCGCTCAAGGGCGTCTCGCGGGCCAGGCCGATCAGGGCCGCCGGGCGGTTCGCGCACGAGTCGGCGGCCTTCGACCCGGCCACCGGCACGCTCTACCTGACCGAGGACAACTTCGGCTTCCCGTCCGGCTTCTACCGCTACGTGCCGCCCCGGCATCCGATGCGCGAGGGGCGGCTGCTCGACGGCGGCAAGCTCCAGATGCTCGCCGTCGCCGACCGGCCGCGCGCCGACCTGTCCACCGGGCAGGAGCCCGGCGCGGCCTTCGCCACCACCTGGGTGGACATCGACGACCCCGACCCCGCGTTCACCGGCAGGCCGTCCAACGACGTCGCCGTGCAGGCGGTCGGCAGGCAGGGCCGGGCGGCGGGCGCGGCGATCTTCTCCAGGCTCGAAGGCGCGGTCTTCCACCAGGGCACCGTCTACTTCGTCTCCACCCAGGGCGGCGACCCCGCGCCCGGCGAGACGCCGCCCGACGGCTTCGGCCGGGGCCGCGGCCAGGTGTGGGCGTACGAGACGTGGAGCGGCCGGCTCCGGCTCGTCTACCAGTCGCCCCGCGCGGCCGCCCTCGACCTGCCGGACAACGTGACCGTCAGCAGGCGCGGCACGCTGGTCCTGTGCGAGGACGGCGACGGCGACAACTACCTGCGCGGCCTCACCAGAGCCGGGAAGATCTTCGACTTCTGCCGCCTGGCCCCCATCCCGGGCGACGCTGGCGCGGAGTTCGCCGGCTCCGCCTTCGGCCCCGGCGGCCACACCCTGTACGTGAACGTCCAGTCCAAACGGGGGCGCTCGTTCGCCATCTGGGGTCCCTGGCAGCGCGGCGACTTCTAGATAGCCTGGGCCCATGATCCTGGGCATCGGGGTCGACGTCGTCGACATCGCGCGTTTCGAGGCCACGCTCAAGCGCACCCCCGCGCTGCGCGAACGGCTGTTCACCGAGGTCGAGCAGCCGCTCGCCGTCCACTCGCTGGCGGCCAGGTTCGCCGCCAAGGAGGCCGTGGCCAAGGCGCTGGGCGCGCCCCCCGGGCTCGGCCACCGGGAGGCCGAGGTGCGCTGCGACCCCCACGGCAAGCCCGAGCTGTACGTCAGCGGCAAGGTGGCCGAGGTCGCCTACGGCCTCGGCGTCAAGCGCTGGCACGTCTCGCTCAGCCACGACGGCGGCATCGCCATCGCCTACGTGATCGCCGAAGGATGACGTGATGATCACCGCCTACACCGCCGACCAGATCAGAGCCGCCGAACAGGAGCTCATGGCCCGCCTGCCCGGCGGCACGCTCATGCTCCGCGCCGCAACCGGCCTCGCCGCCGCGTGCGCGGGCCTGCTCGGCGGCGTGTACGGCAGCCGCGTCGCGCTGCTCGTGGGCAGCGGCGACAACGGCGGCGACGCCCTGTACGCCGGGGCGGCGCTCGCCAGGCGCGGGGCCGCGGTCGAGGCGGTGCTCGCCGGATCGCGCACCCACGAGGCCGGGCTGTCGGCCTTCCGCGACGCGGGCGGGCGGATCGGCGACGCCGCCGCGCTGGACCGGGCCGACCTGGTCGTCGACGGCCTGGTCGGCATCGGGGCCACCGGCGCGCTCCGGGAGCCGTACGCCGCGCTCGCGGAGCGGGCGGGGGCGGGCCCCGGGCTGGTCGTGGCCGTCGACGTGCCCAGCGGCGTGGACGCGAGCAGCGGGCGGGTGGCGGGCGCCGCCGTGCGCGCGCACCTGACCGTGACGATGGGCGCGTACAAGACGGGGTTGCTCGTCGATCCCGGGGCCGGGCACGCCGGGCGGGTCGAGCTGGTCGACATCGGGCTCGGCCCCTGCCTGCCGGAGCCGGACGTGACGGCGCTGACCCGCGACGACGTGCGCGGGCTGCTGCCGAGGCCGGGCGCGGAGTCCGACAAGTACCGCAGGGGCGTCGTCGGCGTCGCGGCCGGCAGCGACCTCTACACGGGCGCGGCGGTGCTCGCCGTCGGCGGGGCGCTGCGGGCGGGCGCGGGCATGGTCCGCTACGCCGGTCCCGCCGGGCCCGCGGACCAGGTGCGGGCCCGCTGGCCGGAGGCGGTCATCACCGAGCTGGCCGAGCCGTCGATCGACCGCGTCGGGCGGGTGCAGGCGTGGGTGCTCGGGCCGGGGCTCGGCACCGGCGGCTGGGCCCGCGAGCTGGCCACCCGGGTGCTCGCCTCGGACGTGCCGGTCCTGGTCGACGCCGACGGCCTGACCCTCGTGGCCAAGGAGCCGGGTCTGCTGCGCCGTGCCGCGCCCGTGCTCGTCACCCCGCACGCCGGCGAGCTGGCGCGCCTGACCGGGGCCGCGCGGGAAGAGATCGAGGCCGACCGGCTGACGCACGCCCGCCGGGCCGCCGCCGAGCTGGGCGTGACCGTGCTGCTGAAGGGCTCCACCACGGTGGTGGCCGAGCCGGGCGGCGCCGCCCGCGTCAACACGACGGGCACCCCCTGGCTGGCCACCGGAGGCACCGGCGACGTCCTGTCCGGCATCGCCGGGGCGCTGCTCGCCCAGGGATTGAGCAGCGCCGACGCCGGAGCGTGCGGCGCCTGCCTGCACGGGCTCGCCGGACGCCGGGCCGCGGGCGGCGCGCCGCTGACCGCCGCCGACGTGGCGGACGCGGTGCCGTCGGCCATCAGGGAAATCGCGCTCGACCATCGGGACGAGCTGCCAAACTAGAGGTATGGACTCCCGGACGGCGACCCCCGCGCAGGCGCGCGTCGACCTCGCCGCGATCAGGCATAACGTGGCCCTGCTCAAGGACCGCGCCTCAGGCGCGGAGCTCATGGGGGCCGTCAAGGCCGACGCCTACGGGCACGGCCTGGTGCCCGCGTCGCGGGCCGCGCTGGAGGGCGGCGCGAGCCGGCTCGGCACCGCGTTCGTCAGGGAGGCGCTCGCGCTGCGCGAGGGCGGCGTCACCGCCCCCGTGCTGGCCTGGCTCCTCACCCCCGGCGAGCCCCTGGACGAGGCGCTGCGGGCCGACGTCGAGCTGTCGGCCGCGAGCGAGGAGCTGCTCGACGAGATCGCCGCCGCCGCCCGCCGCACCGGCGTCACCGCCCGCGTCCACCTGGAGGCCGACACCGGCATGAGCCGCGGCGGCGCCCCGCTCGCCGCCTGGCCCGCCCTGGTGGCCAGGGCGGTCGCGCTGCAGGCCGAGGGCGCCGTCGAGGTCACCGGGCTGTGGTCGCACTTCGCCTGCTCCGACATCCCGGGCCACTCCTCGATCGAGGCGCAGATCGACGCGTTCGAGACGGCGCTGAAGCTGGCCGAGCAGGCCGGGGCCGGCGGCTCCCACGTGATCAGGCACCTGGCCAACTCCGCCGCCATCCTGACCCTGCCCCGGACCCACTACGACCTGGTCAGGCCCGGCATCGCCATGTACGGGCTGAGCCCGATCCCCGAGGCGGGCGACTTCGGGCTCACCCCGGCGATGACGCTGACGGCCCGCATCGCCCTCGCCAAACGCGTCCCTGAGGACTCCGGAGTGTCCTACGGACACCTTTACATCACGGATCGCGAGACGACGCTTGGCCTGGTGCCGCTCGGGTACGCCGACGGAATCCTGCGGCACGCGACGGGGCGGGCCGAGGTGCTGGCGGGAGGCCGTCGCAGGCTGGTGGCCGGACGGGTGTGCATGGACCAGTTCATGATCGACGTGGGTGACGACCCGCTGGCCGCGGGCGACGAGGTCATCCTGTTCGGGCCGGGCGGTCAGGGCGAGCCGACCGCCCAGGAGTGGGCCGATACCCTCGGCACGATCACTCATGAGATCGTGACGAGGATCGGCGCTCGGGTGCCGAGGGTGTACGAAGGCTGAGGGACATGACGACGACAACACGGCGGAAGGTCGGCATCGCGGGCGCGCTCGTCGGCGCCGCCTCCGCGGGGATCGCCGCGGCCGCCATGGCCAAGCGCTACGCGGTCGGCCGCATCCGGCTGCGCCCCGACACCGAGGCGAGCGAGCCGTTCGGCGAGCTGCGCGGGCGCGAGCACACGCTGATCACCTCCGACGGCAAGGCGCTGCACGTCGAGGTCGACGGCCCCGACGACGCGCCGCTCACCCTCGTCTTCTGCCACGGCTACTGCCTCAACCTGGAGTCGTGGCACTACCAGCGCCGCGAGCTGCGCGAGCAGCACCGCATGGTGCTGTGGGACCAGCGCTCCCACGGCCGCTCCCAGCGCGGCGCGGCCGACGACAGCACGATCGACCGGCTCGGCCAGGACCTGGCCGAGGTCATCGAGCAGTACGTGCCCGGCCCCTGCGTGCTCGTCGGCCACTCCATGGGCGGCATGACGATCATGGCGCTGGCCGACAGCCGCCCCGAGCTGTTCGGCGACAAGGTGCGCGGCGTGGCCCTGCTGTCCACCTCGGCCGGCAAGCTCGCCGAGCTGACCCTGGGCCTGCCCGCGCTGGCCTCCAAGGTCGTGCACAAGCTGGCCCCCACGACCGTGTCGATGCTGGGCCGCCGCGGCTCGTTCATCGACCGCACCCGCCACGCGGGCAGCGACATCGCCTTCCTCATGACCCGCTACATGGGCTTCGGCGACTCCAAGAACGTCAGCCCGACCGTGGTCGACTTCGCCGAGTCCATGATCCGGGGCACGCCGACCGAGGTGGTCGCCGACTTCTACCCGGCGCTGATGGACCACGACAAGCTGTCCGCGCTGCACGTCCTCGACCCCGTGCCCACCGCGATCATGGTGGGGGACAAGGACTGGCTGACCCCGCCCGACCACAGCCGGGCGATGGCCGAGGCGCTGCCCAAGGCCCAGCTCACCGAGGTGCCAGACACCTCGCACCTGCTCCAGCTGGAGCGGCCCGGCGTGGTCAACGACGCGCTCCGCGACCTGATCAAGAGGGTGGCGCTGTGAGACTGCCGACCGCCGAGGAGATGCGCACGTTCGGCGCCCGGCTGGCCGCCCGGCTGCGGCCCGGCGACCTGGTGGTCCTGTCGGGGCCGCTCGGCGCCGGCAAGACCACGCTGGTGCAGGGCATCGGCGAGGGCCTGAAGGTGCGCGGGCCGATCACCTCGCCCACGTTCGTCATCGCCCGCGTCCACCCGTCGCTGGCCGGCGGGCCGCCGCTGGTCCACGTCGACGCCTACCGGCTCGGCGGCGACCTGGAGGTGGACGACCTCGACCTCGACGCCTCGCTGGAAGACTCGGTGACCGTCGTCGAGTGGGGCGAGGGGCTGGTCGAGGGGCTGTCCGACGACCGGCTGGAGATCCACATCGACCGCGAGGCGGGTGACGAGGCCCGCCTGGTCACCCTGCGCGGCGTCGGCGCCCGCTGGGCCGACGACACGCCGTCTGAAGGGGCACAAGAGTAAAACCAACGCCATGCCCCGGTGATCCTGTCACCCTTGACGTATCACGCCGATGACATGAAACATGATCATTGGTAAGGGTTGGCCCAGAAATTCTGGGTATCAGGAGGGGCGGCATCCACGAAAACTGGTGGATGCTTGGTGAAAGACGGCGGAGTGGGGTGCGGCGGTGCTCAGGGTCAGCCAGGTCGCGTACGCGGGAGCCATCCTCATGATCGGCCTCGCCGGTTGTTCGGCGGAGGCGCAAACACCGCCGTCGGGGTCGGCCTCCCCGACAGTGAGTCCCACCGGCAGTCCCACTGGCAGCCCCACGGCGGCGCCGACCGCCACCACGAGCTCCACGGCGAGCCCGGCGGCCACCCGCCCGTCCATCCTGGTCCAGCTCAACCCCGACCGCGTCACCGCGGGCGAGACCTCGACCGTGTGGGTGCTGGCCAACTGCCCCGAGCCGACCGGCGGCCCCGCCCACAGCGGCACCGCGACGTCCCGGGCGTTCGTCAGCGGCGTCACGCTCAACCCGGCCGACGCCGCGACCTCCTCGCCCTCGCCGACCGGCGCCCGGGCGGGCGGCGCCTGGGTACGCGGCCAGGCGCAGGTCAACGGCACCGTCCGGCGCGGCTCCTACCGGGTCGACGTCAAGTGCGACGGCACCAACCACGTCGGCCGCGCCACGCTGCGCGTCCGCGCGCCCGAGCCGCTGCCCGACGACGTGCCCACCAAGGCGCCCAGGGCGGGCGGCGGCGGCACCTTCGGCAAGGACGTCGACGAGGGCTCGTCGATCCCGCTCGTGCCCGTGGGCCTGGCGCTCGGCGTCGCCGCCGCTGCCGGGATCGGGATCGCGGTCAAGCGCCGCCGGTCCTGAAGATGGCGCGTTCGGGACGGGTCGTCCTCGCGGGCGCCGTGACGGGCCTCGTGCTGGTTGCCTCCGGCAAGAACATGCAGTCCGCCCCCGAGGAGACGGCGGCCGGAGTGGTGCCCCGCAGCATCGACATCCCGTCGATCGACGTCGAGGCGCCGCTGATGAAGCTCGGGCTCAAGAACGGCGAGGTCGAGCTGCCGCCGTACGAGAAGCCCAAGGTCGCCGGCTGGTACACCGGCAGCGCAGTGCCGGGCGAGAAGGGCGCCTCCGTCATCGTCGGCCACGTCGACACCAAGACCTCGCCGGCCGTCTTCTACAAGCTCCGCCAGGTCCGCAAGGGCGAGACGGTCAAGGTCGAACGCAGTGACGGCAAGGTCGTCGAGTACAAGGTCACCGCGATCGAACAGGTGCACAAGGACGACTTCCCGCTGCGCAAGGTCTACGTCGAGGACGGGCTCAAGCTCGTCACCTGCGGCGGCAAGTTCGACTATGCCAAGGGCGAGTACCTGGACAACATCATCGTGTACGCCAGCGAGGCCTGAAAAAGCGGTTGCGCCCCTCTGTGACGATGGAGGGCATGAGCGTGGACACCAGCCCGCCCGCGTCCGGTTCCCGGGTGCCCTGGCCCGAGGTGCACCCGGGCGTCCGCGAGGCGGTCGAGAAACTGCTCGGCGCGCCCGTCGCCGAGGCGGTCACCCAGGAGGGCGGCTTCTCCCCGGCCGCCGCCGTGCGGCTGCGCGCCGCCAACGGCCGCCGGGCCTTCGTCAAGGCCGTCGGCCCCGAGCCGAACGCCGAGTCGGTGCGCATCTACCGGGCCGAGGCGCGGGTCGCCGCCGCCCTGCCCGCCACGGTGCCGGCGCCCCGGCTGCTCGACGCGTTCGAGCTCGACGGGTGGGTGGCGATGGCGTTCGAGGACGTCGAGGGCCGCCACCCGGCCATGCCGTGGCGGCGCGACGAGCTGGACCTGGTGCTCGACGCCGTCGAGCGGATGTCGGCCGCGCTCACGCCGTCACCGGTGGACGTGCCGCCGATCGGGGAGGTCATGGGGACGTCCTTCCAGGGCTGGCGCAGGCTGCTCGGCGAGGACACCACCGGGCTCGACCCGTGGGCGCTGCGCCACCTGCCGGCGCTGGCCGAGCTGGAGTCCGGCTGGGCCGAGGCGGCGGCGGGCGACACGCTGGCCCACTGCGACCTGCGGGCCGACAACGTGCTCATCTCGGACGGGCGCGTCTACGTCGTCGACTGGCCGTGGGCGTCGCGGGCCGCCGCCTGGTACGACCGGGTGGCGATGCTGCCGTCGGTCGGCATGCAGGGCGGGCCGCCGCCGCACGAGCTGCTGCCCGACCCCGACCCGGACGTCACCAAGGCCGTCGCCGCCCTCACCGGCTTCTTCGTCCGGCAGTCCCGTCAGCCCGCGCCGCCCGGCCTGCCGACCCTGCGCGCCTTCCAGCGGGCCCAGGGCGTCGTGGCGCTGGAATGGCTCAGACAGCGGACCGGCTGGTCCTGAAGCACCGGCAGGCCGAATCGGCGGAGCGGCCGGGTCTGACCTGTCGGGCCGGTAGGCTAAGCAGTCGTGCTGGTCCTGGCCTTTGACACCGCGACGCCCGCCGTCACCGCCGCCCTTCACGACGGGCAGCGGGTGCTCGCCGAATCCACCACGATCGACGCGCGCCGCCACGGCGAGTTGCTCGTGCCCACCGTCGAGCGCGTCCTCGCCGAGGCGGGGGTCGCGCTGCGCGACGTCACTGCCGTCGTCGCGGGCGGCGGCCCCGGCCCCTACACGGGCCTGCGCGTCGGGCTGATGACCGCGCAGGGCCTGGCGACCACCCTCGGCGTGCCCGCCCACGGCATCTGCACGCTCGACGCCGTCGCCTACGGGTCCGGGCTGGAGGAGCCGTTCCTGGTCGCCACCGACGCGCGGCGCAAGGAGGTCTTCTGGGCCCGCTACTCCGACCGGCGCACCAGGGTCGACGGCCCGCACGTCGACCGGCCCGCCGACGTGCCCGTCGAAGGGCTGCCGGTGGCCGGGGCCGAGCTCTACCGCGACGTCCTGGGCCCCGCCGTCGCCCCCGCCTACCCGTACGCCGGGTTCCTGGCCGCGCTCGCGGCCGAGCGGATCGCGGCGGGCGCCCCGCTCGACCCGCCGCGCCCGATCTACCTGCGCCGCCCCGACGCCGTGGTGCCCGGGGCGCCCAAGAAGGTGACGGCGTGAAGCTGCGGCAGATGACCGAGGCCGACCTGCCGGCGGTCATGGCGATCGAGCGGGCCACGTTCCCGCGCGACGCGTGGAGCGAGGGCATGATGCGCGGCGAGCTGGCCGACCAGCCGCGCACCCGCCACTACGTGGTGGCCCTGGTCGAGGAGCAGATCGTCGGCTACGCCGGGCTCGCCGTCGCCGCCGACCAGGCCGACGTGCAGACGATCGCGGTGCTCGACACCCACCGCGGCACCGGCGTCGGCGGCGCCATGCTCTCCGCCCTGCTGCAGGAGGCCGGCCGCAGGGGAGCCAGGGAGATCTTCCTGGAGGTGCGCGAGGACAACCCGGTCGCCCGCGGCGTCTACACGCACTTCGGGTTCGAGGAGATCGGCACCCGCCGCCGCTACTACGAGGACGGCACCGACGCGATCATGATGAGAAGGAAGCTGGATGGCTGACGCACCCCTGGTCCTGGGCATCGAGACGTCCTGCGACGAGACCGGCATCGGCATCGTCAGAGGCCACACGCTGCTGGCCAACACCATCGCCTCCAGCATGGACGAGCACGCCCGCTTCGGCGGCGTGGTGCCGGAGGTGGCCTCGCGGGCGCACCTGGAGGCCATGACGCCGACGGTCGAGGCCGCGCTGTCCGCCGCCGGGCTGAAGTTCTCCGACATCGACGCCATCGCCGTCACCGCCGGCCCGGGGCTGGCCGGGGCGCTGCTCGTCGGCGTCGCCGCCGCCAAGTCCTACGCGCTCGGCCTCGGCGTGCCCCTCTACGGCGTCAACCACCTGGCCGCGCACGTCGCCGTCGACCAGCTCGAACACGGGCCGCTGCCCAAGCCGTGCATCGCCCTGCTCGTCTCCGGCGGCCACTCCTCGCTGCTGCTGGTGCCCGACGTGGCCGAGGACGTGATCTCGCTCGGCTCGACCGTCGACGACGCGGCGGGCGAGGCGTTCGACAAGGTGGCGCGGGTGCTCGGGCTGCCGTTCCCCGGCGGGCCGCACATCGACCGGGCCGCCCGCGACGGCTCCGGCACCGCCGTCGCCTTCCCGCGCGGCAAGATGGACGACGGCACGCTCGACTTCTCCTTCTCCGGGCTCAAGACCGCCGTCGCCCGCTGGGTGGAGGCCCGCGAGTCGTCCGGCCAGCGCATCCACGTGCCCGACGTGGCCGCCTCCTTCCAGGAGGCCGTGGTCGACGTGCTCACCCGCAAGGCGCTGCAGGCGTGCAAGAAGTACGAGGTGCACGACCTGCTCATCGGCGGCGGCGTGGCGGCCAACTCGCGGTTGCGCGCGCTGGCCCAGGAGCGGTGCGACGCGGCGGGCGTCCGGCTGCGGGTGCCCCGGCCCGGCCTGTGCACCGACAACGGCGCCATGGTCGCCGCGCTCGGCTCCGACCTGGTGGCGGCCGGGGTGACGCCGTCGACGCTGGAGATCCCGGCCGACTCCTCGCTGCCGATCACCACCGTCCACGTGTGACCCTGCACTAGTGCAACTCGGGGGAATTACCCCTGCTGGGAAGGCTTTTCCGGGCCCTCTGCGTACGTTGTCAGCATGAAGTACACAGAGGGCCCGTTCGCGCCCGTCACCGAGGAAGTCACGGCCTACGACCTGCCGGTCACCGGGCGCGTGCCGGCCGAGCTCAACGGCCGCTACCTGCGCAACGGCCCCAACCCGCTGGGCATCGAGGACCCCGCCGTGCACATCTGGGGCATGGGCCAGGGCATGGTGCACGGGGTGCGGCTGCGCGACGGCCGGGCCGAGTGGTACCGCAACCGCTGGGTCCGCACGCCCGGCCACGGGCCGATGGTGCACGTGATCGAGCACGCCGCCCGCACGTTCGCGCTGGCGGAGGGCGGGCTGCCGCCGGCCGAGCTGGACGCCGAGCTCGGCACGGTGGGCGTGTGCGCGCTCGGCGGCACCCCCGAGGGCTTCACGGCCGGCGCCCACTCCAAGCACGACCCGCTCACCGGCGCGCTGCACTCGCTGTCGTACCAGGTGGGCCAGAGCTTCGTGCAGTACATCGTGACCGGCCCCGACGCCGCCGTGGTGGCGAGCACGTCGATCCCGCTCACGCGGACGCCGTTCATGCACGACTTCGCGCTCACCGAGAACCACGTCGTCCTGTGGGACACGCCGCTCGGGTTCGACGGGTTCGAGTGCCGCTGGCTGCCCGGGCACCCCACCCGGGTGGGCGTCATGCCGCGCGCCGGGGGCGAGGTGCGCTGGCTGGAGATCGACCCGGTGCACGTCAGCCACACGCTCAACGCCTACGAGGACGGCGGCGCGATCGTCGTGGACCTGGTCACCGCCGACGGGCCGTTCGACCCGGCCGACCCCGGCGGCATCCGCCCCGCCCTGGACCGGTGGACGATCGAGACGGACCGGGTCGTCCAGCGGCGCCTCGACGACCGGCCGCAGGACTTCCCGCGCCTGAACGAGTCACGCACCTCCCGCCGCCACCGCTACGGCTACGCGGCGGCCACGGACCTGTACGGCATCCCGTTCACGCCCGCGGGCGCGCCTCCCGACGACGCCTTCACCAACGCCCTGGTCAAGCACGACCTGGACCGCGGCACCACCGAGGTGCACGGCTTCGGCCGGGGCGAGTCGGTAGGGGAGGCCGTGTTCGCCGCCACGGGGACCGGCGAGGACGACGGCTACCTGCTCACGTACGTGTCCGACCCGGAGCGCGGCGCGAGCGACCTGGTGATCCTGTCGGCGCAGGACTTCACCGGCGCCCCCGTCGCCAGGATCCACCTTCCCGTACGGGTGCCGCTCGGGCTGCACGGCAGCTGGCTGCCCGAGCCCGTGTGACACTGTTGGATCGTGACCGACCCCCGTCCGCCCTACCTGCGGATCGTCGCCGACATCGAGCGGCGCGTCGCCGAGGGCGAGCTGCGACCCGGTGACCCGGTCCCCACGACCAGGGCGATCATGCGGGAGTGGGGCGTGGCGATGGCGACCGCCACCAAGGCGCTGACCGCGCTCAAGCAGGCGGGCGTCATCGAGTCGGCGCCCCGGGTGGGCTCCGTGGTCGCCGCCCAGGCCGCCCCCAGGCGCTCCGCCGAGACGCTCGAACGCGACCGGATCGTCCGCGCCGCCATCGAGATCGCCGACGTCGACGGGCTGGCCTCGCTGTCCATGCGCTCGGTCGGCTCCCGGCTCGGCGTGGCGACGATGTCGCTCTACCGCCACGTCGAGTCCAAGGGCGAGCTGGCCCGGCTGATGGCCGACGCGGCGTTCGCCGAGATCGACTATCCCGAGCCGCCGCCGGGCTGGCGCTCCCACCTGCGGGTGGCCGCCCGGCTGCAGTGGGCGGCCTACCAGCGTCACCCGTGGCTGCCCCGGGTGGTGTCGGTCACCCGGCCGATCGTGCTGCCCGGCATGGTGGCCTACGCCCAGTGGTCGCTGCGGGCGCTGGACGACCTCGGCCTGCCCGCCGACACGCGGCTGCTCGTCTACGCCACCCTGGTCAACTACGTGCGCGGCACGGCGGTCAACATCGAGAGCGAGACCGATGCCGAGCGCGACACCGGGCTGACCAGCACGCAGTGGATGTCGCGGCGCCTGACGGTCGAGGGACGGCTCATCAAGCAGGTGACCGACCCGAGGGTGGCGATCGACCTGGAGACGATCTTCGCGTTCGGTCTCGAACGGGTGCTGGACGGGCTGTCGATCGTCATCACGCCGCGGCGCTGAGCGGCCGCGTCAGTCCTTGGCGCGGGTCGGCCGCAGCAGGGCCTCGGCCAGGGCCAGCATGGTCTCCTCCAGGGCTCCCAGGCGCTTGTTGAGGTCGGCTGTGGCGGGCTCGACGATGCCGGAGACCGTCTCGGCCAGCGCGTCGCGGTCGGGGCGGGAGCGGACGACCTCGGTGAGCGACGTCGCGGCCTCGGTCAGCCGCTGCAGGTGCTCGTCGCGGTGGGTGTCGAGCAGCTCGCCGATGCGCTCGTCGATGGCCAGCGCGGCGGGGAGCCTGCCGATGGTCTCGCCGACGCTCTCCAGGGCCTCGCTGGCCTGCTCGGAGCGGGTGGTGAGGCCGCTGAGGTGGGCGTCGAGGCCGTCGACCCGGGTGACCAGGTGCTCCTCGGCCGCGGCCAGGCGCTCGGCCAGCGCGTCGAACCGCTCGCCCTGGCCGCCGAGGCGCTCGGCGAGCGCGTCGAAGTGCTCGTCGTGCTCGCCGAGCCGGCTGTCGAGGCGGTCGAAGCGCTCGTCGTGGCCGCCGAGCTGCTTGGCGAGGGTGTCGAAGTGGCCGTCGTGGCCGTGGAGGCGGTCGGTGAGGGCGTCGAGGCGCTTGTCGTGGCCGGTGAGGCTCTGCGCGAGGGCGTCGAAGCGGGCGGCGTGGCCGGTGAGCTCGCCGTTCATCGAGCTGAGGCGGCCGTCGACGGAGGCCAGGCGGGTGCCGAAGCCGTCGAGGCGCGTGTCGGTGGCGGCGGCGCGGCCGTCGAGGCTCTGCAGGCGGCCCTCGATCCCGGCCAGCGTCTCGTCGGTGCTCTCGAAGCGCACGTCGACGCTCTCCAGGCGCGAGTCGATCGCGACGAGCCGCCCGTCGACCCGGTCGATCCGGCCGTCGACGCCGTCGAAGCGTCCGCCGAGCCGCTGCTCGGCGTCGTCGAGGCGGCCGAGCAGCCGCTCCTCCAGCGCGTCGACCTTGGCCGTGACCTGCTCGGTCGTGGCGGTGAGCTGCTGGGCGGCGAGGGCCAGGCGCTCGTCGAGGCTGTCGGACAGGTCGAGCATCACGCCCTCGACCCGCTCGGTGCGCGAGTGGAGCTCGGCCAGCGACTTGTCGATGCGGGTGAAGCGCCCGGCGGCGACCTCCATGCCGGCGCTGACCTGCGCCAGCTTGCTGGTGACCTCGCCCATCCGCTGGGTCACCCCGTCGGTGACCTCCAGCACCGACTGCAGCCGGCTCAGCGCCTCCTCGACGCTCTCGGACACGGTGCCGAGGTCGGCGCGCAGCTTGGGCAGCTCCAGGATCGGGTGGACCCGCTGGCTGACCGCGTCCACCCGGGTGTCGACGCCGCCGACCTGCTCGCCGACGGCGTCGACGTGGTCGCGCACCGCCTCGACGTGCTGGGCCAGCCCTTCGGCCCACATGGGCGGTTTGGCGGCGATGTCGTCGAGCCGTCCGGAGACGGTCTCCAGGGTGCCGCTCAGCCCGCCGAGCTCACGCTCGCGCACCTCGCGGAGGAGCCATTCCATGCCCTCCAGCCGCTGCCGGATCTCGTCGAGGACGGCTCCCTGCGTGCGCTGTTCGTACACGTGATCCTGGGCGGCACGCGCCAGCAGCTCCCGCATCCTGTCGGAGATGGCGGTCTGGCCGCCTGCCTGCAGAAGGGTGGTGGTGTGGTTGGAATGGTCCACCGAAAGGCTCCTTCGCTGTCGACGGTCTGCCGCGTGGCGGTGGGGTTGGGTCCGATGTGCAAGTGAAAGAAGGAGAACGCGGCTCACCGCAATAGGGGGGAGAACTCCCGCCCGGCTACCTTAGCCTTTCGATCAAGGTCCGTCATCGGCGAAGGAGAAGATCGCTCTTATGATGGAATCGTCCGGATTTGTCATTCACGCAGGTCGTGACGGGTGGCAGATCAGAACGGATGGTTTATCCATAATCCTCGTCAGAATGACGACGGCGGATTCTTCACCGGAAAGCCGGAGGTCGCCGCGCAGCCGCTCGATATCCACAGCCGATCCGCGCTTTTTAATGGTGACATTTCCGACGCGGCGTGCCCGCAGCGCCGCTCTGAGTCGTTTGAGCGAGAACGGCAGCGTCTCGACCACCTCGTACCGCGCGGCCCACGGCGTGTCGACCGGCTCGTCCCCCGAGATGTAGGCGATCATCGGGTCGGCCAGCCACCCGCCCACCAGCTCGGCCACCTCGCCCACCAGATGCGCCCGCACCGCGGCCCCGTCCGGCTCGTACACGTAGCGCCCCACCGGCCCGGTGCCGGCCTCGGCCCCGGTGGCGGTCAGCGTATGGCCGCCCGGCAGGAGCGTCGCCCGCCGCCCGGGCTCGCCGGCGCCCGTCCAGAGCGCGGCCTCCTTCACCTCGCCCTTGTACGAGACCCACTCGGCCTGCGCCTGCGCGGGGATGAACTCGTACGGGATGCCGGGGGCGACCTTGAGGCAGGCCAGGCGCGCCCGGGAGACCAGGTCGAGGACGACCGGCCAGGGCGGCGAGTAGGACATCGGGTCGAACGTGCGGCCCCGCGAGCCGCGCCTGGCCGGGTCGGCGAACAGCACGTCGTGGTCCTCGGGCCGCACGGTCGCGGCGTCGGCCACCCGCACGGTGACGCGCTCGCCCAGGCCGAGCGCGTCGGCGTTGGCGCGGGCGACGGCGGCGGTCAGCGGGTCGGCGTCGACGGCCTCGACCGTGCGGCCGGCGCGGGCCAGCGCCAGGAAGTCGCCGCCGATGCCGCAGCAGGCGTCGGCGACGCGCGGCCCGGCGCCGCACTCGGCCAGGCGGCGGGCCCGGTGCTCGGCGACCTCGGCGCGGGTGGACTGTTCGAGGCCGTGCGGGGTGAAGAACATGCGCGCCGCGTCGGCGCCGAACTTGGCGGCGGCCCGCTCGCGCAGCCCCGCCTGGGTGAGCGCCGCCGAGGTGAGGGCGGCGTCGTAGGTGCGGCGCAGCCGGGTGGCCGCCGCGACCGGGTCGGCGCCGGCGAGCTCCTCCGCCTCGGCCAGCGCCCGCAGGCCGCGCGGTGTCAGCAGCTCGGTGAAGGCGTCCAGGTCCACGACGTACGACGGTAGTGCACGCGGCGGGCCGGCTCAGAGATCGGTGTCGCGCAGGGAGACGAGCAGCTTGCGCAGCAGCCCGGCCAGGGCGGCGCGCTCGTCCTCGTCGAGCCCGGCCAGCAGGTCGCGCTCGTTGTCGAGATGCCCCTCCAGCACGTCGTCGACCAGGCGCAGCCCCTCGGGGGTGAGCGAGACCAGGATCATGCGGCGGTTTCCCGGCGCCGGCCGGCGGTCGACCAGGCCGCGCTCGACCAGGCGGTCCATGCGGTTGGTGAGCGCGCCGGGGCTGACCATGGCGGAGGAGGACAGGTCCTTCATGCACATGGTGTGGCTCTCGCCGCTGCGCAGCAGCGTGGCCAGCATGTCGAACTCCCAGGGCTCCAGGCCGCGCCCGGCCAGGAACTCCTTGACGCCGCGTTCGAGCAGGCGCGACAGGCGGGAGACCCGGCCGACGACGCCCATGGGCGAGGCGTCCAGGCCGGGGCGGGCCCGCGCCCACTGTCCGAGGATCACGTCGACGGCGTCTTCCATGCGTCCGACGATATCAAAAACTTCGACGTTGAAATTTCGGGGGAGCCGCGCTAGTTTCCTGAGTGTCGAAGTGTTCAACGTCGAAGTGTTCGAGGTGGAAGACATGAAGGTGCTGGTGCTTGGCGCGACGGGCTACATCGGCGGGGTGCTGGTCGAGCGGCTGATCGAGCGCGGCCACGAGGTCGCGGCGCTGGTGCGGCCGTCAGTCGACGGGAGCAGGCGGGTGTCCGGGGTGGCCGACGAGCGCCACGGCGACCTGGCGGACCCGGCGTCGGTCGCCGCCGCGCTGACCGCCGACGTCGACGCCGTGGTGCACGCCGCCGAGCTGACCGGTAACCGGGAGGCCGACCTGGCCTCCGTCGGCGCGCTCGCCGCCTCCGGGAAGCGGGTGACGTACGTGAGCGGGGTCTGGGTGCTCGGCGAGGTGGACGGCGGGGACGAGGAGAGCCCGGCCGACCCCGTCCCGCTGGTCGCCTACCGCGACCAGGTCGAGCGGCTGGTGCTCGACGGCGGCGGGTCGGTGGTCCGGCCGGGCGTCGTCCACGGCCGGGGCGGTGGCATCCCCGCGCTGCTGCGCGAGCAGGCGGCCCGGCGCGGCACGGGCGTGTACGTGACCGCCGGGGGAGTGCCCGCCTGGACGGCCGTGCACGTGGACGACCTGGCGGACCTGCTCGTCGCGGTCGTGGAGAAGGGGGAGGCGCGGATCTACCACGCCATCGCGGAGGAGGGCGTGCCCGTGGACGCCGTCGCCGAGGCGGCCGGTGTGGCGGCCGGCGTGGGCGCCGCCGCGGAGCCGTGGCCGCTCGCGGAGGCCGCCGGGGCGCTGGGGGAGGGATTCGCCCAGGCCCTCGCGCTCAGCCAGCGCATCGGCGCGTCGCGCACCCGGGCGGCCCTGGGCTGGAACCCCGGCCGGGCCGGGATCGTGGCCGACCTGGCGGAAGGCTCCTACGCCTGATCGCCCAGAGCTGACGCGTTCGTGTTGACTGTCAAGCCCCTCTTGCATATGTTTCCTGTTGGCACTCTCCCCTTGAGAGTGCCAACTGTGCGACGAGGCAGGTCTGGCACCCGCGACGGCAGGCCCCGCTGGTCGCCTCTTCTGATCATTCAAATCTGAAGGGGAGGTCCGATCGTGACGACCGCCACCAAGGTTCCCGTTAAGCCGCTCGGCGACCGCATCGTGGTTCAGCCGCTTGAGGCAGAGCAGACCACCGCTTCCGGCCTGGTCATCCCTGACACCGCCAAGGAGAAGCCGCAGGAGGGCAAGGTCCTCGCGGTGGGCCCGGGCAACTGGGACGAGGACGGCGACAAGCGGATTCCGCTCGACGTCTCCGAGGGCGACATCGTCCTCTACAGCAAGTACGGCGGCACCGAGGTCAAGTACGGCGGCGAGGAGTACCTCGTGCTCTCCGCCCGCGACGTTCTCGCGATCATCGAGAAGTAAGCCGGTCGTGTCGGGCCCCGGGCGCTCCCAAGGCGGCCGGGGCTTTCGACGCTAGGAGAGGACTTTCAGCAAATGGCGAAGATTCTGGAGTTCGACGAGGACGCCCGCCGCGCGCTTGAGCGCGGAGTCAACGCCCTCGCGGACGCCGTGAAGGTTACCCTCGGCCCGCGTGGCCGCAACGTCGTCATCGACAAGAAGTTCGGTGCTCCGACGATCACCAACGACGGTGTCACCATCGCTCGCGAGGTCGAGCTGGAGGACCGTTACGAGAACCTCGGCGCCCAGCTCGCCAAGGAAGTTGCCACCAAGACCAACGACATCGCGGGTGACGGCACCACCACCGCGACCGTCCTGGCCCAGGCCATGGTCCGCGAGGGCCTGCGCAACGTGGCGGCCGGCGCCTCGCCGCTGTCGCTCAAGCGCGGCATCGACAAGGCCGCCAAGGACGTCAGCGACAGGCTGCTCGCCTCGGCCATCCCGGTCGAGGACAAGAAGGCCATCGCCGACGTGGCGACGATCTCCGCCCAGGACGCCAAGATCGGCGACCTGATCGCCGAGGCGTTCGACAAGGTCGGCAAGGACGGCGTGCTGACCGTCGAAGAGTCCAACGCCATGGGCATGGAGCTCGAGTTCACCGAGGGCCTGCAGTTCGACAAGGGTTACCTGTCGGCCTACATGGTGACCGACTCCGAGCGGATGGAGTCCGTCCTGGAGGACGCCTACATCCTGCTCACCCAGGGCAAGGTCTCCTCCATCGCGGACTTCCTGCCGCTGCTGGAGCAGATCGCCCAGACGAAGAAGCCGCTGCTCGTGGTCGCCGAGGATGTCGAGGGCGAGGCCCTGGCCGTCCTGGTCACCAACAAGATCCGCGGCACCTTCACCTCCGTCGCCGTCAAGGCTCCCGGCTTCGGCGACCGCCGCAAGGCGATGCTGCAGGACATGGCCATCCTCACCGGCGGCCAGGTCGTCAGCGAGGAGGTCGGCCTCAAGCTGGAGAACGTCGGCCTGGAGGTGCTCGGCACCGCCCGCCGCATCGTCGTCACCAAGGACGCCACGACCATCGTCGACGGCGCCGGCGACCCTGCCGCGATCGAGGACCGGGTCAAGGAGATCAAGCTCGCCATCGAGCAGTCCGACTCCGACTGGGACCGCGAGAAGCTCCAGGAGCGCCTGGCCAAGCTCGCGGGCGGCGTGTGCGTGCTGCGCGTCGGCGCGGCCACCGAGGTGGAGCTCAAGGAGAAGAAGCACCGCCTCGAGGACGCGATCTCCGCGACGCGCGCCGCGATCGAGGAGGGCATCGTCTCCGGCGGCGGCTCCGCGCTGATCCACGTCTCCAAGGACCTCGACGACCTCGGCCTGACGGGCGACGAGGCGACCGGTGTCTCCATCGTGCGCCGCGCGCTGGTCGAGCCGGCCCGCTGGATCGCCGAGAACGCCGGCCTGGAGGGCTACGTCGTCACCCACAAGGTGGCGGAGCTGCCCGCGGGCCACGGCCTCAACGCGGCCACCGGCGAGTACGGCGACCTGCTCGCGCAGGGCGTCAACGACCCGGTCAAGGTCACCCGCTCGGCGGTGCAGAACGCGGCGTCGATCGCGGGCATGCTGCTGACCACCGAGGCCCTCGTGGTGGACAAGCCCGAGGAGGAGGCCCCGGCCGCCGGCCAGGGTCACGGCCACGGGCACGGCCACTAGGGTTCGCTGTAACGCGCTTCGGCCCGCACCGGGATTCCGGTGCGGGCCGTTTCGTTGTTTGTAGCGCTATGTCACATTTTTCTGTGAAATATTGTTTATCTGAGTGAACCTGGAGTGCGGGTTAAGCGTCCGTGGTCTGACGAATGTCGTGCCATTTGGCTTATAACGTGAAACAATCTGCCAGGCATAAAGGCTTAGTGTTGTCACTCGATTACTATCGGTTATCGTCGCTTCAATGTGACCAATCCGTAGCCGTTCGCCATGACGACAGGCCGGAGCGGGCCGGGCATCATGCCTAACGTGAGCGAGGGAAGCGTCGCCGACGCCAAAATTGGGGTAAGGCTCGCGTCGAGACTTCCGGCACGGACGGATGACTCCGACCTAAGAGAACTGACGAGCCTCGCGGTGCAGGGAGATCGCAGTGCGATCGAATCCTTGCTCGGCGAGTTGCGTCCGATGGTGGTGCGCTATTGCCGCGCCAGGCTGGGCCGCGTTTCGGGGCAATATCACATTGCCGATGACGTGGCCCAGGAGGTGTGCATCGCGGTCCTGTCCGCGCTGCCGCGATACCGCGACATGGGGCGGCCGTTCGCGTCGTTCGTCTTCGGGATCGCCTCGCACAAGGTGGCCGACGCGCTGCGCAGCTCCGTGCGCTCGGCCGTGCCGACCCAGGATCTCCCCGACGGGCCCGACGACGGGCCGGGGCCGGAGGAGACCGTCGTCCGCTACATCGAGGTCGAGCACGCCCGCAGGCTGCTCGCCCGGCTGCCGCCCAACCAGCGCGAGCTGCTGCTGTTGCGGGTGGTGTCGGGGCTGTCGGCCGAGGAGACCGGTAATGTACTCGGCATGTCACCAGGTGCCGTACGCGTCGCCCAGCACCGGGCGCTGGCCAGGCTGAGGCAGATGGCCGAGCTGGAGTCGGCTTGACCCCTGAGGAAGAGAGCGACGCGCTGCTCGACGCGCTCGCGGCCGGTGAGCTGCCCGACAGCGGCGACCCGGCCGCCCGGGTGCTCGCGGCCCTGGTCGGCGACGTGCTCGATCAGCGGCGTTCCTCCGTGTCGATGACGCCGTCGACGTAGCCTCGCGCGTACTCCCAGGTGACGTAGGCGGCCGGATCGGGCTGGAAGGCCGGCTCGTGCATCTGGGGCTGGCCCAGCTCGATCATCTGGCGCAGGTTGCCGCGCAGCAGGTCCCAGTCGAAGAAGTGCTGCTCGCCGCACTCCGGGCAGTCGAGCACCAGGCCCAGCACCCCCTGCCGCTCCAGCAGGGAGCGGAAGACCTCGACGTCGGCCAGGTCGGTGATGGCCTCGTCGCGCTCGGCGGCGGTCAGCGGCTCGGCCTCGCCGAGCTCGCCCATCGCAGCGGAAGGGTCGTTGGGGTCGTCCGCGAACGGGTCGCGGGGGACGTCTTCCAGCACCTTCCCACCATATGACCGATGCGGCGCGAGCGGTGGGCATTGACCGACCCGGCCGCGCCGCACACCCTCAGCCCCGCCCTCACGCCCGCCCCGGGCCCGCCCTCACACCCGCCCTTACGTCCGCCCCCTCACGCCCGCCCGCAGGCTCGCCCTGGGCCGGCCTGGGGGTCAGGTCAGCCAGCCGCGGCGGGCGGCCTCCACGCCGGCGTGGAAGCGGGACTGGGCGCCGAGCTCGGCCATCGCGTCGGCGAACCTGGCCCGTACGGTGCGGACCGACAGGCCGAGCTGCCGGGCGATGGACTCGTCGCACAGGCCCTGCGCGGCCAGCCGCAGCACCTGCGCCATGCCGCCGCCGCGCTCCCACGGCAGCGGCACGGCCCGCCCCCACCACTCCTCGAACAGCGAGCGGAGCATGCCCGCCACGATGGGGGTGCGCATCAGGTAGAAGTTGTAGGCGTGGTCGGGCAGGTTGCCGCCCCAGGTGGCGGGCAGCCCGGCGGTGTCGCTGCCGGCCGTCATGAACCAGCTCGGCACCCGGTCCAGCGTGCGCACCTGGCCGCCGGTCGCGAGCAGCCGGGTGAGCTGGTCGCGCACCCCGGGCAGGGTGAGGGTGGCGACGGGCAGCACGGCGCGCACCACGAGCAGGCCGCGGCGCTGGGCGTCGATCCACGGCTCGACGAACTTGGCGGCGAAGTCGGCCATCGTCCGCTCGTCGGGGATCGCGGTCAGCAGCGTCATCGGGGGAGCCTGCACGGCCATGCCCATGACGCTCTCGTACAGCACGTCCGCGCCGCTGGCGGACTCGACGGGGAACGGGCCGCTGCGGTGGTCGCGGCCGGCGTCGTAGTCGCGGATGAGGCCGCGGATCGAGCCGAGCACGGTGTCGATGCGGCGGCTCTCCTCGGCCAGCCGGTCGAGCCGTTCGGCCACGAGCCGGCCGAGCGCGGCCGCCGGGTGGCGGGCCAGGTACTCGCCGGACTGCTCGTCGACGACGCCGAGCCTGACGAGGTCGTCGAGCTGGTCGGCGACCTGGTCGACGGGCCCGTCGGTGGCCTCGGCCAGCTCGGTGCGGGTGGCGCGGTGCAGGCGCAGCACTGCCGTGTAAAGGGCCGTTTGCGTGGGATCGAGGCCTAGCGTTTCGAGCGAATCTGGCACAGTTTGGTGCTCGTTGCGCATGTGTCGGGCTCCGTAGGGGGGAACGCGCGGCGTGCCGCGAGGATAACCCGGCATTCCTTACTTGTCCGCTGGTTGCGCCGACTGCCCCGGCCGGGGGTGCAACTTCGTGCAATTGCACGTTTTCACATTGCGCTGTGCCGTTCCGTAACCCACGCTTAACTCAGCGTCGGCATTCCGTTACAGGGCCCGGCGCCGCCGGCCATCAGGACGCGGAGGGGGGTTCGGTGGCGTGCGCGGCGTCAGGCCCGGATGCCGGTGGCCGGGGGACGGCGCGGCTCACCGACCGCTCCGTCCCCCGGCACTTCTGCTGGATGCCGGGAGTACGACGGACCGTGGGGGTCATCGTCCTCCCGGCATCCATGCGTTTTGGAGGCAGGCCCTAGACTTGCTGCATCAGCGCAACGGCAGGAGGGGCCGCAGCATGTCCAAGTTCACACAGACGGGTCTGACGTTCGACGACGTGCTGTTGGTGCCGGCCTATTCCGACCTGCAGCCGGGCGAGGCCGAAACCGCCACCAGGCTGTCACGCCGCATCACGCTGTCGATCCCGCTCGTCTCGGCGGCGATGGACACCGTCACCGAGGCGCGCATGGCGGTCGCGATGGCCCGGCAGGGCGGCATCGGCATCCTGCACCGCAACCTGTCGGTCGAGGAGCAGGCCCAGCAGGTCGACCTGGTGAAACGGTCCGAGGCCGGCATGGTGACCAACCCGGTGACCTGCAGCCCCGACGACACCCTGGCCGACGTCGAGCGCCTGTGCGCCACCTACCGGATCTCCGGGGTGCCCGTCACCGACGCCTCCGGCATCCTCGTCGGCATCGTCACCAACCGTGACATGCGCTTCGAGACCGACCAGGCCCGGCCGGTGCGCGAGGTCATGACCAAGATGCCGCTCGTCACCGCCCCCGTGGGGGTCTCGCGTGACGACGCCTACGCGCTGCTGCGCAAGAACAAGATCGAGAAGCTGCCGCTGGTCGACCCCGACGGCAGGCTGCGCGGCCTGATCACGGTCAAGGACTTCACCAAGAGCGAGCAGTATCCGCTCGCCACCAAGGACGCCGACGGCCGCCTGGTGGTGGGCGCGGCCGTGGGCGTCGGCGGCGACGCCGAGGTGCGGGCCAAGGCGCTCATCGAGGCGGGCGTCGACGCCATCGTGGTCGACGTCGCGCACGGCCACTCCAAGGGCCTGGCCGACATGATCGCCAAGGTCAAGGCCAACAGCAAGGTCGACGTCATCGGCGGCAACATCGCCACCAGGGCCGGCGCCCAGATGCTCGTCGACGCGGGCGCCGACGCGGTCAAGGTCGGCGTCGGGCCGGGCTCGATCTGCACCACCCGGGTCGTCGCCGGTGTCGGCGCGCCGCAGGTCACCGCCATCTACGAGGCGTCGCTGGCGTGCGCCCCGGCCGGCGTCCCGGTGATCGGCGACGGCGGCCTGCAGTATTCGGGCGACATCGTCAAGGCCATCGCGGCCGGCGCCGACAGCGTCATGCTCGGCTCCCTGCTGGCCGGCTGCGAGGAGTCGCCCGGCGAGCTGATCTTCATCAACGGCAAGCAGTTCAAGTCCTACCGGGGCATGGGCTCGCTCGGCGCGGTGCGCAACCGCGAGCGGGGCGGCACCTCGTTCAGCAAGGACCGCTACGCCCAGGCCGAGGTCGGCGGCGAGGACAAGTACATCCCCGAGGGCATCGAGGGCCAGGTGCCCTACCGAGGCCCGGTCGCGGCGGTCGCCCACCAGCTCGTCGGCGGTCTGCGCCAGGGCATGTGGTATTCCGGCTGCCGCACGATCCCCCAGATGCACACCGACTGCGAGCTCATGCCGATCACGGCAGCGGGCCTCAAGGAGAGCCATCCCCACGACATCCAGATGACCGTGGAAGCTCCTAACTATCACAGAAGGTAAAACCGCATGACTCAGCAGGTGGAGATCGGCCGGGGCAAGGCAGGCCGCCGGGCTTACTCGCTCGACGAGATCGGCCTCGTCCCGTCGCGGCGCACCCGCGATCCGGAAGAGGTCTCGATCGCCTGGCAGATCGACGCGTACCGGTTCGAACTGCCCGTCGTCGTCGCGCCCATGGACAGCGTCGTCTCGCCCGCCACCGCGATCGAGATCGGCCGGCTCGGCGGGCTCGCGCCGCTCGACCTCGAAGGGCTGTGGACGCGCTACGAGGACCCGTCCCCGCTGCTGGAGGAGTGCGCCTCGCTCGACGCCGAGGCGGCCACCCGCAGGCTCCAGGAGATCTACGCGGCGCCGATCAAGGAAGAGCTGATCGGCCGCCGCATCGAGGAGATCCGCGCCTCCGGCGTGACCACGGCCGTCCGGCTGTCGCCGCAGCGCACGGTGCAGTATCACAAGGCGGTCATCGACGCCGGGGTCGACATGTTCGTCATCCGGGGCACCACGGTCTCCGCCGAGCACGTCTCGGGGCGGGCCGAGCCGCTCAACCTCAAGCAGTTCATCTACGAGCTCGACGTCCCGGTGATCGTGGGCGGCTGCGCCACCTACACGGCGGCGCTCCACCTGATGCGCACCGGCGCGGCCGGCGTGCTGGTCGGCTTCGGCGGCGGCGCCTCCCACACCACCCGCAACGTGCTGGGCGTGGCGGTGCCGATGGCGACCGCGATCTCCGACGTGGCCGCGGCCCGCCGCGACTACATGGACGAGTCCGGCGGCCGCTACGTGCACGTGATCGCCGACGGCGGCATGGGCACCTCCGGCGACATCGCCAAGGCCATCGCGTGCGGCGCCGACGCCGTCATGGTGGGCTCGCCGCTGGCCCGCGCCTCCGAGGCGCCCGGCCACGGCTTCCACTGGGGCTCCGAGGCGCACCACCCCGACCTGCCGCGCGGGCGGCGGGTCGAGTTCGGCACGGTGGGCACGCTGGAGCAGATCCTGCACGGCCCGTCCAGCGTGGCCGACGGCTCGATGAACCTGATGGGCGCGCTCAAGCGCACGATGGCGTCGACCGGCTATTCGGACATCAAGGAGTTCCAGCGCGTCGAGGTCGTCGTCGCGCCGATCCAGCGCTGATCTCAGGATGAGGATTTCTCCACCGCGTAGAAAGAATTTTGCACGCGGTGGAGAATCCTCCACCCGGTCGCCGGTCCCGCCCGCGCATGATCGTCAAGATTTTCCCTGGGCGGTCCCTGCCTGGTGGGAGCAGGCGAGGGCCGCCTCTCAGCCGATCACCCGCGTCGCCTCGTCCAGCCACACCCGCTGCTCCTCCGGGGTGACGGTCATGCCGAACCGCTCGTGGCCGGGCTCTCCCCAGCTCACCCAGGTGAAGTAGGCGTTGACCGCCTCCGCCCACACGTCCCGGTCGCCGAACCTGTAGACCTCGTAGTCGTCGCGGTGCGGCTGCCAGCTCGCGGCCGCCCACTCGTCCGGGCCGCCGATCACCCACATCCGGTAGAAGTCGTCCTCCTGGTAGACGCTGGTGCGCAGCCCGGTGAGCGCGGAGACGGCCAGGTCGGCGCCGAGCGGGGCGTAGGCCAGCGTGCGCGGGTCGACCGGGGTCCTGAACTCCAGCGCGTCCTCGCGCCGCCACGGCCCGAGCTCGGCGGGGCGCTGGGAGCGCATCATCATGTAGTGGGCGCCGCCGGAGAAGCGCCCGGCCGCCGTGCCGCCCGGCATGACCGTCAGGCGCAGCGCGTGGCCCGCCCCGAAGCCGGGGCAGTAGGGCGCGACGATCGCGCCGCCGGGCCGGGTCTGCTCGATCCACGCGTACGGCACCGTACGGACTCCGCAGGTGACGTGGACGCGGTCGTACGGGGCCCGCTCCGGGCAGCCGTAGGCGCCGTCGCCGACGATCAGGCGCAGGCCGTCGCCCAGGCGTCGCGCGGCGTCGGCGGCCACGGCGGGGTCGATCTCGATGCTCGTCACGTTCGCCGCGCCGACCAGGTGTGACAGCAGCGCGGCCGTCCACCCGGTGCCGGTGCCGATCTCCAGCACCCGGTTGCCGGGGGCGGCGTCGAGCAGGCGGAGCAGGTGCGCGACCGTCGCGGGCGCCGAGCACGACGAGGTGTAGCCGCCCTTGGCGGTCCGGAGGTCGGCGCGCCCGTCGTCGAGCTGCGTGACGATGGGGGACGCGGAGCGTACGGCCTGCCACCAGCCCTCCGGGTCGGCTTTGCGGTCGATCAGGAGGGGCGGCCCCTCCGGCTCCGGGACGTGTAAGGCCACGTCGGGCACGAACCGGTGGCGCGGCACCGCCTCCATCGCCCGCGCCACGGCGGTGGCGCTCACCTGGCGCCGCCTGCCTTCTGACGCTCGCCCACGGGACCTCCTCCGGCTCGACGGTGACGGACCGTGATCGTAGGCAGGCGGTACGGGACGGGCAAGGGATTCGCCGAAGAGCGCTGCCGGCAGGTGGAGAACTTTGTGCGTCGGTGGAGAATCGTCATCCCCCGGGAGAAAGTCAGGGGCGTACGGCGCGGACGTAGTAGAGCAGCGACGGCAGCGGCCCCTCGGCCTCGACCCGGAAGCCCGCGTCGGGGATCAGGGTGCCGAGCAGCTCCTGCGGGGTGTGGTCCATGGCGGGGCCCGAGATCATGGCCGTGAGCCGCTTGAGCAGCGGGTGCTCCGGCGGCCTGAACTCGGCGACGAGCAGCCGCCCGCCGGGCCGCAGCACCCGGAACATCTCGCGCGCCGCCGCCGGCCGGGCCTCCAACGGGATGTGATGCACGGCCAGCGTGGAGACGACCAGGTCGAACGAGCCGTCGGGGAAGGGCAGGTCCTCCCCTCCGGCGACGACGTACTCGCAGTTGGCCGGGGCGCGGTCGCGGGCGTAGCCGATCATCGCGGGGGACGGGTCGACGCCCGTGACCTGCCCGCCGGGGCCCGCGACGGGCGACAGGATGCGGCTGAGGTAGCCGGTGCCGCAGCCGACGTCGAGGATCCGGTCGCCGGGCCGCGGCTTGGCCTGGGTGGCGACGCGGGTGAAGGCGGCGCGGCGGCCGCCGGGGTAGCCGAGCGAGGCGACGACCTCGTAGGCGCGCGGGTGGTCGATGGTGCCGCCCGCGTCGGCGTGCTCGGCGTGGTCGTGCAGGAGCCTGCCCAATCCCATGACGTCCTCTTCTCGATGCGGAACAAGGTGTTCGGTATTGAATGGTGCGTTCACCAGCCTGAAGAGTCCAGGGCAGGCGGGCGCGGCGGACCCGCAGGGCCGTGCATGTCGTGCCTGCTGCCCGTTCCGGCGAGCTTCTCTCGTTCAGCCTGCCGATGTTCCGGCACGTGCAGGAGCGGCGGCGGCTGATGGTGTGCGTGGTGGGGCGTTCATGGCGCTGGTTCAGGGGCGGAAGAGCCGCCAGAACGCCAGGGCCAGCTCGCCGGCCGGGGTTTCGCGGGGCCCCGTCACCCAGTGGGCGATCACGCCGACGAGCGCGCCCGCCAGGTAGGCGGCGTGCACGTCGGGCGGCACGTCGTCGAAGCCGGCCGGCCGGGAGCCCTGCCGGAAGCGGGCCGACAGCTCGCCGGTGAGGCGTTCACGCAGGCGGGAGGTGCAGCGGGGGCTGCCGAGCAGGCACGCGTAGAGGGCGGCGCTGGCGGAGATGTGCGCGAACAGGGCGGTGAGCGGCTCGGGGGCGCGGTCGCGGGGCGCGTCGAGCGGGCAGAGCGCGGCGGCGCGGGCGACCTCGGCCACCGCGTCCTCCAGCGCGTCGGCGGCCAGCGCGTCGACGTCGGGATAGTGCAGGTAGACGGTGGCCCGGTTGACCTCGGCGCGCTTGGCGACCTCGGAGATCGTGATCGAGCCGGGCTCGCGTTCGGCCGCCAGGTCGAGGAGGGCGGCGTGCAGCCTGGCCCGGGTGCGCTGGGCGCGCGGGTCGTCGGGGTTCATGCCGCCCACTATACGACATGTGTTGCTTAATTGACAGTTGTCGCATAGTCTCGGTGTCATGCGAATCGAGATCTGGGCCGACGTGGTCTGCGGCTGGGCGTACATCGGCAAGCGGCGCCTGGAGAAGGCCCTCGAAGGGCTGGACGCCGAGGTGGTCTGGAGGCCGTTCCGGATCGACCCGACGGCCCCCGCCCAGGCGATCCCCTACGAGGAGGCGATGGCCGACCCCATGGTCGACGCCGCGGTGGAGCGTTGCGCCCCCGGCCTGACCCCGGGGGAGAACCGGGTGCGGATGTCGCTCATCGCCGCCGAGGAGGGCTTCGGCTGGCGCTGGGGCCCCGCCTGGCGCGCCAGCAGCCACGACGCCCACCGGCTGATCGCGCTGGCCGCCGAGCACGGCGCCGACCAGGACGCCGTGGCCGAGCTGGTGATGAAGGCCCACTTCATCGACGGCCTCGACATCAGCGACCGCCAGGTCCTGCACCGGATCGCCGCCGAGGCCGGCTTCCCCGCGGGCGCCGCGCTGCTCGACGACGGCGCCGGGGAGCAGCTCGTCCGCGAGCTCCTGCTCCGCGGCAAGGCCATGGGCGTCGCCACCTCGCCCACGCTGGTCGTCGGCGGCCGGGCGCTGGCCGGGGCCCAGTCGCCCGAGGTCATCAGGGACTTCGTGCTGGGCGCCGACGGCCCCGAGCGGCGGCTGCCCGAGGAGGTCGAGCGCTACCGGCACGCCGAGTCGCTGCTGGACCAGCGCGACCCGCTCGGCGCGCTGGTGCTGCTCGGGCCGCTGCTCGGCGAGCACGGCGACGACCGCAACGTGCTCATGCTCGCCGGCCGGGCCTACTACGCCTCGGCGCAGCTCGGGCGCGCCCGCGCCACGCTGGAGCGCCTGGTCGAGCTGTCGCCCGACGACGCGTACGTCCACCAGCTGCTGGGGCGCACGCTCCAGCGGCAGGGACGGCCCGACGAGGCCGCGCCGCACCTGCGGCTGGCCGGCGCGATGGTGCCGGACTACGCCTGACCACCTAGCATGCGAAGATGGCCGATCTCCAGGGGACGCACGCGGTCGAGGTGCGGGGCGACGTCGTCACCAAGCGCTACAAGGAGGAGAAGCCGGGCGCGGCCGAGCGCGAGTGGCGGGCACTGACCCTGCTGGCCCGCTACGCGCCCGGGCTCGCGCCCCGGCCCATCTCCAACGAGGGCGGCGTGATCATGTCCCGCATCGACGGCGTCCCGCTGCGCGGCCTGGCCGACGCGCCCGCGCACGCCGCCGACCTGGCCGCCGCGCTCGCCGAGCTGCACGCCGCCGTCCCGCCGCAGGCCCTCGCCGGCGTGCCCGTACGCCGCTGGGGCCCGCAGGCGCTGGCCGGTCAGGTCAGGCAGTGGTGCGAGCAGTGGCAGCCCAGGGACCCGGCGGCCGACCGCGCCGTGAGCGAGGGCTGCCGGTGGCTGGAGCGGTGGCGGCCGAGCGAGGGCGACCCGCCGGTGCTCGGCGCCGGTGACGGCAACCTGGCCAACTTCCTGTGGGACGGCGAACGGGTGCGGATCGTCGACTTCGAGGACTCCGGCCGCAGCGACCGCGTCTACGAGCTGGCGGAGCTGTCGCAGCACGTCTCCATGTGGGTCGACGGCGAGGTCGACGTCCTGCGCCACGTCGAGCTCACCGCCGCCGAGCGGGCCCGGCTGCGCGAGTGCAGCAGGCTCCACGCGCTCACCTGGCTGTTCCTGCTGTCGGGGGAGGGCCCGCGCAACCCGCCCGGCACCTTCCGCCGCCAGGTCGAGCGGGTCCTCGCCGTGCTGGAGGCGTGAGGCGGCTCAGCCCGCGAGCACCCCGAGCAGGTGGCTGACCTCGCGCGACACCGCGTCGCGACCGGCCTTGACGTACTTGCGCGGGTCGACGACCTTGCCGTCGTGGTCCAGGTAGTCGCGGATCGCGCCGGTGAACGCCTTGTTCAGGTGGGTGGCGATGTTGACCTTCTTCATGCCCTGGCGCACCGCCTCGCGCAGGATCTCGTCGGGCACGCCGGACGAGCCGTGCAGCACCAGCGGCACCGGCAGGGCCGCCCGCAGCTCGCCGATGAGGCCCAGGTCGAGCACGGCGTCCTTGGTGGTCATCGCGTGCGAGGTGCCGACGGCCACGGCCAGCGCGTCGACGCCGGTCCTGGCCACGTAGTCGGCCGCCTCGTGCGGCTTGGTGCGGGCGCCGGGGGCGTGCACGCCGTCCTTGCCGCCGACCTCGCCCAGCTCGGCCTCCACCCAGACGCCGCGCTCGTGGCACCAGGCGGTCACCTCGGCGGTGGCGGCCACGTTCGCCTCGTCGGGCAGCGCGGAGGCGTCGTACATGACCGAGCCGATCCCGAGCGTGACGGCCTCCTCGACCAGCGCGCGGTCGGTGGCGTGGTCGAGGTGCACCGCGACCGGGACCTCCGCGCGGCGGGCGACCGCGAGCGAGGCGAGCGCGATCGGCTCCAGCGCGCCGTGGTAGCGGACGCAGTTCTCGCTGATCTGGAGCACCACGGGCAGGCCGAGGGCCTCCGCGCCCGCGACGATGGCGGTGGCGTGCTCCAGCTGGATGACGTTGAACGCGCCCACCCCGGCGGGTGACTCACGGACGATGTCGCCGATTCCGGCGAGCGGCATGACGGGCTCCTTCTACACGATCTCGATGAGGGGGTGGACGTGCGCGTACACGTCGCGGTCGAAGTCGCCCGCGACGGGCGCGGCCACGGCGGCGGCGCCCAGCGCCGCCGCCCGCCGCAGCTGCTCGGGCCACGGCGACCGTTCCACCAGGCCGAGCGCGAGCCCGGCCACCAGCGCGTCGCCGGCCCCGGTGGGGTTGCCGTCGACCTTGTACGGCATGCGCGCCCGCAGGACGCCCCCGGCGGTGACCGCCAGCAGGCCCGCCTCGCCCTGGGAGACGACGACGGCCTCGGCGCCCCGCTCGCGCAGCGCCTGGGCGCCTTCCTCGGGGGTGCCGTGCGGGACGGCCCTGGCCAGCTCCTCGGCGTTGGGCTTGACGACGGCGGGCCGGCCGCCGGGCGCGTGCCTGAGCGGCTCGCCGTCGGCGTCGACGATCGCCGGCACGCCGCGGGCGGCGGCGACGGCGGCGAGCCTGGCGTAGACGTCGGCGGGGACGCCCTGCGGCAGGCTCCCGGAGATGACCACCGCCCGCGCGCCGTCGAGCAGCGACTCATAGTGAGTCAGGAAATTTCCCAGCTCGTCCTCGGAGACCCGGGGCCCGGGCTCGTTGAACAGCGTCGCGCCGGAGGGCTGCGACACCGCGAGCGTGGTGCGCGACTCCCCGGCGATCGGCGCCAGCGCGGCGGGCAGCCCCGCCGCGCCCAGGTCGGCCTCGATCGCCCGGCCGGTCGGCCCGCCCGCCAGCCCGGTGACCAGCACCTCCTGCCCGAGCGCCGCGAGCACGCGGGCCACGTTGACGCCCTTGCCGCCCGCCCGCCGGTGCACGGCGGCCACCCGGTTGACCCCGTCCCACTCGACGGCGGGCACCTGGTAGGTCACGTCGAGGGCGGCGTTGAGCGTCACGGTGAGGATCATCGAGGCTCCGTGATCCAGACGCCGCGCTTCATCACTCCGGCCACCTCCAGCTCGTCGGTCAAAACCACCAGGTCGGCCGACTTGCCGACGGCGATCGAGCCGGCCCGGTCGGCCAGGCCGAGCACCCGGGCCGGCGTCAGCGAGGCGATCTGCGCCGCGTCGGGCAGCGACAGCCCCATGTCCTGGACGGCCCGCCGGAACGCCACGTCCATGGTCAGCGTGGAACCCGCGATCGAGCCGCCCTCGACCAGGCGGGCGACGCCGTCGAGGACGCGGACGCCCATCGGCCCGAGCCCGTACTCGCCGTCGCCGAGCCCGGCCGCCATCATCGCGTCGGTCACCAGCGCCGTGCGCCCCGGCCCGGCCACCTCGCAGGCCAGCCTCAGCATGGCCGGGTGCACGTGGACGCCGTCGTTGATCAGCTCGACCGTGACCCGCTCGTCCTCCAGCAGGGCCGCGATCGGGCCCGGGTCGCGGTGGCCGAGCTGCGGCATCGCGTTGTAGAGGTGGGTGGCGACGGTGACGCCGGCCTCGATCGTCTCGCGGGTCAGGTCGTAGTCGGCGCTGGTGTGGCCGAGCGCCGCGATCACGCCCTCGGAGACGGCCAGCCTGATCGTGTCGAGCGCGCCGGGCAGCTCGGCGGCGATGGTCAGCATGCGCACGTGCCCGCGCCCGGCCTTGAGCAGCCCGGAGAACTCCTGCGGCGACGGCTCGCGCAGCAGCGCCGGGTTGTGCGCGCCGCAGCGCGATTTGGCGATGTAGGGGCCCTCGAAGTGGATGCCGGCCAGCAGGCCGTCGTCGCACAGGTCGGCCAGCGCCGAGGCCGCGGCGGACAGCCGGTCGATCGAGTCGGTGACCAGGCTGGCCACCAGGGTCGTGGTGCCGTGGCGCTCGTGCAGCGCCACCGCCTCACGTGCTTGTTCCTGCTCGCCGGTCGGGAACGACCCGCCCGCGCCGCCGTGGTTGTGCATGTCGACGAAGCCGGGCACGACGTGCCGCCCGCCCAGGCTGTGACCCGGGCGGGGGGCGCTTCCGTGACCGACGTGCGTGATGCTGCCGTCTTCGATGGTCAGCCACCCCTCGTGCACTCCCTCGGGGGTCACGATGCGGGCGTCGGCGAGAGTAAGGCTCATGGAGAAAGGATCACAGATCGCGTGAGGTGCATGGGCTCGTCGGGGTTCAGTCCGCGGGCGAACGCGCGGGCCACCGCGACCCGCTGGGCCCGGATCAGCTCGGCCATCGGGTCGAGCCCGCTCTCCACGAACGTGCCGCCGGTGGCCTCGACCTGCGCGCTCAGCCCCTCGGGGGCGGTGCCGAGCATCCAGGTGACGCGGCCGGGCCCGGCGATGCTGATGGGGCCGTGGCGGTATTCCATCGCCGGGTACGCCTCCGTCCACGAGCGGGACGCCTCGCGCATCTTCAGCGCGGCCTCCTGCGCCAGGCCGACCGACCAGCCGGAGCCCAGGAACGTGAACTGCTCGGCGGCGACCAGCTCGTCCGGCAGCGGCTCGGCCAGGGTCAGCTCCGCGTCGGCGACGGCCTGGCTCAGGTCCTCGCCGAGGCTGGCGCGCAGCAGCGCGAGCTGGGTGGTGGCGAATCGGGTCTGCACGACCGACCGCTCGTCGGCGTAGTCGAGCACGACGAGCTCGTCGGCGGCGGTCCTGATCGGCGTCTCGGGGTCGGCGGTGATGGCCGTGGCCGGGATGTCGATCCGGTTGAGCAGGTCGAGCACCTCGGTGGTGGTGCCCGACCGGGTGAGCGCGAGCACGCGGTCGTAGCGCCGCCCGGCGGGAACCTCGGACGCGGCGAACGCGTCGGTCTCGCCCTGCCCGGCGCCTTCGCGCAGCGCGGCGTAGGCCATCGCGATGAACCAGGAGGTGCCGCAGCCGACGACGGCGACCCGCTCGCCCGGCTGGGGCAGCGCGCCCGCCGGGACGGCGGCGACGGCACGGCGCCAGCACTCGGGCTGGGACGCGATCTCGGCCTCGGTATGGGTGGACAACGCTTACCTCCGGATGTTCGTTTCTGCGTTGTTTATAGCAGAATAGAGCAGTAATGGACGCCGGTGGATCGGATCCCCGCGGCTGTGCCACGCTTGCCCCCTGACGGATCTGGCGAAGGGAGGCTGATCGTGTCCCGTTACGATCGGTGGAACGCGATTCTCGAGCTGCTCAGCCAGGAAGGCCGCCTGACCGTCGAGGAGGCGGCCCAGGCGCTCGACGTCTCCACCGCGACGATCCGCCGCGACTTCGACCAGCTCGCGCAGCAGCAGATGCTCATGCGCACGCGCGGCGGCGCGGTCGCCCAGAGCGTCAGCTACGACCTGCCGCTGCGCTACAAGACGGCCAGGCACGCCGACGAGAAACAGCGCATCGCCGCTGCCGCCGCCGAGCTCGTCCGGCCCGGCGCGGTCGTCGGCATGAACGGCGGCACCACCACCTCCGAGCTGGCCCGCACCCTCGCCACGCAGGCCACGCTGGAGTCGGGCTTCACGATCGTCACCAACGCGCTCAACATCGCCGCCGAGCTGACCGTGCGCCGTCACGTCAAGATCGTCGTCACGGGCGGGGTGGCCAGGCAGCAGTCCTACGAGCTGATCGGCCCGCTCGCCTCCGGGGTGCTCGACCAGGTGACGATGGACGTGGCCTTCCTCGGCGTCGACGGCCTGGACGTGACGCTGGGCGCGTCGGCGCATCACGAGGGTGAGGCGGCGGTCAACCATCAGCTCATCAGCCGGGCCGGGCACGTCGTGGTGGTGGCGGATTCCTCAAAAATCGGTAAGAGGGCATTTTCCCGTATCTGCCCCATCGAGCAGATCGACACGCTCGTCACCGACGCCCTGCTCCCCGACGACTCCGCCGCCGCCCTCACCGAAGCCGGCGTCAAGGTGATCCGCGCCTGACCACTGACCACCCCGGGGGCAGGTGATCCGGGGTTGAACGGGTAAGTATGGGATCAATGCAGCCCATACCCAGGGGGAGTCATGGCGGCGGGAAGGGGCGTGGCCCGGCTGGGGCCCGCCGAGCGCGGCGCGGCGCTGGAGACGATGGCCGCGCGCGAGCTGGACGTGGTCGTGGTCGGCGGCGGCGTGGTCGGCGCGGGCATCGCGCTGGACGCCGCCACGCGCGGCCTGGAGGTGGGCCTGGTCGAGGCCCGCGACTTCGCCTCGGGCACCTCCTCACGCTCGTCCAAGCTCATCCACGGCGGCCTGCGCTATCTCGAACAGCTCAACTTCGAGCTGGTCAGGGAGGCCCTTCAGGAGCGCGCCCTGCTGCTCCAGCGGATCGCCCCCCACCTGGTGCGGCCGGTGCCGTTCCTGTTCCCGATGACCCACTTCGGCTGGGAGCGCCCGTACGTGGGGGCCGGGGTGGCGCTCTACGACACGCTCGGGTTCGCCACCGGGCTGACCAGGGGCGTGCCGGGGCACCGGCACCTGTCGAGGAGCCGGGCGCTGCGGCTGGCCCCGGCGCTCAAGCGCACCGCGTTCACCGGCGCCGTGCAGTACTGGGACGCGCAGGTCGACGACGCCCGGTACGTGATGACGATGCTGCGCACCGCCGCCACCTACGGCGCGCAGGTGGCGCCGCGCGCCCAGGCGGTCGGGTTCCTGCGCGAGGGCGAGCGGGTGACCGGGGTGCGGGTGCGCGACCTGGAGACCGGCGACGAGCTGGACGTGCGGGCGCAGCAGGTGGTCAACGCCACCGGCGTGTGGACCGACGACATCCAGGAGCTGGTGGGCGGGCGCGGGCAGATCCACGTGCGTGCGTCCAAGGGCATCCACCTGGTGGTGCCGCGTGACCGCATCCACTCCCTGACGGGGCTCATATTGCGTACGGAGAAGTCCGTGCTGTTCGTGATCCCGTGGGGCAGGCACTGGATCATCGGCACCACCGACACCGAGTGGACGCTCGACAAGGCGCACCCGGCGGCGTCCCGGGCCGACATCGACTATCTGCTCGACCACGTCAACGCCGTCCTGTCGGTGCCGCTGACCAGGGACGACGTGGAGGGCGTCTACGCGGGGCTGCGCCCGCTGCTGTCGGGCGAGTCGGACGAGACGTCCAAGCTGTCGCGCGAGCACGTGGTGGCGCACCCGGTGCCGGGGCTGGTGATGATCGCGGGCGGCAAGTACACGACGTACCGGGTCATGGCCAAGGACGCCGTCGACGCCGTGGCGCACGGGCTGGACCAGCGGGTGCCGCGCTCGTGCACGGACCGGATCCCGCTGGCCGGGGCGGAGGGCTACCAGGCGCTGTGGAACGCCAGGCACCGGCTCGCGCACGAGTCCGGGCTGCACGTGGCCAGGATCGAGCACCTGCTCCAGCGCTACGGCTCGCTCATCGACGAGGTGCTGGAGCTGATCGACGAGGACCCGTCGCTGGCCAGGCCGCTGGCCGGGGCCGACGACTACCTGCGCGCCGAGGTGGTGCACGCCGCCACCCACGAGGGCGCCCGGCATCTCAACGACGTGCTGACACGCCGTACGCACATCTCGATCGAGACCTTCCACCGCGGCCTGGCGGTGGCGCAGGAGGCCGCCGAGCTGCTCGCCGGGCCGCTGGGCTGGGACGGCGAGCAGGTCAAGCGGGAGGTCGAGTACTTCACCAAGCGGGTGGAGGCCGAGCGGCTGTCGCAGGAGCAGGACACCGACCACGCGGCCGACGCGATCAGACTGGGCGCGCCCGAGATCGTGCCGGTGGCCGCGCCCGAGCGGTCATGACCCGAGCGGGATCCAGCCTCGTTCGGCGAGCGTGGCGGCGTCGTTGACCTGGACTCCCGTGGCGGAGAACGTCCAGATGGCGTCACCGATGATCATCGAGCGCTGGATGCCCGGCTGGTAGGACTCGCCGCGCGGGGCCGGGTGCTCGATCAGGCCGACCTTGGCGATCTCCGTGTCGGTGATCTTCAGCACCATCGCGCCCGTCCGCTGGTCGCCCTCGGTGTAGCTGCTGAGCGGGATGACCGCGGTGCCGGTCTTGGGCCAGTAGAGGAACGCGTGCGGGTCCCATTCGGCCTCGGAGCCGGAGTTCTTCTGGAAGAACTGCGACAGCCTGGCCGGCTTGGCGGGGTCGGCCACGTCGAACAGCGAGACCTGGGTGCCGCGGGTGCGGCCCTCCTCGCTCGCCTCCTGGCCGATGCCGATCAGCCGGCCGTCGCCCGCCGGGTGCAGGTACGCCGAGTAGCCGGTGATCTTCAGCTCGCCGGTGACCCTGGGGGCGGCCGGGTCGCGCAGGTCCAGCGTGTAGAGCGGGTCCACCTGGCGGAAGGTGACGACGTAGCCGACCGGGCCGATGAACCTGACGGAGTAGATGCGCTCGCCGCCGCCCAGGCCGCCGACCTTGCCGACCTCGGCCAGGGTCGCGGCGTCGAGCACGTGCACGCTGCTGGAGCTCGTCCTGGCGTCGGCCGAGTTGAGCGTGGTGGCCACGCGCAGGCGGCCCTCGTGCTCGGAGAGCGAATACTGGTTGAGCAGCCGGCCGGGCACCTTCCCGGAGGCCACGTACGCGGGGGCGCCGGGGCCGCCGGCGTCGAAGCGGTGCACCTCGGTCTCCTCCGGCGGCAGCTTCGGCTCCGCGGGCGTCGGCTCGTCGGCGGGCGGCACCGGGGTGTCGCTGAGGGCGACGGCGATGGGCGACCACCAGCGCGGGTTGCTGGCCACGTACAGGCTGCGGCCGGTGCCGTACACGATGTCGCCGTCGGCGGCGAGGCTGATCGGGTCGGTGCCGGCGGCGGTGAGCCCCTGCGCGAGGTCGAGCGTGTGCACGGTCAGCAGCGAGGTGCCGGTGTAGTCGTCCGGGTGGCTGACCCGCTCGCACGGCACCCGCTTCTTGGTCGTGGCCCCGGCGGCGTCGGTGATCTCGATCTCGGGCAGCCAGGCGTCGGCCGGGGCCTGGCGGATCGCCTGCTGGTTGACCTTGGTCCGCTCGGCCTCCGGCATGGTGTCCTTGGGCTGCGGGAACGTGATGTCGGGCTGGCTGCGGGTGATCAGCCGGACGGTCGAGCCGACCATGCGGGCGTCGACGTGGGAGCCCTCCGGCGTGACCGAGCCGAGGACCTTCGGCTGCCCGGCCAGGTCCACGAGCACGTAGCGGGTGTCGCCGACGGGGGCGAAGCCTCGGTAGAGGGCCGGGCCGCCCTGGAACATCACCAGCGCCCGGTCGCCGGAGACGAGCAGGCTGCTGGGCGCGTAGCCGCGGTCCTCGGTGTCGGCCAGGTCGAGCGTGGCGGTGACCTTCCTGGTCGCGGTGTCGATGACGCGCAGGGTGCCGCCGTTGACGGTGAAGACGCGATCGCCGTCGGTCTTGACCAGGTCCGGCTCGTCCACGCCAGCCTCGTGCACGTTCGTGGTGGAGTGGTCGGGGGTCTGGGCGACGTCGCTCTCCTGGGTGACCGCCGCCCGGTCCTCCGCCTTGAACATGACGGGTCCGCCGCCGAAGCCCCACGGGCCGACGTTCTCGGCGGCCTTCTCGCGCAGGCCGGCGAGCAGGTCGTCGCAGCCGCTGTAGGCGACCAGGCGGACGGCTCCCAGCCGCGTCTTCTCGACGGTCGGCGGGCCGGCCGGGGTGGGGGTGGTGCAGGCGGCCAGGGCCGTCGCGAGGGCCGCGACGGCGATGACCGGGCGGATCGGGGTCTTCATGCCCTCCTTCACGGATCGGACGCCCGGCCGGTTCACGGGTCAGCGGGGATTGACCGTGTAGATCGGGCTGAAATCGACGTCTTCGGCGATGTCGAGCAGCTTGCGCACCAGCTTGCCCCGGAAGTCGACCACCTGGACCGCGTCCCTGGCCTCGTTGTCCTGCTCCCAGCAGTAGAGGTGCTTCTCGTCGTACCAGCCGAGGACCTTGTCGCAGTCGGAGGTGAAGGCGCGCGAGCGCTTGCCCGTCCTGGAGTCCCACACGCAGTGGTCGCCGTCGCCGCCGCCGGGGCAGTTGGTGACGAACAGCGCGCCCGAGGGAGAGAACATGGCCGACGTGCCCGACGCGAGCTCGCCGATGCGGGGGACGTCGCGCAGCTTCCTGCCGGCGGCGTCGTAGAAGCGCAGGCTCTTGTTCTTGCCGCCGTAGACGTTGACCGCGCCCTGCTCCTCGCCGTCCCAGCCGAAGCCGGTCTCGCGGACCTGCCTGTCACGCACCAGCGACAGCTTGGGGAACCGGCCGGCGACGTCGACGACGGCGAAGCCGATGTAGTACCACTCGTCGCCCGTCTCCTCCTCGATGTTGAGCAGGATCTTGGTGCCGTCCTGGGACCACGACCGGATCGTGCTCTCCAGCGGCGCCTTCACCGTCGTGACCGTGGTCTTCTCGCCGGTCTTCTGGTCGATGATGTCGATGTAGTCGTAGTTGTCGGAGTTGAACTCCTTGCCGCGCGCCGCCAGGTAGCGGCCGTCGGGGGAGACCATCGACTCCTTGTTGCGCGGATATTTGGCGAATTTTCCGCGTAACGACTTTCTTGCGTAGTCCGTCCACTCCTTGCCCGACTCGTTGTAGACCTCGTACGAGGTGAGCGTGATCGCGTCGGACGGGTGCTCGTAGACCGTCGCCGAGGCGCCCGGCAGCGCCCTGGCCGTGCCCCTGGCCGGGACCGCCGTGACCGCCGTGCGCTCCGGCGCCGGCGGGTCGGTGGTCCGGGCGGAGCCGGACCGGCCGGGGGAGGGCGACTGCGTGGCGGCCACCGAGGTTCGGTCGAGCCGGATGATCGTCACGATTCCGGCCAGCAGCAGCAGCGCGCAGCCCAGCGTCACCCCCATGATCAGCGCCGTCCTGGACGAGCGGCGGCGCGGCTGCGGACGGCCGCTCGGATGGGTGACCGGCTGGTAGGGGCCGGGCGGCGCCCACGGCTGCGCATGCTGAGGGGCGGGGGCGGGGGAGGGGGCGTGGACCGGGCCGGCGGCCGAGGCCGCCGAGCCCTGCGCGAGGATGCCGGACCCCGGCGCCATCGGCCGCTGGAGCAGCCGCATGATCACCTGCTCGGCGGTGGGCCGCTGCGCCGGATCCTTGCTCAGGCAGGCCAGCACGACCTCGCGCAGCGTGCCGTCGAGCTCGATGAGGTCGGGCGGCTGGTTGAGCACCCGGTTGATCACCGCGGGCATGGTGTCGCTGCCGAACGGGGCCCGCCCTGACGCGGCGTAGGCCATCGTGCCCGCCCACGAGAACATGTCGGCCGCCGGGCCCACCTGGTGTCCCAGGACCTGCTCCGGCGGCATGTAGGACGGCGTGCCGACCGGCATGTTGCTGATCGTCGAGGTCGCGTCGAGCGCCCGCGCGATGCCGAAGTCGATCACCCGCGGCCCGTCGGCGCCCAGGATGACGTTGGCCGGCTTGAAGTCGCGGTGCACGATCCCGGCCTGGTGGATCGCGGCCAGCGCGGTCGCGGTGCCGATGGCCAGCCGGTGCAGCGCCGACCCGGCGCGCGGCCCCTCCTGCTGGACGACCCGCTGGAGCGACGGGCCCTCGATGAACTCGCTGACGATGTAGGGCCTGTCGTGCTCGACGCCGGTGCCGAGGACCGCCGCGGTGCAGAACGGCGCCACCTGCCGGGCCACCTGGACCTCGCGCAGGAACCGCCCGACGCTCACCTCGTCGCCGGCGGACTCGGGGCGCAGCCACTTGACCGCGACCTGGGTGCCCGAGGGGTCCCTGGCCAGGAAGACCTCGCCCTGCCCGCCCTCGCCCAGACGGCCCAGCAGCTCCAGTCCGCCGATGCTGGGCGGGTCTCCGGCTCTGAGCGGCGCTATGTCTGGCATGAACGAATTCTGTCCCAGGTCAGGAGAGGGCAAAAACTACCCGCCGGTAGGTTCACGGAATATCCTTTCGCCATGCACCTGACGACCAGCGGCGGCACCCAGCGGATCACTGCCCCCTTCACCGGTGAGGCCCTCGCCGAGCTGAGCCTGTCCGGCGCCGACGACGTGCGCGAGGCGTACCGGCGGGCCAGGGAGGCGCAGGCGGAGTGGGCCGCGCGGCCGGTCGCCGAGCGGGCGCGGCCGTTCCTGCTGCTGCACGACGCCCTGCTGGACCGGCGCGACGAGATCCTCGACCTGCTCCAGGACGAGACCGGCAAGGCCCGCAAGCACGCGTTCGAGGAGGTGCTCGACGTCGCCGGCTGCACGCTCTACTACGCGCGCCGCGCCGCCGGGCTGCTCGCGCCGCAGCGGCGCAAAGGCATCTTCCCCGTCGCGACGAGGGTCGCCGAGCTGCGCCGGCCCAAGGGCGTGGTCGCGCTGATCACCCCGTGGAACTACCCGCTGGCCCTCGGCGTCACCGACGCGGTGCCCGCGCTGCTGGCCGGCAACGCGCTGGTGCACAAGCCCGACACGCAGACCGCGCTGTCCACCCGGTGGGCCGTCGACCTGCTCGTGGAGCTCGGCATGCCGCGCGAGATCTGGCAGATCGTGCTCGGCGAGCCCGACGTCATCGGTGACGCGCTGTTCGACGGCGCCGACTACGTGGCCTTCACCGGCTCCACACGCGGCGGAAGGAAGGTCGCCGAGGAGGCGGCCAAGCGGCTCATCGGCTGCTCGCTGGAGCTGGGCGGCAAGAACCCGATGGTGGTCCTCGACGACGCCGACCTGGACCAGGCCGTGCTCGGCGCGGTGCGGGCGAGCTTCGCCAACGCCGGGCAGTTCTGCATGTCGATCGAGCGGATCTATGTGCCCTCGTCCATGTTCGAGGCGTTCGCCTCCCGGTTCGCCCGGCAGGTCGGCAACCTGAAGGTGGGGCCGGGGCGCGACTGGTCGGTCCAGATGGGCTCGCTCACCTTCCAGCGGCAGCTCGACGCGGTCGCCGCGCACGTCGACGACGCGGTGGCGCGCGGCGCGACCGTGCTGGCCGGCGGCCGGGCCAGGCCCGACCTGGGGCCGCTGTTCTACGAGCCGACCGTGCTGACCGGCGTCACCGAGGACATGGAGCTGTGCCGCAACGAGACGTTCGGCCCGGTGGTCGCGCTCTACCCGTACGACACCGAGGACCAGGCGGTCGAGCTGGCCAACGACACCGTCTACGGGCTGAACGCCGCCGTGTGGACCGGCGACCCGGCGCGCGGCCGCGCGTTCGCCGCCCGCCTCGACGCGGGCACGGTCAACGTCAACGAGGGGTACGGGGCCGCGTACGCCTCCTATGACGCGCCGATGGGCGGGATGAAGGCGTCCGGCCTGGGGCGCAGGCACGGGGCCGAGGGGCTGCTGCGCTACACCGAGGCGCAGACCGTGGCCTCGCAGGCGAGCTGGCTGGGGTTCGAGCCGCCGTTCGACCTGACGTACGAGAAGTGGTCCGAGGTGCTGGTGACGACGCTCAAGACGATGAAGCGGCTGCGGCTGAAGTGAGCCGCCCGAGTCACAGGGACTCGATCTCGTCCAGCAGCGCCACGAGCGCGCGGTCGTCCGTCGCCGGGGACATCACGGTGATCCTCAGGTGGCGGACGCCGTCCAGCTCGGTGGAGCTCAGGTGGAAGGAGCCGTCGCGCATCAGCCGCTCCCGGATCGCCGCCTGGTCGCCGTCGCCGTGGCGGAAGCAGACGATGTTGCTCTGCGGCTCGTACGGCGCCGTGAAGCCGGGCCGGTCGCGGGCGAGCTCCCAGAACCGGTGCGCGGTGTCGTACCGCCCGGCCACGTACTCGCCCAGGCCGCGCTCGCCGCGCCAGGCCAGGTTCAGGAAGATCTTCAGCCCGAGCTCGGCCTTGGTGCACTCGACCGTGCGGGTGATGAGGTCGAAGCCCTGGTCGCCGTAGAAGAGGTAGCTGGCCTCCTGCTTGAAGGCGGCGTCCAGGTCGGCCTCGCGCCGCACGAGCACGGCGGCGGCCAGTGACGAGGTGCGCAGCATCTTGTGCGCGTCCCAGACGACCGAGTCGGCCAGCTCGATCCCGTCGAGCAGGTGCGCGTGGCGGTCCGACAGCAGGGCCGAGGCGCCGTGCGCGGCGTCCACGTGGAACCAGACGCCGTGCTCGCGGCACCAGGCGCCGATGGCGCGCAGGTCGTCGTACAGGCCGGTGCCGGTGGCGCAGGCCGACGCGACCAGGGCCATCACCCTCTTCCCGGAGACGTCGGGCAGCTTGGCGGGGTCGATCCGCCCCAGCGCGTCCGTCTCCAGCGGGACCAGCGCCCGCTGTCCGAGCCCGAGGATCGACGCCGCCCGCGCGATCGAGTAGTGCGCCGCCGGCGGGGCCAGGATCACCAGGTCGCCCGGCACGCCGTCGTCCCAGGCGTCCGGCACCGCCCGCGCCCGCGCCGCAAGCAGCGCGGTCAGGTTCGCCAGCGAGCCGCCGTGCGTCAGCACGCCGCCGCCCGCCGGGAAGCCCACCTTGCCCAGCATCCAGCGCAGCACCTCGAACTCCACCGTGGCCGCCGCCGCGCCCATCTCGTAGACGGCCATCGGGTTGTTCGTGGCGCCGTGCACGAAGTCGGCGAGCGCGGCCGGGAAGTCCGGCGAGGCGACCTGATGGGCGAGAAAGCCGGGGTGGTGAAGCCTGGTGCCCTCCTCCAGGAACGTCCGCAGGAAGCCCCGGTAGGCGTCGGGCGTCAGGCCGCCCTTCACGATCAGGTCCCGCAGGCCCAGCCGCTCGGCCAGCTCGCGTGGCGGCGTGCGCCGCAGCACCGGGGCCTCGCCCCGCTGGCTCACGTCGACGTACGCGGCCAGCTCGCCGACCGTGATGCCGGCCGCTTCGGTGAACTCCTCAATGTTCCACATATTTCGGGATATTGATGACTTCGTCGGTCTGCGGCTAGCCTGACCGAATCGAAGGGCGACATTCATGCAGAACGCCGAACTGGATACGGTCGATCTGGCGATCCTCGCCGAACTGCAGAGGGACGCGCGGCTGCCCAACAAGGATCTGGCCGCGCGGCTCGGCGTCGCGCCCTCCACCGCGCTCGAACGGGTCCGCTCGCTGCGCCGCCGGGGCATCATCACCGGGTTCCGCGCCTCGGTAGACACCGCCAGGCTCGGCCGCCCGCTCCAGGCGCTGCTCGCGCTGCGGGTGCGCCCGCACACCAGCCAGCTCGTGGACCCGTTGCGCTCGTTCGTGCTCGGCCTGCCGGAGACGATCACGCTCTTCCACGTGGCGGGCGCGGAGGACTTCCTGGTGCACGTGGCCGTGGCCGACGCCGATCACTTGCACCGGCTCTGCCTGGAACGGTTCCTGATCCGGCCGGAGATCGTCCACCTGCACACCACGCTGATCTTCAAGGCCGAGCATCAGCCGATCCAGCGGCCGTCCGATATGTAACATTCATCCCCATGACCCTCCGGATCACGACGCTGGCCGAGCGTCCCGAGTTCGCCGAGTCGCTGTGGAACATGGACAGCTCCTGGCAGGAGTTCGTGCTGAACGACCCCATCGCGGACCTCTACTACGGGATCTGCGTGCGCGCCTACCCGGACTACGTCCTGGTGGCCGACAGCGACGAGGAGCCGGGCCGGCTGGCGGCGCGGGGCTGCATGGTGCCGTTCGCGCTCGGCGAGTCCGACGAGCTGCCCGACGACGGCTGGGACGGCGTGATCCGGCGCGCCTGGCTGGGCCGCGAGCGCGGCACGACGCCCACCCGGATCTCCGCCCTGGAGATCACCGTCCGCAGCGACCTGCTCGGCACCGGCCTGTCCCCGCGCATGGTCGCCGCCATGCGCAGGCACGCCGCCGAACGCGGCTTCACCGAGCTCGTCGCCCCCGTCCGGCCCAACCGGAAGCACCTCGAACCGCACACCCCCATGTCCGAGTACGCCTTCCGCACCCGCCCCGACGGCCTCCCGTACGACGCCTGGCTGCGCGTCCACGTACGCGCCGGCGGGAAGATCGTCAAGGTGGCGCCGCGCTCGATGGTCGTCCCGGGCACGCTCGCCGAGTGGCGCGGCTGGACCGGCCTGCCGTTCGACCGCACCGGCGCGATCGAGGTCCCCGGCGCGCTGAGCCCGGTCCACTGCGTCGTGGAGCAGGACTACGCCGTCTACGTCGAGCCGAACGTCTGGGTCAGCCACCCATTGGGGTGAGTCCCGTACGGTCGCGCAGGCGCTCCTCGAAGCCCCGGACGTCCAGGCCCTTGGCGGCGGCCCACCCGTCGTCATGAAAAGTCGCCAGATGCCGCTTCTGGGCGTCGCCGAGCACCGACACCACCGTCCCGCTCTCACCCCGGCCGCGCATCCGCTCCGCCAGCTCCAGCGCCGCCCACAGCGCCGTGCCCGACGAACCGCCCACCGGCAGCCCGGTCACCTCGCGGATGAGCCGCGCCGCCGCCACGCTCGCCGCGTCGGGCACCGGGATGACCAGGTCGACGAGGTCGGGCCGGAACCCCGGCTCGATCCTGGGCCGCCCGATCCCCTCGATCCGCGACGGCATCCCGGTGGCGTAGTCGGGCACGTCCAGCGTCCATCCAGGGAAATAGGCGGAGTTCTCCGGATCCGCCACGGCCACCCGGGGCCCCTCGCCCCCGGCGCTCTCCCGGCGCACGCGGCCCAGCGTCGCCGACGTGGCTCCCGTCCCGGCCCCCACCACCACCCAGTCCGGACGTACCTGGGCGCACAGCTCGGTGGCGAGGTCATGCTCGGCGGCCCGCCCGAACTGGTCGAGGAAGTGCCCCGGCACCTCCCGCGCCACGTCGTAGATCGCCGCGGGCGGCGACACGAACCGGCACTCCCCGCCGAGCTCCTCCACCGGCCGTGCCCGCTCCTCCGACCGCTTCCCCGGCATGATCACCACGTACGGCAGCGCGAGCCGCCGGGCGAACCACGCCTGCGCCACGGCGGCGTTCCCGCCCGTGGCCTCCACCACGGTCGTCCCCCGGGTGATCAGCCCGTCGAGCACCCCCTGCCGGAACAGCGCCCGGGCATGCCGGTGCCGCAGGCTCCCGGTCGGCTGCGCGGACTCGTCCTTGAGCAGCAGGCGGACCCCCGGCGCCCCGGCGGGGAACTCGATCAGCGGTGTGGGCGGCCCCGCCTGCAACAGGTCGAGCGCCCGGACATCCCAGCTCACGTCCACCATGTGCCCCATCGGCGGATGTTCATCCGGCTTGTCCTCCCTTATCCTCCCGAGTCATGACCGAACTCCAGCCCAGACTCCGCGCGATCACCGATCTGATCATGGCCGAGGCCCGGGAGGCCGGCGGCAGGCACGAGTACGACGGCGCCGTCCAGGACCTGTCGCCCGAGGGCGTCCGCACCGGGCTGGCCCGCCTCGGCCAGGGCGACGCCCCCGCCGACCCGTACGACGCGCGGCACCTGGGCGTGTTCGAGGAGAGCCTGCGCGTCCAGCTCGGCGAGCTGGAGCTGCACCGCAAGAACCCGCTCGTCCACCTGTCCAACCTCGACCTGGCCTGCTACGACCGCGACTACGCCCCCGAGGCCGAACGCGCCGCCGCCAGGGCCGCCCACCTCGCGCTGTGGCCCGAGGCCGTCTCCCACGCGATCGCCTCCCTCGACCAGGTCAGCGCTCCCGTCGCCCGCTCCCTGCTCGGCGCCGTCAAGGGCCTGGCCGCCGGCGTCACCCACGAGGCCGCCCTGAAGGCCCACGCCGACCTGGTCGCGCACGTCGAGCGCGCCGCCGGGACCGGCGACCCCGACGCCGCGCTCGGCGGCCCCGCTCTGGCCCGCCTGATGGGCGCCGCCGAGGGCCTGGACGTGGACCTGGGCAAGCTCGCCGAGCGCGCCGACGCCGAACGCGACAGGCTGCTCGCCCGGCTCGCCGACGCCTGCGCCCGCCTCGGCCAGGCCGGCCGCCCGCCGCTCGACGTCGTACGCGAGCTCGTCAAGCAGCACCCCGACGCCGACGGCGTGATCGAGGCGGCCAGGATCGGCACCGAGAAGGCGATCGCGTTCACCCGCGAGAAGGACCTCGTGCCCTACCACGACGGCGAGTGCCTGGTCGGCCTCGCGCCCGAGTCGCGCCGGTGGGCGATGGCGATGATGTCGTGGAACGCCCCCGGCGAGCCCGCGGGCCCCTCCTGGTACCACATCACCCCGCCCGACCCGTCCTGGCCGGCCCGGGACGCGGAGGAGTGGCTGGAGGTCTTCAGCGACACCACGCTGCCCGCCATCAACGTGCACGAGGTCGCGCCCGGCCACTTCTCCCACGGCCTGGCCCTGCGCGCCGCCGGCTCCGACGTCAGGCGGCTGCTGCAGTCGCTGTCGTTCATCGAGGGCTGGGCCCACTACGCCGAGGAGCTCTGCGTCGAGGAGGGCTTCGAGGCCGAGGACCCGCGCTTCGAGATCGGCGTCTGGGTGGAGGCGCTCATCCGCGTCACCCGGCTCGCCTGCGCGATCGGCGTGCACACCGGCGCCATGACCGTGGAGGACGCCGCCGCGCGCTTCGAGGCCGACACCCACCTCGCCGGGCCCGCCGCGCTGTCGGAGGCCCGCCGCGCCTCGTTCGACCCGACCTACGGCCGCTATACCTGGGGCAAGCTGGTCATCCTCGACCTGCGCGAGCGGGCGCGGCAGGAGTGGGGCGCCGCCTTCACGCTGCAGCGCTTCCACAAGGCGATGTTCGATCTCGGCTCGCCGCCGCTGGGCCTCCTCGACGCCATTCTCTGAGGCCGGGGCCGATACACTGGGATTACCGCATTCGCCTTTGGGGGGTCTCTTTCGGTGTCTGAATTCGACACGGTACTGGTCGTCGACTTCGGCGCGCAGTACGCGCAGCTCATCGCGAGGCGGGTGCGCGAGTGCCACGTCTACTCCGAGGTCGTCCCGTCGACGATGCCGGTCGAGGAGATGCTGGCCAAGAAGCCCAAGGCCATCATCCTGTCCGGCGGCCCCTCCTCGGTCTACGCCGAGAACGCCCCGGCCGTCCCCCACGGCCTGTTCGACACCGGGGTGCCGACGTTCGGCATCTGCTACGGGTTCCAGGCCATGGCCCAGGCGCTCGGCGGCGAGGTCGCGCGCACCGGCGTGGCCGAGTACGGCGGCACCGCCCTCGACGTCCTCGACGAAGGCGTCATCTTCGCGGGCCTGCCGGCCACCCAGCAGGTGTGGATGTCCCACGGCGACAGCGTCGCGGCGGCCCCCGACGGCTTCGCCGTGACCGCCTCGACCGGCCAGACCCCGGTGGCCGCGTTCGAGAACCCCGAGCGCGGCCTCTACGGCGTCCAGTTCCACCCCGAGGTGCTCCACTCCGAGCACGGCCAGGCCGTGCTCAAGCACTTCCTCGACGCGGCGGGCTGCCGCCCCACCTGGACGATGCTGAACATCGTCGAAGACTCCGTCGAAGCCGTGCGACGGCAGGTGGGCGACGGCCGCGCCATCTGCGCCCTGTCCGGCGGCGTCGACTCCGCCGTGGCCGCCGCGCTCGTCCAGCGCGCCATCGGCGACCGCCTCACCTGCGTCTTCGTCGACCACGGCCTGCTGCGCAAGGGCGAGGCCGAGCAGGTCGAGCGCGACTTCGTCGCCGCCACCGGCGTCAACCTGCGCGTCGTCGACGCCGCCGACCGCTTCCTCAAGGCCCTTGAGGGCGTCAGCGACCCCGAGGAGAAGCGCAAGATCATCGGCCGCGAGTTCATCCGCGTCTTCGAGGACGAGCAGCGCGCCATCATGGCCGACGGCCCCGTCGAGTTCCTCGTCCAGGGCACCCTCTACCCCGACGTCGTCGAGTCCGGCGGCGGCACCGGCACCGCCAACATCAAGTCCCACCACAACGTCGGCGGACTGCCGGAAGACCTCCAGTTCACGCTCGTCGAGCCGCTGCGCACCCTGTTCAAGGACGAGGTCCGCCGCGCCGGCGAAGAGCTCGGCCTGCCGGCCGCGATGGTCTGGCGCCAGCCGTTCCCCGGCCCCGGCCTCGCCATCCGCATCGTCGGCGAAGTCACCCGCGACCGCCTCGACCTGCTGCGCGAGGCCGACGCCATCGCCCGCGAGGAGCTGTCGCGCGCCGGGCTCGACCGGGAGATCTGGCAGTGCCCGGTCGTCCTGCTCGCCGACGTCCGCTCGGTCGGCGTCCAGGGCGACGGCCGCACCTACGGCCACCCGGTCGTCCTGCGACCGGTCACCTCCGAGGACGCGATGACCGCCGACTGGGCCCGGGTCCCGTACGACGTGCTGTCGCGCATCTCGACGCGCATCACCAACGAGGTCCGCGAGGTCAACCGGGTCGTCGTCGACGTGACGAGCAAGCCCCCGGGCACCATCGAGTGGGAGTAGCCACCTCCCCCTGAAAGCCCCGTCCCCCGGGAGCCGGCAGGGCTCCCGGGGCTCGTCAGGTCGCCGGGGTGTTCACCGGAGTCGTTCCTCCAGGTGGACGGTGATGGTGTCGCCGGGCCCCTTGCCGAGCAGTTCGCGGAGGGCGGCCTTCACGGGCAGCTTGTGGGTGCCGTCGCCGAGGGCCATGAACGAGCTGCGGAACGGCTGCCCGTCGATGGTCCCGCGCACCTTGACGAGCCCGCGGGTGCCGAAGAACTCCGCTGACCCGGGCATCACGACGTACGTCCAGCCGCCCTCGTTCGGGCTCTTGAGCAGGGTGGCGGTGAATTCCTTGTCCAGGGTGGTCATCGGCCGGCCTCCTGTTCGACGATCTCGAGGCCGTTGCCGTCGGGGTCGCGCAGCGTGAACATGGCCGGGACGCCGGGCCAGCGCAGCAGCTCGCCCACGTCGGCGCCGTGCCCGGTCAGCTCCTGGTGCAGGGCGGCGGCGTCGGGGGTGGTGAGCCGGATGCCGGTCTCGACGCCGGGGGCGCCGCCGGGCAGGAGCGCGATGGTGGTCGCGGAGCCGGGCGGGGCCACTTCGATCCATCGGCCGCCGAGCTGCTCGACCGGCGCGTCCAGGCGCTTGTCCAGGCCGAGGGTGCCGACGTAGAAGTCCAGTGCTCGGTCCTGGTCGCTGACGGGGACGCCTACGGTGTGTATGCCGGTGATGCTCATGCGGGGCCTCCTGGCGTTGGGTTCGTCGGGTATGACTCGCGTGCCGGAGAAAACTCATCGTTCGCCGCTTCCTTCACAGCGAGATCATCCCCACATAAGAGGATCTTTCGCTCAGCCCCCGTGACCCTTATGCTGCAACTGACAAGAATCTTTACAATAACGTCACCTCACCGGATCACGGGGGACCCGCCATGACACCGGTCGTCGCAGTGCTGCACTCCGAAGACGTCGCCCTGGATTTCCTGTCCGTCCTGACCCGTCACGCCGCCGACGACGTCCACGTGCTGATCGGCACGCAGGCCGAGCACGTCGTCCTGCCGGGCGGAACCCCGCTCGCCGAACGGCTGGCGCTGCTCGCGCCGTACGTGGACCCGGGCCGCAACACCGCCCCGCTCCCCACCCCGGACATGGTCGCGGACCGGCTGCGCGAGCTGCCGGAGCCGCAGGTGTGGACGCACTCGCCCGCCGACCACCGGGCCCGCCGGGCCCGCTACGGCAGGAGCGTCGTCCAGGCCGCCGGGACCGCCGCCTGCGCGGTCGGCGACAACCCGCACCTCCAGCTCGTCGCCGAGCGCGCCGAGGCGCTGGCCGGGGCCGAGGTCGCGGCCAAGGTCGGCTTCGTCGTCGCGCACGCCGGGGCGCTGCTCAACAGCCGGGTGCCCGACCGGCTCGTCACCACCGAACGGGTGCCCGCCGTCGAGCGGTTCGCCCGCCTGGAGCGGGAGCCGGCCGACCGGCTGTACGCGCTGACCGCCAGCCTGAGCGACGACGCCGCCCAGGTGACCGACCCGTGGGAGTTCGAGACGTCCGCGTACGAGGTCGCCCGGCTGGACGCGACCGCCGCGTGGGTCGCCCGCTGGTGGTTCCCTGGCGACGGCCCCCTGGTTGAAGTCGGGCCCTGCGAGGGAGCGCTCTCCCGGCGGCTGGCGGACCAGGGCTACACCGTGCACGCCGCCGAGCCGAACCCCGTCTTCCGCGCCCGTCTGGAGACCGTGCCGGGCGTCCTGGCCACGCCCGACGGCCTGGAGGAGCTGGCCAAGGCCGGCCCGCCCGGCGCGTACCTGCTGAGCGAGATGCTCTACTACGGCCAGGACTTCGACCTGCTGCACCGGCTGCCCACGGACCTGCTGCTGATCTCGCTGGCCGCCGAGCGGCTCAACGACACCGTGTGGCCGTGGGTGCGCGAGCAGTCGGAGTGGACCGTCGCCGAACGCTGCGAGCTGGCCGCGCCCGCGCTGGAGTTCGTCTGCGACGGCCGCGCCTACCTGCGCAAACGCGGCAGCCGCGGGCTGGTCCTGACGCGGGGTGGGAGGCGGGCATGAGCTTCCGGACGCTGGTGGTCTCCCCGCACTTCGACGACGCCGCGCTGTCCGTCGCGGGCGTGCTGGCCACGCTGCCGCGACCGGCCGCGATCGTCACCGTCTTCGGCGGACCGGCCGCCGAGGAGGGCGACGACAAGGGCCCGTCGGCGTGGGACCGGCTGTGCGGGTTCACCTCGACGGGCGAGGCCGTACGCGAGCGGCGCGCGGAGGACGCCCGCGCCTGCGCGGCGCTCGGCGTGGAGCAGATCGCGCTCGACCACCCCGACGCGCCCGCCACGGGGACGTGGCTGGACGGCCTGGAAGACTGCCTGGCCGCGCACGCCGGGCCCGCCACCCAGGTCCTGCTGCCGATGGGGATCGGCAACAGCGCCCACCTCCAGGTCCGCGACCAGGCGCTGAAGACGCTGGCGAGCACCGGCGGCCCGGCCCCGTGGATCTACGCCGACCTGCCGTACGCGTCGATCGTGCGCGAGTGGGGCACCGGGGCGGCGTCGCGGGCGCTCACCGAGCACCCGCGCGCCGGCGCGCCGCTGCGCGCGCTGGAGTCGATCAGCCCGCACCGGGCCGAGCGGCTGGACGCGCAGGCGTGGGGCGCCAAACGGCGGGCCGTGCTCTGCTACGCCTCCCAGCTCGCGCCCCTGGCCAGCGAGTTCGGCGACATCCTGGCGGTGCCGGGCCCGCTCAACCACGAGCTGGTCTGGACCCTCAGCCCGACCGGCTGAACACGGCGACTCCCGGGACCGGACGGCCCCGGGAGTCAAGGTGAGACCGGTCAGAAGTCCGTCGTCACCGCCGCGCCCGAGAACGCCTTGGCCCCGTACAGGCTGACGTAGTGGTAGCCGGGCGCCGGGTTGACGACCGTCAGCGTGTGCGCGTTGCCCGCGCCCGTCGCCCGCTGCGTGTAGGACGACGTGGTGGCCCAGGAGCTGCCGCTGTAGTACAGGTCGGCGTCACCGGTGCCGCCCGACGAGGTGAGGGTCAGCCTCGCCGTGCCCGCCGGCACGTACAGGTACAGGTAGGCGTAGTTCCCCGCGGACGCCGACAGGCCGCTGCGCCGGCAGTCCTGGCCGAGCTGCCTCGGGTCGGCGCCGGTGCACTCCGCCGCCGCCGTGACCGTGACCTGCTTGCTCGTGGTGTCGGTGCGGCCGCCCTCGCCGGTGACGGTCAGGCTGACCGTGTACGTGCCCGCCGAGGCGTACGTGTGGGACGGGTTGGCCGACGTGGCCGAGCCGCCGTCGCCGAAGTCCCAGCGCCGGGCGGTGATCGTCCCGGTCGAGGTGTCGGTGAACGACGCCGTCAGCCCGCTCGCCGCGTACGTGAACCCCGCCGACGGCGTCGAGCCGCCGTTGCCGAGCGAGCCCAGCCAGGTGTTCCAGTCGGCGTCGTACCGGCTGCCGATCGTGCTGGTCAGGAACGTCCGCGCGGTGCTCCACGCGCCCGTCCGGTACGAGCCCAGCACGGTCGCCACGTCGGCCGGATGCCGCTCGAACATGTAGCGGACGGCCAGGTAGCCCCACCGGTACACGCGGGTCGAATCGTGCGAATAGGTGGTGTTCCACAGCGTCGACAGCCCGTACGTACGCTTGGCCGCCTCCGCGATCGCCGCGTCGTAGGCCAGGTTCCGGTACGAGTACGACACGTACTCGGCGAAGCCCTCGATCCACCAGATCGTCGGCGTGCTGACCCCGGCCGAGAAGTCGCCGTGCATGTTGAAGCGGCCGTCGAGGTAGTGGGTGTACTCGTGGTTGAGGTTCCAGATCTGGAAGTCGGGGCGCAGCCACTCGGCCTCGTAGGCGATGAACCTCGGCTGGTTGCCCGTCGCCGACGGGTCGCCCTCCAGGTACATGCCGCCGTTGTCGGTGTCGATGCCGAACATCGCGCCCGCGTACGTCTGGTAGTCGGCGCTGGAGTCGAACACCACGACCTCCAGCGTGGTGTTGCGGTCACCGGCGACCGGGCCGTTGTCACGCGCCACGTCGTGGAAGAACGCGTCCTGCCCGGCCAGGCTGGAGCAGCTGCCGTCGAGCTGCGCGGCCGTCATCTGCTGGGCGCGGATCCTGATGCTGGGGCTGCAGGCGTGGGTGACGGGCAGCACCTCGGCCGCCAGCCGCTCCTGCAGGTTGCAGACGCCGTAGTAGGAGCAGTTCGACCCGTCGTAGAAGTCGGCCATCTCGGCGACGCCGACCCACAGGGGAGCGGTGGCGCCGGTGATGGAGCTGCGCGTGAGCAGGTCGCGCGCCAGCGGCCGGACCGTGGCCCGCAGGTCGGCGTGCTGGAGGAACCGGGCCAGCTCGCGGCCCGCGTTCGAGGTCAGGTAGCCGTTGTCGGTGCCGAGCAGCGCCAGGTGGCGCGTCGCGAACGAGGTCAGCGTGTCGAGCACCCCGCGATCCGCCCGCACCGCCGCGACGAACGCCGGGAGCTGGTGCCCACGGAACAGCACGGTGTAGACGCTGTTGACCGCGTTCAGCATCGACCACGACCCGTCGTACGAGCTGTCGTAGTCGTTGAGCAGGCGCTCGACCACGTACAGGTAGCGGTCGTTCTCGGCGGCGCTGTCGATCAGCGTGACCGCCTCCGACAGCACGTCGCCGTTGGCGTCGCTGACCGTGCCCGATCGGGGGTTGCCGAAGAACGCGTCCAGACCGGCCTGGATGGCGGTCTTCAGCGTCTGGCCGTACGCGCCGACGTCGCCGGGGTAGTACCACTGGACGTAGTAGCCGGCCCGCAGGTAGAGCACGAGCTGGGCGGTGGCGGTGCTGTTGTCGCCGGGGTAGCTCGCGCCGCTGTCGCGCAGCGCGTACGCGACGCTGACCATCTGCGACTCGCGGAAGGCCAGGTTCGCGTCCCGGCCCGTCAGGCTGAACAGGGTGCCGACGCACTCGGTGGTGGACGCCTTGATCTGCTGGACGAGCGCGCTGCCGGTACGGCTGGTGAAGTCGCTCACCGAGCAGGCGGCGGCCTTGGCGGTCCTGGCGTCGGGGGCGGCGGGTTCGTCGTAGTCGCGCCGCAGCGCGTCCTTGGAGGCGGGGAGCGGGGCCCGGTCCTTGAGGGCCAGAGGCTCCTTGCGTACGTGGTCGTCGATCGTGGCCGCGGCAGCGGTCGCGGCGGGTGGCGGCTCGGCCGCGGCGGGTGGCGGCTCGGCCACGGCCGGAGCCGCGACCGCGAAGGGCACGAGCAGGGCGGTTAACAGGAGCAGCTTGCGCACACGAACCTCCGGGGGGTATCCGCATGGATGCGAGGTCGGTCCGAGTGTGAAAGTCATCGGTCGAAGTGGGTCATACACCCGGGCATAAGTGTTGCGTATGCCCTAATTTCTGGTCATGGACCTCGACCTCAGGCACCTCCGGATGGTCTGTGCGATCGCCGAGACGGGCAGCGTGACCCGAGCCGCCGCCCGCCTCGGCCTGTCGCAGCCCGCCATGACCAATCAGCTCAGGAAGGTCGAGGAGAGCGTCGGGGGAGAGCTCTTCGTCCGCAGCCACGCCGGTGTCGAGCCGACGCCGCTGGGCCGCCAGGTCATCGCGCGGGCCAGAATCGTACTGTCCGAAATCGACGCGCTCTTCGGCGACCTGCGCGACACCGGCGCCGCCACCGCCGGGCTCCAGCTCGGCTGCGTCCACCTGGCCTGCGTGGGCAGCGTCGTGGACCGGGTCACCGAGGCCCTGCCCGGCCGGCCCATCTCGCTGCGGATCGAGCCGTCCGCCGTCCTGCTCGCCGACGCCCTGGCCCACGGCAAGCTCGACGCCGCGCTCATGGGCATGATCGAGGGCTTCGACGTGCCGCTGACCGCGCCCGTCGTCACCCGGACGCTCGTCCCGCGCTACCCGATCTTCGTCGCGCTGTCGGCGGAGCACCCGCTGGCCTCGCAGCCCGAGATCGACCTCGCCGACCTCAGGAACGAGCGCTGGATCAGCCCGCCCGGCGCCGACGACGGCTCGCTGGCCGCGCTGCGCGCCTCCTGCCGCGCCGCCGGGTTCGAGCCCGACGTCCGCTACGACGCCCCCAGCGGCGCGGGCCGCCCCCTGGTCGCGGCCGGGCACGGCATCCGCCTGGTCGACCCCACCTGGCCCGAGCCCGAAGGCACGGTCGTCCGCCCGCTGGCCGGTGAGCCCCAGGTTGCCCGCCTCATCCTGGCCTGGCGCCGCGACCGGCTCAGCGCCACCGCCGCGGCCGCCGTCTACCGGGGCCTGGCCCGCGCCTTCGAGGATCACGTGGAGGACAACCCGGCCTTCACCCGCTGGTGGCGGTCCCACCCGGAGGTCCATCCCCTCCTCTGACCGATCTCGCCAAGAAGAGACGTATCGTCTCACCTGGGTGGGCGAGAGCCTGGCGCTGGCCGACCCCGTGCCCTCGTCGAGGCCACGCTGCGCGCCTTCGCCCCGGGTCAGGACGGGTAGCTGGCGCCCGGCTCCGGCTTCTTGCCGCGCAGCAGCGTCGGCACCGTGACCAGGTGGTAGCCGCGCTTCTTCAGCTCCTTGACGATCCCCGGCATGGCCTTGACCGTCGCCGGGACCGTGTCGTGCATGAGGATCACGCCGTCGCGCTTGGCCAGCCGGAGCACCGCGGCCTTGATCTTCCTGGCGTCGCGCAGGTCCCAGTCGAGGGTGGTGCCGGTCCACATCACCTGCGCCAGGTCGTGCTGGGAGGCCAGGTGGAGCACCCGGTCGTCGGTGTGCCCGTAGGGCGGCCGGAACATCGACGGCGCCCGGCCGGTGGCCTTCTCGATGGCCTCCTGGGTGGCGCCGAGCTCGTCGAGGACGTCGTCGTCGAACAGCGTCGGCAGCGACGGGTGCGAGTAGGTGTGGTTGCCGATCGCGTGACCCTCTCGGGCGGTGCGCCTGGCGATGGCCGGACGCTCCTCCACCTTGTTGCCGACCAGGAAGAACGTGGCCTTGACCCGTTCCTTCTTGAGCAGGTCGAGCAGGGCCGGCGTGGTCTTGCCCGGCCCGTCGTCGAACGTGAGCGCCAGGCACTTGACCCTGGCACAGTCGATCTTCGCCTGTGAGGCGCCGGCGGGGACGCCGGAGACCAGCAAGGAGACGGAGAGCAAGCCCTGGATCAGCACATGCTCCACTGTATCGCCGGGATCATCCGCCCAGCCGGGCCCGTAGGAACAGTGTTACGCCTTTGCATGATTTGACCGGAAGGTACCGTTCTGCGATCACGACCGCCGACAGCCCCGCGTTCACCAGGAACGGCAGCTTGCGCAGGTCGCTGCCCGTCGAGCCGCGCCGGTGCCGGGCGACCAGCGGGCGCAGCAGCACGTTCCAGCTCCACACCCGCTCCACCCTCAGCCCCGCCTTCTCCACGACGGTGGTCAGCGAGGCGCGGTCGTAGCGGCGCAGGTGCCCGACGGCGTCGTCGTGCTCCGACCACAGCGACATGTCGCACGGCACCGCGATCAGCGCGTGCCCGCCCGGCCGCAGCACCCGCGCCATCTGCTCGGTGACCAGGTAGTCCTCCTCGACGTGTTCGAGCACGTCGAACGCCGTCACCAGGTCGACGCTGGCCGACTCCACCGGAGGCCACCGGGCGTCGGCGACCATCGCCCGCAGCCCGCGCTGCCTGGCGACCTCCACCGCCTCCTCCGAGCAGTCGGTCGCGGTCGCGTCCCAGCCCTGCTCCACGAGCACGCGCGTGTTGCCGCCGCCCGCCGCGCCCAGGTCGAGCGCCCGCCCGGGACGGCCGTGGAGGGCCAGCCGCCGCAGCTCGGCGCGCAGGATCGCCCGCCGCTCCCGATACCACCAGTGGGTCTGCTCCAGCGCGACGAGCTGCCGGATCTCGGTGACGTCCACAATGCATCAACTCCGTGTGCGGGCGAAAACCCAGCGGTCGAGGGCGATGAAACGCAACAGGGTGAGCACGCCGTAGGTGGCGACGACCGCGGCGACCTCGAACAGCCGCCCCGCCGCCGGGGCCAGCCCGACCACCACCGCGGTGGTGACGGCGTAGTTCGACAGGAACACCGCCGCCGCCCGCAGATGCATCCCGGTACGCTTGCCGCCCCGCCTGCCGAACGTCCAGCGGCGATTGGCCTCGGTGTTGACCACCCCGGTGAGCACGAGCGCCGCCAGGTTGCACAGCGCGGGCTCCAGCACCTCCCTGAGCGGCAGGTAGAGCAGCGCGTACAGGACCGAGGTGAACGCCCCGACGGCGGCGAACTTGACCAGCTTGGCCACCTTCGGCTCGGCCACCACGGCGTCCGGGTGGACGGGCGCGAGCTCGGCGGGCCTGGCCACGTCGACGGTGGCCCGCCCGGTGGACATCGACCAGGTCAGCCGGGCCAGCCCCTTCAGGTCGGCCACGGCCGTGCGGACCACCCGGACCCGCGAGTCCAGGTCCTCCACCCAGTCGACCGGCACCTCGTGCACGCGCAGCCCGTTGTGCTCGGCGAGCAGGAGCAGCTCGGTGTCGAAGAACCAGGCGTCGTCCTCGACCCGGTCCATCAGCGGCCTGATCACGTCGGCCCGCGCCGCCTTGAACCCGCACTGCGCGTCGCTGAACCGGGCCCCGAAGCCCACCCGCAGCAGCGCGTTGTAGCCGCGCGAGATCACCTCCCGCTTGACCGAGCGGCGGGTGCGGGCGGTGTGCGCGAGCCGGGTGCCGATGGCGATCTCGGAGTGGCCGCTGGCCAGCGACGCCACCATCGGGAACAGTGCGCCGAGCCCGGTGGACAGGTCCACGTCCATGTACGCGACGATGTCGGCCGGACTGTCACGCCAGGCCGCCTTCAGCGCCGCGCCCCGCCCGGCGATCTCCAGCCGCCTGGCGTGCACCCGGCTGTGCCCCGAGGCGAGCGCCTGGGCGATCTGCCAGGTGGCGTCGGTGCTGCCGTTGTCCACGATCGTGATGCGCCACGGCATCGGGAAGGAGTCGTCCAGGAACGCGGTGAGCGTGCGCACGCAGCCGGGCAGCGCGCGTTCCTCGTTGTAGACGGGAATGACGATGTCGACGGTCGCGAGCCGGGCGGGCGCGTCGACGACGGTGCCTGCGCGCAAGCGCGTGTCCATGGGTTCCCCTCGTCGCTGGTCCTGGGGAAAATGGTGGGCGGGCGGAACGGGCCGGGCCGGTTGATTTCCGCGCACCGGGCACGGACCAGGCCAGGTCTTTACCCGCCGATCACCTCATAGACCGCGCAGTCCCCCTTGTGGAAACGCAACCGGGCGAACCTCCCGACATCCGGCGACTCCCGGACCCCCTCCACGAACAGCCACCTGACCCCGTATTTCTGGGCCAACCGCCCGATGGTGCGTTCCGACGGCGTCTGGAAGGCCGCGTCGTTCACCGCCAGCCGCAACGGATCGGCGAACCCGATCCGCAGATAGGACTCCCTCGTCTCGGGCGCCCGCCGGAGCGTGCTCATCGCGTACGCCCACCCCTCGACCAGCACCCGCCGCTCGCTGTAGCCCGACACCCAGTAGTGCCGGGCGTCGCAGTGCCGCCGCACGGTCGGCCGGCAGTGCAGGTTGGTGGCCACCACGTCGCCCGGCCCGGAGTGGTCGCGCAGCCACCGCGCCGCCTCCATGCCCCCTTCGGGCATCATCTGCCGGAACTGCCCGCCCGGCCCGACCTGCCGCACCGCCTTGACCGCCGCCGCCGGCACCGTGTAGCCGCACGCCAGCGCCGCCACCACCACCGCCGCGACCGGCCTGCGCCACAACGCCACCGCCGCCCCGGCGACGACCAGCACACCCCCCAGCACCACGTACGGCAGCGCGACGTCGGCGAGCCGCAGCTCCCGCGCCGGAATCTCGACGCCGAGCGTCTCCGCCACCAGCACCGCCAGCCCCGCCCCGGCGGCCAGCGCGCCCGCCGCGACCCGCCAGGCGCCGGGGAAGGCCCGCAGAAGCGCCCCGGCTCCCGCGACCGCCAGGATCGCCAGGTAGGGCTTCGCGCTGGTCAGGAAGTAGAGCTGGGAGGCGGCCGGATGCCCGAACACCAGCACGGCCCCCACCCCGGCGGCCCCGATGCCGCCGAGCAGCAACACCCCCGGGTCCCACCCCCGCCACAGCGCGAGCCCCGCGATGCCCGACCACACGCACGCCAGCGCGCCCACGTGGAGTCCCGCGAGCGCCAGCGCCTGCCCCAGGGGGAGCTGCGCCATCTCCGGGTCGCTCAGCTCGGCCGCCGCCCGCCACAGCCGCAGCATCGTGTCGAACGGCGTCACCGTCATGCCCTGGGTCCCGTGCGCGAACAGCACGAACTGCGCCACCAGCAGCCCGCCCACGGCCAGCCCCGAGGCGGCCAGCGCGGGCCGGTGCACCCGCCGGTCCACCAGCAGCCGCACCCCCAGCACCACCACCAGCCCGGCCACCAGCAGCGGCAGGTAGGTCGCCTTGGCCCCGGTGAGCGCGAGCAGCAGCACCCCCACGACCAGCCACCGCCCGCGCCCGTCGCGCAGGTAGGCGATCAGCGCGAGCACCACCGGCGCGAACAGCAACGCCCCGAACGTCTGCGTGGGGCTCAGCCAGGCGCTGAACGGCGACATCGCCGGGAACAGCTCCACGCTCCCGGCCGGCAGCGCCGGCGAGCAGGCCAGACAGGCGGCCACCACGGACGCCACCCCCGCCCAGGCCCGCCCGGCCAGCCGCCACCCGGTCACCCCGAGCAGCACCATCGTCGCCGCCAGCATGGGCAGCACGCTCAGCCGGTAGAGCAGCGTCTGCGGCTCGATCCCGGTCAGCCAGCTCGTCGCGGCCATCTCCGCGTAGACGAACCAGTGGTAGGACAGCGGCTCACCCAGCACCGACGGGAACTGCGGCGGCACGTGATGCCGGACCTCGCCGAGAAGCGCCAGGTGGTAGTGCATGTCGACGTAGGGGCCGGCGTTGCCCGGCCAGGTCAGCCCGTGCACCGCGTAGAACTGCCGGGCACTCCAGGCGAGCAGGTAGCCGACGACGCCCGACATGGCCCACGCCCACCACAGCGGCACCCGTACGCCCGAGCCGCGCCAGTGACGCCGCAGCTTCGGCACGGCCAGGAACGCCACGACGGTCAGCACCGGCCAGGCGGCCACCGCGAGCGGCGCCCCGAGCGCCCGCGCCGGCAGGTAGACCAGCACCTCGATCGCGTAGCCGAGCGCCAGCCCGGCGGCCAGGTCGGCGGGCAGCGACCCGCCCCCGGGACCCAGCGCCCGCCAGAGCAGCATCCCGGGCAGCATCACCCCGAGCCCGACGTAGCCGGCGAACGCGCCGAGGTCCTGCGGCGGCACGCCGTGGCGCCACAGCACCACCACGGCGGCCACGGCCACCAGCACCGCCGGCACCCACCCGTAGCCACGCCGCGCCCGCGCGGCAGGCAGCACCGGCACCCTGGACAGCGCGACCGTCATGGCGCCCTCAGTCCCCTCAGCCTCCTCAGCCCTTGAACCCGCTGGTCAGGCCGACACCATGACCAGCCGGGTGAACTCGGCGGCCAGATCGACGCCGTCCCACACCCGGTGGAAGCTCAGCGCGTCACCGAACGGCACCATCCGGTCGACCCCGCGCCCGGCCAGCACCTGGGCCAGCTCCATCAGCTCGTCCCTGGCGAACCCGAAGTGCGTCATCGTCTGGTCGCGCCGCCCCACCAGCGGCACCAGCTCGGTCAGCGTGCCGAGCCTGGCGTGGGCGAACGTGCCGGTGCCGAGCCAGCGGCGGGGGGCGGCCACGGCGGTCGACAGCGTGACGTTGGCCAGCGCGTTGCCGTGGAAGTCGATGGTCCCGGCCGACCCGTCGGCGGCCATGCCGTAGGTGGCGACCCGCTTCTCCACGGCCATCGCCGCGTCGACCGCCCAGCCCCGCTGGGAGACGGCCTGCGACAGGTGGGCGGTGAAGTCGGCGCGGGCGGCGTCGGACTCGTCGCGCGGCCCCACCCAGAAGACGGTCCGCGGCGAGGAGCAGGCGGCCTGGTCGAACCAGTAGGAGTCGTTGACGAACCCCTCGGCCATCGCCACCCGGGTGGCGGGCGGCGCGGCCAGCCAGGCCGACGAGCGCACGGCCGCGAACGACGAGCGGTCGGGGAAGGTCAGGTCGCGCGCGTGCGGGGCCAGCGGATGCTTGCGGATCTCGTCGACGGTCCGGTCGCCGCCCCAGATGACCCGAAGGTCGCAGCCCGAGGAGAGTGCGGCGGTGATGGAGTCGGAGCGGTCGTAGCAGACGATCCGCTGGGTCGCGGCCACCACGGGGTCGGCCCCCTCGAGCGACTCCAGCAGCGTTTCGACGATGGTCGAGGCGACCGTGCCGGCCCGGGGCGACAGGCGCACCACGTTGCGGTTGCCCATCAGCGCCGACAGCGCCCAGGAGTAGACGAACACGGTGTCGACGTTGGCGGGCGGGATGTGGAACACCAGGCCGCGCGGCACCCGTACGTGATCGCCGCGCAGGCCCTCGACGGTGCGCAGCAGCTCGCTGCGGCGCAGGAAGAAGCCGAGCGAGCCCAGCTCGGGATGGCGGCGCGACAGCGTGGGCCGCAGCAGGCGGCGGCCGAACCCGGTGAGGAAGTCGCGCACCCGCTCGTCGCCCACGGCCAGGCCGCCGCCCGCGGTGATCTGGTCGAGCAGGGTGCCGACCGGGACCGGCGGGCCGTCGGGGAACCTCACGTCGAGCATTACGCGGCCGCCTGCCCGTAGGTGTCGCTGCACCCGCGCGCCTCGGCCCGGGGCAGCCGGCCCAGCACCGAGAAGCGCTTGCCGGGCCACACGCCGTCGTCGACGCCGTGGACCACGCCCAGGTCCTCGGTCAGCAGCACGTGGCCGGGATAGGAGGTCGGCAGCGTGCTCACCACCTCGATCAGCCCCGGCACCCCCGGCGGCGCCTCCTGCCAGGTGTCGGGGTCGCGGATCACCACGTCGGCGAAGTCGGGGCAGTAGAGGCCGCCGCCGTCGGGGCCTTCGAGGAAGACCGTGCCGATCTGCTCGACCATGCCGTAGAAGTTGTGGACACGGCGCAGCCCGCACTCCTCGGCCAGGCGCCTGCGGAACTCCTGGTTGTCGACCGACTGCTCGGCCAGCTTCTTCCAGCCGCCGGAGTGGACGAGCACGCCCTGCGACAGGTCCATGCCGAGCTCGCGCAGGTGGAGCCAGGCCAGGTAGGTGAAGCCGAAGATCAGGTAGGGCTCGGCGCCGTGCCTGGCCAGGAAGCCCTTGACCGCCTCGGCGTCGAGCTCGCCCCGCTCGTCGAGGGCGAAGGTGTGGTCCCGGCCGAAGTTCATCATGCCGAGGACGCCCGCGCCCCGGGCGCTCAGCGCCGGGTCGCGCACCACCGCGCGGCTGTCGACGATCAGCATGGGCAGCCGCCGCTCGCCCAGCACCGCCCGCAGCGTCGCCGCGAGCATGCGCGGCTGGGCCGCGGCGGCCTCCCGGTCGAGGTAGACGCGGCTGGGCCGCTGCCCGGTCGTGCCGCTGGAGGTCAGCACCCGGAACACCTGGTCCTCGGGAACGCTGCGCAGCTCGTGGGTCTTGAACAGCCGCACCGGCAGCCACGGCAGCGCCGCCACCCGGTCGTAGGGCGGCCTGGCGCCGATCGCGTCGAGGATGCGCCGGTAAGGAGGGCAGGCCAGGCGGTGCCGCTCGGTGAGCGCGGTCAGCTCGGGCAGCAGCGCGGCCTCACGCTCGGCTGCCGACAGGGTGAAGACGGTCACGTCCGGGCCTCCAGGGCGCGGTAGTCGATCTTGCCGGTGGTGAGCAGCGGCAGCCGGTCGACGCCGCGCACGTCGAAGCCGCTCCAGTGCAGCCGCAGCTCGGTGCCGAGCCGCCGGGCCAGCGTCGAGCAGCCCTTGGCGTCGACGCCCTCGGCCCACACCGTGACCCGGTCGTCGCCGCCGGTGGCCGCGATCGGGCCGCAGTCGCGCAGCAGCCGCTCCACGTCGTCGAGGTTGACCCGCACGCCGAAAATCTTGGCGATGCGCTTGACCCGGCCGGTGAGGTGCAGGAACCCCTCCTCGTCGAGGTGGCCCAGGTCGCCGGTGCGCAGCACGCCGCCCAGCTCGTCGCCCTTGGCCAGGTCGGCGGCCTCGTCGGCGTAGCCCATCATCACGTTGGGGCCGTGGTAGACGACCTCGCCGTCGACGATCTCCAGCCGGCCGCCGGGCACCGCGACCCCCGCCGAGCCCGGCTTGCCGGCCAGCCGGTCGGGCGGCAGCACCGCGATCCGGGCCGTCGCCTCGGTCTGGCCGTACATGACGTAGAGGGTCGTGGGCAGGGCGGCGAACTCGGTGACCAGGTCGGGACGGAGCCGGCCGCCCGCCTGGGTGAGCGTGGTGAGCGACGGGTGGTCGGCGGGGTCGAAGCGGAGCCTGCGCAGCATCTCGTACTGGTAGGGCACCGCGGCCAGCGAGGTGCAGCGGTGCTCGTCGAGCGAGGCCCAGAAGGAGCGTTCGAGCAGCCCGGCGTCGGTCAGCAGGACGCTTGCGCCGGCCACCAGGTGGCTGTTGAGCACCGACAGGCCGTAGCTGTAGTGCAGCGGCAGGCTGGTGGGCGCGATCTCGGCGGGCCCGATGGCCAGCGCCTCGGCGATGGCCCGCGCGTTGGCGAGCACGGCGGCGCGCGAGAGCCGCACCAGCTTGGGGCTGCCGGTCGAGCCGGAGGTCGCCAGCAGCACGGCCAGGTCGGGATGGGTCGGGCTGCCCGCGCTGCGTGCCGTCGCGCCGTGCGGCGCGTGGGCGAAGCCGAGCAGGGCCGCGGGCTTGAACCGGCCCGCGAGCTCGGCCAGCGCGGCGGCGGGCAGGTCGGGGTCGAGCAGCGCCACCGCCCGCCGGGCCCGCCAGGCGGCCAGGTAGCGCACCACCGAGGGCAGGTCGTTGCGCATGCCGCAGAAGATCGGACCGGCCGGCAGCCCGTCCAGGGTGGCGGCGGCGCGCTCGACGCGGGAGGCGAGGGCGTCGCCGCCGAGACCGCCCGGCTCCTCGTCGGAGACGAGCCGCGCGCCCGGGTGCGGGAGATCAACCATGACTTACGGCACCAGCCCGCCGTCGACGCCGATGACCTGCCCGGTGATGAAGCAGGCGTCGCTGGAGAGCAGGAAGGCGGCCAGCGCGGCCACGTCGTCGGCGGTGCCCAGGCGGCCGAGCGGCGTGGCGGCCACGGTGGCGGCGCTCGCCTCGGCGTCGAGCGTGGACAGCATCGCGGTCTGGATGTAGCCGGGAGTGACGGCGTTGACCCGGATGCCCGCCGGGCCGAGCTCCTTGGCCGCGGCCTTGGCCAGGCCCAGCAGGGACGCCTTGGTGGCGGAGTAGACCGCCTGGCCGGGGCCGCCGTCGCGGCCCATGACCGAGGAGACCAGCACGACCGACGGGCTGATCCCCCGGCGCAGCAGCCGGACCGCGCCCTGAAGGGTGTGGACCGCGCCCACCGCGTTGACCGCGAACAGGTCGCGGACCCCGGCGCTGGGCAGCATGCCGAGCAGGGCCGCGGCGTGGACGCCCGCGTTGATCACCAATCCGTCGAGGCGGCCGTGACGCTGGTGGATCTCGCGCATCATCGCGGAGATCGCGGTGGGGTCGGACACGTCGCCGTGGACGCCGCCGACCCGGCCGCCGGTGAGCGCGGCCAGCTCGCCCGCCGCCTTGGCGGTGCGGGCCTGGTCGCGGCCGTGGACGACGACCTCGCGGTGGGTGGTGGCCAGCCGCGTGGCGATGGCCCGGCCGATGCCCGAGGTGGAGCCGGTGACCAGGACGACGCGGGGGTCAGCGGGCCGCTGCGCCGATGCCATGCTTCTCCAGGAGCGCCGCCGCCTTGGCGAACGAGCTCATGTCGATCATCTCGTCGGTGTCGATCGTGACGGCGAACTCGTCCTCCATCGCCGCGATCAGCGACATGTGGGCCAGGGAGTCCCACTGGGGGATGGCGCGGTATTCGAGGCCGTCGACGTCGGCGGCGGCCGGGAGGTTAAGCGAGCTGCGGAAGACCTCACGCAGCCGGTCGAGATGACTCATGCTTCACTCACTCTCTGTCTTCAAGCCAGAACTGAGTGTAGCGGTGATCCCCGTTCTACAGAAACCAAGCACCCGTCGCGAGTAATGGAAGCGTATAACTCCGAGTGGCCCGCGCCTGGGGCTGGGAATGTCGGATGGGGCCTGCCAACCGCGCGAGGGGAAACAATGGACGAATCCAACCACTGGTACGGTCATTCCCGCATACTCGGACGATATTGCGGAATGGCGGACGAAGCGCCCAGGCGTATCCAGGGGTTCCTCCAGCACGGATGGAATTATCTGCACGGATTTCCACCTAATGATCACTGGTGCAGCCCCGGTTACCCCCGTTTCGTATGGTCTGACGTGCTGCGTCGCCGGGGCTGGTCGATGGGGAGGCGCGGCCACTACCTCATCGGCGCGCCCTGGATCTACCTGCTCGACCTCGAACCGGACCTCGGCGTCAAGCCCAAACGCACGGGCACGATCTGGTACCCCTTTCACGGCTGGGAGAAAGCCTCCGTAACCGGCGACCACGCCCGGCTGGCCGATGAGATCCGGGACACGGAAACCGAACCAGTCACCATATGCCTTTATTGGCTGGAATTTGCGAATCCCAGCATCCGGCAGGCGTACGAATCGCGCGGTTTCCGGGTGATATGCCACGGCGAGCGCGGATCGCGCTGGGACCCGAGCGGGCGTGACTTCCTGCGCAAGCAGCTCGTCGAGCTCCGGCGGCACCGCCGCGTGGCCTCCAACCGGCTCGGCAGCGCCCTGTTCTACGGCGCGTCCGTCGGCTGCGAGATCGGCGTGTACGGCGACCCGATGCAGTTCGACGACGAGCGGCCCGAGTACGGCGGCACCGCGCGCCGGATGCGGCTGTGGCCCGAGCTGCACGGCGTCCGCGTCGACCCGGAGGTGGCCGGCGAGGCCGCGCGGAGCGAGCTGGGATTCGAGTATCAGGCGACACCTGAGGAGCTACGGCGAATGTTCGGCTGGAAGCGGGTGCGATGCGCATGACCGAGGCGCCCGAGAACGTCCGGTTGATCGGCGGCGAGATGCTGCTGTGGTCAGACATGTCCGACGGGTCGAGCATCACGGACTGGCGCGGCGTGGCACGGGAGCTGATCGGCCGGCTGCTCCCGGCCGCCGGCTCCGTCCTGCTGGTCGGGCCGCACCCCAGAGAGCTGATCGACGAGGTGGCCGGGCGCGCCTCCTCGGTGGCGGTGCTCGTGCGGTCCTACCCCGACGCGTGCGCGCTCGGCGACCGCCACCCCGGCCTCGACGTGCACTGCGGGCGGCTGGCCGCGTTCTGCTGCGACAGGCCGTACGACCTGGTCCTGGCGCTGGACGGGCTCCAGCGGACCCACTCGGCCGAGGCCCCGGCGGCGGCCTGGCGCGAGTCGATGGCCGCGCTGTCCGCGCTCGTCGCGCCCGGCGGCCGGCTCGTCCTCGGCGTGCGCAACGACCTCGGCGTGGACCGGTTCCTCGAGGCGCGCCCGGCCGACCGCGACGGGGGCGACGGGCAGTGGGAGCCGCACGGCTTCGACCCCACCTACCCCAACGGCCCGGCCGCGCTCGACTTCGACCTGGAGGCCACCGGCCTGGCCGTGGAGCGCTGCTACGCCGCCTACCCCGACAGCCGGGCGCCGCGCGCGATCCTGTCGCGCGAGGCGCTGGCGCGCGAGCTGCCGGAGGCGCTCACGTTCCCGCTGAGCGCGCGCGCCGACGACCGCATGCTGGTCGCCGACCCGCTGCGGCTGACCCGGCTGGCCTTCCGCCACGGCCTCGGCGAGCACCTGGCGCCGATCTGGCTCGCGGTCGCCTCCCGCGACAGGCCCGAACCCGTCGGGCTGCCGCTCGGGCTGGTCGAGGACGGCCCGGCCGTCGACGAGCTGCGCGAGGAGGGCGGCGAGGTCACGCTGCGGCGGCTGCCCGACGGCGAGTCGCGCGAGGTCCCGCCGGGCCGCGTCGTCGAGGAGATCCTCGTCGAGGCGTGCGCCCGCGAGGACGTGCGCGCCGTGCGCGAGCTGCTGGCCGCACTCGCCCGATGGGTGGAGACCAGCGGAGACGCCACGGCGGCCACCGACAGCCTGGTGTGGGACGGGGAGCGCTTCTCCGCCATCAGCCCCGGCCCGTCGCCGGAGCCCGAGCCCGCCCCCGTGATCGTGCTGTGCCGGATGCTGTGGCGCTTCGCGGTGCGGCTGCTGGCCGCCGGGCACCACCATCCGTGGCCGTGGCCGCTGGAGGCCGACCAGCTCACGCTGACGCTCTGCGGCATGGCCGGCCGGCCCTGCGACCAGCAGGAGCTGGACCTGGCCCGCAAGCTCGACGCCGAGCTGGGCCAGCCCGCCGAACGCGCCGGCTCCGCCCCCGCCTACCGCGACCTGCTGCGCTCGCGCGACCGGCTGGCCGGCCAGCTCACGGCGGCGATGGCCAGGATCGCCAGGCTGGAGACCAAGCTCAGCTACCGCGAGCGCGAGCTGGTCAGGGCCCGCTCCAAACTGCGCAGGACGCAGCGCAAGGCGACGGCCTACCGCAGGACGCTCGGCTACCGGCTGTCGCGCCGCCTGTCCCGCCCCCGCCGGATGGCCCGCCGGGTCATGCGGCTGCTGTCCGGCTGAGGAAGGGAGCATCCGTGCCGGTCCTATCCGTGATCGTGCCGTTCTACGACGTCGAGAAATACCTCACGCCGTGCCTCGACTCGCTGGAGGCGCAGACCCTGCGGGACATCGAGGTGATCTGCGTGGACGACGGCAGCCGCGACGGCGGCCCGGACCTCGTGGCCGCCCGCGCCGAGCGGGACGGCCGCTTCCGCCTGATCCGGCAGGACAACCTGGGCGTCGGCCGGGCCCGCAACATCGGGGTGAGCCAGGCGAGCGGCCGCTACCTGGCGTTCGTCGACGGCGACGACACCGTGCCGCGCGGGGCCTTCCAGCGCCTGGTGTCGTCGCTGGAGTCCACCGGCTCGGACCTGGCGTGCGGCAACGTCATGCGGCTGCACCGCAACCTGCTCGTCCCGTCGTGGGCGCACAAGGAGCCGTTCGCCGAACCGGCCGAACGCACCCACATCACCCGGCGCCCGCTGCTGGTGCGCGACCGCATGTTGTGGAACAAGGTCTACCGCCGCGCCGCCTGGGACCGCCTGGACCTGCGCTTCCCCGAGCGGATGTACGAGGACCAGCCGGTCGCCATGCGCGCCCACGTGGGCGCGCGCTCGGTCGACGTGCTGCACAAGGTCGTCTACCACTGGCGGCAGCGCGACGAGCCCGGCTCCTCCATCACCCAGCGCCGCCTGGAGCCGGACAACCTGCGCGACCGCCTGCTGTCGGTGCTGGAGACCGCCGCGCTGCTCGACGCGGAGGCGCCTCGGCTGCGGCCCGAGTTCGACCGCGACACGCTGGCCATCGACATGACCGTCGCGGTCGAGGCCATCGCCCGGCTGGGCCCCGCCGCCGACCCGTCCCTCGTGGAGCTGGCCGTACGGTATCTCGACGGGGTGTCGCGGGCCGCGCTGCGCGAGCTGCCGTTCGCCCACCGTCTCCAGGTGCACCTGCTGCACCGGCGCCGCCTGGACGAGCTGGCGGGCGTGGCCGCGCAGGCGCGCGACGGCCGCCTGCAACCGCGCGTCAGCTCCGCCGGGCTGCTGCGCAAGCGCTGGTACGGCCGGCACCCGGCGCTGCCCGGGCACCTGTCGGAGGTCTCCGGCGAGCTGGAGGCGACCGCCAGGCTGGTGGAGCTGGAGTGGCGCGACGGCGTGCTGCACGGCTCCGGCCGGGCCGGCATCGGCAGGTTCGACGCGGGCGAGCTGGGCCGGATGCGCGTGACGGTGTGGCTGGAGGAGCGCCGCACCGGCGACCGGGTGCCGCTGGCCGAGCAGAGCGCCGCGCCCGTCTGGGAGAGCGCGCCCCAGCCGGACGGCGGGTCGGTGCCGGAGCACGTCTTCCCGTTCCGGTTCGCCTTCGACCCGGCGGCGCTCAGCGCCGCGCAACTGCGCAGGCACGGACACTGGGACCTGTACGTGCGGCTCAAGGGCGCGGGGTTGCGCCTGGAGGGCAAGGTGCGCGGCGACCGCAGGCTCACCCCGTCGGCCCCGCCGCCCCGGCGCAGGTCAGGCGTGTGGCTGGTGCCGGTGCTCAGCTTCCGCGGCGCGTGGGGGCTGCGGCTGCGCGAGGCCGAGGCGGTGATCGGGGAGTGCCGCGTCGACGGCGGCGACCTGGTGTTCGCCGGGGAGCTGGCCGACGTCGGCGACGGCGAGCCGGTGATCAGGCTGGTGCGCAGGAGCGACGGCGAGGAGATGTACTTCCCGGTGACGCTGGCCGGGCGTGACTTCCGCGCCCGGGTGCCTCTCGCGGGCATCGACGAGGTCGTCGGTGACGTGACGTGGTGGGAGGTCGTCGTCGACCAGGGCCGGGCGATCCGCACGCTGGTGCGGACCCGGAGCCGCCCGCCGGCGGACGTGCCCGGCAGGCGCTTCCTGGTGGACCGGGGCGACGACGGCTGCCTGCTCCTGCTGGAGCACTAGGACAGGATGCCCGCCAGGCACTCCGCGACCCGGTCCTGGTCGGCGTCGCCCAGGCCCGGGAAGAGCGGCAGCGACAGCTCCTCGGCGTAGTAGGTCTCGGCGTTCGGGCACAGCCCGCGCCGGTAGCCGAGGTCGGCGAACACCGGGTGCCAGTAGGCCGGCAGGTAGTTGACCTGCACGCCGATCCCGGCCGCGCGCATCCGCTCGTACACCTCGCGCCTGCGCCCGTCGCCGACGCGCACCGGGTAGAGGTGCCAGCTCGGCGACACGTACGGGCGCTCGGCGGGCAGGGTGAGCCCCGGAACGCCGGCCAGCAGCCGGTTGTAGCGGGCGACCAGCTCGGCCCGCCGGGCGCGGAAGGTGCCCAGCCGGCCGAGCTGGCTGGTGCCGAGCGCGCACAGCACGTCGGGCAGCCGGTAGTTGAGCCCGAACGCGTGCACCTCCTGGTGCCAGCCGCCCTCGCCCGGGTCGCGCTGCTCGGCCGGGTCGCGGACGAGGCCGTGGTTGCGGAAGCGGGCGGCGGCGGCGAACAGCTCGGGGTCGGCCGCCGCGACGGCCCCGCCCTCGGCCGTCGTCACGGTCTTCGTCGGGAAGAACGAGAACGTCGTCAGATCGGCGAGCGAGCCCACCGGCCGGTCCTTGTAGGTGGAGCCGATGGAGTGGGCCGCGTCGCCGATGAGCACCGCCCCGGCCGCCGACGCCACCCCGCGCAGCTCGTCGTAGTCGGCCGGATGGCCCGCGTAGTCGACCGCGGTGATCGCCCTGGTGCGGCCCGTCACCAGGCTCGCGGCGGCGTCGGGGTCGAGGTTGCCGGTGTCGGGCTGCACGTCGGCGAAGCGCACCCGGGCGCCGCGCAGCGCGGCGGTGGCGGCCGTGGCCACGAACGTCAGCGGCGAGGTGACGACCTCGTCGCCCGGCCCGACGCCGGCGGCCGCGTAGGCCACGTGCAGGGCGGCGGTGCCCGACGTGACCGCCAGGCACGGCACCCCGCCCGTCCACCGGGCCAGCGCCGACTCGAAGCGCGCCACGGCCGGGCCGGTGGTCAGCCAGTCGCCGCGCAGCACCTCGGTCACCGCCAGGATGTCGGACTCGTCGACCGACTGCCGTCCGTAGGGGAGCATCAGGCCGACACCATCGCCCGCAGGTCGTCGACCGACAGCCAGCGGTCGTTGGCGTCGGAGCGGTAGGCGAACCCCTCAGGCAGCACCTCGCCGCCGACCGGCGGGACGTAGCCCCAGGTCGCGATCGTCGGCTGCACCACGTAGCGGTCGGCCAGGCGCAGCGCGCGGCGGCCGTCGTCGGGGCCGATCATCTCCTCGTGCAGCTTCTCGCCGGGCCTGATGCCGATCTCGTAGATCGGGCTGCCGGGCGCGAGCGCGTCGGCCAGGTCGACGATCCGCATGCTGGGGATGCGCGGCACGTAGAGCTCGCCGCCCTGCATCAGGTCGAAGGAGTCGACGACGAACTCCACGGCCTGGTCGAGCGTGATCCAGAACCGGGTCATCCGCTTGTCGGTGATCGGCAGGCTGGCGCCCTGGCGGGCCAGCTTCAGGAAGAACGGCACCACGGACCCGCGGCTGCCGACGACGTTGCCGTAGCGGACCACGGCGAAGCGGGTCTCGTGCCCGGCGGCGTAGTGGTTGGCCGACACGAACAGCTTGTCGGCGACCAGCTTCGTGGCGCCGTAGAGGTTGATGGGGCTGGACGCCTTGTCGGTGGACAGCGCCACGACCTTGCGCACGCCGCAGTCGATGGCCGCCTCCACGACGTTCTGCGAGCCGGCGACGTTGGTGCGGACGTATTCGAACGGGTTGTACTCGGCGGTGTCGACCTGTTTGAGCGCGGCCGCGTGGACCACGTACTCCACGCCGTGCATGGCGCGGGCCAGGCGCTCGCGGTCGCGCACGTCGCCGATGAAGTAGCGCAGCCGCTCGTCCTCGCCGAGCGCCTGGCGGAGCTCGTACTGCTTGAGCTCGTCGCGCGAGAACACCACCAGTCTGCGCACGCCGACGTGGCCGAGCGCGTGGCGGATGAAGGCCTTCCCGAACGAGCCCGTGCCTCCGGTGATCAACATTGACGATCCACTGAGAATGCTCAAGCGGTCCCCCTTACGTCGGCCGGTAGCATAGCGCGACCAGCAAGTCACCGACGGTAACAGGGGGAATCGTTGAGGATTGTCGGAATCATTCAGGCGCGGATGGGATCGACCCGGTTGCCGGGGAAGGTGCTGCGGGATCTCGGCGGGCGCACGGTGCTGGGCTGGGTGGTCCGGGCGGCGCGCGCGTCGTGCGCGGTCGACGACCTCGTGGTGGCGACCACGACGCTGGCCGAGGACGACGCCGTGGCGGCCGAGTGCGCGGCCCTCGGCGTGGCGTGCCACCGGGGGCCGGTGGACGACGTGCTCACCCGGTTCGCGCAGGCGCTGGAGGGGCGGGAAGGGGAGGCGGTCATGCGGTTCACCGCCGACTGCCCGCTGCTCGACCCGGCGGTGATCAGGGAGGCGGCGCTGGTCTACCGGGCGCTCGGCGGCGCGCTCGACTATCTCAGCACCGGGCTGTCCGGCACGCTACCGCGCGGCCTCGACGTGGAGATCGCCGGGCTGGCGGCGCTGCGCCGCGCCGACCGGGAGGCGACCGCCTACCACCGCACGCACGTGACGTCCTACATCTACGCGGAGCCGGGCGACTTCCGGCTGCTCGGCCTGGCCTACCCGCCGGGGGCGGGCGATCTGCGGGTCACGCTCGACACCGAGGACGACTGGCGGCTCATCGCGCGCGTGGTGGCCGCGCTGGGCGACCGGTGCGTGCCGTTCCGCGAGCTGGTCGGCTGGCTGCGCGAGCGGCCCGAGGTGTGCCGGCTCAACGCGCACGTGGAGCAGAAGGAGCTGCAGGACGCATGACGGCCGTCGGCGTTCGCTGTGATGCCGGCGCCGCGATCGGCGTCGGCCACCTGGTGCGGTGCGTGGCACTGGCCGAGGAGCTGCGCTCGCGCGGCGTGCCGGTGACGTTCCTGGGCGAGGTGACCGGGACGGAGTGGGCCGCGGCGCAACTGCGCGAGCGCGGGCTGCCGTCGGTGCCCGCGCTCCGCGAGCCGCACCGGCTGGCGGCCCAGGCGCGGGAGCTGGGGATCGACGTGATGGTCCTCGACTCGTACACGCTGCCGCCCGGCACCGGGGCGGCGCTGCGCGAGGCGGGGATGGCGGTGCTGGCGATCGTCGACGGCGACCCGCGCGGGCAGGAGGCCGACCTCTACCTGGACCAGAACCTGGGGGCCGAGCGCCACCCGTTCGACGGGGAGCGGCTGGCCGGGAGCGCGTACGTGCTGCTGCGCGACAGCGTGCGCCGCTGCCGCCGGACGCCCCGCGAGGGCGGGCCGCCCCGGGTGCTGTGCTTCTTCGGCGGGACCGACAGCGCGGGCGTCGCGCCGAGGTGGACGAAGGCGCTGCTGTCGACCGGGGCGCCGTTCGAGGCGACCGTGATCAGCCCGGAGCCGTTCGAGGCCGGCGAGTCGGTGGCCGTCGTGCCGCCCACCGACCGGCTGCCCGAGCTGATGGCGCGGGCCGACCTCGTGGTGACCGCCGCCGGGTCGGCCGCCTGGGAGCTGCTGCACCTGGGCGTGCCCACGGCGCTGACCTGGGTGGCGGCCAACCAGCTCATCGGTTACGAGGAACTGGTGGCGGGCGGGCTGGCCGCCGGGCTGGGGCCAGAGCCCGGCGCCGCCGCCGTCGACACGCTGGCCCGCCTGCTCACCGACCCCGAGCTGCGCGAGGAGTACGGGAGCCGGGGGCACGACCTGGTCGACGGGCGGGGCCGCGAGAGGGTCGCCGACGCGCTGCTGCGGCTCAGACCAGATCCCACGTGAGCGGCGTGCCGAGCGGCGCGTCGCGGGTGAAGCGGCGGCCCATCACCTGCGGCGCGAGCTCCGGGGGCAGCCCGCCGGCGGGCCGGATCGAGCGCACGTTCTGCTCGGTCACCGGCTCGCCCGCCCGCACGTCCCGCACCACGTACAGCGACCTGCGGAAGCGCAGCCCCTCGCGCTCGGAGGGGCGCGGGCCGATGACGGCGGCGCCGAGCGACTGCCAGGCCCGCTCGCTTTCCACCACCAGGGCTGCCAGTTCGTGCGGCTCCAGCGAGAACGCGGCGTCGACGCCGCCGCCCACCCGGCTCAGCGTGACGTGCTTCTCGATCAGGCACGCGCCGAGCGCGACCCCGGCCAGCGCGGCGCCCAGCCCCGGCGTGTGGTCGGAGACGCCGACGACCGTCCCGGTGATCGCGGCCAGCAGCGGCAGCGCCCGCAGGTTGCTGTCGGCGGGCGAGGCCGGGTAGGAGGCCGTGCACGACAGCACCGCGAGCTGGCCGCACCCGGCGTCGCGGGCCGCCTCGACGGCGTCGTGGATCTCGCCGATCGACGCCATCCCGGTCGAGATGATCAGCGGCTTGCCCGTCGAGGCGGCCAGCCTGATCAGCGGCAGGTCCACGATCTCCGACGAGGCGATCTTGTACGCGGGCGCGTCGAGCTTCTCCAGCAGCTCGATCGCCGTGCGGTCGAACGGCGAGGAGAACGGGATCAGCCCCCGCTCGCGCGCCCTGGTGAAGATCGGCTCGTGCCACTCCCACGGCGTGTGGGCGCGCTCGTAGAGCCGGTAGAGCCGCTCGCCGCCCCACAGCTCGTGGCCGGAGCCGATGCGGAAGGCCGGGCCGTCGGCGTCGACGGTGATCGTGTCGGGCCGGTAGGTCTGCAGCTTGAGCGCGTGGGCGCCGGCCCGCGCCACCGCGTCGACGATCGACAGCGCGCGCTCCAGGCTGCCGTCGTGGTTGCCGGACATCTCGGCGATGACGAACGGCGGCTCGCCCGGCCCGACGGCCCGCTCGGCGATCTTGATCATGCCTGGTCCTCCCTGGTCAGCTCGATGGCGATGACGTCGCGGCGCAGCCCCTCGGCCTCCAGCCCGAAGACGCCCACCTCGGCGAAGCCGAACCGCCGGTGCAGCCGCCTGACCGGCTCGTTGGAGGCCAGCACCTCGCCGCGCAGCCGGGTCAGGCCGAGCGGCCCGAAGGCGTGCGCGATGGCGGCCCGCTCCAGCCCGATCCAGGCGGCCAGCAGCGTGCCCGACCGCTCCAGCCCGTCGAGGTCGAGGTAGAAGGCCCAGCTCGCGGTGCGCGAACCGTCGCCGAGCCCCGAATAGGTCACCACTCCGGCGGGCTCGCCGTCGTGGTCGTAGACGAGCACCCGCCGCGCCGGGTCGTCCTTGACCCGGGCCCACCAGCGGGCGTGCTCGGCCGGGCTGATCTCGTGGGTGGTGAAGCTGGACGCCCGGACCTTCGGATGGTTGCGCCAGCGGCGCAGCACGGGCAGCTCGTGCTCGTGGACGCTCCTCAGCATCCTTCCCCCTACACAACGTGCCGGATCACTTGCACAACGTAGCGTAAAGACCCGATCAGGGCAGCGACAGCCCGGGCATGCTGCCCTCAGCCACCGAAAGGAGTGCTCGACAATGATCCCCCTGCTCAGCGTCGTCGTCCCGATCCACAACGTGGAGCCGTACCTGGCGGAGTGCCTGGAGTCGCTGGCCGCCCAGACGCTGACGGACTTCGAGGTCCTCTGCGTCGACGACGGCTCGCTCGACGGCAGCCGCCGGGTCGCCGAGGAGTTCGCCGCCCGCGATCCCCGGTTCGTGCTGCTGCGCCAGCCCAACCAGGGGCCGGGACCGGCCCGCAACCTCGGCGTGCGGCACGCCCGCGGCCCCTATCTGGCCTTCGCCGACGGTGACGACGTCGTGCCGCCGCGCGCGTACGAGCTGCTGGTCTCCTCGCTGCGGGAGACCGGCTCCGACCTGGCGTGCGGGGCGGTGCTGCGGCTGGCCGACGGCGAGCTGACGCCGTCGACGATGCACGAGAAGGTGTTCAGGCGGCGGGTGCTGTGCACGCACGTCATGGACCGGCGCTCGCTGGCCCGCGACCGCACGGTCTGGAACAAGGTCTACCGGACGGCGTTCTGGCGCGAGCGCGGGCTGGAGTTCCCCGCCGGGATCTACGAGGACGTGCCCGTGGCCATCCGCGCGCACGTGCTGGCCACCAGCGTCGACGTGCTCGACGACGTCGTCTACCACTGGCGCAGGCGCGACGGCGGCGAGGACTCGATCACCCAGCGGCGCACCGAGCTGCCCAACCTGACCGAGCGGCTGGGCGCCATCCGCTCGGTGCGTGCCTTCCTGGACGAGACCGCGCCGGAGCTGAAGGCCACCTTCGACGACCTGGTGCTGGAGAAGGACATCGTCTTCCTCTTCCAGGCGCTGGAGGACGCCGCCGACGGCGACAGCGGGCCGGCGCTGGAGGTGGCCAGGCAGTGGCTGGCCGAGCTGGGCCCCGACGTGATCGCGGCGGCGCCCTCGCTGCGGCGGCTCGAACTCCACCTGGTCGAGCGCGGGCTGGTCAAGGAGCTGCGGCAGGTGCGCGAGTTCAGGCGGGCCTCGGCCGAGGGCACCCGGGTGGTGCCGCGCGGCTGGCGCAACACCGGCTGGTACGGCGACTACCCGTACTTCCGCGACCGCAGGCTGGCGATCCCCGACGAGGTGTACGACGCGCGGCAGGAGCTCAAGCTGGTGGCGCGGGTCGACGAGTGCGGCTGGACCGGCCGGGAGTATCTGCTGCGCGGCCAGGTGGCCATCCACCGCGTCGAGCGCAAGCCGGGCCGCGTCAGCCTGGTGCTGAGCGACGGCCGCCGCAAGGTGCCGCTGACCGCCAAGCGCGTCGGCGGGCAGGGCCTGGTGGCCACGATCGACCCGCGCGCGCTGGAGGGCGGCGGGCCCACCTGGCGGCTCCAGGCGCGCACCGAGACGCGCGGGCTGGTGCTGAAGGGGTGGTTCCGCGAGGGGGAGAGCGGCCCCACCTGGCGCCTTTCGGTGGCGGAAGGGTCAAGAAGAGGCATGGACATTCCCCAGTAGTTCCAGAGAGTAATTGCTCAAACACGGCTCGTCGTCATGCTGTAGTCCATGAGGACCTATTCGCTCGATGACGTCCACGCGACACGCAAGCGGAGAGACTCCTGGTGGACCGTGTACTTCGTGGACCCGGTCGCCTGCCGGGTCGCGCTCGCGGTCGCCAACCGCACGCGGATCACGCCCAACGAACTCACCGTGACGTCGCTGGTCCTCGGCATGATCTCTGCCGCGTGCCTGGCGACGGACCGGCTGGTCGCCGGGGCGGTTCTGTTCTATCTGAGTTTCATGATCGACTGCGTCGACGGGAAGATCGCCAGGCTCAAGGGCACGGGGACGCCCTTCGGGCTCTGGCTCGACTACGTCGGCGACCGCGTCAGGGTGGTCTGCTGCGCCGCCGGACTCGCCTACGGGCAGTTCGCGCTCACGGGGGATGTGAGCTGGGTGGTGCTGGGCGCGGTGGTGGCCGTGCTCGACCTCTTCCGGTACGTCAACGCGCCGCAGATGAAGCGGGTCCGCGAGGTCATCAGGGAGGGGCGGGCCGATCTCCAGGCGGATCTCCAGGCTGAAGTGCAGCCTGGGCTGGTGCCGGCGCCCAGGGGAGGGCGGACCGGCGGCAGGATGCCGTACTCGCTGCGGCGGCTCAACAGGTTCCTGGCCCGGCGCCGGGTGCGGTCGCACCTCATCAGCGGCATCGAGTTTCACGCCGCGGTGTTCGTGATCGCGCCTCTCGCCGGGGCCGGGGCGCTGATCCCGGTGGCGGTGGTCGCCAGCGTCCTGCTTCTCGCCAACGAGATCTTCCTTGTCTACCGGATGTGGCTCTTCGCGCGCAGGCACCCCGTGCCCCAGGAGAGCCGAGAGCACGTTCTCGTCTAAATTTCGGGGGTTAGTACGAAATGTCAGACCGGCCAGTATTCGTGATCGGCTGCCCGCGCTCCGGCACCACGATGCTCCAGCTCATGCTCCACTCGCACCCGCGCCTCGCGGTGCCGCCGGAGACGCGCTTCGTCATGCCCGTCTACTACAAGCGGCGCGCGTTCGGCGACCTCCGGGACGCCGAGCGGCGGCGCGCGCTGGCCGAGTGGATCGCGAGCGACCGCAGCACCAAGTTCCGCGAGCTCAAGATCGACCGCGACGCCTTCGTCCGCCAGGTCGTGGACGGCCCCGGCTCGCTCGGCTCCGTGCTCGGCACCGCCTTCCGCATGTACGCCGAGCGGTTCGGCAAGGCCCGCTGGGGCGACAAGCGGCCCAGCTACGTCAAGCACACCGACCTGCTGCTCAGGCTCTTCCCCGACGCCCAGTTCATCCACCTGATCAGGGACGGCCGCGACTGCGTGGCCTCGCTGAAGGAGATGCCCTGGTACACGCTGGACTCCTTCCACGCGGTCTCCACCTGGGCCGAGGCCATCGACCACGGCGACAAGCTGCGCCGGACGCTGCCCGACGACAGCTACTTCGAGCTGCGTTACGAGGACCTCACCGACGACCCGGTGACCGAGCTGAAGAAGCTCTGCGCGTTCCTGGAGGAGGACTTCTCGCCCGCCATGGTGTCGCCGCGCGAGGCGGCCAGCGTGGCGGTGCCGGTGCACAAGGTGTGGCACAGCAACACGCACGGCGAGGTCACCAGGAGCCGGGTCGGGAGCTGGGCCAAGCGCCTGGACGGCTGGGAGATCTCGCTCTGCGAGCAGGTGCTCGGCGAGCGGCTGGAGGCCCAGGGCTACGAGCTGACCGGCGCCGCCCCGGCGGCCAAGGAGCACGTGTCGGCCTGCAACAAGACGATGCAGCGCCGCCGCAACAGCCGGATGCGCAAGGCCATGCGCGACCGCTTCAACCGGCTGCGCGAGCCCAGCCCGGTGGCCGCCCTGCTGACCACCGGCCAGCGCGCCCTGGCCGGCGTCCCGCAGCAGCGCAGCGAGTCGCCGGAGCTGGCCGAGCGCACCGGCTGACCGCCCGCGCCGCTGCTCACCGGCCGGATCTTCACCGGTCGATGGGGGTGAAGGCCGGCTGGACTTCACCGGTCGATGGGGGCGAAGGCTGGATCTTCACCGGTCGATGTGGGTGAAGAGCGCTTCCCAGCGGTCGAGCACCGGGTCGAGGCGGAAGTCCTCGGCCCGCTGCCGGGCGGCGGCGCCCAGCCGCCGCCGCTCCGGCGCCGAGCCGATGAGCCGGCCCAGCTCGGCCGCGAAGGCGTCCACGTCCGTCGGCGGGACCAGCGCCGACGCGACCGAGCGCACCCCGCCCGACACGTCGAACGCCACCGCCGGCACCCCGTGCGCGGCCGACTCCAGCAGCACGATCGGCAGCCCCTCGTGCTCGCTCGTGAGGGCGACCAGCGAGGCGTCCCGGTATTCGGCCGGCATCCGCGCGGCTGGCACCCGCCCGCGGAACACCACCCGGTCCGCCACCCCTTCCCGCGCCGCGTGCGCCCGCAGCCGCTCCAGCTCGCCCCCGTCGCCGATCAGGTGCAGCTCCCACGACGGCGGCGCCCCCGACCTGGCGAACGCGGTGATCAGCCGGTCGAACCGCTTGACCCCCTCCAGCCGCCCGACCCCCAGCACCCGGGGCGACGACAGCGGCGACACGGCGTCCGGCCAGGCGGCCAGCGGGTTCGGCAGCGTCCAGGTGTTGGGCAGCAGCGCGTTCTCCGCGAACAGCCACGCATCGTCGTCGCTCAGGAACACCGCCTGGTCCAGACGCGGGTAGTGCTTCCTGATCGAGCCCAGGTGCCAGCAGCCGCGGGCGTGCTCGTACGAGCCGTGATACTGGCCGATCGGACGCAGTGAGCCGGGCAGCAGCCGTGACAGCCGGGTCACCACGCCGGGCGAGGTGAGCACGGCGAAGCCGGGCCGCATCGGGCCGAGCAGCTCGCGCAGCCGGCGGTCGGCGCGCAGCCGGGCCAGGCGTCCCTGCGGCCCGACCGGGGTGCGGCTGATCAGGTGCTGCCGGTAGCGGGGGCGCTCGACGTAGCGGAACGGGGCGTCGGCCCGGTGCAGCCCGACGACGTGCACCTCGTGCCCGCGCCCGGCCAGGCCCTGGGCCAGCGTGTGCGTCACCTGCTGGATGCCGCCCAGCGTGTCGGCGTCCAGGCAGGCGAAGACGACGTTCACCGGGCACCCGCCGCGAAGAAGTCCGCGACGATCCGGGCGGAGGCGTCGCCGCGCTCGTCGGCGCACCACAGCTCGCGGAAGGCGGCGTAGCGGCCGGCGTGGGCGGCGTGCACGGCGGGCAGGTCGCGCAGCGCCGCGACGAGGTCCGCGGTCGTCGTCACGCACGGGCCGGGGGCGATCGACGGCAGGTCGTGGTAGACGCCGCGCTCCGACAGCCGGTAGTCGTCCCAGTCGTCGATGAAGAACAGCATCGGCTTGCCGGTCAGCGCGTAGTCGCACATCACCGACGAGTAGTCCGTCAGCAGGGCGTCGGAGGCCAGCATCAGGTCGTTGATCTCCGGGTACGAGCCGGCCGGGCGGACGAAGTGCCGCAGCCGCTCCGGCGGTTTGTAACGTTCCACCGGATGCGTCCGCAGGATCAGCACCCACTCGTCCGCCAGCTCCCTGGCCATCAGGTCCAGGTCCACCCGGACCGACCGGCCGCTGCCCTTGGCACGGTCGCGGTAGGTGGGCGCGTACAGCAGCACCTTCTTGCCGGGCGGGATCTCCAGCCGCTCGCGCACCCCGTCGGCGCACGCCCCGCGCACCAGCGCGTCGCAGCGCGGCGTGCCGCAGCGGTAGACGCGGCCGGTGTAGCCGTTGGAGGGCAGGAAGCAGCGCGAGAACTCGGCGCTCGGCGACACGAGCGCGTCCCACCGGGCGACCGCCCGCCGCCACTGGGCGCGCGGCCCGTCGAAGTCGCCGCGCAGGTCCGGCGCGTCGAAGCCGATCGACTTGATGCCCTGCCCGTGCCACGTCTGCAGGTAGCGGGTGCGGCGCGGCTTGGGATAATCGAGCGGGAAGCCGTGGCTGTCGACCCAGTAGCCGGCCCTGGCCATCGTCCAGACGTAGGCCCAGCTTCCGCGCCTGACCAGCCGCACGTCGGGCGGGAAGTTGCCGCGCCCCCTGGCCACCGACCACACCGCCTCGATCGGCAGGCCGCTGCGGCGCAGCTCCTCGTAGATGGCGCGCGGGCTGCCCGTGTAGCCCTTGCCGACGTCGGCCTCGAACAGCGCCAGGTCCCTGCGCTGCGGCACCACCTTGATCAGGGCCTTGTAGACGCGCAGCTTCAGCTTCGGCGTGCTCAGCCGCTTCAGCAGCCTGCGCCTGATCCGGCGCAGCAGCGACCGGGCGGAGACGGCCCGCACGCACAGGTACGCCGCGTAGCCCTCGGCCTTGACCGTGCCGCCGGGCAGCTCGATCGGCTTCATCGCCGGGTCGACCAGCAGCCGGTCGGTGGTGGTGTGGCCGTCGGCGACCCGGGTGAACCCGATGCGCGGCTCGCACCGGCCCCTGGGTGTGAAGACGATCTGGCTCACGTACGCGCACTCGCCCGACGGCTGCGGGCTGATCGGCACCTTCTCGCCGCCCAACCGCAGGAACGCCTTCCACTCCACCGGCAGCACGCCGAACGGGTCGTAGGTGTGCACGGTCATCCGGACCCGGTCGCCGTCCTGGCCGATCTCGGTCACCTCGTGCCGCAGCCGGCTGGCCGAGTACGGCAGCTCGGCCAGCCGCAGGTCCGTGATGTCCATGCCCGGCGTGGCCGTCGTGCCCCAGTACGTCCGGCCGCCGACCTGCACGGCGGCCCGCGGCGGCGCCCCCGCTCCGGTGAGCGACCCGGCGGCGATGCGCAGGTCGTCCACCCGGTCGTCGAGGATGAGCCGGCAGCAGACCCGGTCCATCGGCTCCACCCGGTCGAACACCTCGGGCGCGATCTCCTCCAGGTACGGCCGGACGACCGCGGCGAACTCCTTGACCCACACCCGGTCCATCGTGGGCAGCGGGTTCAGGTAGACGCGCAGGTCCTGGCGCAGGAACCGGTACTGGCGGGCGGGCACCAGGTCGGCGGCGCCGTGCTCGCGCAGGATGTCGTCGCTCAGCCGGGCGGCGACGACCCGGTGGCGCACGTTGTCCATGTCCTTGATGCTCAGCGAGATCGACGTGCCGCCGCGCGCCCGGTGCCAGTGGTAGACCACCCACGGCACGACGGCGAAGCGTCGCGCCAGCGCGTACAGCTCGGTGGCGAACACGTGGTCCTCGTAGTGGATGTCCTCCGGGAAGCGCAGCAGGTTGTCACGCAGGAAGCGCACGTCGTAGAGCTTGTTGGTGCTGAAGGAGTCCAGGAACAGCTCGGGCTCCTCGCGGATGCCCTCGACGACCCGCCGCCGGGCGAACAGCGTCGGATAGTACGGCTTGAGCCGGCCGCTGGACTCGTACAGCCGGGAGATCTGGCCGGACACGAAGTCGGCCCCGGTCCGCTCGATCTCGGTCAGCAGGCTCTTGCAGGCGTGCCGGGGCAGCTCGTCGTCGCTGTCGAGGAACATCACGTACGGCGCGGCGGCGGCGTCGAGGCCGTCGTTCCTGGGGGCGCCGCAGCCGCCGCTGTTGACCTCGCGGCGCAGGTAGCGGACGCGGGGATCGGCTCTCATCAGCTCGGCGGCCACGCGGGGCGTGCCGTCGGTGCTGGCGTCGTCGGAGATGATCACTTCCAGGTCGCGCAGCGACTGCCGCAGCACGGAACGCACCGCCCTGGGCAGGCGGGCCGCGTCGTTGTAGGTGATCACGACAACGGTGCAAGCCGGCATGCCATCCCCCCGAGTGTCACGACGTGGGGGTAGGCATGCCCGCAGGATTCTGGATGTGTCCGGACTTGATGGGGTTTTTGCCTAAAATCACCGCATAAGGCGACGAATCGCCCAGACGATCAGCGCCAGCACGGCCAGCGCGCCCAGGACCGGCGCCACCCGCTTGATCAGCGGCGCCCCGGCGACCTCCAGCAGGTCGAGCGCCTCCTCGTCCGCGCTCAGCGCCGTCCGCGCCGTCCCCGCGGGCCTGGCCGGGCTCTCCACCGCCTCCTCCGGGACGGCGGCCAGATGCCGCTCACCCGGCCCGGGAGCCTGAGGTTCCGGAGACTCGGCGATCTCCGGGGCCGCCGGCTCGGTGAGCAGGTCGGCCAGGTTGGCGGCGAACCGGTCGATGAGCTTGCCGCCCACCTCCGCCATCACGCCGCGCCCGAACTGCGCCGGCCGCCCCGTGACGTTGAACGACGTCTCCACCGCGACCGACGTCGAGCCGTCGCCCGGCGTCAGCCGCGCCTTGACCGTCGCCGACGCCGTGCCCGAGCCGCGCGCCTCCTTGCCCGACGCCCGCAGGGTCAGCGTGTGCGCGTCCTTGTCCACGTCCTCGAACCGGGCGGTGCCCCGGTAGGTGACGGTGATCGGCCCGACCTTGACCTTCATCCTGCCGGTGAACTCTTCGCCCTCGAAGATGTCCAGCGTCGCCCCCGGCAGGCACGGCGCGACCCGCTCGACGTCGAGCAGCACCGCCCACGCCTGCTCGACGGGGACCGGGACCGTGAACTCGTGCTCGAACCGCATCGCCATCGATCCGCTCCTTCCCGACTGGTTGCGAGCGTACGTCCCGTGGGGGCGACCCGGAAGGGCGTCGCCCCCACGGGACGCGGGCTCAGGGAGCCCCGGCGGCCGTGCGGACCGCGCGATGCGTCAGCACCCTGGCCAGGTGCCGCCGGTAGTCCGGCTGGGCGTGCAGGTCGGCCGGCGGCGCCGTGCCCTCCGCCGCCTCCCCGCACGCCTGCCGTACCTGGTCGCCCAGCTCGGCGCCCTGGAGCGCCGACTCGGCGGCGCGGGCCCGCAGCGGCGTCGGCGCCATGTTGGCCAGCCCGATCCTGGCCTCCTGGATCGCGCCGTTCGTGCGACGGACCGCGACGGCCACGCCGACGATCGGCCACGCCTGCGCCGTGCGATGGAACTTCTCGTAGTGGAAGCCCCACCCGTCACCCAGCTTGGGGATCTTCACGCCGGTCAGGATCTCGCCCGGCAGCAGCGCCGACTCCAGGTAGTCGACGAAGAACCGGGCCGCCGGGATCTCCCGCTCGCCGCCGGCCGAGCGCGCGACGAACACGCCGTCCAGCGCCAGCACCACGGCCGGCAGGTCGCCCGCCGGGTCCGCGTGCGCCAGCGAGCCGCCGAACGTCCCGCGGTGCCGCACCGCCGGATCGGCCACCGTGGCCGTCGCGAGCGCCACCAGCGGGCAGCCCTCGCGCACCACCGGCGAGCGCATGACCTCGTCGTGCGTGGTCATGGCGCCGACGAACACGTGGTCGCCCCGGTCGTGCGCGCCCGCCAGCTCCGGCAGCCGCGCCACGTCGACCAGCTTGGACGGGTACGCCAGCCGCAGCCGCAGCAACGGCAGCAGCGACTGCCCGCCGGCCAGGACCTTCGTGTCCTCGTCCGAGGCCAGCTCCCGGAACGCCTGGTCCAGCGAGTCCGGGCGGACGTAGTCGAACTGGGCCGGGATCATGACCGCGCTCCTTCCAGCGCCCGCCAGACGCGCTCGGGCGTGCACGGCATCGCCACGTCATGGATGCCGTGCGGGCGCAGCGCGTCCACGACGGCGTTGACCACGGCCGGGGTCGAGGCGATGCAGCCCGCCTCGCCCACGCCCTTGGCGCCCAGCGGGTTGCCGGTCGCCGGGGTCTCGGTCCGGTCGGTGACGAAGTCCGGCAGGTCGGCCGCCGACGGCAGCAGGTAGTCGGCCAGCGTGCTGGTCAGCAGGTTGCCGTCCGCGTCGTACACCGCCTCCTCGAACAGCGCCTGCCCGATCCCCTGGGCGATGCCGCCGTGCACCTGGCCCTCGACGATGAGCGGGTTCACCACCTTGCCGACGTCGTCCACGGCCACGTACGAGCGGATTCTCGTCAGGCCCGTCTCGGTGTCGACCTCGACCGCGCACAGGTGGGTGCCGTGCGGGAAGGAGTAGTTGTCCGGGTCGTAGGTCGCCTCGGAGTCCAGCCGCGCCTCCACCCCGTCGGGCAGGTCGTGCGCGGTGAACGCGGCGAAGGCCAGCTCCTGGATCGTCGCGCGCGCGTCGGTGCCGCGCACCGTGAACGCGCCCCCGGCGAACTCCAGGTCGTCCGGCGCGCACTCCAGCACGTGGGCGGCCAGCTTGCGGGCCTTCTCCCTGACCTTCTCGCACGCCTGGAGCACCGCCACGCCGCCGATCACCAGCGACCGCGAGCCGTAGGTGTCCATGCCCTTGTGCGCGATGGCCGTGTCGCCGTGGATGACCGTGATGTCGTCGAACGGCACGCCCAGCGCGTCGGCCGCGATCTGGCTCCATGCCGTCACGTGCCCCTGGCCGTGCGGCGACGTGCCCGTGATCACCTCCACCTTGCCGGTCGGCAGCATGCGTACCGCGCCGTGCTCCCAGCCGCCCGCCGCGTACCGCGCCTCCTTCAGCAGCCGCGACGGGGCCAGCCCGCACATCTCCGTGTACGTGCTGACGCCGATGCCTAGCTGCACCGGGTCCCCCCGGTCCCGCCGGTCGGCCTGTTCGGCGCGCAGCTTGTCGTAGCCGAACAGCGCCATCGCCTTGTCCGTGGCCGCCTCGTAGTTGCCGGAGTCGTAGGTCAGGCCGGAGATCGTCGTGTACGGGAACTCCTCGTGCCTGATCCAGTTGCGCCGCCGCACCTCCAGCGGGTCGGCCTTGAGCTCGGCGGCCAGCTCGTCCATGATCCGCTCGATGCCGAACGTCGCCTCGGGCCGGCCCGCGCCCCGGTAGGCGTCCGTGGGCATCTTCGTGGTGAACACGCCCGTGCAGCCGAACTCGTAGGCGTCCATCTTGTAGATCGCGTTGAACATCGACGCGCCCAGCAGCGGGACGCCGGGCGTGAGCAGCATCAGGTACGCGCCCATGTCGGCCAGCAGCTCCACGCGCAGGCCGCGGATCCGGCCGTCGGCGTCGGCCGCGAGCTTGACGCGCTGCACCTGGCCGCGGCCGTGATGCACGGTCAGGTTGCCCTCGGAGCGAGACTCGTTCCACTTGACCGGCCTGCCGAGCCGGCGGGTGAGCAGCAGGCAGAGCACCTCCTCGGCGGTGACCTGCAGCTTCGAGCCGAACCCGCCGCCCACGTCCGGGGCGATCACACGGATCTTGTGCTCCGGGATGCCGGTGGTCAGTGCCAGCATCACCCGCAGCACGTGCGGGATCTGCGTCGCCGTCCAGACCGTGTACGAGTCGCCGTCCGTGCTGGCCAGCACCGCCCTCGGCTCCATCGCCGCCGGGATGAGCCGCTGCTGGTGGTAGGTGCGCTCGATGACGATCGGGGCGTCGTGGAAGGCCGCGTCGACGTCGCCCGAGGTGACCTTCATCGTGTACGCCTGGTTGCCCGACTCGTGCACCTTCGGGCTGTCCGGCGCCAGCGCCTCCTCCAGGTCGACCACGGCCGGCAGCGGCTCGTAGTCGACCTCGATCGCCTCCAGCGCGTCGGCCGCCAGGTAGCGGTCGGTGGCGACCACGCACGCCACCGCCTCGCCCACGTAGCGGACCTCCGACACGGCCATCGGCGGATGGTCCGGGATCACGATGTCCTCGGTCACCGGCCACGCGCACGGCAGGCTGCCCTGCTCGGCCGCCAGGTCCTGGCCGCAGAACGCCGCCACCACCCCGGTCATCCCGCGCGCCCCGGACACGTCGACCCGGGTGATCCGCGCGTGCGCCATCGGGCTGCGCAGGAACGCCACGTGCAGCGTCCCCGGCGGGCGCAGGTTGTCGGTCCACTGGGTGCGGCCCGTCAGCAGCCGCGCGTCCTCCTTGCGCCTCCTGGCCCTGCCGACCTCGGTCATGACGTCCTCACCGCCCGCCCCATCTCCTGGGCGCCCCGCCTGACCGCGCGGACGATGTTGCAGTAGCCGGTGCACCGGCACAGGTTGCCCTCCAGGCCCTCCCGGATGGCCTCCTCCGACGGCTCGGGCGTCTCCCTGAGCAGGTCGATCGCCGCCATGACCATGCCGGGCGTGCAGTAGCCGCACTGCAGCGCGTGTTCCTCGTGGAAGGCCCGCTGCATCGGGTGCATCGACCCGTTCGCGCCCAGACCCTCGATCGTGACGACCTCACAGCCGTCGGCCTGCACGGCGAGCACCGAGCAGCTCTTGGCGCTCTTGCCGTCCAGCATCACGGTGCAGGCGCCGCAGTTGCTGGTGTCGCAGCCGACCGGCGTGCCGGTCCTGCCCAGCCGTTCTCGGAGCAGATGGACGAGGAGGAGCCGCGGCTCGACCTCCTCCTCGTACGTGATCCCGTCGACGGTGACGGTGATACGGGGCATACGTCCTCCCTCGGAGCAGGGGGAAAGGCGGACAACGCCAACGTACGCCCGGGTATGTCCCGGTCAAGGGTTACTTACCGCGAACCGCCCTCGCCACGATCGCCACCAGCCCCGCGAACGCCAGCCCCACCACCATCACCGGCAGCAGGACCAGCGAATCCGTGATCGAACCCGTCAGCACCAGGATGCCGAGCACCACGAACAACGACCCGCTCAGCAGCGCCATCCAGTCGGTCCGGTGCAGCCTGCGCGGCCTGTCGAGATCACGCCCCACGGCGCACCTCCAGGTCTCCCACGCCGCCCTTCAGGTTCAGCACGATCGTCGGCGCCTTGCCCTCCGGCTCCACCTCGGGCTCCAGCACCTTGTCGAACTGGACGTCCACGCCGCCACGCAGCGACTGGTCCAGCTTGATGTCACCGATCCGGTTGAACGCGCGCACCTCGACCCGTGCCGTCGGCGGCACGATCACCGCCAGCTCGCCCACCGCGATCGACGCGTCGAACGTCACCTTCGCCCCCGGCTCCAGCCGCAGCTCCGACAGGTCCAGCTTGCCGTCGCCCACTCCCGCGTCGTACACCCGGTTCGACTCCGCCGGGTTCGTCACATGCCATACGGACTCGCCGACCTTGGCCGGCAGGCCGCCGAACATCATGCCCACCCCGATCAGCAGCGTCACCAGCGTGCCCGCCGCCACCAGGCCCGCGCCCCGGCCCCACCAGGCCGCGATCAGCAGGCCGGCGCCGATGGTCACCAGCACCGCGCCCGCGACCAGCGTGGGCTGCACGCCCGAGGGTGATGCGGCCTGCACCGCCACGAGGATCCCTCCAATGATCGTTGCCAGCGCCATGGTGATGGCGCCGATGTACGACTTCGGCCGCCGCTCCCGCGGCACCGGCCGGCGGTACAGCGCCGGGTCGTAGGGCGAGTAGCCGCCGCCGCGCCGCGCCGGGTCGAGCGGCTGGTAGGAGCCGTAGCGCGACTCGTACGGGCCGTGCGGGGCGAACGGCTCCCCGTACGCGGGGTGCGCCGCCGTCCGCCGCCCCGGGTCGGTCGTGGGGTGCTCGGCTCGGGGTCGCGCCGCCGTCGGCACCGCGTACGCCGCCGTCTTGGCGAACGGCGCCTCGTCCTCCAGCAGCCGCCGCGCCTCCGGATCCCGCCGGGCCCGCCGCTCCTCGGTGTTCGCCGCGCGCTCCTCCCGAGCCTCCTCGGCGGGCGCGCTCTCCGTAGCGGGGGCGACCGGCGCGGCCGTCTCCTCGGGGAGGTCGGCCCGTACCGTCTCGGCGGCGGGCGCCTCCTGCTCGGACGGGACGTCCTCCTCGACGGCGGGCGCGCTCTTCACGGAGGGGGCGTCCGCCGGGGGAGCGGCGGCGGCCGGGCGGGGGGAGTCGTCGGACGTGGCGAGGCCGTCCGGGCGCGGACGGCGGTTGAGGCGCTCGGGCATGGAGCGGGCGAGCGCCAGCAGGTCGACGCCGCTGGTGTGCGCAGCCAGCAGGGCGATGGCCAGGAACAGCCCGACGACCAGCGTCCCGGCGCCGAGCCAGACGGTGGAGAGGTTGAGCACGAGCCCGAGCGCGAGCACGGCCGTCAGCAGCGCCAGCACCGTGTCGGCGTCGAAGTCGCGGCGGGTCCACTGCTCGATGATCCCCGGCTTCCCGTTGGGCTCCTTCATCAGCATGAACGCCGCAATGTACAGGATGAACCCGATCCCGGATCCGAACATCAGCACCGCGAAGCCGACCCGGAACACGACCGGGTCGACGCCGGTGTGCCGGCCCAGGCCGGCGCACACTCCCATGAGGAATCGTCCCTCGTTGCTGCGGCGCAGCGTGGCAGGGGGAGCGGCCGGTTCCCTGGGCGGTGCTTCTGTCATGCCACCATCGTCGCTCACCTGCGAAGGCGGTCGCATCGGGGAGACCCCTGACCCGACCCGGGGGTTGTTCCCTGATGCCCGCGATGCCCGCGACGTGTGACTATGGCGATGTTATGGCTGACCAGAAGACTCTCGCCGAGCCGGGCCCGGGCGCCGACGCGCCGTATCGCAGGATGACACGTCCCTTGGAGGGCCGTCTCGTCAGCGGTGTCGCCCACGGGCTCGCCACGCAGCTCAAGCTCGATCCCGTGGTGATCAGGCTGATGTTCGTGCTGCTCAGCGTCGTGGAGGGGGTCGGGGTGGTCGCGTACGCGGTGCTCTGGATGCTCACGCCGCAGCAGCCGAACGAGGGCCGCCCGGTGCCGGCCCGTGACTGGAGCCAGCTTGCCGCGTTCGCCGCGATCGGGGTGGCGTTGCTGGCGTTCGGCTGGTTGACGGGCGCGTCGCAGGGCGGGATCGGCATGCTGCCGTTCGCGGTGGGCGGCATCGGCACGATCATCCTGTGGCAGCAGGCCGATCCGGAGCGCCGCAAGCACTGGGTGAGCGGGGCGACCCGGAGCATCAGGAAGAACCGGGTGCGTACGCTGCTGGGCGTGCTGCTGGTGATCGTCGGCGCGATCGGGTTCCTGCTGGTGGAGGGGCAGTTCCAGCAGGCGCGGCCGGGGCTGATGTTCACGGCGGTGGTGGTCGGCGGGCTCGCGGTGATCGCGGCCCCGTGGCTGGCCGGGCTGTGGAAGGAGCTGCAGCTCGAACGGCGCGAGCGCATCCGGCAGGAGGAGCGCGCCGAGGTGGCGGCGATGGTGCACGACTCGGTGCTGCACACGCTGACGCTCATCCAGCGGGTCGCGCACGATCCGCGCGAGGTGGCCAGGCTGGCCCGCTCGCAGGAGCGCGAGCTGCGCAACTGGCTGTACCAGCCGGCCCAGGACGCGGACGCGACGCTGGCGGCGGCGGTGCGCCGGATCGCGGCCGAGGAGGAGGACGCGCACGGCGTGCCGATCGAGGTGGTGTGCGTGGGCGACATCGACCTCGACGCGCAGGGCAGGCTGGGCGCGATGCTCAAGGCGGCCAGGCAGGCGATGGTCAACGCGGCCAAATACTCTGAGAGTCCGTCCATTTCCGTCTATGCGGAGGTGGAGGGTGAAGAGACGACGATTTTCGTGAAGGATCGCGGTAAGGGGTTCGAGCTCGATGCGGTGCCGCTGGACCGGATGGGCATCAGGGAGTCCATCATCGGCAGAATGGAACGCCACGGCGGCACGGCGCGCGTTCGGACCGAGCCGGGTGAGGGCACGGAAGTGATGTTGACCATGAAGGTGGAAAAGCCATGACGCGCGTGCTGATCGTCGACGACCATCGGCTGTTCCGCTCGGGGGTGCGGGCCGAGCTGGGCGACTCGATCGAGGTCGTGGGCGAGGCCGAGGACGTCGACACGGCGGTCAAGGCGATCGCCGACCTGCAGCCGGACGTGGTGCTCCTGGACGTGCACATGCCCGGCGGGGGCGGCCAGGAGGTGCTGCGCCGGGTGCTGGGCGCGGGCTCCCAGGTGCGTTTCCTCGCCCTCTCGGTCTCCGACGCGGCCGAGGACGTGATCGGCGTGATCCGGGGCGGCGCCCGGGGTTACGTCACCAAGAACATCAGCGGCAAGGAGCTCACCGACGCGATCCGGCGGGTGGCCGACGGCGACGCGGTGTTCTCGCCGAGGCTGGCGGGCTTCGTGCTGGACGCCTTCGCCTCGTCGGAGGCGCCGTCCATCGACCCGGAGCTCGACTCGCTCACCCAGCGGGAGCGGGAGGTGCTGCGGCTCATCGCGCGCGGCTACGCGTACAAGGAGATCGCCAAGGAGCTGTTCATCTCCGTGAAGACGGTCGAGACGCACGTGTCGTCGGTGCTGCGCAAGCTGCAGCTGTCCAACCGTCACGAGCTCTCCCGCTGGGCGACGGCGCGCCGCCTGGTGTGACAGCCCGCCGCGACGCTGGTGTCGCGGCCCGCCGCGTGCGACATTGCCAAGTATGGGCAGGGACGTGCCGGTGGTGGTGTTCAGCCGGGAGGACCGGCGGGCGTACCGGGAGAAGGTGCGCCGATGCCTCGACGTGTTCGCGCAGCTGCTGCGCGAGTCGCGCTTCGAGGACGACCGGCCGCTGGCCGGGCTGGAGATCGAGCTCAACATCGTGGACGCCGACGGCGAGGCGGCCATGCGCAACGCCGAGGTGCTGGCGGCGATCGAGCGGCCCGACTGGGCCACGGAGCTGGGCCAGTTCAACGTCGAGATCAACGTCGAGCCGCAGGACCTGGGCGGTGACGGGGCGCGGCGGCTGGAGGACGACGTGCGCGCCCGGCTCAACCACGCCGAGGAGCGCGCCAGGTCGCGGGGCGGGCACCTGGTGCTGATCGGCATCCTGCCGACGCTGCGTGAGCAGGACATCGGCGAGGGCACGCTGTCGGCCAACCCGCGCTACCGGCTGCTGAACGAGCAGATCTTCGCGGCCCGGGGTGAGGATCTGCACCTGTGCATCGAGGGCGTCGAGCGGCTCGACACCCACGCCGACAGCCTGGCGCCCGAGGCGGCCTGCACGAGCGTGCAACTGCACCTCCAGGTGAGCCCGGCGGAGTTCGCGGCGCACTGGAACGCGGCCCAGGCGATCGCGGGCCCGCAGGTGGCGGTGGCGGCGAACGCGCCCTACCTGTTCGGCAGGGAGCTGCACCGCGAGACCAGGATCGCGCTGTTCGAGCAGGCCACCGACACCCGGCCGGACGAGCTGAAGGCGCAGGGGGTGCGGCCGCGCGTGTGGTTCGGCGAGCGGTGGATCACGAGCGTGTTCGACCTGTTCGAGGAGAACGTCCGCTACTACCCGGCGCTGCTGCCGCTGTGCGAGGAGGAGGACCCGCGCGCGGAGCTGGCGGCGGGCCGCGTCCCGGCGCTGCACGAGCTGACCCTGCACAACGGCACCGTCTACCGGTGGAACCGGCCGGTGTACGCGGTGGTGGACGGCACGCCGCACCTGCGGGTGGAGAACCGGGTGCTGCCCGCCGGGCCGACGGTGCTCGACATCGCGGCCAACGCCGCCTTCTACTACGGCCTGATGCGCGTCCTGCCGCACGCCGAGCGGCCGATCTGGAGCCGGATGTCGTTCGCCGCCGCCGAGGACAACCTGACCGCCGCCGCCCGCCACGGCCTGGACGCCCGCCTCTACTGGCCCGGCGTGGGCGAGGTCCCCGCGGCCGAGCTGATCCTGCGCAGGCTGCTGCCGATGGCCCGCGAGGGGCTGGCGCGGAGGGGCGTGGACGAGGCGGTGGCCGGCCGGCTGCTGGACGTCATCGAGGGCCGCTGCCTCACCGGCCGCACGGGCGCGACCTGGCAGGTGGACAAGGTGCGGGCGCTCGGCGGCGACCGGCACGAGGCGCTGCGCAGGATGACGCTGGAGTACATCGAGCGCATGCACACGAATGATCCCGTGCACACCTGGGCAGTCTGAGCGTCGTGACCTCCTCCCGCCGGCTGCTGCCCCTGGCGCTGATCGCCGTCCTGCTCACCGCCTGCGGCGTCCTCGACGTGCCCTCCCGTGACACGCGCGGCGCCGACTCCTTCGCCGACGACGTGCTCGGGGCCAGGACGCTGACCGAGGAGTTCTGGAAGCAGCAGTTCGCCGCCGCCGGGCGCACCTACAGGCCGGTGACCGGCTTCGTCCCCTACTCGGCGGGCGGCGGCCCGAGCTGCGGCGGCGAGCCCGCCGTGCCCGCCAACGCCTTCTACTGCCCGATCGGCCACTTCATCGCCTTCGACCAGGACTGGATGGCGGGCCTGTGGAGCGAGATGGGCGACGGCTCGGTCTACCTGATCATCCCGCACGAGTTCGGCCACGCCGTGCAGGCGCAGCTCCGCACCGAGTTCCAGCTCAACATCCAGGCCGAGCTGCAGGCCGACTGCTACGCGGGCGGCACGCTGAAAGCGCTGATCGACTCCGGCGCGCTGACGGCCGAGCCGGGTGACGAGGACGAGCTGCTGCTCAACCTGGCCGCCGCCGGCGACCCCACCGACGACTGGCTCGACCCGGCCGCCCACGGCACCGCCGAACAGCGCCAGCGCTCCTTCGCCACGGGTTACACGCGCGGCGTGGGGGCCTGCTGAGGTTGTACGCGCGTGTCAACCCAGAGGATGATGCGACCGATCATGCGCGCGGCATAGCGTTGGCCCATGCCATTGGAGGAGATCGGCTGGCTGCGCAGGGGCGCCTGCAAGTCCAGCGACCCCGAGCTGTTCTTCCCGCTCGCGCCCTCACCCGTCCAGGAGGCGCGGGCCAAGGCCGTCTGCGCGTCCTGCAAGGTCCTGGCCGAGTGCCGCTCCTATGCGCTGAAGGCCGGCGAGGCCGACGGCATCTGGGGCGGCATGACCCCGGAGGAGCGCCGCCGCACCCGCTTCCCGGCGGGCTGGCGCAACTCCGCGGCCTCCTGACGCCACGTAGCCTCTAAGGGTGCTGCTTCGCTCGATCGCCGTGCTCGCTGCGGCCAACGTCCTCAACAACAAGGTCGCGCCACGGCTGGGGCCGCTCACCTCGGCCGCCGCGACGGCCGCGTTAGTCGCGATGGCCCGCAGCTCCGGCGTGTCGTGGCGGGAGCTCGGCTTCGAGCGCGGCCGTCGCGGCGCGCTCGTCGGCGGCGCGCTCGCGGCCTCCGTCGTGGCGGTCTACTCGGCCGGCATCAGCATGCGCCGCACCCGCCCGTTCTTCCACGACGAGCGGGCGCTCTCGCTCTCCCGCGCCCGCGTCCTGGAGGAGGCGCTGGTCCAGGTGCCGTTCGGCACGGTCCTGCTGGAGGAGGTCGGCTTCCGCGGCGCCCTCTACGGGATGCTGCGCCGCTCTCACGGCACCGCCACGGCCACCGCGGTGTCGTCGGCGCTGTTCGGGCTCTGGCACATCCTGCCCGCGATCGACATGGCCCGCGCCAACCCGGCGCTCGGCGCGCTGGCCGCTGGGGAGTCGCCCGCCCACCTCGACACGGCCCGGGTGGTGGCGGGCAGCGTGCTGTCGACGGCCGTGGCCGGGGTGCTGTTCAGCGAGCTGCGGCGGCACAACGGCCTGCTCGCCCCCGCCATGCTGCACCTGGCGACCAACTCGCTGGGCTACCTGTTCGCCCGCCTCGCGGCCCACCGCACAGGCCACGGTGATCAGGGGTCGCTACCCTTCGCTCATGGTGACGCATGAGCGGGAGATCACGGCTCCCATCGACCTGTGCCTGCCGGACGGTCGGCTCGACCCGGCGGCGGTCGGCTGGACCCGGCGGCCGCTCCACCGGGCCAACCTGCGCGGCTGGGGCCGCACCAAACGCTGGGAATACTGGGGGATCGTCACTCCCACTCACGTGATCGGCGTGGTCGCCTCCTCGCTCGACTACGCGGGCGTGCACGGCCTGTACGTGCTCGACCGGGGCACCGGCCAGGAGACGGCCAAGGACGTGGTGGTGCCGCTGGCCCGCAACACCGCCATGCCGGAGTGCAGCGGCGAGGGCGTCGCGTCGGCGCGGGCGGCGGCGCTGCGGATCGACATCCGCCAGCGGCCCGACGGCACCTCGCTGCGCGGCGTGGCCCCGGGCATCGAGGTCGACCTGGAGATCCCGCTGCCCGACGGGCACGAGGCGCTCGGCGTGGTGGTGCCGTGGAGCCCCACGCGGTTCCAGTACACGCTCAAGGACGTGGGCAGGCCGGTGCGGGGGCGGCTGCGGCTGGTCTCCGGCGAGTACGAGGTGCGCGAGCAGGACTCGTTCGCGGTGCTCGACCACGGCCGGGGGCGCTGGCCGTACTCGGTGGTGTGGAACTGGGCGGCGGGCAGCGCGCCCGGGCGGGCGATCCAGCTCGGCGGCAAGTGGACCGACGGCACCGGCATGACGGAGAACGCGCTGTTCGTCGACGGCCGGCTGCACAAGATCGGCGAGGAGCTGGCCTGGCACTACGACCGCGACGACTGGATGCGGCCGTGGCGGATCACCGGGGCGCGGGTGGAGGCGGAGTTCACGCCGTTCCACGAGAAGGTCGCGCGCACCGAGCTGGGCGTCGTCGGGTCGGAGACGCACCAGTGCTTCGGCCACTTCAGCGGCCGGGCGCAGGCCGACGACGGCGCGTGGATCGAGCTCGACGGCCTGACCGGGTGGGCCGAGGAGGCCCGGCAGCGGTGGTGAGGCGCAGCGCGGCAGGCGCAGCGCCGCGCTGACCGCCCGCACCAGGTCCTCCGGCAGCACTAGCCCCGATTTCCGGGGCTGACCTGCGGCTACGGCGTCACGCCGTCGGCACCACCTGGAAGCCCTCCGCGTAGTGCCCCTCGGGGAACCCCGCCTCCTTCCCCCAGGCGGCGAAGCGGCTCTTCACGAAGTCGGCGAACCCCTCGACGTGCGCCACCTGGCTCACGTGCGACTGCAGCGCCGCCAGCTTGCGGTCGACGGTGGCCGTGATGTCCACGTAGTGGTTGGGCGTGGAGCCGCCCGTCAGCCACACCTCGCGCACCGTCCACGCCTCCAGGCCCTCCTCGGTGAACAGCTCGGGGAAGGCGTACGGGTTGCGCGCGTCGGGATAGACGGCGTCCAGCGTGGCGCCGCCGACCGCGCGATGGTCGGGGTGGCTCGGCGCGACGAACTGGTAGTTGCGGTCGGGGTGATGCGTGATGACCAGGTCGGGCCGCACCTGCCTGATGACGCGGGCGATGTCGCGGCGCAGCTCCAGCGACGGCACCACGGTGCCGTCGGCATAACCGAGAAAGCGCAGGTCCGTGACGCCGACGCACTTGGCCGCCGCCGTCTGCTCCGTGCGGCGGAGCTCGGCCATGCCCGAGTTGTCCAGCGTGCGCTCGTTGCCGCCCGCGTCACCGTCGGTGACCAGCAGGTACGTGACCTCCACCCCGGCGTCGGCGAACAGCGCCACGGTCCCGGCGGCCCCGAAGTCGGCGTCGTCCGGATGCGCGGACACGACGAGGATCCGGTCGATCTCGTTCTCGGCCAGCATGCGGTCCCCTTTCTGATCGTCGTACGGGACAACCGACGCCCGGCTACCCGCATTCCGTGCGCCGATTGTCGGTGGCGCGTCTTAACCTAGGTGGGTGCCGACCCACGTCTCTGTTGACCACCCCTTGCTCGATGGCCTCAACCCGCAGCAGCGCGAGGCCGTGATCCACCATGGCAGCCCCCTGCTGATCGTGGCGGGGGCGGGATCGGGAAAGACGCGGGTGCTCACCCACCGCATCGCCTACCTGCTGGCCGAGCGCGACGTCCATCCGGGCGAGATCCTGGCGATCACCTTCACCAACAAGGCCGCCAAGGAGATGAAGGAGCGCATCGACAAGCTCGTCGGGCCGCGCTCGCGGGCGATGTGGGTGATGACCTTCCACAGCGCGTGCATGCGCATCCTGCGGCGCGAGGCCAAGCGGCTCGGCTTCCCCTCCAGCTTCTCCATCTACGACCAGGCCGACTCCCAGCGCCTCATGGCCATGGTCTGCCGCGAGATGGAGCTCGACCCCAAGCGCTATCCGCCCCGCTCGTTCTCCGCCCAGGTCAGCAACTTCAAGAACGAGCTGATCGACTACGAGACCGCGATCGAGCGCGCCGGCTCCCACCTGGAGAAGACGCTCGCCCAGGCCTACAAGAGCTACCAGCTCAAGCTCACCGAGGCCGGCGCGATGGACTTCGACGACATCATCATGAACACGGTGACGCTCTTCCAGCTCTTCCCCGAGGTGGCCGAGCACTACCGGATGCGCTTCCGCCACGTCCTCGTCGACGAGTACCAGGACACCAACCACGCCCAGTACATCCTGATCAGGGAGCTGGTCGGCCACCCCGAGGTGCGCACCGCCGACGGCGACGTGGTGCGGGCCGGGGCCGACATGTCCGAGCTGTGCGTGGTCGGCGACGCCGACCAGTCGATCTACGCCTTCCGCGGCGCGACGATCCGCAACATCCTGGAGTTCGAGCGCGACTATCCGAACGCGCGCACCATCCTGCTGGAGCAGAACTACCGCTCCACCCAGAACATCCTGGCCGCCGCCAACGCGGTCATCTCGCGCAACGAGTCGCGCAAGCCCAAGAACCTCTGGTCCGACCAGGGCGACGGCCCCAAGATCGTCGGTTACGTGGCCGACAACGAGCACGACGAGGCCGTCTTCGTCGCCCAGGAGGTCGACCGGCTCAGCGACGAGGAGGGCGTCAAGGCCGGCGACGTCGCGGTCTTCTACCGCACCAACGCCGCCTCCCGCGTGTTCGAGGAGATCTTCATCCGCACCGGCCTGCCCTACAAGGTCGTCGGCGGCGTGCGCTTCTACGAGCGCAAGGAGGTCAAGGACCTGCTGGCCTACCTGCGGCTGCTGGCCAACCCGCTCGACGTGGTGTCGCTGCGGCGCATCCTCAACGTGCCCAAGCGCGGCATCGGCGATCGGGCCGAGGCCATGGTCGAGGCGTTCGCGGCCCGCGAGCGGATCCCGTTCTGGGACGCGCTGCGGCGGGCCGACGAGGCGCCGGGCATGGCGACCCGCTCACTCAACGCGATCAGGGAGTTCGTCGCGCTCGTCGAGGAGCTGATCGTCAAGGGCGAGGGCATGCCGCCGTCGGCGCTGGCCGAGGAGGTGCTGGTGGCCACCGGCTACCGCGCCGAGCTGGAGGCGTCCGAAGACCCGCAGGACGAGTCGCGGCTGGAGAACCTCAACGAGCTGATCTCCGTGGCCTCCGAGTTCGAGGAGGCCAACCCGGAGGGCACGCTGGTGGAGTTCCTGGAGCAGGTGTCGCTGGTGGCCGACGCCGACCAGATCCCCGACGCCGACGGCGGGCAGGGTGTCGTGACGCTCATGACCCTGCACACGGCCAAGGGCCTGGAGTTCCCCGTGGTGTTCCTGACGGCGATGGAGGACGGCGTCTTCCCGCACATCCGCTCGCTCGGCGAGCCGAAGGAGCTGGAGGAGGAGCGCCGCCTGGCCTACGTCGGCATCACCCGGGCCCAGCAGCGCCTCTACATCACCCGCGCCGCCGTGCGCAGTTCGTGGGGGGCGCCGTCGTTCAACCCGGCCTCCCGCTTCGTCAGCGAGGTGCCGGGCACGCTCATCGAGTGGCGTACGGATCCGAGCAAGTCGGCGTGGAGCGCGGCGACGCGCCGTGAGCCCACGCCCGCCGCCGCGCCGAAGAAGAGCGGCGGACGCGCGGTCCCGACGCTCAACCCCGGCGACCGGGTCACGCACGACGCCTTCGGGCTCGGCACGGTGGTGACGGTCGACGGGGTGGGCGACAGGACCAAGGTCAAGATCGACTTCGGCTCCGGCGGCGAGAAGACGCTGCTGCTGGCCTACGCGCCGCTGGAGAAGCTCTAGCCGAGACGGTCAGAGGGCGCTGCCCTGCTTCCACTGGGTCCAGTTGAGCTGCCAGTAGCTCCAGCCGTTGCGCCAGTCGAGCTTGCGCTTGGTGCCGGTGATCTTCACGACGTCACCGCGCTGGGCGATGTCGTAGAACCACTTGGCCCCGGCCGGGGTGGCGCGCACGCAGCCGTGGCTCTGGTTGGAGCGGCCGAGGAACTGGTAGTCGCCGTAGCTCTGGTGGACGTACTCGCCGCTGTCGGAGATGCGGACCGCCCACGGGATCTGCTCCTTGTAGTAGCGCGGGTCCTTGGGGTCGGTCACGCCCATCCACGACGAGGTCATGGTCTCCACGGCCTTCTTGCCCATGGTCAGGTGGACGCCGCTGGTGGTCAGGTAGACGTCGACGCCGTTCCTGATCAGCCCGCCCCGGCCGGCGCTGATCGGGATCTTCTTGGCCAGCCTGCCGTTGCGGTAGACCTTCATCACGTGCTTGCGGGTGTCGACGACGGAGATGTTCTGCGCGCCGACGGCGAAGCGGCGGCTGACGTTCCTGGCCGCCTGGTTGCCCGGGATCTCGCTGAGCAGGGCCTTGAAGAGCACCTTCTGGTTGGGCTTCCAGTAGGTCTTGGTGCGGTAGACGACCTTGTTGTCGGCGATCCACCGCCAGGCGCCCTCGACGGGCTTGTCGGCCTCGACCCGCAGCACCGACTCGGCCGCCGCGCGGTCGCGCACCTTGCGGTCGAAGGTCACGATGATGGGGAAGCCGACGCCCACCTTCTCCGACTTCTCGCCGAGCGGGGTGATGTCGGCGATGCCGAGCTTGACCTTCTTCGGCGCGGCGGCCTGGGCGGGCATCGCCGGCGCCACGCAGAGGGCCGCGGCGACCAGGGCGGTCACGGCCGGCATCCGGGGGAAGAGCTTCACAGGTCGTACTCCTGGACTATGTGCTTGACGCGTTCCGTAGGTGTGACAGCTGAGGCTCGTGTTTCGCCGTCCAGGAGGGCGTCACGATGTCATAACGGTTCAATTTTGTACATTCCGGTGGCCGGCCGTGGGGGTGCCACGGCCGGCCTCAGGACCTACTTGGTGGCGATGCCGTTGAGCTTGCCGAACTCCTCGACGGTCTCCTCGCCGCCCTCCTCCAGGTCCGTGGTGACCTGGTCGGCCGTCGGCGCCTTGATCGTGAGCTTGCCGCCCCAGCCGGTGAAGCGGGTGTCGACGCTCAGGCTCCCGCTGTCCATGGCCAGCGCGACCGCCGAGAACGTCGTCACCAGGCGCGTGGGCAGGCCCTTGGCGTCCACGGTGAGCCGCCAGTTGATCGGCGTCTTCAGCGTCTTGGCCGTGTCCTTCGCCCCCATCCTGGAAGCGCGGAACCACGCCGACGCCTTGCGCAGCTCACCGACGGTGATCTTGCCGGTGTAGCCGCCCGAGGTCGCCTTGGCGTTCTTGAACAGCGCCTTGAGCGTGGCCGGCTCCGCGATGTTCACGGGCTGGCCCAGCACGCCGAGAATGCCCGCGGGCGGGCCGTTCGGGGCCTTGTACCAGGTCTCGCCCTCCGGCAGCACGGTCGACCAGATGCCGCCCGACAGGTAGGACGTGGTGCCGATCCTGATCGTGCGCTCCGACTTGGTCATCGCCGCGATCAGCGAGTCCTCCTCGGCGTCCAGGTCACTGGCGTTGATGGCCAGCTTGCCGGTGATGTCGGACGCGGCGATGCCCGACCGGCCGAACGCGAAGCTGCCGTGACGCCTGAGGAAGACGGCGCGCTGGCCGTCCTCGATCACGGTGGTGCGCTCGGTGAACTTCACGCCCTTGCCCGGGGCGACGTGCTTCTTGACCGCCGTCACCGGGTTCTTGGGCGCAGCGGCCTGGGCGGGCGTCGCCGTCACGAGGGCGGCGGCCGACGCCAATGCCAGGCCGGTGATGATGCGCTTCATGCGGATTCCTCTCGATTCCTGTAATCGTTCGTGCAGGGGCCCGGCGGGTCTCAGTCCTTGGACTTGGGAGCGACCTTGCCGGCGGGCGGCGCCTTGATCGTCACCTTCGCGCCCCAGCCCCTGTAGGTGGTGTCCTGCTTGATCGTGATGTCCTGCCAGACACCGACCAGCCCCTCGCCGGAGTAGGAGGAGGTCAGGCGCTGCGGAACGCCGCTCCCGCTGACCGTCAGCCGCCACGACACCTTGGTGTCGCCCTCCATGTAGACCGGGATGCTGGTGCGGAACCAGGGCGAGACCTTCTTCAACTGGTCGAACGTGATCGTGCCCTGGTAGCCGTTCGACGTCCGCTTGGCCTTGGCGAGCAGCCTCTTCAGCGTGGCCGGCTCCACGGGGTTGATCGGCTGGGCGAACCAGCTGCTCACCGCCGCGTGGTCCGACTTGCGCCACGTCTTGCCTGCCGGCAGGTCCTCCTCGTACGGCCCGCCCGACACGTACGCCGTCTTGCCGACCACGATCGTGCGGTCGTTCTTGAACAACTCGCCCGGCTTCTTCGAGTCGTACGTCGTCGACAGGTCGGCTGCCGCGATCTTGCCCTTGCCGAACATGAACCGGCCCTTGCGCTTCATGAACGGCTCGGAGCCGTCTTCGCGTACGAGCGTGGTGGTGTCGGTGAAGCTGACGCCCTTGCCCGCGACGAGCTGCTTCTTGACCGCCGTGACGGGGTCCTTGGGCGCCGCCTGGGCGGGGGCGGCCACGGCGAGCGCGGCGGCCGAGGCCAGCGCGACGCCGGTGATGAGAGTTCTCATGAGGGTGCCGTTTCTTGGTGAGGGGTACGGGCGGGCCCTCTCGGGAAGGGCCCGCCGGACGTCACTCCGCCGCGACCGTGCCGGCGGGCGGAGCCTTGATCGACACCTTGGCGCCCCACCCTCGGTACGTGGTGTCCATCCTGAGCGTGCCGAGCATGCCCCTGACCATCCCGCCGGCCGGGTAGGAGGTGACCAGCCGCTTCGGCAGGCCGTCAGGCCCGACGGTGAGCTTCCAGGTCACCTCGGTCGCGCCCGCGCGCCACAGCGGGACGCTCTGGTTGAACCAGGGCGAGACCTTGCCCAGCTCGTCGAACGTGATCGTGCCCTGGTAGCCGCCCGCCGTGCGCTTGGCCTTGGCCAGCAGCTTCTTCAGCGTGGCGGGCTCGGCCGGGTTGATCGGCTGGGCCCAGTTGTTGCTCAGCGCCGCGCTGTCGGACCTGAGCCACTTCTTCCCCTCCGGCAGCTGCTTGTCGTAGTAGCGGCCGGACAGGTAGGCGGACTTGCCGATCAGGATCGTCCGATCGTTCTGGAAGGAGTCCAGCCCTCGCTGGAGGGTCTCCTTCGGGTACGTGGACGCCATGTCGGTCGCGGCCACCTTGCCCTTGCCGAACATGAAGCGGCCCGTGCGCTTCAGGTACGGCTCGGGGCCCTCGTCGCGCACGTACGTGGTGGTGTCGGTGAAGCTGACGCCCTTGCCCGCGACGAGCTGCTTCTTGACCGCCGTGACGGGGTCCTTGGGCGCCGCCTGCGCGGGGGCGGCCACGGCGAGCGCGGCGGCCGAGGCCAGCGCGACGCCGGTGATGAGGCCCTTCACGCGGTTTACCGCTGGTCCAGCGAGTGGAGGCCCTTGCCGGGTAGCTCCGACGGCAGTTCGGTGTCCTTGCCCAGGTCGTGGAGGTCGACCCACTGCGACTCCGGCGGCGCGACGACCTTGACCTTGCCGCCCCAGCCCGTGTAGCGGCTCTCGGTGACGGCCCTGGTCTTGCCGAGCAGGCCGAAGTCCAGCGTGTAGTCGCTGACGACGCGCTTGATCAGGCCCTTGGAGTCGACGTCCAGCAGGTAGGAGATCTTGATCTTGCCGACGTTGCCGGTGATCCTGGCGCCGGTGAGCTTGCCCAGCTCCTTGGCCGTCAGCGAGCCGGCGTAGTCGCCCTTGACGACCTTGGCCTTGGCGACCAGGGCCTTGAGCAGCTTGGCGTCGAAGACGTCGATGACCTGCTCGGTGCCCGCGGTCTGGACGCCCTCGTAGCGCACCCACTTCTTGCCCTCGGGCAGCTCCTCGCTGAAGAGCCCGCCCTGCATGTAGGTGTCGCCGCCGACGCTGATGGCGCGCGAGTTGGAGATGCCGCGCAGCATCTCGGCCATCTCCGCCGAGGCGCCCTTCGGGATCTTGACGCGGGTCGTGAGGTCGGAGGCGACCACTCCGGACTTGCCGAATTCGAGCACGCCGGTGGTCTTGCCGCTTCTGCTCTCTTTACCGTCGGTGAACGTCCGGTTCGTTTCTGAAACCCGAACGCCGTGGCCCGGCTTGAGCTGCTTCTGCAGCGCCTTGACCGGGTTGACGGGCGCGGCCTGCGCTGGTGCCGCCGTGACCAGCGTCGACATGGCGGCCACGGCCAGCCCGGCAATGATTCGCTTCATTGCGATCCTTTGACGTCGAGTTATTGAGGGGTATGGATCATGTCAATTGAAGATCACAGGTATATCTCGGCGAAACTGGTTATTTACGTCGAATCGGTGCACTTTCCGTGCAGCGTGCGCATCGGGGAAGTGAGATCACCGTCACATCGCGGGATATCTGCTACCCGATGACCTGGTCAGGTCAAGGTTGGGGCTAGGCTTCACTGGCGGAAAACGCCCGGCACGCACGGGGTGGACCGGGCCGTCGAACATCAGTCGGAAATGAGCAAGGACGGACCCTCGTGGACCTGTTCGAACATCAGGCGAAGGAGCTCTTCGCGGACTACGGCATCCCGGTGCCTCGCGGCATCGTCGCCCACACCGTGGAGGAAGTGCGGGCGGCAGCAGAGCAGCTGACCGGCCGTGTCGTCGTCAAGGCCCAGGTAAAGACCGGCGGACGCGGTAAGGCCGGCGGCGTGAAGGTGGCCGACGACGCCGCCGACGCCGTCGAGAAGGCCACCGCGATCCTCGGCATGGATATCAAGGGCCACACGGTCCACAAGGTGCTCGTGGAGGAGGCCAGCGCGATCGCGGAGGAGTACTACTTCTCGTTCCTGCTCGACCGCGCCAACCGCACCTTCCTCGCGATCTGCTCGGCCGCGGGCGGCATGGACATCGAGGAGGTCGCCCACAGCACGCCCGAGAAGGTCGCCAAGGTCCCCGTCTCGGCGCTGACCGGCGTCGACCGGGCCAAGGCGCGCGACATCGCGATCGCCGGCGGCCTGCCGGAGAAGGCCCTCGACGGCGCCGCCGAGCTCATCGAGAAGCTCTGGTGCGCGTTCGTCGACGAGGACGCCACGCTGGTCGAGGTCAACCCGATGATCCTCGCGGCCGACGGGCAGGTGAAGGCGCTCGACGGCAAGGTCACGCTCGACGACAACGCCACCTTCCGCCAGGCCGACCATGAGGCCTTCGCCGACAAGGCGGCCGAGGACCCCCTGGAGGCCAAGGCCAAGGAGAAGGACCTCAACTACGTCAAGCTCGACGGCGACGTCGGCATCATCGGCAACGGCGCCGGCCTGGTCATGTCCACGCTCGACGTGGTCGCCTACGCCGGTGAGGCGTTCCCGGGCAAGCCGTCCCCGGCCAACTTCCTCGACATCGGCGGCGGCGCGTCCGCCGAGGTCATGGCGGCCGGCCTGGAGATCATCATGTCCGACCCGTCGGTCAAGTCGATCTTCGTGAACGTCTTCGGCGGCATCACCGCCTGCGACGCCGTCGCCAACGGCATCGTGTCGGCGTTCAAGCTCCTCGAAAGCCGCGGCGAGGCCGTCACGCACCCGCTGGTGGTCCGCCTCGACGGCAACAACGCCCAGCTCGGGCGGCAGATCCTGGCCGACGCCGCACTCCCGCGCGTCGAGCTGGTAGACACGATGGACGACGCGGCCAAGCGGGCCGCCGAGCTCGCTGCGGCAGGTGTGTGACACATGGCTATCTGGCTGACCGAGAACAGCAAGATCATCGTTCAGGGCATGACCGGCGGCGAGGGCACCAAGCACACCCGCCGCATGCTCGCCTCCGGCGCCCGCGTCGTGGGCGGCGTCAACGCCCGCAAGGCCGGCACCACGCACGAGGGCCTGCCCGTGTTCGGCACGGTCAAGGAGGCCATCGAGAAGACCCGCGCCGACGTGTCGGTCGTCTTCGTGCCCCCGGCGTTCACCAAGGACGCCGTCAAGGAGGCCATCGACGCCGAGATCCCGCTCTGCGTCGTCATCACCGAGGGCGTGCCGGTCCACGACTCCACCGAGTTCTGGGCGTACGCGGTCGCCAAGGGCAACAAGACCCGCATCATCGGCCCCAACTGCCCCGGCATCGCCTCGCCCGGCGCCTCCAACGCCGGCATCATCCCGGCCGACATCACCACCTCGGGCCGCATCGGCCTGGTGTCCAAGTCCGGCACGCTGACCTACCAGCTCATGTACGAGCTGCGTGACTTCGGCTTCTCCACGGCCGTGGGCATCGGCGGCGACCCGGTCATCGGGACCACCCACATCGATGCCCTCCAGGCGTTCCAGGAGGACCCGGGCACCGACGCGATCGTCATGATCGGCGAGATCGGCGGCGACGCCGAGGAGCGCGCGGCGGCCTACATCGAGGAGCACGTCACCAAGCCGGTCGTCGCCTACGTCGCGGGCTTCACCGCCCCCGAGGGCAAGACCATGGGCCACGCGGGCGCCATCGTGTCCGGCTCCGCGGGCACCGCCCAGGCCAAGAAGGAGGCCCTGGAGAAGGTCGGCGTCCGCGTCGGCAAGACCCCCTCCGAGACCGCTCGGCTGATGCGGGAGATCATGCAGTCCCGCTGAACTGCTTTCACGGCCGAAGCCCCGCGCGGTTGAGCGCGGGGCTTCGGCTGTTCCGGGGCGCTCACGGCCGGTCGGTGACACGCCGGCCGGTCGGGCCCGCGAGGGCGCCCCGGCCGCCCTGTCCGGGGCTTTGGGGTCTCTTGATCTTGCCCTCGACGACTATTGATCTTGAAACGGCGCACAAACTGGGCGGGGGCGGCGCGTCAACCAAGCGCTGGTCGGGAAAGATTGAGAAAATCGCTTGTTGTGACGGCGATACTCGACCAGCTGCGGACCGCCCCCCGGTCGGTTCTCGGCAAGCTCCCCGGGGTCTCGAGTGACGATGACGAGACGCGCCGGCCACTGCCTGTGTCCGGGATGCTGGCCGCCGCGTGCACGCTGGGCGTCGGGCTGGCCGTGCTCACGACGCTCACGCTGGTCGGCTGGATCGCCGCGCCACGCGGCACGCTGGGCGACGGGCTGCCCGGGGTGTTCCGCACGGCGGCGCAGATCTGGCTGGCGGCCCACCATGCCGGGTTCGCCATCCCTGGCGGCCGGGTGGGGCTGCTGCCGATCGGCCTGATGGTGCTGCCCGCCGTGCTGCTGTACAAGGCGGGCCGGTGGATGGCCCGCGACGCCGACCTGCGGCTGCGGCTGCCGGCGCGGCTGCCGAAGAACAGCCCGCGCGAGAAGGCCGCGGCCCGGCGCCGTGCCCAGCTGCTGCTGGTGGCGCAGGCCGGTGTGTCGCTGGCGGCCCCGTACGCGCTGCTGGCGGGTCTGATCGCGCTCGTCACCAGCAACGAGATCACCCAGCCGTTCATCGGCGAGGCGCTGCTGAGCCACTTCCTGCTGGCGTTCGTGGTGGGCGCGGTGGCCACGGCGCGGACGATCGGGCCGTGGCGGGCGATGCTGCGGCTGCTGCCGGAGCGGGTGCGGGCGCTGACGGTCGGCACGGCGGTGGCCACGGCGCTGCTCGTGCTGTTCGGGCTGGGCCTGGTGCTGGTCGCCGTGGCCCTCAACTTCGACCAGGTGCGCCAGCTGTCGGACGTGCTGTCGCCGGGGGTCGTGGGCGGGCTGCTGCTCCTGCTGGTGCAGGCGCTCTACCTGTTCAACGTGGTCATCTGGGCGTCGTCGTACATCGCCGGGCCGGGCTTCGCCATCGGCGCCGACACGCTGGTGGCGCCCACGGGCGTGCAGCTCGGCACGGTGCCGAGCCTGCCGCTGCTGGGCGCGCTGCCGGAGAGCGGGCCGGTGCCCGCGTGGATGATGGCGGTGATCGCGCTGCCGTTCGCGGCGGGCGCGGTGGCGGGCGTGGTCGTGGCCAGGATGTCGCCTTCTCCCGCGTACGAGGCCGCGCCGCTGTGGGGTTTCCTGACGGGCGTCACGTCCGGGCTGGTGGCGGGGCTGCTGGCGGCGCTGTCCGGGGGCCCGATCGGCGGCGGCCGGCTGACGGCCGTCGGGCCGTCGCCGTGGGAGGTGGCGCTGTCGGTCGCGCTGGAGGTCGGCGTGGCGGCGGGCATCTCCGCCGGGGTGACGAACCTGCTGCTGCTCAACCGCAAGGCCCGCGCGCCGCTGGACAAGGCGGCGGCGCCGGTGCGCAAGGCGGGGGCGGCGATCGCCCGGGCGGCGAGCAAGGTGGGGCTGGCCGAGGCCGACGCCCGCCCGCTGCCCGGTCACTGGATGGACGCCACGGAGGCCGACACCCAGCCGATCCCGGTCATCCGTGACGACTGGCAGGACGAGCACGCCTCGGCCGCGGCCGAGACGCTCTCGCAGGCGCGCCCGCGCCCGCCGATGGACCAGGCGGCGCCGGCGCGTCAGGACATCGTGGACGAGTCCGACGACCGGGGCGGCCACGTCATCTACGTCGACCCCTACGCCTGGGACCGCGACTAGGGCGTCGTGCCCAGGATCTCCAGCACGTCGGAGGGCAGCTTCTTCTCCGCCGCCTCCCTGAACTGCACGTAGCACTCGCCCTGGGAGGACACGGTGCCCGCGCCCTTCAGGCATTCCTGGTAGGCGGAGTGCTCGTCCATCAGATAGAGCTGCATGGCCGTGGCTCCGGCCGACAGCAGCAGTGCGACGGTCGAGACGGCGATGCCGCCCGCTGCCGCGCCTGTGGGCTTGCCCGCGTTTCGCAGCAGCGGGAGTGCGCGAATCCCCGCCACGAGCGCGAACACCGCCAGAACCAGGCCCGCCGCGGGCAGCATGATCGTCATCGCCAGCGCGGCGATGGACAACCAGATCGCCCGGCGTCCCGCGGACTCCGCGGGCTGCTGACCGGCTGGTGCTTGCACCGGTGTCGACACCTGACCTCCTCTGCGTCACCGTGACCGGGAACAGATACGCTGGCAGCCCCAACCCGGAATCCTCATGGGAGTGTGCGTGTCCAAGGCTGCGCGGCTCGTCGTCCTCGTCTCCGGCTCTGGAACAAACCTACAGGCCCTCCTGGACGCTTCCGCCGATCCGTCTTACGGAGCCCGGGTCGTGGCCGTCGGTGCGGACCGGGATGGCATCGAAGGACTGGCTAGAGCATCTCGCGCAGGTATACCCACTTTTGTCCGAAAGTTGGGCGATTACCCGTCCCGGGCCGCGTGGGATGCCGCGCTCGCGGCGGAGATCGCCGCCCACAAGCCGGACCTGGTCGTCTCGGCCGGCTTCATGAAGATCGTCGGAGCTCCCACCCTGGAGGAGTTCCCGCTGCTCAACACCCACCCCGCGCTGCTGCCGGCCTTCCCCGGCGCCCACGGGGTGCGTGACGCGCTGGCCCACGGGGTCAAGGTGACGGGATGCACGGTGATGCTGGCCGACGCCGGCGTCGACACCGGGCCGATCGTCGCGCAGGAGGCCGTGCCCGTGCTGCCCGCCGACGACGAGGCGACCCTGCACGAGCGCATCAAGACCGCCGAGCGCCGCCTGCTCGTCGACGTCGTCGGCCGGATGGCCCGCGAGGGCTGGACGGTCAGCGGACGCAGCGTCCGCATCGGTAACCCATCAGGAGGGGAAAGCACGTGACTCGCATCGCCATCCGGCGCGCTCTCATCGCCGTCTACGACAAGTCGGGGCTGGAGGAGCTGGCCAGAGCCCTGGACGGGGCGGGGGTGGAGATCGTCTCGACGGGCGGCACGGCGGCGGCCATCGCCTCCTACGGGATTCCGGTCACCAAGGTCGAGCAGCTCACCGGCTTCCCCGAGTGCCTCGACGGGCGGGTCAAGACCCTGCACCCGCGCGTGCACGCCGGCATGCTGGCCGACCTCAACAAGCCGCACCACGTGGCGCAGCTCGACGAGCTGGAGATCGACCCGTTCCAGCTCGTGGTGGTCAACCTCTACCCGTTCCAGCAGACGGTCGCCTCGGGCGCGTCCGACGCGGAGTGCGTGGAGCAGATCGACATCGGCGGGCCCGCGATGATCCGCGGCGCGGCCAAGAACCACAGCACCTGCGCGGTCGTGGTCGACCCCGCCGCCTACGGCGACGTGCTGGCCGCGCTCGACCATGGCGGCTTCACACTCACCGAGCGCCGCCGGCTGGCGGGCGCCGCCTACGCCCACACCGCCGCCTACGACGTGGCCGTGGCGTCCTGGTTCGCCAACGGCTACGCCGAGCAGGAGACCTGGCCGCAGTTCATGGGCGCCACCTGGGAGCGCAAGAGCGCGCTGCGCTACGGCGAGAACCCGCACCAGGCCGCGGCCCTCTACAGCGCGGGCGGCGACGGCCTGGCCAACGCCGAGCAGCTGCACGGCAAGGAGATGTCCTACAACAACTACCTCGACGCCGACGCCGCCTGGCGCGCGGCCTGGGACTTCACCGGCCCGTGCGTCGCCATCATCAAGCACCAGAACCCGTGCGGCATCGCCGTCGGCGCCGACGTGGCCGAGGCCCACCGCAAGGCGCACGCCTGCGACCCCGTCTCCGCCTATGGCGGCGTGATCGCGGTCAACGGCGCGGTCACCGCCGAGCTGGCCAGGCAGATCGCCGAGGTGTTCACCGAGGTCGTGGTGGCGCCCTCCTACGAGCCCGAGGCGCTGGCCGTGCTGACGCAGAAGAAGAACATCCGCCTGCTGGTCTGCCCGAGCGGCCCGGTCAACCCGGCCGAGTTCCGCCGCATCGACGGCGGGCTGCTGGTGCAGCAGGTCGACCGGATCGACGCGGCCGGCGACGACCCGGCGACCTGGCAGCTCAAGGCGGGCGAGCCGGTGTCGCCGGCGGTGATGGCCGACCTGGTGTTCGCCTGGCGGGCGGCGCGTTCGGTCAAGTCCAACGCGATTCTGCTGGCCAGTGACCTGGCCACGGTGGGCGTCGGCATGGGCCAGGTCAACCGGGTCGACTCGTGCCGGCTGGCGGTGTCGCGCGCGGGGGAGCGGGCGGCGGGCTCGGTGGCCGCGTCCGACGCGTTCTTCCCGTTCGCCGACGGGCCGCAGGTGCTCATCGAGGCGGGCGTCAAGGCCATCGTCGAGCCGGGCGGCTCGGTGCGTGACCAGGAGGTCATCGAGGCCGTGGAGAAAGCGGGCGTGGCGCTCTACTTCACCGGCACGCGGCACTTCTTCCACTGATGCCGCAAGGGTGGCCCGCCGGGGCGGGTCACCCAAAAGCGGGTCAAGCATCCGCATGGTGCGGTTAATCTGAGGGCTTCCGCCGCGTGATTGCTCCCCGGAGTCCCTTATGACACTGCTCGACGCATCCCTGCAGGCCCTCATCGCCGTGAACGGGTTCGCGACCAGCCCCTTCGTGCTCATCCTGCTCGCGTTCATCGGCGCCTACCTGGGCGGGCGGGTCGTCGAGCTCATCCCGTTCACCCGCCGGATCATCGAGCGGCGTGAGGCTCAGCTCGCCGAGCGCGAGTAGTCCCAGGCCAGTTTGGCGGCGCCGGCCAGCCCGGCCCGCACTCCCAGGGTGGTCGGCCGGACCCGCACCGCCCTGACGAACGCCAGCCCGCCGACGTCGTCGAGGGCCCGCGCCAGCGGCTCGAACAGCACCGGCCCGGCGCCCGACACCCCGCCGCCGACGACCACGGTGCTCACCTCGGCGGCGGCGGCCGTGGAGGCGATCATCCCGGCCAGCGCCGCGGCCCCCCGCTCGAAGGCGGCCACGGCGACCGGATCGCCGTCCGCCGCGTCGCGGGCCAGCATCCGCGCGTCCGGGCGCGCCGCCTTTGGGTGCTCCGCGCCGGGGCGCCAGCCGTTCTCCAGGGCCCAGCGGGTCATGTTGGGGCCGCTGGCGTAGCGCTCGACGCAGCCGCGCCCGCCGCACTCGCAGCGCTCGCCGTACGGGTCGACCGTCATGTGGCCGACGTGCCCGGCGTTGCCGGTGGGGCCGAGCAGCGGCCGCCCGCCGATGACGAGGCCGCCGCCGATGCCGGTGGAGACGACCACGCCCAGCAGCGCCGAGCTGCCGCGCCCGGCGCCGAGCCAGTGCTCGCCGAGCGCCATGCACTGGGCGTCGCCGGCGAGCACGGTGGGCAGCCCGGTCAGCGCCCGCACCTCGTCGCGCAGCGGGAAGCGCCGCCAGCTCGGCATGTTCACCGGGCTGACGGTGCCGCGGTCGAGCGGCCCGGCGCAGCCGATCCCCACGGCGACCGGCGCGGGCCCGTCGCCGGTCACCTCGTCGACGAGCCCGCCGAGCGCGGCCATGACCTGCTCGCGGGGCGTGGGCCGGGTGGCGGAACGCAGCACGGCGCCCTCCTCGTCCACCAGCGCGGCGGCGAGCTTGGTGCCTCCGATGTCGATGGCGAGTACGTACGTCATCGGCGTGCGGGCGGGCGGGGGTGAGCGGACATGACCACCTCTCGGGGGAGCGCGCAATTCCGGCGAAGGTCACCATATGCCGTCCAAAGTCCGATGACAACGATGTCATTCGGGTCGTGGACGCCCGGCAGCCGGAGCGTGGAAGGATTGACCGCATGAGCGCAGTGAGACTCGACGGCAAGGCGACGGCAGCGAAGATCAAGGCGGACCTGGCGGCCCGGGTGACCGCGCTCAAGGAGCGTGGCATCACGCCCGGCCTCGGCACCGTGCTGGTCGGCGACGACCCCGGCAGCCAGATCTACGTGGCGGGCAAGCACCGCGACTGCGCCGAGGTCGGCATCTCCTCCATCCGTGTCGACCTGCCCGCGACCGCCACCCAGGCCGACGTCGAGGCCGCCATCGACGAGCTCAACGCCTCGCCCTCCTGCACCGGCTACATCGTCCAGCTCCCGCTGCCCAAGCACCTCGACACGATGGCGCTGCTGGAGCGGATGGACCCGGCCAAGGACGCCGACGGCCTCCACCCGGTCAACCTGGGCCGCCTGGTCCACATGGTCGACGCGCCGCTCCCGTGCACGCCCCACGGCATCGTCCTGCTCCTGCAGCAGTACGGGGTCCCGATCAAGGGTGCCGAGGTCGCCGTGGTCGGCCGCGGCATCACCGTGGGCCGCTCGCTCGGCCTGCTGCTGACCCGCCGCAGCGAGAACGCGACCGTGACCCTCTGCCACACCGGCACCCAGGACCTGGCCGCGCACGTGCGCCGCGCCGACATCGTGGTGGCCGCGGCCGGCGTGCCCGACCTCATCACCGCCGACATGGTCAAGCCGGGCGCCGCCGTGCTCGACGTCGGCGTCTCCCGCGTCAACGGCAAGATCGCCGGTGACGTGGCGGCCGACGTGGACGACGTCGCCGGCTTCCTCACGCCCAACCCGGGCGGGGTCGGCCCGATGACCCGCGCCCTCCTGCTGTCCAACGTGGTGGAGGCCGCCGAGCGCACATCCGTCATCTGACGGACGCCACGGGCCGCCCACCGGCCCAGGATGGTCCTCAAAGCTCCTACCAGGGCATACGCCGGTAGGGAGGGAGGACCATGGAGCTCGAAGGACTGGTCGCCGCCGTCACCGGCGGCGCCGCCGGTCTCGGCGCCGCCATCGTCGACGGCCTGCGCGCACGCGGCGCCCAGGTCGTCTACGGCGACCTTCGCGACGACCGCCCGCCGTCGGCCGGCGCCCTCTACCACCCCCTGGACGTACGCGACCGCGACTCCTGGGACGACTTCGCCGAGACCGTCCGCGCCACCCACGGCCGGCTCGACATCCTCGTCAACAACGCCGGCGTCAGCGCCCGCAGCGGCCTGCTCGACACCGCCGACGACGACTGGGACCGGGTCCTGCGCACCAACCTGTGGGCGCCGTGGACCGGCATCCGCGCCTTCGCCGCCGAGCTGACCGCCAGCCCGCACGCCAGCGTCGTCAACATCGGCTCCGTCTACGGCCAGGTGCCGCCGCCCGGCCCGCCCTCGCCGCCCTCCTCCGTGGCCTATCAGGTCAGCAAGGCCGGGCTGCACATGCTCACCAGGACCGCGGCCGTCGAGCTGGCCGGCCGCGGCATCCGCGTCAACGCCGTGCTGCCCGGCGTGTTCGTCACGCCGCTGCTGCGGCAGCTCTCCGACGACCAGCTCAGGCCCCGGATCGAACGCGCCCCGATGGCCCGCCCGGGCGACCCCGCCGACGTGGCCGAGGCGGTCGCCTACCTGGCCTCGCCCCGCGCGTCGTTCGTCACCGGCGTCCTGCTGCCGGTCGACGGCGGCTACACCGCCTCATGACCCCCCGAGAAGTGAGAGGTCGCGATGAGCGACAACAGCACCCTGAACCGGACCGGCGGCTCCATGCGCGCCGTCGTCGCCGGCTCCTTCGGCAACATCATGGAGAACTACGACAACCTGGTGTACGGCTACACCGCCGCCACACTGGGCAAGCTGTTCTTCCCCGAATCGGACGGCCTCGTCGGCACCCTCTACACGTTCGCGGTGTTCGCCGTCGGCTTCCTCATGCGCCCGCTCGGCGCGATCACGTTCGGGCACGTCGGCGACAAGTTCGGCCGCCGGATCGCGCTGGTGGTCAGCGTGCTCCTGATGGGCGCGGCCACCACGCTGATCGGCCTGCTGCCCACGTACGAGAGCATCGGCGTGCTCGCGCCGCTGCTGCTGGTGGTCCTGCGGATGGTGCAGGGCTTCTCGGTGGCGGGCGAGTGGGCGGGCTCGGCGGCCTTCCTCGTCGAGTACGCCCCGGCGCGGCGGCGCGGCTTCTTCGGCAGCTTCAACCAGGTCTCCACGGCGGCCGGCTTCCTGCTCGCCTCCGGCGTGGTGGCGCTCAACTCCACGATCTTCACCGAGGAGCAGGTGCTCGCCTGGGCGTGGCGGATCCCGTTCCTGCTGTCGGCGCTGACGGCCGTGGCCGCGCTCTGGCTCCGATACGGCCTGGACGAGACGCCGGCGTTCGCCGAGGAGCAGGAGAAGGGCGCGACGGCCAAGAGCCCGCTCAAGGAGGGGCTGCGCACCGAGTTCCCGAGCATCCTGCGCGGGTTCGGCTTCACCATGCTGTGGACGGTCGCGTACTTCTTCTTCCTCACCTACCTGCCGACCTGGCTGGCGGACGTGGCCGGGGTGGACCCGGGCGTGGCGCGGGCCTCCAACATCGTCGGGCTGGTCGTGCTGACCGTGTGCATCGCCTCGTTCGGCGCGCTGTCGGACCGGGTGGGGCGCAAGCCGCTGCTCATCGCGGCAGCCGCCGGGTTCCTGGTGCTGAGCTGGCCGGTCATGCTGCTGCTGCAGCACGGCGGCACGTTCGGCGTGTTCGCCGGGCAGATCGTCATCGCGGTCGTCCTGGCCATGTTCTCGGGACCCGGCCCGGCGGCGCTGTCGGAGATGTTCCCGACGAAGCTGCGGTATTCGACGATGTCCATCGGCTACAACTTCGCGGTCATGGCGTTCGGCGGCACGGCGCCGTTCGTGGCCACGGGCGCGATCCAGCTCACCGGGTCCGACATGTCGCCCGTGGTGCTGCCGATCGTCTCCGCGTTCGTCACGCTCCTCGTCGTGATCGGCATGCGGGAGACCGCCCACCGGCGCCTGCACTAGGAGGGAACCGACCATGAACCCACCCGTCGTCGCGGTCCAGGGCACCTACGAGGAGATGGGCGCCGAGCTAGGCCGCCGCACCGCCGGCCTGGTCGAACAGAGCCTCGGCACCTACCTGCGCCGCTTCCGCGACCAGGCCGGACTCGGCGACGCCGACGTGCGCCGCTGGGGCGCCACCTACCTGGAGGTCGCCAGGGACTACGACCCCCGCATCGCGCGGATGCTCGAAGGGCTCGCCGCCGGCGCGGGCCGGCCGGTCGAGCACATCACCGCGCTCAACGCGCGCACCGAGATGCTGTACGGGACCGGCTACCGGGACGAGGGATGCACCTCGGTCGCGGCCATCGGCAAGCACACACGCGACGGCCACACGCTGCTCGCGCAGAACTGGGACTGGCACCCGGAGCAGGGCCCGGTCACCTTCCTGCTGGCGACCCGCGACACCGACGGGTTCGCGGTGCTGACGCTGGCCGAGGCCGGGATGCTGGCCAAGTCGGGACTCAACTCGGCGGGGCTCGGCGTGTGCGCGAACCTGCTGGTCTCCGACCGCGACACCGGCGGCGCCGGGGTGCCGTACCACTATCTGCTGCGCGGCGTGCTGCAGTCGCGCACGATGAGCGAGGCGCACCGCAAGGCGCTGGACGTGACGCGGATCTCCTCCGGCAACCTGCTCATCGCCGACGCCGGAGGCGAGGCGATCGACCTGGAGGTGGCGCCGGGCGTGTTCGGCGCGCTGCTGCCGGAGGGCGGGCTGATCACGCACTCCAACCACTTCCAGTGCCCGCTGCCGCTGACCGACAGGAAGGCGGCCGCCTCGGCGCTCACGCTGCTGCGGCCGGCGCGGGCCCGTCACCTGCTGGAGGACGCCGCCGCCGCGCGCACGCTGGAACCGCGCGACCTCGTGGCGGCGCTGCGCGACCACTACTCCCACCCCGACAGCATCTGCCGGCACGCCGACCCGGACGTCTCGGCCGCCGAGGTGGTGACGACCGTCTACTCGGTGCTGATGGACCTGAACCGGCGGGAGCTCAGCATCGCGCCGGAGCCGCCCTGTTCGCACCCGTACGAGCGGTGGCGGCTGGACGACGTGTTCGAGCCCGGCGCCGTACCCGAGATCTGCTTCCCTGAGGAGGGCCATGCCTGAGAGCACGATCTGCCTGACGTTCGACTTCGACGCCATCTCGCTCTGGCTGGCGCGCGGGATGACGTCGCCGGGGCCGGTCTCGCGCGGCGAGTTCGGCGCGCACGCGATGCCGCGCATCCTCAAGGCGCTGGCCAGGCGCGGGATCACCGCGACGTTCTTCGTCCCCGGCCACACCGTCGACACCTATCCGGCCGAGTGCGCCGCCATCGCCGAGGCCGGGCACGAGATCGCCCTGCACGGCTACGCGCACGAGCCGGTGTCGAAGCTCGACCGGGCCGGCGAGCTCGCGGCGGCGGTGCGGGCCCGCGACTCCATCAGGAGGGTCACCGGCTACGAGCCCACCGGCAACCGGACGCCGAGCTGGGACTTCACCGCCTCGACCGTGGACGTGCTGCTGGAGCTGGGCTGCGAGTACGACTCCAGCCTGATGGGCACCGACTACACGCCCTACTACGCCAGGCGCGGCGACGTGGCCGACCCCGCCGGGCCGTACCGGTTCGGGGAGCCGACGCCGCTGGTCGAGCTGCCCGTTTCCTGGTCGCTGGACGACTACCCGCAGTTCGAGTATCTGCGGACGGACACGGCGATCATGCCGGGGCTGCGCGATCCGGGCACGGTGTTCGGCAACTTCCTGGACGACGTGGACTACATGATCCGGGAGGAGCCGGGCGGCGTGTGCGTGCTGACGTTCCACCCGCAGGTGATCGGCCGGGGGCACCGGATGATCGGGCTGGAGCGCTTCCTCGACGCCTGCCTGGAACGGCCGCTGGCCTTCCGCACCTGCCAGGAGGTCGCCCGCGCCTTCCGCGCCGGGGACGGCTCGTGAGGTTCGCCGGCCGTACGGTGCTCGTGCTGGGCGCGGCGGGCGGGATCGGCGCGGCGGCCTGCGCGGCGCTGTCGCGCGAGGGCGCGCGGGTCGTCACCGCCGACGCGCCCGGGGCCGGCGCCGCGCTGGCCGCCGACCTGGCCGAGCCGGGCGCCGCCGCGGCCGTGGTGCGGGAGGCGTGGCGGTCCCACGGCCCGCTGGACGCGCTGCTGCACGTGGCGGGGGTGTTCCCGGCGCGGCGGGCGCTGGAGTCGACCGAGGAGCTGTTCGACCGGATCATGGCCGTCAACACCCGCTCGGCGCTGATGGCCGCCACCACGCTGGCCGGCCTGTGCGCGGGCCGCCCGGCCGCCGTCGTGTTCACCAGCTCGGGCGGCGCGGGCCGCCCGCGCCCCGGCACCACCGTCTACGCCGCATCCAAGGCCGCGCTGGAGGCCGTGACCCGCGGCCTCGCGCTGGAGCTGGGCCCGCTGGGCGTCCGGGTCAACGCCGTCGCCCCGGGCTTCGTCGACGTGGGCTCCGCGCTGAACCCGGTCCCGGCCGCCTACGTCGAGGCCGTCGCCGCCGGCAGCCCGGCCGGCCGGGTCGCCGGGCCCGGCGACATCGTGCCCAGCCTGCTGTGGCTCTGCTCCGGCGAGTCGGCCTGGGTCAACGGGCACGTGCTGGCCGCCGACGGCGGCGCCGGGCTCGGCTCGCCCGCCGCGCCGTCATGGCTGAGCTGAGCCGGCGCTGTCATGGCCGGGCTGAGTCGGCGCGGAAGGCGTGCTGCGCCAGCTCCACCGGCGCGATCACCCGGCTGCGGCCGTCCTGCACCTGGTGGACGAGGTGCGCGTGGGCCAGCGAGGCGTCCCACGTGTCGTCCGGATAGGCCAGCGCCCGCTGGCCGCGCCCGCCGAAGTAGTACGGGCCCGCCGCACCCCGGTGCACGCCCTCGCGCAGCGAGCGCACCACCGCCCCGAAGTCCCACGGCCTGCCGACCTCCGACCAGGCCCCGGCCAGCATGTGGATCATGTCGTAGTGGATGGCCGCGCTGCCGCTGCCCGGCTCGTCCCCGTAGGCGTGCCGGTAGCGGCGCATGAACCTGGCGCTCACCGGGTCCCCGTACGTGCCGATGACCGTGGACCACAGCAGACCCTCGGCCAGCCCCTCCATCCGCTCCTCGAACCGGGGGATCGTCGGCGTCCACACCGTGTAGACCAGCGACCGGCTGCCCGACCCGCGCAGCTCCTCCAGGAACCGGCGCAGCTCGTCCTCCACGTACGTGCACACCAGCACGGCCGCCGGCTCGATCGCCTGGATGCCGGCCACCACCTCGGGCCACGGCACCCGCGTGTCGGCGATCGGCACCATCGCGGCCAGGTCCCAGCCGCGCGCCCCGGCCAGCTCGTCCAGCTCGGCGGCCCGGCGCGGGTCGTGGTCGTCCTCGCGCACCAGCGCCACCAGCCGCCGGTTGTCCGGCCGCCACTGCCCGGAGGTGTCGAGCAGATCCAACGTCCGGACGAACCCGGACAAGTACGCCGTCTCGGTGGCACACACCTGGAACGTCTGCCCGAGCATGCCGGGATTGTCGTGCACGTGCTCGGTGATCGACGGCGACACCATCGCGTGCATCAGCGGCGCCCGGTACTCGGCCGCCAGGGTGATCGCGCCCAGGTGGTAGCGCGGGCTCACGTTGCCCAGCGTGATGGCGTCCACGTCGTGCGAGCGCAGGTACTCCACCGCGCGCAGCAGGTCGCCGTCCGTGTCGCCGGACACCTCGATCGCCAGGTGGTCGATCCGCCGCCCGCCCACGCCGCCGCGCGCGTTGACCTCCTCCACGGCGATCGCCGCGCCCCGCCGCATCGCCAGCGCGTCGAACCGCCTCGGCCCGTCGAGCGGGTAGATCGCGCCCAGCCGGATCGGCCGCCTGACGGACCCGCCGCCCGGCCTTGGCGCCGGCTCGGCCTGGGCACACCCGCCGGTCACCCGGCCCACCGCCGTGACCGCGAACCCCTCCGGCCCGGAGAACGGCGCCAGCAGCGCCTCCTCGTCCACGGCCAGCGCCGCCGCCGCCGTCCGCGTCGGCGCGCCCAGCTTGACCAGGATCCGCTCGACATGCGTGGCCACGGTACGGGCTCCGCACCCGACGCGCTCGGCCGCCTCCGGGTTCGTCATGCCGACGGCCACGCAGGTCAGCACCTCGTGCTCGCGCTCCGTCAGCCCCCACGGCGCCTCGCACCGCCGCGCCTCCAGCCCGGTCACGGTGCCGCGCCCGGTGACGGACACCTCGACGCTCACCCGGTACAGTCGCCGGTCCGCGCCCCGCCAGTAGTAGCGCAGCACCCCCGGCCCCTCGTCGGCGGCCCGCATCGCATGCTGGACCAGAGGACGATTACGCGCGAAGAACCCGGCGGCGCCGGTCACGACCCGCTTCCCGGGTTCGACCACGAGCCTGGCCCGGAACTCCGGCTCCGCCTCCAGACGTCTCTCCATTTCGTGACGATACCGGCCAAATCCCACAAACCGCCACCGCCTGGGCTCAGGGGTGGAAGTCGGGGTCGACGCTCACCTGGATGTCCAGCAGCAGAGGGTCGGGGCGGGTGCGCAGGGCCGGGATCACCTCGTCCAGCGTCGCCGTCAGCGCGGCGTGGTCGTCGATCCGCCTGGCCTCGCAGCCGAGCGCCCTGGCCAGGCCGCTCACGCTCACCTCGTCGAAGGCCGGCCAGGGGGCCTTGCCGCCCTGCTTGTCGGCCAGCCGGTCCATGATCGCGTATCGGCCGTTGGCGAGCACCACGAACAGCGCGCCCACCCGGTAGTGGGCGGCACTCCACAGGGCCTGCACGCCGTAGAGGGCCGAGCCGTCGCCGGCGACCGCCACGACCGGCCGGTCCGGCAGCGCCATCCGCAGCCCGACGGCGGCGGGCAGCGCGAACCCGAGCCCGCCCATCGCCGCCGACACGAACCCGAGCGGGTTGCGCGCCGGCATCAGCCGGTGCAGGTCGGGCCGAGACGACGGGGTCTCCTCGACGAGCACCACGTCCCAGGGCAGCCGGGCGGCGAGCTCCGCCAGCACGTGGGCGGGCCGCAACGGCCGCCCGCCCGGGGGCGGACCGGGCGCGTCGGCGCGCGGGCGGCGGACGGCCGTCACGGGCCGGGCGGGCACCAGGCCGAGCAGGGCGGCGCAGGCGGCGGCCGGTGCGGCCAGGCAGGCCAGGTCGGCCGGGCTGCGGTGCGCCTCCTCGGGGTCGTCGGTGACGAGCGCGACCAGGGTGCCCGGCTCCACCAGGGGCCCGGGCGCGTACGGGTACTGCCGGAACACCGGCGCCCCCACGGCGAGCACCACGTCGTGCCCGGCGAGCGCGGCCCGCAGGCGCGGCCGGTCGGCCGGCAGCACGCCCGCGTACTGCGGATGGTCCTGCGGGAACCCGGCCCGCGCGCCGAACGACTCCTGCCACACCGGGCACCCGAGCCGCTCCGCCAGCGCGACCAGCGGCTCCCACGCGCGCACCCCCGCCCCTGCCACGATCGCGGGGGAGCGCGCCCCGGCCAGCAGCGCGGCCAGCGGCCCCACGTCACCGGCCGCCTCCGCCCGCACCAGCCGCGCGGGCGCCGCGGGGGTCTCGCTCTCGTACGGCGCCGCCCAGTCGTCCATCGGCACCACGACCAGCGCCGGCCCCCGGTACGTGACGGCCCGGTGGCAGGCGGCGGCCACGGCCCCGGGCACGTCCTGCGCCCGGACCGGCTGGTCGACGTGCACCGGGTAGTCGCCGGCCAGCCCCGCCAGCCGCCCGGCCAGGAACGGCTCCAGCGCCAGGTGCCGCCGGTCCTGCTGCCCGACGAGGATGACGAGCGGCACCCGGTTCACCCGGGCGGTGGCGATGGCGCCGACGGCGTTGCCCAGCCCGGCCGTGGTGTGCAGCACGGCCAGCGCGGGCGCGTCGTGCCCGATGGCCCAGCCGGTGGCCATCCCGACCACCGACCCCTCGTGCAGCGCGAGCGTGAAGGTGAGGTCGTCGGGCAGCCCGGTCAGCAGCGACACCTCGGTCGAGCCCGGATTGCAGAAGATCGTCGTCAGCCCGGTGCGGCGCAGCACCTCGAACGTGGCGTCCCTGACCGTCGTCATCCCCTGGCCGCCTGGATCCGCGCGTACACGTGCCCGCGCAGCTCGCCGAACCTGGGCAGCGACCGGGTGCTGAGCTGGTCCCGGTCGGGCGGCAGGTCGATCTTCAGGTCCTCGGTGACGACCGTCGGCGACGACGACAGCACGATCACCCGCTGTCCCAGGTAGACGGCCTCGTCGATGTCGTGCGTGACGAACAGCGTGGTCACCTCCAGGTCCCGCCACAGGCGCAGGATCAGGTCCTCCAGGTCCGCGCGGGTCTGCGCGTCGACGGCCGCGAACGGCTCGTCCATCAGCATCACCTGAGGCTCGTACGCCACCGCGCGGGCGATCGCCACCCGCTGCTGCATGCCGCCGGACAGCTGCCACGGGTGCGCCTGCGCGGCGTCGGCCAGCCCCACCGACTCCAGCGACTGCGTGACCAGCTCCCGGCGCCTCGGCGCGGGCACCTTCTTCTCCTTCAACGGCAACTCCACGTTCTGCCACACGGTCATCCACGGGAACAGGCTGCGGCCGTACTCCTGGAAGACCACCGCCATGCGCGGCGGCGGCCCGGTGACGGGCACCCCGTCCAGCCGCACCTCGCCGGTGCTCGCCGGGAGCAGCCCGGCGACCATGCGCAGCAGCGTCGTCTTGCCGCACCCGGACGGCCCCACCACGCACACCAGCTCCCCGGCCGCCACCTCGAACGTCAGCGACCGGATCGCCTCGACGCTGCGTCCCGGGCTCTCGTACGTCTTTCCCAGCCGGTCGATCTCAAGCACGCGCGGCTCCGCTGCCGTAGTACCAGGACAGGACCCACCGCTCCAGGCGGCGGAAGAGCAGCGAGAGGCCCAGCCCGAGCAGCCCGAGCAGCAGGATGCCGCTCCACATCTCGGCGATCTGGAACTGCCGCTGGAACAGCACGATCGTGAACCCGAGCCCGCTGGAGCTGGCGAACATCTCGCTGATGACCATGAGGATGATGCCGATCGACAGGGCCTGCCGCAGCCCGGCCATGATCTGCGGGCCGGCCCCGGGCAGCACGAACCGGCGCAGCCTCGACCCGCCGCGCACCCCGTACATCCGGCAGGTGTCGGCGAGCACCCCGTCCAGCGCGCGCACGCCCTCGACGGTGTTGAGCAGGACGGGCCACACGCAGCCGGAGACGATGACGAGCACCTTCATCGGCGTGTCGATGCCCGCCAGCAGCATGATCAACGGGACCAGCACCGGCGGCGGGATCGCCCGGAAGAACTCCAGCACCGGCTCCAGCGTGGCCCGCAGCCTCGGCGACAGCCCGATCGGCACGCCCAGCCCGATCCCCAGCAGCGCCGCCAGCGCGTAACCCGCCAGCAGCCGTCCCACACTGGGCAGCACGTCGCCGGTCAGCCGCTCGGAGAGCCACGTCTCGGCGAACGCCACCGCGACCCGGTCCGGGCTCGGCAGGTAGAACGACCCGCCGCTGACCGCCCACCAGACCAGCACCAGCAGCGCGGGCACCCCGAGCAGCCTGACGACCCTCACCCGGCCACCTCCCCGCGCACGGCCGGATGCCAGGCGAGCACCCGGCGTTCCAGCAGCCGTACGGCGGTGTTGACGCCGATGCCGATCAGCCCGGCGACGACGACGAGCGCGTACACGGTGGAGACCGCGCCGCTGCTCTGCGCCACCTGGATCTGCGCGCCCAGCCCGGGGCTGCCGATCACCAGCTCCGCGGTGACCGCCAGGATGAACGCCACCGCCGCCGCCAGCCTGAGCCCCGTCATCACGTACGGCAGCGCGGTCGGCCACACCAGGTGCCGCACCCGCGACCAGGCCGACAGCCCGTAGGCGCGCGCGGTGTCGTCGGCGACCGCATCGACCGCCGCGACCCCGTACAGCACCTGGATGAGCACCTGCCAGAACGACGCGTACACCACGAGCAGCAACGTCGACCCGAGCGACGGCCCGAACAGCAGCGTCGCCAGCGGCACCAGCGCCACCGACGGGATCGGCCGCAGGAACTCCACGGTCGAGCTCGTCGCCGCCCGCAGCCCAGGCACGACGCCGATCACCACCCCGGCCGCCACCGCCAGCGCGAACGCCAGCGCCAGCCCGGCCGCCCAGCCGCGCATCGTCTCGCCCAGCGCCACCCACAGCCCGGCCGTGGCCAGCTCGCCGGCGAGCGTGCGCAGAATCTCCGAAGCCGGAGGCAGGAACCGCTCGTCGACCAGCCCGAGCCGGGGCGCCGCCTCCAGCACGGCCAGCAGCCCGGCCGGCCCGAGCAGCCCGAGCAGCCCGTGGTGCGGTCGGCTCACGGCACCAGCTCCGAGACGTCGATCTCGGCGTTCAGCACGCCGTCGGCCAGCGCCAGGTCCGCGATCGTCTGCACCGACGCGCGGTTCACCTCGGCGGGCCACTTCGGCAGGTAGATCTTCTCGATCACCTCGGGCGCGATCTTCGTGTACGTCGACAGCACCTGTCGCACCTCGTCCGGATGCGTGTCGGCGTACTCCAGCGACTTGCGCATCGCCGCGGTGAACCGCTTGGTCAGGTCAGGGTCGGTCCGGCTCGTGGTGAAGTACATGGCCACGGTCAGCGCGTCGGCGGCGTCGGCGAAGTTCCACGCCACCGGGCGGGCGCCCTGGCTGATCGCCTGGCTCACGAACGGCTCCACCACCCAGATGGCGTCCACCCTGTCGTTCTCCAGCGCGGCCGGGGCGTCGGGGAAGGGCAGCTCGACGAACTCGATGCCGTTCGGGTCGCCGCCGTCCTTGCGCACCGAGGCGCGGATCGTGGTGTCGCCGATGTTCTTCAACTGGTTGACCGAGACCTTCTTGCCCGCCAGGTCCTTGGCCGACCTGATCGGACTGCCCGGCTTGACCAGCACCGCGCTGAAGTCCTTGCCCGGCTCGCCGGTCGAGGAGACGCCGTTGGCCACCACCCTGATGTCGAGCCCCTGCTGCTTGGCCGTCAGCAGCGAGGTGGTGTTGGCGAAGGCGAACTGGAACTGCCCGCTCACCGCGCCCGTGATGCTCGCCGCCCCGCCCTGGACCGGGGTGATCGTCAGGTCGATGTCCTGCTCGTCGAAGAACCCCTTGGCCCTGCCCAGGTGGATCGGCGCGGTGTCGACGATCGCGATGACCCCGGCGTTGACCTTGTCCTTGCCCGTGCCCTCGCCCGTGCCCTCGCCCGGCGGGGCCTGGGGTCCGCCGCACGCGGCGGCCAGTAACAGGACGAGGGGGACCGCGAGAGCGAGACGCACGATGTTCTCCCGATTGTCTGTTCGCTATGCGCACATTTATTCTCTGGTCGAACACCCCCCGCTACGCGGGAACATACGCGCTCACCGCCCCATGTCAAGGGATCTCCGATGGCTGATCACGTCCAGTCGCTGGCCCGTGGGCTCGCCGTCATCCGCGCCTTCAGCGCCGTCTCGCCCGCGCTGACCTTGAGCGACGTGGCGCGGGCCACCGGGCTCACGCGGGCGGCGGCCCGGCGCTTTTTGCTGACATTGACGGATTTGGGATACGTGCGGAACGACGGCCGGCTGTTCTCCCTCACCCCCCGCGTCCTGGAGCTCGGGTACGCGTACCTCTCCAGCCTGTCGCTCCCCGAAGTCGCCGCGCCCCACCTGGAACGCCTCGCCGCCGACGTCCACGAATCGGCGTCCGTGGCCGTGCTCGACGGCGAGGACGTCGTGTACGTGGCCCGCGTCGCCACCGCCCGCATCATGCGCGTCACCATCAGCATCGGAACCCGCTTCCCCGCCTACTGCACCTCGATGGGCCGCGTCCTCCTCGCCGCCCTGCCCCCGGCCGCCCTCGACGCCTACCTCACCCGCGCCCGCCTGCGACCCCTCACCGCCCGCACCATCACCCGGCCACCGGCCCTCCGCGCCGAGCTCGACCTCGTACGCGCCCAGGGCTGGGCCATGGTGGACCAGGAGCTGGAGGAAGGGCTCCGCTCCCTGGCCGTCCCCATCCGCGACCGATCGGGCACGACGGTGGCGGCGGTGAACGTGTCCACCCACGCCAGCCGGATGACCCTGGCCCAGGCCCGCCGCGACCTCCTGCCCCGCCTCCAGGCCACCGCCACCCACATCGAAGCCGACCTCACCCCGTCCTGACCCCCCTGACGGCAAGGTCCTCGCCCGGGAGCGCGCTTCGCGCGGGGGCGGCTCGGGCTGTGTCGCCGGGGGGAGCCGAGCGCCCCCCTTGCCGGTGGCCTCCGGCCCCCGGACCCCCGAGCGTGGCGCGGCGACCGAGCACGAGGGAGGCTGAAGGCCTACCTGACAGGTACATGCGCCGGCCTTGGCATCTCGCCGGGGATCGTGGTGGGCCGCCTCCAGCATGACGGCCTCTGGCCTGCGCGGCAGGGCAACGGGTTGAAGCGAAAAGTGAACCTGGAGAGCGACTTCTGAGCAGGTGACCCTGCTGACCGCGGGGGTGTCAGCTCCAGGTGGCCGTGTCCGGGTCGATGCCGCAGGCTCGTGCGTTGGCGTCGATGATGTCGCGCAGCCAGCAGGCCAGCCCCGGCTCGAGGTCGTCGTAGTAGTCCGCGAACCCCGGCTCCTCGGCCTGCTTCCTGCCCAGGCAGACCTGCATCGCGTGCGTGCAGTCGAAGTACGCGCCGATGGACGCCCGGTGCCGTTCGGCCAGGGCGTTGGCCTCGGCGCTTCCCGGCGTGACGCCGGCGCGTTTGGCGGCGGCCAGGTCGTGCTCCAGCGCCGCCTTGGAGTCGGCGACCCGTTGCCAGTCCTCGGGGGTCCTGCCGGCGGCGCGTTCGGCGTACTGGACCCATTGGGGTGTGTCGCCCCAGCGGTCGCGGGCGCCGGCGATCCAGGACGGCTCCCAGCGCCGGCCGAAGATCGCGACCTGCTCCTCCGCGGAGAGCAGGATGCCGGCGTTCGCGGCTTCGATCATGCGGTCGACCGCGTCGACCATCGTCCGGAGGCGGGAGATGCGGTCGAGGAGCTGGGCGCGCTGCTGTTTCAGCGGCACGGTCATGTCGGCCGAGGGGGCGTCGAGGAGTTCGCCGATGTCTTCGAGGGGCAGGCCGAGCTCGCGGTAGATGAGCACGCGGTGGATGCGGGCGATGTCGGCCGCCGAGTAGAGCCGGTAGCCGCCGGAGGTGCGCCCGGACGGGCTGACGAGCCCGATCGCGTCCCAGTGGTGCAGGGTGCGGACGGTGACTCCCGCGTGGGAGGCCGTGGCCCCGACGGTCAGCCCGCCGTCGCCCGCGGCTTCGTCCGTCGCGCTGCTGGTCACGCCGTCGAGTCTGCCATGCGTGCCCGGCCGGCGTGCCTCCCGGGGGCGCGCTCAGCGTTGCCCGGCGTTGCGGGCGCGCCACTGGTCCATGGCCTGCCGGTGGGCGTCGGTGACGAGGTGGAGGAAGTCCGCGGAGGCCTCGAACCGGGCGCCCGCCGGGGTGGTGGTCCCGAGAATCGCGCCGCCGCGCCGTGACGCGGCGATCAGGATCTCGTTCATCTCCAGGGCCGCCTGGATGGACCGCAGCCACATGTCCTCGTCCATGACGTAGCGCTCGCGCCGCCCGCCGGGGTCGCGTTCGCGCCTGAGCATGCCCTGCTGTTCGAGGAAGGTGACGGCGTGCGAGATCGACGCGGGGCTGACGCGCAGCCGCTGGACCAGGTCGGCGGCGGTGAGGCTGCCCGAGTCGGTGACGTACAGGCTGGCCAGCACCCTGGCCGCCATCTTCGGCAGCCCCTGCTGGGCGAGCAGGTCGGTGAAGGAGCGGGTGAAGTCCTCGACCGCCTGCGGGTCGCGTCCGTGGCCGCTTTCGGGGACGGGCGGCGGGGGAGGCTGGGTCCGCTTGCGCCGGCGGGCGCGCACCTGGGTGGCCTCCTGCGCCCGGTCGGCCCCGTAGCCGTCGGGGCCGCCGTTGCGGGTGACCTCCCGCATGATCGTCGAGGCGGGCCGCCCCAGCCGCCGGCCGATCTCCGCGTATCCGAGCCCTTCGGCCAGCCATGCGGCGATGTTCTCCCGGTCCTGGCCGGTCAGTCTGCCTCCGGGCATCGGTGCTCGGCTCCCCTCGGTCGGCGTGCGCGTGACTCTGCTGCACAGTATGCGTTCACCCGCACCTCATTGCAATACCAGCATACCTTCCTCCTTTGCGTTCAGTGTCATACTCATTGCAAAGAAGACTCAGTAACTCCCAAACTACCAGCGAGAAAGGCGCGACTTTGCATGTTGACGGAACTCTGAACGCAATGTACTGTCGCAGTCGTTCAGAGATTTCCGAACACAAACTGAGAGCGAGAACCCTCATGGAGAACGGCACCCGAGGCTTCACCAAGACGGGGCTGAGCAGGCTGCACGACGTGCTGGCGCGGCATGTCGAGTCCGGGCGGATCCCCGGCCTCGTCGCCCTCGTCAGCCGTGGTGACGAGACGCATGTCGAGACGATCGGGACGATGCGTCACGACGGCGGCGCGCCGATGCGCCGCGACACGATCTTCCGGATGGCGTCCACGTCCAAGCCGGTCTCGATGGCGGCGGCGATGATCCTGATCGACGAGTGCAGGCTGCGTTTCGACGACCCGGTGCAGGAGTGGCTGCCCGAGCTGGCCGACCGTCAGGTGCTGAGGCGCTACGACAGCCCGCTGGACGACACCGTGCCGGCGCGGCGGCCGATCACCGTACGGGACGTGCTGACGTCCACGTTCGGGCTCGGCATGGACATGACGTCGCTGGGCACGCCGATCATGAACGAGATCTTCGGTCGTGGCCTCACGCCCAACCTGCCGGAGCCGATGCCCGAGCCCGACGAGTTCATGCGCCGCCTGGGCGAGCTGCCGCTGATGCACCAGCCCGGCGAGCGCTGGCAGTACCACATCAGCAACGACCTGATCGGCGTGCTGGTGGCCAGGGTCACCGGTCAGCCGTTCGAGACGTTCCTGCGCGAGCGCCTCTTCGGGCCGCTGGGCATGACCGACACCGGGTTCCACGTCCCCGCCGACCAGATCGACCGCCTGCCCACCCTGTACGCGCCCGATCCCCAGTCGGGCGAGTTCCTGGTGTGGGACGAGGCCGAAGGCGGGCGCTGGAGCCAGTCGCCGGCGTTCCCGAGCGGCGGCGGCGGCCTCGTCTCGACCGTCGACGACTACCACGCCTACTTCCGCATGCTGCTCAACGGCGGCACCCACCGCGGCGAGCGGATCCTGTCGCGGCCCGCCGTGGAGCTGATGACCACCAACCGCCTCACGCCCGAGCAGCAGGCCGCCCGCCATGCCATGGCGACCGACAACGTCCACATCTCCCACGGCCAGGGCCAGCACGGCGGCTGGGGCCTCGGGATGGCGGTGCGCACCTTCCGCGGCGACTACGCGCCCGTCGGCCAGTTCGGCTGGGACGGCGGCAGCGGCACCTCCAGCTACGCCGACCCCGCCAACCAGCTCACCGGCCTGCTCCTCACCCAGGTCGGCGCGTCGGTCCCGGACCCGATGCGGCTCATGCACGACTTCTGGACCACGCTCTACCAGGCCCTCGACAACTGACCACCGGATCGGAGACGACCACCATGTCCATCACCCTCGCCGAACAGGACCAGCTCACCCTGCGCACCGCCGCCTACGGCGCCGTCTCGCTGATGGCCGCCGCCTCCGGCAAGCCGCACAAGGCCGCCACCCAGGGCTCCGTCGCCCTGTCCTCGGCCACCGGCCTGGTCGGCCACGTGCTCGCCGACACCTCCACGGCCGTCAACCTGTACGGCAAGTCCGTGGCCGCGCTCGCCGACCACGTGCTGCCCGCCCTGACGGAGGCCATGGCCCTGCTCAAGCGGCAGGCCCCGGCCGAGGCCGGCAACTTCCGCACCACCGTCCTCCTCGCCGTCGACACGGCCGCCCGCGCCCACAACGGCGACCCCAGCCCCATCAGCGCCGACATGGCCCGCAAGATCACCGAAGCCCTCGACGCCGAGTGACCTCGCGCCGGTCCGCGCGGCATCGGCGAAAGTACTGTGGAGATCGTGGTGTCCTTTACTACCTAACCGGATATGGGGGTAAGGATGAACGATCGTCACGATTGGCTGGGCAGCACCGCGCGCTACGTGGCGCCGCGCATGCCGGGGGAGCCTGACGCCTGGAGCGAGGAGCTGGCCGAGCACGGCCGGCGCGGCTCCCAGAGGCTCCGTGAAGCGGGCGAGGCCGAGCCTCCCGGCTTCGTGGCCGCCGCACTCGGCCTCGCCGACGGCGAGCGGGCAGTGGTACGGCGGCGCGTCATGCTGGAGGAGGACCGGCCGGTCGAGCTCACCGACTCCTATTACCCCCGGTCCGTCGCGGCGGGCACGGGGCTCGCGGAGCCCCGGAAGATCCGGGGCGGCGCCCCGACGCTGCTGGCCGAGCTCGGTTACGTGGCCGACGAGGTGGTCGAGGACCTTTCCGTGAGGCGGGCGGAGCCGGACGAGGCGCACGAGCTGGCGCTGCCGGCCGGCGCCCTGGTGATCCAGCTCGTCCGGGTCAGCTCGACCGCGGACGGCGTGCCGTACGACGTCTCCGTGATGACGATGCGGCCCGAGGGGCGTCACTTCCGCTACCGGCTGAAGGCGGGCTGAGCGGTGGCGACCAAGGAGGACGGGCGCCCGAGGCATCAGCAGATCGCGGCGGAGATCCGGGCGCGGGTCATGTCAGGGGACCTGGTGCCTGGCACCCGCCTGCCGACGACGCAACAGCTCATGTCCACCTACGACGTCACGAACCAGACGGTTCAGCGGGCGTTGGGCGTGCTCAAGGACGAGGGGTTCCTGATAGGTCGTGCCGGAGTCGGGGTGTACGTGCGGGACGATTCGGTCCTCGCCCTCGAACCCGCCGCCTACCACCGGCCGCCCGCCGACGGCATGCCGTACCCCTGGACGAGCGAGGCCGAGGCGCGAGGCCGGCGTGGCGCGATCCGGATCCTGGAGGTGGCGACCGTGCGGCCGCCGGTCGAGGTGGCCCGGCTGTGGGGCGAGCGGGTGTCGATGCGGCGCCTGCTGTTGCTGCTCGATCAGCAGCCGACCGAGCTGGCCTGGATCTACCATCCGCTGGAGATCGCCGACGGTACTCCCCTCGTCGGGCGGCGCAAGATCCCCGGGGGCACCGCACGGGTCCTCGCCGACCTGGGGCTGCCACCGGTCGAGTGGGCGGACCGGGTCTCGGCGCGGCTGCCCACGACCGAGGAGCTGGAGCTGCTGCACCTGCCCGACGACGTGCCCGTGCTGCGGACGTTCCGGACGGTGTACGCGGACGGCGGGCGGCCGGTCGAGGTGCAGGTGCTCGTCAAGGGCGGCCACCGGTACGAGCTGGCTTACCGAAATGCTTACCCCCTTAGGGAGTAAAGAAGTATGGTGGGGCTCCCCTGCGGATGATCGGAGAAGCGCCATGCGCCGTTCGTACGTCCCCTGGGGAGTGAGCCGGATGGCTCCCTTCCCAGTGATCGAGGCCGCCAAGCACGGGTCCAACGTCGAGCGGCCGACGGCCACCGCGCCGCCCATGCCCGACGGCGACGGGAGCGGCAGCGGTCACGGCAAGCAGGACTCCACGACCGACTGGGTGTCCGACTGATGCCGGTGCTGGTGGTGTCCTGCGTGGACGACCCCACGGCCGACCTGGTGCTGGCCGAGCTGCGCGACCGGGAGGTCCCGGTGGTGCGGTTCGACCCCGGCGCCGACTTCCCCCACGAGCTGACCCTGTCGGCCTCGGTCGGCGACACCGGCCTGGCCGGCTCGATCGAGACCGCGACGCGCAGGCTCGACCTGCTCGGCGTGCAGGCGGTCTACTGGCGTCACCCCACGCCCTACCGGCCGCCGCGACATCTGGACGAGCACACCGGCCGGTGGGTGGCCGACCAGTCACGCTTCGGGCTGGGCGGCGTCCTCGCCGCGCTGCCGGGGGCCCGCTACCTCAACCACCCCTGGCGCAACCGGGACGCCGAGCACAAGCCGGTCCAGCTCGCCACCGCCGTGACCGCCGGGCTCAGGGTGCCGCGGACGCTGGTGACCAACAGCCTCGACAGCGTCCGGTCGTTCGCGTCCGCGGTGGGCGACGTGGTCTACAAGCCGCTGTGGTCGACCCCGTACCAGAACGCGGATGGTGAGGCGCGGACCATCTGGGCGGACGTGATCGACCCCGGGACGCTCGACGAGCGGGTGGGCGGCGCCGCGCACCTGTTCCAGGAGCGGGTGCGCAAGGTCGCCGACGTCCGGGTGACGATGGTGGGCGAGCGGGCCTTCGCCGTCCGCATCGACGGCGCGCCCCGGCTCGACTGGCGGCAGGACTACCCGTCCCTGACCTACACGCCGGTGGACGCGCCGCCCACGATCGTGCGGGGGATGCGCGCCTACCTCGACGCGTTCCGGCTGGACTTCGGCGCGTTCGACTTCTCCCTGACGCCTGACGGCGACTGGGTGTTCCTGGAGTGCAATCCGAACGGCCAATGGGGCTGGTTCGGCCCGGACATCTCGCGGCCGATAGCTCACGCGATAGCCGATCACCTCACGACAGCGGAAGCGCGGCGATGAGCTCATCCGCGGCGCGGCACAGGCAGGCGCTGGCCGGACTCCTGGCCTCGGAGAAGGGCGTCGCGGATCGGCGCTGGATCGAGGCGGTCGCCGCCGTGCCGCGTGAGCTGTTCCTCGGCGACGCCGTCTTCCACCCGGACGACGGCGCGCAGGGCACGCTCTGGCGTCCGGTCCGGCGCGACCGGACGGATCCCGAGACCTGGTCGCGCATGGCCTACGCGGATCGGAGCTGGGTGACGCAGGTCGACGGCGTCCTGGCCGAGGACGCCACACTGGCGCTGCCCGGGGCGCCGACCTCCTCTTCGACGCTGCCCAGCCTGGTGGTGAAGATGCTGGAACGGGCCGAGATCGCCGAGGGGGACCGGGTGCTGGAGATCGGCACCGGCACGGGCTACTCCACCGGCCTGCTGTGTGAGCGCCTCGGCGCAGGTCAGGTGACGTCGGTCGAGTTCGACCCGGCGGTGGCGGCCCGTGCCAGGGCGGCCCTCGAATCCGCCGGGCACGCGCCGACCCTGATCGTCGGTGACGGGCTGACGGCCTACGACAGGGACGCCGTGTACGACCGCCTGATCGCCACCTGCTCGGTGCGCTACATCCCCGCGCCCTGGATCTGGCAGGTACGGGACGGCGGCACCATCACGACCCCGTTGTCCGGATGGCTGGGAGGCACGGTCCTGGCGCATCTCACGGTGGAGCCCGGCGGGGCCGGCGGGCGGTTCCTGCCTGATGAGCTGTCGTTCATGTTCGCCAGGCCGCACGACCGGCCCTCACGCGCCCACTACCTGCTCCGCCTCGGCGAGCAGTGCGAGACGCGGATCGCCCCGGCCGTGCTGGACGATCCGGCCGCCCGGTTCGTGGCCCAGCTGGGAGTTCCGTCCGCCGAACTGCTGGGCGCCGGGGACCACGTCGTGCTCCTGGACGTGGCCACCGGCTCCCAGGCCACGACCGAGCCCGCGCCCGGAGGCGGCTGGAGGGTGCGCCAGCACGGCCCCCTGCGCCTGTGGGACGCCGCCGAGGACGCGATCGAGACCTGGCGGGAGGCGGGGAGCCCGCCCGTCTCGGCGTTCGGGCTCACCGTCACCCCGCAGGGCCAGCGGGTGTGGCTCGGTGATCCGGGCGGGCCGTCGTGGAGCCTGCCGGCGTGAGCCGCCGGAAAATGCCCAAGCCGCTGTCCTTTACTCAGGGAGTCAGGTGAATATCAGGCGCCCGAATGGTGGGCGAGAAAGGTGCGGGCCGCCTGGCGGATGGCGGCGATGACCGGGCGGTCGCGTTCGGTCTGCAACCAGGCCAGCGCGGACGTACTCGGAGAAAGATCCACCACGTCGAGATAACGCACCCCGGGCCGTGGATAGAAATCGCGCGCGGCGGCGGGCAGAAAGCCGGCGGCCTCGCCGCGGGCGACGGCGAGAAGCAGCGCCTCCATGTCGGGGACGACGGGTCCGAAGCGCACCGGGCGGCCGTCCGGGCGCGGGTTCACCGCCCAGAAGTCGCGCCAGACGCGCGGCACCTCGGCCGGCATGTCGACGAAGGTGTGCTCGCCGAGCTGGGCGAGGGTGAGCCGGGGTTCGGCGGCCAGCGGGTCGTCGGCGGGCAGGCAGACCACGCGGGGTTCGGTGGCCAGGACCTGGAGGCCGATGCCGGGCGGCGCGGGCGGCCGGGAGAAGACGACGTCGACGTCGCCGCGGATGAGCGCGCCGAGGTGGTCGGCGAAGTTGAGGGTGGAAAGCCGCACGTCGATGCCCGGGTAGTGGTCGTGGAGCCGGTCGAGGATGGCGCGGGTGTGGGGCATCGCGGCCTCCGCGCCGACGGTGCCGATGGCCAGCCGCCCGGTGACGGCCACGGCGTGCTCGCCGGCCTCCCGGCGCAGCGCGTCCAGGGCGGTGACGGCGGCCCGGATCGCCGGCAGCAGGCTCCTCCCGGTGGTGGTGAGCTCGACGCTGCGGCTGGTGCGTTCGATCAGCCGGACTCGCAGCCGGTGTTCGAGGGCCTTGATCTGCTTGCTGAACGCGGGCTGTGTCATGAACAGCCGAGCCGCCGCCCTGCCGAAGTGCAGCTCTTCGGCGAGGACGAGCAGTAATCGCAGTTGGTGCGGGCTCGGGTCGCCGCCACTCGTTCCGGTGGACGGCTCCTTGTGCGCCTCTCTGGAACGGACAATCCCCCGGGGCTTCCCCCGGCACGGCGAAACCGCGCTCGGTAAAGAATCCATATACCGGATGCTATCAATGAAAATTCGATGGGAATCGAATTTTTCTTTGCCGTCAGGGCCCGCCGGACGAGCATGGAACCCGGCTCGTCCGGAGCCAGTTGTCAAACGATCGGCAAGGAGCACAATGAGGATCTGGAACAGGCTCGCCGTCGTGATCACCCTGCTGGCGGCGGGGCTCGTCGGCGCGCAGGGCGCGGCCCTGGCCACGCCCACGCCGGCCGACACGGGGAAGGCGGGGAAGACGCAATACTGCAACATCGTCGTGGGCAAGGCGCCCAAGGGGGAGCTGTCGCCGATCCTGTCGAGGTCGTGCGGCACCGACCCGGAGGCGGCCCGGACCGACGTCAGCATCCAGGCGCGCACGCTGCTGATGGAGTGGAACGAGCACGCCTTCAACGACCCGCCCACGACGGTCGGCCGCATCTACGGCGACTACGGCCCCTGTGACTCCGACGGCTACCGGGTGCGGGCGGAGGGCTTCTGGGCCAACCGCATCTCCGGGTTCGTCACCTGGAACCGGTGCAGCGTCGCCACTGGCTACGACCTGGTGAACGTCTCGGGTGACCAGCAGACCTGGAACGGCACCGCCAACGCCTGCGAGTGCGTGGACGTCGGCTTCGTCGGCTACTACATGAACGACCGCATCGAGTCGTTCTGGATCCGCCGGGGCTGACCCGACGGGCTCACCGGGGCGTCCGCCTGCCAGGCGGGCGCCCTAGGAGCGGTGGCGGTAGCGGTCCGTGGCTTCGCGGGTGGCGCGGATGGCCGCGTCGGCCCGGTCGTAGGTCCGCTGGGCCAGTCCCACGAAGATGCAGTCCACGATGAGGAGCTGGCTGATGCGGCTGGCCAGGGCGCCGGGCCGGAACGCCGTCTCGCGTCCGGCCGACACCAGCGTGTGGTCGGCCACCCCGGCCAGCGAGGAGCGCGGGTTGTTGGTGATCGCGACCACCAGCGCCCCCGCGTCGGCCGCCGTGCGGGCGGGCACGAGGACGTCGGGCGTCTCCCCGCTGCAACTGATGGCCACCACCACGTCGCCGCCGCGCAGCAGCGCGGCGCTGGTCAGCGCCAGGTGCGCGTCGCTGAACGGGTGGCTGGACAGCCCGATCCGCAGCAGCTTCTGCGACATGTCGGCGGCCACCAGCCCGGACGCGGCGACGCCGTACACGTCGACGCGGCGCGCGCCGGCGATGGCCGTGACGACCTCGCCGAGGCCGTCCGGGTCGAGCTGGGCGGCGGTGTCGGCGAGCGCCTCCGACTCGGCGCGGGCGACCTTGGCGATCACGTCGGTCAGCGGGTCGTCGGGGCCGAGATCGCCGGGGACGAGCCGTTCCGGCTCCTTGGCGACGGCGGCGGCCAGGGCGAAGCGCATCTGGGAGTAGCCGCTGAAGCCCAGGGCGCGGGCGGTCCGGACGATGGTGGCCTCGCTCGTCCCCGACACCACGCTGAACTCGGTGATCGTGCTCCTGACGACCAGGCCGGGGTCGTCGAGGATGATGCGGGCGATCGACTGGGCGGCGGGGGTGAGTGAGGGCAGCACGGCCCGTACGGCCGCGACCGGGCTGGCCGGCTCGCCGTCGACGGTGCCGGTCACGAGGTGAGCCATTCGGCCGCCGCCTGGGCCGAGACGCGGGAGATGCCGTGGGTGGCCAGGTGGACGGCGCCGGCGGGGGCGTCGGGGATGCCGGTGTCGACCACGATCACGTCGGGGCGCTCCTGGACGGCCTGGGCGATGCGGTCGCGGACCCACGGGTGGCGGGCGGCGTCGTGCACGACGAGGACGACGGGGCGCCGGTCGGCGCTGGAGCCGAGGCCGACCTTGGCGGCGAGCCCGGCGCCGAGGCGGGGGAGCGGGCCGTCGGGCTCCATCTGGACCCGGGTGGTGCCGGGGAGCAGGGCGGTCAGGGCGGCGGTGATGCCGGTGGGGGTGGCGGGGTCGACGGCCTGGTTGAAGCGCGTGTTGACCTCGACGACCAGGGGCGGGCTGGTGAGGGTGACGGTTCCGGTCGGGGTCAGCGCCGCCCGGGCGGCCTCCAGCCCGGCGTCGGTGGCCGGTTCGGCGAGCGCGGCCTGGCGGGCGGGGGCCTGGGCGGCGTACCAGTCGGACAGGGCGGCGACCCGGCCGGCGGCCTCGGCGAGCCGTTCCTCGGCCAGTTGCCCGGTCTTGACGGCCTCGACGATGGCGTCGCGGAGCTCGTACAGGCTGTCCTCGGTGACGTGGCCGGCGCAGATGGCGTCGACGCCGGCGGCGAGGGAGCGGACGGCGATCTCGCCGGCGGTGAAGCGCGCGGCCACGGCCTTCATCTCGATGGCGTCGGTGACGAGCAGGCCGTCGAAGCCGAGCTCGCCCCGCAGCAGGTCGGTGAGGACGGCGCGGCTGAGCGTGGCGGGCAGGTCGGGGTCGAGTGCGGGGATCAGCAGGTGGCCGCACATGATCGAGCGCACTCCGGCGGCCACGGCGGCGCGGAACGGCGGCAGGTCGCGTTCGGCGAGCTCGTCGCGCGTGGCGTGCACGGTGGGCAGGGCCAGGTGGGAGTCGGTGGTGGTGTCGCCGTGGCCGGGGAAGTGCTTGGCGCAGGCGGCGACGCCGGCGCCCTGGACGCCGTCGACGTAGGCGACGGTGTGGCGGGCGACCAGGTCGGGGTCGGGGCCGAAGGACCGGATGCCGATGACCGGATTGGCCGGGTTGGCGTTCACGTCGGCGGCGGGGGCGTAGTCGAGCGTGACGTCGGACCGGGCCAGCAGGCGGCCGATCTCGCGGCCGACCCGCTCGGTGAGCGCCACGTCGTCGGCGACGCCGAGCGCCCGGTTGCCGGGGAAGGAGCTGCCGGTGGCGACCTCGAACCGGGTCACGGCGCCGCCTTCCTCGTCGACGGCGACGACGGCGGCCGGGTTCGCGGCGCGGATCTCGGCGACGACCTGCGGTCGCGGATCGTTGCGCGCGAACAGCACGACGCCGCCGAGGCCCTGGCCCAGCGCTCGGCGCATCCAGTCGGGAACGGTGGTTCCCTCGTAGCCGGGCTGAAGCACTGCCATGGCCAGTCGGTACAGGTCAGCGGTCATGCGGCATTTTCCTTCACAGTTGTTGATCTGAAGGTAATTTTCTGTCATCGTCGCCCCAGACACAACCACTTCCGAGAGGCCACCCCCCATGCCCAGCAGACGGACTCTCCTGAAGGGCCTCGCCCTCGCCGCCGCCGCTTCCGCCGTGCCGCTGCCCGCGTTCGCGGCCACGGACTACGTGCCACCGCTGCGCCAGATGCGCGGCATGTGGATCGCCTCCGTGGTCAACATCAACTGGCCCTCCAAGCAGGGCCTGAGCGTCGAGGAGCAGAAGGCCGAATACCTCGCCTGGCTCGACCTGGCCGTCGAGCGCAAGCTCAACTCGGTGTTCGTGCAGATCAGGCCGACCGCCGACGCGTTCTGGCCGTCGCCGTTCGAGCCGTGGTCGCACTGGCTGACCGGCACCCAGGGACAGGACCCCGGCTACGACCCGCTCGGCTTCGCCGTAGAGGAGACCCACAAGCGCGGCCTGGCCTTCCACGCCTGGTTCAACCCGTACCGGGTGTCGATGCAGGCCGACCCGGCCAAGCTGCACCCCGACCACCCCGGCCGCAAGCACCCCGACTGGATCCTGCCGTTCGGCGGCAAGCTCTACTACAACCCGGGCATGCCCGAGGTGCGCAAGTTCTGCCAGGACGCGATGCTCGACGCGCTGGCCCGCTACGACATCGACGGCCTGCACTTCGACGACTACTTCTACCCGACCAACAGCACGGCCTTCGACGACAGCGCCGCGTTCGCCCAGTACGGCGGCGGCTTCCCCGACCTGGCGAGCTGGCGGCGGCACAACGTCGACCTCATGGTCTCGGAGATGCAGCAGCGGGTCCGCGAGGTCAAGCCGGAGGTCGCCTGGGGCATCAGCCCGTCGGGCATCTGGCGCAACAAGGGCACCGACCCGCTCGGCTCGGAGACCAACGGCGGCCAGTCGTACGACAACCTGCACGCCGACACCCGCGGCTGGGTGAAGAAGGGCTGGCTGGACTACATCGCGCCGCAGCTCTACTGGTACATCGGCCAGCCCCCGGCCGACTACTCCAAGCTGGTGCCGTGGTGGTCCGACGTGGCGAGCGGGACCGGCACGCTGCTGTGGATCGGCCAGGCCGCCTACAAGGCCGGCGACCCCGCGCAGGCGCCCGAGTGGCAGGACCCGAAGGAGCTGTCCGACCACCTCACGCTCAACCGGAACCACCCGGAGATCAGCGGCGACATCTGGTACAACGCCAACGACCTGCGCGCCGACCGGGTCACCTCGATCAGCACCGCCGTGACCGACCACTACACGCGCCCCGCGCTCGCCCCGGTCCTGCCGAGGCTGGCCGACGGCGCCGCGCCGCGCCGCCCGGTGGTGGCCTACGCGCTGCGCCGCCACGGCGGGGTCGAGGTGCGGGCGGTGGCGACGGGCCGGGACGAGCCGTTCCAGTTCGCCATCTTCCGGTTCCCGGAGCGGGCCTCCGCCTCGGCGTTCGGCGACGCCCGCCACCTGGTGGCCGTCGTGCCGGGCGACCGGCAGGTGCGCTGGGTCGACCCCGAGGGCAAGCGCGGCGACCACTACTACGCGGTGGCGGTCGACCGGGCCAACCGGACCAGCGAGCCCAGCCGCGGCTTCCGGGTGGTCTGACGCCATGCGGGTTCTCGGCCTCATCTCCGGCACGTCCCACGACGGCATCGACAGCGCCCTCGTGGACTGGTCGCTCGACGGCGGCGTGCTCACTGGCGCCCTCGTCGAGCTCGGGGAGAGGCCGTACCCGCCCGAACTGCGAGCGCGCATCGCGGCCGCGCTGCCGCCCGGCCGCGTCGACTTCGGCGAGGTCTGCGCGCTCGACACGCTCATCGGCCAGGCGTTCGCCGAGGTGGCCGCCGGCGCGCCGGCGGCCGACCTGGTCTGCTCGCACGGCCAGACGCTCTTCCACTGGGTGGAGGACGGCCGCGTGCGCGGCACGCTCCAGCTCGGCCAGCCCGCCTGGATCGCCGAGCGCACCGGCGTGCCGGTGGTCTCGGACGTACGGGCGCGCGACGTGGCGGCAGGCGGCCAGGGCGCGCCCCTGGTGTCGTACCTGGACCTGCTGCTCATGGCCGGGCTGCCGGGCCGCACCGGGGCGCTGAACCTGGGCGGCATCGCCAACCTGACCGTGCGCGACCCGGCCATCGCCTACGACACCGGCCCCGCCTGCGCGCTCATCGACGCCGCCGCGCCCCCGTACGACAGGGACGGGAAGCTGGGCGCGGCGGGCACGGTGGACGAGAACCTGCTGCGCGAGCTGCTCGCCGAGCCGTACTACCGGCTGGAACCGCCCAAGTCCACCGGCAAGGAGCTGTTCACTCCCGGCTACGTCAAGGCCGCGCTGCCGCAGGCGGACCTGGTGGCGACGCTGACCGCGCTGACCGCCGAGACGGTGGCGGCCGAGGTGCGCCGGCACCGGCTCGACACCGTGATCGTCTCCGGCGGCGGGGCGCGCAACCCCACGCTGATGGGCATGCTCCGCGCCCGCGCGTCGCAGGCCGAGTTCGTCACCAGCGACGAGCTCGGCGTGCCGGCCGACGGCAAGGAGGCGATCGCCTTCTCGCTGTTCGGCTGGCTCACCGCGCACGGCCTGCCCGCCACCGTGCCCAGCTGCACCGGCGCCACCGGCGCGCGGGTGCTGGGCACGATCACGCCGGGTTCCGATCCGCTGACGCTGCCGGAACCCCTCGCCGAAGCCCCGGTCGCGATCCGGTTCTCAGGAAGCCCTGCGCCCCGCCGCTGACGGCTCGGTGGCGGCGCCCGACCGCTGTGGTGGCACCACAGGGGTCGGCCGCACCAGGCCCAGCGCCACGACCTCGTTGGCGAGGCGGGTGCGCCGGTTGGTGCCTTCGGGGATCCTGAACTTCTGATACAGCCGCAGCAGGTGCTGCTTGACCGCGGCTTCGGTCACGACCAGGTCGTCGGCGATCTCCCGTGCGGTGGCCGGGGCGACGAACGCCTCGTCCGACAGCGCCGGCCGGCAGAGCGAGGTCAGCACGTCGACCTCGCGCCTGGTCAGCTCGGGCGCCGCGGCCCTGCGCAGCTCGACCTCGGGGGCGAAGTCCTCACGGGGGACTCCGCCGATGCGCCCGCGCGCCGCGCCGAAGGAGACGACGTCGCCGTCGTCGAGCACCCTCCGGGCGATCGGCCTGCCGTTCACCCGCGTGCCGTTGCGGGACAGGCCCAGGTCAACGACATACAGGTAGGGTCCTCGCCTGACGAACTCGGCATGGAGCCGAGACACGCTGGGGTCGCTGAGCCGGATGTCCACACCCCGGCCCCTCCCCACGGTCGTGATCTCGGGGCGCAACGGGACCACCTCGCCGGTGTCCTCGATGCGTATGAACGGCCCCTCCACGGCAGTTCCTCCCCAGGTAGCCCGCCGTAACTATTACTACAGCTCCGGCTTACCCATACGTGGCGATGCGGAATCTCCTTTGCCGAAAGGAGAATCGCGCGTGAAATTGGTCTGGACCTCTGCGGACGGTTTTGCCTGCTCACGGGTAGACTTCGAGCGGAGATAAGCGGAGGAAACACTCATGGCGGACAAGCCCACCAAAGGTCTTGCCGATGTCGTCGCCGCGTCCACAGCGCTCAGCGACATCGACGGGAAGGCCGGTCGCCTCTTCTATCGCGGATACGACATCCACGACCTGGCCGGCCGCGCGACGTTCGAAGAGACCGCACACCTGCTGCAACGCGGCAAGCTGCCCACCCGGGCCGAGCTCGACGCGTACACGGCGGAGCTGGTGCGGGGCCGCGAGCTGGGCGGCCTGGTCTCGGCGAACATCTCCGAGATCGCCGAGAAGCAGAAACCGATGGAGGCGCTGCGCACCCTCGTCTCGCTCGCCGGGGCCGACGACCCCGACAAGGACTCCAGCAGCCCCGAGGCGAACCTGCGCAAGGCCGCCCGCCTCACCGCGCAGCAGGGCCTGCTCATCGCCCGCTACCACGCGGCGCGCACCGGCGCCCAGGCGATCGAGGCCGATCCTTCGCTCAGCATCGCCGCGAACTTCCTGCTCCAGGTCACCGGCCGCACCCCCGACCAGCGCGCGGTCGAGATCTTCGACGAGTGCCTGGTGCTGCACGCCGACCACACCATGAACGCCTCGACGTTCGCCGCCCGGGTGTGCGCCGCGACGCTTTCGGACATGCACTCCGCCATCGTCGCCGCCATCGGCACGCTCAAGGGCCCGCTGCACGGCGGCGCCAACGAGCAGGTCATGAAGACGCTGGAGTCCATCGAGCCGTCCGGCGTCGCCCAGGCCGTCCGCGACAAGCTCGCCGCCGGCGAGAAGATCATGGGCTTCGGGCACCGCGTCTACAAGACGGAGGACCCGCGGGCGACCCACCTGCGGCGGATGTCGGAAGAACTGGCCGCCTCGACCGGCGACGACACTTACTATCGGATGTCCAAGGAGATGGAAGAGGTCGTCTTCGAGTCGAAGGGGCTCTACCCCAACGTCGACTTCTACGCCGCTTCGGTCTACCACTACCTTGGGATCCCGACCGACCTGTTCACCCCCGTCTTCTCGATCAGCCGCATGTCCGGCTGGACGGCGCACGTCATCGAGCAGCATGCCGACAACCGCCTGATCCGCCCGGACAGCGAATACATCGGCGAGACGGACCAGAAATGGAAGCCGATCGACGAGCGATGAGCGACGTCAGTTGAGCGACACGAGGCGCGAGAACTGGGGGCCGTACCCGCTGATCCTGGCGGGTGCGGCCGTCGGCGTGGGGCTGGTCTTCCTCGTGGACCCGCGGTGGGGCGGGTTCGCGCTGGGCGCCGTCGTCATGGTCGGCGCCGCGCTGCGGTTCGCCGGCTACGGCGGGCCGCTGGCCGTGCGCAGCAAGAAGACCGACGTGATCACGCTGGGACTGTTCGGGTTCGTCCTCGTGCTGACCTCGCTGTTGCTCTACAACAACGAGCTCAAAGCGTTGATCCTGTCCCTTTTCGCACGTTGACGAGGCCGTCCGATAGCCTCAACGCATCCATTCATTGAAGGGGAACCATTCGCATGCCCAAGATCAAGGTGGAGGGCCCCGTCGTCGAGCTTGACGGCGACGAGATGACCCGGATCATCTGGCAGTTCATCAAGGACCAGCTGATCCTTCCCTATCTCGATGTCGACCTGAAGTACTACGACCTCGGCATCGAGCACCGCGACGCCACGGACGACCAGGTCACGATCGACGCGGCCAACGCCATCAACAAGTACGGCGTCGGCGTGAAGTGCGCCACCATCACCCCCGACGAGGCTCGGGTGGAGGAGTTCGGGCTCAAGAAGATGTGGAAGTCCCCGAACGGGACCATCCGCAACATCCTCGGCGGCGTCATCTTCCGCGAGCCGATCATCATGTCCAACGTGCCGCGGCTCGTCCCCGGCTGGACCAAGCCGATCGTCGTCGGCCGTCACGCCTTCGGCGACCAGTATCGCGCCACCGACCTCAAGATCCCCGGCGAGGGCACGCTGACCCTCACCTACACGCCGAAGGACGGCTCCGAGCCGATCGAGCTCGACGTGTACGACTTCCCGGGCGGCGGCGTCGCCATGGCCATGTACAACCTGGACGAGTCGATCCGCGACTTCGCCCGCGCCTCCATGCGCTACGGCCTGGCCCGCAACTACCCGGTCTACCTGTCGACCAAGAACACCATCCTCAAGGCGTACGACGGCCGCTTCAAGGACATCTTCGCCGAGGTCTACGAGAGCGAGTTCAAGGCCGACTTCGAGAAGGCCGGGCTCACCTACGAGCACCGCCTCATCGACGACATGGTCGCCGCCTCGCTCAAGTGGGAGGGCGGCTACGTCTGGGCGTGCAAGAACTACGACGGCGACGTCCAGTCCGACACGGTCGCGCAGGGCTTCGGCTCGCTCGGCCTGATGACCTCGGTCCTGATGTCCCCCGACGGCCGCACCGTCGAGGCCGAGGCCGCCCACGGCACCGTCACCCGGCACTACCGCCAGCACCAGCAGGGCAAGCCCACCTCCACGAACCCGATCGCCTCGATCTTCGCGTGGACCCGTGGCCTGGCCCACCGCGGCAAGCTGGACAACACCCCGGCGGTGACGGAGTTCGCGAACAAGCTGGAGCAGGTCTGCATCGAGACCGTCGAGGGCGGCCAGATGACCAAGGACCTCGCGCTCCTCGTCGGCGGCGACGCCAAGTGGCTGACCACCCAGGACTTCCTGGCGGCGCTGGACGAGAACCTGAAGAAGAAGATGGCCTGACCATCGCACGTGAAGGGGCCGCCTCCGGGCGGCCCTTTTCGCATGTCGAGACCATCTCTTGGCGCAGTGCAGGGTACGAGCCTCCCGTAACAGTCGTGCACGCATCGGGGGGTTCGAATGCGACTGCGTTTCATCAGTGGCGTGGGTGTGGTCGCAGTCGCTGCGATCGTGGCCGGATGCGGCTCGGAGCCCGTCGCCCAGGTCAAGGACACCAAGGCGGAGGCCGCCGCCAAGCTGCAGAAGACCAAGGCGGCCAAGGTCGCCGCCGCCGCGAAGGCCAAGGCCAACGAGCTCGGCCAGATCCCGGTCCTCATGTGGCACCGCATCGTCGACAAGCCCGCCACCACCGACGACCGCACCCCGGCGCAGTTCCGCGCCGACCTCGAACGGCTGGTCAAGGACGGGTACGTGCCCATCACCGCGGCCGAGATGGTCACCGGGAAGATCGACATCCCGGCGGGCAAGCACCCGGTGGTGCTCACGTTCGACGACTCCTCGCCCTCCCAGCTCACGCTGGACGGCACCGGCGCGCCCAAGCCCGGCACCGCGGTCGCGATCCTCCAGGAGGTCGCCGCCAAGCACCCCGGCTTCCGCCCCGTCGCCACCTTCTACGTCACCCGCGACATGTTCGGCAAGACCGGCCGCGAGGAGCAGGCCCAGATGCTCCTGTGGCTGAAGAACAACGGCTTCGACATCGGCAACCACACCCGCGACCACCACAACCTGCGCGGGCGCACGCACAAGCAGGTCGAGGAGCAGATCGGCTCCATCGGCAAGGAGATCGCCGCGCTGGCGCAGGTCAAGCCGGTCACGATCGCCCTGCCGTACGGCAACCAGCCGAACAAGAAGGAGTGGGCCGCGCGCGGCGACGGCTACAAGCACGCGGGCGTCTTCCTGGCCGGCTACACGCCCTCCGCCTCGCCGTTCAGCCGCTCGTTCGAGCCGCTGGGCATCCCGCGCATCAGGGCCATGGACAAGAAGGGCGACTGCGCCCAGTTCTGCTCGACGGCCTGGCTCGACTGGCTCAAGGCCAACCCGGACATGCGTTACACCTCGGATGGCGACGTGTCGACCGTGGCGTACCCCAAGTTCAAGGCGCCGTTCCTGCGCCAGCTGTTCAAGACGTACGCCCTGCCGTACTGACGTCGCCGATCTCGACGATCAGGTTCGCCGGGTTCAGGAGCTCGTCGGTGACGCCCGGCACGGTGATGGAGAGGCGGCCGGCGTCACCGGTGGCCAGGTCGAGCACGTGGTAGGCGTCCTCGTTCCAGGGGCCGGTCGCCCGGAGGACGAGGGTGTCCTCGTCCTCCCAGCGCACGATCTCCTCGGCCCGCCATCCGGCGGGCAGGCGCGGCGTCACGGTCCTGGTGGCCGCGCGCGTCGCCGGATCGATCAGCACCACGGCGCGGGCGGCCCTGCCGTGCCGTGTCACCTCGTCCGGGACCACCGCCAGCGCGCGCCCGGACGGGGACGGCGCGGCGCCGTCCAGGTTGCCGGGCAGCTCGGCCCGCCGCACCGCCTCGCCTTCCGGCGAGTGGACGGTGTACGTGACGGCCGTGAGATGACCGGGCGCGCGGCTGTTCCTCGACGTGGCCAGCACGACGCCCTCGGCGGTCCAGCCGGCCACCCGGCCTGGGCCCTTCAGCCGGCGCGTTCTGCCGCGCTCGACGTCGACGATCAGTGAGGCGTCCCGGACGAGCAGGTGGCGGCCGTCGCGGAAGAAGGCAGGGTGGCCCTCCTTCCTGACCCGGATCCGCTTGACGGTCCCGGCGGTCAGATCCCTGAGGGTCAGGTGACGGTCCCGCAGGTACGCCAGCCGCCTGCCGTCCCGGCTGAGCGTGATCCCGTCGTCGCCGGCGCCGGCGCCGGGCACCCACCAGCGCTCGCCGGTCGTGGTCACCAGGGTCCAGTGCCGGCAGGCCGCCGTGGGCTCGTCGCAGACGGGCCGGTACGCGTACCGCACGGGCGCGGGCAGCGGGCCGCGCAGCTCCTGCACCGGACGGACGTCCTGCCCGGACTCCGGCCGGAGGAACGTGACGGGGCCTCGGGCCCACAGCGGCGTGAGCAGCCAGGCCACGGCCAGGACGGCGGCGGCGACCACCGCGGCGAGCCTCATGCGATCCTGCCCGGGACCGAGCCGGCGGGCAGGTCCTCGACGGGTTCGCTCCTGCCGGTGTCCAGGGCGACCAGGAAGTGGCCGGCGTCGGCGAGCTCGATCAGCAGGCGCCCGTCCTCGGCCCAGCCCAGCGGGACCGGCGGCTCCTCGTGCTCGGGGAGGCGCAGCGGGGCCCGGTCGCTGACCAGGCCGGTGCGCGGGTTCATGGTCAGCACCTCGTCGTCGGTCACGAGCGCCAGCCTCCGCCCGTCGGGGGAGGCCAGCGGCCGCAGCGTGGGGTCGAAGGCGGCCCGGGTGCGGACCTCGCCCCGCGGGCCGAGCGTCAGCAGCTCGGTGTCGGGGGCGACGGTGAACGCGCGGCGGCCGGTGGTGGCGATCATCCCGTAGGGGCCGAGCCCCAGCACGCGGCGGACCTCCGGCAGGTGGACCCGCTCTCCGGTGGCCGAGTCGACGACCTCCGTCCCGCCGCCGTCGGTCGTCAGGCTCACGTAGCGGCCGTCGCGGGACAGCGTCGGCTCCGGGAGGTCCGTCGGCGACACCGGCTCCGTGAGCGGGTGCAGCAGGTCGCCCCGCAGCCCGGCGAGCATCATCCGGCCGGTGTCGCGGTCCAGGTAGACGGCGCGGCTCCCGTCGCCGCTGAGCGCGAACGGCGCCCCCTCGTCGTCGCGCGCCTCGGGCAGCAGGATGCCGTAACCGGTCGCGTCGTACAGGTGCCAGCCGGGGGCGTCCTGCGCGGGGGTCGCGAAGACGGCGTGTGCGAGCACGTCCCGGGACCCTTTACCGGTGAACGGAACCGGCGGGCCGGGGTTCCCGTACGGCAGGAGGGCGAGGCCGCCGGCGAGCAGCAGCGCCGTCACCGCCGGCCAGGGGCGGGCGCGCGGGCGCGGCGCCGCCGCCGAGGTGTCCACCGCGGCCAGGATTACCGTCAGGAGCGGCAGGCCGTACATGATCGCGAGCCGCACCACCTCCGCCGAGCCGGACAGGCGGGGCAGGCCGCTGCCCGGCGCGGTCCACAGCGCCACGACGACGCCGGACGCGGCCAGGTGACGCGCCGCGCCGGCGCGCAGCGCCGCCCCGGCCCGGTCGCCGGGCCGCGCCCGCAGCCGCGTGAGGAGCGCGTGGACGGCGAGCACGACGGCGAGCGTGACGACCGCCCAGAACCGCTGCTCGATCGGCACCTCGTGCCGGAACGAGCGCAGCACGGCCGCCAGGGCGACCGCCGAGGCGATCACGGCGGCGGCCCGCCACATGAGCGTGAGCGACTGCGGCAGGACCTCCAGCACGCCGCCGCCGTCGCGCGCCAGGAACGCGGCGGCGGCGAGCATGCCGACGAACCAGCCGGCCGCCACCGAATGGAGAACGCTGAGAAAGGAGTTTTCGCCGGCGAAAGCGAAGACTATGCACGCGCCGATTCCCGCCACCGTGTAACGGTCGCGTACGGCGAGGTAATGGCAGATCCGGTCGAGGTCGGCCGGATTCGCCTCGATCGCGGCGTGACGTGCGAAGAATTCGGCCCGCTCCCCGGAAACGCGGGGATTCCGCATGGCCAGCGCGCCCCCGACCGCCGTCGCCAGAAGAAATGTCGTCAGCAACTGCCGTTCACCACCCGGGAAAAGTAGCAGAATGCACTTTCGGCTGACAGGGGGATCAATAATGGGAAAACGGGTCAGGTGGGCGGGAATCTGGGTGCCGCTCGCGGCGGTGGCGGTTGGCGCGATCTGGTTCAGCGGGCTGGTGACGCCGCTCCTGGTCCAGAAGGCGAGCAGCGTGAGCGAAGTGGGCAGCGCCTTGTCGACCCTCGACGACCACGGCCGGCGGTTCCGCTCCGGCATCGACGCGTCGCCGACCATCGTCAACGAGGGCTGGCTGCCCGTCACGATCACCGGCGTCGGGCTGCGGGGCCCCGGACTGGACCTCCTCGCGATCAAGGAAGGCGATGGCCGCCCGTTCCCGTACACCGTCCCGGGGCGCGGCAGCGTGCGGCTGGATCTCAAGCTGGAGGTGACCGACTGCGCGGCCGCCGTCATCGCCGAGGAGCCGGCCGCGATCGTGTTCCGGGTCGAGCACTGGTGGGCAAGCGTGACCACCGACGTGGTGCCGCCCGGGAACTCGCTCGGCGAACCCTGGCAACTCCGGGCCGTACATCGGGCCTGCTATGACTAGATGTAGTGGTATGAATACTATGGGCGACATGGAGTTGTTTCCGGCTATGCCGCTTGAGGAGTGGGCCGACACCAAGGAGACCATCCACCGCTTCGCCCAGATCGTGGGCAAGGTGCGGCTGGTCTCGGCGACCCGGCGTAACCACTGGTGGTCGATCCCGTTCCACCTCACCGGACGGGGGCTCACCACCCGGCCGATGGGCGGGATGGGGGAGCTGCCGCTGTTCTGCATCGACTTCGACTTCGTCAGGCACCGGCTCGTCGTGGACGTGCTCGACGGGCGCAGCGCCGAGTTCAGCCTGGTGGGGCAGTCCGTGGCGTCGTTCTACGAGGAGCTGTTCGCGACGCTGGACCGGTTCGGCATCCGGCCCGACATCCTGGCGGTGCCGTTCGACCTGGGCGACAGCACGCCGTTCGCCGAGGACACCGCGCACGCCTCCTACGACCCCGCGCTCGCCAACCGCTACTGGCGCGTCCTGTCACAGGTCGCGCAGGTGCTCGACCGCTTCGCCGCCGGGTTCTGCGGCAAGACCAGCCCGGTGCACCACTTCTGGCACACCTTCGACATCGCGGTCACCCGGTTCACCGGCAAGATCGTGGGCGCCTCCCCCGACGTCGACCCCGTCACCCGGGAGGCGTACAGCTGGGAGGTCATCAGCTCCGGCTTCTGGTTCGGCGACGACGAGCGGCCCTGGCCGGCGTTCTACTCCTACACCGCGCCCGAGCCCGACGGGCTGGAACGGGAGCCGCTGCGGCCGGAGCGGGCCGAATGGCTCCCGGCCCGGGGCAGCCACCTGGCGGTGCTGCGCTACGACGACGTCCGGGCCGCCGACGACCCGGTGTCGACCGTGCTGGACTTCTTCGAAAGCGCCTACCAGGCCGGGGCGAAGCTGACCCGCCTGCCCGAGGACGAGCTGGCCAGCCCCGGCGGCGTCACTGACCCGTGCCTCGACACACCGTGAGGATCTCCCGGCCCCGCTCCGGCGTGATCAGCGGCGCGATGCGCGGATCGGCCAGCAGGCTCACCGGGGCGACGTGGTCGTCCGTCAGCGGCCGCCACAGCGCCAGCGCCTCCTTCAGCCGGGGCCAGGCGTCCGCCGCCGACCAGTCGACGGCCCGCACCGCCGCGTCGAACTCCGGCACGCCGTAGCGGAGCGGGGCCTGGCCCGCCGCCCCGATCAGCTCCTTGACCGGGCCGGCGCCCCGCTGGCGGAGACCGTCGAGCGTGGAGCTCCGCCACTGCGGCGTCCGCGCGTGCTCGGCACGCAACAGCGGCAGGATCTCGCCGCTCAGCAGGACGGGGTCGGCCTCCCAGCCGGCCGGGCCCGCTCGACGCTGGCGTCCCACTCGCGCCGGGTCTCGCAGTCGGGCCGGTCCAGGCTGTGGAAGCCCGCGTAGAAGTCGTACATCTGCGCGTGGAAGGAGGCGTGCCGCACCGGGCCCATCGCCGTCCACGAGAACTCGTCGTAGGCCGCCCACTCGCCGTGCTCGTCGACGTCGTCCGGATCGAGGAAGACGACGCCGGCGTCGGCCTCCAGCGACACCAGCAGCGACCGGGCGAGCAGGTCGTCCTCGTCCTCGCCGATCAGGTGCGGCTCCAGGTCGCGCAGCCAGCCGATCTCCCCGGTGCCGCGCAGCCGCCACACGAACGGGCCCGCGTGCGTCCAGCCGTCGGTGACCAGAAGGAACTCCCGGTACGACGGCGGCAGCGTGCGCCCCAGCCGGGCCTCCAGGGCGGCCACCTCGGCCTCGGAGGCCGGATCGAACCCCAGCCAGGAGGGCGCGGCGGGGTCGGCGGGAGGGTTGGCGATCCGCCATTCGTCGCTCCACCGCTCCAGGAAGGGCTTCCAGCCGTGACGGTCCATGAGCGGCATCCCAGCAGATGGCGCCGACATTCCTGACGTCACGAAGCCTTAACAGTTCTCTGGAAACTTCCTGGGCGTCGTAAAGTTTGCGTCGTCGGGCTTTGTGCACACGTGGGGAAGACGAATGCCGCAGATGTCGCCGCTGGTCGCCGGTGATCCCACCCAGCTGGGATCGTTCCGGCTGTCCGGGCGCATCGGCGAGGGCGGCCAGGGCGTCGTCTACCTGGGCGTCAACGACGCGGGGGAGCAGGCGGCGGTCAAGCTGCTGCACGTGAAGTTCAGCGGCGACACGGTCGCCAGGTCGCGCTTCGCGCGGGAGCTGAAGGCGGCGCAGCGGGTGGCGTCGTTCTGCACGGCGCGGGTGATGGAGGCCGACCTCGACGGCGACACCCCGTACATCGCCAGCGAGTACATCGACGGGCGGCCGCTGCGCGAGCTCGTCGAGAGCGACGGGCCGCTGCGCGGGACCGTGCTGGACCGGCTGGCCATCGGCACCGCGACCGCGCTGGTCGCGATCCACCACGCCTCGATCGTGCACCGCGACCTCAAGCCCGACAACGTGCTGATCGCCTCCGACGGGCCGCGCGTGGTCGACTTCGGCATCGCCCGGATCATCGACTCGACGGGGACCATCACCAGCCGGGCCATCGGGACCCCCGCCTACATGGCGCCCGAGCAGATCGCCGGCGACGACGTCGGGCCTTACACGGACGTGTTCGCCTGGGGGGCGACGATCGCGTTCGCGGCCACCGGGCAGTCGGTGTTCGACGGCAACTCCATCGCGACGGTGCTCAACAAGATCCTCAACCACGAGGTGGACGTGGGGATGCTGCCCGAGCCGCTGCGCGGGGTGGTGCGGTCGGCGCTGGCCAAGTCGCCGGGCGAGCGGCCGTCGGCGGACCAGATCCTGCTGCGGCTGCTCGGGCAGCCGGAGCACGTGGGGGCGTCCACGGACGTGCTCAACCGGGGCGTGCAGGTGGCCAGCGACGACACGACGCCGTTCATGCGCGTGTCACGCACCACGGGCGTCACGGCCGCGCCGGCGAGCGCCGTGCGGACATCCGGTACGAGCCACGCCGGCGCGGCGCCGTCGGGGGAGGTCGCGTACCACGGGGCCGAAAGTGCTGGGGTGGCCGAGAGTCCGCCGCGCCCGGAGGGCGGGGGGACGGGCAGTGGCGCGTTCCAGCTCCCCGTGGACGGCGGGGCGCCGGCGCGGGGCAGGCGCGGGGCCCGGTGGGCGATGCTGGCCGGTGCGCTGGTGCTGGTGGCGGCGGCCGTCGCGGCGGTCGTGTGGAAGGGCTGGCCGGTGGCGCTGGGCGAGCTGGGCCCCGACCCGGCCGAGGGCAGCGGCAAGCCGCCGGAGGCGTACGCGTCGGTGATGGACAAGGTCGGCAGGACCGGCAAGATCGTGATCGGGGTGAAGGCCGACCTGCCGGGGATCGGGCTGCTGCGTGACGGCGGGTTCGAGGGGTTCGACGTGGACCTGGCCAGGGAGATCGCGGCCAAGCTCGGCGCGAAGCAGACGGAGTTCGTGGCGGTCTCGCGGGGGAGCAGGGCGCGGGAGCTGGCCGAGGGCGGCGTGGACCTGGTGGTGGCGACCTATTCGATCTCCGATGCCGACGACGTGACGTTCGCCGGACCGTACTACCTGGCCTACCAGGACGTGCTGGTGCGCAAGGGGCGGATCGCCGCCCTGTCCGACCTGAAGGGCAAGAGGGTCTGCGGGATCAACAGCCCGACGGTCGGCATGGTGCAGGACAAGGTGGAGGTCGAGTCGGTGCCGGCGGGCAACTACGCCGAGTGCATGGACCTGCTGCGCAGCGGCGCGATCGACGCGGTGCCCGGCGAGGACCTGATCCTGGCCGGGTTCGCCGCGCGCGAGAGCCAGCGCTACAAGGTGCTGGGCGCGAGGCTCGACGACCCGGAGCGCTACGCGGTCGGCCTCAGGAAGGGCGACGTCAGGACGTGCAAGGCGATCAACGGAGTGATCGCCGACCTGTACCGGACCAAGGCGATCCACAAGCTGCTGGGCCGCCATTTCGGCACCGTGGACTTCGCCACGCAGTCGAAGGTGCCCGCGATGAATGACTGCGGATGACGACCGGGTAGAGTCCGAAAGTCAATGAATCGACCCGGGAGTTAGGGGAAGGCCATGGCCACGCCCGTCAAGGTGACCGTAACCGGAGCAGCCGGTCAGATCGGCTACGCGCTGCTGTTCCGCATCGCGTCGGGCCAGCTGCTGGGCCCGGACGTCCCGGTGAAGCTGAGCCTGCTGGAGATCCCGCAGGCGGTCAAGGCGGCCGAGGGCACCGCCATGGAGCTCGACGACTGCGCGTTCCCGCTGCTGTCGGGGATCGAGATCAGCGACGACCCCAACGTGGCGTTCGCCGGCGCCAACATCGCGCTGCTGGTCGGCGCCATGCCGCGTAAGGCGGGCATGGAGCGCGGCGACCTGCTCGGCGCCAACGGCGGCATCTTCGGCCCGCAGGGCAAGGCGATCAACGACCACGCCGCCGACGACATCAAGGTGCTGGTGGTCGGCAACCCGGCCAACACCAACGCGCTCATCGCCCAGCAGAACGCTCCCGACGTGCCGGCCGAGCGCTTCACGGCGATGACCCGCCTCGACCACAACCGCGCGCTGTCGCAGCTCGCGGCCAAGCTGCAGGTGCCGGTCTCCGACATCCGCAACATGACGATCTGGGGCAACCACTCCGCGACGCAGTACCCCGACCTCTTCCACGCCGAGGTGGGCGGCAAGGTCGCGGCGGAGCAGGTCGACGGCGAGTGGCTGCGCGAGACGTTCATCCCGACAGTGGCCAAGCGCGGTGCGGCGATCATCGAGGCGCGCGGCGCCTCGTCGGCGGCGTCGGCCGCCAACGCCGCGATCGACCACGTGCACGACTGGGTCAACGGCACCGAGTGGACGTCGGCGGCCGTGGTGTCCGACGGCTCCTACGGGGTGCCGGAGGGGCTCATCTCGTCGTTCCCGGTGCGTTCGACGGGCGGGCGTTACGAGATCATCCAGGGGCTGGAGATCGACGCGTTCTCGCGTGAGCGGATCGACGCCTCGGTGCGCGAGCTGGCCGAGGAGCGCGACGCGGTGCGCGAGCTGGGCCTGATCTGAGCAGCCCGGCCTGACCTGATCTGTCGCGAAGGCGCGCGCCCCGGATGACGGGGTGCGCGCCTTTGTCGTGCTCGTGCCGGTCGTGCTCGTGCTCGTGCCGTCAGGGTGGCGCGTGACAGGGGGACGGCGAGCCGGCCTTGACGGGCTCGGGCGTGGCGAAGACCACGCCCGCGGCGGCGGCCAGGCTGCCCAGCATGACGAGGACGACCGCGAGCGCCTTCGTCACCCTTGGTGAAATGCTCCTCACATTTCGGTATCACAGCACATATTGCGCCGCGACAGGAGTCATTTGCCGGAAAGCGCCGCCCAGGCGTCGGCGACCATCTCGCGCAGCGTCGTGTGCTCGGGCTTCCAGCCCAGCTCGCCCTGGATCTTGTCCGACGAGGCGACCAGCACCGCCGGGTCGCCGGCCCGCCGCGGCCCGACGACGGCCGGGATCTCGTGGCCGGTGACCTCGCGGCAGACCTCGATCACCTCGTTCACCGTGAACCCGCTGCCGCTGCCCAGGTTGTAGATCTTGTGCTCGCCCTCCGCGCAGGCGTCGAGCGCCAGCAGGTGGGCCCGCGCCAGGTCGCGGACGTGCACGTAGTCGCGCACGCCGGTGCCGTCGGCCGTCGGGTAGTCGTCGCCGAACACGGTGATCGACTCGCGCTCGCCCGTCGCCACCTTGAGCACGTTGGGGATGAGGTGCGTCTCGATCGCGTGGCGCTCGCGGAAGCGGCCGTAGGCGCCGGCGACGTTGAAGTAGCGCAGGCTCACCGCGCCCAGCCCGCGCAGCGCGGCGAACGCGGTCAGCGTCGTGTCGACGGCCAGCTTGGAGGCCCCGTACGGGTTGGTGGGCCGCGTCGGCGCGCTCTCCACGATCGGCGAGCGCTCCGGCTCCCCGTAGGTCGCCGCCGTCGAGGAGAACACGATCTTGCGCACGTCACGCTCACGCATGGCCTCCAGCAGCGCCAGCGTGCCGCCCAGGTTGTGCGCCCAGTAGAGCCCCGGCTTCTCCACCGACTCGCCGACCAGCGACTTGGCGGCGAAGTGGAGCACCGCGTCCGCCCCGTCGAGCGCGTCGCCGGCCTCGGTGATCGACGCACGGACGAACCGCGCCCCGTCGGGCACCGCGTCCTCGTGCCCGGTGGACAGGTCGTCGAGCACGGTCACCTCGTGCCCCGCCTCGACGAGCTGGGCCGCGACGACGCTGCCGACGTATCCGGCGCCTCCGGTGACCAGCAGCCTCATGTTCACTCCCGTTGAAATATGTTTGATTTTGTACGGCTTGCCGTTCAGCATACGCGGGAAAGCCGCCGAGTACGCTGCCAAACACCATGTTTGACACCGTCGCGGCGAACATCGCCCTGGTCCTGCTCTTCATCCTGGTGGGCGGGTTCTTCGCCGCAGCCGAGATGGCCATGGTCTCCCTGCGCGAGAGCCAGGTCCGCAAGCTGTCGCACAAGGGCCGCCGCGGCGAGCGCGTCGCCAAGCTCGCCCGCGACCCCAACCGCTTCCTGTCCGCCGTGCAGATCGGCGTGACCGTCGCCACCATGCTGTCGGCCGCGTTCGGCGCCGACCGGCTCGGCATGCAGCTCACCCCCGTGCTCGAAGGCTGGGGCGTGCCCGCCGCCATCGCCCCCGTGCTCGCGCTGGTGCTGGTGACGCTGGCCATCTCGTACGTGTCCCTAGTGCTCGGAGAGCTGGCCCCCAAACGCCTGGCCCTGCAACGCGCCGAGGGCCTGTCGCTCGTCGTAGCGCCGTTCCTGGACCGCATCGCGGCGCTGTCGAGGCCCGTCATCTGGATGCTGTCGAAGTCCACCGACGGCGTCGTCCGGCTGCTCGGCGGCAACCCGAAGGCCGACCGGGAGGAGGTCACCACCGAGGAGCTGCGCGACATGGTGGTCGGGCACGCCGAGCTGACCCCCGACGAGCGCAAGCTGATCGCCGAGGTGTTCGCCGCGGGCAAGAGGCAGCTGCGCGAGGTCATGCTGCCGCGCACCGAGGTGGAGTTCATGGAGGCCGACACCCCGCTGGCCGAGGCCGCGGTGCTGGCCGCCGGGCTGCCGCACTCCCGCTTCCCGGTCTACCGCGAGTCCTACGACGAGGTCATCGGGTTCGTGCACGTCAGGGACCTGCTGGACCCGGTGCTGACCGGCCGCACCGAGCCGCTGAGCGAGCTGGTGCCGATCCGGCCGGCCAAGTTCGTGCCCGCCTCCAAGCGGCTGCTCACCACGCTGGGCGAGATGCGCGACGAGGGGCAGCACATGGTCATCGTGATCGACGAGTACGGCGGCACGGCGGGCATCGTCACGATGGAGGACCTGGTCGAGGAGCTGATCGGCGACATCAGGGACGAGTACGACGTCGAGGACGACACGGTCGTGCTGCCCGCCGGGGAGATCGAGATCGACGGCCTGACCAACCTGAACGACTTCGGCACCGAGACGGGCATCAGGCTGCCCGACGGCCCGTACGAGACGCTGGGCGGGTTCGTCATGGCGATGCTGGGCCACGTGCCGGAGCTGGGCGAGCGGGTCGAGGTGCACGGTTTCGAACTGACGGTCACGGAACTCGACGGCAGGCGTATCGCGCGGGTAAGGGTGAAGCGCCGCTCGCTGGTCGAGTCGCCGCCCGAACCTGATTCCTGACACAATTGCCTGCTATGGCCAGACCTCGTGTACTCTCCGGCATCCAGCCCACCGCGGACTCCTTCCACCTGGGCAACTACCTGGGTGCGGTCCGGCAGTGGGTCACCTTGCAGGAGACCCACGACGCCTTCTACTGCGTGGTTGACCTCCACGCCATCACCGTGCAGACCGAGCCCGCCGCGCTGCGCCGCCGCACCCGCGTCGCGGCCGCCCAGCTCCTCGCCGCCGGGCTCGACCCCGAGCGCGCCACGGTCTTCGTGCAGTCGCACGTCCGCGAGCACAGCGAGCTCGCCTGGATCCTCAACTGCCAGACGGGCATGGGCGAGGCCGCCCGCATGACGCAGTTCAAGGACAAGTCGGCCAAGTACGGCGAGAGCGCGGCCAGCGTCGGGCTGTTCACCTACCCGATCCTCCAGGCGGCCGACATCCTGCTCTACCAGGCCAACAGCGTGCCGGTGGGCGCCGACCAGAAGCAGCACCTGGAGCTCACCCGCGACCTGGGTCAGCGCTTCAACCACCGCTTCGGCGACACGTTCACGATCCCGGAGCCGTACATCCTCAAGGAGGTCGAGAAGATCACCGACCTCCAGGACCCGTCGGCGAAGATGTCGAAGTCCTCCTCCAGCCCGGCCGGCATCCTGGACGTGCTGGAGCAGCCGGGGCCGCTGCGCAAGAAGGTCATGCGCGCGGTCACCGACACCGGGTCGGAGGTGCTGTTCGACGAGGAGAACAAGCCGGGCATCTCCAACCTGCTGCGGATCCAGTCGGCGCTGACCGGCGTGCCGATCCCCGACCTGGTGGCCCGCTACGAGGGACAGGGCTACGGGACGTTCAAGAAGGACGTCGCCGAGGCCGTGGTCGAGGCGTTCACCCCGATCCGCGAGCGCACCGAGAAGCTGCTGGGCGACGAGGCCGAGCTGGACAAGCTGCTGGCGGCCGGCGCCGAGCGGGCCCGCGCGGTGGCCCGGCGGACGATGGCCGAGGTCCGCGACCGGGTGGGCTTCCTGCCGACGCTCTGAGCCGACGGCCGCGCCGAGGCCGTCCGCTCACCACGTTCACCACGCTCACCGGCTGAGCCGGGTCGCCGCGTAAGCGGGGGCCGCCTGGGCAGGAGTGCAGGGTGATCGTGAGTGAGCGGGTGGCGGCCGCCAAGGCGCGCGGGCGGCGCACGGTGGAGAGCTGGCGGGTGCGGCGGCCGTCGGTCGACCACCTGATCAGGACCGTCCAGCGCTACCAGGCCACGTTCGGCGACCGGCTGGCCGGGGCGGTGACGTACTTCGCGTTCCTGTCGTTCTTCCCGCTGATCGCGCTGGCGTTCGCGCTGCTCGGGTACGTGATGTCCGTCGACGAGGCGGTCACCCAGGCGCTGGAGGCGGCGATCGCCGAGCGGCTGCCCGGCGTGTCGGAGGAGCTCGACCTGTCGGGCATCGGGGAGGCCAGGGCGACCGCCGGGATCATCGGCCTGCTGGGCCTGCTCTATGCCGGGCTGGGGGCGGTGGACGCGCTGCGGGGGGCGCTGCGCGAGGTGACGATGGCGACCTCGCCGCCGCTGAACTTCTTCCTCGGCAAGCTGCGCGACCTGGTCTCGCTGCTCATGCTCGGGGTGACGCTGATCGTGTCGGTGCTGGCGGGCGGGCTGGCCACGCAGGCGACGCGGAACGTGGCCAACTTCCTGTTCGGCGACAGCTCGCCGGTGGTCACGGCGGCGACCGGCGTGGTGGGCGTGCTGGGCAGCGTGGCCGCCGACTGGGTGCTGTTCGTGATCGTGCTCGGCTGGGTGGCGCGGCCCGTCCAGCCGTTCCGGGTGATCGCCCGGGGCGCGCTGCTCGGCGCGATCGGGTTCGGCCTGCTCAAGCAGCTCGCCTCGCTGCTGCTCGCGCAGACGCTGAGCAACCCGCTGTACGGCGCGTTCGCGGTCATGGTCGGCTTGCTGATCTGGATCAACTTCTCGGCCCGGCTCGTCCTGTACGTGGCCGCGTGGACGGCCACGGCGGGAGGCGCCCCGCCGCCCGAGCCGACGCCGATGCCGTTCAGGACGGGCCGGACGTCACAGGCGTGAGCGCCGCCTGCGCCGGATGCCGTAGCCGAGCCAGAGCAGCCCGAACAGCAGCCCGCCGCCGATCACCAGCGAGCCGACCGTGCGCGTGGTGCCGGTCTGCTTGGCGGCGGCGTTGTCCAGCAGGGGCGGCGGTGGCGCGGCGCTGGGCGTGGCGCTCGGGGTGGTCACCGGGGCGGCCTGGGCCGGCGGCTGGTCGGGCAGCGGGTCGACGAGCTGCCCCACCGGGCTGACCTTGCCCCGGGCGGCGAACCCCCAGTCGAGCAGGGCGGCCACCTCATCCCAGAAGTAGCCCTTGTGCCGCATGACGACCACGATGATCGTGTGGCCGTCGCGGGTGGCCGCGCCGACGAAGCTGCCGTGGGCCTTGGAGGTCCAGCCGTTCTTGACGCCGATCATGCCCTTGTAGCGCCAGAGCAGCTTGTTGTGGTTGCTGATCTGGTAGGGCTTCTTCGGCGCGGGGAACGTGGCGGTCTTTGTGCTGATATATCGCCGGAAGTCAGCGTTCGCCAGCCCGGCCCGCGCGATGAGCGCCAGATCGTACGCCGAGCTGCTCTGCCCCGGCTTGTCCAGCCCGCTGGGCGTCATGGCGACCGTGTCGTTCGCCTGGAGGCGCTTGGCCTCGGCGTTCATGTCGGCCATGGTCTTGGCCAGGCCGCCGTTGGTCTCGGCCAGCGCCATCGCCGCGTCGTTGCCCGAGGACATCATCAGCGCCCTGAACAGGTCCTCGACCTCGTAGATCGGCTTGGGCTGCAGGCCGACCGCGCTGCCCTCCTGGTTGACGGCGTTGCGGCTGGGCTTGACCTTGAGGTTCTTGTCCAGCTTGGGGATGAGCGTGACCGCGGTGAGCATCTTGAGCGTGCTGGCCGGCAGGAAGCGGCCGTGGGCGTTCCTGGCCGCGAGCACCTGGCCGGTCTCCTGGTCGGCGATGAGGAACGAGGTCGCCTTGGTCTTGGGCGGCGCCCGGAAGTCGCCCGGCCTGACCAGCCCCTTGGCGCCCAGCGCGTCACCGCCCACCGGTGAGGTGGTCGGGTCGGCCTGGGCGGGACCTGCGAGGATGACCCCGAGACCGACCGCTGCGATGAGTGCCGTGACAGGCATCCGTTTCGTCCACATGGCAATCTCAGCGTAGCTTCGAGTTGTATCCCATGTGCCGACACATCCCCCGAAGATCGGCCCACGACGCTAGAGAGATGGTCATGTCACGAAAGATCGCCGGATTCCTCGTCGCGCTCGCCGCGTTCATGGTCTTCGAGTGGATCAACCTGGGATTCAACCTGCAGGACGGCCACGACACCGGCTTCTACGTGGTGCACGGCATCCTGATCGCGGTCAACATCATCCTGGCGGTCGTGCTGGGGATCATCGGCCTGCGGGGGCTCGGCAAAGCGCCGTCCTCGTGGCGGCGTGCAGCTCGTCGGCCTGACGACGGGAGCCGGCGATCGTCGTGAAGCCCATCTTGCCGTGCTCGGGGATGGCGCCGAGCAGGTGGAAGACGTTCCCGGTGCCGGTCGCGGCGTCGAAGCCGAGGCCGAGCCGTTCGGCGGTGCGCAGCACCTCGCCGGGGGTGCGGCCGCGCAGGCAGTCGGCCGAGCAGTTGTCGGTGGCCGTGTAGTACGTGGGCCGGCCGCCGGCCATCAGCAGGCCGGTGCCCGGGTCGTACCGGGCTCCGGTGACGAGCTGGGCCGCCCCGTACGGATGGGTGGTGCCGCCGATCCGCAGGTTGATCTCGCACAGCAGGGCCGCGTAGCCGGCGTCGGTCTTCATGGCGAAGAAGTCCATGCCGAACAGCCCGACCGCGCCCTTGCTGGCCAGGATGGCGGCGATCCGGTCGGCCGAGGCGCCCACCTCGGCGCGGTACTCCGGCGCGGCCGGGAACGTGCAGCCCTGGTAGACGTCGTTGTTGGCGCCGCCGAGCACCTGGTCGTGGGTGGCCAGCACCTCGTGGTGCCCGCCGGGCGAGATGCGGGCCAGCGCGCTGGGGAAGTACAGCGGCCGGTGCTCGATGAACTCCTCGACCACGGCGCCGCGCTCGGCGATCTTGGCGGTGAACGTCTCCCAGGTCTCGCCCGCGGCGGAGAAGCTGGTCGCGGCGCGGTCGCCTTTGGGCAGGATGGCGTTGCCGAGCCCTGAATAGCCGTCGTTCAGCTTGAGGATGACGCGCTCGCCGGGCAGCGACTCGATGGCGTCCTCCAGCTCGGCGAGCGTGTGCAGGTCGCCGAAGCCGCGCGCCATGGGCACGCCCGCCATCGAGCCGAGCTCGCGCGAGCCGCTCTTGGAGCCGTAGTAGGCCAGCGCCGTGGCCGGGCCGTAGAGGGGCACGTTGAGTGACGAGGCGAGCTCCTCCTCCAGCTCGCTCAGCACGAACGGAACGATGAAGGCGTCGTCGTCGATCGTGGACCGCAGCCGGTCCATGACGTCGGGACGCGACAGTAACGTCCTGGTGAGCGGTTGCGCGTGCGGCTCGTCGAGGGTGATGAGCTCCAGCCGCTTGGCGGCCTCCTCCGGGTCGGGCAGGAAGCCGAGGTAGTAGGCGACGATCTCCGGGTCGATCGGCGCGGACGACAGGTAGACCACCTTGACCCCGGGCTCGCGCAGGGTCAGCAGCAGGAAGAGCAGGCGCTCCTCGTAGCACCGCGCTCCCGTGATGCGGCGGAGCTCGTCCTGCGGCAGGGAGAGCGAGGGTACGACCACCAGGGTCCCCTCGCCCGGCTCGAAGATGCTCAACCTGGCATACTTCTCCCCGAACGGGATATTAGTGATCATATTGCGAGTGAAACACGCATTCTTCTCAAATGCAGCAATCGCCGGAGTGTCATGACCATGACAGAAGGTGACAGCATTCGTCATGGCGGAGCACGTTTGGGATGCCCGGCTCGGGGTCAGGATTTAATGATCCCTTGTGACTATTTTCGGGCCACGCCGGATGGTCACAGTCCGTGACGACCCGTGGTTACGGGCATGCAGGCGGCTAACTTTTGGTGTAGTTGTCGGCGCGAACGCTCACGAGAGCGATAAAGTCGAAGCATCGCCGGGCCCGTGGCTGACCGCCGTGTTCCCGGCTGAAGCCGCCCTCTTCGGGAGACGGCGGAGAGTCGCGCCCCCGTGTCGATGAGCTGCTCGGAACGGACAGCCGCCACTGAGGGACAAATGACGAAAGACGGCGCTATTAGGCCGTGCGGCGTTGGGCAGTGGTGATCGCACGGCATGGGACGGGATGGTGACTGATGCAGGGACGTGAGCTTCGAGGGGAACTCGACGCGTTCCTGGCGGGGATCGAGCAGGACCTGGTGGCCTTCCGCCGTGATCTGCACATGCACCCCGAGCTGGCCTTCGCCGAATACCGCACGACGCAGCGGATCGCCGAGCGGCTCAGCGCCGCCGGGCTGGTCCCCTCGGTGCTGCCCCGCGGCACCGGGCTGATCTGCGACGTGGGCCGGGGCGACGGCCCGACAGTGGCACTGCGCGCCGACATCGACGCGCTCCCGCTCCAGGACGAGAAGGAGCTGCCCTACCGCTCCACCGTGCCCGGCTCCTGCCACGCGTGCGGGCACGACGTGCACACCACGGTCCTGCTCGGCACCTCGCTCTTCCTGGCCCAGCAGGCCGCCGCCGGGCTGCTGCCCGGCCGGGTGCGCCTGATCTTCCAGCCCGCCGAGGAGCTGCCCGGCGGCGCCCTGGAGGTCATGGCGCAGGGCGGCATCAGCGGCGTCGACCGCATCTTCGGCCTGCACTGCGACCCGCGCGTGGACGTCGGCCAGATCGGCCTCAAGTCGGGCCCGATCACCTCGGCCTGCGACAAGCTGACGATCCGGGTCTCCGGCCCCGGCGGCCACACCGCCAGGCCGCACCTCACCGCCGACCTGGTCTTCGCGCTCGCCAAGATCCTCACCGAGCTGCCCGCCGCGCTGTCGCGCCGGGTCGACCCGCGCTCCTCGCTCAGCCTCGTGTGGGGCCGCGTGTCGGCGGGCTCGGCCGCCAACGCCATCCCCGACGACGGCGTGGCCGAGGGCACCGTGCGCTGCCTCGACGAGAACGCCTGGCACGCCGCCCCCGACCTGATCAAGTCGCTGCTGGAGTCGGTCGCCGGCGCCTACGGCGTCGAGGCGACGATGGACTACACGCGCGGCGTGCCGCCCGTGGTCAACGACGACGGCTGCGTGGAGATGCTGACCGAGGCGGCCCAGCGGGCGCTCGGCCAGGGCGCGGTGGTGCCCACCCAGCAGTCGCTCGGCGGCGAGGACTTCGCCTGGTACCTGGAGTCGATCCCCGGCGCGTTCGCCAGGCTCGGCACCCGCTCCCCGGAGTCCGGCATCACCTACGACATCCACCAGGGCACGTTCGACGTGGACGAGCGGGCCATCGCCATGGGCGTGCGCCTCATGGCGACGACCGCGCTCACCGCCCTGTTCGAGGGCACCCGCCTCCCGGCCGCGGACGAGATCACCTCAGCCCTGGCCTGAGGCGGGCCGTCACGGCAGCCGGCCGAAGACCACCGGCAGCTTCACCGACGAACGGCCCGGCGACACTGTGACCCTGGTGCCCGCCGGGTAACGCAGCGTGTAGTCGTGGTCCGTCGAGATGATCACCACGCCGATCCGGTGCCCCTTCTTGAACAGGTGGTCCTGCGGCTGGAGATCCCACGTGAAGCCGTACTCGCGGCCCGGCCTGACGGGCTCGCTGCGGTCCTCCCGGTGCCGGTTGCGCACGTCCAGCCACCCCCGCGTGACGATCTTGTACGGGGTCACCGCCGTGCCCAGTGTGCGCAGGGCGGTGCAGCCGGTGTCACCCGGGACGCCCTGGCCGTAGCAGAGCGTCTCCCCGGTCGGCACCAGCCTGCCGTCGGGCCGCGTGTCCGTCCCGTAGTCGACCAGCAGGGCGGTCAGGTACGGCGTGGCGCCGTCGCGCATCGAGGCCCGCACCGAGATCGTCGGCGTGCCCGAGATCCGCACGTCGGCGGGCAGCGGGGCCGTCAGGTAGGCCAGCCGGTTCGGGTCCGCCGCGGGCGCGGTCCCGGCCAGGTCCTCGGCCGTGCGGGTCTTCTGGTCGGTGTACGACTCGCGCGGCGACCAGGGGCGGGGCAGCAGGCCGAGCTTGCCGCCCGAGCCCATCCACAGCCGCACCGGGTGGGCGCCCGGCAGCGGCCAGGAGGCGTGCCGCCCCCACTGCCCGGCGGCGATCTCCACGTCGGCCTGCGGCTCCCGCATGACGCCGCTGTCGAGCCCGTACAGCCAGTGGTCGAACCAGCCGTGGAGCTGGCGCAGCCACTCGGCGGTGCGCAGGCTGAACGGGTTCATGTGGGTGCCCTGGTGCAGCCAGATCTTGCGCGGCACGTTCCGCTCGGCCAGGGCCTGCCACCACTGGGCGGCCTGCTTGGTCTTGACGTTCCAGTCGTTGAGCCCGTGCACCAGGAAGACGCTGGCCCGTACCTTGTCCACGTCGTTGAGGTAGTTGCGGGCGTCCCAGAACGGGCTGTAGTCGCCGCTGACGCGGTCCTGGGCCGCCGCCAGGCCGTCGATCACCGGGCCGCACACCGCCTGGCCGTCCTGCCTGGTCAGCACGAACTTGGCGAGCACGTCGGCGTCCTCGCCCTGGAAGCCGCCGGGGGCGAGCACGCCGCCGTTGGCCCGGTAGTAGTCGTACCAGGAGGAGATCGCGGCGATGGGCACGATCGTCTCCAGGCCCTCGACGCCGGTCGCGGCGACGGCGTTGGGCAGGGTGCCGTTGTAGGAGACGCCGATCATGCCGACCTTGCCGGTGGACCAGGTGGCCTCGACCGGGGCGCCGTTCGCGTCGAAGCCCTTGGCGCGGCCGTTGAGCCAGTCGATGGCGGCCTTCGGCCCGGCGGTCTCGTTGCGGTCTCCGGTGGTCGGGCAGCCGGTGGCCCGGCCGCTGCCCACGTTCTCGACCAGGGCTATGGCGTAGCCGCGGGGCAGGAAGTAGTTGTCGTAGTAGCCGGCGAACGGCTCACTGGCGAGCTTGTCCGCGTGCGAGCGCAGCGTGGGCAGCGGGTTGCCGTCCTCGTCCACGTCGACGGGGTGGTTGGGGACGTCGTTGACGCCGGAGAAGTACGGGCTGGCCTCCATGATCACGGGGACCTTGAGCCCCTGGTCGGTCTCCTTGGGACGCAGGATGTCGACGGCGACCCGGTCGGGCCGGCCGTCGTGGTCACTGTCGGTGCCTTCGACCTCGACGAAGACGGTCTGCTTGACGGCGTCCGCGCGGGAGAAGACCGGTTGGGTGGCGTTCCCCTCCACGCTGATGGCGGGGGTGTCCGCCGCGACGGGCCCGCTGGTCAGTCCCAGGACGAGGACCGCGGCCAGCGGCACGGCGATGGCCTTCCAAGGGTGCATGGCAGAGCTCCAGACGACTTTTCCGCCGGTTGGCGGGAATCCCTGCCATGATCGATCGGCGGTCACCGGCTGGCGAGGCCCAAAATTCGGCAAAGCTTGCCGGCCGCCACCTGAGCGGACGGGCCCGGAAATCAGGTCACGGACGCGCTTGATGTCGATAACGGAGCGGTTGCGACCCTGTGTGCTGGTTTGGTATGCCCTGGTCAACCAACTATCTTCCGTGCAGGGTTGCCGTACGTTTCTTCGCGCCTGCGATGAAGTTCGACGGCGGGGAAATGGAAGGGAGTCGCCTTGCTCAGCAAGCGATTCGGCAGGTTGGCGACCGGCACGCTGGCCGGTGCCATGCTCATGGCGGCCGCGGCTTGTGGTGGTGGCAGCACGGGCGGGGAGACCACGGCGAGCACGTCGCCCGGCACGGAGACCAACGCTCCGGCGGCGAGCGGCCTGAAGGTCGGCCTCGCGTTCGACATCGGCGGTCGCGGTGACAAGTCGTTCAACGACGCCGCCTACGCCGGCCTGGAGAAGGCCAAGGCCGAGCTCGGCGCCGACATCAAGGAACTGAGCCCCGCCGCCGACGGCTCCAACCGCGCCGAGCTGCTGACCCAGCTCGTCGACGCGGGCTACAACCCGATCATCGGCGTGGGCTTCGCCTACGGCGAGGACATCAAGAAGGCCGCCGAGGAGAACCCGGACGTGCAGTTCGCGGTCGTCGACTCGGCTTCGAACGCGGCCAACGTCACCGGCCTGCTGTTCGCCGAGGAGCAGGGCTCCTACCTGGCGGGCGTCGCCGCGGCGACCAAGGCCAAGAGCGGTCACGTCGGCTTCGTCGGCGGCGTCGAGAACGACCTGATCAAGAAGTTCGAGGCGGGCTTCGTGGCCGGCGTCAAGTCGGTCAAGGCCGACGCCAAGATCGACGTCAAGTACCTGACGCCCGACGGCGACTTCACCGGCTTCCGCGCCCCCGACAAGGGCAAGGTCGCGGCCGAGAAGATGTTCCAGGACGGCGCCGAGGTCGTCTACCACGCCGCCGGTGACTCCGGCCTGGGCGTGTTCCAGGCGGCGGCCGCGGCCAAGAAGAAGGCCATCGGCGTCGACTCCGACCAGCGCCAGACCGTCACCGAGCCCGAGCTGCAGGAGGTCATCATGACCTCCATGCTCAAGCGCGTGGACGTCGGCGTCTTCGAGTACATCAAGGCGTTCCAGGGCGGCGCCAAGGGCGGCACCGACATCGTCTACGACCTCAAGGTCGACGGCGTGGGCCTGTCCACCACCGGTGGCGAGATCGACGACATCCAGGACAAGATCGACGCTGCCAAGAAGGACATCGTCGACGGCAAGATCACGGTTCCGGCCAAGCCGTAACCTGGGTAGGAACCATCGACCGAGGGCCCGAGTCCCGAGACCCGGGCCCTCGGGCATATCTGCCAGGCTCTAGGAGAAACCGAATGAGCGGCCGATGAACGCCGAGACGCCCGCCGTACAACTGGAGGGCATCACCAAGCGCTTCCCCGGCGTGGTGGCCAACCACGACATCTGCATCACCGTCCAACCCGGCACGGTGCACGCGATCGTCGGGGAGAACGGCGCCGGCAAGTCGACCCTGATGAAGATCCTGTACGGGATGCAGAAGCCGGACGAGGGCACCATCAAGGTCAACGGCCGGGAGGTGGCCTTCCGCACCCCGAGCGACGCCATCGACGCCGGTATCGGCATGGTGCACCAGCACTTCATGCTGGCCGACAACTTCACCGTGCTGGAGAACATCGTCCTGGGCGCCGAGCCGCGCAAGGGCGGCGTCATGCTCGACACGGGCCGGGCGCGGGCGCGGATCAACCAGCTCGCCGAGAGCCACGGGCTGCGCGTCGACCCCGACCGGCTGGTCGAGGACCTCGGCGTCGGCGACCGCCAGCGGGTGGAGATCCTCAAGGTCCTCTACCGGGGCGCGCGCATCCTCATCCTCGACGAGCCGACCGCGGTGCTCGTGCCGCAGGAGGTCGAGGAGCTCTTCGAGAACCTGCGCGAGTTCACGGCCGGCGGCCTCACCGTCATCTTCATCTCCCACAAGCTCGACGAGGTGCTCAGCATCGCCGACGCGATCACCGTGATCCGGCGCGGCACCACCGTCGCCAGCGTCGACCCGGCCGACGTGACCGCCCGGCAGCTCGCCGAGCTCATGGTCGGCAGCGAGCTGCCCACGCCCGAGACCCGCGAGTCCACGGTGACCGACACGGTCGCGCTGCGCGTGTCCCACCTGACCCTGGAGGCCGACGGGCGGGCGCTCCTGGACGACGTGTCGTTCGACATCCGCAAGGGCGAGATCCTCGGCATCGCCGGGGTCGAGGGCAACGGCCAGTCCGAGCTCATCGAGGCCATCATGGGCATGCGCCCGGTGAGCGGCGCCGTCGAGCTCGCCGAGCAGGACATCTCCGCCTGGTCCACGCTCAGGCGGCGCGAGGCCGGCATCGGCTACATCCCGGAGGACCGCCACCGGCAGGGTCTGCTGCTGGAGGCGTCGCTCTGGGAGAACCGGGTGCTCGGCCACCAGACCAGGCGGCCGTCCCGCTCCGGCATCTGGATCAACCGGCGGGCCGCCAGGTCCGACACCCAGCGCATCGTCGACACGTACGACGTCCGCACGCCCGGCGTCGACACGCTGGCGCTCGCGCTGTCGGGCGGCAACCAGCAGAAGCTCATCGTCGGCCGCGAGATGAGCGGCGAGCCGAAGTTCCTCATCGCCGCCCACCCCACCCGCGGCGTCGACGTGGGCGCGCAGGCCGCCATCTGGGACCACCTGCGCGAGGCCCGCGCGGCCGGGCTGGCCGTGCTGCTCATCTCGGCGGACCTCGACGAGCTGATCGGGCTGTCCGACACGCTGCAGGTCATCTACCGGGGGCGGCTCGTGGCCCGCCTCGACCCGTCCGACGTGACCCCGGAACGGCTGGGCGGATACATGACCGGCGCCATCACCGGCACGAAGGAGACGTGATGCCCGCAGGGCTCTATCGGGCATTGCTCACCGTGGCGGGCGCGATCATCGCCATCCTGGTGGCCATCGGCATCAGCAGCGTGGCGATCGTCGCGGCCGGGGCGAACCCCGGCGACGCGCTCGCCGCGTTCTTCGACTTCGGCGCGCGGGAAAGCTCGGTGTCCAACAGCATCGCCCGGATGCTGAACCGGGCGGTGCCGCTGTTCCTGGCCGGTCTGGCGGTGGCCGTCGGCTTCCGCATGAACCTCTTCAACATCGGCGTCGAGGGCCAGTACCGGATCGCGGCCGTCTGCGCCGCCTACGTCGGCTCGACGTTCGTGGCTCCCGCCCCGATCCAGATCACGGTGATCATCGTGGTGGCGGCGGCCGTCGGCGGCTTCTACGCGCTGATCCCGGCCGTGATGAAGGTGACCCGGGGGGTGAACGAGGTCATCTCCACGATCATGCTGAACTACATCGCGATCAACCTGGCGGCCTTCCTCGTCCGCGGCCCCTTCGCCGGCGAGCGCGCCAAGGGGCAGCTCACCACGACCACCCCGGTCCTGCCCGAGTCGGCCTGGTTCCCGAACATGAACTGGCTGCTGGAGGCAATCGGGCTGCCCGCGCCACGCGGCGGCGGCGTGTGGGGCTTCCTGCTCGTGGCCGTCGTCGTCGGCGTGGCCCTCTGGGTGGTGCTGGAGCGGACCAAGTTCGGCTTCGACGTCAAGGCCAGCGGCCTGAACCCGACGGCCGCGTTCGCCTCCGGCATCGGCCCGAAGCGGATGGTCATCTCCGCGATGGTGCTCTCGGGCGGCATCGCCGGCCTGATCGGCCTGCCCGAGATCCTCGGCGACCAGCACGCCTTCGGCACCAACTTCACCCCCGGCCTCGGCTACCTCGGCATCGCGGTCGCGCTGCTGGGCCGTAACAGCCCCTGGGGCATCGCGGTGGCCGCGCTCCTGTTCGCCTTCCTGGACCGGGCCCAGGGGCCGCTGCAGTTCGCCGAGGTGCCGCCCTCCGTGATCACGATCATGCAGGGCACCATCGTGCTCCTCGTGGTCATCGCCAACGAGATCACCAGCAGGATCGCGCTGCGGCGCGAGGAACGGCGCGCGGCGCGAGAGCTCGGAAAGGTGAGCGCATGACCACCCTCGCCGGATCGAGCAGGATCCGCAAATACCACCTGGCGCTGATCGGCGTCGCGCTGCTGCTCATGCTGATGTCGCTGGTCCGGATCATCGCCGGGACCGACGACATCACCTCCTCCGGCGTGATCGGGGCGGCGCTGCTGTTCTCGGTGCCGATCGGGCTGGCCGGGCTCGGCGGGCTCTGGGCCGAGCGGGCGGGCGTGGTCAACATCGGCCTCGAAGGCATGATGGTGCTCGGCACCTGGTTCGCCGGCTGGGCCGGCTACCAGTGGGGTCCGGTGGCCGCGCTGCTGGCCGGGCTGATCGCGGGCGCGCTCGGCGGCCTGCTGCACGCCATCGCGACCGTCACGTTCGGCGTCGACCACATCATCAGCGGCGTCGCCATCAACCTGCTCGGGCCGGGCGTCACCCGCTTCCTGTCGGAGGTCCTCTACAAGGAGGGCTCCCCGGCCAACCAGGCGGGCGCCGGCATCACCACCTCGCCGCCGGTCTCGGGGGAGGCGTGGGAGTTCAGCCTGCCCCTGCTGTCCGACGGGCCCGACTGGCTGGGCTCGCTGGAGAAGACGCACTGGTTCCTGCTCTCCGACGTGGCCGGCATCCTGCGCGGGCTCACCCACGACGTCAACGTGCTGGTGATCCTGGCCGTGCTGATGCTGCCGCTGACGTTCTTCGTGCTCTGGCGCACCGCGTTCGGGCTCCGGCTGCGCTCGGCGGGCGAGAACCCGTGGGCGGCCGAGTCGCTGGGCGTGAACGTCCTGCGGATCAAGTACCTGGCCGTGGTCATCTCCGGCGCGTTCGCCGGGCTGGGCGGCGTGTTCCTGGTGTTCGTCAGCGACAAGTACGTCGAGGGGCAGTCGGCGGGCCGTGGCTTCATCGGCCTGGCCGCCATGATCTTCGGCAACTGGCGGCCGGGCGGGCTGGCCACGGGCGCGGCCCTGTTCGGCTACGCCGACGCCCTCCAGCTCCGCAGCCAGGGCGCGGTCACCTCGTTCCTGCTGTTCGGCGCGATCCTGCTGCTGATCTACCTGGTCGTCAGGGCCCGCCGGATGCTGACGGCCGGGCAGTCCGCCCGCGAGTACACGACGATGGCGGCCGCCGCGGCCGGCATGGTCGTGCTGATCTGGCTGTGGCTGACCGTCGACAGGCTGCCGAACGAGTTCGTGTTCATCACGCCGCACGTGCTCACCCTGCTCGTGCTCCTGGTGGCGTCGCAGCGGCTGCGCATGCCCAAGGCCGACGGCGTGATCTATCGACGGGGGGAGCAGCATTGAGCATCGACTGGGAGGCGCTGCGCGCGGAGGCCGCGGAGGCCATGCGCCACGCCTACGCGCCCTACTCCAAGTTCCCCGTGGGCGCCGCCGCCCTGGTGGACGACGGGCGGATCGTCACGGGCTGCAACGTGGAGAACGCCTCCTACGGGGTGGGCCTGTGCGCGGAGTGCGGGCTGGTGTCGGCGCTCCAGGCGTCCGGCGGGGGCAGGCTGGTGGCCTTCACCTGCGTGGACGGCCACGGCGAGCTGCTCATGCCGTGCGGGCGCTGCCGGCAGCTCCTGTACGAGTTCGGCGGTGACGACCTGCTGGTCGAGACCGTCGACGGGCCGCTGCCGATGGCGCGGATCCTGCCGTACGCGTTCGGCCCCGTCGACCTGTCCAGGATGGCGTGATGGACGCGATCGAGGTCATCGTCGCCAAGCGCGACGGCGGCGAGCTGAGCGCGGCCCAGATCGACTGGGTGATCGACGCCTACGTGCGCGGTGAGGTCGCCGACGAGCAGATGTCGGCGCTGGCCATGGCGATCCTGCTCAACGGCATGAACCGGCGCGAGATCGCCGGCTGGACGCAGGCCATGATCCGCTCCGGCGAGCGCATGGACTGGTCGGAGCTGGACCGGCCGACGGCCGACAAGCACTCCACGGGCGGCGTCGGCGACAAGATCACGCTGCCGCTGGCGCCGCTGGTCGCCGCCTGCGGCGCGTACGTCCCGCAGCTTTCGGGCCGCGGCCTCGGCCACACCGGCGGCACGCTGGACAAGCTGGAGTCGATCCCGGGCTGGCGGGCGTCGCTGTCCAACGACGAGATGCTCGGCGTGCTGCGCGCGGCCGGCGCGGTGATCTGCGCCGCCGGCTCCGGGCTGGCCCCCGCCGACAAGAAGCTGTACGCGCTGCGCGACGTCACCGGCACGGTCGAGTCCATCCCGCTCATCGCCTCGTCGATCATGTCGAAGAAGATCGCCGAGGGCACCGGGTCGCTGGTGCTCGACGTCAAGGTGGGCTCGGGCGCGTTCATGAAGACGCCGGAGCGGGCCCGCGAGCTGGCCGAGACCATGGTGGCGCTGGGCACCGACGCGGGCGTGCGCACGGTCGCGCTGCTGACCGCGATGGACCGGCCGCTGGGCCGGGCCGTGGGCAACGCCCTGGAGGTCGAGGAGTCGGTCGAGGTCCTGGCGGGCGGCGGGCCGTCCGACGTCGTGGAGCTGACCGTACGGCTGGCCAGGGAGATGCTGGAGGCCGCCGGGGTGTCGGGCAAGGACCCTGCCGACGCGCTGCGTGACGGGTCGGCCATGGACGCCTGGCGGACGATGATCGGCGCCCAGGGTGGCGACCCGGACGCGCTGCTGCCGCGCGCGGCCGAGACGATGACGGTGGACGCCCCGGAGTCGGGGGTGCTCACCCGGCTCGACGCCTACGCGGTCGGGCTGGCGGCCTGGCGGCTCGGCGCGGGCCGGGCGCGCAAGGAGGACCCGGTGTCGCCGGGTGCGGGCATCACGCTGCACGCCAAGCCGGGCGACCTGGTCAGGGCGGGGCAGCCGCTGCTCACGCTGCACGCCGACGAGACGAGCCGCTTCGAGCGGGCGCTGGAGGCGCTGCGCGGCGGCTACGAGGTCGGACCGGCCGCGGGGGAGACCCTGCCGCTGATCATCGACCGGATCACCGCCTAGACGGACACCACGGGCGCGTCGTCGAAGATCGAGGAGAGGACGGCGCGCTGGGTGGGGAGGGCTGCCGCGTGCCGGGCGCGGCCCTCCTCGGTGATGCACACGAACACGCCGCGCCGGTCGGAGTCGCACGCGCCGCGGCTGACGAGCGCGGACTTCTCCAGCCTGGCCACCACGCGAGAGAGCGCGCTCTGGCTCAGGTGGACCTCGTCGCACAGCTCCTGGATGCGCAGCTTTCTGTCGTGGTGGACCATCCGGTCGAGCACCTCGAACTCGCTGGGCCCCAGGCCGTGCTTGTCGCCCAGCTCCCGCTCCAGCATGCACATCGCCTTGGCGTGTTTCGCCAGGACGTAATGCCAGGTGCCGACCACGTGCGCCTCGTCCATGACGCGGAGATTACCACTAGGCGAAAAATGATGCAATGGAATTAAATGCGCTTGCATTAGATGCGAGTGCATGTAATCTTTCCGTCCATGTCCTCTTCCTCCACCCGGTGGAGCGCGCTCGCCGTGCTCTGCGCAGTGATCTTCCTTGACGCCCTGGACGTGTCGATGGTCGGCGTGGCGCTGCCCTCCATCCAGCACGAGCTGGGGCTCTCCACCTCTTCTCTGCAGTGGGTTGTCAGCGGCTACGTGCTCGGATACGGCGGTCTTCTTCTGCTCGGGGGCAGGACCGCCGATCTGCTGGGGCGGCGCAGGGTGTTCCTGGTCGCACTGGCGGTCTTCGCCGTGGCGTCGCTGCTGGGTGGCCTGGTGAACGACGGGGCGCTGCTCATCGCCGCCCGCTTCATCAAGGGCGTCGGCGCGGCCTTCACCGCCCCGGCCGCGTTGTCGATCATCACTACCACGTTCCCGGAAGGACCGCTGCGCAACAAGGCACTGAGCATCTTCACCGCCTGCGGCGCCAGCGGCTACTCGCTCGGCCTGGTGTTCTCCGGACTGCTCACCCAGCTCGACTGGCGCCTCACGATGCTGATGCCGGTGCCCGTCGCCGTCATCGCGCTGATCGCCGCGATCAAGGTGCTGCCGCGCAACGCCGAGGAGCGCGCCGACGGCGGGCACGACCTCATCGGCGCCGTGCTGATCACCGCCTCGATGCTGCTGCTCGTCTTCACCGTGGTCCAGGCGCCGGAAGCCGGCTGGTCCTCCGTCCGCACGATCGGCTCGCTCGTCGCCGTCGCCGCCCTGCTCGGCCTGTTCGTGCTCACCGAGCTCAGGCTCAAGCACCCGCTCGTCCGCCTCGGCATCCTCCGCTCCGGGCCGCTCGTGCGGGCCAACCTCGGCCTCGTCGTCCTCATGGGCTCGTACGTGGCCTTCCAGTTCGTCGCCATGCAGTACTTCCAGAACCTGCTCGGCTGGTCCGCGCTCGGCACCGCGCTGGCGTTCCTGCCGGCGGGCCTGCTCGTGGCCGTCACCTCGACCAAGATGGGCGACTTCGCCGACCGGTTCGGCACCGGCAAGCTCATCGTCGTCGGCGCGGCAGCGCTGGCCGGCGGCTACGCGATGTTCCTCGGCATCTCCCGCACGCCCGGCCTCTTCACCCTGGTCATCCCCGGCATGCTGCTGCTCGGCATCGCGTTCGCGCTGTCGTTCCCGGCGCTCAACATCCAGGCCACCAACGGCGTCTCCGACGACGAGCAGGGTCTCGCCTCCGGGCTGCTCAACACCTCCGGCCAGGTCGGCGGCGCGATCGTGCTGGCCGTGGTGACCGCGGTGCTCACCTCCGGCGGCGGCGAGATCTCCATCGGCTCGCTGCGCGCGGCCATCCTCGTGTCCCTGGTGCTCGCCGTCGCCGGACTGGCCCTTTCGGCCGCCGGACTGCGCGACCGCAAGCGGGCCGCCGCCGTGCCCGAGGCGAAAGCGTACGAGGTGGTGTGACCCGGACATTCGCCTGACGTCGGCCCATGCCGATCCGTTATCGGTGCGAGCTTCGCGTGGCCGTCCCCGGGAATCTTGGTGGCATGAACGCGTCACCGGGATTGAGGGCGGCCGCGGCGTGCGTGTGCGGGCTGATGCTCGTGGCGTGCGGCGCGCGGGGCACGGGGACGGCCACGGTGGAGCCGCCGTCGAGCCAGGGGAGCTCGGCGACGGCCACGTCCGCCACGGCCGACCTGCCGACCAGCACCTCCGAGGTGGCCGTCGACCGCGCCGGGGCCCAGCCCGCGCTCGTCACCGGGGTGCGCGCCGGGCGCCACGACGGGTTCGACCGGGTGGTCGTCGACTTCGCCGGCTCGCTGCCCGGCTACACCGCCCAGTGGGCCGACGAGCTCGTCCAGGACGGCTCCGGCACCCCCATCGACCTGGGCGGCGGGCTGGCCCTGCACCTGCTGCTCACCCCCGCCGACGCGCACACCGAGGACGGCACGCCCACCTGGATCGACGGGCCCGACGCCGGGTCGCTGGAGGCCGTCACCCGCATCGTCAAGACCGGCGACTTCGAAGGCCGCGTCGGCATCGCGCTGATCATGCCGGGGCGCACGGCGTTCCGCGTGAAGGAATACTCCGGGCCCAGCCGCCTGGTCGTGGACGTGCGACACTGACCTCGTGGTGAGAAAGATCGAAGGACCCACCCGGATCCCGGTGCCCGGCGGCAAGACCATCGACGAGCACGTCGGCCGCGTCAACAGCGGCGACGAGGCCGTCTCCATCGCGCACATGGTCGCCCCGCCCGGCTGGGACGAGCCCGCCCAGACGCCCGCCTTCACCGAATACACCGTCGTCCTGCGCGGCACCGTCCGCGTCGAGCACGACGGCGGCGTTACCGAGGTGACGGCCGGGCAGACGCTCGTGACCGAGCCGGGCGAGAGGATCCGCTACAGCACCGGCGACGAGGGCGCCGAATACATCGCGGTCTGTCTGCCCGCCTTCAGCCCCGAGTCCGTCAACCGCGACTCCTAGCCCCATATCATGGGCGGATGAGCCCCACGTACGAGGAGATCCGGCGCGCGCCCAAGGTGCTGCTGCACGACCATCTCGACGGTGGTCTCCGGGCTGAGACCATCGTGGAGCTGGCGCGCGAGAGCGGTTACGACCGGCTGCCGGCCGACGACCCTGACGAGCTGCGGCGCTGGTTCGAGGAGGCGGCCGACTCCGGGTCGCTGGAGCGCTACCTGGAGACGTTCGCCCACACCGTCGGCGTCATGCAGACCCGCGAGTCGCTGGTGCGGGTGGCCGCCGAGTGCGCGGCCGACCTGGCCGACGACGGCGTCGTCTACGCCGAGGTGCGCTTCGCGCCCGAGCAGCACACCACCCGCGGGCTGAGCCTCGACCAGGTCGTCCAGGCCGTCCTTGACGGGTTCCGGCAGGGCTCCGAAGGGCGCGGCATCCGCATCGGCACGCTGCTGACCGCGATGCGCCACCAGGCCCGCTCGATGGAGATCGCCGAGCTGGCCGTGCGCTACCGCGACGTGGGCGTGGCCGGGTTCGACATCGCCGGCGCCGAGGCGGGCTACCCGCCCACGCGCCACCTCGACGCGTTCGAATACCTCCAGCGGGAGAACGCGCACTTCACCATCCACGCCGGCGAGGCGTTCGGGCTGCCGTCGATCTGGCAGGCCATCCAGTGGTGCGGCGCCGACCGGCTCGGCCACGGCGTGCGCATCATCGACGACATCACCGTGGCCGGCGACGGCTCCGCCAAGCTCGGCAGGCTGGCCGCCTACGTGCGCGACAAGCGCATCCCGCTGGAGATGTGCCCCACCTCCAACCTGCAGACCGGGGCCGCCGACTCCATCGCCGAGCACCCGATCGGGCTGCTGCGCCGGCTCCACTTCCGCGTCACGGTCAACACCGACAACCGGCTGATGAGCTCCACGACCGTCTCGCGGGAGTTCGCCAAGCTGGTCGAGGCGTTCGACTACGGGTGGGACGACCTGCAGTGGTTCACGGTCAACGCGATGAAGTCCGCGTTCCTGCCGTTCGACGAGCGGCTGGCGCTGATCAACGGCGTGATCAAGCCCGGTTTCGCGCGGCTGAAGTGGCAGCCGTGAAAGAGGTCTTCCGGTCCAAGACCGCGTTCGTGCTCGGCTGGGTGTGGGTGGCGTTCGTCGCCTTCAACGTGTGGGACCTGACCGCCCGCTACAACGGCAAGGCGTCGATGGTGGCGCTGGCCGTGCTGGGCGTGCTCACCGCGCTCGTCTACGTCGTCGCCATCCGGCCCGCCACCGTGTTCACCGAGCAGGGGCTGGTCGGGCGCAACCCGCTGCGCACGACGGTGGTGCCGTGGGCGTCGGTGCGGGAGGTCACGGTCTCCCACTCGATCAACGTCGACCACGGCGAGGGCCGCGTGCTGCGGCTGTGGACCCCGATGAGCTCGGCCCGCGAGCGCGCCAGGGCCCAGCGCCGTGGCCAGGCGGTCAAGCAGCGCGGCCGGTTCAGGACCGAGCCGACGCTGACCAAGGGCGAGCAGGCCGCCGCCCAGGCGTTCTCCGGCAAGACGCACGCCGACTGGGTGGGCGAGCAGATCAGCGACCGCGCCGACAAGGCCAGGATCCGCAACGAGGAGCCCGGCCCCGCCCGCGCCACCTGGGCCTACGACTCGCTGGCGATCGGCGTCGTGGCCCTGGTGCTGGTCGTCGCCGCCCTGCTCGTGCCCTGACCGGCCGCGCTCACCGCCTGCGCCGGTTGACGAAGCGTTCCATGCCCGCCCGGGCGATCCCGGAGTCCTCGACCTGGCGGGCGGCCCGCGTCTCGGCGGTGTAGGCGCGCTCGACCTCCTCCAGCGACGGGCGCAGCAGCCTGAGGTGCACCTCGGTGGCCGTGCCGGGCAGAGTCCAGCGGTGCACCAGGCCGATCGCCGTGTCGACCAGCGTGTCCGCCTCGACGACCTCGTCCAGCAGGCCGAGCGAGTGGGCCTCGGCCGCGCTCAGCCGCGCCGAGCCGAGCACCAGCCCCAGCGCCCGGCCGCCGACCAGACGGCGCAGCAGATAGCTGGCGCCGTTGGAGATCGACAGCCCGATGTGGTTCTCCGGCAGGAAGAACTCGGCCGACGGCGTGCCCAGCCGGGCGTCGAAGCAGAGCGTCCACTCCGCCGCGCCGCCCACGGCCAGCCCGTTGACGGCCGCCACCACCGGCACCCTGGTCTCCAGCACGGCCCTGGTCAGGTCGTGGAAGAGCTCGACCTCGTCGATCAGCGACAGCCCGACGGCCTGGTCGATGTCCTCGCCCGCCGAGAACGCCCGCCCGGCGCCGGTGACGACGACGCCCCGGGCCGCCTTGCCGTCGCCGTGCTCGCGCACCGCCGCGGCGAGCTGCCGCCGCATGCCGGCGGTCAGCGCGTTGAGCTTCCCGGGCCGCTGGAGGGTGATCACCGCCACCTCGTCCCGTACGGTCACGTCGATCATGCTCGCTCCTTGTCCGACGGCAGGGTTACACGGAACGCGCCCGTCCGCTGGTCGGGGCGCATCAGGTGGCGCTTCTCGATCCGCGCCGAAGGGGTCAGCCGGAAGCCGTCGACGAACTCGACGAACGCCGGCACCTTGAACGGGGCCAGCCGCCGCGCGGCGTGCTCGGCCACGCTCGCCGCGGTCGGCCCGCTCGCCTCGTAGCCCGGCCTGAGCTGGACGAACGCCTTGGGCAGCTCGCCGAACAGCTCGTCGGGCACCGGCACCAGGGCGACGTTCAGCACCGCCGGGTGCTCGCCCAGCACCCGCTCGACCTCGGCGCAGGAGATGTTCTCGCCGCCCCGGCGCACCATGTCCTTCAGCCGCCCGGCGTGCCGGATCTGCCCGTCGGGGTTGCGCACGCCCAGGTCGCCGGTGTGGTACCAGCCGCCGCGGAAGGCGTGCGCGGTGGCCTCCGGGTGATTCCAGTAGCCGGTCATCATCGGCTCGCCGCGCACCAGGATCTCGCCCGTCTCCTCGTCGAGCGTGACCTCCTTGCCGGGCGGCGGCAGGCCCATCGAGCCGGTGCCGACCTGGTCGCGGGCGTCCGGGGCGGACAGCAGGTCAGGGCCGCTCTCGGTGGACCCGTACAGCTCCCGCCAGGGCGCCCCCCAGCGCTCCTCGAAGGCGGCGTGCAGGCGCGGGGCGATGCCCGAGCACAGCACGAGGCGCATCCTGTTGTGCCGGTCCAGCGGGTCGGGCGGCTGCTTGTACATGAGCAGGGGCATCGTGCCCAGCACGTACGTGAGCGTCGCGCCGTGCTCGCGGGCCGAGCGCCAGAAGCCGGAGGCGGAGAAGCGGGGGAGGACGACCTGCGGGATGCCGCCCATCAGGCACAGCAGCGTCGTCCACTGGGGGTCCATGTAGGAGTACGCCTGGGCGATCAGCATCACGTCGTCGTCGCGCAGGTCGACCAGGTCGGCGACGACCCGGGCGGTGCGTAACCAGTAGGCGTGGGTGAGCATGCAGGCCTTGGGGAAGCCGGTGGTCCCCGACGTGTACTGAAAATTCGCCACATCGTTCGGGCTGGGCGATATTTCGGGGGTGGGGTGGGAGCCGGTGAGCGCGTCCAGGGTGTGCACCACGTGGCCGCCGCGCGAGACGTGCCCGGCGTGCTCCGCGCTGGTCACGGTGGCGACGGCGCCCGAGTCACGCAGCACGTGCTCCAGGTCGGCCGCCCGGTAGCGGACGTTGACCGGGACGGTGACGGCCCCGGCCTTGAGGACGGCCAGCCAGCTCAGCGGCCAGCCCGGGACGTTGTCCAGCATGACGGCGACCCGGTCGCCGGGCCGTACGCCGGTGGCGGCCAGGGCCCCGGCCAGGCGGTCGCTCTCCGCGTCCACCTGGGCGAAGCTCAGCGAGACGTCGGGGAAGCGGAGGAACTCGCGGTCACCGAAGCGGGCGGCGGCCCACCGGACCAGGGCGGGGACGGTGTCGGGAACATCGGAGCGACGGTCAGCCATGCGGCGGCTCCCAGGGGAAGTCGGGCAGCAGGGAGAAGTCGGGCAGCAGGGACAGTCCGGGTGTGCGGACGGCGGCCAGGCCGATCGCCACGAACTCGGCGCACACCTGCTCCAGCGTGGAGTCGCCGTCGGGGCGGTACCACTCGCTGGTGCCGGTGCACATCGACATCAGGGCCAGGCGGGTCAGCTTCTGGTCGGCGACCCGGAACACGCCCGCCGCGACGCCGTCGGCCAGCGCCTGCCGCCAGAAGTCCTCGTACGCGTCGCGGAGGGCGATGATCTCGTCGTGGGCGGCGCCGCCGGGGGTGAGCGAGCGCAGTTCGCCGTCCATGACCCGGGTCGTCATGGGGTTGAGCGCGTGGATGGCGGTCAGGGAGCCGATGAGCAGCGCCAGCCGTTCGGCCGGGCCGCCGACGCCGGCCAGGAGGCGGCGGGTGGCGTCGATGAGGCCCCGGTGCCCGGCCTCCATCAGGCCGGCGAGCAGGGCTTCCTTGCTGGAGACGTGGTGGTAGACGCCGGCGTTGGTGAGGTTGACGGCCCTGGCCAGGTCCCTGACGCTCGTGGCGGCGTAGCCCTGCTCGGCGAACAGCCGCACGGCCGCCGCCCTGATCCGCAGGCCGGCGTCGACATCCCGGGCAGTCTTCATGGGACCTACCGAACGTTCGGTTACGGTGATATTTCGCAGCATAACCTGTAGGGGTGGACTCTGACACCGTGTGAGGTCGTATATCTGGAGAGGTCATGTTCAGCATCGGAGACTTCGCCAGGCTCGGGCTCGTGTCGGTGCGCATGCTGCGGCACTACGACGCGATCGGGCTGCTGCGGCCCGCCCACGTGGACCCGGCCACCGGATACCGCTCCTACCAGGCCGCCCAGCTCGCGCGGCTCAACCGGCTCGTCGCGCTCAAGGACCTCGGCTTCACGCTGGAGCAGGTCAAGGCGATCCTCGACGACAAGGTGAGCACCGAAGAACTGCACGGGATGGTCCGGCTGCGCCGCGCCGAGCTGGAGGCGCGCATCAGCGCCGACCTGGCCAGGCTGCGCGGCGTCGAGTCGAGACTGCGCAGCATCGAGACCGAGGGCCGCATGGGGAGCGTCGAGGTCATCGTCAAGGAGGTGGCCCCGGTCCGGGTCGCCCAGCTCAGCGGCGTGGCCGCCAGTTACGGGCCCGAGCATGTCGGGCCCGTCATCCAGCCGCTCTACCAGGAGCTCTGCGACCGGCTGGAGGCCGCCGGGCTGCCGATCGCCGGCCCGGGCATCGCCCACTACCAGGCCCGCGAGGACGGGACGGTGCTGACGCACGCCGCCTTCCCCGTCGCGGCCGGGCCCGGCGAGCACGACGGGCTCCAGGTCGTGGACCTGCCCCGGCTGCCGGCCGCCGCGACGGTCATCCATCATGGTTCGATGGACCAGGTCGGCACCACCTACCAGGAGCTGGCCCACTGGATCGAGGACAACGGCCACCGCGCGCTCGACCTGGGCCGCGAGGTCTACCTGCACAGCCCGGACGACCTGGCCGAGTGGGTGACGGAACTGCAGATCGGGATCGAACCACATGGACCTGGACGGCCACCGCGCTGAGCTGACCGGCTACTGCTACCGGATGCTCGGCTCGGTGTACGAGGCCGAGGACGCGGTGCAGGAGACGCTGGCCAAGGCGTGGCGCGGCCGTGACCGGTTCGACCCGCTCCGGGGGTCGCTGCGGGCATGGCTGTTCCGCATCGCCACGAACGTCTGCCTCGACATGCTGCGCGGCAGCCGTCGCCGGGCCCTCGCCGCCGGCCTCGGCCCGGCCGCCGAGCCCGGCGCGCCCCTGGGGGAGCCGCTGCCGATCGAGTCGTGGGTCTATCCGGTGCCCGACCGGCTGCTGGACCCGGCCGAGCTGGCGGTGTCGCGGGAGAGCGTGCGGCTGGCGTTCGTGGCGGCGTTGCAGCACCTGCCGCCCCGGCAGCGGGCCGTGCTGATCCTGCGCGACGTGCTGGGCTGGTCGGCGGCCGAGGTGTCCGGCCTGCTCGGCGCCGGCGTCGCGGCGGTCAACAGCGCCCTCCAGCGGGCCCGCGCCGCGCTGCCCCTCACCGCGCCGGGCGACGACGCCGTGGACGAGAAGCTGCTCGCCCGCTACGTCGACGCCTTCGAGCGCTACGACGTCGAGACGCTGGTCGCGCTGCTGCACGAGGACGCCACCTCGTCGATGCCGCCGTTCGCCTGGTGGCTGCGCGGGCGCGAGGACGTCCGCCGGGTGCTGGCCGCCGCCGGGGCGCCCTGCGAGGGCTCGCGCCTGGTGCGCACCGCCGCCAACGGGCGGCCCGCGTACGGGCAGTATCTGGAGGGCCGGCCGTTCGCGCTCGTGCTCGTCGAGACGTCGGGCGGCCTGATCACCGGCATCACCACGTACCTGGACCCTGGGCTGTTCCCCTTCTTCGGACTCGCCGATGAGTTCCGGGGCGCCGATTCGTAGTAATGGGTGAAGGAGGAAAACATGCCAGAGATCATCGAGTGTCCCGAGCGTCACTACCTCGGGATCCGCAAGACCATCACCATGACGACCTTCCACCTGGTCGCCGACCGGATCGGCGAGCTGTACGGCCGGCTGGCCGAGCGGGGCACGCCGCCCGCCGGCGGGCCGTTCTTCCGCTACCTGGTCATCGACCTGGACGGCGACCTGGTGGTGGAGGCCGGGGTGCCGGTGCACGAGCCGGTGGCGGGCGAGGGCGAGTTCGTCGCCGGGGTGCTCCCGGCGGGCCGTTACGTCCGTACCACCCACGTCGGCCACCCCGACGGCCTCATGGCCGTCACCGGCGAGCTGCTGGACTGGGCGCGTGAGCGGGGGCTGCGCTTCGCCATGAGCGAGGAGCCGGACGGCGAGCACTGGGACAGCCGCCTGGAGCTCTACCACACGAACCCGGAGGAGCAGCCCGACATGAACAAGTGGGAGACCGAGCTGCAGTTCAGACTGGCCTGACGGAAGGCCCTCCGGGGGTCGTTCACCAGTGCCGGTGCACGGCCGCCTTGGCGCCGGTCACCAGGGTGGCCGGTGGCACGTCGTCGGCCACGACGGCGCCGGCGGCCACCACGGCGTCGCGGCCGATGCTGACGCCGGGCAGGATGGTGGCGCCGGCGCCGATCCACACGTTGTCCGCCACGTGGATGGGGCCGCCGGTCAGCCAGTGCCGCCGCTCCTCGGGGTCGACGGGGTGGCCGACGGTGATGAGCGTGGCCCTGGGGCCGATCATCACGCCGTGGCCGAGCCGGATGCCGGCGTAGTCGAGGAACGTGCAGTTCTGGTTGATGAACACGCGTTCGGCGAGGTCGAGGTTGAGGCCGTGGTCGGTGTAGAAAGGCGGATAAATCGTGACCCGCTCCGGCAGGGGCTTGCCCAAGAGCCGTTCGAACAGCTCCGCCTTGCCGGCCTCGTCCTCGAAGGGCAGCACGTTCAGCCGGGAGGTCAGCTCGGTGGCGCACCGGACCCGCTCGGCCATCGCCAGGAACTCGGGGCTGTGGACGCGCATCAGCCGGTCACCGGGCACGGCGCACCTCCTCGTGCGTCGCAGCGGCCCAGGACGGCAGCCAGGCGGGCTCGGGCGGCCCCGGCAGGCTCGCGAGGTGGGCGATGATCCCGTGCAGTCCCGGGTGCGGATTGGCCCGGGGGAGGATGAGCGAGAGCGGGTACACGAGGGCCGGGCCGGCGATGGGGATGCGGCGCAGGTCGTGGCCCGCCGGCCACACGTACCGGTCGCGCACCCCGACGAGGGTGGCCACGTCGGCGGAGTCGGCGAGGGTGTCGAGCAGCACCTCGTCGCCGAAGTGCGGGCCCGCCGCGTCGATCCGCAGGTCGAACGCGGTGGCGAGCTCGTCGTAGAACTCCGACCACTCGCTGCGCGGCGCGATGCCGGGCATCCAGATCCGGTGCTTGCGCAGTTGCGCAGGCGTGAGCCGGCGGGCGGCGGCCAGCGGGTGACGCGGGCCGGTGAGGAGCTGCAGCGGCGAGGAGAACGCGTAGATCATGCGCAGGTCGCGCGGCAGCGCGGCCGGGTCGGTGACGGTGCGGAACGAGGCGTCCACCTCGCCGGCCTCGACGGCGGCGGCGGCCGCGCGCGGGTCGTCGACCCGGAGCGTCACCACGTCGAGGTCGGTCCCGGGGCGGGCGCGCCAGTAGTCGTGCAGGACGACGGCCTGCGCGCTGCGCCTGCCGAGGACGTCGATCCGCAGGGCGCGCGAGCCCGGCCTGACTGCGGCGACGGCGCGGTCGATCCCGGCGACGACGCCGCGCGCGTGCGGGAGGAACGCCTGGCCGTCGAGCGTCAGCTCGACCCCGCGCGGGGTGCGGGCGAACAGCCGGACCCCCAGCTCGCGCTCCAGGGCGGCGATCCGTTTGGAGACCGCCTGCTGGCTCACGCCCAGCTCGTCGGCGGCCTGCTGCACCTGCCCGAGCTCGGCCGCCCGGACGAACGATCGCCATGCCTCGGTGTCCACGCGGACACCCTAGGGGCGCACAACCGATGGTTGTGTCCGGCTGTGCACCGGTTGTGCGCGCCCGGGGTCACAGGCCCAGCGCCTCCGCCACGTCGGTCTTCAGGGCGGCGAGGTCGCGATCGGCCTCGGCGCGGGCCTCGGCGACCTCGCCGGTCACCGGGACCACCACCTCCAGGTAGCACTTGAGCTTCGGCTCGGTGCCCGACGGGCGGACCACCACGCGGGCGTCGCCTGACAGCGTGAACCGGAGCCCGTCCGTCGGCGGCAGCCCGCCGTCGCCCCGGCTCAGGTCGTCGACCCGCGTCACCGTACGGCCGCCGAGCTCGGACGGGGGCGCGGCGCGCAGGCGGGACATGGCGCCGGCGATCAGCGACAGGTCGTCCACCCGGACGGAGAGCTGCGAGGTGGCGTGCAGCCCGTAGCGGCGGGCCTGGTCGTCGAGCAGGTCCAGCAGCGTACGGCCGGCGCGCTTGGCCTCGGCGGCGACGGCGGCGACGGTGAGGGCGGCGCCGATGCCGTCCTTGTCGCGCACCGGCAGCCCCTCGGCCGAGCCGACGCTGTAGCCGATCGCCTCCTCGTAGCCGAAGACCAGGCCGGGACCCGCCTTGATGATCCACTTGAAGCCCGTCAGCGTCTCGCCGTAGCGGACGCCGTGGGCGTGGGCGATCTTGGACAGCAGGGTCGAGGAGACGATCGTGGTCGCCACCATGCGGTCGCCGGTGGTGTGGGTGATGACGTGCTCGGCGAGCAGGCCGCCCACCTCGTCGCCGGTCAGCATGCGGAACGCGCCGTCGCCGAGCGGCACGGCCACGGCGCAGCGGTCGGCGTCGGGGTCGTTGGCCAGCACCAGGTCGGAGCCCAGCTTTCGGGCCAGTGCGACGGCCAGGTCCATCGCGCCCGGCTCCTCCGGGTTGGGGAACGCCACGGTGGGGAAGTCCGGGTCGGGGTTGCGCTGCTCCTCGACGGCCATCGGGGTCTCGAACCCGGCCGCGAGGAAGGCGCCGGTCAGCGTGGCGGAGCCGACGCCGTGCAGCGGCGTGTAGGCCACGCGCAGGTCGCGGGCGTCGCCGAGGGGCAGCGCCACGACCGCGTCGATGTAGTCGTCGACGATGGAGTCGCCCAGCTCCGTCAGCGAGCCGGGGCCGTGCAGCGGCAGCTCGTCCACCGGGCCCACGGCGTCGATGGCGGCGGAGATCTCGCTGTCGATCGGCGGCACGATCTGGGAGCCGTCGCCCCAGTAGACCTTGTAGCCGTTGTCGCGCGGCGGGTTGTGGCTGGCGGTGACGGTGACGCCGGCGTCGGCGTCGAGGTGGCGCACGGCGAAGGCGAGCACCGGCGTGGGCAGCGGGCCGGGCAGCAGCGAGGCGTGCAGCCCGGCGCCGGTGAGCACGGCCGCCGTGTCGCGGGCGAACACGTCGGACTTGTGGCGGGCGTCGTAGCCGATCACCACGTGCTTGCCGGGGCCGAGCACCCGGGCGAGCCCGGCGGCGGCGCGCATGACCGTGACCCGGTTCATCCGGTTGGGGCCGGCGCCGAGCTCGCCGCGCAGCCCGGCGGTGCCGAACTCCAGCTTGGCGTCGAACCGGTCGCGCAGCGCCGCGGTGTCGCCGCGCTCCAGCAGGGCCGACAGCTCGGCGCGCGTGTCGGGGTCGGGGTCCTGCGCCAGCCAGGCGCGGGCCCGATCGGTGAGGCTCACAGCCGGTCGACCACCTTGGCCAGCAGCTCGCCCATCCGGGTGGCGGTGGCGCGGCCGACCTCCAGGACCTCCTCGTGGTCGAGCGGGTCGCCCGCCAGCCCGGCCCCGGGGTTGGTGACGAGGGAGACGCCGAGCACGTCCAGCCCGGCCTCGCGGGCCGCGATGGCCTCCAGCACGGTGGACATGCCGATCATGTCGCCGCCCAGCGTGCGCAGCATGCGGATCTCGGCGGGCGTCTCGTAGGTGGGGCCGCGGAAGGCCACGTAGACGCCCTCGTCGAGGCTCGGGTCGATCTCGCGGACCAGCTCGCGCAGCCGCTTGGAGTAGACCTCGGTCAGGTCGAGGAACGTGGTGCCGGTGATCGGGTTGACGCCGGTCAGGTTGATGTGGTCGCTGATCAGGACGGGGTCGCCGACCTTCTGCGTCTCGGGCCGCAGGCCGCCCGCCGCGTTGGTCAGCACGACCGTGCGCACCCCGGCCGCCGCGGCGGTGCGGACGCCGTGCACGACGGAGTCGACGCCGCGGCCCTCGTACAGGTGGCTGCGGCCGAGGAAGACCAGCGCGTGGCGGCCGCCGTCGGTGCGGATGACGCGGATCTTGCCGCCGTGCCCGGCCACGGCGGGCGCCGAGAAGCCGGGCAGGTCGGTGAACGGGATCTCGGCGACCGTCGCGCCGATCGCGTCGGCGGCCGGCACCCAGCCGGAGCCCATCACGAGGGCCACGTCGAAGGTGTCGAGACCGGCCGCGGCCTTCAGCGCCGCGGCGGCCTCCCCGGCCAGGGTGTACGGGTCGTTAGTCACCCTTAGTAGTTTAGGAGGAGCCTGTCCAGGACCCGCACCCCGAACTGCAGGGCCTCGACCGGGACCCGCTCGTCCACGCCGTGGAACATCGAGGCGAAGTCCATGTCCGCGGGCAGCCGCAGCGGCACGAACCCGAACCCGCGCACTCCCAGGTCGGCGAAGAACGTCTTGTTGTCGGTGCCGCCCGACATGCAGTAGGGCACCGCGCGGGCAGTCGGGTCCTCGGCCTTGAGCGCCTCGATCATCGACTCGACCAGGGCGCCGTCGAACGTGGTCTCCAGCGCGATGTCGTGGTGCACGAACTCGCGGCGCACCTTCGGCCCGATGAGCGTGTCGATGGTCTTGAAGAAGTCGTCCTCGTGGCCCGGCAGGAAGCGCCCGTCGACCACGGCGGTGGCCTGGCCGGGGATGACGTTCGACTTGTAGCCGGCGTCGAGCTGGGTCGGGTTGGCGGTGTGGTTGAGCGTGGCGCCGACGAACCGGACGAGCGGCCCGATCTTGTCCAGGATGGGCGCCGGGTCCGTCTCGTCGAACGGCAGCCCGAACGCGTCGGCGACCTCGGTGAGGAAGCGGCGCACGGTCGGCGTGAGCGTGATCGGCCAGTCGTGGGCGCCGATCCTGGCCACGGCCTTGGCGATCTCGGTGACCGCGTTGTCGGAGTTGAGCATGGAGCCGTGCCCGGCGGTGCCGTCGGCGATCAGCTTCATCCAGGCCAGGCCCTTCTGGGCGGTCTCGATGAGGTAGAGCCGCAGCGACGGGTCGACCTCCAGCGAGTAGCCGCCGACCTCGCTGATCGCCTCGGTGACGCCCTCGAACAGCTCGGGGTGGTGCTTCGTCAGGTGCTTGGCGCCGTAGACGCCGCCGGCCTCCTCGTCGGCGACCCAGGCGAACACCAGGTCGCGGCGCGGCTTGCGGCCCTCGCGCTTGAGCTGGCGCAGCACGGCCAGCATCATCGCGTCCATGTCCTTCATGTCGACCGCGCCCCGGCCCCAGATGTAGCCGTCGCGCATTTCGCCGGCGAACGGGTCGACGGTCCAGTCGGCCGCGTTGGCGGGCACCACGTCGAGGTGGCCATGCACGAGCAGGGCCGGGAGCGACGGGTCGGAGCCCTCGACGCGGGTGATCACGTTGCCCCGGCCGGGGGCGCTCTCGATGTAGGTGGCCTCGACGCCGACCTCGGCCAGCCTCGCCATCACCACCTCGGCCGCGGCCCGCTCGCCGGGGCCGGAGCCGTCCCCGTAGTTGCTGCTGTCGACGCGGATGAGCTCCACGCAGAGGTCGGCTACCTCGTGCTCGGCAGGGGTCATGGTGTTCTCTCCAAGGTGAGCAGGCCGGACTTGTGCAGATGCCCGCGCTTGTAGGCGCGGGTTATGAGAGTGACATTGACGTCGGTGACCTCGTCGAGCAACCCGACGACGCCCGACAGGAACCGGTACAGGTCGGCCTCGTGCGCGGTGGCGACCTGGACGATCAGCGCGTGCGTCCCGGTGGTGGCGGCGCAGTAGCGCACGTTGGGGTGCGCGGCCAGCGTCTGCCCGACCCGGTCCAGCCCGTACGGCCGGACCTTGAGCCAGAGCTGGGCCTCGACGGCCAGGCCGATCAGCGCGGGCTCGACCTCGGCCCGGGGGAGCAGCACCCGCCGTTCGAGCAGGGAGGCGACGCGGCGCCGGGCGGTGGGCACGGACAGGTCGAGCCGGTCGGCGATCGTGGTGAACGCGATCCGCCCGTCGGCGGCCAGCAGTTCGGCGATCTCCTGCTCCAGCGGGGACAGGCCGTCCTCGTCGGGCAGGCACTCGGCGGGCGGCGGGGGCCGCAGCTCGGCGACCTCCTGTTCGGTGAGGTAGGGCGCGTGCCATTCAGCGACGGTGCGGAAGGTGTGCAGGACGACCTGGGTCTGCGTCTGGGCGACGCCGTCGATGGCGCTGATCTGCGCGGACAGGATGTCGTGCAGGTCCTCGCGGGAGGGGGCGACGAGCTCGCTGCCGACGTCGGTGGCGCCGGTCAGGGAGTAGACGGACCGGGTGTCGGGCCGGGCGGCGAGGGCTTCGGCGACCTTGCGCGCCATGCCGGGGCGCACCTGGGCGTGCAGGTGGACGGGACGGCCGTGACCCGAGCGCAGGTCGTCGTAGATGGCGGTGACGCGCACCACGCCCTCGGCCAGGAGCCGTTGCAGGCGGCGGGCGACGGTCCGTTCGTGCTCGCCGATCGCCCGGCCGATCTCGCCCCAGGGGGCGCGGGGGCTGACCTGGAGTGCGGCGATCAGCCGCCGGTCGAGAACATCCACAGAGAGCCTTATCTGTGTCGGGTTCGTAAATATATGGCGAGATATTTGACTGTTTCGGTCGTCCGAATGCACAGTAGGCCATCTCCGCTCTGTTCAGCAAAGGAGCCCACGTGGCGACCTCCCCCCTTGCCTCATCGCCCATCGGCATTCCGAAGAGCCGCGTCCGCCAGTTGTTCGCCGCCAGCGTCGGCAACGTCGTCGAGTGGTACGACTGGTACGCGTACTCGTTCCTGGCGGTGTACTTCTCGCAACAGATCTTCCCCGACAGCGGCAACCCCCTGGTCCCGGTGCTCAGTGCGTTCGCCGTGTTCGCGGTCGGCTTCTTCATGCGCCCGCTGGGAGGCCTGCTGGTGGGCGCGTTCGCCGACCGGTTCGGCCGCAAGGCGGCGATGACGTTCACGATCATCCTGATGGGCGTCGGGTCGCTGATCCTGGCCGTGACGCCCACGTACGCGCAGGCCGGGGTGCTCGCGCCGATCATCCTCACGCTGGCGCGGCTGATCCAGGGCCTGTCGGTGGGCGGCGAGTTCGCCGCCGCCACCACGTTCCTCGTCGAGTCGGCGCCGCCCGGCCGCCGCGGCCTGTTCTCCAGCTTCCAGTACGTGAGCACCACGATCGGCCAGCTCCTCGCCTCCGGCCTGGCCGCGCTGCTCGCCACGCTGCTCGCCGAATCGGCCATGGACTCCTACGGCTGGCGCATCCCGTTCCTGTTCGGCGCGCTGATCAGCCTCGTCGGCCTGTGGATCCGCAAGGGCGCCGAGGAGACCAGCACCGTCGCCACCGACATCCAGGAAGGCCGGGCCGAGCGGCCCAAGCTCTTCGAGTTCCTGGTGCGCTACCCGAGCAAGGCCGCGCTCATCGTCGGCATCACGATCGCCGGCACCGTCGCCTACTACACGTGGACCACGTTCCTGCCGACCTACGCCCAGCAGAACGTGAACTTCGACAAGGCCGACTCGCTCACCGTGGGCACGATCTCGCTGGTCTTCTTCATGGTGCTGCAGCCGCTGCTCGGCATGCTGTCGGACAAGGTCGGGCGCAAGCCGATGCTGATCACCTTCGGCCTCGGGTTCACGATCCTGCCGGTGCCGCTGCTCGGCCTGCTGACCGACGAGTTCGCCAGCCTGCTGGTCATCCAGCTCATCGGCATGGTCTTCCTCGGCTGCTTCACCTCGATCTCGGCCGCGGTGAACTCCGAGCTGTTCCCGACCCGGGTCCGGGCGGCCGGCGCGGGCTTCCCGTACTCGCTGACCGTGGCGATCTTCGGCGGCACGGCGCCGCTGATCGGCACCGCGATGAAGGACGCCGACGCCTCCTACCTGTTCCCCTGGTACATGTCCGCGCTCGCGCTGATCTCCACGCTGGTGTACGTGTTCGCGCTGAAGGAGACGAAGGACCAGCCGCTCAGCTAGGCGAGCTCTTGCAGGGCCGGCCGCGCAGCTCTTTGACGTAGTCGTCGGGCGCGCCGGCCCGCTCGGCGGCGTCGGCCAGCACGCCGAGATAACGCGCCGACGGCAGGCCGCCCTCGTAGCCGTCGAGCACGTAGACCCAGGCCACGACCTCGCCGTCGAGCGTCTGCACCCGCAGCCGCACCTTGTGGAACAGGCCCCGCGAGGCGCCCTCCCACTGGTCGAGCGAGGTCTCGTCGAACTCCGGCACGTCATAGAGGACGACGAAGACGTGGTCTTCCGGGTCCTCCACGATGGTGGCGATCGCGCCTTCCCAGCCGAAGATCTCCCCGCCGAAGGTCAGACGCCAGCCGGGCAGCCAGCCCACGCCCCGCACCGGGGAGTGAGGGGCGCGCATGGCCATCTGCTCCGGGTCCATGTTGCTGCCGTAGGCGGCGTAAACAGGCACAGCAGCCAAGAGTAGCGCGCGGTGGCCCGCCCCGTTCGTCAGCAGCTCAGGCGATGCGGGACAATGGGAACGTGACGAGGATTGCGATCATCGGTGGCGGACCAGGCGGCTACGAGGCGGCGCTGGTGGCCGCGCAGCTAGGCGCGCAAGTCACGATGGTCGAGCAGGACGGCCCCGGCGGCGCCTGCGTGCTGACCGACTGCGTGCCCTCCAAGACGCTGATCGCCACCTCCGTCCGCAAGCAGGCGCTGCTCGACGCGCCGTCGCTGGGCGTCGCCTACACCGGCGGCGCCGACGGCGACATCGGCGCGGCGCACGTCGACCTGCCGCTGGTCAACAAACGCGTCAAGGAGCTCGCCCAGGCGCAGTCGGCCGACATCGCCACCCGCGTCCAGGCCGAGGGCGTCGAGATCATCAAGGCCCGCGGCCGGCTCGTCGACCCGCAGGTGGTCAAGGCCGGCGACCGCACCATCCGCGCCGACGTGGTCCTGATCGCCACCGGCGCCACCCCGCGCATCCTGCCGGGCGCCGAGCCCGACGGCGAGCGCATCCTCAACTGGCGCCAGCTCTACGACCTCGACAAGCTGCCCGAGCACCTGATCGTCATCGGGTCCGGCGTCACCGGGGCCGAGTTCGCCGGCGCCTACCGCTCGCTCGGGGCCGAGGTCACGCTGGTCTCCAGCCGCGACCGCATGATGCCCAACGAGGACGCCGACGGCGCCGAGGTGCTCGAAGAGGTCTACCGCCGCCGCGGCATGAACGTCATGGGCCGCACCCGCGCCTCCTCCGTCAAGCGCACCGCCGACGGCGTCGTCGTCACCCTGGAGGACGGCCGCACCGCCGAGGGCTCCCACGCGCTCATGACCGTCGGCATGGTGCCCAACACCGGCGGCATCGGCCTGGAGGAGGCCGGCGTCCAGCTCGACCGGGGCGGGTTCGTCAAGGTCGACAAGGTCTCGCGCACCTCCGCGCCCGGCGTCTACGCGGCCGGCGACTGCACCGGCGTGCTCATGCTCGCCTCCGTCGCCGCCATGCAGGGCCGCATCGCCGTGTGGCACGCGCTCGGCGAGGCCGTGCAGCCGCTCCGGCTGGCCACGGTGGCCTCCAACATCTTCACCGACCCTGAGATCGCCGCCGTCGGCGTCGCCCAGCGGGCGATCGAAGCCGGTGAGATCGAGGCGAACGTGGTCAAGCTGCCGCTGGCGACCAACGCGCGGGCCAAGATGTCGGGCTTCAACGACGGCTTCATCAAGCTGTTCTGCCGCCCGCACACCGGCATCGTGCTCGGCGGCGTCGTCGTGGCGCCCCGGGCCTCGGAGCTGATCCTGGCCGTGTCGGTGGCGGTGCAGCAGCGCCTGACGGTCGGGCAGCTCGCCCACACGTTCGCCGTCTACCCGTCGCTGTCGGGCTCGATCACCGAGGCGGCGCGCCGGCTCATGCAGCCCGAGGCGTCCATCGGCATCTGACCCCCGGCCCCCGAAGCCTGGATGAATGACGCCATAGGGGGGAATGTCCAGGTCACAGTCTCTGCGCAGGCAGGGGCGGAAGACTTCGGGGGGAGTCATGACTTATCAGAGCAGGCCCGTGACGGGCTGGGTGGGCTGGGTGTGGTTCGCCGGCCTTCTGATGATCATGTCGGGGGTGTTCAACATCATCGGCGGGCTGTCGGCGGTCATCAACGACGACGTCTACGTGCGCACGCCGCTGCGGCTGCTGCTGTTCGACGTGTCCACCTGGGGATGGCTGCACCTGCTCTTCGGCATCGTGCTGTTCTTCGCCGGGCTGGCGGTGACCGTCGGGCAGACGTGGGCGCGGGTGGTCGCCGTGGTGCTGGTCATGCTGAACGCGATGACCCAGCTCACCTGGATCGGCGTGAACCCGTGGTGGTCGCTGGCCGTCATCGCGGTCGACGTGCTGGTCATCTACGCGCTGATCGTGCACGGCCGCGAGGCCAAGGAGATCTGACCTGCGTGGTTCACGGCCATCGTAAGGCGCCCTGAAGGGAAGCGTAAGCGGCGTCCGGCAGACTTCAGGTGTCACAAGGAAACGCGACACGGACCTGGAGAACAGCCATCATGCGCAAGCTCATCAGCTCGACCTACATGTCCCTCGACGGCGCCATCGAGGACCCCTCCTTCACCATGCCGTACTTCGACGAGGAGGCCGGCGCGCTCGCCGGTGAGCAGACCGCGGCGGCTGACGCGTTGCTCATGGGCCGGCGCACCTACGAGGGCTTCGCCGCGACGTGGCCCGAGCGGGACGAGAGCGACCCGGAGACGGGCGCCGCCTACTTCAACAACGTCAAGAAGTACGTGGCCTCGACCACCCTCACCGACCCGGCCTGGAAGAACACCGAGGTGCTGCAGGGCGACCTGGTCGAGGCGGTCACCGCGCTGAAGGCCCAGGAGGGCGGCGACATCCTCATGTACGGCTACGGCGAGGTCACCCACGCCCTGGTCAAGGCCGGGCTGGTGGACGAGGTCCGGCTCTGGATCCACCCGGTGTTCGAGGGCGGGCCGTCGCTGTCCGCGCCGCTGAGCGACGTCCGCACGACGTTCGAGCTGATCGACACCAAGGTGATGAAGAGCGGTGTGATCGTCGCCACCTACCGGCCGGTCGCCAAGTAGCGTTTCAGCACCCCGGCCAGCGGCCGCTCGGCCAGCACGTGGATCGCGTACGCGACCAGGCCCATCAGCGCGATCGTGCCGCCCAGCAGGACGTACGGCGGCACGCGGTCACCGAGCCCGGTGAAGATCACGAAGCCGACGTGCGCGTGGACGAGGTAGAGCGGGTACGTCAGCGCGCCCGGCACGGCGAACCAGGGGCGGCCCAGCGGCCGGGTGACGCGCAGCGCGATCAGTGTCATCACCACGAAGATCGCGACGATGACGGTCACCACGACGACCGGCGCGATCTCCGTGCCGTAGCGTTCGCCGACCTTGCCGGCGAAGGCGACGCCCCGGTGGAGCGCGTTGCCCAGGCAGAGCCCGATGATCAGGCCGAGCTGCGGCGTCAGGCCGTCGCGGTAGACCAGGCACAGGGCCATGCCGGCGATGAAGTAGTGCGCGAACTCCGACTGCACCACCAGGTCGGCGACCCCGGGCAGCACGCCGGCCTGCACCAGGAACGTGAGCGCCAGCCAGCCCCACAGCATCGCCGTCACCCGGCCCCGCGTCACGCCGAACCAGGTCAGGGCGAGGATGAGCGCGTAGAACCTGATCTCGGCCCACAGCGTCCAGTAGACGACGTCGACGTTCGGGATGTCGGGCAGGGCGTTGAACATCGTCAGGTTGGCGGCGTACTGGACGAACGTGACGGGGAACTGCCCCTGGGAGAGGGTCGCCGAGACGACGGCGGTGATCGTGACGGCGACCCAGTAGGCGGGGTAGAGGCGGACGATCCGCGACACCAGGAACGCCCGGGGGCCGCGGTCCCAGGCGTTGAGCAGCACCACGAAGCCGCTGATCATGAAGAACAGGTCCACGCCGAGGTAGCCGTACCTGGCGACCTCGCCGGCGGCGGGGAACGCGAGCGGGCTGTCGCCGCTCTCCGGGCCGGAGAAGACGTAGTGGTAGACGACCACCGCGACGGCCGCGCTGATGCGCAGCGCGTCGATCTCGTACAGCCGGTCACGCCTGGCCTGCTCACGGTGGAGACGGTGACGTCCGTGACCGGCGGCCGGGTGGTTCGTGAGGGGCACGATGACCTCGTGGGGACGGGCGTGGGACGCCGGGTGGGCTGCCGGTGATCAAGCACACCAGCCGGCGCCCCCTCGGGTCTTTCCCGCACGCGCCCGGAACCGGGGTACAGCAGGTGGTAAGGCCGCCGGGCAGCCCGCACCACCGAGGTCGTCGCGTGCCTGGTCAGGCCCCCTGCGGCGAGCAGAGCTGGGCGCGCAGCGTGCGGGTGGCCCAGCGCTCCCAGCGCTCGCGCGGCCAGCCGCGCTCGCGCACGAGCAGCAGGTAGAGCTCCGGGCTGAGCAGCGCGTAGAGCACGTCGGCGGCCTCGTCCGCGGGCACGTCCGCCCGCGCTCCCGGCTTGCCGGTCAGCGCCTCGGCCGCCTTCCGGTGGACGGCGTGGCGGGGGTTCGCCTCGCCGGGCCAGAGGGCGGCGACCTCCGGATCGCTCGCGACCGCCCCGGCGAGGACCTTGCCGATCGGGGCGACCCGCTCCAGGATCGCGGTGGTGCCGGTGACGTAGGCGGCCAGCAGGTCGTCGGCGGTGGCGGCGGCCAGCGCCTCGGTGAACCACGGCCGGTCCATCGTGGTCACGGGCTCGTCGTCGCCCGCGATCGTCACGTCGACCAGCTCTTTCAGCAGGGTGCGCTTGTTGCCGAAGACGAAGTAGATCGTCTGCACCGCGACCCCGGCCAGGGCCGCGACGTCCTGGAGGTTCGTCGCGCCGTAGCCGTCCCGCGCGAACAGCTCCAGGGCGGCCTCCAGGATGCGCCGGCGCGTCTCCTGCGCCTTCTGCGTCCGCTTGCTCACGCGCTTGACATCGCTCATGGCTAGAGTTTATCTCTAGATTCAGTCACTAGAAGTCAACTCTAGAGAGAAGGTCCAGCCATGCCGGTCATCGCTGTCACCCGATTCCAGGCCGACCCCGCCGACGCCGAGCGGCTCCGGGCCCGGCACGCCGACCTCGTCGCCGCCACCCGGGCGGTCGTCCCCGGGCTCACCGAGGCGCGCCTCGGCCGGCTCGACGACGGGACGTGGGTCGGCGTCTGGCGCTGGGAGTCCGCCGAGAGCCTGCGGGCCGCCCGCGAGGCGGTGCCCAGCACCCCCGAGGCCGTCGCCGGCTTCGCGCTCACCCGCAACGTCACGGCGGAGGTGATCGAGATCCTGGACGAGCACTGACCCGCCCGGCCCCGCGCCCGGCGGGGGCGCGGTCAGAGGGCTGACAGGCTCGCGGCCAGGTATTCGCCCAGCTCTTCGATCCGGGTGTCGGGCAGCCGGCTGGACGGCCCGGAGATCCCGGCCGCGCCGATCAGGTTGCCCCGGATGCGGGCGGGCACCGCCACGCACCGCACCCCGTCGAAGGTCTCGTCCCGATCCACGGCGTAGCCGGCCTTGCGCGACTCCTCCACGCGGCGCCGCAGCTCGGCCGGGGTCTTCGAGGCCCATTCGGTCCCGCTGGCGTACGACAGCCGGGCCAGGTGGGCGTCGAGACGTTCAACCCGTGCGGGCCGTGGCTGCTCACGGCGGACGAGGCGGGCGACGTCAGCGGCCTGGGCATGTGGCTGGACGTCAACGGCGTCCGGCGGCAGACCGGCTCGACGTCGGACATGCTCTTCGACCCCGTCCACGTGGTCCGCTACCTGAGCCAGTTCATGGTCCTCGAACCCGGCGACCTCATCAACACGGGGACCCCGGCGGGCGTCGGCCTGGGCTTCGACCCGCCGGTCTACCTGCGGCCCGGCGACCGCATGGAGCTCGGCATCGACGGCCTCGGCCGCCAGACCCAGGCCGTCGTCGCCGCCCCCTGACCCCGCCCCCAGGAGCGGGCCTCATGTCTGCTCCTGGAGGCGGCGCCTGGTGAAGTGGGCGCGGCAGTGGGCGCAGCAGAAGCCGTACGTGGTCCCGTCGATCTCGGTGACGACGGCCTCCCCGGCCGGTACGCGGGCGCCGCAGACCGGGTCGACGAACATGCCCTCCGGCGCCTCCTCGGGGCGCCGGGACTTCGCCCGGTCGATCAGGTCCAGCAAGTCGGTGGAGCGGCGGACCTTCCCGGCCAATCCGTAGCCGCCGTCGGGCACCCCGATCACGTGGACCAGCGCACGCGGCTCCCGGAAGAGGCGTTCCGGGTCGCCCTCCGCCTCGCCCAGCCTGCGGGTGATCTCCCGTACGAGGTGCTCGCCGATCTCCTTGGCCCAGGCGGCGACGTACACGTTGACGACGTAGCAGGGCGGATCCGCCCGCGGCGCCGCCGCCTCGTGGACGACGACGTCGCTGAGCGACTCGTACAGCCTGATCACGCCGGGGTCGGCGCCGGGATCGCTGTCGTCGCCGGTGAGGATCTTGCGCGAGGTCAGCTGCTCGGCGAGGCGGCGGCGCTCGTCCGGGCCGAAGACCCCGCTGGGCACGAAGAGTTCGATGAACAGCATGGGAGCCTCGATTCCGCCGGTGCCCGGCGGTGGGTTCGGATGCGGGCGTGCCCGAGCATGCCGAGGCGTCCTGTCATCGGACGTGCAGATCCCTGTCAGCCCGGCACGCCGGTCACGCCCGCGTACGTGCCCCGGCGCGCCCGGCCGGTCGTCTCGTACTCCAGGAGCAGCAGCCCGCTCGGCGTGGCCTCGTGGTGGACCAGGCGCAGGCCCGACGTGGCGTCGTCCCGCGCCCCGGGGCCGCCCGCCAGGAGGCGGCGGCCGGTCCTGAGCACGGTGGGCGCGACCGCCAGTCGCAGCGCGTCGACCAGGCCCGCCGACAGCAGCGCGTCACCCAGGCGGGCGCTGCCGTGAATTTGGAGCTCCCGGCCGGGACGGGCCTTGAGCTCGGCGACCGTCCGTACGGGATCGCCTCTGAGCACGGTCGTGGGGTGCCAGGCGCCCTCGGCGAGGGTGCTGGACACGACGTACTTCGGCAGCGTGTTCATGCGCTCGGCGAACGGGTCGCCCGGGTCGGTGATCTTCGGCCAGTCGCGGACGAACGCCTCGTACGTACGCCGTCCGAGCAGCAGCCCGTCGGCCAGATCGAGCCGGTCGGAGGTGTAGCGGACGAACGCCGCGTCGAGATGGGGCACCAGCCAGCCGCCGAGGGTGAAACCGTCGCTGGTGTCCTCGTCGGGGGAGCCCGGCCCCTGGCTGACGCCGTCGAGCGTGACGAACTCCGTCAGGACGAGCCTCATCGCGGCCCCCCTGCCTCGGCGAAGCCCGCCAGCTGGGCCGTGACCGTGCCCCAGCCGTCGGCGAAGCCGAGCTTCTCGTGCAGGGCGCGGGCCTCGGGGTCGCGGTGGCGGACGAGCAGCCGGTAGGCCGTGCCGTCCGGGTGGTCGCCGAACGTGATTGTGGCGGTCATCGGGATCGGGTCGGGGTTCGCGGGGCGCCAGGTGCTGTCGATCGCGTTGGTGAACACGATCCGCTCGAGCTCGTCCACGGCGAGGAAGCAGGCGTCGAGATGCGGGACGAACTCGGCCCCGTCCTCGCTCAGCCGCGTCACGAACGCCCCCCCGGGCCGCACGTCCAGCCGGTGCACCCGGCAGCGGGCCGGAGCCGGGACCCACCACTGCTCAAGCTGGGACGGGTCGGTCCACGCCCGCCACACGGTCGCGCGGGGGGCGCGGATGACCCGCTCCAGGGCGAGGTCAAGATCGGGGTCGAGCTTCATCAGAGGTCCTCCTCTTGGTCGGTCCGGTCTGCTTGGTCCCGCACGAACCGTTCGAGGCGGTCGGTGTGCTCCTCCCAGATCCGGCGCTGCTCGGCGAGCCAGTCGTCGAGCAGGGAGAGCTGCCCGCGATTGAGCACGCAGGTGCGTACCCGGCCGGACTTGACCGTGCTGATCAGGCCGTTCGCCTCGAGTGTGCGGATGTGCTTCATGAACGAGGGGAGGGTCATCGGGAACGCGGCGGCGAGGTCGCCGACGCTCGCGGGCCCGCGCCCCAGCCGCCGGACGACGGCGCGCCGGGTCGGGTCGGCGAGCGCTACGAGCACCCCGTCCAACTGGGCCGAATACTGTGCCACACGGCTAAGTATTGCCCTGGTTCAATGGTTAGTGCAAGGGCTAAGTGTTGTGGCCGTCGCCCGGTTTGCCGGGTCGCATCGGGGGTGGTCAGGGCGTTCTGGTGGCGGGGGCTCCGTGGCGGAACCTGGCCTTCTTCATCTGGTTGCCGCAGTAGTTCATCGAGCACCAGCGCCGGCTGCGGCCCTGGCTCGTGTCGACATACAGGCCGCCGCAGTCCGGGTTCTCGCACGTCTTGACCCGGCCGCGCTCCTCGCCGCCGAGGATGACGACCGCGTCGGCGGCGACCAGGCCGAGACTCGCCTCGACGTGGTTGTCGGCGTCGCTGAGCCAGCGCATCCCCGTGCGTGTGAGCGCGGGGTAGGCCCGTGCCTCGCGGGCGAGGGTGTTGAGCAGGGTCAGGTCGGCCCGCTTGATCGCGGCTCCCCGGGCGACGTCGGTGCCGGCGCGGTGGATGGCCTCGCGCAGCCGCCGGGCCAGGGCCAGGTCCGACGGGGTGGCCCGGTGGCTGCTCAGCCGCAGGTCGTTCGCGGCGAGCCAGTCGTCCAGGCGCCCGGGGTCGGGAAGGCGCTCGACCGGCACGCCGCCGCGGTCGCTGAGCGTGGCAGTGAACCGGAACGCCAGGCGCTCGTTGTCCAGCCGGAACGCGGGCTCGCGCTTCCCTGTCGGCGTGCTCATGGAACCACCTTAGCCGGTTCGCGCTGTCCCGTCGGTGCGCGCCTGGAACTGTCTGAGCGAGTTCCTGCCTCCCTCGTCGGCGTGCTCTCCAGAACCAGATCAGCCGGTTCCACGAACGGTCGGAGCCTGTAGTGTGGAACCGGTTGAGATGGTTCCAGTCGGGAAGGTGATGGAGATGGCCGATGTGACAGTGGTGGGCACGGGAGGCATGGGCGCGGCGATCGCCCGCAACCTCATCGGGGCCGGGCACCGGGTGGCGGTGTGGAATCGCGACCGGCGCAGGACGGCCCCGCTGGTCGAGGCGGGCGCCGTCGAGGTGGGGCACCCGGGGCAGGTGTTGCTCTCCTCACCCGTGGTGTTCTCGGTGCTCGCCGACGACGCGGCCGTACGCGAGGTGTTCCTCGACAGCGGCGCGCTGGAGGCGGCTCCGGCGGGCGTGGTCCACGTGAACCTCGCCACGATCAGCCCCGCCCTCGCCGAGGACGCCGCCGGGCGGCACGACGAGCACGGCGTCGGGTACGTGGCGGCGCCGATGTTCGGCGGGGTCGCGGTCGCCGAGGCCGCCAGGCTCAACGTCGTCACCGCGGGCGACCCCGGCCTGATCGACCGGGTGCGGCCGCTGCTGGACGCGATCAGCGCCCGCGTGTGGCAGGTCGGGACCGAGCCGAGACAGGCGAACGTGGTCAAGGTCGCCGGCCAGGTGCTGATCGCCTCGGCGATCCAGTCGCTGTCCGAGGCGGTGGCGATCGCCGAACGGGGCGGGGTGGACGCTGCGACCGTGGTGGACCTGTTCACCGCCACGATCACGCCCGGTCCCGTCTACACGAACTACGGCCGGCTCATCGCCGCCGGGACGTTCCAGCCGGCCGGGTTCACCCCGGTGCTCGGCCGCAAGGACGTCGACCTCGCCCGCGCCCAGGCCGCCGCCACGGGGTTGCGCCTGCCGGTCGGCGACCTGCTCTCGGCGCTCCTGACCGAGGCGATCGAGGTCGGGCACGAGCGGGACGACTGGGCCTCACTGGCCGACGTGCAACGCCACCGCGACCTGCCAGAGCCCGCCGCCGCCCGCTGACCACACGGCCGGGCCGGGGTCCTTCGGGGTCCTTGGGGTTTTCCCGGCCCTCCGGTCCACCCGGCCCTCCGGTCCACCCGGCCCTCCGGTCCACCCGGCCCTCCGGTCCACCCGGTCTTCCCGGCCCTTCGGGTCTTTCGGGTCCTTCGGTCGCCGGGCGCTTGACCGGCGACCTCCCGTTGAGGCCCCCGAGGGACCCCGCCCGCGTCGGAGAGCTGACGATGACGTGGGCCGGAGCCTGCCACCACCAGGACCGAGACCCCTGGCTGGGGCCTGCGGCTTGGGTGTCTACGGCCGGGGATCTACGGCTGGAGGTCGCGCTGATACCAGGTGCCGGTCTTGCCGCTGAGATCGCCCGGTCCGGCCGGGCCGACCGGGACGAACCCCGCCTTGGTCAACACCCTCTGGGACGCAACGTTGTCGTGCGAGCTGGCCGCCCGCAGCGTGCGCAGCCCGTGCCGGGTTGCGGCGATCCGGCACAGCTCCCGGACGGTCGCGGTCGCCACGCCGCGACCGGCGACCTGCTGCGCGACCCGATAGCCGAGTGTGGCGGTGCCGTCCTCGAAGTCGTACAGGTTGAACCGGCCCAGCACCTGGCCGTCATCGGCGACGAGCACGTAGAAGGCGCTGATGCCGGCCTCCTGCTCGGCCAGCAAGGCGCTGTGCCGGTCGGCGAACCGGTCGAAGTACTCGTCGCCGCGATCCGGGACCGACAGGGCGAACCAGGCACGGTTCGCCAGCTCGAAGGCCAGGACCGCCGAGGCGTGATCGGCATGCAACTGCTCCAGCTCGGGCACCGCCCAACCCTACCCAGACCGTGCGGTACCAGCCCTGATCCCCGTATGTGCCGGTACGCCCGGGACGCGGCTCACACCGCAGGCAGGGACGGGTCGGGGGTCCAGGGGGCAGGTGCGGTGATGGACCACCGTTCGTGGTCGCGCCAGGCGCCGTCGATGTAGAGGTATTCGGGCGACAGCCCTTCATAACGGAAGCCCAGGCGCTGGGCGAGGGCCAGGGACGCCTTGTTGCCCGGCTGGATGTTGGCCTCCAGCCGGTGCAGTCGCAGCTCGGTGAAGGCGTACCGCAGCGCCGCCTTGAGCCCTTCGGTCATGTACCCCTTCCCGGCGTACGGAACAAAGGCCGCATACCCAAGGGATGCGCCCTGGTAGCGGCCCCGGATGATCGAGTTGATGTTGACCGTGCCGGCCGTCTCCCCGTTCTCCCGGACGCGGATCAGGAGGCCCACGTTCGTGCCGTCATCGAAGCGGCGCATCCACGTTTGGAAGTCCTCGGGGGTGGCGGGCAACTGCATGTAGGGCCCGTGCAGCTCGGCGCTGGCCTGCACGAGGGAGCAGAACTCGTCCTGGTCGGAGAGGGTGAGCGGGCGCAGTTCCACCCGCGATGGCATTTCGGACATGTGGCAACGTTAGGGCGTGCCCGGGGGTTTCCGCTCCCGGTTGCGCGCCCCTTCTGGCCATCCACCCTCGCCCTGGTGACCGGACCTCGCGCCTCCGGGGCTGTGCTTCGGCCCCGCGCTCCTGCGCGGTGCCCTCGACCCCGGCCCCCTGGCCCTCGGTCTCCTGTCTCCGGTCTCCGGCTCCCTGGTCTCCGGCTCCCTGGTCTCCGGCTCCCCGGTCTCCGGCTCCCCGGTCCCCGGTCTCCGGCTCCCCGGTCCCCGGTCCCCGGTCCCCGGTCCCCGGTGTCGGGCTTCCGGTCCCCGGCCCGCCTCCTCCGGCTTGCGCCTCCGGCTTGCGCCTCCGGCTTGCGCCTCCAGGGTCAAGCGCCCTCCGCCCGGCACTCCCCACCGCCCAACTCCCCGCCCTGCGCAACCCCCGGGGGGTGCAGGGGGCCGGAAGGCCCCTTGCCAGGGGGTGTGGGGGGCTGGGCCCCCCACTGAGAGGAGCCCGAGCAGGCGAACGCGCGGAGCGCGCCACGGGCGAGGCCCTTGCCGTGAGCGAGTTGGGATGGACAGTAAACGAATTACCCGTTGACCTTTGTTGGTATGGACAGCAAACTAATTCAGGAGTTTCGCACCCCTTGAAGGAGCATCCATGCCCTATCGCCCGCCCCTGGTCGCGCATGAGTACTTCGTGGCCGACCCGCCCGAGCTGCCGGTCCGCGCGCACGGCGAGGGAGGGCTGTCCGCGTTGACCGCCGCCGAGCTGGTGGCCGCCGACGGCGCGGGGGTGATGCTGAAGGCGGTCACCACGGCAGAGGAGACGCTGGTCGTGCAGGTGGGCGTGGCCGGTGAGGGCGTGATCCGGGTGCGGCTGAGCGAGGACGCCGATGCCCGGCCCCGGTCGGAGCGGGCGATCGCGCTGGTGCGGCCGGGCACGTTCGCGGGGGCGCGGGCGGAGAGCACGGCCGACGGGCGGATCGTGGTGGACGCGGGGTCGCTGCGGGCGGAGATCCGGTTGGCGCCGTGGGAGCTGCGGTTCACGGATGCCGCCGGGGTCACGCTGGTCGAGCAGGACCGGGGCCATGTGGACATCAGCGGACGGATGCGGACGCTGCCGTTCGGGCGGTCGTTGGCGGGCGGCGGGCCGGTGGCCTATCACGAGAGTTTCGTCGCCGCGCCCGATGAGGCGTTCGCCGGGTTCGGGGAGTCGTTCGCGCGGCTGGACAAGCGCGGGCAGCGGCCGGTGATGTGGAACTTCGACGCGTTCGGCGCCGAGTCGCAGCGCGCCTACAAGAACGTGCCGCTCTATCTGTCGAGCCGGGGCTACGGGGTGCTGGTGGACAGCGGCGCGCCGACGGAGTTCGACGTGTGCCAGTCGACGCACAGCGCGGTGCAGATCGTGGTGCCGGACGACGTGCTGGACTACTACGTGATCGCCGGGCCGACGCCACCGGAGGTGCTGGAGCGCTACGACCGGCTGACGTGCCGGCCGGAGCTGCCGCCGAAGTGGGCGTTCGGCACCTGGATCTCCTCGGGCTTCTGCGTCGACAGCCAGGAGCGGGTGCTGGCCAGGGCGCGGACGATCCGGGAGCGCGGGATCCCGTGTGACGTGCTGCATCTGGACACCTACTGGCAGGCCGACGGGCACTGGTCGGATCTGCGCTGGGACCCGGTGAACTTTCCGGATCCGGCGGCGATGCTGGCGGAGCTGGACGGGATGGGGTTCAAGGTCTGTCTGTGGATGAACCCGTACATCTCCCACCTGAGCCCCACGTTCGCAGAAGCCGCTAACGCGGGATATTTCCTGAAAAATGGGGCGGGGGAGGCGTACGTCGCCGACACCTGGCACGGGTCGTTCCCCGCCTGCGGCATCCTCGACCTGACCCGCCCCGCCGCGAAACGCTGGTTCCAGGACCGGCTCCGGGCGCTGTTGCGCCAGGGCGTGCAGGCGTTCAAGACGGACTTCGCCGAGGGCGTGCCCGCCGACGCCGTCGCCTACAACGGCATGACCGGCACCGACCTGCACAACGTCTACACGCTGCTGTTCAACGACGCGGTCGCCGAGGTGACCCGGGAGGTGCACGGGCACGGCCTGGTGTGGGCGCGCTCGTCGTTCCTGGGCGGGCAGCGGCACAGCGCCCAGTGGAGCGGTGACACGTACACGAGCTATGCGGCGATGGGCAGCACGATCCGGGGCGGGCTGGCGCACGGGCTGTCCGGGGTGCCGTTCTGGAGTCATGACGCGGGCGGGTTCACCGGGAGGCCGAGCGACGACCTGTTCGTGCGGTGGACGCAGTTCGGCGCGCTGTCACCGCTGGTGCGGCTGCACGGCACGACGACGCGGGAGCCGTGGGAGTTCCCGGCCGTCGAGGAGCAGGCGGTCGACGCGCTGAGGCTGCGTTACCGGCTGATGCCGTACCTCTACTCGGCGGCCGTCGAGGCGGCGCGGACGGGAGCGCCGATGATGCGCGCGCTCTGCGTCGACCACCCGGAGGACCCGGTCGCCTGGCAGGCCGATCTGGAGTACCTGCTGGGGCGGGACCTGCTGGTCGCGCCGATGACCTCGCCCGGCGGCACGCGGGACGTCTACCTGCCGGAGGGCGAGTGGGTGGACTACTGGACCGGCGAGACGCACGGCGGCGGGCGGTACGTGCGCGTGACCAAGCCGCTGGAGCAGATCCCGCTGTACGTGCGGCGCGGCGCGCTCGTCCCGGTCGCCGAACCGGGCGAGACCGTGACGACGCCGGACACGATCACGCTGGTCGCCTTCGGGGGCGGCGACTGCCGTATGCGGATCCACGACACCGACGGCGAGACCGCCGTCGTGGCCACCCGGGACGGCGACACGCTGCGCGTGACCGTCACCGGGCCGAAACAGGTCGCCGCCGTCGAGTTCGCCCCGGTGGCGGGTGCTCCCGGCCGGGCCGTCATCACCCAGGAGGGACCATGATCAGGAAGACTGGCGTGGCGGCGCTGGTGGCCGTGACGCTCGCGCTGTCGGCGTGCGGCGGCGGCGGTGAGCCGGCGGCCGAGCCGGGTCAGCCGCGCGTGCTCAAGCTCTGGCACTACGAGGCCGCCGAGAGCGCGATGGGCAAGGCGTGGGCCGAGGCGATCAAGAAGTTCGAGGCCACCCACCCGGGCGTGAAGGTGCGGTTCGAGGAGAAGAGCTTCGAGCAGATCCAGAAGACGGCGAGCATGGTGCTCAACTCCGACGAGGCGCCCGACCTCATGGAGTACAACAAGGGCAACGCCACCGCCGGCCTGCTGTCCAAGCAGGGCCTCATCGCCGACATGAGCGAGGAGGTGACCAAACGCGGCTGGGACAAGCTGCTGCCGGGCGGCCTGGCGACCACCGCCCGCTACGACGACCGGGGCGTGATGGGCTCCGGCAACTGGTACGGGCTGCCCAACTACGGCGAGTTCGTGATGGTCTACTACAACAAGGACCTGTTCGAGAAGCACAAGGTCGAGGTCCCGGCGACGTACGAGGAGTTCACGGCCGCGCTGGACGCCTTCGTCAAGGCCGGCGTGACCCCGGTGTCGCTGGCGGGCGCCGAGTACCCGGCCCAGCAGATCGTCTACCAGCTCGCCCTCAGCAAGGCGGACCGCGCCTGGGTCGACGCGTACCAGTCCTACCAGGGCAAGGTCGACTTCCAGGGCCCGGAGCTGACGTACGGGGCCACGACGTTCGCCGACTGGGTGAAGAAGGGGTACGTCGACGAGAAGGCGTCCGGGCTGAAGGCCGAGGACATGGGCGTGGCGTTCATGAAGGGCGACTTCCCGATCATGATCAGCGGGAGCTGGTGGTACGGCCGGGTCGCCGAGGAGGCCAAGGGGTTCGAGTGGGGCCACTTCCTGTTCCCCGGCTCGACGATGGCGCCCGGCTCCAGCGGCAACCTGTGGGTGGTGCCGGAGAAGTCGGAGAACAAGGACCTGGCCTACGACTTCATCGACATCACGATGAGCAAGGAGATCCAGAACCTGCTCGGCAACTCGGGCGGCGTCCCGGTCGCGGCCGACCCGGCGGCGATCACCGACCCGAAGAGCAAGGAGCTCATCGAGACGTTCAACAAGCTGACGGCGGCCGACGGGCTGGCCTTCTACCCGGACTGGCCCGCGCCCGGCTACTACGACGTCCTGGTCGCCGGCACGCAGCAGCTCATCAACGGCGCCAAGTCGCCGGCCGAGGTGCTGACCGAGATCGCCGGGCCGTACGAGGACAACCTCGCCGACCTCGGCAACTGAATGAGAAGAAGAGGCTACTGGCTCTACCTGGCGCCCAGCCTGCTGCTGTTCCTGGGCGTCATCGTGGTGCCGTTCCTGATGAACCTGGGCGTGAGCTTCACCCGCTGGTCGGGGGTGGGCACGCCCAGGTGGGTCGGCCTGGACAACTACGCCAGGCTGCTGGAGGACGAGCGCTTCTGGCTCTCGTTCCAGAACAACGTCGCGCTCATCGTCGCCATGGCGATCGTGCCCACGGTGATCGGCCTGGTGCTGGCCGCCGCGCTGTTCGACTACGTCGGCAAGCGGTTCGGGACGCGGACGGCGGCGGCGCTGCGGGCCATGTACTACCTGCCGCAGGTGCTGCCGGTCGCGGTGGCGGGCGTGGTGTGGGGCTGGATGCTGCACCCGTCGTACGGGGCGGTCAACCGGGCGTTCGGGCTGGAGCTCGACTGGCTGGGCGATCCCGATCTGGCGCTGGCGACGGTGATGGCGGTCATGGTCTGGTTCCAGCTCGGTTACCCGGTGGTGATCTTCATGGCGGGGTTGCAGCGCGTGGACCCGGCCTACTACGAGGCGGCCGAGCTCGACGGGGCGTCCTGGTGGCGCCGGGTGTGGCACATCACGGTGCCGCAGATCCGGCCGGAGATCTTCGTGGTGCTGCTGACGTGCACGATCGCCGCGCTGAAGGTGTTCGGGCCGATCTTCGTGCTCACGCGCGGCGGGCCGGGCAACGCCACGATGGTGCCGTCGTACTTCTCGTACCTGAACTTCTTCCAGAAGAGCAACGTCGGGTACGGGTCGGCCATCGCCACGGTGCTGGCGCTGATCATCGTCGTGGTGACGTTCCTGTTCCTGCGCGTGCAGGAGCGTGAGCGATGAGGGGGCCGGGGCGCTGGGCGGTGCTCGCGGCGCTGGTCGTGCTGGCCGTGGTCATGGTGTTCCCGTTCCTGGTCGTGGCGCTCAACGCGGTCAAGTCCCCGGAGGAGTACAGCTCGGAGGGGCCGCTGAGCCTGCCCGGCGGCCTGTACCTCCAGGGCGTCGTGGACTTCTGGGAGCGGGTGGACTTCGGCGAGAAGCTCGTCAACAGCCTGCTGATCAGCGGTTCGGTGGCGGTGCTGGCGGTGGTGCTGTCGGTGCTCAACGCGTACGCGCTCGGCATCGGGCGGGTGCGCGGCCGGCTGTCGATCCTGGTGCTGTTCCTGGTGGCGAACACGCTGCCGCAGGAGGCGCTCGCCTACCCGCTCTACTACCTGGCCAAGGAGCTCGGGCTCTACGACACCCGGCTGTCGATGATCATCATCTTCACCGTGATCCAGGCGGCCTTCGGGACGTACCTGCTCAGCGCGGTGCTGGGCCAGTTCCCGAAGGAGATCCTGGAGGCGGCGGAGATCGACGGCGCGGGGCGGTTCCGGGCTCTGACCCGGATCGTGGTGCCGATCAGCCGGCCGACGCTGAGCGTGCTGATGATCTTCTTCTTCATCTGGACGTGGAACGAGTTCTTCCTGCCGCTGATCTTCCTGATCTCCAACGACAACCAGACGGTGCCGGTGGCGCTCGGCGTGCTGCAGGGGGAGCGGTACATGGACGCGACCATGTCCAGCGCCTCGGCCCTGCTGGGCATCGTCCCGGCCGTCGCGTTCTTCCTGATCTTCCAGCGCACGCTCACCCGAGGCATCACGGTCGGCGCCGTGAAGTGAGCCTCCCTTTCCCGAGGAGACACCCTCCATGTCCTTACGGTTACTCACCGCGGCCGTGCTGGCCGCCTCGCTGCTCACCGCGCCGGCCGCGCACGCGACGGCCGAGCCCGCCTTCCGCGACCCGGGTCTGCCGCTGGAGCAGCGGGTGGCCGACCTGCTCGGCCGGCTCACGCTGCCGGAGAAACTCGGCATGCTGCACCAGTCGCAGCCGGCCATCCCCAGGCTGGGCATCCCGTACCACAAGAACGGGACCGAGGCGCTGCACGGCGTCGCCTGGTCCAACCACCGCGACGACAACTGGAACATGAAGCTCGCCAGCGGGACCGTGTTCCCGCAGGCCGTGGGCCTGGCCAGCACCTGGGACCCGGCGCTGGTCAAGCGGGTCGGCGACGCCGTGGGCGACGAGGCGCGCGGCCACAACGCGCTCGACCCGGTCCTGTGGGGGCTGCAACTGTGGGCGCCCGTCGTGGACCCGCTGCGCGACCCGCGCGCCGGCCGCAACGAGGAGGGCTATTCGGAGGACCCGCTGCTCAGCGGCACGATGGCCACCGCCTACGGCAAGGGCCTCCAGGGTGACGACCCGTTCTACCTCAAGACCGCGCCCGTGCTGAAGCACTACCTGGGCTACAACAACGAGACCGACCGCAGCCTGACCTCGTCCAACCTGACGCCCCGGCTCAAGCGCGAGTACTACGAGCAGCCGTTCAGGCAGGTGATCTCGGCCGACGCCGCGACCGGCGTGATGGCCTCCTACAACCTGGTCAACGGCCGCCCCAACCACGTCAACCGGGACCTGAACGAGGTCGTCCGCTCCTGGACGGACCGGACGCTCTACAACGTGAGCGACGCATGGGGGCCGCACGCGCTCACCGACCCGGAGAAGTACTTCGACGACAAGCCGGAGGCGTTCGCCGCCGTGCTCAAGTCGGGCCAGGACAGCTTCACCATCGACGGCGCCGACTCCGGGCCGCTGGTCGAGAACCTGACGATCGCGCTGGAGCGGGGCCTCATCACCGAGGCCGACGTGGACCGGGCGGTGGGGCACGCGCTGTCGGTGCGGTTCCGGCTCGGCCACTTCGACCCGGACGGCGGCCCGTACCGGGACATCGGTCCTGAGGTGATCGACAGCGCCGAGCACCGGCGGCTGAACCGGGAGGCCGCGGGCAAGGCGGCGGTGCTCCTGCGCAACTCCGGCGTGCTGCCGCTGCGCGACCCCGGCTCGGCGGCCGTGGTGGGCCCGCTGGCCGGCAAGCTGTACGGCGACTGGTACGCGGGCAGCATGCCGTACCAGGTGACGCCGCTCGACGGGATCAAGGAGCGCGTCAAGGACGTGACCACCGCCCAGGGCCTGGAGCGGATCGCCCTCAAGCACCTCGCCTCCGGCAAGTACGTCACCGCCACGGCGGGCAACACCGCGCTGGCCGACACCACGCCCACGGCCGCCTCGCAGTGGGACCTGACCGACTGGGTGAGCGGCGTCTCCACGCTGCGCAACGCGGGCAACGGCAAGCTGCTCGGCGGCAACTGGCGCTCGCTCGACACCGACGACGACGAGCCCAACGGCTGGTACGTCCAGCAGCAGTTCGCGCTGGAGAAGCAGGCCGACGGCAGCCATCTCGTCCGTTACGCCGGGTTCGAGAGTGTGGAGAGCTGGTACGGGCTGCGCGACCCGTACGTGACCGTCAACGCCGACGGGACGCTCGGCCTGGCCCCCAAGGCGCAGGCGGCGCGCTTCGCCAAGGAGGTCGTCTCCGACGGCGTCGCCGAGGCCGCCGAGCAGGCCCGCAAGGCCGACGTGGCCGTGGTGGTCGTCGGCAGCCACCCGTGGGTGCACGGCCGCGAGTTCCACGACCGCGACGACCTCCGGCTCGGCGAGGGGCAGCTCCGGCTCGTCAAGGCCGTGCGCGCGGCCAACCCGAGGACGGTCGTGGTGCTGGAGACCAGCTACCCGGTGATCGTGGACGCCCCGACGCTGCTGTGGACCACGCACGCCGGCGCCGAGACCGGGCACGCCGTGGCCGACGTGCTCTTCGGCGACGTCAACCCGGCCGGGCGGCTCACCCAGACCTGGTACGCCACCGACGACCTGCCGAGCATCCTGGACTACGACCTGGCCAAGACCGGCATGACGTACCTGTATCACCGGGGCGGCGAGCTCTACCCGTTCGGCCACGGCCTCAGCTACACCACGTTCGGCTACCAGGGGCTGCGGGTGCGCGGTGACGAGGTGAGCGTCAAGGTGACCAACACCGGCGACGTGGCGGGCGAGGAGGTCGTCCAGCTCTACACCCGCCAGCGCGTGTCGCGGTTCGACCAGCCGGTCAAGCGGCTGCGCGGCTTCGAGCGGATCGCGCTGGCGCCGGGCGAGTCGCGTACCGTCACCTTCCGGCTCGCGCGGGCGGACCTGGCCGTGTGGGATCACACGCGGGAGCGGTGGGCCGTCGAGTCCGCCACCCACGACGTGCTGGTCGGCTCCTCGTCCGACCGGATCCGCCAGCGGGCCACGCTGCGCGTCAAGGGGGAGACGATCCCGCCGAGGGACCTGTCGCGGACGACCCGGGCGATGAACTTCGACGACTACTCGGGCGTCGCGTTCGCCGACGAGAACAAGGTCGCCGGTGACGTCGTCGCGGGCTCCTCCGGCGACTGGATCTCCTTCACCGACGCCGTGTACGGGGGCGCGCTGACGGCCGGCGTCGCGTCGGTCGCGGGCGGCTCGATCGAGGTCCGGCGCGGCTCCCCGGCCGGCGCTCTGCTCGCCACCGTCACGGTCCCGGCGACGGGCGGCGTGTACGCGTGGGGCACGGCCACGGCGTCGCTCAAGGCGGGGAAGGGCGATCTGTACCTGGTGTTCCAGGGTGACGTCCGATTGCGGGACGTGGCGTTTAAGTTCGTTGATTAACCAAACTATTGACCTCGATCGCCGCCTGTGTGAGCCTCTGTGGTAGCTCATGCGCGCGAGGCGCGGCGACGGTCAGGGTCCTGCAACCTGGTTCGTGCATGGCGCTCTGTCTGTTCGTCCTCGGGTGCGCTTCCGGCGTGCCCGGAAAGGGAGAGCCGCTCATGCGAAAGGCACTGCTCAGCCTGATCGCGATCACCGCCGTGCTGATGGTCACGGCGGTGGTCCGGATGGCGCCGGTCTCCGCCGTCTCGGCGGACCCGTACACCTACAAGAACGTCAGGATCGACGGCGGCGGGTTCGTGCCCGGCGTCCTGTTCAACCCCGGCGAACGCGACCTGATCTACGCCCGCACCGACATCGGCGGCGCCTACCGCTGGAACCAGTCCACCAGGTCGTGGAAGCCGCTGCTCGACTGGGTCGGCTGGGACAGGTGGGGCTGGAACGGCGTGGTCAGCATGGCCGCCGACCCGGTCGACACCGACCGCGTCTACGCCGCCGTCGGCATGTACACCAACGACTGGGACCCCGGCAACGGGGCCGTCCTCCGCTCCACCGACAAGGGCGATTCCTGGCAGGCCGCCGAGCTGCCGTTCAAGCTCGGCGGCAACATGCCCGGGCGCGGCATGGGCGAGGCGCTGGCCGTCGACCCGAACAAGAACAGCGTCCTGTACCTCGGCACGCCCAACGGCAACGGCCTGTGGCGCAGCACCGACCACGGCGCGACCTGGGCGAAGGTGGCGAGCTTCCCCAACCCCGGCGACTACGCCCAGGACCCGGACGACCCCAACGGCTACCTCAGCCACCGGCCCGGCGTCGTCTGGGTGACCTACGACCCGCGCTCCTCGTCGCCGGGCAGCGCCACCCGGACGATCTACGTGGGCGTCGCCGACAAGGACAACACCGTCTACCGCACCACCGACGCCGGGGCCACCTGGGAGCGGCTGGCCGGGCAGCCGACCGGCTACATCGCGCACAAGGGCGTGCTCGACACCGAGAACGGCCACCTGTTCATCGCCACCAGCGACACCGGCGGCCCGTACGACGGCGCCAAGGGCGACGTGTGGCGGTACGCGACCGCGACCGGCACGTGGACGCAGGTCAGCCCGGTGCCGTCGGCGAGCGCCGACGACTACTTCGGCTACAGCGGCCTCACCCTCGACAGGCAGAACCCGGGCACGCTCATGGTCGCCACGCAGATCTCCTGGTGGCCCGACGTGATCTTTTTCAGGAGCACCGACTCGGGCGCCACCTGGACCCGCGTGTGGGACTGGACCTCGTACCCGAACCGCAGTTTCCGCTACAAGATGGACATCGCCGAGGTGCCGTGGCTGACGTTCGGCACCAACCCGCAGCCGCCGGAGGTCACGCCCAAGCTCGGCTGGATGACCGAATCGCTGGAGATCGACCCGTTCGACTCCGACAGGATGATGTACGGCACCGGCGCGACCATCTACGGCACCGAGGACCTCACCCGGTGGGACTCCGGCGGCCAGTTCACGATCAGGCCGATGGTCCGGGGCCTCGAGGAGACCGCGGTCCTCGACCTGGTCAGCCCGCCGACCGGCGCGCCGCTGGTCAGCGCGCTGGGCGACATCGGCGGCTTCCGCCACACGGACCTGGACGCGGTGCCGCCGATGATGTTCACCTCGCCCGGGTTCACCTCGACCACCAGCCTCGACTACGCCGAGAAGAACCCGGCCGTCATGGTCAGGGCCGGCAACTTCACCGACGCCGACCGGCCGAACGACAGCCACGTCGCCTTCTCGACCGACGGCGGCGCGAACTGGTTCCAGGGCGGCGAGCCGGGCGGGATCGACGAGGGCGGCACGGTCGCGGCGGCGGCCGACGGCTCCCGGTTCGTGTGGGCGCCCAAGGGCGTCGCCCCGCACTACTCCGTCGGCTACGGCACCTCCTGGCAGCAGGCGCGTGGCCTGCCGACGGGCGCGATCGTCGAGTCGGACCGGGTGAACCCGATGAAGTTCTACGGCTTCAGCGCCGGCCGCTTCTACGTCAGCACCGACGGCGGCGCGAGCTTCACCGCCACGGCCGCGACCGGGCTGCCCGCCGAGGGCAACACCCATTTCAAGGCGCTGCCGGGCAGGGAGGGCGACGTCTGGCTCGCCGGCGGGACGGGCCTGTTCCACTCGACCGACAGCGGCGCCTCGTTCACCAAGCTGCCCGGCATCACGTCGGCGGTGAACGTCGGCTTCGGCAAGGCCGCGCCCGGCGCCACCTACCAGGCCCTGTACGCGGTGGCGACCGTCAGCGGCGTCACGGGCCTCTACCGGTCCGACGACGCGGGCTCGTCCTGGGTGCGCATCAACGACGACGAGCACCAGTGGGGCAACATGGGCGAGGCCCTGACGGGCGACCCGCGCGTGTACGGGCGCGTCTACCTGGGCACCAACGGCCGGGGCATCATCTACGGCGACCGCACCGGCCCCGAGCCGACGATCACCCCCACGGCCACGGTCACCCCCACGGCCACGGTCACCCCCACGGCGACGGTCACCCCCACGGCGACGGTCACCCCCACGGCGACGGTCACCCCGACCACCGACAAGGCGTGCACCGCCACCTACCAGCCCGGCAACCAGTGGCCGGGCGGCTTCCAGGCGGGCGTGACGGTCAAGAACACCGGCGCCTCGGCCGTCTCCGGCTGGAAGGTCACCTGGACGTTCCCCGGCGACCAGCGCATCACCCAGCTCTGGAACGGCTCCCACACCCAGACGGGCGCCGCGGTGAGCGTGACCGACGCCGGTTACAACGGCGCCGTCCAGCCGGGCGCGAGCACGTCGTTCGGCTTCACCGGCGGCCACTCCGGGAGCAACACCCCGCCGGCCACGCTCACCTGCACGGCGAGCTGACCTGAGCGCGAGGGGGCGGTGCCCGGGCCGCCCCCTCGCACTCAGCCCTTGATCGCCCCCACGATCACGCCCTTGGTGAAGTGGCGCTGCACGAACGGGTAGATGACCAGCGCCGGGACCACCGCGATCACCACGATCGCCATCTTGATCGCCAGCGTCGGGGGAGCGTCGTGCCCCATGCCGCTCACGCCCAGCGTCGCGGTGGGCAGCGGGTTGGAGTCGACCACGTACTGCCGCAGGATGAGCGCCAGCGGCCACTTGCGCGTGTCGTCGATGTAGAGCATCGCGTTGAACCACGCGTTCCAGTAGCCGACCGCGTAGAACAGGCCGACGACCGCCGTGACCGCCTTGGACATGGGCAGCACGATCCGCCACAGGATGCGGAACTCGCCGGCCCCGTCGATCCGCGCGCTGTCCATGATCTCGCCGGGGATGTTCATGAAGAACGCCCGCAGCACCACGACGTTGAACGCGGACACGGCCGTCGGCAGGATGAGCGACCAGTAGCTGTCCTTCAGCCCGAGCCCGCTGACCATCAGGTAGACGGGGATGATGCCGGGGAAGAACACGAACATCAGCAGCACGCTGAACAGCAGCGGCCGGTGCGCGAACGAGCCGGGCCGCGACAGCGAGTACGCGCCCAGCACGCTGACGCCCAGGCTGATGGCGGTGCCGCCGACGGTCACGAGCGTGCTCACCAGGACGGCCCGGCTGACCACCGAGTCCGAAAATATTTGGATATAGGCGTCGAAATGGATGCCTTCGGGCACCAGGACCAGCCCGCCCACCCGGTTCACGGTCGCCGCCGAGCTCAGGCTCGTCAGCACGATCGTGTAGAGCGGGAACAGCACGGCCAGCACGATCAGCGTGAGCAGCGTGCCCTTGCCGACCCGGCCCGCGGGGGAGGGCGCCTCCTCCCACGCCGCCAGCCCGGCGGGCTTCCTGCGCCGCCTCGTCGCCAAGAGCGTCATGACTTCGAATACACCCCTCGCTCGCCGAACGCGTGGGCCACCCGGTTCGCCGCCAGGATCAGCAGCAGCCCGACCAGCCCCTTGAACAACCCGGCGGCCGCGCCGTACCCGAGGTCGCCGGTGCGCAGGCCGGACCAGTAGACGAAGGTGTCGAACACCTCCGACGCCTCGCTCCCGACGGCGCTGCGCTGCAGCATGAACTGCTCGAACCCGACGTTCAGCGCGTCGCCCAGGCGCAGGATCAGCAGCAGGATGATGACCGGGCGCAGCCCGGGCAGCGTGATGTGCCACATCCGGCGCCACCGCTTGGCGCCGTCGACCGCCGCGGCCTCGTACAGGCTCGGGCTGATCGTGCTGAGCGCGGCCAGGAAGATGATCGCGCCCCAGCCCGCGTCCTTCCAGATCGTCTGGGAGGTCAGCAGCAGGATGAACGTGTCGGAGTTCGTCATCCAGTCGACGCCCTCGTGGCCCCGCTCGCGCAGGAGCTGCGACAGCAGCCCGGCCCCGCCGAACATCTGCTGGAAGATGGCCACGACCAGCACCCAGGAGAAGAAGTACGGCATGTAGACGACGCCCTGCACGAACGCCCGCAGCCGGGCCGAGACCACGCTGTTGAGCAGCAGCGCCAGCATGATCGGCACCGGGAAGTAGAAAACGAGCTGGAACGCGGTGATCGCCAGCGTGTTCACCATCGCGCGCAGGAACTGCGGATCCTCGAAGAGCAGCGCGAAGTTCGTGAACCCGATGACCGGGCTGCCCAGGATGCCGTCGGTGTAGGGGTTGTAGTCCTGGAAGGCGATGACGTTGCCGAGCGCCGGGATCCACCAGAAGGCCAGGACGACCAGCAGCATCGGCAGGTTCATCAGGACCAGCGGCCAGTCCCTGCGCAGCTTGGCCCGCCAGGTCAGCTCCTTGCCGGGCTTGGCGGCCCGCCCCCGGCGCGGCGTGGCGGCGGTCGCGGAGATCACAGCCTGCCGTTCTCCCGGGCGACCTTGCTGTAGAACTCCCTGGCCTCGTTGCCGCCCTGGTCCTGCCATTCCTTCACGATCTGCTTCCACTCGGAGACCGGCCGCTTGCCTCGGTAGATCTCGTTGAGCTTGTCCTCGGTCGGCTGCGCGAGCGCGGCCATCTTCGACGGCACCTCGACGCGGATGCCGACGAACGGGTCGTTCTCCAGGTGCTTCGAGGCGGCGCTCTGCCACTCCCACATCGCCTGGACGTAGCCGGGGTACTGGCTCTGCGAGGTGGCGCCGGGCCGGCCCGACAGGAACAGGTAGGTGGGCGCGACCTCCTTGCGCCCGAGCGCGGTGGGCGCGACCTTGCCGTCCTTGACGTCGTAGTGCTTGCCCTCGACGCCGTTGTTGACCAGCTCGTACTCCTGCGTGCCGAACGGCGCCGAGCACCAGTTGGCCAGCGCGAGCAGCTCGCGGGTGCGCGCGTCGCCGAGGCCCTTCTTGATGAAGGTGAACATGCCGGCGGGCTCGTTGCGCCACACCATGACCTTGCCGCCCGGCTTGGCCGGGTAGGGGGCGACCGCCCGCATGTCGAACTTGGGGTTGTCCGGCAGGAAGCGGCCCAGCGCCTCGTGCCAGGAGCCGGGGCCGTCCTTGTAGATGACGAGCTGGCCGCTGCCGAAGGGCGCCTTCTGGTCGGCGTCCTTGTTGGCCACGACGTCCGGGTGCACCCAGCCGCTCTCGAAGAGCTTGGTGACGAACTCGACCGAGGCGGCGAACTCGTCGGTCTCGTACTTGTAGAGCAGTTTGCCGCCGACGTTGCGCCACTCGCGCGGGGAGTTGAAGGCGCGCTGGATCTCCTGGTCGACGGCGCCGAACGCCCAGCGCTTCTTCTTCGGGTCGGTCAGCTCCTTGCCGAGCACGAGCAGGTCGTCGGCGCTCTTGGGCTGCGCCAGGCCAAGCTCGTCGAGGATGTCCTGGCGGACGAACGTGGCGAGCGCGTACGGGTCGTTCTGCCACGGGATGCCCTGGAGGACGCCGCCGAACACGCCGTAGTGCCAGGCGGCGGTGTCGTAGTTGGCCAGCAGCGGGAACTCCTTGGCCTTGTCCCCGGCCAGGTAGGGCGACAGGTCGGCGAAGAGCTTGTTGGCGGCCTCGGTGAAGTGCGCGATCGTGATGAGGTTCCAGCCGGGGATCTGCATCATGTCGGGGACGTCGCCGCTGGCCAGGAGGGTGTTCAATTTCTGTACGTACGTGTTGCCGTCGGAGATGTTGAACCGGACGGTGCCGCCGAGCCGTTCGTTGACGGTCTCGTAGTAGGAGTTGTCGCCGAGCCCCGGAGGGACCGTGCCCCACAGCGGCGTCATCGCCGTCACCTCCTTGCCGCTGGTCAGCGGCGTGGCCGTGACCGCCCGCACCATCTGGGCCGGCCGGGTGAGGAAGCCTGGGTAGACGAACTCGGAGCCGGGCAGGTCGGGCGTGAGGCCGGGGATCTCGAACGGGATCCGGTTCGGCACCAGGCTCTTGAGCTTGTCCGCGGCCACGGCCGTGCCTTTGGACAGCTCGCGCTTCTCCGCGCAGCCGGTGGTCGCCGCCAGGACGCCCGCACCTACCAGGCCGAGAAACCCGCGACGGGTCGTCTGAGGTGACATGGCTCGGTCCCTTCTCTGAGTGGGGGATGGCCTCGAGAAAATTAGTTGGTATTTCGACCAAACAAATTAGTAGACTGTGACCGTACCCACAAGGGAGCGTCACGGTCACAGGTTGGTGAAGGGAGCCCGCGATGCGGCATGCTGGGGTCACTTCTCGGCGGGAACGGGGCTGATATTGATCACATCCACGACCGGCCCGCAGCCGGCCGACTTCGCGGACGTCCGGGCCACCAACCTCGCGGTCGTGCTGCGCTTCGTGCGCGAGCACGCGCCGTGCTCCCGGGCCGACATCGCGGCGTCGACGGGGCTGAACAAGGCCACCGTGTCCAGCCTGGTCGCCGACCTCATCGACCGGCGGCTGGTGCGCGAGACCGGCCTGACGGAGAACCGCGTGGGCAGGCCCGCCACGATGCTCGTGCTCGACGGCTCGCCCTACGCCGCGATCGGCGTCGAGATCAACGTCGACTACGTCACCGCCGTGGCCACCGGGCTGGCCGGGGAGCGGCTGCTCACCTGGCGGCGCTCGTTCGGCGCCGGTGACTCGGTCAACCAGGGCGTGGCCGCCGTCGCCGCGATCGTCCGGCGGGTGATCAACCGGATGGCCAAGGAGGAGCGGCAGGTCCTCGGGCTCGCCGTCGGCCTGCCCGGCCTCGTCGACGTGCAGGGCACCGTGCGCATCGCGCCCAACCTCGGCTGGTACGACGCCGACATCGGCGGCGACCTGGCCAAGGCGCTGCGCGATCCCGGGTTCGCCATCCAGGTCGACAACGACGCCAACCTGGCCGCCCTGGCCGAGCAGCGGTTCGGCGCCCACGCCGGGGCCGCCGACCTGATCTACCTGACCGGCGAGATCGGCGTCGGCGCGGGCGTCATCCTCGACGGCCGGCTGCGGCGCGGCGCGCTCGGCTACAGCGGCGAGCTCGGCCACGTCCAGCTCGACCCGGACGGCCCGGAGTGCCGCTGCGGGCGGCGCGGCTGCCTGGAGGCGGTGGCCGGCATCGGCGCCGTGCTGCGCCGGCGGGACCCCTCACCGGCCGAGATCGAGGTGGAGATCGAGGAGGTCGTGCGCTCGGCCCGCGCGGGCGACGACAGCACGCTGACCCTGCTCGCCTCCGTCGGCGCCGGGCTCGGCCGGGGCGTGTCGATCATCGCCAACCTGCTCAACCCGGAGGTCGTCATCCTCGGCGGCTACTACGTGCCGCTCGCGCCGTGGCTGCTGCCCGCCGTGCACGCCGAGGTCGCCGACCGGGCGATCGCGCCGCAGGCCGGCGGCGTGCGGGTGGTGGCCTCGACGCTCGGGCACGACGCCGCCGCGCTGGGCGGCGCCGCCCGCGTGCTCGACTCGGTGGATTCGGGAAGATTGCCCGGAGGAATCTCGCGAAACTCTTGACCCGGGTTCGCGGCGACGTGCACCCTTCATGAAACTCCACGAAACATCTCCGAAACGCCCCCGGCCGGTCATCGAAGCGCTTCGACACCCCCTCAGAGGATGGCCATGCACGAACCCTTCCGCGACCCCGAGCTCCCCCTCCCCGACCGGATCGCCGACCTGTCGAGCAGGCTCACTCCGGCCGAGAAGGTGGGCCTGCTGCACCAGTACCAGGCGCCCGTCGAGCGGCTGGGCGTCGGCCCGTTCCGCACCGGCACCGAGGCGCTGCACGGCCTGGCCTGGCTCGGGCCCGCCACCGTGTTCCCGCAGGCGATCGGGCTGGCCTCCACCTGGGACCCGGAGCTGGTCCGCCGGGTCGGCGAGGCGACCGGCGACGAGGTGCTGGCCTTCCACCACAAGGACCCGACCGGCGCCGGGCGCAACGTGTGGGCCCCGGTCGTCAACCCGCTGCGCGACCCGCGCTGGGGGCGCAACGAGGAGGGCTACTCCGAGGACCCCTGGCTGACCGGTCTCATGGGCGCGGCGTACGCCCACGGCCTTCGTGGGAGCGCTCCCGTACTGAAGACGGCGCCCACGCTCAAGCACTTCCTCGCCTACAACAACGAGACCGACCGCTGCGAGACCTCCAGCAACCTCCCGCCCCGCGTGCTGCACGAGTACGAGCTGCCCGCCTTCCGCCCCGCGCTCGAACAGGGCGCCGCCGTCGCCGTCATGCCCTCCTACAACCTCGTCAACGGCCGCCCCGCCCACCTCAGCCCGCTGATCAACGAACTGCTGCGCGCCTGGGCGCCCGACGACCTGCTCGTCGTCAGCGACGCCTACGCCCCCGGCAACCTGTACGGCCTCCAGGGCTACCACGACACCCCCGCCGAGGCGTACGCGCACGCCGTCCGCGCCGGGCTCGACAGCTTCACCCAGGACGACGACCGCGCCGAGGCCACCCTCGGCCACCTGCGCGACGCCCTCGACCAGGGGCTGCTCACCGAGGACGACATCGACACCGCCGTGCGGCACGCCCTGTCGATCCGGTTCCGGCTCGGCGAGTTCGACCCCGCGACCCCGTACGACGACATCACCGAAGAGGTCGTCAACTGCCCCGCGCACCAGGAGCTCGCCCGCGAGGCGGCCCGGCGCTCGATCGTGCTGCTCGACAACGACGGGCTGCTGCCGCTGCGCGACGTCACCACCGTCGCCGTCATCGGGCAGCTCGGCGACACCGTCCTGGAGGACTGGTACAGCGGCACCCTCCCGTACGCCGTCACCGCCCGGGGCGGGGTCGCCGAACGGTGCACGACCGTGTTCTGCGAAGGCGTCGACCGGGTCACGCTCACCGCCGAGGCCGGGCCCGTGACCGCCGACCCCGCCGGCGGGCCGCTCAGCCTCGGCAGCGCGGAGGCCGACACGTTCGACGTGTTCGACTGGGGCGGCGGCGCCTACGCCCTGCGCGCCGTGGCCACCGGCCGGTTCGTGTCCGTGGCCGACGGCGTGCTCGTCAACGACCAGCCGGGGCCCAACGGGTGGGAGGTGCGCCAGACGTTCCGCATGGAGGAGCGCCCGCGCGGCTCGCTCGCCCTGCGCCACATCTCCACCGGCTGCTACGTCGGCGCCGCCGACGACGGCACCCTGCGCCTCGTCGACGACGCCGACCAGGCCGTCTGGCTCGTCATGGACGTCATCAGGGACGGCGCCCGGCAGGCCGCCGACCTGGCCGCCGCCGCCGACGTGGCCGTCGTCGTCGTGGGCGACCACCCCCTCGTCAACGGCCGCGAGACCGAGGACCGCACCACCCTCGCCCTCGCCCCAGCCCAGGACGCCGTCGTCCGCGCCGTGCGCGCCGCCAACCCGCGCACCGTCATGGTCGTCACCAGCGGCTACCCGCTCACCTGGACCGCCACCGGGCTGCCCGCCGTCCTCTGGTCCGCCCACGGCGGCCAGGAGTACGGCCATGCCCTCGCCGACGTGCTCTTCGGCGACGCCGACCCCGAAGGCCGGCTCACCCAGACCTGGTACCGCTCCGAACAGGAGCTCCCCGACCTGCTCGACTACGACATCATCACCGCCGACGCCACCTACCTCTACTTCCGCGGCACCCCCCGCTACCCCTTCGGCCACGGCCTCAGCTACGCCGCCTTCGACTACAGCGGCCTGCGCGTCACCCTGACGGAAGACACGGTCACCGGCGAGGTCACCGTCACCAACACCGGCGACCGGCCCGGCGCCGAAGTCGTCCAGTTCTACACCCACCAGCAGCGCTCCCGCGTCAAGCAGCCGCTGCGCCGCCTGCGCGGCTTCGAACGCGTCCGCCTCGCCCCCGGCGAGAGCCGCACCGTCCGCCTCACCCTGCCCGTGACCGAGCTCGCCTTCTGGGACGTCACCCGCAGCCGCTTCGTCGTCGAGACCGCCCCGCACCAGCTCATGGTCGGCCGCAGCGCCACCGACCTGCGGCTCAGCGCCCGCTTCGAGGTCACCGGCGAGAGCGTCCCGCCCCGCCGCGGCCTCCTGCGCGCCGTCGACCACGACTCCTACGACGCCGTCACCTTCACCGACGCCGCCCGCGAGAACGGCGAAGCCGTACGCGCCGAGACCGAAGGCGCCTGGATCCTCTTCCGCCAGGTCGACCTCACCGGCGCCGCCTCCTGCCTCGCCGTCGCCGGCAGCACCGAAGGCGGCGTCATCACCCTGCGCCTCGGCGACCCCCTCTACGGCAAGTCCCTCGCCACCTTCCCCGTGCCCCGCACCGGCCGCCACGACCAGCACGCCATCGCCGCCTCCCTTGCGGGCGTGCGCGGCGTGCACGATCTTTATGTCGTGTTCGAGAACGACGGCATCACGCTGGCCCAGCTCGACCTCGGAGCCGGCGCTTGAGCGGGCGCACGGTCACGATCGCCGAAGTCGCCCGGCACGCCGGCGTGGCCGTCAGCACCGTCTCCTACGTGCTCAGCGGCAAACGCACCATCTCCGCCGACACCCGGCGCCGCGTCCTCGACAGCATCAACGCCCTCGGCTACCACCCCCACGCCGGAGCCCGCGCCCTCGCCAGCAAACGCGCCAACGTGATCGCCCTCGTCCTGCCGCTGCGCGCCGGCATGCACGTGCCCGTCCTCATGCGCTTCGCCAGCGCCGTCGTCACCGCCGCCCGCGGCTACGACCACGACGTGCTCCTCCTCACCGCCGACGAAGGCACCGACGGCATCCGCCGCGTCGCCGCCAGCGCCCTCGTCGACGCCTTCGTCCTCATGGACGTCGAACTCGACGACCGCCGCGTCCCCCTCCTGCGCGACCTCGCCGAACCCAGCGTCCTCATCGGCTTCCCCGCCTCACCCGCCGGCCTCACCTGCGTCGACCTCGACTTCGCCGCCGCCGGCGAACGCTGCGTCGCCCACCTCGCCGAACGCGGCCACACCCAGATCGCCCTCCTCGGCGCCCCCGCCGTCGTCTACGAACGCGGCACCGGCTTCGCCCGCCGCACCCGCGAAGGCTTCCTCGCCGCCCTCACCGTCCACCACGTCACCGGCGTCGCCCTGCCCTGCGAGGAGACCTTCGACGAGGTGTACGAGACCGTCCGCACGCTCCTGACCGACCGGCCCGGCCTCTCCGGCCTCGTCGTCCACAACGAAGCCGCCGTCGGCCACGTCCTCAGCGCCCTGCGCCAGCTCGGCAAACGCGTCCCCCACGACGTCGCCGTGGTCGCCATCTGCCCCGACGACGTCGCCGAACGCGCCAGCCCGCCGCTCACCTCCGTCCTCATCCCCGCCGAGGAGGTCGGCCGCGAAGCGGTGCGCCTCGTCATGGACAAACTCACCGGCAAGCCCGCCCCCCAAGCCACCCTCCTCCCCCCACACCTGGCCCTCCGCGCCAGCACCTAGCCCCCAGGCCCCCTCCCTTTGAGACGCCCGCCGTAGCGGGACCTCGCCTTCCGGGGGCGTGCGCCGTCATGGGCGCGGCCCTTCCGGGACGGGCCTTGGCTGTCTCGACCCCGCCGTACGCCGCTTTCCTCCCACCGCCTCCCTCCCCGAAAGGAAATCCGCCGTAGCGGGACCTCGCCTTCTCGGGGGCGTGCGCCGTCCCCTCCTCGGAGAGGTTGCGCCTCCCTCCCCGAAAGGACGCCCGCCGTAGCGGGGCCTCCGGAGAGGCGGTGGGGTCGCTTCCTGTGGAGGGAGTGCGCCGTTGTCGGGGCTCGTGGGGCCGTTAAAGGATCAAAAAAGCCCCGAAAGCTCCCAGCAACACGGCGGGCACCGCTGGGGACAGCCAGGTGTGCCAGGCGGGGGGCCGGGAGGCGAGGGGCAGGGTGGGCCAGTGGGTGAGGGTGGCGGCCGTGGCGGCGGCGAGGGTGGCGGCGCCGAGGGCCCAGGTGAACGGGGGGACGGGACCCCAGGCGCCGGCGCGGTGGCCGAGCCAGAGGAACAGGGCCGCCCAGAGGATGCGGCTGACGGCGGAGACCCGGTCGAGGGCGGGGTTGCGGAAGGCGGAGTAGAGCAGCCCGAGCCCGATGAAGGGGAAGACGAGGGCGAAGAGGAGTTCGCGGATCGGGGGCCCGTCGCCGCCGTCGGGCGGGGTGACGCCGAGGAGGCGCCGGCCGAGGTCGTCGACGTCCTTGCTGGTGTTGCCGAGGACGACCACGCCGCGCCCGCTCGCGGGGTCGAAGCCCGCGTAGGTGCTGTGCCCGCCGGTGGCGCCGTTGTGCCAGGTGATCTGGCGGTCGCCGTAGGCGGTGGTGAACCAGCCGTAGCCGATGCGCCGGTGCTCGCCGGCGGGGAAGCGGGGCTTGGCGGCGTCGGCGCCGGGGGCGGTGCCCGCCATGACGGCCTGGACGAGGCGGGCGATGTCGTGGGAGGTGGACCAGACGGCTCCGCCCGCGCCGGCGTGGCCGTGGTCGCGCCAGGGGTCCATCGGCTGGCCGTACTGGCTCCGGCCGTGCGCGTGCCCGGCGGGGAGCGGTTCGCCGGGCTGGAGGACGACGGTGGAGGTCATGCCGAGCGGCCGGAGGAGCCGGTCGCGCAGCAGGGTCTCGTAGTCGGTGCGGGCGTGTTCGGCGAGGGCGAGGCCGAGGAGCGAGACGCCGAGGTTGGAGTAGGACACCTCGCCCCGGCCGGAGGCGGAGACGGCGGCGGCGTCGGCGAGTGCCTGCTGGGGCCCGGCGGCCGCGTAGGGGTCGGCGCCGCCGAAGACGTACAGGTAGGAGCGGAGGAAGCCGGCCGGGGTGGTGCGCACGCTGGGCACTCCGGCGCGGTGGGAGGACAGTTCGGCGAGGGTGGCGGAGCCGACGGCGGGGTCGGAGAACGGGACGGCGGGCAGCAGGTCGCGGACGGGGGTGTCGGGGGAGAGGCCGAGGTCGGCGAGCAGCATCCCGGTCATGGTCTTGGTGATGGAGCCCAGTTCGTAGGCGGTGCCGGGGCCGACGGGGCGGGGGTCGGGGCCGCCGGTGTCGCCGACTCCGGCGTGGCGGACGCGGCCGTTCTCGATGAGGGCCACCGACAGGCCCTGGTATCCGGCGTCGCCGGCGGCGCGGCGTACCTGCTGGGCGAGGGCGGGATCGCCGGTCGTGGCGGGGCTCAGGGCGGGCGGGCGGGGGGCGATGAGCAGGGCGAGCGCGGCCACGACCAGGGCGGAGAGGACAGCTACTCGCTTCATATTTCCGATAATACGTAATTCCGAAGTTCGGTGCGAAGGCGCCGGAAACGCGAAGGGCGCGCCCCCCGAAGGGGACGCGCCCGGAAAGGGTCGTGCGGGCTGTTACCAGTCGCCTCCGCCGAAGTCTCCGCCACCGAAGTCTCCGCCGAAGTCGCTCCAGCCGCCACCGCCCATGTCGCCGCCGAAGTCGCCGCCGCCCGCGTCGGCCATGCCCTCGGCATAGCCGGCGCCGTAGCCGCCCATGCCCCAGCCGCCCATCATGCTGCCCATCATGGTGCCGATGAACATGCCGGTCATGATGTCGCCGAAGCCGCCGTAGTAGCCGTAGGCGTAGGGCTGGTAGGCCGGGCCCGCGTCGTAGTAGGGGCGGCGCTGGCCGTTGACCATGACCTCGCGCATCTGCGGGTCGAAGCCGCGCTCGACGGCCTCGGCGTCGGCGGCGCAGGCGGGCACGTCACGCGCCACCCCGCCCTGCGGCGCCCAGCGCACGTCGCGCACCGACGGGCCGTGCTGCGGGTTGAAGAAGCAGGGCGCCCGGCGCTCGGGCACCGGCTGGTTGTTGACCCGGGCCTTCACCACGGCCAGCGCGTAGCGGCCGTCCTCCAGCGTCTGGGTCACCTCGCGCACCTGGTCGGGCCGCTCCACCGCGTTGAGCTGCGTCTTGGCCTTCTCGTAGGAGTCGAGAGCCTGCTGCCACTCCTGGATGTGGCTGCCGCCCTGGCCGGCGAGCGTGACGTCGGTGTCGAGCGCGGTGATCTCCTCGCCGAGCTTGGTGACGTCCTCCTCGACGGTCTGCTTGACCGCGGCCAGGTCCTTGGCGTCCTGGATGGCCTGCTTCTTCTTCTTGTTGCGCGAGTAGAGGAAGTAGCCGCCGCCGCCGGCGAGCGCGAGCACGCCCAGCGTGGCGAGCACGCCGGTGCCGCCGCCGCTGCCGCCGACCGGGCCGGAGGTGAGCGCGGAGGAGCGCTTGTTGGTGGCCAGCAGGTTGACCCGCTCGACGAAGTCCTTCATGCCGTCGGACAGGTTGTCGTGGTTGCGGGTGGACAGGTTGGCGGCCTGCCCGGTGTAGCGGCTGAAGTTGGACGCGGCGAACAGCGACTTGCCGTCGAGCACCGCGATCGTCACCTCGCCGCTCTTGGCCGCGGACACGGCCTCGCCGAGCTGCTTCAGATAAGGGCCGGCGGCGGCGTTGGAGGCCAGCGTGCCGTCGGGCAGGGCGGCCACGTAGATGCTGCTCTTGGAGTCCTTCAGCGCCTCGCGGATCGCCGACTGCTCGTCGGAGGTCAGCGGTGAGCCGGACTGCACGAAGAGCGGATCTTTCTGGTCCTTCCAGTGGGCCAGCACGGATTGGGCGTCAGGGGGCGCGGCGGCCGCGTTGGCGGCAGGGGACAGCGCGAGAACAACGAGTAGACCGGCGATCAGAGCCGCGATCGCGGCCCCTGCACGGCGCAGCGAATGGGTCATTGGCAGCAAGCCTCCTTCGCCCATGAGGACGAACGGGCGGTCGGCAAAGTTCCTCACTGCGCACGTTACCCGCCCGGCGCGCTCCGGGCGCGCCCCGGTGCGGGCATCCTGGCGGGTCCGGACGCCCGCGCCGCGAATCTTTGCCCTCGATCTCGGCGCCGGTGACGCTCAGGCGTCCTTGATCTCGCAGATGACGGCCCCGGAGGTGATCGTCTGGCCGACGGCGGCGGAGAGCCCGGTGATGACGCCGGATTTGTGCGCGGTCAGCGGCTGCTCCATCTTCATGGCCTCCAGCACCACCACGGTGTCGCCCTCGGCCACGGTGTCGCCGTCGGCGGCCACGACCTTGACGATCGTGCCCTGCATCGGCGTGACGAGGGAGTCGCCGCCGGCGGCGGCCGTGCGGGCGCCGCCCCCGGCCCGCCTGGGCTTCTTGTTCGCCGAGGGCGTAGCGACGCCCGCGCCGAGCCCGGCCGGCAGCACGACCTCCAGGCGCTTGCCGCCGACCTCGACCGTCACCGTCTCCCGCGACACCGGCTCGGCCGTCTCGGGGGCGCCGGCGTAGGGCGGGATCGTGTTGTCGAACTCGGTCTCGATCCACCGGGTGTGGACGGCGAACGGCTCGCCCGTGAAGGCCGGGTCGGTCACGACCGCCCGGTGGAACGGCAGCACGGTCGGCATCCCGTCGATCTCGAACTCGGCCAGCGCCCGGCGCGCGCGCTCCAGCGCCTCCCGGCGGGTGCGGCCGGTCACGATCAGCTTGGCCACCAGCGAGTCGAACGTCTGGGGCACGGTCATCCCGGCCTCGTAGCCGGAGTCGAGCCGTACGCCGGGACCCGACGGCGCGCGCATCGCGGTGAGCGTGCCGGGCGTCGGCAGGAAGTTGCGGCCCGCGTCCTCGGCGTTGACGCGGAACTCGATGGAGTGGCCGCGCAGCTCCGGGTCGCCGTAGCCGATCGGCTCGCCGTCGGCGATGCGGAACATCTCGCGCACCAGGTCGATGCCCGCGACCTCTTCCGACACCGGGTGCTCGACCTGGAGCCGGGTGTTGATCTCCAGGAACGAGATCGTGCCGTCCTCGCCGACGAGGAACTCGCAGGTGCCGGCCCCGACGTAGCCGGCCTCCTTGAGGATGGCCTTGGAGCTGGAGTAGAGGATGTCGACCTGCTCCTGGGTGAGGAACGGCGCGGGGGCCTCCTCCACCAGCTTCTGGTGGCGGCGCTGCAGGGAGCAGTCGCGGGTGCTGACCACGACCACGTTGCCCTCGCGGTCGGCCAGGCACTGGGTCTCGACGTGGCGCGGCCGGTCGAGGTAGCGCTCGACGAAGCACTCGCCCCGGCCGAAGGACGCCACGGCCTCGCGGACGGCCGACTCGTACAGCTCGGCCACCTCCTCCAGGCGGCGGGCGACCTTGATGCCGCGCCCGCCGCCGCCGTAGGCGGCCTTGATGGCGATCGGCAGCCCGTGCTCCTCGGCGAACGCGACGACCTCGGCGGCCCCCGAGACCGGGTCCTTGGTGCCGGCGACGAGCGGCGCGCCGACCTTCTGGGCGATGTGCCTGGCCTGCACCTTGTCGCCGAGCGCGGCGATGGCGGCGGGCGGCGGCCCGATCCAGGTGAGCCCGGCGTCGATGACCGCCTGGGCGAAGTCGGCGTTCTCGGCCAGGAAGCCGTAGCCGGGGTGCACGGCGTCGGCGCCGGAGCGCTCGGCGACCGCCAGCAGCTTGCCGATGTCGAGGTAGGTCTCGGCGGGGGACGCGCTGCCCAGGGAGTAGGCCTCGTCGGCGACCCTGACGTGCAGGGAGTCGAGGTCCTGGTCGGCGTAGACGGCCACGCTCCCGATGCCGGAGTCCTTGCATGCCCGTGCCACTCGTACGGCGATCTCGCCGCGGTTGGCGATCAGAACCTTGTGCACCGACGTCCGTCCTTCCTGGCTCGTACTCATCGGAGTTTAAAGCGCCCATCCCGGACGGACCCCCGCTGCCCCGGACGGGCCGAACAATCCTCCGGACGACCATAGCCGCTCGGCATAACCGGGGCGATCAGCGATTCACGCGTCTATGGTGAGGGCGCTTCCATGTCGATCCAGGAGGTACGCATGAGCCAGAGCATGCTCGGGGGCGATCCTGCGGAAATGCAGGCCATGGCCACCCAGTTCACGCAGCAGGCGGAGGCCGTCCGCGCCACGATGACGGCGCTGGACCGCGAGGCGTCCAAGGTCGGCACCGCCTGGACCGGCCCCGGCGCCCAGCGGTTCCAGGGCGCCTGGCAGAACTACCGTGCCGCCTTCCAGCGCATGTCCGAAGAGCTCAACGAGGCGTCCCGGGTCATCAACACCTACCGGGGCAACATCGAGTCGGCGACCCGCTGACGGGGGGAGCCCCGGTCCGGGCCGGGGCTTCTGCCTGATCGACAGGGCAGGCTACTCTTTTCGGACATGATTGCCCGCGCCTTTCTGGCCTGCCTGCTGGCCCTTCAGCTCGGCGTGGCTCCCGCGGCGGCGGCGACCGCCGACGAGTGCCGGCCGAAGCGGGGCACCCAGCAGCTTCCCGGCGCCGAGCCCTGGGCGCAGAAGCGGCTCGACCCCAAGCGCGTGTGGCCGCTGTCGACCGGCGCGGGCGTCCGGGTGGCGATCATCGACAGCGGCGTCGAGCTGAACCATCCGCAGCTCCGCCTGGCGGGCCGGGCCGACCTCACCAACACCGGCATCCGCGACTGCATCGGGCACGGCACCGCGGTCGCGGGCATCATCGGCGCCGTGTACGTCGAGGGTGTGCCCTTCCACGGCATGGCGCCGGCCGCGCAACTGCTGTCGTACAAGCAGACCAACACCGAGCGCGACGGCGACCCCGACCTGATGGTCAAGGCGATCAGGTCGGCCGCCGACGAGGGCGCCGACGTCATCAACATCTCCTCGGCCACCACCGACTTCCCCGCGCTGCGGGACGCGGTGGCGTACGCGCTGGCCAAGGACGTGGTGATCGTGGCGGCGGCCGGCAACAAGCGGGCCGAGGACGGCACCCCGATCCCGGCCTATCCGGCGTCGTACGAGGGCGTGCTGGCCGTCGGGGCGGCCGGGCAGTCGGGGGCGCTGTCGGAGTTCTCCAACGACAAGACGCCGGTCTCCGTGCTGGGTCCGGGCGAGAGCATCACCTCCACCTGGCCGGGCAAGGCCTACAACCTGGAGCTGGAGGGCACCAGCTACGCGGTGCCGTACGTGGCGGGGGTGGTGGCGCTGGTGCGGGCCAGGTTCCCGACGCTCGACCAGGACCAGGTGCGGCGGCGCGTCATCGCCACGGCCGACCTGGGCACGGGCACCACGACGGCGGGGATGGTCAACCCCATACAGGCGGTCAGCGCCGTGCTGCCGTTCGAGCCGGCCAACGCGCCCGTGGTGGCGCCGCCGCCGCCCGCGCCGCTCCCGCCGGGCGCGGTGGCCGCGGTGCCGCCCGTCGACCACGCCGCGCGGAGCCTCGGGCTGATCGTCGCGGGGTCGGCGCTGGGTCTCGTGCTGCTCGTCGCGGTCGCGCGGGCGCTCGTCCCGATGGGCCGCCGCCGGGGCTGGCGCCCCGGCCGCACCGACTGACGCAGGCCCCGCCGCGGCTCCTACTGCGTCAGCAAGGAAACAAGACCATGAATTGTTGGGTACGGCCCGAAACCTATGTGGCGTATGTGACCAATCTGGTTGAATATAACTAGATCTTGCTTTTTGCCGTGGAAAGGTTTGGGCATGCACCCATTGCGCCCTGGTGATCCCGAGCGGATCGGTGATTACAGCATCCTCGGGCTGCTGGGAGAGGGGCCGCGCGGGGAGACCTTCCTCGGGCGGGAATCCGATGACGCCCCCATCCGGGCCATCAAGCTGCTCCCCGGCGTGCCCGAACCGGCACCCGACGCCCTCGCGCCCTACCTGGCCGCCCAGCGGGTCTCCAGCTCGTACGTGGCGCGGGTGCTCGACGCCGGTTACCTGGCGGACCGCCCGTACATCGTCCGCGAGCACGTCGAGGGCAAGAGCCTGGCCGAGACCGTCGAGGCCGATGGGCCGCTGGCCGGCGACGCGCTGGAGCGGGTGGCCGTCGGCGTGCTGACCGCGCTGTCGGCCGTGCACCTGGCGGGGCTGACCCACCGCTCGCTCAGGCCGCACAACGTGATCCTCGCAGCCGAGGGGCCGAGGGTGACCGACGTGACCGTGGGCGACCCCGTGGGCGAGCCCGGCTACCAGGCCCCCGAGCAGCTCACCGGCCTGCAGTACGGGCCGTACGCCGACGTGTTCGCCTGGGCCGCGACGATGACGTTCGCGGCCACCGGCAAGCCGCCGTTCGCCGACCGCGACGCCGTGCTGACCGGCGAGCCCGAGGTGGGCGTCGGGGACGAGGCGCTGCGCCGCGTCCTGCTGTCGGCGCTGGCCAAGGACGTCAGCCAGCGGCCGACCACGTACAGCGCGCTCATGCAGGTGCTCGGCGACCCCGGCGCGGGCCGCCAGCAGGCGCCGGACCAGACCGCCATCGAGGGCGTGCCCGTCCCCGGGGTGGCGCTCCAGGGCGTCCCGATCCCGGCCGTGCCGCTCCCGGGCATGCAGCCGATGGTGCCCCCGCAGGGCGGCCCCGGCCAGCCGGTGCAGGGCCCGCCCATGCAGCACCCGACCATGCAGGGGCCCCCGATGCAGGGCTCGCCCGTGCCGGGCGTCCAGCAGGCGGAGCCGATGTGGGGCCCGCCCGAGCCGGGCGGTCAGCCGCAGCAGCCGCCCCAGCCGCAGCAGATCCGGCTGGAGGCCGTGCAGCCCAGGGGCTCGCAGGGGCCGCGCAGGAAGTTCCCGATGGGCCTGGTCGCCGGGGTGGGCGCGGTCGCGCTCGTCTCCGCGATCGGCCTGTGGGGCGCCAACCGGTACGTCGAGTACCAGCAGGTCGGCACCACCGTGGCCGCCCAGGCGAACGCCGACGGCATCCCGGTGCCCAACAGCGCGTCCGCGGCCCCGGTTCCGCAGGGCACCGCGCCTGACGGCGGCCCGGTCCCGCAGCAGCCGCAGCCGACGGTCACCGTGCCGTGGGGCGCCACGCCCGACGTGGACGAGGCCGGGGTGGCCCCGCTGGTGCTGCCGACCGAGTGGCCGACGACCACCGCGGGCGTGCCCGAGCTGACCTCGGTGCCGACGACGCCCACGGCGATGCCGACGCAGCCGGTCGTGGTGCCCACGGTCACGCAGCAGCCGACGGCGGCCCCGACCGCCGAGGCCGAGCCGACGCCGACCAAGAGGAAGAAGAAGCCGCAGCCGACGGCGACCGTCACCAAGACGGAGAAGCCGACGGAGCAGCCCTCGGAGCAGCCGACGGAGAAGCCGTCCGAGAAGCCGACCGAGCAGCCCTCGGAGCAGCCGACCGAGAAGCCGACCGAGAAGCCGACCGAGAAGCCGACGGAGAAGCCCTCCGAGAAGCCCACGGAGAAGCCGACGCAGGCCCCGGAGCCGAAGCCCACGCCGACCAAGCCGAAGCCGACGCCCACCCAGCCGAAGCCCACCCCGACCCAGCCCAAGCCCACGCCGACGCAGCCCAAGGCGACGGCCAAGCAGGCGGCCCCGGTGAAGAACCCGTACACGCCCACCCAGGTGTGCGGCTCGGGCTTCGTCGTCCAGCGCTCCAGCTCCTTCTCCGGCGGCGCCACGTACCAGCTCTGGAACAACAGCACCGGCCAGAACTGCGTGGTCACCATGAAGACGGTGGACGTGGGCAAGTCCACCCCCGTGAGCGCCACCCTGGAGGTCCAGAACGGCCCCAGCAAGACCGACTCGGGCAGCTTCGAGTACTACGCGGGACCGGTGAAGCTGCCGGCCGCCGGGAAGTGCGTGCGCTACTCCGGCAGCGTGGGCTCCGGCTCGACGAGCGCGGGCTGGGCCAACTGCGGCTGACGACGCCTTGACGAAAGGGCCCGGACGATCACGTCCGGGCCCTTTTCGCTGTCCGTTCCCTAGTAGCCGACGTACCCGCTGCCGTTCTTGGTGCCGACGACGCCGGGCACGTTCGACACCGACCCGTAGCGCGAGATCGCGTAGCGGACGCCCGCGATGATGTTGTCCACCGGGTCGTAGATGTTGCCGTGCCCCGGCAGCTTGTAGGCGTTGAACGTCGGGTCGATGGTCTGCATCAGGCCCTTGGACGGGGTGCCCTTGTCCGCGTTCGAGTCCCAGTTGTTGATCGCGTGGGGGTTGCCGCCGGACTCGTGCCGGATGATCATCCAGATGTCGCTGGCGTTCATCTTCGACACCGGCACGCCGTGCTGCTTGAGGATGGCGATGGCCTCCTCGATCCACTGCTTGACCTGGCCCGTCGGGGCCGGGCCGCCGCCGGGGGGAGGCGGGCCGCTCGGTCCGTAGCCGCCGAAGCCGCCGCCCCCGCCGCCGCCACCGTTGCCGCCGCCCTGCAGGGCCGTGCGGTCCTGCCGCGGGTTGTAGCCGGGCTCGGGCTGCCAGTCGATCTTCCTGCCGTCCTGCGGCGTGAACTCCTGGGTGACGATCTCGGGGATGCCGCGGAAGGTCTGGGCGCGGTCGCCCAGGAAGGCGTCGATGTCGGTCTTCGCCTTGGTCAGCGCCGTGTTGGCCGAGGTCACGTGCGGCCGCGCGTCGGTGATCGCCTGGTTCACCAGCCCGCGCAGCGCCGTGTCCTTGGCCTGCTCGGTGGCGTCCGGGTTCTCCTTCGTGTACGTGGACGCGCTGGCTGACAGGTCGCGGATGACGGCGGCGATCTCCGTACGCGCCTCGCGCAGCGCCGTGGCGGCCGCGTCCAGCGACCCGGCGGCGTTGGCCAGGGCCGTCTGCAGCTCGTGGGCCGCCCGGCCGTACTTGCGCATGTAGGTGTCGAACTGGTCGGCCGAGCGGCCCCGCCAGGCGTTGTCGACGACCTGGACGGCGCCGCCGAGCGCTCCGCCGAACTCGTTGATGTCGCCGGCCAGGGCCCGCCACTTCTCGGCCACCTTGTTGATCGCCGCGGGGTCGCCGGTGACCTTGGTGAGCATGGCGTCGAGCTCCTCGCCGCCCGGCAGGTGGGAGACGCTCATGAGGTGGCCCGGTGTGCCTTGGCGATGTTGGTCTCCACGTTGCTCAGCCCGGCCTCGGTGTCGCGCAGCTTCCTGCGGGCCTGGTCCATCTCGTCGAGCAGCGTGGACCAGACGCCGTTGGCGCAGCCGGCCAGCGCGGCGGAGCCCTCCAGGTCGCCGAAGGCGCTCGCGCTGATCGGCGTGCGGTTGTTGCGGACCCGGCCGTCCTCCTCGTAGGTGACCTCGCCGGGATTGTTCTCGGTCAAGGTCTCCCGGTAGTGGCTGGTGGCCGTGCTGATGGCCGTGCGGCACCGGTCGAGCGCGGAGAAGTGCATCTCCAGGTCGGTCATGATCCCCCTTCTCGGATGGCCTGCTCGTCGCCCAGGAACGCGGTCTGCATCAGGCGCGCGCCCAGGCGGCGGTCCACGAAATGGCCGCGGCCGGGCGGGAGCGTCTGCGGCCGGACGTTGCCGAACAGGTAGCCCTCGTCCTTGTTGCCCGACAGCAGCAGCGCCGGCGTGGCCATGTCCTTCATGCGCTGGATGACCGGGTCGAACATGGCCCGGCCGGCGCCGCCCATCTGGCGCGACAGCACCACGTGCAGGCCGATGTCGCGGGCCTGGGGCAGCAGGTCGACCAGGGGCGCCAGCGGGTTGGCCGAGGTGGCGACCAGGTCGTAGTCGTCGACGAACACGTACAGGTCGGAGCCCTGCCACCAGCTGCGGTCGCGCAGTTGCTGCGGCGTCAGGTCGGCCGGGGGCAGGCGGCTCATCAGCGCTTCCCTGGCGTCCTTGATGAGGTCGGCGGCGGCGGCGCTGGAGGCGGCGTAGCCGATGCGGTGCGGGGTCGCCGCCGAGTCCAGCAGGGCCCTGCGGTAGTCGATGACGATCATCATGGCCTGGCTGGGCTGCTTCCTGCTCACCAGTCCTTCGGCGATCAGGCGCAGCAGGTTCGACTTGCCGCTCTCGTTCTCGCCGAACACGACGAAGTGCGGGTCGGCGTCGAAGTCGAGCGTGACCGGCATGAGCGTGGCCTCGTCGATGCCGATGGGGATGCGCTCCTCGTCGGCGGGCAGCGCGGCCAGCGGCAGCACGGCGGGCAGCAGCCGCACCCGGGGCGCCACCGGGCCCTTCCAGGAGTCGCGCACGGCCTGGACGAGCCCGCGCGCGCCATCGGCGAGCGACGCGGGGTCCTGCACGGCGTCGATCCTGGGCAGCGCCGACAGGAAGTGGAAGCCGTCCTTGGTCAGGCCGCGTCCCGGCGCCCCCTCGGGCACGGCGAGCGCCTTCTTCCTGCTGACCTCCGACTCGTACGCGTCGCCGAGGCGGAGCTCGACCTTGGTGCCGAACAGGTCGCGGATGCCGGGCCGGAACTCCGACCACTTGTTGGAGGCGGCGATCACGTGGATGCCGTAGCCGAGCCCGCGCGCCGCGATGTCGGTGATGACCGGTTCGAGCGAGTCGAACTCCTGGCGGAGCGTCAGCCAGCCGTCGACGACGAGGAAGACGTCGCCCCAGCCGTCGCCCTCGATCGTGCCTTCGGCGCACAGCTGGCGGTAGGCGGCGATGGACTCGATGCCGTGCTCGCCGAAGTCGCGCTCGCGCTGTTCCAGGATGGAGCCGACCTCCGCCACGGTACGGCGCACCCGGTCGCCGTCGAGACGGGCGGCGACGCCGCCGACGTGCGGCAGGCCCTCCAGCGACGACAGCGAGCCGCCGCCGAAGTCCAGGCAGTAGAACTGCACCTCGCGCGGCGTGTGCATGAGCGCCATGCTCGACACCAGGGTGCGCAGCACGGTGCTCTTGCCGCTGCGGGTGCCGCCGGCGACGCCGACGTGCCCGGCGCCGCCGGACAGGTCCAGCCAGAACGGGTCGCGGCGCTGCTCGAACGGCTTGTCCACGATGCCGACGACGGCGTGCAGCTTGCCCCGGCCCTGCCAGCCGGCCGTGGTCAGGCCGTGGTCGGCGGTGACGGACAGCGGCGGCAGCAGGTGGGCCAGCGTGGGCGGCTCCGCCAGCGGCGGCAGCCAGATGCGGTGGGCGGCGGGCCCGTGGCCGGTGAGCCGGCCGACCACGACGTCGAGCAGGCTGCGCTGGTTGCCGGCGGCCGGTTCGTCGTCCGGCTCGGGCTCGCCCGTCTGGACGGGCGTGGTGACCTCGGGCAGCGGGACGTGGGCGGGGCCGTACTCGACGACCTCGCGCACCGGCACCTGGCCGTCGGCGGTGGCCGCCTGGACGGGGTCGGCGTGGTGCGCGCCCGACACGTACGCGGCCTTGAACCTGGTCATGCCGGTGGTGTCGTACTTGAGGTAGCCGTTGCCCGGCGCGGACGGCAGCTCGTAGGCGTCGGCGACGCCCAGCACGACGCGGCTCTCCATGGCCGAGAACGTGCGCAGGCCGATCCGGTACGACAGGTGGGTGTCGAGGCCGCGCAGCCGTCCCTCCTCCAGCCGCTGGGAGGCCAGGAGGAGGTGCACGCCGAGCGAGCGGCCGAGCCGGCCGATCATCACGAACAGGTCGATGAACTCGGGCTTGGCGGCCAGCAGCTCGCTGAACTCGTCGAGCACGATGAACAGCGTCGGCATCGGCCGCAGGTCGGCGCCCTGTTCGCGGGCGCGCTCGTAGTCGCGCAGCGAGGCGTAGTTGCCGGCCGCGCGCAGCAGCTCCTGGCGGCGCACCATCTCGCCGTGGAGCGCGTCGTACATGCGGTCGACGAGCGGGAGCTCGTCCTCCAGGTTGGTGATGACGGCCGAGACGTGCGAGAGCGTGTCGAGGCCGAGGAACGTGGCGCCGCCCTTGAAGTCGACGAGCACGAAGTTGAGGATCTCCGACGAGTGCGTGATCGCCAGGCCGAGCACCATGGTGCGGAGCAGCTCCGACTTGCCGGAGCCGGTCGCGCCGATGACCAGGCCGTGCGGGCCCATGCCGCCCTGCGCCGACTCCTTGATGTCGAGCTCGACCACGCGGCCGTCGACGCCGAGGCCGATCGGCACCCGCAGCCGGTTGCGGCCCGCCCTGGGCTGCCAGGTGACGGCCGGCTGCAGATGGGCGGGGTCGCCGACGCCGAGCAGGTCGGTCAGCGTGGTGTTGGTGCTCAGCAGGTCCTGCGTCTCGCCGCCGGAGGCCGTCGAGGCGCGCAGCGGCGCGAGCTGCCTGGCCAGGCCCTCGGCGCGGGCGTAGTCGAGGCTGTCGGGGTCGCCGAGCCGGTTCGTGGACCGCTTGCCCGCGTGGTCGATCTTGACCATGTGGAAGCCGTCGGGCTGGACGTCCAGGCGCAGCGTGTTGCTCTCGCCCGCCGGGCCCGCCGACTCGGACAGGTCGATGACCGTGACGCCCTGGATGGCGTCGACGCCGAGCTGGGAGTCGTGCGGCACGTGCCCGCCGTCGACGATCACCACGTGGTACGGCAGCGCGTCCGAGGCGGCGCCGGGCCGGAAGCGGGCGCGCTCCTTCAGCTCGTCGCCGACGAGCTGGTCCAGCCGTTCCATGCTCTCGGCCATCAGCCGGACGTGCCCGGCGGCGTCCACCTCCTCCGGGTGCAGCGCGTGCGGCAGCCACTTCACCCAGTCCCAGTGCGGCATCCACTCGCGGCTGGCGCACACCATCACCCGCATGTCGTCGGGGGAGTGGAAGGTGGCGAGCTGGGCGATCACCGCCCGGACCATGGCGCGCACGGCCCTGGGGTCGCCGGTGAGGTTGATCCTGGCGAACGAGTGGAGGGCGACGGCGACCGGGAGTCCCGACACCGTGGAGTGGGCGCGGACGAAGCGGCGCAGCGCGCCCGCCGTCAGCGCGTCGAGGTCCTCGACCGGCGCGGAGTCGGGCGGCACGAGCTGGACGGCGAGCTTCTGCACGCCGGTGCCGAGCCGGACCGTGCCGAAGTCGTCGTCGCGCGGCCTGCGCTCCCACAGGCGCGGCCCCATCGCCACCCACCACAGCGTGTCGGGGGCCGGGCCGCTCCACTCCAGCGCCTCGCGCTGTTGCAGCGCGGCCTTGCGGACCTTCTTGCGGACCTGGGCGAGGTAGCGGAAGTAGTCGCGGCGCAGGCCGTTGAGCCGGTTCTTGCGCTCTCCGGCGTTGCGGCCGAACTGGCCGAGCGTCATGCCCAGCATCGAGACGGCGAACAGGCCGCTGGCCACGTACATGAGAGGGCTGGAGTTGCCTCCGGCGGTGAACATCAGGGCCATGGCCGCGCCGCCGGCGAGCATGGGGACGTACATGAGCACGCCCATCAGCCCCGCCGGCTGCACCTCGGGGATCTCAGGCGGCGACTCCAGCAGGATCTCCCCGCGGGGTGGCTGGGGAGTGGGGCGGCGCTCAGGACGCCTGACAACGACGATGCTCATTGACGGCTCACTCGCGAGACAACCCTCCTGTCACCTGAAACACTTTCTTACCAGAAGCATTGTCCCTATATGTTCGGCATGTCAGGACTTGCCGGTTAAACCCTGGAGTACGGCCTGTGACATCGCTCGCCCCTCAGCCGGCCTCGCACGCGCCGCGGCAGCAGCACCAGCCCATGCCGCACGCGCCACTGCCGCCGCTGTGCCATGTGACGATCATCGCGCCGCGCCGCCGGGTCGATCTGGCGCTGCCCGCCGACATCCCGCTGCCCCACGTGCTGCCCGGGCTGCTCCGCGCGGTCGGCGAGGGCGGCGGCGAGGTGGTCGGCGGTCCCGGCTGGGTGCTCCAGCGGCTCGGCGGCACCCCGTTCGACCTCGGACAGACGCTCGCCGCGCTCGGCGTGCTCAACGGCGAGGTGCTCTACCTGCGGCCCCGCGAGTCGACGCTGCCGCCCGCGCTGTACGACGACGTGGCCGACGTGGTCGCCACCGGCGTCAAGGGCAGCAGCGGCCGGTGGGAGGCGAGCCACACCCGGGCCATGGGCGCGGGCGCGGCGGCCGTCCTGCTCGCGCTCGGCGCGCCCGCGCTCGTCCTGGCCGGCGGCCCGCCGCTCGGCCTGACCGTGGTCGCGGGCATGCTCGCGGTGCTCCTGATCGGCGTCAGCGCGGCCCTGTCGCGCGCTGTCGGCGACTCCGGCGCCGGCGCTTGGATCGGCTACGCCGCCCTGCCGTACGCCTTCCTCGCGGGCCTGTACGGCCTCGCGAGCGGCTCCACGCTGGCCGGGCTCGGCGCGCCGCACCTGCTGGCGGCGTTCGCCTGCACCGCGCTGGTGGCCACGATCGGCGGCGCCGTCGTGTCGGACGGCGTGGCGGGCTTCCTCGGCACGGCCGTGGCGGCGGTCGCGGGCACGGCCGCCGCGGCGGTGGTCATGGTGTTCGAGCTGCCCGCAGCGGGCGTCGCGGCGATGACCGTGACGATCCTGATGTCGCTCAGCCCGCTCATCCCCACCCTGTCGTTCCGCATCGCCCGGGTGCCGCTGCCCGCCCTGCCGACGAACTCCGAGGAGCTGCGCGCCGACAACCAGCGGCTCGACAGCGACGGCGTGCTCGCCCGCACCGCCCAGGCGGGCCGGTACGCCACCGGCATGGTCATCGGCATCACCATGACCGCCATCGGCGCGCTGATCCCGCTGGCGGCCACGCCGGGCTGGCTGGCCACCTCGATGGCCGCCGTGCTCTGCCTGGTGCTGCTGCTGCGCGCCCGCGTCTTCCACGGCCTCGGCCAGCGGCTCTGGCTGCTGGGCGCCGGGCTCGGCGGGCTGGTGCTGGGCGCCGTCTCGCTGAGCGCCGGGGCCGGCACGGTGGCCGCCGCCGCGGTGGTGATGGGGCTGCTCTGGCTCGCCCTGCTCGTCGTCGGGCTCGGCGTGTGGCTGCCGTCCGGAAGGCTCTCGCCGTTCTGGGCCCGGGCCGGGGACGTGGTGGACGTCATTCTGCTGATCGCGATGTTCCCGCTGTCGCTCGGCGTGCTGGACGTCTACACATGGATTCGCGGCCTGGCCGGTTAGTAGTCTTTCGCCGTTAAGTGGGGCTCTTGTGACGTATGGGGTGCACGGATGAGCGAGCTGAACTTCGACAGCCTGGACGTCGACCAGGTCATCAGGAACGCGGACCTGCAGATGGCCCGCGTGGCCGAGCTCCAGCAGGAGATGGCCAAGGTGGTCGGCCGCGCCGAGGACGAGGACGGCCTGGTCAAGGTGGAGATCGGCGGCCCCGGCCTGCAGGAGCTGCACCTGCACCCGAAGGCCATGCGCCTCACGTCGGGCGAGCTCGCCGAGCGCATCAAGGAGACCATCGCCGCGGCCACCGCCGACCACCGGCGCCAGATGACCGAGGCGATGGAGGCGCTCTTCGGCGCGGAGAACCCCCTGCGCTTCGCCGACGACCCCGAAGGCGCCCTGGAGCAGGCTCGGCAGGCCGAAGCCGTCTACAACAAGACCTTCGAGGACGTCATGGGCGAGCTCGCCAGGATCCACCAGCGCGTCGAGGAATGACCCCCGGGGCAGGGGGTCAGCCCAGTCTCTCCGGCCCCGCCTCCTGGGCGGGGGCGAAGACGTGGCCCTCGGGCTCGTAGAACTCCCGGTTGCGCTCCTGGCCCTCGTTGCCGCCCGCTCCGGCCATCCCGCCGGGCGGGAAGCCCATGAAGCCGTGACCCGTGGCCGCCGGGCCGCCGCGCAGCACGGCCGGGCTCGCCGTCGCCGCCGAACCGCCCGTGCCGTACCACATGCCGGGGCCCTGCTGGCTGCCGATCGGGTTGACGGTGGCGGTCGGCGTCGGCGTGGTGGGCGTGTGCGTGAGCAGGTTCGGCGTGGTGGTGCCGTGCGGGGACGGCGTGGTGGGGGTCTCGGCCAGCTCGGTCCGGGGCTCGCCGCCGATCACCGGGGGAGCGGGCTCCTGCTCGCCCTCCTGGCCCTGGGGATCGGTGGGCTGCTGCTGTTCCGGCTGCTGCTGCCCAGGGGTGTCGCCGGGGCCCGGCTGCTGGCCGTCGGGGCCGCCCGAGCCCTGGTCGCCGTCCGGGCCCGGGCCCTTGCCCGGGTCGGTGGGGCCGGCGCCGTCGCCGGGGCCGGTCGTGTCCCGCGGGGACGTGGGGGAGCCGCCCGGCTGGTCGCCACCCTGCGGGCCGCCGCCGGACGAGGACCCCTGGCCGCTCCCGGAGCCCGAACCGAAATTGCCGCCGCCACCGTCGTTGCCGCCGCCGCCGTTCCAGTGCACGGTCGTGCCGGACGGGGTACGGGTCCCGCTGCCGGGGTCCAGAGGCGCCTGCTTGGTGAGGTTCACCTCCAGCGGGGTGATCTCCGGAAGCTCGAAGGCCAGGCCCTCGGCGATGCTTGAGTTGACCTCGGTGATCTTCCGGTTGAGCTCGGCGAGCTGCCTTCTGGCTTCCTCGTCCGGGTCGAAGTTGTTGCGGTTCTGCGACGGGTCGCCGGTCATCCCGCCGCCGGCGCCCTCGTTGAACGACGAGCCGCCGGTCCCGCCGCTGCTGCCACCGCCGTCGCCGGTCCCGCCGCTCGACCCGCCGCTGCTGCCGCCGCTCGACCCGCCGGTGCTGGAGCCGCCCGTCCCGGCGTTCTGCTCGGCGGTGGCCGGCAGCGCGGTGACGCTGGCCTGGTACTCCCTGATGTGCTGGGCGTAGACGCGCATCGGGCCGCCGGTGTCGTTCATGGCCTTGCCCAGCGCGCCCGCGCTCGCGTGCAGCAGGCGCAGCGCGCCCAGGACGGTCTGGCTGGCGTTGTCGCCGTGCCACACCTCGTTCAGCTCCTCGGCGGCCTTCAGGATGGCGCTCTGCACGCCGGCCTCGCCCAGCAGGAGCTTGCCCGCCTCGATGTAGCTCTCCCCGGCCCGGTCGACGGCCTCGGGATCGGCCTTGCTCAGCCAGCCCGCGACCGTGTCCCTGCTGACCTCGGAGCCGGGCTCGACCGGACCGAGGTCAGCCTTGACCCGGATCGGCTTCCACGCATCGCCCATCGATCATCCCTGCCGATTCTCACGCACTGCTGTCGAGGTGACCGCGCTCGTAGTTGTCAATGGCCTTCTCGACGGCCAACGCCCACTCCTCGATGCAGTCGAGGAAATCGGAGTAGCTGCCGCTGAAGACCTCGTACGCCTTGGCGGTGTTGACGCCGAAGCCGGAGGCCACCTCCCACGGGCCGGTCTCGGCGGACCCGACGTTGCTCAGCCCGGCCACGTTGCCGATCGTGCCCGGCCCGCTCCAGGTGGCGCTCATCGAGGCCGGCGCGTTGCCGCGCAGCGTCTCCAGCTGCCTGCGCAGCCGCGAGAGCACGGACCTGACCTCGTCGTGCTTGATGTCCGGACCCCGCCCGTCGGGCTCCATGCCGGGGAAGTTGGGGGCGAGCTCCAGCGACGGCGACTGCCCGCCATCCGGATCACTCATGCCTTCGCCTTGCCTTTCCCGTCGATGAGGTGGTTCGTCGTGGGCACGTCACTGCGGAAGTCGTCCTCGTCCCCGAGCAGGTACGTGGTCCGCTCGCGCTCCTGGCGGTCCTGGCCCGCGGCGGCGCCGCCGGGCGGGATCATCGGGAACATCGGGGAGCCGTTGCCGAGGCCGCGCATCCCGGCCGTGCTCGCGGCGCCGGCCGGGGCGGCGCCGCCTCCGTAGGCGGAGCCGATGCCGCCGTTCTGGCCGGACGGGTAGCCGGTGCCGGGCAGGCCGTTGACGTTGTTCGGGTAGCCGGGCAGGTTCCGGTCGCCGATGCCGGCCAGCGAGGTGGTCGCGTCGTTCGCGCCCAGGCCGTTGCCGTCGCCGACGTCGGCGCCGGGGATCTGAGGGCCGTTCGGGAGCCCGGCGTTCACGGTCGAGGACCCGGAGTTCACGCCGCTGCCGGGCAGGCCGGGGCCGCCGGGCAGGCCGGAGCCGTCGCCGGGGAAGCCGGGAGCGCCAGGCACGGATCCGCCGGGGAAGGATTCGCCCGGCAGGTTGTCGCCGATCCCGGGGATCTGGTGCTGCCCCGGGTCGAACAGGCCGTCCTGGCCGGGGCCCCCCAGCCCGTCCGGGCCCAGCCCCGACGGGTCGAAGGGCTGGTTCATCCCGTTGGGCAGGCCGCCGCCCGGCAGCCTGGCCTGGTTGAACGGGATGACCGGCGCGTCCGTGGTCAGCCTGTCGAACTGCGGGATCTCGGTCCGCAGGTGTGCCGGGAAGACGTTGTTGTTGATCGCGGTGGCCTCGGTCAGCTCGCGCAGATGCTTCTTGGCCCGCTTCATGTTCTTCTCCGCCTCGGACTCGCCGAACAGCTTCTCGCCGAGGCCGTAGACCAGTCCGCCGCCGGTGCCGATGATGCCGCCCTGGGGGCCGCCGAACTTCAGGCCGATCTGGCCGCCCTGGACACCCCGTTCGAGGATCGACGGGTTGTCGGCGTTGTCCGGGATGGCCTCGCCCCGGAACCGCTCCAGCGTGGCCGCGTGCATGTTCAGCGCGGGCGCGATGCCGGACGGGTTGACGGGGCAGAGCTGCTGCGGGTGCTCGCTGATCGTGCGCGACACGTCGGCGGCCGACTCGCGCAGCCGGCGCAGCGCCGTGCGCACCACCTTGGAGTCCTCGCTGTCGGTCCAGCTCGTCTCCAGCGTGCGCATGTGCTTGTCGAGCACGCCGACCAGGTTGTCCAGCCGATCCTTGGCCGTGTAGAACTCGGTGGCCGCCTCGCGCAGCAGCTCCGGCTTGTTGCCGTTGAGCGCCTCGCGCAGCGCCTCCAGCGTGGTGATCTCCTCCTCGGAGGGCACGAACTGGTACTGGATCTCGCTCTGGTAGTCGACCATCAGGCCTCGGCCGTCCGCTTCGCGCCCTCACCGGCCTGTTCGGCGTTGTCGTAGCCGCGCAACGCCTGGGTGAGCAGCTCGATCATGCTCTCCACCTGCGTCGTGATGTTGTCGTACGACAGCTTGACGGCGCCGATGCCCCGGGTCGTGCTGTTCTGGAATGCCATGGCCGCCGTCCACGGTCCGGTGAGGGCCTTGTCGTCGGAACTGAGCCTGACGACCGCCCCGCCCTCGGCCAGCACGGGCTGGACCTCGCCTTTTCCGCGTTCGGGACGCAACAGTGCGAGGGCTTCGATCAGGTCGGTCCTGGCGGCCTTGATCGCACTTCTACTCAGGTTCACGCCACCGCGGTCGGTGCCCATGCTTTCCCTCCGGTGTCAGCCAGCGGCCGTCGGCTCCTACCTGCCGTCGAAGATCTTGGAGTTGATCATGTCGACCTCGTGCATGTTCATCTTCGTGATGTCGATGTTGGTCTTCAGCAGGTCCACGAACTGCGACATGTCGTTCGCCTCGCGGTTCCACACCTGCCGGACCTCGTCGAACACGGTCTTGGCCGCACCCTGCCAGATCGCGCTCTTCTGCAGCAGCGCGGTCTCCAGCTCGTCGAGCACGGTGACCATCTCGTTGTGCGCCTTGGCGAAGGCCTCCTCGCCGCGGCCGAGGCCCGCGTAGTTGACAAGGGTCCTGTCGAAAGCGTCTTCTGCGGCCATCGCGGCCTCCAGTTCTGTGAGTAGGGGGTCAGCGGGGCGGCTGAGCGCTGATGAGGTTGGCGATGTGGTTCATCGCCTGCTGGCGCTCTTCGTTGAAGGCGGCGACGTTCTTGTTGGTCGTCCCGATGTTCGCGGCCAGCCGCTGCAGGCTCTGGAGGACGACGTCCATCCGCTCGTGCCACTTGATGAGGACGGCGGAAAAGGCGGCCTCCGACTGTCCGGCCCAGGAGACCTTGAGCTCGGCGCCCGCCGTGTCGAGGTTCCGCTGGACGGTGCGCAGCCGGGTGGCGGCCTCCTCGATGAGGTTGACGGCCGCGATGAGGTCGGACGCGCTTACTTGGGTCTGCGGCTCGGCGCCCACAGTGTCCCTCCCTTACCAGTTCGGCTGACTTGGGGCGTCAATCTGCTGTCGGCCCCTTGGTCACATTAGAGAACTATCGTCCCTAGAGTCGCACATGATCAAGTGAAAATCCCATATCCGTCAGGTGGATTCGTGGTGTATTCGCAGGACGTGCACGTTTGGGGCCATGACTGGGGAGATGGGGCTCTTGCCCGAAAAGCTGTACGGACCTGCGGGGCTGGCGTAGCGTATGGGGGCGATGTGACAAGGGGGGCTTGTGGCTGAACCGGATTCCTTCTCGGAGACTCTGCAAGGGCTGGGTGGCGCGGGGCTCCACCCCAGGACCAACGACCCCAAGTTCGTCATGCAGTACACCCGTGTCCGGGACATGGGCACCAACGTGGCGAGCTTCGGTCAGGACCTGACCGAGATGAGCAGCAAGACGCGGGCCATCGACATCACGGAGTTCTCCTTCGGGGTCATCGGCGGCGGGCTCAACGTCGCGCACCGCGCGGTTCGCGACCACGCCGCGGACGCCCTCAAGCAGGGCAAAGAGGTCCTGGAGTCGTGGCGGACCGCGATCAACACCGCCGCCGACAACGGCGAGACGGCCGACAAGGCCAGCAAGCCGCCCAAGCCGAAGGACGACGAGTTCAAGCTGCCCGGCGGGGGCATGAAGCCCATGGGCGGGGCCGGCGAGCTGCCGTCGGGCCTCGGCCCCGGCGGCATGGATCCCCTGGACGGCCTGAAGCCGGACGACCTGAACAAGGACGCTCTCGACGGCCTGGACAAGGACGCTCTCGACGACCTGAACAAGGATGCCCTCGACGGCCTGGACAAGGACGGCCTCGACGACATCAAGAAGCCGGACGACGTCCTGAAGCCCGACGACCTGGACGACCTCGAACGGCCGGGCCCCGACATGCCGGACCGGCCCGACATGAACCTCCCGCAGCAGCCCGACCCCGGCGGTGGCAACCCGCCCGACCTGAACGGGCTGAACCAGCCCACGGGCACCGACCTGGCCGGCGCCGACCCGCGCGTGCCCGGCCTGCCCAACTCCGGCCTCCCCAACTCCGGCCTGCCGAACCTGTCCGGCGGCCCCGACCCGCGCGCCGCGATGCCGCGCACGGGCTCCGGCTTTCCGGAGGGCTTCAGCTCGGGCATGTCCTCGGGCGGCTCTGGCGGGCTCCCGGGCGGGCCGGGCAGCATCGCCCGCGCGCTCAACACCGGGATGCCCCTCTACCCGCCGCCCATGGGAGGCGGCGCCGCGCCGTCCCGCGACGAGCAGGACCGCGAGAAGGGCCCGCTGCTCCCCGAGGACGAGGGCGTCTGGGGAGACGACGAGGACATCGCGCCGGCAGTGATCGGTGGAGAAGGGTAGCTGAGCTGATGGCCTACGAAAACGATCACAGGCTCATGATCTCGGCCGTGGCCGCCGTGGGCGCCGCCTCGGTGGTCCTGCCGTACGCCCGCCCGATCGGGATGTTGATGTCCCTGCTCATCTCCGATCCCGCCGAGCAGGATCGAGGGGGCGACCAGTGGCTCGACAAGACCCCTGTGGACGTGGGGCCGGCGGTGGTGGGGCCCGTGGCAGCCGGCAGCAAGCAGGTCCCCGACGGGCGGAGCGCGCACGCGAACGGGGTCACCGACCTCGCCTACGTGCGGGCCGAGCTGAAGCGGCTGGGCAAGGAGATCGGCGAGAACGAGGGCTGGGAGGGCCGGGCGTACACGTCGTTCACCGAGAAGATCAACGTGCTCGACGGGCACCTGGCCAAGCTGGACCAGAACCGGGTGTCCGCCGGCAACGCGCTCAAGTGCTCGGCCGCGTGCTACCACGTCCTGACGCTGGTCTGTGACGCCATCGGCCTGATCCTGCTGGCGCTGGCGGGCTACGTGGCGATCATGCGGCCGACGCCGCCCCCGGCCAACGCGACGGCGGAGGCGACCGCGATCAGCATCGTCGCGCGGTTGCACTTCATGCTGCAGGGGATCATGACCAAGCACCGGAAGCTCATCTACAAGGCCACGCTCATCTTCGGCGCCCTGGCCGTCGGCTACAACCAGTTCTCCCAGGACCTGCCCGGCCTGCAGGCCCTTCCCTCGGAGAAGCCGAACCTGATGGAGGCCAGCGTCCTCTGGGACGCGTCCAAGTCCGACCTGATCGACAACCCGCAGGCGGAGTTCGACCCGAACAAGATCGAGTCGCCCATGCCGGACTTCGGCTTCTGATCAGCCCGCAGCCGTGCCCACGGGCGTGAGCGCGGCCGCCGGGTCCAGCGGCGGTCCCTGGGGGATGCCGTGCATGAGGCTCGCCGGCACCGGCGCCACGTCGGCCGCGTCGTAGCCGAGCCTGCCGAGCACCTCGGCCGACGGCACCGGGTAGCGGATGCCCTGGTCGGTGATCAGCGACAGCGAGGCGTTCACCGCGCCGAGCTGCCCCTCGCCGGGCAGCAGCCCGGCGACCACCGCGCTGCCCGGCGGGAGCAGGACCTGGTCGAAGCGGTCCTGGTTGCCGGGGGTCGGCGGCGCCGGGATCGTCATCGTGCTGCCGACCGTCACCTTCGCCTTCACCGAGCCGGCCTGCGTGTCGGCGTGGACGAGGCAGAGCGGCACCGAGGCGGGCACGTTGATCGCGCGCGGCATGGTCGCGGGCAGGGTCGGGTCGAGCACGGTCTTCTTCGACGGTGACGCGTTGGCCGACGCGGCGTCGATGGGGATCTCCCTGGCGGCCCTGTTCCCGTACGCCTTCTTGCTGGCCGGGTCCTCCAGCAGGAGCCTGGCCTGCACGGCGGAGATCTGCGCCAGCCCGTCGGGGTACAGCACGTACCAGCGTGCGGCCGTGCCCTGCGCGGCCGGGACCGTGAACACCTGCCCGACCGCGGCGGTGACCTTGCCGCCCGAGCGCACCTTCCGGCCGCGGTAGGGCACGTCGGGGCCGTCGAAGTCGCGGCCGACGGGCAGCGCGTTGAGCCAGGCCGGGGGCACCTTCCTGGGCTGGGCGTCGAGCGCGCGCACGCCGTGCGCGGCCACCCGCATGCGGCGGTTGTTCCAGATCACCCAGTTCTGCCGGCCGTCGGTGACGACCAGGGCGTCGCCGCCGACCGGCCGCCCGCCGACGTCCTTGCCGCCCACGAGCGTCGTGTACGACTTCTGCCCGCCCGAGCCGGCGGGGCCGTCGACCACGCACACCGACCAGGGCGCCTTGACGAGCTTCTCCCGCACCGGCAGCGAGTCGGGGGCGCCCGAGATGCCGACCATCGGCCCGCGCGCGAAGTCGGCCAGCGAGGCCGAGGTCACGCTGCGGGTGGTGACCTCGCCGGAGCCGAGGATGAGCCGGGCCGAGGCGTAGTTCGCCACCGGCAGCAGCCGCCGCTGCTGCTGGCTGTAGACGTACGCGGCGCCGCTCTCCTCCTCGATGAGGAGCTGTCCCGGGTCGGTGAGCTTGGTGGCGTTGCCCGGGCTCACCAGCCCCCAGATCCCGAACACGGCCAGCACCAGCACGCCCACGAGGATGCCGCTGAACGTGGCCACGTTCTGGCGGCGCATGGGGGACTCCGGAACGTCAGGCTCGCCCTGCAGCAGCGCCATGCCGAGCCGCTGCTGCATCAGCCGGTGAGCTTGGTGGAGATCCTTGTTGGTCTGCATGCTGGGCCCGCGTATCCCCTCATCGGTACCTTTGGTCTCCAATATCCCAGCTTGCACACAGGCGTCGCACCTCACTCCCGCCGATTACTGTGACCTCCGTGGAACCAGCCAGCCCCTTCGAGGAACAGCTCTGGGCGGCGCACGAGGCCGGCCGGATCGACCTGTGCCTGAGCCTCCTGCGCGACGCCGACTTCGCGATGCCGATCTCCGCCGCCGCGGCGGCCGGCGCCGAACCGCCCCGGTGGGCCACCTACACCGGCCCCGACCGCGTGTGGATGCTCGCCTACACCTCCGTCGAGGCCATGCGGGCGGCCGGCGTCGCCACCGAGCACTGGCGGGTCAGTTCGCTCCCCGAGATGGCCGCCGCCTGGCCCGACCCGCGCTGGGGGCTGGCGGTCAACGCGGGCCTGCCGGTGTGGTTCCCGCTGGAGTCGGGCACCGTGGCCCGGCTGGCCGTGCCCACGCTCGCCCAGGACCTCCTGATCGCGCCGGGGTCGGGCGTGCCCGTCATGCAGAAGGTCCTCGGCCCGGGCGACCTGGACGACCTGCTGAGCGGCAACAGCGCGCGGGTGTCGGGCTACTGCCACCACGCCCTGGACGTCTCGCACATCGCCACGCCCACCGTGCTCGCCGAAGCGCTCGGCGCGACGGACAAGCTGACGCCCGAGGGCTCGCTCAACCTGCTGCGCTGGCGTCCGGCCGGCCTCAACCTCTACCGCACCCCGTACGGCGGCCTCGACGAGGAGGGACGTGACGCGGTGGCGGGCTGGGTCGTCGAGGAGCCGCCGTTCGCCGGGATGGGCCTGGTGCCCAATCCCGCGCTGCTCGTGCGCGAGTACAAGATCTACGGGGTCGGGCTGCCGCACGGGGCGGAGATCTGGGAGCTGACCGACGCCGGCACCGAGCACCGGCGCGCGCTCTACCACGGCGACCTGCGGCGCTGGCTGCTGACGGTGGCGGTGACGCCGTGAGCTGGCACCACTACCGCGCGCGCTGGCAGGGCGAGGACTTCGAGGCCAGCCCGGAGCCGCACTCGCTCGAACTGTGGATCAGGCTGCGCAGCGCCGAGCCGCGTGAGGGGTTCGAGGAGGTGGAGCCCGGCTGCCACGTGCTGCCGGTGCCGGCGGAGGAGTGCGAGGCGCTGCACTTCGTCATCACCGTGTGCGAGTGGCGCGGCGAGCCGTTCCACGTGCACGCCGAACGCGACGGCGAGCTGCTGCTGGAGTACGCGGGCGCGTCCGCGCCCCGGGCCGTCGAGCTGGGGCTGGACCGGATCGAACGCGGCGTCTACCGCCGCTGGGTGCCGCGCGCCGAGGCGGCCGATCTTCGTGAGGAGGCCGTGCCCCTCGACGAGATTGTCTAGCCGGGCTCTTGTTACTTGGTATTCATGTGACAGAAACTATCCATACAGTGCGATGTGTCGCATGTGGCGCTATTGGGTGGGAGTGTCATGGAGGCAGCGAGCCGCTCGGCTGCGGGGATGCAGGCATACGCCGACGAACTCAGGACGATGTTCATGCGCTTGCAGGACGAGGGCATGGAGCTGCACACGCGGGCCAAGGAGCTGCGCGTGACCGAGAAGTCGCCCGACGGCCTCGTCAGCGTGACCGTCGGCTCCCGGGGTGAGCTCGTCGGCCTCGACCTCGACCCGCGCGTCTACCGCCGCCCCGACGCCCGCCACCTGGCCGACACCATCGTGGAGACCACCCGCCGGGCCGAGGCGCGGCTGCGCGACAGCATCGTGGAGATCTTCGCGCCCGTCGTGCCGCCCGAGCAGATGCGGGCCCACATCGACGGCGACGTCGAGGCGATCTTCCAGGTGTTCGCGGGTGAGGAGGGAGAGGCCCGATGAACATGTGGGACGAGTCCTCCGTCGTCAAGTCCGTCGTCGACCGCGGCATCACCGAGTGGAAGACGATGGCCGGCGAGCAGGAGCGCGAGTGCGCCGACCTGATCGCCGAGGTGCAGAAGTGCCTGGACGCCCAGCCGTGGGGCACCGGCACCGAAGGCAAGGCCTTCCTCACCTCCCACGTGGGCGTCAACGGCGGACCCGAGACGATCAGCAAGTGCAAGAAGCTCCTCAAGGAGATCGCCGACGCCGGTGACGCCGTCCGCATCGTCGTCGACAACACCCTCCAGGCGCACGCCGACATGGCGGCCGACCTGCGCCGCCAAAAAGCGATGATCGCGGAGGTGTGAGGGCGACGGACTGAACGGGAACATCCGTGACGACTGGTGGCAATGTCCACGTCCAGGGGCCCAGCGGCCTGCCCGCCCAGCACATCGCGGTGCGGATCGACCGGGACACCGAGCCCGTGTGGGAGACCGAGGTCTTCCCCGACTGGCTGAACTACTTCCTGCTGCCCATGCTGTCGGCCGGCCAGATGTGGCCGAGGGCCAGCGAGAAGGGCATGTCGGCGCTGGCCGTCGCGTACGAGAAGCTGGCCGAGGGCACCGACAAGCACGCCGTCGCCGCCGGCACCGCCGCGCGCACCATCGTCGACGGCATGTACGCGCCGCCGACCGCCGAGTTCGTCAACCGGGCCAAGTTCCTGTACGGCGAGAGCGCCGGGCTGGCCGGCGTGCACAAGAACTGCTGCGGCCACGCCTCACACGCGAGCGACTTCGCCGTCGAGACCCAGTACTCCAAGATCTCGATCAACGTCGCCTTCTGGATCACGGTCGTCGCCATCGCCATCGCGGTCTACGTCTCGTTCTTCACCGCAGGGTCCGGCGCCCGGCTGATCGGGCCGTACTCGGCGGCCTGCCGCGCGGCCGTCAGCCGCATCCTGGCCCGCCTGGCCGCCGTCGGCGGGCGCAAGGCCGCCGCCGGACAGCTCGGCCGGGTCACGACGCTCAGCGGGGCCACCGGCAAGATCGTGCTCGCCCGGCTGCTGGCCAGCCCCCTCGGCCGCGAGCTCACCGAGGAGATGGGCGAAGAGGGCTTCATCGACTGGCTCACCCAGCGGATCCAGATCGACAAGGGCACCCGCAAGTTCTTCGACTGGGCGCGGTTCAAGGCCTCGCTGATCGGCGCCGGAGCCGGCGCGTGGATCGGCACGAAGGTCGCCGGGCCCCTCTCCCGCGTCACCCGGCGCGTGGGCGGCTTCGCCGGGAGGGCGCTCAACACCGGCCTCAACAACATGATCGCCTCGCCGCTCGGCAGCTTCGTCGCCAACGCCGCCGTCTACGGGCGGATGGAGAACCCGTTCACCGCCGAGGCGATGGTGGGCGGGTTCCTCGGCGGCGTCGGCCGCACCGGCACCATCAGCCCGTTCAACCCGGACGTCCTGTCCGCCCTGACCCACCCGACCAGCGCCCTGGCCTCCGCGCAGGACGCCGCCGCCCGCTCCGACGCGGCCCGCTCCGGCGGCACCCCGCCCGGGGGCGACCCCGGCAGCAACACCACGTCGTCCAACGGTCCCGCCAACGGCCCCGCCGGCCCCGCCCCGGCCGGGCCCGCGCCCTCGGCGCCGAACTCCACCACCACGCGGGGCGGCGCCCCGGCCGGGTCGTCCGCCGCGGACGGCGCCCGCTCCTCCGGCTCCGACACCGACACGCGGACCAACCGCTCGCAGGACGACAACGTGGCGGGCCGCCGCGGGCCCGCCACGCCCGACGCCGACTCCCGTACCCGCTCCTCGCAGCCCGCCCCCGACGAGGACCGGGAGGAGGAGCGGCAGCAGGAGCCCGCCGCGAACACGGCCCCGGCGCCCACCGCGACCCCGGCCTCCACCACCTCGACCACCTCCACAGCGGCTCCGGCGTCCACCGACGACACGACCCCCGCCCCTGACGAGGCCCCCGCTCCCGACGCGGCGCCCACCCCCGACGAGGCCCCCGCCCCGGACCCCGCCTCCGCCCCCGAGGCTGCCTCCGCCCCCGAGGCTGCCTCCGCCCCCGAGGCTGCCTCCACCCCCGAGGCCGCCTCCACCCCCGAGGCCGCGCCCGCCGCCGAGGAGCGGGTGCCGGTCAAGGACGCGATCCCGGCCCCCGCCAACGCGCCCGCGCACGTCACCGGCGCGCACACCGCCCTACTCGACGCGGCCGAGACGAGCTTCCCCACCATGCTCGCCACCCGAGGCGGCGACCTGGTCCTCAGCAGGGACAACGGCGAGCTGGTGATCCCCGCCTCCACGGTGAACGCCGTGCGGACCATCCTGGAGGAGCGCGCCGCGCAGGGCGTCGACCAGGCCCGCCTGCGCATGGACGCGACCCTGCTCCTGGTCCAGGCCGCGAGCAGGCCCAGCATCGACACCGCCCCGCAAGCCCGGACGAACGAGGACGGACCCCAGGCGGCACGCCCCACCCGGAGCAAGCCCGGCACCGTCACCTCGCGCGCCCTGCCCGGCACCCGCTTCGTCCCGGACGGCCGCACGGACGGCACCACGCTGACCGACGCCGAGGTGAAGGCGGGCGTGGACGCGCTGCGCCCCCACCATTTCCGCACCGAGGGCGTCACGGGCTGGAGCTGGTCCGCCGACGGCTCCACGCTGCTCGTGCGCACCCGCCAGGGCATCCACCACTTCCGCCCGGTGATCGGCCGCCTCGACTCGTCCCTCATGGGCCGCACCGAGGTCAACGCCGGAACCAGCAGCGCCGAGGCGCACGTCGTCCACCTCGCCCGCGGCATGGCCGCCGACCAGGTGGCGCGCACCATGCTGCACGAGATCACCGACACCCTGCACCACCTGCATGCCCCGGAGAAGCAGGGCGTGGTGCGCCGGATGCTGACACGCGGCAGGATGCGCGAGACGCAGGACCTGTGCGTGGCCGCCCGGATGAACGAGCTCGGCTACCTCGTCGAGCAGTGGCAGCAGGCCACCAACCCCCGAGAGCAGCGGAGGCTCGTCGCCGACATCGACGGGGTGATGGCCGACCTGGCCACGCGCGGCCACGCCGCGCCCCCGCTGCCCTTCACGCCCACCCCGGCCGAGCAGCCGCCGCGTGTGCCCGGCGTCCCCGACGGCACCCCCGACCTCCTGGAGATCCGCCGCCTGGTCGACTTCTTCCACCAGGCGGAGGACAACCTGACGCAGCAGGTCGCGTCCAAGAAGAAGACCGCCCAGGAGGCGCGGAACAAGGCCAAGGAGTCCGCCGAGGCGGCGAAGAAGGCCCGCAAGCAGCGCGACCAGGGCAAGCAGGTGCGCGTGCGCAAGGCCCTGGCCGAGGCGCAGAGCCACCGGGCCAAGGAGGCCAGGCACCTGCGGATGGCCGAGCGTTACGAGAGGACGCTGACCGCCGCCCAGGCGGCCGAGCGCGCGTACCGTACGCTGCGGGTGGACCCCAGCCAGGAGAACCTGGCGAAGGCCAGGCAGGCCCACCGGGCCTACCTGGTCGCCCGCGCCGCCACCCAGCCGGCCGCCGCCAGCCGGACCACCGCGATGCCCACGTCCCGGATCGCTCACCTGACCAAGCTCACCGAGGCGGTCAACGAGCTGCTGGAGGGCAAGGGCGTCAGCCACCGCTACTCCACCAACGAGCTCGAGACCGCGATCCGGCAGAACTTCCACAAGGTGCTGAGCGAGGACGGCCTCGTGCTGCGGCCCGGTGTCGGCAAGGACGCGGCCGAGGTGCGGCTCAAGCTCACGCTCAGCGACCTCGTCGAGGTGTTCGAGCCGTCCGTGATCGCCTCGGAGATCATGGTCGGCATGTTCGTCCTGGGCGGCCGGACGATCAACGGCACCGCGGCCAACAGCGGCGGCCTGGCGCCGAACTTCGACACCGGCATCCTGACGCCGATGCTGCCCGAGGACTCGTTCCTGCAGACGGCCAACCAGTTCCTGGGTGCGGGATTCGGCGTCAGCGCCGGCCGCAGCGCGAGCGTCACCGGCGGCGCCGGCCCCGCCTTCCAGTCGGGCTCCGTCGTCGACAACCGCAGCGAGTCGATGCTGTACGAGGGCACGGCCACCTGGACGGCGGAGATCCGCGTGCCCGGCTCGCGCACCTGGGAGGGCCGCGTCACCGTGAGCTCCGGCGCTTCCGCCGACGCCGCCGGCCAGCGGGTGTGGTTCACGCACCCGCACGTCGAGCCGCCGCCCCGGAACGTCACCAGGATCGACCCCGACAAGCGCGACCCCGAGCTCCCGAACGTCACCGTCACCGGCATGACCGGTCTCGAAGGCGCCCTCGACATGGTCGCCGACCACCTCGGCGGCGACTACGCCACGGTCGGCTCCATCGCGCACCACAACCTGCGCACGACCCTCGTCGACGAGCTGCCGATGGCGCTGCGCGAGGCGGTCAACGGCGGGTTCAGCCGGCCCCTCACCGTCGGGGGACGCACCGACGTGCGCATCAGGGTCGACACCAGGATCGTCCAGGTCCCCGACAGCCCGCTGGTGGGCCAGCCCAGCTCGGACGAGTGGGAGGAGGAGGTGCTCATCGACTTCGCCAACGTCCCCGGCGGGGCTTCGGCGGGCGGCTCCACCGGCCTCAGCGCCTCCGCCAAGCTCAAGATCCACCGGCTTGAGGACCTGGACGTCCTGGGGCCCCTGGGCGAGTTCGAGCCTTCCATCAACCCCAAGGCCGAAACCGGAAGATCGGCCTCGCACTCCCACTCGTCTACCGCCAACCAGCAGGCCATCCACCCGAGCGTGCACCGCAAGAAGGGCCCGCGGCAGTCGTACAAGCTCATGCTGGTCCACTCGATCACCGTCGAGCGCCCCGGCCAGGCCCCCGTCACCCTCCCGGACGTCGACAGCACCGCGCTGGTCGCCATGCAGGAGTCGGCCGCCTACCGGTTCGGCCTGCCCGTCGACGAGGGCGCGCTCCTCCGCAAGGACGGCAAGGTGGTGATCGGGGTCGACGGCATCCCGGTGCTGCGCGGCGACCCCATCCCCGAGGTGCCCGAAGGCCGCACGGCCGGGCTGCCCCCCACGATGGGCGACCAGCCCGGCCAGCTCCGCGGCGCCGGTCCGGCCCTCGTCCAGGAGGTCCTCGGGATGGACGAGGTCGCCCAGGACGTCCTGAGCGACCTCGGCGAGCGCGGCGTGGTGCCGAAGATCGTGAACGGCGAGTTCGTGTTCTCGGACAACGAGCTGGAGCTCGCGAGCCAGATCCACAACCTGCGCGAGGTCCTCACCCAGCTGTCGGCCCGGCGCATGCAGGCCGGCTACGACCAGGCGGCGCAGGACGGCCTGCACTTCGACCTGGTACGGCACCGCCCCAACCGCACCTCCGAGCACTACACCGTCCACATCCAGCTCAAGCAGGACTTCAACGACTTCACCTACATCGGCTACACCGACGCGGAGGCGGTGGTCTACCTCGACATCGGCTCCGACACCTCCGGGCGCGGCTTCAACCGGTCCAGGACGTACCCCGGCAAGGTCGGGCTCGCCGAGAGCGACGCGCCCGGGGAGGGCCAGAACGGCTTCGGCCACGAGGTCAACGGCAGCTACAGCCGTGGATACAACCGGAACGTCGGCTCCAGCCACGGCGGCACGCAGAACATCGTGACGCTGGGCGAGAGCGGCGACATCGTCGGCGTGTACACCATGCGGCACCGCGTGATCGTCGAGCTGGAGCACAACGGCAAGCGCGAGCAGATCTCCTCCCGCAAGGGCGAGGCCAAGCTCGTCATCGCCGCCGACCTCATGCCCGCGAAGAACGCGAAGACGGCGCCGGTGGGCAAGCTGTCCGCCAAGGTGCTGGCGCGGACCAAGATGCTGCACCTCGACCCCGGCAACGCGCTGGCCGCCGCCCGGGAGGCGCTGCCGAGGGCCATGCGCAGCGACTCGCCCGCCTTCCACCACTTCGCGGGCCTGGTCAACATGCGCAACCTCGCCGGGCACCGCGAGTGGGAGGCCGACGCGTACGGCAGCGAGACCGGCATCCGCACCCGCGGCATCACCACCCGCTCCTCCCTGTCCGTGAAGGGCGAGTACGGCGACGCCGAGGTGGTCGGCGTCGTCGACCACGTCAGCGGCGACATCAAGTTCGGCATGGGCAGCGCGGGCGTCAGCTACGGCGGATCCGTGAGCCGGAACACGAGCCTGTCCGCGAGCGGGACCGACCACGACGACGGCGGCACCACCAACGACGGCGGCAAGCTGTCGCTCCCCTCCGTCTCCAAGTCGACGTCCACCTCGATCTCGCAGCTCGACATCTGGGGCACCGAGGAACTCACGATCGAGACCGGCCGGCACTACGTCATCCGCGCCGACGTCGACTTCACGTACACCGGCAACGAGACCGTCCCCGACGGGGTCGCGCTCGGAGTCACCCGCCCGGCCCACAGCCGCGGCGCCGCCCTGCTGACGATCCCCGAGTACGACGCCCTGCTCCTGTACTCCGACGACGACCTCGACCTGCCGCTGCACCTCGTGGCCGACGCGGTCGAGCGGTTCATCAACGGCAGCCTCACCCTGGACCGGACCCTCGCCACCGCGCTCCTCACGCGCTACACCAAGGCCCTGGCCGACGCCCGCGCCGCCGGGGAGGACCTCGGCCTGGCCGAACAGCACACCTCACACGCCCTCCTCACGGCGCTCAGGAAAGTCGTCGAACCGCAGCAGCCGGCCAAGCAGCGGCGCAAGGGCAAGGGGCAGACGGCGCAGAGCGGGCCCAGCGGGAGCCAGTCCGCGCAGAACCAGAGCACGCCGCAGCGTGAGCGGCGCATGCCCATGCACAAGCAGCTCGCCCGCATGCTGTCGCGAGCCAGGGAGCTCATCCAGCAGAGCCGCGAAGTCGTGCTGGCCCGGCCGTACCAGAACGGGATGGGACTCAGCCTCATGGAGTCCCTCACCGCCGAGGACAAGAGCGGCAAACGCGTACAGCTCCGCGACGAAGTCCTCAACATGCTCGAAGAGGTCGCGCCCGAGGTGCTGAAGGCCGCCCCCACCCTGCGCAGGGAAGTGGCGGTCGACTTCGCCCGCACCCGCACCGAGATCCGCGTCAACGACATGTGGAGCCGGAACGGCTACAGCAAGACCTACAACGCGCTCGGCGACCTGGCCAGCGGGGTCGCCGAGGAGGTCACGGTCAGGGTGCGGATGGTGCCCAAGCACGGCGCCGACCGCGCCGAGCTGATCGGCCACACCGACGCCGCCGGCGCCATCAAGCAGTACTACCGCTACACCGACGTCACCGAGTCCGAAGGGTTCAACGGCTCCCACGCCTTCGGCGCCGACGTCAGCGGCAAGGAGGAGACCGACGCCGGCGGCGTCAGCGTCTCGACCGACCTCACGCGATCCTTCGGCGGGACGCGCGGCCGGCAGACCGTGCGGCTCCAGCGCATCTCCCTGTTCCGCGGCCTCGACCGGGTGCGGCAGGAGATGGACCTCGTCGTCGAGATCGAACGCAGACCGCTGCCCGGCGGCAAGGCCCGCTCGGTCGCCCAGAAGGCGAGCGGCGCCGTCAGCCGCAAGACCCGCAAGGTGGAGCGCACGTACAAGGCGGTCGTGGTGCGCCGCATCCCCACCGGCATGATCCGCCCCGCCGACGCGACGGTGACGGAGGCCCCGCCGGTCATCGACCCCCGCCGCGCCGAACTGCCCCTCGGGTACTTCCCGGAGTCGCTGTTCACCGACGCCGGCAAGCCGACGCTGCTGGAGGTCGTCAGGGGCCAGCTGGAGAAGATGGTCGGCCGCGCCACCGTGGCCGCGCGCATGGGCGAACTGACCAGCCGCCTGTCCGTGGACGCGCTGATCAGCGTGTTCGAGCGCATGTCCAGGCCCGGCGGCGAGGTCGTCGTGCCCCTGGGCCGGCAGGGCGCCCGCAACCAGGGCGTCGACGTGACCATCGAGGCGCACACCTCCGACATGCAGGTCTACAGCGGCCCGTTCACGGGCGAGAAGGGCGAGGTCGACCGCGAGGCGACCAGCATGAGCGTGACCGTGGGCCGCGGCCGCTTCGCCCCCATGAGCGGAGGCGCCAACGGCGGCATCGTCCCCGAGGCGGGGATCGGCCTCGGCGCGTCCCTGGGCGAGCAGTCCGCGGAGAGCGTCACCGACAGCAGCGGCGGCCGCGTCGAACGCAGCGAGTTCCGCAACGGGGAGCTCTACACCGTCCGCCTCCGCGTCGACTACGACCTCACCTTCCAGCACGTACGCCGCCTGCCCGGCGGCCCGCCCACCCCCATCGGCGACGCCGTCACCATGCGGCACGCCACCGGCGGCGAGATCTTCGTGACCCTCTTCGGCGAGGAGATCAACGAGATGCGGGCGCGCATGGAAGCGGGCATCCGCGTCGCCCCGCCGTCCTCCGTCCGCGAGACGTTCCGCGCCACGGGCACCCGCCAGGGGCTGATCCCGCAGCTCACCGACGCCCGCCTGGAAGCGCGCGACCGCGGCGCCGTCGCCGTCGTCACCGTGACCGAGAACGGGGTCCCGCGCCGCTACTACGCCCACCCCGACGGCACCGTACGCAGCGAGACCTTCGACGGCGGGTTCGCCGAGGCGTTCGCCACCCTGCCCCCCGACGTGCTCGCCCTCGCCGAGAGCACCGGCCTCGACCTGCGCGCCGTCTTCGACACCTCGCAGGACCCGGGCACGTTCACCGACCAGGTGCTCAAGGCCCTGGAGAACGACGGACACAAACGCCCCGCCGAGCCCAAGCCCGTCTACCCCTACGAGGCGTCCGCCGCCGCGGAGAACCCGGCCGCCGCGGCCGGCACGCCCGGCGGCGGCTCCGCCACCTCACCCTCGTCCGGCAGCACGCCCTCCACCGGCTCCGGCACCTCTGTGACCTCGCCCGAGCTCCCCGCCACGCCCCTCGACGCCGCCGCCCGGCCCGACGGGACCGAGGACCTCTCCCTGACCGAGATCCAGGCCCAGAACGTGTCGCTGACCGACTTCGGCGGCGCCGTCCGCAGCCTCACCTGGTCCGGCGACACGCTCCAGGTCGAACTGCCGTCCGGCGCCGTCCACCACGTGCGCGTGACCGTCGGCGACCCCGGCCAGGGCCTGACCGGCCGTACGCACCTCCGCGCCGGCACCACCGCCGACGAAGCGCACGTCATGGTCCTCGCCCCGCGCCTCCACCCGGACGTCGTGTCGTCCGTCCTGGTGCACGAGATCACCCACCTCGCCCAGGACGGCGCCGCCCGCGCCGCCGGCCGGCCCCAGGGCGTCGTCCGCTCCTTCCTCGCCGCCCTCTCCTCTAGTGGCGAGCCGGTCGTCGACCACTGCCTGACGCCGCGCCTCAACGAGCACGCCCACCTGTCCCGCAAGTGGCACGCCGCCACCGACACGCCGACCCGAGACCGCCTCGCCCAGGCGATCGACGCCGTCGCCGCCGACCTCACCCGCCGCGGCCACACCCCGCCCCCGGCGCCCTGGGCCGGCGCCCCCCAACCCCGCAGCCGGATAGCGAGCCTCCTCAACTGGGGCGCCACCACCGCGTCCGCCCCCGCCCCCGCCAGCCTGGCGACGCTTCCGCTGACGGCCGTCGTCCGCGCGGTCGAGCGAGGCGCGGCGATCGCCGGCGCCCGCGCCCGCCACCACGGCGACGGCCGGATCACCCTGGAGATCCCCGGCCGCCCCCCGACCGACCTCCAGATCCGCCCCGCGACCCCGACCCCCCACATCCCCGGCGCCCCCACCCCGAACGGCACCCGGGGCCCTGCAACCGCCCCGAACGCCTCCCAGGACCCTGCAACCGCCCCGAACGGCTCCCGAACCCCCGGAGCCGACTCGAACGGCACCCAGGCCCCCGCAGCCTCCCCGAACGACACCCGGACCTCCGGAGCCAGCACGAACGGCACCCAGGTCCCCGGAGTCGGTACGAACGGCTCCCAAGCCCCCGCAACCGCCCAGAACGGCTCCCGGACCCCCGGGGACATGTCGAGCAACCCCTTGGTCATCGAGCTCGACCCGTACGCCACGGTGGACGTCAGCGAGCGCGCCGCGGCAGCCATCGCGGCCGGGGCGGCGGCCCGGGCCGCCGGCGACCCTCGGATGGCCGCCCACTTCCAGGCCGTCGCCCAGCTCGCCGAAGCCGCACGCCAGGTCCGCACCTCCATCCCCGCCGAGCGCTCAGCCCGTATCGACACCCTGCTCACCCTCGCCGCACGCGCCGACATCAGCTACGCGATCCCGCCCAGCCTCTCCGCCGAGCTGATCGCCCTGATGAAGGACACGCCCAAACGCCACCGCAGCGAGAAGTGGCGCCCCTACCGCAAGCTCACGAACGTCACCGGCTGGTACCCCGACTGGGAGGAATGCGACTGCCGCGACGACGAGCCGTGCCAGTGTGCCCCCACCCCCGTGGCGACGGCATGATGGGACCCCGGGATCTCCGAGACTTCCGGGACCGGGACCTCGGGGATCGGGACTTCCGGGACCGGGACCCCCGGGATCGGGACTTCCGGGATCGGGACCTCGGGGATCAGGACCTCCGGGACCGGGACCTCCGGGACCGTGGCCCCCGGAACCCGCGGGACGAAAGGACGGCGATGGCATTCGCGGTGGCACGCACCAGGGACGAGGCGCACCTCTACCTCGACCTGCACCCGTGCGAGACGTGCGGTTCTGCGGAAACCACCTGGGACAGCGGCCTGACCACGGTCGACGGCACGCTGGTCAGCCGCTACGCCGGTGACTGCGGCGAGTGCGGCACGAGCCGCGAGTTCCTCTTCGGCCTGCCGGAACGCCCGATCCCGCCCGACGGCTATCCGACGTTCGGCGCGGCCGAGCCCTCCGAACTCCTAGACGCCGGCGAATGGCTCTGGGTCGCCGACCTCACGGCCGGCCACGTGCCCGCCGACGACCGGGCCGAAGCCCACCGCGCCCTGTCCATCGCGGCCGCCGCCGTCGGCGAGGCCATCAAGTTCGTCCCGCCCGGCCAGGACGAGGTGCCCGACGACGCGTTCTGGTCCGAGCGCGGCCTGGAGATGCGCGCCGCCGAACCCGGCCGCTTCCACCTCGACCGCCTCCTCATCGTCCGCGACACCTACCGCGACCTGGCGGCCCAGCATGCCTGACTACGCCCGCTCCCTGGTTGAGGCATACGTCTACCTCGACATCACCAGCCCCGGAGCCGAACGCGCCGTCACCGAGCAGGACGACGACTGGCTCGTCCGCGCGGGCGACGCCGAGGTCGTCGTCCCCTTCGTCTCGGAAGAAGAGGCCCGCCTCGAGGACGCCACCTTCGGTCTGGGCCTCTCCGAGCTGATCGACCTGGGCCAATGGGTCCTCATCGCCGCCACGTACGCGGACCGCGCACTGGAAGGCGGCCTCCTCTACTCCGCCGACACCACCGTCGACGAGCGCTACCACGATGTCGTCGCCGACTGGCGCTTCGCCGCCGACGCCGTCGCCGAGGCGCTCAAGTTCGTCCGCTCCGACGGCACTCCGCCCCCGCCGGAGGCGTTCTGGACCGACATGGGCAGAGCGGCGTACGAGGACAACCCCGAACGCTTCACGTACGAGGCCCTGGCGGACGACCTCGCCTACTACCGCGACAGCCTGACCAACTTCCAACGCCTCCACCAACCCCCCGACCAGTAACCCGCCCCCCACCTCCCCACCGCCCGACCTCCGCCTTGGGCCCTGCTACGGTTCTTCGCCTTGGGCCTCCGCCTCGGGCCGTGCTGCGGTTCTTCGCCTTGGGCCGTGCTGCGGTTCTTCGCCTTGGGCCTCCGCCTCGGGCCGTGCTGCGGTCCTTCGCCACGGCCCTTTGCCCCTGCCCCCCTGTCACGGGCCCGCCACCGGACACGCTGTCACTGGACGCCCTGCCAGCGGGTGTGGCCTTCTGGCGGGACGCTGCCATTGGCCGAGCTTCCCGTGCGCTGGCCGCGCCCCGGCCCCTTGACCGACGCCCCGTCAGTGGACGGGCCTGCGCCGCCACGCGGCCCATGGGGGTGGGCCTCCACCACGCGGCCCACGGGGTGGGCCTCCACCACGCGGCCCACGGGGTGGGCCTCCACCACGCGGCCCACGGGGTGGGCCTCCACCACGCGGCCCACGGGGTGAGCCTCCACCACGCGGCCCACAGGGTGAGCCCCCACCACGCCGCCAACGGGGTAAGCCCCGACCGGGCGGCTGCCAACGTGGCGGCAACGGGCGCGCTGCCGCGGCTGGCCGGCAAGCGGCCTCAGCCCCAAGCCGACCGCAGCGAAGCGGAGCCCTGACGGCAGGGACCCGCCGCAACCTACGCCCCGTCCGGGACCGCGGCCTGGATGGGGGTGACGGTGCCCGTTGTGACGAGAAGCCCGCGCCCCGGCGGGCCGCCCGATACGCCACGCGGCAGGCGGATCGTGAACAGGTCACCGTCAGCCTGACTCTGCACCGACAGGAGAAGACCGGTCCGCCCCTTGCGAGCTTCGGCGGCGAAACCGCGATAGGCCACGGTCAGGTCACTGGTGGTGCCCGCTATGAGGAGACCGTGGTCCCCGTCCCTGCCGGACCGGAGCTGATCCTCCAGGGCAGTGCCCAGCGGGCTGTCCGGGTTGATCAGCTCGGCATCGTCGACCAGGAGAACGTAGTGACGCAGATCGGCGACCAGCTCCTGGAGGTCGGTGGCGTTGCCGTCCAGGATGGCCACGGCGGCGTCGAGGTCACGCAGAGGGCTGCGCCTCGGCGCGACGGCGATCACCGGCGTCCCCGCACGGATCAGCGACTGAGCCGCCGTCACCAGGACTGACGATCGCCCTGACCGCGCGGGCCCGGCGATCACCGCCGCCGGCCCGTACGCCATCAGGTCGAGGCCCAGGGGCGCGAGCGCGTCACCGCCTGCTCCCATCAGCGCCCAGAGCGGCGACGGCGGGCTGAACGCCGGATCCAGCGCCAGCGCCTGGCCGGCGGTGATGCGCAGTGGCAGGGCGTCCACCCGCAGAGGCGGCTCGCCTTCCCAATGCCATGTTGCCGGCCCCGCCGGCCCGCCGCGCTTGTGAGCCGGACTGGAACGCCGCGAACCTTCCGACCGCCTCGGTGAGGACGGCCCGGATGAGGAAGTGCCCCCGTGCACCGAAGTCTCGTCGGGGTCGTGCTGGTCCGCGGAGTGGGTGGGTGCGGGGGCGTCGCTCTGAGCCGCAGGGTGCGGCGTCGTGCCGAGGCCAGGGTCGGCTGAGGGGTGCGCTGGTGTGCCGAGGCCGGGCTGGAGGGTCGCGTACCGATCGGGCGGGGGCGAGGTGCCGAAAGGGGAGCCCATGACCGAATCGGCGGTCGGGATGGGGGTGGAGCGGGCGAGGGACTGGAGGGTGGCCACCTGGGCGGGGCCCGCGGGGTCGGGAGTGAGGAGGGCGATCTGGTGCTCGACGATGCCGTGTTCGCCCATGGACAGGGCTCGGCCCGGAGGCATGGACGAGGGCAGGCCCTTCAGGGGGAAGCCCGCCAGGCCGTAGTCGGAGGGATCGGAGAGGCGCAGGAGAAGGCGGTCGTCGAAGACCGTCGACACCTGGCCGAGCAGGGACGAACGGTCACCGGTGACCACGCCGCGCAGGCCCACCGCCGGGCCCTCGCGGAGAAGCTGGAGGAGGGACTCGAGGAGGCGGCCGTAGTCGTAGTTCTCGAACGCCGCAACGTAGCCCTCCCAGCGGTCCAGCATGAGCACCAGCCACGGCAGCCGATGTCCGGCTTGCCGGTATTCGGCCAGCGAGGCGTGACCCGCCTCGGCGAGGAGCTGCTGGCGGCGGCCCACTTCCGTACGCAGGCGCGTGAGCAGGCGTTCGACCCGATCCAGTTGGTCACGGGTGACGACGGCGCCGCAGTGTGGCATCGCGACCAGGGGGAGCAGGGCGCCGGAGCCGCAGTCGACGGCGTGGACGTGGACGTCCGACGGGAGGGTGTAGGCGGCGATGGCGCCCGCGATGGTGCGCAGGGCCGTCGATCTGCCGCTGCGCGGTGCGCCCGCGATGAGCAGGTGGCCGCCGTGCGCCAGGTCGAGCGTGAGCGGGCATCGGTCCTGTGCCCAGGGACGGTCCGTCATGCCGAAGGGCAGCGGCTCGACCTCACCGGCCGGCAGGCTGCCCGGCGAGCGGGACCCGTACGGCTCCACGAAGGTGACCGGGGGAGCGTCGGGTGACCCGTTCGACGGGGTCCCGCCGGGTGCTCCCCCGGGTGTGGCCTGGCTGGACGGGATGCCGCCGGCCGGGTCGGCAACCGGGTACGCCGTGGCCGGGCCGTCGTTCGTGGTCCCGTTCGGCGGGGTGGCGGTGCCGTACGGCATTCCGCGTGCAGGAGCGTTGCCCGGCGGACGCACGTTCGGGGACGGGGTGGGGAGGGCAGCTTCGGCACCGGGCACGGCAGCCTGGCCGTCGAGTGCGGCGGCGGGAGACCCGCCTGGTCCATGGGGGGAGTCGGGCTGCGCGGAGGGGAGGTCGGGGACCGGGGTCAGGTGGGGGCCGGCGGTCGGCAGGGTGAGGACGATCTGGGCGGGCAGGGGCTCCAGCCAGGGGCGGGGCTGCTCCGGCACGCCTGCCAGGCGGGCGGCCTCGATCATGGCGTCGGCCAGGATCGACAGGTCCGTGACCGCCGACTCCTCCGTGGGCTGCGGAGGAGCGGGCAGGGCGCGGCCCAGGGAACGCCAGTCGACGTCCACGACCCTGACGCGGGCGGGGGTGCGCTGCGGCGCCCAGGTGGGGCCGGTGAGGCCGGGATGCGAGGGAGGGCCCGGCACGCCGGTGTGCGGGCCGGTTGAGGGGGCGGGGAGAGGCTCGGGGGCGCGGCCGCCTACGCGAGCCGTCTGGACGGCCGTGGCGGGGCCCGCGCCGGACTTCACGTAGCAGCGGCCGGGGGTGGACTTGGAGATGTGGGCCGCGTCGGGCAGGTCGATCACGTCGGACGACTCCGCGGGCTCCGTGACGCGCAGGGCGATGCGGAGGGAGGTGTTGGCCTGGATGTCGGCCGTCACCACGCCGGCCGGGCGCTGCGTGGCCAGGATCAGGTGGATGCCCAGCGAACGCCCTCTGCGCGCGATGTCAACCAATCCCGTGACGAAGTCGGGCAACTCCGACACCAGGGCCGCGAACTCGTCGATGATGAGCACCAGCCGGGGCAGCGGATGGCCGGTGTAGTCCTCGATGTCCTTGGCCCCGGCGGCGAGGAGCAGGCGCTCGCGGCGGCGGATCTCGGCGCCGAGCGACTCCAGGGCCCGCTGGGTGAGGTGGCCGTCGAGGTCGCTGACCATGCCGACCGTGTGGGGCAGCCGGGTGCACTCCTTGAACGCGGCGCCGCCCTTGTAGTCGATGAGCACGAACGTCAGCTGGTCGGGGCGGTTGGCGACGGCCAGCGAGCAGATGAGGGACTGCAGGAGCTCCGACTTGCCCGCGCCGGTGGTGCCCGCGACGAGGCCGTGCGGGCCGTCGAGGCTGAGGTCGATCGCGAACGGGCCGTCGGGGCCGGTGCCGATCAGCGCGCGGGTGGTGCCCTGGTCGAGCCAGCGGCTGCTCACCTCGCGGCCGGTGGGGGCGCGCAGGCCGAGCAGGTCGAGCAGGCGTACGGACTGCGGGAGCTGGGCGGCGCCGTCTTCCCTGCTCACGTCGCGGATCGGCGCCAGCGCCCTGGCCAGGCGGTCGCACCAGGAGGGTGAGACCCGGTCGGCCAGGACGGGGCCGATCACGTCGAGGCCGCCGCCGCGCAGGTGCACGCGGCCGTCCGGAGCGCACGCGGCGACCGTGGCGCACTCCTCCGGCAGCAGCCGCTCGTCGTCGTCGAGAGCCAGCGTGTAGACGCCCGCCCGGGGGCCCTGGCGCAGGACCTGCGGCATGCTGGGCAGGCCGCGCAGGGCCTGCGCGCCGTCGAGGACGACCAGCACGTCGTACGGGCGCACGTCGTAGGTGGAGAAGGCCGGGGGCTCCGGGCCGCCCAGGTCGTCCCAGCCGGTGGGGATCTTGCCGAGCTCCGGGATGGCGGTGTTCTGGCGTTCGTCGATGAGCGCGGCCAGCTCGCTGACGCGGTGGGCGGCGGACTCGGGGTCGGCGCCGATCAGCGCCACGCAGTCCTCGCCGCCGCGCGGCGCGCAGTGGGGCAGCCAGCGCGCCCAGCCCCAGCGGCGCTCGCCATCGGCATGCGCGGAGATGATCACGATGGCCAGGTCGCGCGGGCTGTGCAGGGTGGCGGCCTGGCCGATGAGCCATCCGGCCAGGCCGGTGGCCGTGTCGCGGGGGCCGGTGACCCCGGCGACGCCGAGCCGCCGCATGGCCAGCGCCACCGGCACCGCGCGGCAGATCGGCGGCTCGATCGGGCCGCCCTGCTCCTCGGCGAGGTCGAGGTTGGCCGGGAGGTCGGCGAGGCCGACCCTGAGCCGGAGCGCGTCGTCGTCGTGGACGCGGCGCTCCCACAGCCGCCGCCGTGGGCCGATGGCGGTGAGCAGCACCTGAGCCGGATCCGGGGCGTCGGACCTGCGCAGCAGCTCGTCCTCGGCTCTGGCCCGCTCGACGGCCTCGTCGTAGGCGTCCAGGCGCTCCTTGTACTCCTTGATCGCCTGGCGGTGCTGCTTCTTGCCGTGGCGGCGGTCGCTCCACCACTGGCCGACCATGATGACCGGGGTCATCAGGGCGAACAGCAGGAAATACCACTGCTTGAGGACGTAGGCCAGCGTCAGGCCGATGACCATCGGGAGGAACGCGGCCAGCAACTGCAGGCGCATGCCCTCGGTGCGCGACGGCTCCTTCGGGCGCTTGAACGTACGGCGGAGCTCGGGACGGGTCAGGCGGGGCGGCCGGTTGTAGGCCACGCCGCCTTCGAGCCGGGGGGTGAGATGGGCGTCGCGGGGCTCGATGGCGGTCAGCGTGAACAGCGACGAGCCGCACGACAGCAGCGCGTCCTCCGGCCACTCGACGGCGTCGGTGAGCGGACGGGAGGCCAGCTCGGGGGAGTCGTCGAACGATTCGGCGGCGAGCTCGGCCGCCTCGCGTTCGGCGACCCGGGCGGTGAGCTCGGCGACCTCGTCGGCCCAGCGGCCCTTGAGCTTGAGGCGCGGCGCCTGGCCGGGAGTGGCGCGGGGCGCGCGCTCGGCGGTGATGGCGTCGGGGGTGACGCGGATCGTCACCGACTCGGGGGCCAGCGCCGGGTCGGCCACCGTGATCGCGCACAGGGGATCGGAGCCGATGACGTGCACGCCGAGGCCCAGGCGGTGCACCGCGCCGGCGGCCGGGCCGCCCACCACGCGCACCTCTGCCACGCCACCCGGCTCCTCGACGATCGTGGCGCGGGCGAGGAGGGGGTCGAGGGTGACCTTGTCGCCGTCGTGCAGCACCGCCTTGGCGGGGGCGCGCGGGTCGAGCGGGCGGCCGTTGCGCCACAGGGTGAGGGCCTGGCCACGCGGCTGGGTGGTGCCGTGCACGCTGCGGGGCGGGGAGGCGCGGACGTCCCAGGCGACGCCGTCCTCGGGGTGGGGCGTGCCGGGGGCCGGGGAGCCGTGGCCTCCGGCGGGACGCTCGCGGTCTGGTGACGCCCAGTCGTCGCCCTGGCCGGTGAGCCCCTGAGCGTCGCCGTGATCGTCCGAAGCGGCCCACCGCCCCTGACCGGTGCCGCCGCCGGAGCCGGACGGCCGCCACCCGGAACCGCCGCCGGAGCCGGACGGCCGCCACCCGGAACCGCCGCCGGAGGCGGACGGCCGCCACCCGGAGCCGTCGCGACCCGAGCGACGCCCCGCAGGCCCGTCGCCGGACGCTATGGGAGCGCCGAACGGCGGGCCGCCCGAAGGGGACGGCCCGGGCCCGGAGGGACGGTGGCGGCCATCGGACCCGTTGCCCGGGGCGGACCCGTCGCCGAAGGGGGGACCGGCGGGCCCGTCGAGGCCGGACGGTCCTGGGTCGGGAGGACGGCGGCGTTGGGAGGGGACGCGGGCGACGGGGCTGGGAGGCCCGGCCGATGACATGCCGTAGGGAGCCCGGGCACGGGGCAGCCGGACCACCTGGGCAAGCGGCTGATGATCGGCGAGCGCCTCGCTCACTCCGGCCACGGTGGTGTCGTCGTCGCCGTCGATCACGACGTCACGGTCGCCCTGCTCGCCGAGCACGGTGAGCATGATCCGCATGGTTGCCGTCTCCTCGGTCGGACCTCGGCGCCAACGTAGCGCCCGCAGCGAGGCTAGGCCCGCAGGTTGACGGCAATGGCATGGAACGCGGTTCTGTGGAAAACCCCGAAGGGATGCACGGAACCTGTGGATGACCAGGGAAAACACCTGCGCGGCGGCCAGCGGAGAAAGATGCCCGAATATGCGCGGAAGATCCCGATCGAATCACCCCCGACATGCCCAACTATTAGGGGATAAATCCCAAAAACCAAGTGAATAATGTGCCGCATGTTACTCATGTGACTCTTATCCATAAAAAGCAGCCACCGTCAACTCGCTAGAAACAATAAGCATCGATTACCCGGAGTTGACACAACGCCCCCTGCGAATCAAGCATGGTTCCTCGCATTCCACCCACGCCCTTGACCAAGGGCTGCACATAATGGCGTGAATTCCCTCAAATCATCATGGGAGCCGCATGAGGACCAGTGAAAAACCCGCCGTCAACGCGGCCGGGTTGTCGGGCCCGGCCTCGCGCAAGCTTCCGGTGCCTCCTCGCGAGCGCAAGCCCGCGCTGGCGGCTCTCGCCCTGCTCCTCATCCTGGGCGGAGCGCTCGCCACGACGCTGCTCGTGCTGCGCAGCGGCGACCGGGTGTCGGCGATCAGGGTCGTGCAACAGATAGGCGCCGGCCAGCGGTTCACCCCGCAGGCCCTTGAGGAGGTCCAGATCGCCGACACCGGCATCGCGTACGTGAGCTGGTCACAACGGCAGAAGGTGCTCGAGTCCTTCGCGGCCGTGACGATCCTGCCCGGCACGCTGCTGACCAGCGACATGGGCATGGAGGCCAGCGACGAGCTCGGCCCCGGCAAGGCCCTGGTCGGCCTGGCGCTCAAGCCCGGTCAGATGCCACAGGGCCTGGAGAAGGGCGACCGGGTCCAGGTCGTCCACGTGCCGGGCGACGAGGGCGAGGCCCGGGTCCTGGCGCAGAACGCGCTGGTCCAGAACGTGGGCGAGAAGGGCGGCGTCACGGTGATCGTCGAGACCGGGGTCTCGCCGGCGGTCCTCCAGTACGCCTCCACCGGCCAGATCGCGGTCGCCGAGTTGCCGGGGGCACGCTGACGTGGCGCTGATCGTGCTGGCCGCCGACAAGGGCGCGCCGGGGGTGACCACCGCGGCCACGGCCCTGGCCGCGGTGTGGCCCCGTCCCGTGCTGCTGGCCGAGTGCGACCCGGCCGGCGGTGACCTGGCCTATCGGCTGCCCGCCGCCGACGGGGGCGTGCTCAACCCGGGCCGCGGCCTGCTCACGCTGGGCGCGACGGCCCGGCGCGGCCTGGAGCCCGCGCAGATCCACGCCCACACGCAGAAGATCATTGGAGGGCTCGACGTGCTGGTCGGCATCACCCACGGCGAGCAGGCGGCCGGTCTCACCTGGCTGTGGGGGCCGCTGGGCCGGACACTGGCCGCGATCCCCAACGCCGACGTGATCGCCGACTGCGGCCGGCTGGGCGCGCACCCGCAGCTCGGCGACCTGCTGGCCGAGGCCGACCAGGTCGTGCTGCTCACCAGAGCCACCCTCGACCACGTCGCCCACCTGCGCGAACGCCTGTCGATCAGCAAGGCGCACGGCGTCGTGGTGATCGCCGATCCGCGCAGCTACCGTTCCTCCATCGACGACGTACGCCGGATCGTGGGCCCGTACGTCGGCTTCGTCCACGGCCTGGCGTACGACCCGAAGGGCGCCGAGCTGCTGCGCGGCCAGTGGGGCGGCAGGCTCGACCGCTCGCTGCTCGTCCGCACGGCCCGCGACCTCGCGGGACGGCTGGTGAGCCGATGATCGACCACGCCCTCGTCAAGAGGTTCCGCCAGGAGGTCGGCGACCGGCTCGCCCACCAGCGCAGGCTCGACCAGGCCAACGGCCTGCCGGCGATGACCGGCGAGGACGAGCGCCAGTTCGCCAGGGCGCTGATCTCGCAGGTGCTGGAGGAGCACGCGCGCAGCGAGATCGGCCTCGGCCGCACCCCGCCCACGGTCGAGGAGGAGGAGGGTCTGGCGGCCGGAATCCATGCCGCGCTGTTCGGCGTGGGCCGCCTGCAGCCGCTGCTCGACGACCCCGAGGTCGAGAACATCGACATCAACGGCTGCGACAAGGTCTTCGTCGGTTATGCCGACGGCCAGGAGGTCGCGCACGAGCCGGTGGCCGAGTCGGACGAGGAGCTGATCGAGCTCATCCAGATCCTGGCCGCCTACTCGGGCCTGTCGAGCCGCCCGTTCGACACCGCCAACCCGCAGCTCGACCTGCGCCTGCCCGACGGGTCCCGGTTGAGCGCGGTGATGGACGTGACAGTACGGCCGGCGGTGTCGATCCGCCGTGCGCGTTTGGGCAAAGTCTTTCTTTCGGATTTGGTCGGAAATAACACCATAAGCCCAGAAGTAGGCCGTTTTCTGACTGCGGCGGTGCGCGCCCGTAAGAACATCATGATCGCCGGTTCGACCAATGCCGGAAAGACGACGCTCCTGCGCGCCCTCGCCAACGAGATCCCGCCCGCCGAACGCCTCGTCACCGTCGAACGCGCCCTGGAGCTCGGCCTCGACCAGTTCCCCGACCTCCACCCGAACGTCGTCGCCTGCGAGCAGCGCCTGCCCAACTCCGAGGGCCAGGGCGAGATCAGCATGGCCGAGCTCGTCCGCCGCTCCCTCCGCATGAACCCCAGCCGCGTCATCGTCGGCGAGGTCCTCGGCGACGAGATCGTCACCATGCTCAACGCCATGACGCAGGGCAACGACGGCTCCCTGTCGACCATCCACGCCAACTCCAGCATGGAGGTCTTCAACCGCATCGCCACCTACGCGCTCCAGGCCAGCGAACGGCTGCCCATCGACGCCACCCACATGCTCATCGCGGGCGCCATCGACTTCGTCGTCTTCATCGAGAAGCGCAACGACTATCACCGCGGCGGCAGCCTGCGCCGCTACGTCTCCAGCATCCGCGAGGTCAACGGTTGCGACGGACGCGTACTGTCCAGCGAGATCTTCGTGCCCGGCCCGGACGGGGCGGCCGTCCCGCACGCCCCCGTCTCGTGCCTGGAGGAGCTCGCCGCCCACGGCTACCAACCGGGAGGCTGGTGACGCGTGCTCACCTTCGACCCGCTCGCCCTCCTGTCCGGCGCGCTCGCCGGCGGCGGCCTGTTCCTGCTGTTCCTCTCCCTGTACGGGATGCGGCCCCGGCCCTCGCAGCCCAGACGCCGCCTGATCCAGGTGCTGACCACCCGTGCGGCCGTCGCCGCCATCGCCGCGGCGCTGGTCATGGTGGTCACCGGCTGGGTGGTCGTCGCGGTCGGCGCGGTGCTGCTGGTGTTCGCCTGGCGCGGGCTGTCCGGCGGCGCGGCCGAGGAACGGGCCGCCATGCGCCGCCTGGAGGGCCTGGCCGCCTGGACCGAGTCGCTGCGCGACACCATCGCCGGCGCGGCGGGCCTGGAGCAGGCCATCCCCTCGTCCATCAGGGCCGCCGCCCCGACGCTCCGCCCCCACCTGCGCGCGCTGGTCGACCGCCTGCACACCCGGATGGCGCTGCCCGAGGCGCTCGGCCTGTTCGCCGACGAGCTCGACGACCCGTCGGCCGACCTCGTGGTCGCGGCCCTCATCCTCAACTCCCGGCTGCGCGGCCCCGGCCTGCGCGACGTGCTCGGCGCGCTCGCCGTCTCCGCCCGCGAGGAGCTCGACATGCGCCGCCGCGTCGAGGCCGAACGCCGCGCCACCCGCCGCAGCGTCCAGATCGTGGTGATCACCGCGCTCGTCTTCGCGGGCCTGCTGGTGGTCTTCAACCCGTCGTACGTGGGCGAGTACGACAGCTACCTGGGCCAGGCGGTGCTCGTCGTCGTCGCCGGGCTGTTCGGCGCCGGGTTCGCCTGGATGCGGCGGCTGGCCAGGTTCGACAAGCCGACGCGGCTGCTCATGGGAGGCGACCATGCCTGAGGCGCTGCCGATCCGAGGGGTGGCTGGGGGCGGTCATGGTTGAGACCGTGCTGGCCGGGGGTGTCGCGGGGCTGGGCCTGTTCGTGCTGCTGCGGGCGCTGTTCCCGGCCCGGCCCGGGCTGGTGGCGCGGCTGCTGGCGCTCGACGCCGTCCGCGAGGACGCCGAGTCGCCGCGCATCCAGCTCGTGCTGCCCGACGAGGAGGTCAGCGCCTTCCGCCGGGGGCTCGGCGTCCGGCTCGCCCGCCTCTACGGGGCGCGCGGCTGGGAGGTCCGCTCGATCAGGGCCGACCTGGCGCTGGTCGGGCGCTCGTTCGAAGGCTTCCTGGCGACCAAGGCGCTGCTGGCGGTCAGCGGGCTGCTGGCGTTCCCGGTGCTGTTCGGCTGGCTGGTGCTGATGGGCTGGGGCGCCTCGCCGGCGATCCCGTTCTGGGTGGCGCTGATCGCGGCCGTGGTCTTCTTCTTCCTGCCCGATCTGCAGATCCGGCGGGACGCCGCGGCCCGGCGGCGCGACTTCCGGCACGTCGTCGGCGCGTTCCTGGATCTGGTCTCGATGAACCTGGCCGGCGGCCGGGGCGTCCCCGAGGCGCTCATGATGGCCGTATCGGTCAGCGGCGAGCAACCCAACTGGGCGATCGGCCGCATCCGTGACGCGCTGAGCGGCGCCAGGATCGTCGGCATCACCCCGTGGCAGGCGCTCGGCCAGCTCGGCGAGGAGATCAACATCGACGAGCTGCGCGACCTGTCGGCGGCCCTCGGGCTGGTGGCCGACGACGGGGCCAAGGTGCGCGCCTCCCTGACGGCCCGCGCCGCCACCCTGCGCCGCCGCGAGCTCGCGGAGATCGAAGGGCGGGCGGGGGAGCGCTCGCAGTCGATGCTCGTCGCCCAACTCCTGCTCTGCGCGGGGTTCGTGATCTTTCTCAGTTTTCCGGCCGCTATGAAGATGTTGGGGTCCTGAATGAAGAATCATCCGTGGATCGTCTATCTGGTGGCGCTCCTCAGCGTGCGGATCCACCGGGCACGCACCGCCCCCAGTCGTGGCGCCTCCGCCGTCGAGTGGGTCATCATCACCGCGATCATCGCCGGGGTCGCCCTCGGCCTGGCGACCCTGATCAGGCAACTGGTCGAGAGCAAGCAGAGCGAGATCCAGGGCTCCTTCGGCGGCGGCGAAGGAGACACATGACCGGCCCGCCCGCTCCCGGACGCCGGCCCGCCCCGCCCTCCAGGTGGCGGCGGCGCATGGCGTCCGGTGGGCGGGAGCGGGGGGCTTCGGTGGTGGAGCTGGCGCTGCTGATGCCGGTGGTGCTCGCCGTCGTGCTGCTCATCGTGCAGGTGGCGCTCTGGTTTCACGGGCGGCAGGTGGCGGAGGCGGCGGCCAGGGAGGGGGCCCGCGTGGCCCGTTCCGCGCCCGCCGACTCCGGCGGGTGGGAGGCCGAGGCGCAGGCGAAGGCTCGCGAGGTGGTGGCGGCGATCGGGCCGCGGCTGCTGAGCGGCGCGCAGGCGACCACGGCCGAACGGCAGCCGGACGAGCGCCACGTGACCGTGACCGGCAGCGCCGTCCAGGTCATCCCGCTGCTGCCGGAGCTGGCGTTCACGATCACCGCCACGTCGGGCGGTCCGATCGAGTGCTTCCGTCCCGACGACGGCGGAGATGACTGCGGTTGACCCTCTCCCGGCGGACGGAAGCGGGCTCCCGTGGGCCGGGACCCCCTGGCTGTGCGTCACGCCGGGTCCAGCCCGTACGAGGTCGTCCGGAACACCCGCTGAAGGAGGAGGCCGTGCCGCGAAACCCGCAGGGGCGGAGGTCCCTGGTGCGCGAGCGTGGGTCGATGGCCGTCGAGACCGTGATGCTGGCGCCGGTCTTCCTGCTGTTCCTGCTGTTCCTGGCGGGCGCGGGGCGGCTGGTGGAGGCGCAGGGCGAGGTGAACGGCGCGGCCAGGGACGCCGCCCGGGCCGCGTCGGTGCAGCGCACCCTCCAGGGGGCCGAGTCGGCGGCCGAGGCGGTCGTCACCCAGGCGTTGCGCGACGGCTGCACCGGTCCGGCCGTCTCGCTCGACGGCTCGCGGTGGGAGGAGGGCGGGCAGGTGGTCGCCGAGGTGACGTGCGAGCTCGACCTGGCGTTCCTCGGCTTCGGCGGGAGCCAGCGGATGACCGGCACGTCGGTGGTGCCGCTGGAGCAGTTCAGGAGGGTCGAGTGAGGGACGGGGAGCGCGGCTCGATGTCGGTGTTCACGGTGCTGTTCTCGGTGGTGGTGTTCCTGCTCGCCGGGCTGCTCGTGGACGGCGGGGCGGCGATCAACGCCCGGCTGCGCGCCGCCGACGTCGCCGAGCAGGCCGCGCGGGCCGGGGCGGACCGGATCGACGTCGAGCACCTGCGTTCCACCGGCCAGGTGCGGTTGCTGGGCGAGGCGGAGGTGTGCGGGCGGGCCGACGAGGTGATCGGCGCGCACGGCGGCACCGGGGTGACCTCGGGGAGCTGCGCCGTCGGGCAGGGGCAGGCCGACGTGACGGTGACCGTACGGGTCCGGTGGACGGCCTTCTTCCTGGGGGCGATCGGGTTCCCGGGGTCGGATATGGAGGCCGAGGCGACGGCCGCCCCCGAGGCGCGGTGAGCCAGACCGAATCACGCCGGTCGGTGGATGCGGGGCCGGAGAGACGTGACGCTGGAATGGAGAAGGGAGAGGCGATGCCCAGGCGAGGCCCCGCACGACCGGCGCACCCCACCGGCGGGCCCCACCAGCCCGGCGGCGGCCACCAACCGCCCACGGGCGGGTCACGGCCGGCCGGAGGCGGGTACCCGCCGCCCGAGGCCGGGTCGCGCCAGCCCGGTGGGCAGTACGCGCCGTACGAAGGTGGGTCGCGCCAGCCCGGTGGAGAGTACGGGCCGTACGAGGGCGGGTCGCGCCAGCCCGGTGGGCAGTACGGGCAGCCCGAGGCCGGGTCGCGCCAACCTCGTGGAGAGTACGCGCCGCCCACGGGTGGGTATCCGCCGCATGGCGGGGGGCGGCAGTACTTGGCGCCCAATGACGGGGCCCCGGAGGACAGGCAGCGCCAGGCGGCGACCACGGGCCGGGCAGGGCAAGGGCAGGCGGGGCGGATTCACGCGCGGCGCAGCGCCGGTGACGTGCTCGCCGGGCTCGGGGCGTTGCTGGTGCTGCTGGCGCTCGTCGGCGGGGTGCCGTACGCGCTGCTGACGTTCGTGGGCCCGCCGATCGCGCCCGAGCTGCTCGATCTCGACCTGCTGACCAGCCGGGTGGGGCCGAGCACGGTGATGGCGCTGCTGGTGGCGTTCGTCTGGCTGGCCTGGCTGCAGCTGTTCGTGTGCGTCGTGGTCGAGGTGTACGCGGGCGTGCGGCGTGTGGGGATGCCGGCCCGGGTGCCGCTGTCAGGAGGCACGCAGGCGCTGGCGAACAAGCTGGTGTCGGCGGTGCTGCTGCTGTTCACGGCGGGGGCGGTGGTGGTGCCGATCGCCAGGATGGCCGCGCCGCCGCCGGTCCCGCAGCCGATGACCACGGTGGCCTACACCGCGCCGGTCGTGGAGAAGGAGGTGGTCGACACGCAGCGGACGAAGAAGGTGTACGTGGTGCAGCCGCCGCACGGCCGCCATCACGAGAGCCTGTGGGAGATCGCCGAGAAGTGCCTGGGCGACGGCCGCCGCTACCCGGAGATCTTCCGGCTGAACCAGCACAAGGAGCAGCCCGACGGCGCCAAGCTGCGGATGGCCGATCTGATCAGGCCGGGCTGGGTGCTGGACATGCCGGACGACGCGAAGAACACCCATGTGGTCCCGGCGAGCCAGGCCAGGGCGCAGACGCTCAAGGAGCATCCTGCCAAGCCCGGCGGTGACGGCGGCGACCGGGAGGTGGTGCGGGACCGCGTCGAACGGGAGAGCACCCAGGAGCAGGCCCCCAGGAACGCCCAGCCGCCGACCGAGGAGCGCGACGCGGAGACCCAGCCCCAGCAGGAGCAGGGCCTGGAGCTGGTCGATTTTCTCGCCGGGTCGTCGCTGGCCGCGGCCGGGCTGCTGATGGTGCTGGCCAGGCGGCGGCGGGAGCAGCTCTGGCGGCGCCTGTTCGGCCGCCGCCTGGCCCGGCCGCGTGGTGACGCCGCCGAGGCCGAGATGGCGCTGCGGCTGGGCGCCGACGCGCCGGGGGCGCGCATCCTCGACGTGGGCCTGCGCCTGCTGGGCGCCGAGCTGGCCGCGCAGGGGCGGACGCCGCCGACGGTGTACGCCGCCCACCTGTCCGCGCGGTCGCTCGACCTGTGGATCCACCCGCCGGACGCCGACCCGCCGGAGCCCTGGACGGCCGACGACGGCGGTCAGGTGTGGCGGCTGGCGGCGCACGAGGGCCGCCTGCTGGACGATCATCCGGGCGGAGCTCCGTACCCGGGGCTGGTGTCGATCGGCACGGACGGGAGCGGCCGGGTGCTGGTCGACCTGGAGGCGGCGCAGGGTCTGATCAACGTGCGGGGCCCGCATACGACGGCGGCGCTGGCGGCGCTGGCCGTGGAGCTGGCGACCAACCGGTGGTCCGACCGGATGCGGATCACGCTCGTCGGGTTCGGCGAGGAGCTGACGGCGATCGCGCCCGACCGGATCAGGGCGGTGGGCGGGCTGGCGGAGGTGCTGCCGGAGCTGGAGGCGACGGCGGCGCCGCGCCGGGAGGTGCTGACGGGCCGGGTCTCGGGCCGCCCGCGTGACGCCCACTACCTGCTGTCGGCGGTGGCGCCGACGCACGAGGAGGCGCGCAGGCTGGCGCTGCTGGCCCGCGACGACACGGCCGGCTACGTGGTGACCGGCGACGTGCCGCATGCCACCTGGACCTGGGAGATCACCGAGGACGGCCGGGCCAAGCTGCCCGAGCTGGGCTTCGAGGTGACGGCGCAACTTCTGCCGCGCCGCCACTACCGGGCGCTGGTGGAGCTGTTCCGCACCGCCGACCGGTTCGACGGCGAGGCGATCCCGGAGGCGGAGCCGCTGGACGACCTGCGCCCGCCGGCGGTGGAGATCAGGATGCTCGGCCCGCTGGAGATCGTCGGCCCGGAGCCGCTGGAGGAGGGCCGGATGGCGCTCGCCGCGGAGTTGCTCGTCTACCTGGCGACGCATCCGGGCGGGGTGCATCCCGTGGTGCTCGGCGGCGTGCTGTGGCCGCGCGGCGTGCAGTCCATGGTCCGGGACGCGACGATCGCCCGGGTGATGAGCTGGCTGGGCCCGGAGCACCTGCGTGCCGACGAGTCGGGCAGGCTCACGCTGGGGCCGGGCGTGCGGACGGACTGGGCGGTCTTCCGCGAGCTGGTGCGCCGCTCCCACCACGATCCGGCGGCCCGCGCCGTGCTGCTCGAACGGGCGCTGAGCCTGGTCAGGGGACCGCTGCTGAGCGGGCGGGCGCACGGCCGCTATGCCTGGCTGGCGGGCGACGAGCTGGAGTACGACGTGGCGGCCGAGGTGGCCGACGCGGCGCACCGGCTCTGCGAGCTGCGGCTGGCCGACGGCAAGGCCGACGCGGCGATCGCCGCCGTGCGGGCCGCGCTGCTGCTGGCGGCCGATGACGAGGGCCTCTGGCGTGACCTGCTGCGGGCCACGCATGCCACCGGTGACCTGTCGCGGCTGCGGGCCGTGGTCGAGGGGCTGACCAGGCGGTCGGCGTTCCATCCGCACGGTGGCGGGATGGCCCCGGAAACCGAGGCGCTGATCGACGAGCTGTTGCCGTCGTGGCGCCTCCGCGTCGTCAGGGAGTCGACGGCATGAGACGTATCGCGATCCTTCTGGCACTGGCGGCGGCGGCCGGGTGCGGCCAGGCCGAGCGGCCCTACACGCCGCGGCAGGCGCCGGTGCAGGCGACGGGCGAGGCCACGGAGCAGGCCACCCCCAGTGGGAGCGAGCCGCCCGCGACGGTCGGCGTGGGCGACGAGCTGGAGGTGCGGGTGGCGTGGCCGGACAAGGTCGACCAGCTCGTCCGGCTCTTCCCGGAGTTCTACGCCGACTCGTGGGCGGCCGTCGTGTCCGGCGGTGACCGCTACCTGCGGCACGTCGAGCCGGCGCTGATCCCCGACTCGGTCGAGTGGGTGGCGGGGTTCACCGGCAAGGGCCAGTCGGTGAAGGGCGTCGTGCGGCTGTACGACCTGAAGACGACCGTCATGGGCAAGGGCGCGCAGGTCGACGTGTGCGTGGACGAGACGCGGATGACGATCGTCTCGGCCGGCACGGGCAAGGCGATCTCGCCGCAGCCCGACTCCAGCCGCGCCCCCTACCTGCAGACCATGCTCGCCCACCGGGGCGACGACGGCGTGTGGCGCATCAGGCAGTTCAGCAACAGCAAGGAAGGGTGCAGCCCATGAAAGGCCTGCTCTCGGTGATCGTCGCCGGATCGCTGCTGTTCGCCGGCAGCGCCGATCCGCCGCGCGACAACACGAAAGCCGAAGGATTCCAGAAGGGCAAAACGGCCGGAGTCGTCCTGGAACACTCCAAGATCCACATCACCGGCGACGTGAAGGGCGGCAAGAGCGACGGCTACCAGCTCAAGAGCCCGTGCTGGTACGAGCCGGGCATGAACGCGGAGGAGATGTACGCGTTCATGAAGGACGCCGAGGCCAATTTGTCCAGGATCAAGGAGGACGAGGCGGGCTTCAACGCCTTCGTCAAGCAGTTCAAGGACAAGGTCGGCCAGCCGGGGCTGTGGTGGTCGCCGGCCTACAACGCGGCCGATCCCCGGGGCGCGGCGTGCTGGGCGGGGCTGGAGCTGTTCGTGTTCGTGCCGCCGGACACGACGCCGCCGAGCGGCATCACGTTCCGGGAGCTGGCGGAGATCGCGCGGGCGGCGCTGACGGTGCCGGAGGGCAAGGTCGAGCTGAGCCCCGACGCGAAGAGCTACGTGAACCTGCCCACGTTCGTCTGGCTCGAGGGCGTCGGTGAGCCGCGCCGCTCGGTCACGGCGACGCTGCCCGGCGTGATGAGCGCGACCGTGGTGGCCACGCTGGACGACATCAAGATCGACGCCGGTACGGGCTCGGACCGGGCGGAGGTGCGCCAGTCGGGCTGCGGCGCCGCGGGCAGGCCCTACACCGAGGGCGCGGAGTTCACCTGCGGCGTGCGGTATCTGCGTGCCTCGATCGACCGGCCGCGTGAGGTGTACGAGCTGACCGTGACCAGCGTGTGGCCGGTCGAGGTGAGCGGCGGCGTGGCGGTCCAGTTCGACCCGATCGAGGTGTCGGCGAGCAGGGACGTGCCGGTGGGCGAGGTGCAGAGCAACGTCAGGCCCTAGGCGATGACGGCGGCGAGCGGCGCCAGCTCGGGCTGCTCGGCCGCCTCGGCCAGCACCTCCTTGAGCACGGTGTCGTGGGTGGGCCCGGCCGTGGCCAGCAGGTCGCGGCCGGCCTGGGTGACCTCGGTGTAGATGCCCCGGCGGTCGTCCTCGCACAGGTAGCGCGACAGCAGGCCCCGGTTCTCCAGGCGGGTCACCAGGCGGGTGGTGGCGCTCTGGCTGAGCACGACGGCGCGGGCGAGCTGCTGCATGCGCATGTGCCAGCCGTCCTGGCGGGCGAGCACGTCGAGCACCGTGTACTCGCTCACGCTCAGCCCGTGCTCCTTCTGCAGCGCCTTCTCCAGCCGGTCCTCGATCTTGGCGTGCAGCGCGGCCAGGGTGCGCCAGCCCTGGGCGCGTGCCTCCACGGCGTCGTCGGCGATGGGCATGTGACACCCTCCTCGGCATTCTTGTATGGTCAGTTAGTCGGCGTGTGCAAATAATGCCTACGCTCACTAACGTCGTCTGAGGAGAATTCTATGCCTCTCGCCCTGTTCGCCCTCGCGATCAGCGCCTTCGGCATCGGCACCACCGAGTTCATCATCAACGGCCTGCTCCCCGAGCTGGCCGGGGACTTCGGCGTGACGATCCCGGCCGCCGGGCTGCTCGTGTCCGGTTACGCGCTGGGCGTGGCCGTGGGCGGGCCGCCGCTGACCATGCTCGGCGGCCGGTTGTCACGCAAGACCATGCTGCTGGCGCTGATGGTGCTGTTCATCGCCGGCAACCTGCTGTCCGCGCTCGCGCCCTCGTACGGGACGCTCATGGTGGGCCGGTTCCTGGCGGCCTTCGCCCACGGCGCGTACTTCGGGGTCGGGTCCGTGGTGGCCGCCGACCTGGTCGCGCCGCGCAAGCGGGCCAGCGCGATCGCGCTGATGTTCACCGGGCTCACGCTGGCCAACGTGCTCGGGGTGCCGCTCGGCACCTGGATCGGGCAGGCGTTCGGCTGGCGGGCCACGTTCTGGGTCGTGGTCGTGATCGGCGTCGTCGGGCTGGCCGGGGTGCTCGCCCTGGTGCCTGCCCAGCCGAGGCCCACCGGCGGGGTGCTCAGGGAGCTGGCGACCTTCCGCAAGGGCGGGGTGTGGCTGGCGCTGGCGATGACCGTGTTCGGGTTCGCGCCGGTGTTCGCGGTGATCACGTTCATCTCGCCGATCATGACCGGGGTGGGCGGGTTCTCCCCGGGCGCCGTGCCGATCGTGATGGCGCTGTTCGGCGTCGGCCTGGTGATCGGCAACCTCATCGGCGGGCGGCTCGCCGACCGGGCCGTCATGCCCAGCATCTACGGCTCGGTGGCGCTGCTCACGCTGCTGGCCGTGGTCGTGGCGCTGGTGGCGGGCCACCAGGTCGCCTTCGTCGTGGCGATCACGCTGTTCGGCGTGGCGGCCTTCGCCACCGTGCCGCCGCTGCAGACGCGCGTCCTCGACGCGGCGGCCGGCGCGCCGACGCTGGCCTCGGCGGCCAACATCGGCGCGTTCAACCTGGGCAACGCGATCGGCTCGTTCGCGGCCGGGCTCACGATCGACGCCGGTCTCGGCTACACCGCCCCCGCCTGGACCGCGGCGGGGCTCGGTGTCGTGGGGCTCGGCGTGGCCGCGCTGGCGGGGCTGCAGGCGCGTCAGCGGGCGGCGGACTCGTGGGCGAGCAGCCACTCCTTGACGGGCACCCCGTAGTAGTAGCCGCCGAACCCGCCCGTCGACGGCAGCACCCGGTGGCACGGCACGAACGGCGCGATCAGGTTCTGCGCGCACGCCCCGCCCGCCGCGCGGGCCGCCGTGCGCGGCAGCCCGGCCCGCTCGGCCAGCTCCGCGTACGACACCGTGGTACCCGCCTTGACCTCGCGCAGCGCCCGGTGCAGCTCCTTGCGCCGGGGCGAGCCCGGCTGCTCGACCGGGACGTCGTCCAGCGCGTCGAGGTCGCCGGCGAAGTAGGCGCGCACGGCCTGGGAGATCGGGCCCAGGTCGTCCACCACGTCCAGGCCCTCCGCCTGGAGCTCGGGCTTGAGCCGGACGAACATCTCCTTGGGGTCGGCGGTGAAGCCGGCGGCGACCACGACGCCCTCGCGGGCCAGCACGGACAGCTCGCCGGTCGGGGTGGGCAGGATCTGAGCGTTGATCATGAGTGACTCCAGAGGTGCAGGGCGGCGTAGGCCCGCCAGGGCCGCCACCGTTCGAGATGGTCCTTGGGGATGCCGAGGGCGGCCATGCGCTTGTCGAGCACGAGGTCGCCGGTCGGCCACGCGTCGGGGTCGCGCAGCGCCCGCAGCGCCACGTAGCTGGCGGTCCACGGGCCGATGCCGGGCACGGCGAGCAGTTCCTTGACCGCCTCGGCCGGCTCCTGGCCGCCGTCGAGGTCGATCAGGCCGTCGTCCACGCGGGCGGCGAGCTCGGTCAGCGTGGTGATGCGCCGCCCGGTCAGCCCGAGCCCGGTCAGATCGGCGCCGCGCAGCTCGGCCGGGCCGGGGAAGAGGCGGCCGTCCCCCGCGCGGGCGACGATCCGGCCGAGCAGGGTACGGGCGCCCGCCACGGAGATCTGCTGGCCCACGACCGCGCGCACGGCCAGCTCGAACCCGTCGAACGCGCCCGGCACCCGCAGCCCCGGCCGCGCCGCGACGAGCGGGGCCAGCGACGTCTGGCCGAGCGCCCCGGCGATGGCGTCGGGGTCGGCGTCGAGGTCGAGCAGCCGCCGGCACCGCGCCACCAGCCTGGCGAGCTGCCGGGTGTCGTCCACGGCCACGTCGAGGGCGAAGTGGCCGTCCTCCGGGGTGAGCGTGACCGTGCCCCCGGGCACGTTGCGCGTGTAGGAGGCGGCGTCGGCCACCTCCAGGCCGGGGATCGCCCGGGAGGCCAGGAACGCGAACACCCCGTCCACGTCGTACGGTTCGCGCCGGTGCAGCCGCAGCCGGAGCGAGGCGTCCTTCGGCACGCCCCGGCCCGCCGCCGTGGCGCGAAGCTCGCTCGGCGTGAACCCGTACGTCTCCCGCATCGTCGCGTTGAACTGGCGGACGCTGCCGAACCCGGCGGCGAACGCCACCTCGGTCACCGGCAGCGCCGTCTCGGTGAGCAGCTGCTTGGCCAGCAGCAGCCGCTTGGTCCTGGCGACCGCCAGCGGCCCGGCGCCGAGCTCGGCGACGAACAGCCGGTGCAGGTGCCGCTCGGTGATGTGCAGCCGCCTGGCCAGCCCGGCCACGCCGTCCTCGTCGGCGGCCCCGTCGTCGATCAGCCGCAGTGCCCGCCCGATCAGGTCGCCCCGCAGGTCCCAGCCGGGGTCGCCGGGCGACAGCTCCGGCCGGCACCGCTTGCACGGCCGGAACCCCGCCGCCTCGGCGGACGCGGCGTGCCGGTAGAACCGCACGTTCCGCGACGCGGGCGTGCGGGCCGGGCAGATCGGCCGGCAGTACACGCCGGTCGTCTTCACCGCCGTGTAGAACCGTCCGTCGAACCGGGCGTCCCTGGCGGAGACGGCCCGGTAGCAGGAGTCGAAGTCGAGCTCTGGTGCTGACATGCCTCCGAGGCTATGCGCTGGTCACAGGTGTCGACTGGCGGAAATCAGACGTTACCGTGAACGCCCAGGTCAGCGCCGGGGCCGATGCGGCGCAACGGCGAGAGCATGATCGGCAGCCAGCTCAGCGCCATGACGATCCCGCCCGTCCAGAGCGCCGCCCGCACCCCCCACAGCTCGCCGATCAGGCCGGCGAGCAGCCCGCCGAGGCCGAGCGCGCCCATGAGCAGCAGCCGGACCGTGGCCGTCATGCGGCCCAGCATGCCGTCCGGCGTGACCTGCTGGCGCAGGCTGACCAGCAGCACGTTGTTCACCCCGGTGCGGAACGTCAGGACGAACCAGGCGGCCGCCGCCGCCCACAGCCACGGGCCCCGGTCGAGCAGCGGGACGACGAGCGCGGCCGGGGCGGTGGCCAGGCTGACGAGCCAGGCGCCCCGGCCGGTGCCGAGGCGGCGGCCGACGAGATGCGCCGAGGACGAGCCCGCCAGCACCCCGGCCCCGCCCACCGCCAGGAACGCGCCGAGCACCCACTCGGGCTGAGCCAGCCGGTCCACGATCAGCACCGGGAGCAGCACCGAGCAGAGCGGGAAGGCCACGTTCACCATCGCGCCCTGCGCCACCACGCCGACGAGCACCGGACTGCCGAACAGGAACCGCACCCCTTCGGCGATCTGCGGCACGAGCGGCTGCCGCGCCGGGGGAGCGGCCGGGGCCGGTTCGGGGACGCGGCGCAGCCACAGGGCCGACCACAGGTAGGACAGCGCGTCGAGCAGGATCGCCACGGGCGCGCCCGCCGCCTGGACCAGCACCCCCGCGACGCCGCGACCGGCGACGTCCATGCCCGCCGAGGTGCCGACCAGCATCGAGTTGGCCGCCGTCAGCCGCTCGCGCCCCACCAGGGCGGGCACCAGGCTGAACGAGGCCACGTCGAAGGCCAGCGACCCGGCCCCCACCAGGGCGGCGACCGCGTAGAGCTGGCCCATGCCGAGCCACCCGGCCCACCAGGCGACGGGCACCGACAGCAGGACGCAGGCGCGGGCCAGGTCGGCGGCGACCATCACCGGCCGCCGCCGCACCCGGTCCACCCAGGCGCCCGCGGGCAGTCCCAGCACCAGCACGGTCAGCGTGCCCACCGCGCTGAGCAGCCCGACCTCACCGGCGCCCGCGCCCAGCACGGTGACGGCGAGCAGCGGCAGCGCCACGTAGGTGATCTGGCTGCCGAACTGGCTGACCGCCGCTGCCACGTAGAGCCCGCGGAACCCCGGCTCGTTCAGCACACTTGTCGTCATGCCGGTCAACATGCTGAAATTTCGCCCGATGTCGCCACGGATTAAGTGAGCAGCGAATCCACCATGACCCTCGACCTCACGTTCACCGCCCGCGACCTGGCGAACATCCGCTTCGCCGTGTCCCCGCTGGGCGAGGCCGTGGCCAGCGTCCGCGTGGTGAAGAACCCGGCCGCCCACTCCCTGCTGCGCCCCTGGGCCGAGGAGGTGCGCGGCAGGCTGGCCGGGGTGGACTGGGGCCTGCTGTCCGATCTGGTGCCCGTGCCGACGATCGCGATCCCGGGCTTCACCTGCACTCCGCCGTCGACCTCGGTCCCCGCCCTGGAGGTGGAGCTGGCCACGATGCGGGCCGCCGCGGCGCGCGTACGGTCGGATCTCGACAGCGTGCCGGTGCCGCGCACCGGGCGGATCGCCGCGCTGTACGCCGACCCGGAGCGCGGGCTGGAGCGCCTGGCGGGCGAGGTGGCCGCCTACTGGGAGGCCGCGATCGCGCCGTACTGGCCGAGGATCAGGGCGCTGCTGGAGGGCGAGATCCTCTACCGGGCCGGGCAGCTCGCCGAAGGCGGCGCCCGCCGCATGCTCGCCGACCTGGACGAGGCCGTGGCGTGGCGCGACGGCACGCTGGCGCTGGCCCACCGCCACGTGTCGGGGCCGAGGTCACTGCGGGGACTGGGGCTGCTGCTGGTGCCGTGCGTGTTCGCCTGGCCGAGAGTCCTGTCGGTCACCACGCCGCCCTACCAGCCGACCGTCCGTTACGCGCCGCGCGGCATCGCCACGCTGTGGGAGCGCCGCACGCCGGAGCCGCCCGAGGCGCTGGCGGCCGTGCTCGGCCGCACGCGCGCCCGCCTGCTCGCCGAGCTCGACCGGCCGGCGTCCACCCGCGACCTCGCGCTGCGGACCGGGCTCTCCGAGCCCGGCGCCAACCAGCACCTCACGGCCCTGCGCCGCGCGGGCCTGTGCACCGCGCACCGCACCGGCCGGTACGTGCTGTACGCGCGGACGGAGATCGGCGAGGCGCTCCTCGGTCACTTGGACGAGACGCCGACCCCCAGGTCGAACTCGCGGTAGACGCGCGCCCAGAAGCCGTCGCGCAGCCACACGCGCGCCTCCGGGTAGGGCCGCAGCGAGTGGCCGAGCTCCTTCTCCGCCTCGATGAGCAGCTCGGTGTCGATCACCGTCGGCAGGATGGGGCCGGGGAGCAGGTCGCGGATGTTGTCGCGGCCCCGGGTGAGGATCCACTTCTGCGCCACGTGCTCGCCCACGTCCTCCACGCGCGGGCGGCTGGGCCCGAGCTTGGCCACCTGGCCGGGTTTGACGTGCGGCTTGACCGGCGCGCGGCCGGCGAACACCTGGGCGGGCGAGGGCGCGGCCGCCGGCGGGGTGACCGCGACGGGCTGGGGAGCACGGCTGAAAAAGGGCCTCAGGAAATCAGCGCTGATCACTTCCACGGTGTCGGACTCCCAGACCAGGCGCTCGGCCTGGTTGGTCCCATAAGGCGGCTCGACCCCCCATAGGTGGATCCGCACGCCGTACGCCTGGGCGGCCTCCACCGCGGGCACCATGTCCTCGTCGCCGGCCAGCAGGATGGTGTCGGTCACCGCGTGGTGCCTGGCCAGCGCCTCCAGATCGCTCCTGATCTGCGCGTCGACGCCTTTCTGCTGGCCACGGGCGTTCAGGTTGCCAAGCCGCACCTTGACCCAGGGGAGCTGGGCGATGACCCGCTGGTCGACCGTGGGAACCCGGTCGCGGGCCGCGTCATACCAATAGATCCGCAGAAGCTCCCCGGAAATACGTTCCTCTGCATGTTTCTGTAGACTCTGGATGAGCTCATCGGCCGCCACTCGATATTCCTTGCGCTCCTTGGCGCCGAGCAGCACTTCACCTGCGGCAGCGTAGAGATAACCGACATCCACAAGGACGGCGTACTTGGCTGCCACAGGATGCGGCATGAGGTCTGGGATGGCCATGATGTCCTCCAGGCCGCGGCGTTAGTTGATCGGCTGACTATATACGCCTACTTTCTCTAGATAGTCCCAACTCCCGGAGAACTTGACACCCGATTCCCGGGATCTATCTAGGGTTGGGCGCTCATCCGCCAAGCCGACTTCCCCGGCGCCGGGGGGTTACGCATGCTTCTCGCGGGGTTGCGCCAGGATTGTGCTGCCGGGGTCACGGAGGGTGCCGGCCGGGCGTGGCGGGTGGCGAGGACGGCCACGAGCGCGGCGATCTCCTCGGGCGTGGCGTCGCCGCGCACGACGCGCAGGTGGCCGCTCACAGCGGGATGTTCCCGTGCTTCTTGGGCGGCAGGCTGGCGCGCTTGTTGCGCAGCGCCCGCAGCGCCCTGACGATGTGCGCCCGGGTCTCCGACGGCCGGATGACGGCGTCCACGTAGCCGCGTTCGGCGGCGATGTACGGGTTGGCCAGCGTGTCCTCGTACTCGGTGACCCGCCGGGCCCGTTCGGCGTCGGCGTCGTCGGAGGCGGCCAGCTCGCGCCGGTAGAGGATGTTGACGGCGCCCTGCGCGCCCATGACCGCGATCTGCGCGGTGGGCCAGGCCAGATTGACGTCGGCGCCCAGGTGCTTGGAGCCCATGACGTCGTACGCGCCGCCGTAGGCCTTGCGGGTGATGACGGTGACCAGGGGGACGGTGGCCTCGGCGTAGGCGAACAGGAGCTTGGCGCCGCGGCGGATGATTCCGTTCCATTCCTGATCGGTTCCGGGGAGGAAACCCGGTACATCAACAAAAGTCAGGATCGGAATATTGAAAGCATCACATGTTCGAATAAATCGTGCGGCCTTCTCGGATGCGTTGATATCCAGGCATCCGGCGAAATGCATGGGCTGGTTGGCCACCACGCCCACCGGCCGCCCGTCGACGCGCCCGTACCCGACCACCACGTTCGGCGCGAACAGCTCGTGGACCTCCAGGAACTCCCCGTCGTCCAGCACGTGCTCGATGACCCGGCGCATGTCGTACGGCTGGTTCGCGGAGTCGGGGATGATGACGTCCAGCTCCGGATCGGGGTCCAGGTCCTCGGCCGCCTCGAAGCCCGGCGCCTCGTCGAGGTTGTTGGAGGGCAGGTAGGACAGCAGCGCCTTGACGTAGTCCAGCGCGTCGTGCTCGTCCGCCGCCTGGTAGTGGGCCACGCCCGACTTGGTGTTGTGCGCGTGGGCGCCGCCGAGCTCCTCGAACGTGACCTCCTCCCCGGTGACCGTCTTGATGACGTCCGGCCCGGTGATGAACATGTGCGAGGTCTGGTCCACCATGACCACGAAGTCCGTCAGCGCGGGGGAGTAGACGTGGCCCCCGGCCGCGGCGCCCATGATGAGCGAGATCTGCGGGATCACCCCGGAGGCGTGCACGTTGCGCTTGAAGATCTCCGCGTAGAGGCCGAGCGCGACCACGCCCTCCTGGATGCGCGCGCCGCCGCCCTCGTTGATGCCGATGATCGGGCAGCCGATCTTGAGCGCCAGGTCCAGCACCTTGACGATCTTCTCGCCGTACACCTCGCCGAGCGAGCCGCCGAACACGGTCACGTCCTGCGAGAAGACGCACACCTGCCGCCCGTCGATCGTGCCGTGCCCGGTGATGACGCCGTCGCCGTAGGGCCGGCGCTTCTCCAGGCCGAACATCGTCGAGCGGTGCCTGGCGAACTCGTCGAACTCCACGAACGAGCCCTCGTCCAGCAGCGCCAGCACCCGTTCGCGGGCCGTCATCTTGCCCTTGGCGTGCTGCTTGTCGACCGCTGCCGCGGACCCGGCGTGCACGGCCTCGTCCAGCCGTCGCTCCAGGTCGGCGATCTTCCCAGCGGTGGTGTGAATATCCGGCATGTCTGGCAAGGGTTCGGCAGCTGTCATGCGCGCAAGATTAATCCCTGCTCATAGAGTGGATCCATGTCGGACGCGGTACGCACCACGGCCCTGTTCAAGCGCTACGGCCCTCAGGTGGCGGTGGCCGGGGTCGATCTGGTCGTTCCCGCCGGCAGTTTCGCCGGGCTCGTCGGGCCCAACGGCGCGGGCAAGACGACGACGCTCAGCATGATCACCGGGCTGCTCCGCCCCGACGGCGGCGAGGCGCACGTTGACGGACACCACGTGTGGCGCGACCCGCTCCAGGTCAAGGCCCGCATCGGCGTGCTCCCCGAGGGGCTGCGGCTGTTCGAGCGGCTGTCCGGCCGCGAGCTGCTCCTCTACAACGGCCGCCTACGGGGCATCCCCAAGGCCGAGGTCGAGCGCCGCGCCGACGAGCTCCTCCAGGTGATGGACCTGACCGCCGCCGCGGGCAAGCTCGTTGTCGACTACTCCACCGGCATGCGCAAGAAGATCGGCCTGGCCGCCGCGCTGCTGCACAACCCGTCGGTGCTCTTCCTGGACGAGCCGTTCGAGGGCGTCGACCCGGTCAGCGCCAACACGCTCACCGAGGTGCTGCGCCGCTTCACCGCCTCCGGCTCCACCGTCATCTTCTCCAGCCACGTGATGGACCTGGTCGAGCGGCTGTGCGACTGGGTCTCGGTGATGAGCGGCGGCCACATCGTCGCCCAGGGCCCGATCGGCGACGTGCGCGCCGGGCGCAGCCTCAACCAGGCGTTCCTCGACCTGGTCGGCGGGCCGCAGGCGGCCGCGGGCGAGGGCCTGGGCTGGCTCGGCTCAGGAGAGCGCCGGTGAGCCTCACCCACACCGTCGCGCTGTTCGCCGGGCTCAAGCTGCGCCTCATCACCGGCAACCTGCGCGGCGACACCGCCCGCCAGGTCGGCTTCGCGTTCACGCTCATCCTCGCCCTGGGCGCCGCGGCAGGCGGCTTCGCCCTGGTCAGCCTGCTGCGGCTGGCCTCTCCCGACCTCGCGGTCGCGGTCGTCACGCTGCTCTACACCGCACTGCTCTTCGGCTGGATGGTCGTGCCGCTGCTGGCGTTCGGGCTGGACGACACGCTCGACCCGGCGCGGCTGTCGCTGTTCCCGCTGCGCACCCGCGAGCTGGCCGTGGGCATGTTCACCGCCTCGGCGACCGGCGTGTGGCCGGCCGCCACGCTGATCGTGACCGCCGGGGCGCTGGTGGGGCTGGCCGGCGGCGTCGGCGGCGTGCTCGTCGGCCTGCTCGCGGTGCTCGCCCACTTCGCGCTCTGCCTGGTCGCCTCCCGGCTGGTCACCACCGCGCTGTCGGGCGCGCTGCGCTCCCGGCGCGGCCGTGACGCGCTCGCCGTCGCCGCCATCGCCGTCGTCCTGCTCTTCCAGCTTCCCAACCTGCTGATGAACCGCGGCTTCGGCGACCCGCAGGGGATGCTCCTCGACATGGCGGGCGCGCTGCGGTGGACCCCGTCGGGGCTGGCCGCCCACGCCATCGCCGGCGGCGGGCTCGCCGGGCTCGCCGAGGTGGCCGTCCTGGCCGCCCTGACCGTGGCCGCCGGCTGGCTGTGGATCAAGGCGCTGGGCCGCGCGCTCGTCACCGCCGACTCCTCGACCCAGGCCGCCTCGGTGCGCCGCGACAGCGGGCTCGCCGACCGGTTCCTGCCCGACGGGCCGCTCGCCGCCGTCGTGACCAAGGAGCTGAAGTACGTCCGCCGCGACCCGCGCTACCGCATCCTCTGGTTCGCCGCCGTCGCGGTCGTCCTGGTGATGGCGTTCTCCTTCACCGGCCAGGGCATGAGCGGCCCCGCGCTGCCCATCGGCATGACCGCGTTCTGCGGCATGATGATCGCCGTCCAGCTCGGCAACGCCTACGGGATCGACGGCCGCTCGCTGTGGATGAACACGGTGGCCTTCGGCGCGCAACGCCAGTTCGACCTCGACCTGGCGGGCCGTCACCTGGCCAACGCGCTGATCGCGGTGCCGGTGCTGGCGCTCGTCGCCGTCGCCGCCGCGCTGTTCGCCGGGGAGCCGGGGACGATCGGCTGGGCGCTGGCGGCCGGCGCCGGCGTGCTCGGCGTCGGGTTCGGCGTCGGCTCGGTGACCAGCGTGCTCATCCCCTACACGGTGCCCGAGCGGATGAACGCCTTCACCGGCGCCGCGCCCGGGCAGGGCGGCCAGGCGTTCGGCTGCGCCCTGCTCGCCTTCGCCGGCGTGGGCCTGCTGTCGGCGCCGTTCGCCGTCGCCGTCGCGTTCGCCGGCCCGTGGGTGCTCGCCTTCGCCCCGGCGTACGGGCTCGCGATCGAGACGCTCGGCCGCCGCCTCGGCGCCAAGATCGGGTTCGCCCGGATGCCCGAGCTGCTGGCCGCCGTGTCCCGTCCCACGTGAGCAGTGGTCTAGTCCATTAAGTGAGACCGGTCTGCGCGTGTTCAGAGCGACTCGATACCCTTCGAAGCATGATTGACCAGGGGCTTGAGCACCGCAGCGCCGCCGTGACCGAGATGCCGGACGAGCTGCGCCGCGATGTGCGGCTGCTCGGCAAGCTGCTCGGCCAGGTGATCGCCGAGCAGGGCGGCGAGGACCTGCTGGCCGACGTCGAACGCCTGCGCAAGGCTGTCATCGCCGCCCGCCGCGGCGAGGTGTCCGGCGACGAGATCGCCGCCTTGGCGGCGGGATGGGAGATCGACCGCGCGGTCCAGGTCGCCCGCGCCTTCACCTGCTACTTCCACCTGGCCAACCTGGCCGAGGAGCACTACCGCATCCGCATCCTGCGCCAGCGCGACACCGAGGACGCGGTGCAGCGCGAATCGCTGGCCCAGGCCGTGGCGGAGCTCGGCCGCGACCGGGTCGCCGAGCTGGTCGAGGGCCTGGAGCTGCATCCTGTCCTGACCGCCCACCCGACCGAGGCGCGCCGCCGCGCCGTCGTCACCGCCATCCAGCGCGTCAGCGGCCAGCTCACCGAGTACAACGCGCCCGGCCGCGGCGCCTCCGAGCGCGCGGAGCTGGAGCGCCGCCTGCTGGAGGAGATCGACCTGCTGTGGCGCACCGCCCAGCTCCGCAACACCAAGCTCGACCCGCTCGACGAGGTGCGCACCGCGATGGCCGCCTTCGACGAGACCCTGTTCCGCATGGTGCCGCAGGTCTACCGCTCGCTCGACGCCGCGCTGAGCGAGGCCACCGGCACCGAGCCGCCGCTGGCGAGGCCCTTCATCCGCTACGGGAGCTGGATCGGCGGCGACCGCGACGGCAACCCGAACGTCACCTCCAAGGTCACCCGCGACACCATCCAGATCCAGTCGGAGCACGTGCTCAACGCGCTGGAGACGGCCTGCACGCGCATCGCGCGCACGCTGACCGCCTCCGCCCAGTTCGCCCCGGCCTCGGCCGGCTTGCGCGCCGGGCTGGCCGCCGCCGTCGACGCGCACCCCGAGCTCGTCTCCGAGCTGGCGACCCGGTCGCCGTCGGAGCCGCACCGGCAGTGGCTGCTGTTCGTCGCCGCGCGCATCGCCGCGACCCGCCGCCGTGACCTGGATCTGGCCTACCGCACCCCCGCCGAGCTGCTGGCCGACCTCCGGCTGGCCCAGGAGTCGCTGGCCGAGCACGCCGTACGGCAGGCGTACGGGGAGTTGCAGCACCTGATCTGGCAGGTCGAGACGTTCGGCTTCCACCTGGCCGAGCTGGAGGTGCGCCAGCACTCCCAGGTGCACGCGGCCGCGCTGGAGGAGCTGCGGGCGGGCGGCGAGCTGTCGGAGCGCACCGAGGAGGTGCTGGCCACGATCCGGGTCATCGCCTGGATCCAGGAGCGGTTCGGCGTCACGGCGTGCTCGCGCTACGTCGTGTCGTTCACCCGCTCGGCCGACGACATCGCCGCCGTGCACGAGCTCGCCTCCTACGCGCTGGGCGGGCGGTCCGTGGTGCTGGACGTGGTGCCGCTGTTCGAGTCGGGCCAGGACCTGGCCAACTCGCCTGCCGTGCTGGCGGGCATGCTGGAGATCCCGCAGGTCCAGGAGCGGCTGGCGGCCACCGGGCGGCGCATGGAGATCATGCTCGGCTACTCCGACTCGGCCAAGGAGCTCGGCCCGGCCGCCGCGACCCTGCGCCTGTACGAGGCGCAGGAGCAGCTCACCGCGTGGGCGGCGGCCAACGACGTCAAGCTGCGGATGTTCCACGGCCGGGGCGGCGCGCTCGGCCGGGGCGGCGGCCCCGCCAACCGGGCGGTGCTGGCCCAGGCGCCGGGCTCGGTCGCGGGCCGGTTCAAGGTGACGGAGCAGGGCGAGGTCATCTTCGCCCGCTACGGCCACATCGCGATCGCCCGCCGCCACATGGAGCAGGTCGCCAACGCCGTCATCATGGCCTCCTCGCCGTCGGTCGGCTCGCGCACCGCCGCCGCGGCCGACCGGTTCCGGCCGCTCGCCGAGCGGGTCGCCACCGCCTCCGAGCAGGCCTACCGCGCGCTCACCGAGGCGCCGGGCTTCCCCGAGTGGTTCGCGCTGGTCAGCCCGCTGGAGGAAATCGGCTCGCTGCGGCTCGGCTCGCGTCCGGCCCGCCGGGGGCTGGGCGCGCCGCGCTCGCTCGACGACCTTCGGGCCATCCCGTGGGTGTTCGCCTGGGCGCAGACGCGGGTCAACCTGCCCGGCTGGTACGGGCTCGGCACCGGCCTGGCCGCGGCCGACTCCCTGTCCGACCTCCAGGCCGCCTACGCCGAATGGCCGCTGTTCAACGCGATGCTGGACAACGCCGAGATGTCGCTGGCCAAGACCGACAGGTCCATCGCCGCCCGCTACCTGGCCCTGGGCGGGCGCAAGGACTTCGCCGACCAGGTCCTGGAGGAGTACGACCGGACCAGGGAGCTGGTGCTGAAGGTCACCGGCCACACCCGGCTGCTGGAGAACCGCAAGGTGCTCTCCCGGGCCGTGCAGCTCCGCGACCCGTACGTGGACGCCCTGTCGCACCTGCAGTTGCGGGCGCTGACGGCGCTGCGCACCGGCAACCCGACCGACCGCGAGCGCGAGCGGCTGTCAACGCTGCTGCTGCTCTCGGTCAACGGCGTCGCCGCCGGGCTGCAGAACACGGGCTGACCCCAGCACGCCCAGCACGATGAGGAGCTGGCCCAAAATGTAGGTGGTCATCAGCACGGTGCTCCGGCCGGGAAAGCCCATCCCGGCCACACCGAGCCCGACGAGGAAGTCGGAGAAGGCGAACAGCGCCCCGCCGAGCCCGGCGACGAGGCCGAGCCCGCCGGCGAAGGCCGCCATCGTCATCAGGGCCAGCCCGTAGCCGAGCACGGGCGCGGCCAGGGCGCCCAGCGGCTCCCACAGCACCATCGCGGCGGCCACCCACACCAGCAGGTAGGCCGCCGCTCCCCAGCGCGGGCGCGACCCCTCGCGGACGAACACCACGATGTAGCAGATCTGCATCACCAGGAACGCCGTCATCCCGGCGATGAAGGCGGCCTGCCCCTCGATGAGCAGGGCGACGTCGCCGGCCGCGGCGAACAGCAGCCCGACGGCAAGCAGCCGGCGTCCCGGCGCCCGCCGGATGACGTACGCGGCCAGCACCGGGCAGAGCAGCGGCTTGGTCGCCCACTCCAGCCATTCGATCCCCAGGGTCACGGAGAACACGTTGGCCACGGCCAGCACGCCGAAGATAATGAGCACGCCTCACCTTAGCGCCCGGCGCAACGCCTGGTCAGGCGGCGATCGGGGCGGGCGGCTCGAAGGCCACGGCGTCACGCACCGCGGCGTACAGACGCCAGTTGAGCGATCCCCGGCGGGACACCACGGTCACCCCGACCCCCTGCGTGAGCAGCCAGACCGCCAGCTCGGTGAAGAACCCGTCGCCCGAGCCGATCACCACCCGGTCGAATCGCTGCCCGAGACGGTCCACGTACGCGGTCTCGACCAGGGCCCGGTCGGCGCCGTCGGGGCCGGATCTGACGAGCAGTTGCACGCCGCGGAACGCGATCCCGGCCTGGACCAGCGCCTTGTGGTTGACCGCCACGATGAACTGGTCCATCGGCCCGATCGGCACGATCGACCGGTACAGCGCCATCACGGCGGCGACCTCGGCGGTGGTCGGCAGGCTCGTCGCGGTCAGGTTCTCTATGTCCAGCAGGTGCACCGCCCTGCCTCGACACCACGTGGTGGGCTTCACGGCATCTGGCCCTTCCGTTACGTATGTCCAGTGAAGCATGTGTTGATGGAATCGACCAGCATTGGTTCTGACGTTGTGTGACATGGGTAGGTTTTTGCCACGTCGTCGTTGAGGAGAGCTTGTGGACAGGGACGTCCAGGTGACCGCGGCGGACATCGCCAGGCTGGGCGACGTCGGCCGCGCCGCCGTGAGCAACTGGCGCCGCCGCCACGACGACTTCCCGCAGCCCGTCGGCGGCACCACCGCCAGCCCCACCTTCTCCCTGAAGGAGATCAAGGACTGGCTGCGCGCCCACACCGAGGCCAGGCCGCTGCCCAGGCGCGAGTGGTTCTGGCAGGAGCTGCGCGCCGGCGTCGCCGAGGACGAGCTGCCCGCCCTGATCGCCGACCTCGGCTCGTTCCTGCTGCGCGCCCGCCGGGGCGAGGCCCGCCCCGAGAACGACGCCCAGCGCGGGCTGGCCGAGCTCGCCGCGGTGACCGGCCCCGAGGAGACCTTCCAGTTCCTGTACGAGCGCTACGCCGAGTCGCAGCGCGCCAGCCTCACGCCCAAACCGGTCGCCGATCTGATCGCGGCACTTCTGCCCGCCTCCGCCCGCCGCGTCCTCGACCCGGCCTGCGGCTGGGGCATGCTGCTGCGCGCCGTGCGCGAGCGGTCCGCCGGGCAGCTCCTCGGCCAGGACCTGAGCGAGGCCACGGCCCGCCTGACGGCGATCTCGCTGGCCTTCGGCCCCGGCGACGCCGACATCCGGGCGGGCGACTCGCTGCGCGCCGACGCGTTCCCCGGCGCCGCTGTCGACGCCGTCGTCTGCAACCCGCCCTTCAACGACCGCAACTGGGGCTACGAGGAGCTCACCGCCGACGCCCGCTGGGAGTACGGCCTGCCGCCGCGCACCGAGCCCGAGCTCGCCTGGGTCCAGCACGCGCTGGCCCACCTGGTGCCGGGCGGGTTCGCGGTGCTGCTCATGCCGCCCGCGGCGGCCGGTCGCCGGTCGGGCCGGCGCATCAGGGCGCAGCTTTTGCGCCGGGGCGCGCTCCGCGCGGTGATCGCCCTGCCCGTGGGCAGCGTGCCGAACATGTCCGTCGGCCTCACGCTCTGGGTGCTGTGCCGGCCCGGCGGATCGGCGCCGCCCGGGGCCGTCCTGATGGTCGACACCTCCGCCCGGCAGGGCGACTTCGCCACGACGGCGCTGGCCGCCTGGGAACGCTTCCGCCACGGTGACGGCGGCGACGAGCCCGGCGTGAGCCGCGCCGTGCCGGTCATCGACCTGCTCAACGACGAGGTCGACCTGCTGCCCGGCCGCTACCTGCCTGCCACGCCGTCCGGCCTGTCGCCGGAGCGGATCGTGCGCAGCCGCGACCGCCTGCACGAGACGCTCGCCGACACGCTCGCGCTGCTCCCCGGCATCGAGCCGGCCCCCTCAGGCCGCGACCGCCCGCTCGTCCCGGTGGCCGAGCTCGAACGCCGCAACCTGCTCACCGTCCACCAGCAGGCCCCCGCCCGCCCCGGCGAGACCCCCGCCGTCCCCGCCGAGGCCCCCGTCCTCACGGCCGAGGACGTCGTACGCCGCCGCGCCGCCACCGGCCCGCCCGGCTCGGTGCGCAAGGAGCTCCGCACCCGCCCCGGCGACGTGCTCGTGCCGCAGGTCGTCAGGACGCCGGTGGCGGTCGTGGTCTCCGGCGGCGGCGACGTCATCGGCACCCAGCTCCACCTGCTGCGCCCCGACCCGGAGCGGCTGGACCCGCACTTCCTGGCCGGGTTCCTCACCGCCCAGGGCAACCTGCGCCACTACGCCTCGATGTCCTCGACCCACCGGGTGGACGTCCGGCGCGCCGAGATCCCGCTGCTCCCCATCGAGGAGCAGCGGGCGTACGGCAGGGCGTTCCGGCACCTGCAGACGCTGACCGCGTCGCTCAGGCAGCTCGCCGAGCACGGCGCCGACCTGGTGCAGGACACCCTCGACGGGCTGACCGGCGGCCTGGTGCTGCTGTCGGCCGACGACCCGGCCTGGCGCGAGCCGGACTGATCAGCCGGACTGATCACAGGGCTTCGAAGAAGGCCCGGATGTCGTCCGTCAGGGCCTCGGTCGCGGTGTGGGCCGTGTAGTGGCCGTGCGCGGGGGCGGGCAGCGTCTTCCAGGAGACGATGTTCGCGTGGTCGCGCTCGGCGAAGCGCCGGATCGACTTGAAGTCGCCCTCGGCCATGGCCAGGCCGAGCGGCACGGTGGTGGGCTCCGTGACGGGCTCCATGCGGGCGTTCTCCCAGTACAGGCGCAGGGCGGAGGCCGCGGTGCCGGTGAACCAGTGGATGGCGGCGTTCGTCAGCACGAAGTCGTCGTCCAGGTCCTCGTCGAAGAGCTGGGCGAGCCAGCCGACCAGGCCGGCGGGGGAGTCGGTGACGGCGTGGGCCAGCGTCTGCGGCTGCTGCGACTGCAGGACGTTGAAGGCGCCCTTCTCCTTCCAGAACCAGTCGAGGACGGCCAGCCCGGCCTGGTCCTCCTCCGACAGGTCGGCGAACTCGGCGGGGTCGCCGGAGGGGAAGGAGAAGACCTGCGTGACGTGCACGCCGACGACGTGCTCCGGGTCGACGCGGCCGACCTCGGGGGAGATCATCGAGCCGGCGTCGTTGCCGGCCGCGCCGTAGCGGGTGTAGCCGAGGCGGGCCATCAGCTCGGCCCAGGCGGCGGCGATGCGCCGGTTGTTCCAGCCGAGCTCCTTGGTCGGGCCGGAGAAGCCGTAGCCGGGCAGCGACGGGATGACCAGGTGGAAGTGGCGCGACAGCGGCTCGACGGCGTCGAGGTATTCGGCGATCGAGCCCGGCCAGCCGTGGGTGAGGATCAGCGGCAGCGCGTCGGGGTTGCCGGAGCGCACGTGCAGGAAGTGGATGTCCTGGCCGTCGATCTCGGTGACGTACTGGGGGAGGGCGTTGAGCCTGGCCTCGACGGCGCGCCAGTCGAAGCCGTCGCGCCAGCGGGTGACCAGGCGCCGGACGCGCTCGACGGCGACGCCCTGCTCGGCGCCGGGGATCTCGTCGGCGAAGCGGGTCAGCCGCAGCCGGGCGGCCAGGTCGTCGAGGTCGGCCTGGGGGATCTCGATGCGGTAGGGGTGGATCACGGCGACCTCCAGAGCGGGAACGGTTCGTTCTGTTCCAACTATAGCAGAACGGAACAGTTCATTCCACTCTGTTGGCGTCCGCGTAGACGTTGCACCGCTCGCCGCGCAGGAACCCGACCAGCGTCATGCCGAACTCCCTGGCCAGGTCCACCGCCAGCGACGAGGGCGCCGACACCGCGCACACCGCCGGCAGGCCCGCGGCCAGGGCCTTCTGCATGATCTCGTAGCTGGCCCGGCCGCTCACCATGAGGACGTGGCCGGACAGCGGCAGCCGCCCGTTCATCGCCGCCCAGCCCACCAGCTTGTCCACCGCGTTGTGCCGGCCCACGTCCTCGCGCACCACGACCGTCTCGCCCTCGGCGGTGAACAGCCCGGCCGCGTGCAGGCCGCCCGTCTTGCCGAACACCCCCTGCCCGGCCCGCAACGCGCCCGGCAGCCCGTACAGGACCTCGGGAGTGAGCCGCAGGTCGCCGAGCGGGAGCGGGCGGCAACGGCCGCGCAGCGCGTCGAGGCTCGCCGAGCCGCACACGCCGCACGCGCTGGAGGTGAGGAAGTGGCGCTCCAGCGCGGGCAGCTCGGGCATCGGCCCGCGCAGCCGCACGGTGACCGTGTTGTAGCGGGCCTCGGGCGGCAGGTCCTCGTCGGTGCAGTAGGCGATCGAGGCGATGCCGTCGTCGTGCGCCAGCCCCTCGCCGTGCAGGAACCCGGCGGCCAGCTCGAAGTCGTGGCCCGGCGTGCGCATGGTGATGGCGATCGTCCGGCGCGTGCCGCCCGCGGCCGTCAGGCGGATCTCCAGCGGCTCCTCGGTCGCCAGGTCGTCGCGCCGCTCCACCGCCGAGCCGCCCGTCAGCTCGCGCACGCGCACCCGCCTGCTCGGGCCCGGCCGGGTCACAGCGGGCGCACCGTGACGAGCGCGTTGTAGTCGGGGATGCGGGCCTGCGGGGAGCGCCGCGCCTCGTCCAGCAGCACGTTGCCCTCCGGCCAGTGGACCTGGAGGTTGCCCGGCATCAGCGGCGCCCGCAGCACCTTGCCCCGGTAGGCGCGCTCGCCCGAGCGCAGCTCGACGGGCGCGCCGTCGGGCAGGCCGAGCCGGTCGGCGTCGTACTCGCTCATCAGCACAGCTTCGCGCATCGCGCCGTTGAAGCCGTCGAGGCGCTCGTGGACCATGCTGTTGAACTGCTTGCCGCGCCGCGTCGCCACCATGAACGCGCCGTCGGGGCGCTGCAGCGCGGGCGGCTCGACGGGGGAGAAGCGGGCCAGGCCGTCGGGCGTGGGGAAGCGGCCGCCGGGGCACAGGTGGGCGCCGCCGTACTGGACGCTGTCGCCGAAGCGCTTGAGGCCGGCGATGCCCTCGTAGAACGGGACGGCCCGCTCGATCTCGGCGCGGATCTGCGGGGTGCCGGTGAAGCGCACGTTCGCCGCGATGCCGGGCCGGGTGCGGGCGGCCAGCTCGGTGAAGATCTTCCACTCCGGCCACGCCTCGCCGATCCGCGGCCCCTCCACCTCCGGCGAGAAGATGATCCGCCGCTCGGTCGAGGTCTCCGTCACGCCGCCCGTCATCTCGTAGCGGGTCTGCGCGGGCAGCAGCAGCACGTCGCCCTCGGCGGGCACCAGCATCTGCGACGACAGCACGATGTCGACGTGCACCCGCAGCTTGAGCCGCGCCAGGGCCTCCCGGCAGTAGGCGGGGTCGGGCAGCACCTCCAGGAAGTTGCCGCCGGAGGAGACGAGCGCGTCCAGCTCGCCCGCGTGGGCCGCGTCGATCATGTCGGTCGCGGTCAGTCCCGGCGTGGCGGGCACCTCGAACCCCCACATGCCGGTGAACTTGGCGGCGTTGGCCTCGGTGATCGGCAGCCCGCCCGGCAGCCCGGTCGCGTACGCCCCCATCTCGGCCCCGCCCTGCACCCCGCTGTGGCCGCGGATCGGCATCAGCCCGCACCCCTCACGCCCGACGAACCCGCGCGCCAGCGCCAGGTTGACGATCGCGCGCACGTTGTCCTCGCCGTAGGAGTGCTGCGTGATGCCCATCGACCACACCAGCACCGCCGACCTGGCCTCGGCCAGCAGCTCGGCCATGCGCCGCATGTCGGCGCGGGTCGAGCCGGACAGCGCCTCCAGCGTCTCCCACGACTGCCCGGCCACCGCCTCCCGCACGGCCTCGAACCCGGTGGTGTGCCGCGCCACGAACTCCTCGTCCACCGCGCCGGCCTCGATCAGATGCTTGAGCACCCCGTTGAGGAACCCGATGTCGCCGCCCACGTTCACGCCGAAGAAGTCATCGGTGATCTTCGTCCCGAACACCGCCGACTCGGCGTTGGACGGCACCCAGTAGCGTTCCATCCCCGGCTCGCGGTAGGCGTTGACCATCGCGATCCGGGTGCCGGCCTTCTTGGCGTGGTAGAGGTACTTCATCGCCACGGGCTGGTTGTTCGACGGGTTGGAGCCGATGAAGACGATCAGGTCGGAGCCGATCCAGTCCGTGTAGGAGCAGGTCGTGGCCGCCGCCCCGATCGCCTCCTTGAGCGCCACGGTCGAGGGCGAGTGGCAGATGCGGGCGGCGTTGTCGATGTTGTTGGTGCCGAGCGCCCGCACCGCCTTCTGGGCCGCGTAGTAGTTCTCGTTCGGCATGCCGCGGCTGGTCAGGTAGGCGCCGAAGCGGGCGTCGCGCAGCCCGCCGGCGGCCACGCGCAGCGCCTCGTCCCAGGAGACGCGGGTGAAGCCGGGCTCGCCGGCGCGCCGCAGCATCGGGTAGGGGAGCCGGCCCAGCTCGCGCAGCTCGGCGCTCTTCCTGCCGCTGAGCTCCGAGACGTCGCGCAGGAGCGACACGTCCAGCGCGGGCATCGTGTTGAGCGGCAGCAGCCGCAGCCTGATGTTGCACAGGTGGATCTCCGGCATGGTCCAGTCGCGCATGCCCTTGGTGCCCAGGGCGCAGCCGTCGCAGGTGCCCTGGTTGAGGATCCGCCACGCGTAGCGCCGGTTGCCCTTGACCGCCCGGAACGCCTTGACCAGCTCAAGGTAGTTGTTCGGCTTGCGCAGCCCCAGCCCGAACGGCCGCCACGAGGCCCAGTTGCGCGGATCCAGTCTCCTCATGCCCCCATCTTCTCCCCGGCACGGCCATGCCCCCGACCACGGCAAGATGGACGGGTGTCTCGTTACTCCGACCTCGACCGGCCGCCGCTCTCCGAGCAGGCGCTCAACCGAGCCCTGCTGCGGCCCGGCTCCCTGTGGACCGGCGTCACCGTCGTCGACAGCACCGGCTCCACCAACGCCGACCTGGCCAGGGCCGCCCGGGATGGCGCCGAGGAGGGGCGGGTGCTGGTCGCCGAGGAGCAGACCGCCGGGCGGGGCAGGCTCGGCCGCGCCTGGGGCGCCCCGGCCCGCGCGGGCCTGACCTTCTCCATCCTGCTCAGGCCCACCGTGCCGGTCGCCGCCTTCGGCTGGCTGCCGCTGCTGTTCGGGGTGGCCGCCGCGTCGGCGGTGCGCCGCCTGGCCGAGGTCGACGTGCGCCTGAAGTGGCCCAACGACCTGCTCATCGGCGAGCGCAAGCTGGCCGGGGTGCTCGCCGAGCGGTCCGGTGACGCCGTCGTCATCGGCATGGGCCTGAACGTCCTGCTCACACGGGACGAGCTGCCCGTGGAGACGGGCACGTCGCTGGCCGTCGAGGAGGCCGCCTGCCTCGACCGCGACCCGCTGCTGCGGGCGACGCTCCGGGAGATCGACGTCCACTACCGCGAGTGGACCGAGGCGGGCGGCGACGCCGACGCGTGCGGGCTGCGCGCCGCCTACCAGGCGTCCTGCGCGACGATCGGCCGCCGCGTGCGCGTCGAGCTGCCCGGCGGCGGCGCGCTCACCGGCCTGGCCACCGGCGTCGACACCGCCGGGCAGCTCCAGGTCGACACCGGCGCCGAGACCGCCGCGCTGAGCGCCGGCGACGTCGTGCACGTTCGGCCCGCGGCATAGCCGCCGGGGGCGGGGTGGTGGCAGCATGTCCGCATGACCATCCCCGACCATCACCTGACACAGGGTGAGCGGCGCGTGCGGTCCTTCCACCCTCACTGGAAGCGGCTGATCGTGCCTTTTGTCGCGCTCGTGCTCATCGCCGCGGCCACGGGCGCGGCGCTGTACTTCATCCCGGGCACCTGGGAGTACGCCTTCCACGCCCGCGTCGCGGTCGGCGTCATCGCCCTCCTCCTGCTGGTGATCTGGTCGTTCGTGCCCTACCTGCAGTGGAAGAACACCGGTTACGTGCTCACCACGCACCGCTTCTCGATCAGCACCGGCGTGCTGAACAAGTCGACGGACGAGATCCCCATGGCCAAGGTCAACACGGTCAGCTCCGACCAGACGTTCGCCGAGCGGCTGCTCGGCTGCGGCACGCTGGTCGTCGAGTCGGCCGGTGACCGGGGCCAGATCGTGCTGCGTGACATCCCGCGCATCCAGGACGTCCGCATGGATCTGTTCCGCCTGGTGGAGGACGCCTCCGACGGTGAGGTCGACGAGCGTTAGCCTCCTGGGCGCGCATCCCTTGCGGAGATCATCCTCCTGACACAAGATGGCTGCCATGCCGTACGAAGTGCAGGGCGTCATCGCCACAGGCAAGGGCCGGGAAGTGGCCATCGAAACGGTGCTGGTGCCGGACCCGGGGCCCGGCGAGGCGGTGGTGAACGTGCAGGCGTGCGGCGTCTGCCACACCGACCTCCACTATCGGGAGGGCGGCATCAGCGACGACTTCCCGTTCCTGCTGGGCCATGAGGCGGCGGGCGTGGTCGAGGCCGTCGGCGAGGGCGTCACCGGGCTGGAGCCGGGCGACTTCGTGATCCTCAACTGGCGTGCCGTGTGCGGCCAGTGCCGGGCGTGCCTGCGCGGCAGGCCGTGGTACTGCTTCAACACGCACAACGCCGCGCAGAAGATGACGCTCACCGACGGCACCGAGCTGTCCCCCGCGCTGGGCATCGGCGCGTTCCTGGAGAAGACGCTGGTGGCCGCCGGGCAGTGCACCAAGGTCTCCGCCGAGGCGCCCGCGTCGGTGGCCGGGCTGCTGGGCTGCGGCGTGATGGCCGGCATCGGCGCGGCGATCAACACCGGCGGCGTGACCCGCGGCGACAGCGTGGCCGTGATCGGCTGCGGCGGGGTCGGCGACGCGGCCGTGCTCGGCGCCTCGCTGGCCGGCGCCGCCAAGATCATCGCGGTGGACGTGGACGACCGCAAGCTGGAGTGGGCGCGCGGCTTCGGTGCCACCGACACGGTCAACTCGCGCGAGAGCGACCCGGTCGAGGCGATCCGCGACCTGACCGGCGGGTTCGGCGCCGACGTGGTGATCGAGGCGGTCGGCCGCCCCGAGACCTACAAGCAGGCGTTCTACGCCCGCGACCTGGCCGGCACCGTGGTGCTCGTCGGCGTGCCGACGCCGGAGATGACGCTGGAGCTGCCGCTGCTCGACGTGTTCGGCCGGGGCGGGGCGCTGAAGTCCTCCTGGTACGGCGACTGCCTGCCGAGCCGCGACTTCCCGATGCTCATCGACCTGTTCCTGCAGCACCGGCTGCCGCTCGACCGGTTCGTCACCGAGACCATCGGCCTCGACCAGGTCGAGGAGGCGTTCGCCAAGATGCACCGCGGCGACGTGCTGCGCTCGGTGGTGATCCTCTAGATGCTCGACAGGGTCATCACCTCAGGCACGTTCTCGCTCGACGGCGGCACCTGGGACGTCGACAACAACGTCTGGCTGGTCGGCGACGCCCGCGAGGTCGTCGTCATCGACGCCGCTCACGACGCCAGGGCCATCGCCGACCGGGTCGGCGACCGGACGGTCCGGGCCATCGTCTGCACCCACGCGCACAACGACCACGTCAACGCCGCCAAGGAGCTGAGCGACCTCACGGGCGCGCCGATCCGGCTGCACCCGGCCGATCAGGTCCTGTGGTCGCAGGTCTACGGGGACGAGGTCACGTACACGCCGCTGGGCGACGGCGAGAAGATCGAGGCCGGCGGGATCGCGCTGCAGGTCGTCCACACGCCGGGGCACGCGCCCGGCGCGGTCTGCCTGTACGCGCCCGAGCTGTGCGTGCTGTTCAGCGGCGACACGCTGTTCAAGGGCGGGCCGGGGGCGACCGGGCGTTCGCACTCGTCGTTCGGCACGATCATCGAGTCGATCCGCGACCGCCTGCTGACGCTGCCGCCCGAGACCGTCGTCCACACCGGGCACGGCGACTCCACCTCGATCGGCGTCGAGGCCCCTCACCTGCAGGAATGGATCACGCGGGGCCACTGAGGTGTGGCTTACCTAACATAGGCAAGCCTTACCGCGGTGGGCTATCTTAGGTGTGCCTTACCTACCCACCCCTGAGAGGCTCCCCGCGGATGTACGTGTGTGTTTGTCGTGCTGTGACCGAAAACGAGGTCCACGACTGCATCGCCGCGGGCGCGCGGAGTGCGAAACAGGTTCGCGACACCACGGGCGCCGGGGGCGACTGTGCCTCTTGCGTACGGAAGATCTGTGCGATCCTGAAGCGGTCTGAGGAACTGACCACCGCATAGCACAAGGGGCCCGTTCATGCAGGGCGACAAGCAGATCATCGAGCTGCTCAACGAGCAGCTCACGGCGGAGCTCACGGCGATCAACCAGTATTTCCTGCACGCCAAGATGCAGGAGAACTGGGGATACACCAAGCTCGCCGAGCACACCCGCGAAGAGTCGATCGACGAGATGCGCCACGCCGAGCGCCTCACCGACCGCATCCTCTTCCTCGAAGGACTGCCCAACTACCAGCGGCTCGGCACGCTGCACATCGGGCAGACCGTCCGCGAGCAGTTGCAGGCGGACCTGGAGGTCGAGCTGTCGGTGGTGCAGCGGCTGCGGCCGGCCATCCAGCTCATGCGCGAGAAGGGCGACATCACCTCGGCGCGGATCTTCGAGGACATCCTCGCCGACGAGGAGCAGCACATCGACTACCTCGAAACCGAGCTCGGCCTGATGCAGACCCTGGGCGACCAGCTCTACCTGGCCCGCTACGCCGAGCCGCCGTCCGTCGACGACTGAGCCCGCCGCGTCCGATCGCCCGCCGCGCCGACGGCGGGCGCGCGCGTTTCTGGCCGCCAACTTTCGCCGCGGGGAACCACGGGGGCGTAACCCTTTTACCCACGGCAATCGCGGTAATTTAATCATGACTAACCGATATTTAGCCGCGTTTGCCCAGGTCAATGGATAGGTCAACGACGAGTCAAACCGCGCGCTGTGCCCGGGAAACGATCGCTTAAGGTCCTACGATCGCTCCATGACCTGCGTACTTCTCGCCGAGGATGACACCTCGATTTCCGAGCCGCTCGCGCGCGCCCTGCGCCGCGAGGGCTATCAGGTTGAGGTGAGCCCCGACGGCCCGCAGGCCCTGGAGAGGGCTCTGTCGGGGGGCATCGACCTCATCGTTCTCGACCTTGGCCTGCCCGAGATGGACGGCCTGGAGGTGGCCCGGCGGATCCGTGCCGAAGGGCACGGCACCCCGGTGCTGATCCTCACCGCCCGCGTCGACGAGGTCGACACCGTCGTCGGCCTCGACGCCGGCGCCGACGACTACGTCACCAAGCCGTTCCGGCTCGCCGAGCTGCTCGCCCGGGTGCGGGCGCTGCTGCGCCGCGGCACCTCCGAGACCCCGGTCGTGCAGGGCGTCCGCATCGACGCCGACTCCCGCCGCGCCTGGATGGGCGAGAAGGAGCTGCACCTGACCACGAAGGAGTTCGACCTGCTCAGGGTTCTGGTCCGCGACGCCGGAAAGGTGGTGACGCGCGAGCAGATCATGCGCGAGGTATGGGACACCAACTGGTGGGGCTCCACCAAGACACTCGACATGCACATCTCGTGGCTGCGCCGCAAGCTCGGCGACGACGCGGCCAAGCCCCGCTACATCACCACCGTCCGGGGAGTCGGCTTCCGCTTCGAACGCGAGTAGGCATGCGCCGACGCCTGCTCACCTCAACCCTGGTGGTGGCGGTCATCGCCGTCCTGCTGCTAGGGGTTCCCCTCGGCATCGTGGTCAGCCGGCTGATCGTCGACGAGGCGGCCCAGCAGCTCAGGTCGGAGGCGACCCGTCTGGTCGGGGAGGTCGAATACGCCCGTATCCAAGAGACCCCGCTCGACCCCAAGCAGCTGGAGCAGAAATACCCCGACCGCTACATCCAGATATTCGAGCGCGGAAATCCGCCCAAGGCCACGATCGTCGGCTCGCAGCCGTCGTCCGGGGAGCAGATGACCGAGGACGCGGAGTCCGACAGCGGCATCTTCGTCCGGGTGAGCCGCGACCGCGCCCAGGTCGAGCAGGACGTCTACGCCCGCCTGCTGCTGATCGTGGCGCTGGCCGTCGCGGCTCTCGCCGTGGCCGTGGGCCTGGCCATCGTGCAGTCACGCCGCCTCACGCTGCCGCTGCAGGACCTGGCCAAGATCGCCGAACGGCTCGGCTCGGGTGACGCCCGGCCGAGCAAGCACCGCTACGGCATCCCCGAGCTCGACCAGGTGGCCCAGGTGCTCGACCGCAGCGCCACGCGCATCTCCGACCTGCTCACCCGCGAACGCGAGTTCGCCACCGACGCCTCCCACCAGCTCCGCACCCCGCTCACCGGCCTCACCATGCGCCTGGAGGAGATCGTCGCCGCCTCCGACCAGCCCGAGGTGGTGCGCGAGGAGGGCGAGGCCGCCATCGTGCAGGCCGAGCGCCTCACGGCGGTCATCGACGAGCTGCTGGCAGCCGCGCGCCGCCAGCGGCACGCCCAGGCCGAGCCGATCTCCATCGACGAGGTGCTCATCCAGCAGGTGACCGAGTGGCAGCCGGTCTTCCGCGGCGTGGGCCGCACGCTCGTCCTCGCCGGCTCGCGCGACCTCAAGGCGCTGGCCACGACCGGCGGTTTCGGCCAGGTCATCGCGACCCTGCTGGAGAACTCCCTGCGCCACGGCGGCGGCACCGTAACGGTCACCACGACCAGTGGTGACAGCTCCGTGGTGGTCGAGGTGGCCGACGAGGGGCCCGGCATCTCCGACGAGATCGCACCCAAGATCTTCGAGCGCAACGTGAGCGGCGGCGGGGGCACCGGCCTCGGCCTGACGCTCGCCCGCGCGCTGGCCGCCGCCGACGGCGGCCGGCTGGAGCTGGTGCGGCGTCGCCCGGCGGCCTTCGCCGTCTTCCTGCGGCTGGCCGAGGACAACGGCCGCAACCGCGTCGTCAGCGGTCCTGCCTGAGTCGGTGGTCCCGCCCTGAGTCAGCGGTCCTGCCTGATCCCCGTGTCGGGCAGCTCCGCGGGGATCGGCTCGGTGGCCTCCAGGAACACCCACTTCTTGTACGACCAGTAGCGGAACAGCGTGCCCAGGCCGACGCCGATGATGTTGGCGATGTTGGCGCTGACCGGGTCGTCCAGGTGCAGCGTGTAGGTGGTGAAGCCGATCACCAGCACGCCGAACAGCAGCGCGATGCCGTTGAGCAGGAAGAACAGGAAGTATTCGCGCCCCAGCCCGCTCTGCTCGCGGTGGCGGAACGTCCAGAACCGGTTGCCCAGATAGGCGAACGAGGTGGAGATCGCCGTGGCGAACACCTTGGACGTCATCGGCCCGAGGTCGATCGCCAGCAGGAACAGGTTGTACATGCCCGTGTCGATCACGAAGGCGGCGGCACCGACGGTGCCGAACTTGGTCAGCTCATGGACCAGGGCGGCGAAACGCTGGTACAGGCCTTTGGCGAACTGCAGCACGCTCCTGCTCGCCCTTCCTTTTCGGCAGGCATGACGACTTCAGCGTACCGGTTGTCACAACGCCGGACGCGCCGCCCGGCAGGCGAGCTGGAGCGCCAACCTTTGCTGGGGATCGTCCAGGTCCGCGTGGAGCAGAGCTTCTATGCGGCGGATGTTGCGGCTCACGGCGTTTCGGTGCATGTGCAATTCCTCGGCGGCGCGGGCCGGGGAGCCGTGATGGTCCAGGTAGGCGCGCAGGATGCCGATCAGGTGGGCCGGGCGGTCGCCCTTGAGGTCGAGGATGGGCTGCAGCAGCTCCCTGACGGCCTGGTGGGCGGCGTCGGAGGCGTACCACTCCTCCAGCATGCGGTCCAGCCCGGCCAGGTCGTACACGGCGAGCGGGGCCGGGCTGCGCCTGAGCGCCGTGCGCGCCTCGGCGGCCGAGGTGCGCAGGCCGAGCAGGCCCCGGTGCGCGGTGCTCACGCCGCAGCGCAGCTCGGCGCCCGCCGGGCGGACCCGCTCCAGCAGGCGGGCCGCGTCGCGGGCGGCCTCGCGCAGGCCCGCCCGGCCCTGGTCGCGGGGGAGCGAGCGGACGACGACCAGCGCGTCACCGGCCAGCGCGCCGTTCCACTCCGGGCCGACGATCTCGCGGGCCGCCCGCACGGCCCTGGCCGCCACCGCGTCGAGCAGGGCGTAGCGTTGCGGGCCCTCCTCCATCATCGGTTCGAGGCGCAGCACCACGTGCCAGTCGTCGACCGGCAGCCCCAGCGCGCGGGCGCGTGGGGCCAGCTCCTGGGCCTGCTTCTCCGGCGCGACCAGCAGCTCGGTGAGCAGTTGCGCCCGCGACCTGCCCGCCGGCTCGTCGGCAGGTCCGGCGGCGGCCGCCAGCTCGGCGAAGCGCGCCACGACCTCCACTGCCGTGCCCAGGTGGCCGCCGGGGGCGTCGGCGCCCTCCTCCGGGAGCGGGACGCCGAGGGCCCCGGTCGCCGCCTCGGCGATGCGCTCCGGGGCGCCGCCCGCCCGCAGGATGGCGCGTACGGCGGTGACGGTCCTGGCCAGAGCGTCGGAGGCGTCGCCCGCGACGGCGCGCTCCAGGCCGACGACCAGCGCGGCCAGGTCGCCTCCGGCGGCGTACACCCCGATCCCGCTCCGCTCGGCCAGCGTGGCGGCGCTGCGGCCGGCTTCCGCGACGTCCGGCCCGGTGAGCACCAGCGCGGCGGCGCGGGCGGCGGCGGCGTCGCGCAGCGCGACGTCGAGGCGGTAGGAGCCCGCCTCGCGGGAGGCGGCGGCGGTGAGGACGGCGATCGACCCGGCGGGCAGGCGGGCCACCTCGCGCAGGTCCTCCACGAGCCGCACCCCGGAGAAGGGACCGGCCGGGACAGGCCCGGCCAACCTCTGCAAATCCTCCAGTACGTGTGCCACCCGCACACGATAGCCCCATAAAGGTGCCCCCAGCACACCACTGCTGACCTGCGATTTCGTACCGTGAACAGGTGGACATCGGAACCGGGCTGCTGCCCGCGTTCGCCAGAGGGTGCGCCGTGCTCGGCTCGGGCGGCGGCGGCCCCGTCGCGATCGCGCGGGCGGCGGCCATGCAGGCGCTGGAGGACCACGGCCCCGTCGCCGTCGTGCGGCCCGGCGACCTGGCCCCGGACACGCTCGTCATGCCCGTCGGCACGGCCGGCTCGTCGGCGGTGATGTCGGAGCGGATCTGCGGCGTCAACGAGCCCGTCCACCTGCGGGCCAAGGTCGAGGAGCTGTTCGGCGCGCCCGTCGGCGCCGTCATGGCCAGCGAGATCGGCGGCGCCAACGGCTGCCTGGCCGTCGCCTGGGCCGCCGTCACCGGGCTGCCGCTGGTCGACGCCGACGGCATGAGCCGCGCCTTCCCCGGCATGGACCAGACGGTCATGGAGCTGCACGGCGTCCCGCCCACGCCCGCCGTGGTGTGCGACGAGCGCGGGCGCACCGTCGTCATCGAGAACGTGACGGGCCGCTGGCTGGAACGGCTGGTCAGGGCCTCGCTGGAGGCGTTCGGCGGCCAGGTCGCCACCAGCGAGTACATCCTGCGCGGCGGCCAGGTCGCCGCCTGCACGGCCGTCGGCTCCGTCACCCGCGCGCTGCGGCTCGGGACCTCCCTCCCCGAGCCGCTCATCACCGGCAAGGTGGCGGAGACGTCCGGGACCATCCTCATCGAGGGCCTGGGCCGCGACCTGGGCCGGCTCGCCAGGATCGAGGCGGGCAGCGAGTTCCACGCGGTCATCGAGGACGGCGCGCCGCTGGCCCTGGTCCCCGACGTGATCGCGCTGCTCGACACCCGCACCGAGGAGGTGCTGCGGGTCGAGCAGATCCGCTACGGCCTGCGCGTCAGCGTCGTCACCGTCCCCTGCGACCCGATCTGGCACACCCCCGCCGGCCTGCGCCTCGCGGGCCCCGCGGCCTTCGGCCTGGCGGGGCTGACCGGCGAGGGGAGGCCGTCATGAGCCCCGGGGTCGAGCGGCGGCAGGTCGGCATGGTGCGGGCCGGGGTGGACGTCGGGCCGACCAACACCGACGCCGCCCTGCTCGACGACGCCGGGCGCGTGCTCGCCACCGCCAAGGTGGCCTCCGTCCCCGACGACCCGGTGGCCTGTGTACGCGCCGCGCTCGGGGCGCTGCCTCCGCACGAGTCCGCCCAGGTCGCGGTGGGCCTGCGCGGCGCGGCCACCGCCGTGACCCGGCGGCGCGGCCTGCGCCGGGTGGCGGTGCTGCGCATCAGCGGCGAGTCCGGCCGGGCCGTACGTCCCCTGTCGGGCTGGCCGGAGGACCTGCGCGCGGCCGTCAGCGCCGGGACGGCCACCGTCGCCGGAGGCGGCGGCCTGGACCGCGAGGACTGGACCCCGCTGGACCGCGACGCCGTGGCCCGCTTCGCCGCCTCGGCGGCGGGCGCCGCCGAGGCCGTCGCAGTCACCGGCCTGTTCTCCCCGCTGGACGGCCGCCAGGAGCGGGAGGCCGCCGAGATCATCCGGGCCGAGGCCGGCGACCTGCCGATCTCGCTCTCCGCCGAGCTCGGCTCGATCGGCCTGCTGGAACGCGAGAACGCCACCGTGCTGGACGCCGCCCTCTCGGGCTTCGCCGGGGCCGTCGCCGAGGGGCTGGCCGAGACCCTGTCGGGCCTGTGCCCCGGCGCGGCGGTGTTCGTGACGCGCGGCGACGGCACGCTGATGAGCCTGGAGCACCTGGCCAGGCATCCCGGACTGAGCCTGGGCAGCGGCCCCGCCAGCGTGCTGCGCGGCGCGGGCGTGCTCGCCGGCCTGCACGACGCCGTGGTCGCCGACGTGGGCGCGGCCCGCGTCCGCGTCGGCGTGCTGGCCGGCGGCTTCCCCGAGGAGGCGGTGCGCGGGGCCGGGATCGGCGGCGTGCCCGTGGGCCTGCGCATCCCCGGCCTGATCCGGGTGCCGCGCCCGATCGACCCCCCCGAGCTGGCCGAGGCCGTCGACCGGCTGCAGCCCGGCCCGGCGCGGCTCCCGCTCGTCGTGGTCGGCGGCGGCGCGCACGCCGTCCCCGGCGGCCTGCACCCCGCGCACGGGCTGTGCGCCGGCGCCATCGGCGCGGCCGTCAGCCCCGTCGGCGGCCAGTACGAGCGGATCGTCCGGCTGCCCGGCGCCGCCGCTCGTGAGGCCGTCGCCGAGGAGGCCAGGGCCGCCGCCGTGCGCGCCGGGGCCGACCCGCGCGACGTGGCGCTGGTCGAGGTGGACGAGACCCCGCTCGACTACCTGCCCGGCTCCTTCGTCAGGCTCCGCGCCCGCGCGGCCGGCCGCCCCTCGCATCTGTGAACCCCCCTGAGAAAGGCGAGCACGTGACCACCGACTCCGACTATCCCCTTGAGCGGGTGCCGCAGAGCGCGCGTTACCCGTGGTTCAACGTGGCCGTGCAGCGGTTCGGCCAGCTCTCCGACCTGACGCAGTTCCTGCTCGGCGCGACCCTCGGCGCCGGCCTGTCGTTCTGGGGGGCGTTCTGGGCGTTCACCCTCGGGTCGGTCATCCTGGAGGTCGTCTGCATCTTCGTCGGCATCGCCGGCATGCGCGAGGGCCTGTCGACGTCCATGCTGGCCCGGTGGACCGGCTTCGGCCGCTACGGGTCCACGCTGATCGGGATCGTCATCACGCTGAGCCTGTTCGGCTGGTTCGGCGTGCAGACCGCGGTGTTCGCGGCCGGGCTGCACTCGATCATGTCGTGGCTGCCGCTGTGGGCGTGGTCGCTGATCGCCGGGATCGGCGTGACGCTGCTGGTCATCCGCGGGTTCAAGGCCATGGGGATGACCGCGTTCATCACCGTGCCGGCGTTCCTCGGGCTGGCCGGGTGGGCGATGTGGGTGGAGATCTCCCGCCACGACCTGGGCACGCTGGTGGCCTCCCCGCCGTTCGGCGAGCCCATCAGCATCGCCACCGGCGCCACCATCGTGGCCGGCTCGTACATCGTCGGCGCCGTCACCACGCCCGACATGACCAGGTTCAACCGCAACACCGGCGACGTGGTCAAGCAGACGCTCGTCGGCATCTCGCTCGGCGAGTACGTGCTCGGCCTCGCGGGCGTGCTGCTGGCCTACGCGGTCAAGACGTCGGACGTGATCGCGATCATCACGGCGTCGTCCGGCGTGGTCGGCGTCATCGTGCTCATCTCCGCCACCGTCAAGATCAACAACTGGAACCTGTACTCCTCCACGCTCGGCCTGCTCAACGCCGTCGAGACCACGACCGGCGTGCGGCTGAACCGGGTCACGGTCACGATCGGCGTCGGCGTCCTCGGCAGCGTGCTCGCCGCCCTCGGCATCCTGGAGCGGTTCACCGACTTCCTGCTGATCCTCGGCGTCATCACGCCGCCGATCGCCGGGATCATGGTCGCCGAGTACTTCGCGGTGCGCCGCTGGCGGCCGGTGCTCGACGCCTCACGCGCCGCCGGGCGGCTGCCCGACACCGAGCCCGCCTGGGTGCCCGCCACGCTCGTCATCTGGGCCGCCGCCGCGCTGTTCGGCTGGCTCAGCGAGCACTACCAGTGGATCGGCATCCCCGCGCTCAACTCCCTCCTGCTCGCCGGACTGGCCTACGTCGTCGCCGGCCGGCTCGGCCTGGTCCGCGCCAGCCGTGAACAGCCCGTCCTCGCCTAGAAAGTCCCGTACATGCGCATCGGCATCGACGTCGGCGGCACCAACACCGACGCCGCCCTCATCGGCGACGGCGGCCAGGTGCTCGCCACCGTCAAGTCCCCCACCACCGAAGACGTCACCGGCGGCGTCGCCGCGGCCATCGCCGGGCTCGGCGCCACCGAGGCGTCGGCCGTGATGATCGGCACCACCCACTTCGTCAACGCCCTCGTCGAGGCCGCCCGGCTGGAGCCCGTCGCCGCCGTCCGGCTCGGCCTGCCCGCCACGGCCGCGCTCCCGCCCCTGGTCGACTGGCCCGACCGGCTGCGCGAGGCCGTCGAGGGCGCCGTCTACCTGTGCCACGGCGGCCACGAGTACGACGGCACGCCCATCTCCGCCCTCGACCCCGGCGAGCTCCGGCGGGTCGCCGCCGACATCCGGGCCCGCGGCCTGCGCACGGTCGCGATCTCCTCGGTGTTCTCCCCGGTCAGCGCCGACTCCGAGCGGCAGGCCGCCGACATCCTGGCCGCCGAGCTGGGCCCCGGAGTGCACCTGTCGCTGTCCCACGAGATCGGCAGGGTCGGCCTGCTGGCCAGGGAGAACGCCACCATCGTGAACGCCGCCCTGCGCCCGCTCGCCGGCCGTACGGTCGCGGCGTTCGCCGAGGCGCTGGCGGTGGCGGGCATCCGGGCGCCGCTGTTCCTGTCGCAGAACGACGGCACGCTCATGGACGTGGACCACGCCCGCCGCTACCCGGTGGCCACGTTCGCCTCCGGGCCGACGAACTCCATGCGCGGAGCCGCGTACCTCTCGGGGCTGACCGACTGCGCGGTCGTCGACATCGGCGGCACCACCACGGACGTCGGCATCCTGAACGGCGGGTTCCCGCGCGAGGCCGCGGGCGAGGCGCTGGTCGCCGAGGTGCGCACCAACTTCCGCATCCCGGACGTGCTGTCCATCGGCATCGGCGGCGGCTCGATCGTCGCCCCCGACGGCAGCGTGGGCCCGCGCAGCGTCGGCTACCGGCTCACCGCCGAGGCGCTGGTGTTCGGCGGCGGCACGCTGACCGCGACCGACCTGGCCGTGGCCGCCGGGCAGGCCGTCGTCGGCGACCCCGCCCGCGTCACCGGCGTGGACCACGAACGCCCGCTGAAGAGCATCGCCGAGCGCGTCGCCGAAGCGGTGGACCGCATGCGCACCAGCGCCGCCCCGCTGCCCGTCGTCCTCGTGGGCGGCGGCAGCATCCTCGTCGGCGAGCTGCCCGGCTTCGCCGACGTGCGCCGCCCCGACCACTACGAGGTGGCCAACGCCGTCGGCGCGGCCATCGCCCAGGTCGGCGGCGAGGTCGACCGGGTGTTCTCGGGCCCGCGCGAGAGCGTGCTGGCCGAGGCCAAGAACGAGGCGGTCGCGCGGGCGGAGCGCGCCGGGGCGCGTGCGGGCAGCGTGCGGATCGTGGACGTGGAAGAGCTGCCGCTCGCCTACCTGCCGGGTGACGCCACCCGGGTCAGGATCAAGGCCGTCGGCGACCTGGACCTGGAGAAGATCGATGCGTGAGATCGGGATCGACCGGCTCGACGACCTGGCGCGCGGCGCCGGCATCCTCGGCACCGGCGGCGGCGGCGACCCGTACGTGGGCAAGCTGCTGGCCCGCGAGGCCATCCGCAGGCACGGCCCGGTGACCGTGTACGACATCGACGAGGTGCCCGCCGACGCCACCGTCGTCGCCGTGTCCGGGATGGGCGCACCGACCGTGCTGCTGGAGAAGCTGCCCGCCGGCACCGAGGAGCTGACCGCGCTGCGCGCCCTCGAAGCCGTGCTCGGCCGCCCCGCCACGCACATCGTGCCCATCGAGATCGGCGGCGTGAACTCGATGATCCCCATCGCGGCCGCCGCCCAGGCCGGGCTGCCGCTCGTCGACGGCGACGCGATGGGCCGGGCCTTCCCCGAGGCCCAGATGGTGCTGCCCACCCTCATGGGCGTGCCCAACACGCCGATGGCCGTCGCCGACGACAAGGGCAACACGCTCGTCGTCGACACCGTGTCCAACCAGTGGGCCGAACGCATCACCCGGGCCGCCTGCGTGCAGATGGGCTGCCAGGTCTCCTGCGCCGACACCGTGCTGCGCGGCGACCAGCTCCGCGACGGCCTGGTCCCCGCCACGCTGACGCTCGCCGAGAACCTCGGCAAGGCCGTGCGAAGGGCCCGCGCCGCCAACGCCGACCCGGTGCGCGCCGCCCTGGACGTGCTCGGCGGCGTCAAGCTGTTCACCGGCAAGGTCGTCGACGTCGAACGCCGCACCACCGGCGGCTTCGCCCGGGGCAACGCCCGCCTGGAGGGCACGGGCACGCTGGAGCTCAGCTTCCAGAACGAGCACCTGCTCGCCCGCCGCGACGGCGAGATCGTGGCGACCACCCCGGACCTGATCTGCGTCCTCGACACCGACTCCGGCGAGCCCGTCACGACCGAGGCCATGCGCTACGGGTTGCGCGTCACGGTCATCGCCGCGCCGTGCGACCCGCGCTGGGCCTCGCCCGCCGGGCTGGAGCTCGCGGGCCCCCGCTACTTCGGCTACGACTGCGACTACCTGCCCCTTCGGGGTAGGTATGCTCAAGTCACGTGAACGCATACAGTCCCATCGGCCCCGTGGTCGGCATCGTCGGCGCGGGACAGCTCGCCAGGATGACCCAGCAGGCCGCCATCGCGCTCGGGGTGGAGCTCCGGGTGCTGGCCAACGCCCCCGGCGAGAGCGCCGCCCGGGTCATCGTCGACACCCGCATCGGCGACTACCGTGACCTGGCCGACCTGCGGGAGTTCGGCAAGGGCTGCGACGCGATCACGTTCGACCACGAGCACGTGCCCACCGAGCACATCCGGGCGCTGGCCGCCGGCGGCCTCCAGGTCCACCCCGGCGCCGACGCGCTCGTCCACGCCCAGGACAAGGCCGTCATGCGCGAGCGGCTGACCGCCGTCGGCGCGCCCTGCCCGGCGTGGGCCCGCGTGTCCGACGCCGCCGAGGCCGTCGCGTTCGCCCAGGAGCACGGCTGGCCGTTCGTGCTCAAGGCGATCCGGGGCGGCTACGACGGGCGCGGCGTGTGGGTGTGCCGCACCGAGGCCGACGTGACCGAGGCGTTCGCGGCCGGGGTGCCGCTGATGGCCGAGGCGTTCGTCCCGTTCGAGCGGGAGCTGGCCGTGCTCGTCGCCCGCTCCCCGCACGGGCAGGGCGTCAGCTACCCGGTCGTCGAGACCGTGCAGCAGGACGGCATCTGCGTCGAGGTGCTCGCTCCCGCCCCCGGGCTCGACCCGGAGGAGGCCGCCCAGGCGCAGCGGGTCGCGCTCAACATCGCCCACGAGCTCGGCGTGACCGGGCTGCTGGCCGTCGAGATGTTCCAGACGGCCGGCGGGCTGGTCGTCAACGAGCTGGCCATGCGGCCGCACAACAGCGGCCACTGGACCATCGAGGGCGCCCGCACGTCGCAGTTCGAGCAGCACCTGCGGGCGGTGCTGGACCTGCCGCTCGGCTCGCCGTCGATGACCGCGCCCGTGGTCGTGATGGCCAACCTGCTCGGCGGCGACGACCCCGACCTGTTCAAGCGGTACGAGCACGTCATGGCGCACGACCCCGGCGTGAAGGTGCACTTCTACGGCAAGGAAGTGCGTCCCGGGCGCAAGATCGGGCACGTCACGGTCACGGGCGACGACCTCGACTCCTGCCGCGCCCGCGCCCGCCACGCCGCCGTCCACCTCACCACCGGGGAGTACGCATGATCGGCATCGTCATGGGAAGCGACTCCGACTGGCCGGTGATGAAGCTGGCCGCGGAGGCCGTCGCCGAGTTCGGGGTGCCGTTCGAGGCCGACGTCGTGTCGGCCCACCGGATGCCCGCGGAGATGATCGACTACGGCACGCAGGCGGCGTCCCGCGGCATCCAGGTGATCATCGCCGGGGCCGGCGGGGCCGCCCACCTGCCCGGCATGCTCGCCTCCGTGACGCCGCTGCCCGTCATCGGGGTGCCGGTGCCGCTGAAGTACCTCGACGGGATGGACTCGCTGCTGTCCATCGTGCAGATGCCCGCCGGGGTGCCCGTCGCCACCGTGGCGGTCGGCGGCGCCCGCAACGCCGGGCTGCTGGCCGTACGCATCCTGGCCGCCTCCGACGCGGGGCTGCGGGAGCGGATGGTGACCTTCCAGGAGACGCTGAAGGAGCAGGCGCACGCCAAGGGCGCGCGGCTGCGCGCCGAGGCGGCGTCGCTCGCAGAGACGCGGCCGCTCTCGTAGGGCCGCGTCACACCACGTGTCCGGCGCGCTGCGTGAGTGGCGCGCCGGAGGTCTCAGGGGCGGCCGAGAGCCCGGTAGTGCCAGCCCGCCGAGCGCCACGCCTCGGCGTTGAGCGCGTTGCGCCCGTCGACGATCCTGCGCGTGGCCACGACCGAGCCGAGCTCCTCCGGGTCGAGGGCCACGAACTCGTCCCACTCGGTCAGCAACAGCACGACGTGCGCCCCGCGCACCGCCTCCACCGCCGACGCGCCGTAGTTGAGCTCCGGGTGCGCCTTGCGCGCGTTGTCCAGCGCGATCGGGTCGTAGACCGTGACCTGGCCGCCCTGGTGCCCGATCGTCACGGCGACGTCCAGCGCCGGTGAGTCGCGGATGTCGTCGGAGTTCGGCTTGAAGGCCGCGCCGAGCACACCCACCGTGCAGCCCCGGAACGAGCCGCCGGCCAGCTCCCTGGCCAGGTCCACCATCCGAGCCCGGCGGCGCATGTTGATCGCGTCGACCTCGCGCAGGAACGTCAGCGCCTGGTCCGCGCCCAGCTCGCCGGCCCGCGCCATGAACGCCCTGATGTCCTTGGGCAGGCAGCCGCCGCCGAAGCCGAGCCCCGGGTTGAGGTAGCGCCCGCCGATGCGGTCGTCGTACGACAGGGCCAGCGAGAGCTGCTGCACGTCGGCGTGGGCGGCCTCGCACACCTCGGCCATCGCGTTGATGAAGGAGATCTTGGTGGCCAGGAAGGAGTTGGCCGCCGTCTTGACGAGCTCGGCCGTGGGGAAGTCGGTGACGACCATCGGCACCTCGCCCAGCGGCTCGTACACCTCGCGCAGCATCTTCTCGGCCCGCTCGCTGCGTACGCCGATCACGATCCGGTCGGGGTGGAGCGTGTCCTGGACCGCGAAGCCCTCGCGCAGGAACTCGGGGTTCCAGGCCAGCTCGGCCTGGGTCCCGGCCGGGGCCAGCAGGGCGAGCTTGTCGGCCAGCCGTCCCGCGGTGCCCACCGGCACGGTCGACTTGCCGACCACCAGGCACTCACGGTCGAGGTAGGGGGCCAGCGACTCGATCGCGGCGTCCGTGTAGGACACGTCGGCGGCGTACTCGCCGCGTTTCTGCGGGGTGCCGACGCACACGAAGTGCACGTCGCCGAAAGCGCCCACCTCCTCGTAGGAGGTGGTGAACCGAAGCCGGCCGGATTCGAGCCCCCGGCGCAGCACCGGCTCCAGGCCGGGCTCGTGGATCGGGAGCTCACCGTTGTTGAGACGGCGGATCTTGTCGGCGTCGATGTCGAGGCCGAGGACGTCGTATCCGAGATCAGCCATGCAGGCCGCATGGGTGATGCCCAGGTAACCGGTCCCGATCACCGTGAGGCGATATGGCACGAGTGAACTCCTTTCGATCGCCGTGGCATGCTACCGGCTCTTGGCTACCCCCTTCGTGCCACCTGGGCATACCCCGCAAACCGTACCGACTGGTAACAAGATGCTCGGACGTCCTAGTATCTCTGTATGGACTTTCCTCTGTACGCGCCCGCCGAAGAGCACGACATGCTCAGGGACACGGTCAGGGCCCTCGCCGACGAGAAGATCGCCCCGCGTGCCGCCGAGGCGGACGAGAACGAGGAGTTCCCCTGGGACGTCTACAAAGCCCTGGTCGCCGCCGACCTGCACGCCGTCCACGTACCTGAGTCCTACGGCGGAGCCGGGGCCGACGCCCTCGCCGCGGTCATCGTCATCGAGGAGGTCGCCCGCGCGTGCGCCTCCTCCTCGCTGATCCCCGCCGTCAACAAGCTCGGCACCGTCCCGCTGCTGCTGTCGGCGTCGGAGGAACTGAAGTCCGCCTACCTCCGCCCCGTCGCCACCGGCGAGGCGATGTTCTCGTACGCGCTCTCCGAGCCGGAAGCCGGATCCGACGCCGCCGCCATGAAGACCCGCGCCGTCAAGGACGGTGACCACTACGTCCTCAACGGCACCAAGATGTGGATCACCAATGCCGGCGTGTCCGAGTACTACACCGTCATGGCCGTGACCGACCCGTCCGCCGGGGCGCGCGGAATCTCCGCCTTCGTCGTGGAGAAGTCCGACGAAGGCGTCTCCTTCGGTCCGAAGGAGCGCAAGCTCGGCATCAAGGCGTCACCCACCCGCCAGGTCATCCTCGAGAACGTCCGCATCCCCGAATCCCGCATGATCGACGAGCCCGGGACCGGCTTCAAGACCGCACTGGCCACCCTCGACCACACGCGCGTCACCATCGCCGCCCAGGCGCTCGGCATCGCCCAGGGAGCCCTCGACTACGCCGTGGGGTACGTCAAGGAGCGCAAGCAGTTCGGCCGGCCCGTGGCGGACTTCCAGGGGCTGCAGTTCATGCTGGCCGACATGGCGATGAAGCTGGAGGCCGCCCGGCAGCTCACCTACCACGCGGCGGCCAAGTCCGAGCTCGCCATGCACGGCAAGCCGCAGAAGGACCTCACGTTCCTGTCCAGCGCCGCCAAGTGCGCGGCCTCGGACGCCGCCATGGAGATCACCACCGACGCGGTGCAGATGCTGGGCGGGTACGGGTACACGAAGGACTTCCCGGTGGAACGCATGATGCGCGACGCCAAGATCACCCAGATCTACGAGGGGACGAACCAGATCCAGCGCATGGTCATGGCTCGGCAGCTTCTGAAGTAGGCGCCCAAAGGCAGGGCCTTCGTCGGCGAGGCGCTTCGCGCCCCTGGCCTCAGCCGTTCACATTGGGGGGTACGGCCCCCCCAACCCCAGGCCGCCGATGCGTCACGCGGGGCGGTCCCTTTGGCGTTCGCCCGTGCCGCGGAATCAGGTGCTTGTGAGGTCCCAAGCGCGGGGTGCGCCTTCTCTGCGGACTCGCGCTGGTGGCTGGCGACGTAGGCATCCAGGTGCGCATCGGCGGCGGCCTGCCGCTGGGGGTCGGCCAGCTCGGGGTACAGCCGGTGCGCTTCCGCCTTGACCTCACGCCAGTCGCGTCCTGGGCTCATCGGTTGTCCTTTCTCGTACCAGCGCGATCATCCCGAAGCGTGGCGGATTCGGGGCCGCTCTCGCAGGTTTTGAGGAGCCATCACGACGACTGGCCCCGACGTTCTGGCTGCGTGGTGCTGGTTTAGGTTGGGCGGGTGGGGACTTATGGGGATCTGCCGGCTGAGCTGGTGACCGAGCGGTTGCGGTTGCGGGCCTGGGCGCCGTCGGATGCCGAGGGCTACCACGGGTTGTGGCTGGAGCGGGATCCCCGGGTGCCGCCGGCGCGGCGGGTCGACGACGAGGGGCGGCCGACGGTCGAGGACCTCCGCGGCCGGATCGTGGACGATCCGCGGGGAGCGGAGCCCGGGCTAGGGCTGTTCCCGGTCGAGCTGCGGGACACCGGGGAGTTCATCGGGTACTGCGGGCTGATCGTCGGCCAGGCGTCCTTCGACGAACCCGAGATCGCGTACGAGCTGGCGCGGCGGGCGCACGGTCATGGGTACGCGACGGAAGCCGCCCGTGCGGTCCTGGAAGTCGCGGTCCGGACGGGGCGGCGACGGCTCTGGGCGACCGTGCGGGAGTGGAACGCGCCCTCGTTCCGCGTCCTTGAGAAGCTCGGGTTCCACCCCAGTGGCCGCGTCACCGAGGACGCCGAGCACGGCGACTCGATCTGGATGACGCGCGCACTCGACCCGAGCGTCTCAGGCCTTCCGGCGGCGCCGTGGAGGCGCGGAAGACGGTTCCGGGTTGCGGCGCAGGACGGTTGACCGTTGACCACCCTGTGAAAGGCACGCTGCCGGCCCGGCGGAGGTCCGGTCCGCGGCGGTCAAGGCGCTCGCCACGCTGCCGGGAGGGCCGCAGCCTGGCGCCGGTACGTCGGCGAGCAGCGTCAGGAGCCGGTGCGGCGTCGGCCCGTGCCCGTGTCGTCGCGGGTTCCGCGCCTGCCCGCCGTCTTCCTCGGGAGGGACGGCCGGCGGGCCGGTGGGGGCGGCGGGCCGGCGCCGGGAACCGGAGGCGGGACGGAGTCGCGCGTGGCCGTCCTGGGCTGGATGACCCGGCGTCGCTGCGGCGCCGTCCTGTGTCCCCTCGGGGGTCCCGGCCTGGGCGCCGGCCGCAGGGAGTGGGGCAGTGATGGGTCGCCACGGCCGGCCTTGCCGCGATCGGGCGGGGGCGGCAGGGCCGCCGGCCTGGCAGTGGCCCGGGCGTGGCCGAGCCGGGCGGCCTCTTCGGTGGGCCAGTCCCAGTGGTGCCCGGCGATCAGCGTGTCGCCCCGGTAGTCCCCGGCGATCGTCCGGAAGATCAGCGGCGGCTCCTGGTAGGGGTCGACGACCAGGCCGAGCCAGGTGGTGATGACGATGCGCCTGGCGTCGTCGTCGCCGAGCTCGGTGAAGGCGATGTGGCAGTAGTCCGGCCTGAGGCGGAGCCGCTCCCATTCCTCCCGCTCGATGCGGCGGCCGTCGCGGTCGTAGTAGCGCATGCCGATCACCTTCCGTCCGGCTCCCATCTCTCGGGATCTTCCCGGCCTCTACATATGCTTATAGCTAACGTGAAAATCAAATTGCAAGTTGGCGGCCGAGGGCAGGCATGGGGGCGCTTCGCGGGTCGGGTTGCCGAATGCGGATCGGCCTGTTAAATAAGGCTTAGCACTCTCACCTGAAGAGTGCTAAGCAGTCGCCCGGCTCGACAGCCGTGGTCGCCGTGAACGCGAAGGAGACAAGGCAGGCGCTCAGCCGAGGAGGGGGTGGTCTCATGGACGGGAAAGGGGCCCGCCGGCCGGGCCGGCGTCCGCATGGCGCTCGGCGCGGGTGCAGACCCGCCGCTCGCTGACGCACTCGTCTGATGCGTCCTCCTGACGCGCCCGGCTGAGACGGCCGTCGGGGGACGCCCGGCGCACGGCGCCGTCCCGGGCCCCGCAAGCTCCGCGAGCTCCGCAAGCTCCGCAAGCTCCGCGGGTTCCGCAAGCTCCGCGGGTTCCGCAAGCTCCGCGGGTTCCGCAAGCTCCGCGGGCTCCGCAAGCTCCGCAGGTTCCGCAAGCTCCGCGAGCTCGGGACTTCTCTTCGTCCGCAGAGGCACACAACTTCCGGGGGCAGGTTCCTCATGCCGTCATTTCTCGGTCTCCTCGGTCGTGACATGGCAGTCGACCTGGGCACGGCCAACACGCTCGTCTACGTCCGCGACCGGGGCATCGTCCTCGACGAGCCGTCGGTGGTGGCGCTGAACACCAGAACCGGGAAGATCGCCGCGGTGGGCAGCGAGGCGAAACGGATGATCGGCCGCACGCCCGGCCACATCATCGCCATCCGCCCGCTCGCCGACGGGGTCATCACCGAGCTCGAAGTGACCGAGCAGATGCTCCGCTACTTCATCAAGAAGGTGCACCGCCGCCGCTACCTCACCCAGCCCCGCCTGGTCGTCGCCGTGCCCAGCGGCGTCACCGGCGTCGAGCAGCGCGCCGTCAAGGAGGCCGGCTACCAGGCGGGCGCCAGGAGCGTCTACATCATCGAGGAGCCGATGGCCGCGGCCATCGGCGCGGGGCTTCCGGTGCACGAGGCCAGCGGCAGCATGGTCGTCGACATCGGCGGCGGCACCACCGAGGTCGCCGTGATCTCGCTGGGCGGCATCGTCACCGCGCGCTCGCTGCGCGTCGGCGGCGACGAGCTCGACGAGGCGATCAGCGCGCATGTCAAGAAGGTCCACGCGCTGCTGCTCGGCGCCCGCACGGCCGAGGAGGTCAAGACCGCGATCGGGTCGGCCTGCCTGCCCGAGGCGGAGAGCCGGTTCACCGTCAGGGGCCGCGACCTGGTCACCGGGCTGCCCAAGTCGATCGAGGTCACCGGCAAGGAGATCTACGAGGCGATCGACGAGCCGGTGCACATGATCATCGATGCTGTCCAGGCCACGCTGGACGAGTGCCCGCCCGAGCTCGCCGGCGACCTGGTGACGAACGGCATCGTGCTGACCGGGGGCGGCGCCCTGCTGCGCGGCCTGACGCGGCGGCTGGCCGAGGCCACCGGCATGCCCGTCCGGGTGGCCGACAACCCCCTCCACTCGGTCGCGCTGGGCTCGGGCCGGTGCGTGGAGGACTTCGACCGCCTCCAGAGCGTCCTGATCCCCGAGCCCCGGCACTAGGGAGGAAGCATGCGAGCCGTCCGTCGTACGCGCGTCGTCCTGGCCCTGCTGCTGGCCGCCGGGTCGGGGCTGATGACGCTTGACGTCCGCGGCGGGGCGGGGGCGCTGCGCGAATGGGCCGCGTCCGTGGCCGGACCGGCCGAACGGCTGCTCACCCCGTCAGGATCGGCCGCCGAGGGGGCGGCGAGCCTGCGCCTGACCGCGCGGCAGTGGTCGGAGCGCGCGCTCGGCGACAGGAGGATCGCGGCCGGCGCGGTGCGGAACGCCTGGCCCGGGTTGCGGCTCGCCACCGGGCAGGTCATCGCGTACGGCACGCACGGCGACAACGTCACCGTCGACGTGGGCACCAGGGACGGCGTCCGGGCGGGTCAGATGGTCCTCAACGCCGACGGCCTGGTCGGCCGGGTGCTGCGGGCCGGGCACGCGGCGTCCACCGTACGGCTGGCCGTCGACCCCACCACCAGCGTGGGCGTGCGGGTCGCCGGCTCGCGGGAGGCCGGGATCGTCACCGGCCAGGCGGGCAGGAACGGCCCGCTCCGGTTGAAGCTGCTCGCGGCGGACGCCACGCTGCGGCCGGGACAGCGGGTCGAGACGCTCGGCTCGGCCGGGTCCGGGCCGTACCTGGCGGGCGTCCCCGTCGGCACGGTCCTGCGCGTGGGCCCCCGCACCGACCCGCTCGTCACGACGGCCGAGGTGCGGCCGTCGGTCAGGTTCACCGCGCTCGACGTGGTGGGCGTGGTGACCGGAGGCGGCCGTGCGGACTAGCCCCGCCGCCGTCCTCGCCGTTGCCGTCGCCGTCGTCGCCGCGCCGCTGGTGCAGGTGAGCGTGGTGCAGCGGCTGCCGCTGCCCGGGCAGGCCGTGCCCGACCTGGTCCTGGCCGCCGTCGTGGTGGTGGCCGTGGCCCGCGGGCGGCTGCCCGGCCTGCTCGCCGGGTTCGGCGCCGGGCTGGTGGCCGATCTGGTGCCGCCCGCCGACGGCGTGGCCGGCCGGTCGGCGCTCGTGCTGTGCCTGGTCGGTCACGCCTGCGGCCGGACCGGGCGGCTGCCCGTACCGGCCGTGCTCTGCCTGGGCGTGGCGGGCGGCTCGCTCGCCACCGCCGGCCTGAACGTGCTGCTGCGCGACCCGAGGGCCTGGCCCGAGGCGGCCGAGCTGCCGTTCGCCCTCCCGTACACCCTGCTGTCCGCCCTGCTCGCCTGGCTCGCCGTCACCTGGTGGCGCGCGGCCGCCGCGTCACGGAGATCGACCCATGCGCTCCCGGCTCGTCTTGGTGCACCTGCTCGTGACCTCTCTGTTCTGCGTCCTGCTCGGCCGGTTGTGGCAGGTGCAGGTCGTCGACGGCCACCGCTACGCCCGCGCCGCGGCGGCGGATCACGAGCGCCACGTGGTCGTCCCGGCGGTGCGTGGACGCATCGTCGATGACCGGGGCCGGCCGCTCGTGCGCAACCGCACCGCCCTGCGGGTGTCGGTGGACAGAACCGTCCTGGACGGCCTGCCCGACGACGGCCGCGAGGTGCTGCGGCGGCTGGCCCGCCTGCTCGGCGTGCCGCGCGAGGAGCTGGCCGCCAGGCTCAGGCTCTGCGGCGACAGCCCGGTCAAGGGCTGCTGGGGAGGCTCCCCGTACGAGCCGGTCCCGGTGACCGGGAGCGTGAGCGAGAAGCTGGCGCTGCGGATCGCCGAGCGGGCCGACGAGTTCCCCGGGGTCGTCGCCGAGCCGCTGCCGGCCAGGGACTACCCGAACGGCACGCTGGCCGCGCACGTCCTCGGCTACGTGGGGGCCGGCGACCGCTCGCCCGCCGCCTCCGCCCCGGCCGGCAAGGACGGACTGGAGGCCGTCTACGACGCGGAGCTGCGCGGTACGCCGGGCCGCCGCGAGATCGTCGTCGACAGCGCGGGCCGGGTCGTGCGGACGCTGCGCGAGCGGCCGGCCGTCCCCGGGGCGACGCTCGTGACCAGCATCGACGCGCGGGTGCAGGGCGTGACCGAGCGGGCGTTGCGCCGCGCGGTCGAGGGCGCGAGGAAGCGGGGGCGGGTGGCCGACTCCGCGGCGGCGGTGGTGCTGGAGGCCCGTACCGGGCGCGTCGTCGCGCTGGCGAGCCTGCCCGGCTACGATCCGGCGGTCTGGGTGGGCGGCATCGAGCCCCGCGACTACACGCGGCTGACCGCCGAAGATCGCGGCAGCCCGCTGCTGTCGCGGGCCGTACAGGGGCAGTGGGCGCCGGCGTCCACCTGGAAGGTCGTCTCCACGGCGGCGGCCGTCAAGGCGGGCCGCCCGCTGCGGGGGACCTACGACTGCCCCGGCTCCTACCGGGTCGGCGACCGGGACTTCCGCAACTACCAGGGCGTCGACCACGGCCGGATCGACCTGCACCGGGCGCTCGTGGTGTCGTGCGACACGATCTACTACCGCTTCGCCGACGAGATGTGGCGCGGGAGCCGGGGCGAGCACCCGATGCGGCGCATGGCCCGCGCGTTCGGGTTCGGCAGGGAAACCGGGATCGACCTGCCGGGCGAGGCAGCGGGACAGCTGGGGGAGGCCGTTTGGAGCCGTCCTGGCGACGCCGCCAACTTCTCCATCGGGCAGGGCCAGGTGCTGGTCACCCCGCTCCAGCTCGCCCGCGCCTACGCCGCCCTGGCCAACGGCGGCACCCTGTTCAGTCCCCGGGTCGGGAAGCAGGTCGTGGCCGGCGACGGCCGGGTGCTGCGCGAGATCGTCCCGCCGGTCGAGGGCCGCCTGCCCCTCGACCGCGCCACGCTCGCCTACCTGCGCGATGCGCTGGCGGGCGTGCCGAGGTCGGGGACGGCGGCCGCCGCGTTCGCCGGATTCCCGCTGGACCGGCGGCCGATCGCCGGCAAGACCGGCACCGCCGAGGTGTTCGGCAGGCAGGACACCTCGTGGTTCGCCTCCTTCGACCGCCGCTACGCGGTCGTCGTCATGGTCTCCCAGGGCGGCAACGGCGGAGAGACCGCCGCCCCGGCCGCCCGGGAGATCTGGTCGGGCATCTACCGATTGGACCGGGAATGAAGTGGTTGCGCGCCCTCGACTGGCGGATCTGCCTGCCCGCGGTGGCCCTGTGCGCGATCGGGGTGCTGCTGGTGTGGTCCTCGACCCGCGCGGCGTTCCCCGCCGACCCTCACGGCCATCTCGTGCGCCAGATCGGCTACGGCTGCTTCGGGCTGGCGCTGATGGCGGCCCTGGCGGGCGCCGGCCCGTGGACCCTGCGGGCCTGGACCTGGCCGGTCTTCCTCGCCTCCTGCCTCGCCCTGGCCGCCGTGCTCAGCCCGCTCGGCGTCACGGTCAACGGATCGCGCTCGTGGCTGGGCCTCGGCGCCCTCCAGTTCCAGCCCTCCGAGGCGGCCAAGCCGGCGCTGGTCCTGGCGCTGGCGGCGCTGCTCGCCCTGCCGCCGGAGGCGGACCGGCGCGCACGTGACCTGCGGCTGCCCGCGGCGCTCGGCGTGACCGCGATCCCGCTCGGGCTCGTCATGCTCCAGCCCGACCTCGGCACCGCGCTGATCATGGCCGCGACCGCGCTGGGCATGCTCGTCATCGCCGGGTTCCGGTGGCGCTGGATCGCCCTGCTCGTGCTCGGCGCGGTCACCGCCGCGGCGCTGGCCTGGTGGCTCGACCTGCTCAAACCTCACCAGGTGCGGCGGCTGCTGGTCTTCGCCGACCCGGGGGCCGACCCGCAGGGCGCCGGCTACAACGTCATCCAGGCGCTGGAGACCGTCGGCTCCGGCGGGCTGCTCGGGCGCGGCCTCTTCCACGGCGACCAGACCGGCGGGCGCTTCGTGCCCGAGCAGCACACCGACTTCATCTTCACCGTCGCCGGAGAGGAGCTCGGCTTCGCCGGGGCGGCGCTGGTCCTGGTGCTGCTGTGGGCCGTCCTGTGGCGGGGGCTGCGCCTGGCCGCGCAGGCGGCCACGCCGTACGACCGGCTGGTGGCCGGGGGGATCGTGTGCTGGCTGGCCGTCCAGACGGGGGTGAACGTCGCGATGGTGCTCGGGCTGGCGCCGGTCGTCGGCGTTCCGCTGCCGCTGGTGTCCTACGGAGGGTCGTCGGTCGTGGCCTGCCTGGCCGCGCTCGGCATCCTCATGGCGGTCACCTCCGGCACGCCGGCCGTCTCGGGCGCGTCGCCCGCCTCCGGCGCGCCGGCGGTCCTGGACGCGCCCGCCGTCACGGCCAGGAGACCGGCGGGCGCGCGGCCGTCGCCGTGGCCCGCGCCGCGCCCCTACCGCCGGCCCGCCACGCGGACGGCCAGGCCCAGAGCCCGGCTCCGGTCGCGCACCGACTGAACGGGAGCGCCCGGGGCGACGTGACAGATGTCATCTCGAGGCGTGACATCCCCATGCGCTCACCTGCGGTTCCGGCACTACTGACACCTGTGCGGCTCCTTCAGAGTGGTCCTCATGGATACCCCCACTCCGTACCGACGGAGCTCACCCGTGCACGGCGCCCCGAAGTGGATCTCCTGGCTGTTGCGGCGCTGGCCGACGGCGCTGGCGCTGGCGGCGACCGCGCTGACGTTCGGCGGGTCGTCGACCGGCGACGGCATCGCCGGTCTCGCCCACGCCCTCATGCTCCTCCCGCTGCTCTACCTGGTGGTGGCCAAGCTGCGACGGCGCGCGGCGACCTGGCCCGGGCTGGGGATCGGCATCGTCGGCGTCGTCGGGCTGCGGGCGCTGGACGTGATCCAGCCCGCCGCCGTCATCACCGCGATCGCGCTGGTCGTGCTGGTGTGGGGCGCGGTGGACGGGCAGCTCCGGCGCGACGGGACGTTCCAGGTCCAGGCGCTGGGCATGCTGGTGTTCGGCGGGCTGGCGCTGGCCGGGCTCGCGGTCGACCCGGATCTGGGCCGCTACCTCGTGGCCGCCGGCTGGCTCTTCCACGGGGTCTGGGACTTCGTCCACCTGAAGATGGACAAGGTCGTGGCCCGCTCGTTCGCCGAGTGGTGCGGGGTGGTGGACGTGGCCATCGCGGCCCAGCTCGTCCTGATGTTGTGACCGGGCGGAATAGCGCCGCCCCAAGCGGGGGATGCCACGGGGCATGGGTCGAACCTTGATCATCCTGCGACGGGCGGCGTGCGTCGCCACGCTCGCCCTCCTGTTCCTCCCGGCCGTCGCCGCCCTCCCGGCGTCGGCCGAGCCCCGTAAGCGCTCGACCGCCGAGGCGTCTGCCCGGCGGATGCTGGCCCAGCTCAAGGTCGCCCGGCCGTTATCCATCCGCGGCTACAGCCGCAAGCGGTTCCAGCCCCGGTGGGCCCACCACAAGGGCACGTGCAGCGTACGGGAGACGGTCCTGGCCCGTGACGGGCGACGCGTCCGCCGCAACGCCGCCTGTCACCCGGTCAAGGGCCGCTGGTACAGCCCGTACGACGGCAAGTGGCTCAAGAGCGAGAAGTACGTGGACGTCGACCACGTCGTGCCGCTCTCCTACGCCTGGCGCTCCGGGGCCAAGCGGTGGAGCCAGGCCAAGCGCCGCGCCTTCGCCAACGACCTGCGCCGCCCCGAACTGCTCACGGTCAGCCACTCCTCCAACATCGCCAAGGGCGGCCAGGGCCCGCAGAGCTGGCGCCCGCCGCGGCGCGCGTACTGGTGCCGGTACGCGACCTCGTGGATCACCGTGAAGCGGCACTACCGGCTCTTCGTGACCCGCAACGAGCGCACGGCCCTGCTCAACATGCTCCGCACCTGCTGAGCCGCGCAAAATACAGAAGCACAGTTCTCAGAACTGTGCTTCTGTATGTGTGAGGGGCGGGGCTCCGGCTTCACGGATGGGCTCGTCGTGGCCGCCCAGGGCATTCGGTCAGGGGCCGCGGTGGCGGGTGACGGCGGCGGTGGTGCGGTCGACGTCGCCGGCCGCGATCGCCTCGACCAGCTCGGCGTGGATCTCGGCCCGTTCGTCCAGGTAGCCGTCGGGGTGGGTGGCTCCGGCGCCGGTGGACAGGTCGGCGATGCACCGCGTCATGCTCTGGTAGACGGCCTTGGCCAGCGGGTTCGGGCTGATCTGGGCGATGCGCTCGTGCAGGGCCCAGTTGGCGCGCAGGAAGCGTTCGGCGTCGCCTGTCGACTTCCTGAGCCGCGCCACGAGCCGGCGCAGCGCCGTGACGTCGGCGGACGTGCGGTGGCGGGCGGCGTCGGCGGCGATCAGGGGCTCCAGCGACTCGCGTACGGCGATCGCGTCGGCCACGGTGGTGGGCTCGCGGCGGACGGTGAGCAGGGTGTGCCGGAGCCGGACGACGGGGTTGGGTTCGGCGACGAACAGGCCGCCGCCCCGGCCGGGGCGGATGTGGACGCTGCCTCGGTCGCTGAGGAGGCGCACCGCCTCGCTGATGGTGGCGCGGCCGAACCCGGAGCGGTCGCGGAACTCCTCCATGGTGCCGATCAGGTCACCGGGCCCGAGACCCCGTTCGGTGATCATGGCTTCGATGTCGGCGGCGAGGGCTTCGGCCCGCGTCAATGGGGAAACCACCGGACAAAAGTAGCAGATCGCGCTACGCTCCAGCGTTGACAAACCTTCGAAAGGTACGGGTGTTTTGATGCCGAGCGATCCGTTACTCCAGCAGGTGCTGAACGGCGTCGACGGGACCGACGATCGGGTCAACGAGATCGTCTCGTCGCTGATCTCCCACCTGCACGCCTTCGTCGCCGAGGTGCGCCCCACCGAGCGGGAATGGCTCGCCGGGCTGGACTTCCTGGCCGAGACCGGGCAGCGGTGGTGCGGGCCGCACCGCAACGAGTTCATCCTGCTGTCGGACATGCTGGGCCTGACCACCGCCGTCGACGACGTGAACCACGCCGGCCCCGAGGGCATGACGCCCTCCTCGGTGCAGGGCCCGTTCCACTCGCCGGCCCCGGTGCGCGAGCTCGGCGACTGGATCGCCACCGGCCCGGAGCGCGAGCGCGGCACCCCGGCCGTGGTGCACGGCCGGGTGCTCGGCACCGACGGCACGCCCGTGCCGGGCGCGCTCGTGGACGTCTGGCAGGCCGATGACGCCGGCCTGTACGACAGCCAGGACGAGGAGCAGGAGCTGGGCAACCTGCGCGCCCTGCTGACCGCCGGCCCCGACGGCGGCTACTGGTTCCGCACGATCCGGCCCAGCAGCTACCCGGTGCCGGTCGACGGCACCGCGGGCCGGCTGCTCCGGGCGATCGGACGGCACCCGATGCGCCCCGCGCACGTGCACCTCCAGGTGTCGGCGCCCGGCTATCGGACGCTGACCACGCACGTGTTCCTGGCGGGCGACCCGTACCTCGACTCCGACGCCGCCTACGCGGTCAAGCCCGAGCTGGTCCGTGAGCCGGTGCGGCGGGAGGGCCCGGACGAGCGGTGGGGGATGGACACGCCGTTCGAGGAGCTGGAGTTCGACGTGCGGCTGGTGCGCGAGGAGGCGCGGTGAAACTCGCCGGAGTGATCATCAACGGGCGGCCGTGGGTGGCCCGCCTGGACGGCGACCTGGACAAGGGCCTCGACGGCGCCGAGGTGCGGCCGATCGACGAGGTGGACGCGTTCTGGGCCGACACCGCGCGCTCGCTCGCCGCCGAGCCCGGCGCGCCCGTGGCGGCCGGTGAGGTGGAGTTCGTCCCGCCGGTGCCGGCCGGCGCCCGGGTCATCTGCGTCGGGCTGAACTACCGGGCCCACGCCGCCGAGGGCGCGTTCGCCGTACCGGAGCACCCGACGCTGTTCGGGCGCTGGACCGCGTCGCTGAGCGTCGGCGGGGTGCCCGCGCCGGTGCCCGCCGACGAGGCCGGGCTCGACTGGGAGGGCGAGATCGCCGCGTACGTCGGCGCGCCCCTGCGCGAGGCCGACGCCGACACCGCGCGGGCAGCCGTCCTCGGCTACTCGGCCTTCAACGACCTCACCGCCCGGCGCGCCCAGAAGCTGACCACGCAGTGGACGCTCGGCAAGAACGGCGACCGCACCGGCCCGCTCGGCCCGCTGGTCACCGCCGACGAGGTCGGCGACCTGCGTGACGGGCTGCGGCTGCGCACCCGCGTCAACGGCACGCTGGTGCAGGACGGCAACACCAAGGACATGATCTTCGAGGTGGGCGAGGTGCTGTCGCTGATCAGCCGCACCCTCACCCTCCGCCCCGGCGACGTGCTCGCGACCGGCACCCCCGAGGGCGTCGGTTACGTACGCACGCCGCCCTGGCTGCTCGGCCCCGGCGACGTCGTCGAGGTCGACGTCGAGCGCCTGGGGGTCCTGCGCACGCCCATCGTCGGCTCCTCAGCGAAGGAAACCCCGTGACGGAAACCGAGGTCGTCATCGCGGGCGGCGGGCTCGTCGGCCTGACGCTCGCCCACGAGCTGGGCTCGCGCGGCATCGGCTGCGTGCTCGTGGAGCCGCGTACGGAGGCCGGGAACGGCTCGCCGCGCTGCAAGCAGATCAACCCGAGGTCGATGGAGATCTTCCGCAGGCTCGGCGTGGCGGCGGACATCCGGGACAACGCGCGGCTGCCGTTCGGCTGGGCGGACTCGGCGGTGTTCTGCGCCAGCCTGACCGGGCACCGTATCGAGCGCTTCGACGGCATCTTCGGCCTGACGGACGTGCGGCGCGACGAGCTGGCCGAGCCGGCGCAGTGGTGCGGGCAGAACCGGGTGGAGGAGGCGCTGCGCGCCACCCTGGCCCGCCGCCCCACGGTCGAGGCCCGCTGGGGCCGCAGCGTGACCCGGGTCGAACAGGAGGCGGGCGGCGTCACCGCCGAGACCGTCGACGAGCACGGCCGCCGCGAGCTGGTCCGGGGCCGCTACCTGGTCGGCGCCGACGGCGGGCGCGGCGTCGTCCGGGGCGAGCTGGGCATCCGGCTGTCCGGCGAGACCCACGCCGTGCGCAACGTGCAGGCGGTCTTCCACGCGCCAGGGCTGACCGAGGCGCACCCGCACGGTCGCGCCGTGCAGTACTGGGTGGTCAATCCCGAGGTCAGCGGCCTGATGGGCCCGCTCGACACCGAGGGCGCCTGGTGGGCGATCATCATCGGCGCCCCGGAGGACCCGGACCCGGCGTGGGTGGAGCGGGCGCTGCACACGATGATCGGCCGCGAGCATCCCGTGGACGTGCGCCTTCTCGACCCCTGGACGGCCCGCATGCTGGTGGCCGACCGCTACCGGGAGGGCCGCTGCTTCCTGGCCGGTGACGCCGCCCACCTCAACCCGCCGTGGGGCGGCTTCGGCGCCAACACCGGCATCGGCGACGCCGTCGACCTCGGCTGGAAGCTGGCCGCCGAGCTGCGCGGCTGGGCCGGAGCCGGGCTGCTCGACAGCTACGAGGCCGAGCGCCGCCCGATGGCCGAGCGCACGATCGCCGAGGCCGCCGCGAACATGCGCGTCCTCACCGGCGAGCTGGCCAGGCCCGGCCTCGACGACGACTCCGACGAGGGCGCGCAGGCCAGGCTCAAGGCCGCCGAGCTCATCAGGCAGACCAAGGCCAACGAGACGTACACGCTCGGCTTCGTGCTCGGCGCCCGCTACGCGGGCTCGCCGCTGATCGCCGCCGATGACGGGCCCGCCCCCGTGTCGAGCACGTCCGTCTACCGCCCGTCCGGCGCGCCCGGCTCGCGGCTGCCGCACTTCTGGCAGTCCCGCGACCGGTCGCTGTACGACGCGCTCGGCCCCGGCTTCACGCTGCTGGAGATCGCCACCGACCCCGCGGACGCCGCCTGGGAGGAGGCCGCCGCCGCGCGCGGCATTCCCTTCACCCGCCACCACCTGCACCGCCCCGACCTCCTGGAGCTGTACGGCGCCCGCTATGTCCTGGTCCGGCCGGATCACCACATCGCCTGGCGCGGCGACACCCCTCCCGACCCCGGAACCCTCCTGGATCACGCCCGAGGTGCCTGAGAGAGGTTAGATCGTCTTCGCCCGGGATAAAGGAACGCCCGACAACCGGCATGGAGGTGTGCATGAGGAGCAGACGCAACGCGGTGGCGGCCGCCGCTCTGGCCGCCGTCGTGGGCCTGACCGGGGCGTGCGGCAACGGTGACGGGGACGGCGACGACGATCCGGACATCGTCAACACTCAGGTCCCGGACGACGGCAACGATCAGGAGGGCGACGGCGACTGAGCGTCCCATGACCGCGGGAATCGCCGGAGTGGGGGTTCGGGACGTGGGGCCCGGCTGTTAGGGTCGGTCCCCTTCCCCCCATGAACGAGTAAAGATTCCTGCATCGGAGGGTCATGAGGACTGTAGGAAAGGCCGCCGTCGTGGTGTCCGCCCTGGCCACGGCGGTGGCGCTCGCCCCCGTGGCGCAGGCCCAGGCCGCGCCCGCGTTCGTCGCCTACCACGGCGCGACGCCGAGCCAGCAGACGGCGAACTTCACCAAGCTGCGCGACCAGGGCTACCACCCGGTGACGGTGAACGTCTCCGAGGGGCCCCGCTACGCGGCCGTGTGGCAGAAGGGCTCGTCGCCGGGCTGGCTGATGTACCAGGGGATGTCGGCGAGCGGCCTCCAGTCGCGCTTCGACGCGGCGCTGGCGAAGGGCTACCAGCCCATCTCGATCTCCGGCACCGGTTCGGGGAGCGACGCGGTGTTCGCCGCCGTCTTCGAGAAGAAGGGCGGAAAGTTCTTCGCCAGGCACGGGCTGGACGACGCGCAGTTCGCCGCCGCCAACCGCAAGGCCGCCGACGACGGCTACGTGCTGTCGTCCGTCGACGTGTACGGCACCGCCGGCGACCGGCGTTACGTGGCGGTGTGGACGGTCAACCCGGGCGGGAGCTGGTACTTCAGCTACGGCAAGTCGGCCGCGGCGCACCGGGCCGAGTTCGACAAGCGGGTCGGCGCGGGCTACCGGCCGACCAGCGTGGCCGTGGGCCCCGACGGCACCTACGCGGCAGCGTGGCGCAAGGACGGGCTGAAGTCGTGGGCCCACTACATCGGGATGACCGCCTCCGGCTATCAGTCGCGCTTCGACCAGCTCAACGCCAAGGGCCTCTACCCCGTCCAGGTCAACGCCGAGAACGGCGTCTACACGGCCGTCTGGATCAAGAACTGATCAACCGTACGTCGCCGGTCGAGCTCCTGGCCACGATGGTGTGCCGGGAGCCGCCGGCGCTCTTGAGCTCGGACCGGACCCGGCCGTGGGTGCTGCTGGCGGTCACGGCGTAGTCGCCGCGCGGCACGGTCGCCGTCACCCGCCCGTGCTGTGACCTGACGTCCAGCCCGGCGGGCCGCTCGGCGAACGTCAGGTTGATCGTGCCCGTGGTGGTGCGCGCCTCGACGTCCGCCGAGCGCAGGCGGGTGCCGGCGATCACCTCGTGGTCGCCCCGCAGCTTCAGCCGCCCCGAGGCGTCGTAGACCCTGATCGGCCCCGAGGTGGACACGTCCACGTCCTGCGGCAGGTCGCGCAGGATCACGCCGTCGTCGCCGCCCCGGACGACCAGCCGCACCCCGGGCGGCACCCGTACGTGATAGCGGGCGCCGCAGTCGCCGAACACCACCGTGCAGTCGACGTCGAGGCGCAGGGTGCCGTCGGCGAGCCGCCAGGAGTTGTTGCCGTCGTCGGCGGCCTTGCCGCGCAGCCACCGGTCGACCTGGACGCCGGTGCCGGCGGCCGGCAGGACGCGCAGGCCGCCGATCGGCGCCTCGATCGTGAGCGTGGTCCCGGAGTGGGGGAAGGCGCGTGCGGAGTGGACCTCGTCCGCGTCCAGGCTCACGCCGCATCCCGTCAGACCGGTGAGCACGAGCGCCGCCGCTGCCGTGATTCGCTTCATGGCTCGATCGTGGCGTGGCCGCCCTGGCGGGGAGATCGGCCTTTCGGCCGATGGCCGTCGGTCAAAGAGCCGAAAGTGCCGGGGGAGGGGCGGTCAGGCTCTCCAGTAGTAGCGGTGGAGGCGGCCGACCTCGGCGTAGCCGGCCCGGAGGAAGGCGGCGGCCGTCGGGGCGTTGGCCACGTCGGTGGCGGCGACGACGCGCTCGACGCCGGCTTCGGCGAGCGTGCGGGTGCCGTGGGCGAGCAGGTCGTCGACGTAGCCGTGGCCCCGGTGCTCGGGCACGACGCCGATGTAGGCGATGGAGTGGTCGTCCGGCGCCACCAGCCCCACGGGCGAGTCGCCGGCGTAGCCGATCACGAACCAGCCGGGCTTGGCCTTGCGGCTCATCAGGTCGTCGTACATCCACCGGGCCTCGTGCTCGGCGCCGGAGGTGGCCAGCTCGACCCGGGTGTCATGGTCGAGCGAGCCTTCGGAGATGCGGATCAGCACGTCGAGCACCTCGGCTTCGCCGAGGTCGCGCGCGGGGCGGTAGCGCAGCCTGCCGGGCTCCTCGGGCAGGTCGCTGCCGGCCCGCCATTCGAGCATCAGCCGCTCGACCTCCAGTGCGAACCCGGCCCCGAGCAGCGCCTCGTGCTCTACGGCCCGGTCGACGACGGGGGTGAGGCCGGGCGGCAGCGCGATGTCGTGAATGATCTTGTTCAGCTTGAGGGCCGCCAGCCCGCGCCGCAGCAGCCGGGAGGCCGCCTCCGGGTCGGGGCCCGGCTCGAACTGCCAGGTGATCACCGGCTCGGCGCCGGGGAACGGCGCCCAGAACGCCAGGCGCGCGCGCCCGTCCACGAAGCACCACTCCGGCCTGGTCCTGCCCTCCTCGAAAGCGGAGACGAGCTGGGAACGAGCAGGCTCGGGGAAATCGTCGAACAAGTGCCGGCCTCCACACCGCGGGAACGATGCGGACATCGTCTCGCACCGGCGCGTCCCGCCGTCACGCGGCGGTGGTCAACGCCGCCTGCGCCTCTTCCCGGGACGGGCTCGTCTCGAAGTGCCGGTCCAGGTTGGTGATCGTGAGCAGGTGGCTGATCATCCCGGGGGCCAGCACCAGGATCATCCGCCCGCGCGTGCGCCGTACGTGGTTGTGCGTGGCCACCAGCACCCCGAGCCCCACCGAGTCGCAGAACGGGACCGAGGTCAGATCGATGACGAGCTTGACCGGCTCGGAGCCGGACAGTGCCTGTTCGAGCTCGGCCCGCACCCGTGGAGCGCCGTAGACGTCGAGGTCACCGGCGATGTGCAGCACAGTGCAGGGTTCCTCCCGCCAACTCCTGACCACCATGGGGCTAGCGTGCCCCGATTAGAGGTTGTTATTACTATTTCTTGCATATGTTCTGAGTAGCGGTCTCCGTGACAGGGGTTGCGCTGGGCTTCGCCGAAGGCTTGGCCGTGGACTTGGGCTTGGCCACCTTGAGCTGATCGCGCCCCAGGATGACCTCGATGCCCTTGATGTCCACCTGGCGCAGCTCCGCCCCCGGGATCGCCGCCGCGACCGTGCGCGCCGCCTCCGCCTGATCCGCGCCGTGGCGCACGACCGTCTTCTCGTGGTCCTTGCGCGTCGTGTTGCCCGCCGCGTCGGGGACCTTGAAGCCGTACGCGATCAGCGCCGTCCGGGTGCGCGCGCCGATGCCGGAGATCAGCGTGCCGTTGAGCACCTTGAGCGAGATCTGCTGCGGCGGGACCGACGCCTTCGCCGACGGCTTGGCGGACGGCTTGGCCGACGGCGTCGGCTCGCCGGGGTCACGGTCGGCCTCGATGTTGCGGAACAGGTCGCGGGCCGCCGCCTTGTCCCACAGCACCGCCGACTCCCCGGTGGGCGTCTTGAAGTCGACGTCGTCCAGCGGCACGTCCACGAACTGCACGTTGTCCAGCTTGACGTCACGCAGCTGGGTGGCCAGCCCCAGCAGGCCGTCGTCCGGGTCGACCTTGATGGTGCCGAGCGTGGTGTTGACGAACGTGGCCAGCTTGGCCGGGTTGGCCAGCGTGCCCGCGCTCAGCGCCCGGTCGAGCAGCGCCGAGATGACCTGCTGCTGGCGGTCGATGCGGTCGAGGTCGGACCGGGCGGTGGCCCGGGTGCGCGCGTAGCCGAGCGCCTGCGCGCCCTTGAGCTCGTGGGTGCCCGCCGCCAGGTTGAGGCCCGTCTTCGGGTCGTTGATCGGCACCGGCGTGCACACGGTCACGCCGCCGAGCGAGTCGACCACGTCCACGAAGCCGAGCACGTTGACCTCGATGTAGCGGTGGATCTCCAGGCCGGTGGCCTGCCGCACGGTCTGCAGCGCCAGCTTCGGGCCGCCGAACTGGTAGGCCGAGTTGATCTTGTGTTCGCCCTTGCCGGGAATCGTCGTCCAGGTGTCGCGCGGCAGGCTCACCACCGTGACCTTGCTGTGGTCCTCCGACAGGTGGATGAGCATCATCGTGTCGGTGCGCTGACCGGACTCGCGGCCCAGCTTGAGCTCGTTCTGCTTCTTGCGGGTCAGGTCGTCGCGCTTGTCGACGCCGACCAGCAGGATGTTCTCGGCCCCGCGCGGCGCGGTCTGCGTGACGCCCGCGTCGACCGAGCCGATCGTGCGCGGCGTCGCCCACACCACCCCGGTGCCGACCAGCACTCCCGTCGACAGCAGCCCGGCGATGATCGCGTTGCGCCGCCGCGCTCTGGCGCTCTTGCGCGGCCTGCGCGGGCGGCCGGGTGCGAGCCTGACGCCGCCGTAGGCGTCGCCGCCCACGTGCACACCGGCGTCCTCCTCGCTCGGGTCGCGCATTGCCGTCCCCCTCTGTGGCGCACGGAGGATCGGGCCATCGATTGCCCTCCTCCCCTGCCCGTACAGTAGCGTGAGCCCCGCCATGAAGCAGTTCCCCGACTCGCCGCACGCGCCAGCGGAGACGCGTGGCTGGCCGCCCATCTCCGTCGTCATGCCGGTCCTCAACGAGGAACGGCACCTACGCGAAGCCGTCCACCAGGTGCTCGCCCAGCACTACCCGGGTGAGATCGAGGTCGTCCTCGCCGTAGGCCCCTCCCACGACCGGACCCAGGAGGTCGCCGACGCCATCGCCGCGTCCGACCGCCGGGTCACCGTCGTGCCCAACCCCACAGGCCGCACCCCCAACGCGCTCAACGCCGCCATCGGAGCCTCGCGCAACGGCATCATCGCCAGAGTCGACGGGCACGCCATGCTGCCCCCCGACTACCTGCGTGTCGCCGTCGAGACGCTGGCCGAGACGGGCGCCGACAACGTCGGCGGCGTCATGGCCGCCGAGGGCGTCAGCCCGTTCGAGCAGGCGGTCGCCTGCGCCATGACCTCCAAGATCGGTGTCGGCGCCGCCGCCTTCCACGTGGGCGGCACGGCGGGTCCCGCCGACACCGTCTACCTGGGAGTCTTCCGGCGCAGCGCGCTCGACCGGGTCGGCGGCTACGACGAGCACTTCCAGCGGGCCCAGGACTGGGAGATGAACCACCGCATCCGCCAGACCGGCGGCCTGGTGTGGTTCCAGCCGCGGATGCGCGTCTCCTACCGGCCCAGGCCCAACGTCAAGGCGCTGGCCAAGCAGTACTTCCACTACGGCCGATGGCGCCGGGTCGTCGCCCGCACCCACGAGGGCACGATCAACCTGCGCTACCTGGCGCCCCCGGCCGCCGTGCTGGCGATGCTGCTCGGGCTCGTCGTCTCGCCGTTCTTCCCGCTCGGGCTCGTCATCCCGGGCGGCTACGTGCTGGCGATCGTGGCCGGGTCGGTGCTGACCGGCAGCGGGCTGCCCGCGGCGGCCAAGCTCAGGCTCCCGATCGTCTACGCGACCATGCACCTGTCGTGGGGCTGGGGTTTCCTCACCAGCCCACGCAAACTGGCCCGCCCGCCCCGCTGACCGCCGCCGCCCGCCCCGCTCAGGGGCGGGCGCCCGACACCAGCGCGTCGAGCAGCGCGCCCTCGTCCTGGGAGCTCACGCAGGCGACCCGGACCCCGGCCCACTCCGCGGCCAGCGACCTGGCCAGCTCGGCGGTGGCCGCGCGCACCGGCGCGTGCAGGGGCCCCGCGCCCGGGGCGGTCCGCAGCACCAGCCGGCCGCCGCTCTCGCGCAGCGCCGGATAGGCGGCCCGCGCCACGTTCCACGGACCCAGGTAGGCGGCGGCCTCGTCGCCGTCGCGCGCCGGCACGCCCAGATGCACGACGGCGTCCACGGCCGCCACGTCCGCCAGCGCCTTGGCGACCGACTCCGGGTCGGCGACCCGTACCTCCTCGCGCGGGAAGGACCGCACCCGCGCGCCGTACTCGGCCGCCAGCGGGAGGTCGCCGCCGAAGACCACCACCGACAGCCCCACCAGGCCGTCGCGGCGGCCCGGCACGGCCGCGGGCGGCGCCGACGGCGCCAGCAGCCGCTCGGCGATGGCCAGGTCGATCGGGTGGGTGACCTTCATGTTCCGCTCGCTGCCCGCCACCAGGAAGATCGGCACGTCCGGCAGGTAGCGCAGCACCACGCCGCAGTCGTCGGTCGCCGGCCGGTCGCCGAAGCCCGGGTCGGCGAACGCCAGCTCGTACGCCTTCCTGATCACCGACAGGCGGAACCCCTGGGGCGTCTGCGCCCGCCGCAGCCGCGAGCGGTCCAGCACGTCGCCGACCACCTCGCCGCCGTCGCCAGGCGTGGCCACGAGCACCGTGTCGGAGCTCGGGATGACCACCTCCACGGCCTCGCGCGTCTCCAGGGCCCTGACACAGTCGGTGATGATCCGGGGCTCCAGCAGCGGGCGCACGGCGTCGTGCAGGAGCACGTTGCACTCCTGGGTCCCCAGCGCCTGGAGTGCCCGCCAGGTGCTCTCGGTGCGGCTCGCCCCGCCGTCGACGACCTGGGTCACCTTGCCGAACCCGGCGCGCCGCACCAGCTCGCGCACCTGCCCGCCGAACCCGGGCGTCATCAGCACCACGACCTCGTCGACCTCGGCCGACGCGTCGAACACCGCGATCGTGTGCTCCAGGATCGTCCGCCCGGCGAGCTCGATGAGCTGTTTGGGCGTGTCGCGCCCCACCCGCTGTCCGACGCCGCCCGCCAGCACCACCGCGACAGTGCGCAGCCGAGAATTCATACTTCGAGGGTAACGGTCCTGTTCCGTGATATCACGTTGCGCGATCGCTACGCTGAGTCCACGCACTCCCTCTGAGAACGGGAGGACCTGCGCTTTGCCCGACTCACTGACCCGAGTGAGCACCACCACCTCCGTGGTGCTGCTCGCCACGACACCGGCGTGCAGGCTCTCCTGCGACGGCGGCACCCTGCTCGACCGGCTGCACGACCAGCTCGCCACGCTTCCCGTGCGCGAGGTCCAGGTCGTCACCGCCGGCGGCGGGCTCGGCGCCGACCTGCGAGGCGTGGCGAAGATCGCCCGCGTCTCGTCCGGCGCCCTCGCCGTCGTGCCCGCCGACCTCGTCGCCCACACCGAGTCGCTGGCCCTGCTGCTGGAGCATCCCGCGCGCGACACCCGCGCGCTCGTCTCCCACGGCGCGGCCGGCGGCCCCATGCGGCCTCCCGTACGGATGGAGGGCGGCCGCATCGTGGCCGCCGGCAGCTCCTTCCACACGGTCCCCGAGGCCAACGCCACGTTCGCCGGCGTGCTCCAGGCGGGCGAGGCCGACCTGGCCACGCTCGCCGACCTGGCCGAGGAGCTGGCCGAGCTGGCCGACGCCGGCCGGCTCGGCCCCGTCACCCCGGTGGAGGCCGTCGACCTGCTGCTCGTCGGCCTCGTCCGGTCGGGCGTCGCCGTGCGCGGGGCCACGCTCGGCGAGCTGCACTGCGACCGCGTCACCGGCCAGGGCTCCGCCGACGCCGCCGTCCAGCGGCTGGCCGAGGTGGACGAGGCCAAGGTCAGGCTCGACACCTCGGTCAAGGGCGACGACGGCTTCTTCACCACGTTCTTCGTCTCGTCGTGGACCCGCCACCTGATCAAGCCGGCCGCCGCCGCCAAGCTCACCCCCAACGCCGTCACGGGCATCTCGGTCGGCCTGGCGGTGCTGGCGGCGATCTGGTTCTCGGCGGGCTCGCCGGGCGGGCGGCTGGCCGGGGCGGTGCTGGTCTACCTGTCGTTCGCGCTCGACTGCCTCGACGGGCAGCTGGCCCGCTACACGCGCGGCTTCACGCCGCTCGGCGCGTGGGCCGACGGGATGGCCGACCGCCTCAAGGAGTACGTCGTCTACGTCGGCCTGGCCTTCGGCTACGTCGCCGCCCAGCCGTTCCCGAGCGGCAACCCCGGCGGGATCTGGTTCCTCGCCGTGGGGGCGATGATCCTGCAGTCGGTACGGCACGCCATCCACTACTCCTACGCCGGGGCGGTGGCCGACGCCCGCCGGGTCGGCGCGCTGTGGGCCAGACCGGTGCGCTCGCTGCTGGAGCCCGCCGACGCGGGCCGCAGGCGCGAGCCCCGGCAGGGCGTGCTCAAGATGGCCAAGCGGATGGAACGCGAGAGCGTCCTCCACTGGCTCCGGAAGATGATCGTGCTGCCGATCGGCGAGCGGATGGCGCTCATCGCCGTCACCGCGGCGCTGTTCGACGCCCGGGTGACGTTCGTGGCGCTGATCGGCTGGGGGAGCGTCGCGGCGCTCTACCAGCTGGCCGGCCGGATGGTGAGGTCGGCGGAATGATCGCGGTGCACATGACCCCGGTGCCGGGCAGCAAGGTCGTCACCTACCGGGACGACGGGCCCCTCTCGCGCGGCATGGGCCTGCTCGTGGCCGGGCAGCTCCCGCCGCTGCCGCCGCTGATCGCCGGGGCGTTCGTCACCGGCGTGCTGCTGCTCATCGGCGTGGCGGCCTCCGACGGGCTCGCGGTGTTCGCGCCCGCCGTGACGCTGCTGCTGGCCGGGCCGGGCAGCTCCCACCCGCACGACGGCAGGCTCGACTGGCTCGCGCCGCCCATCCTGCGGGCCATCGAATACTCCTTCATCGCCGCCTGCGGGTTCTCCCACGGGGTGCCGCCGGTGCTGATCTTTCTGCTGCTCGGCGCCATCGCCTTCCACCACTACGACCTGGTCTACCGGCTGCGGCAGCACGTCTACCCGCCGCCGTGGCTGTCGAGCCTGGGGCTGGGCTGGGAGGGCCGCACGCTGCTGATCGGGCTGGCCGCGCTGGCCGGGTGGGTGCCCGCCGGGTTCGCGCTGCTCGCGCTCTATCTGTGGGGGGCGTTCGGGTGGGAGAGTCTCACGTGCTGGCTCGCCGCGCCGCGATCCGGGGTGGAAGCCGCGGATGCGGGAACGCAAGACTAACGGCGGATTACCCGCACAGGGCCTAAAGCCAACTAACCTTTGGGCCTAGTAGTCATGCTCGACTGAGGAGTGCACGTTGCTGGGAATGGTGCTGGCCGCTGGAGCCGGACGTCGCCTGCGGCCGTACACCGACACGCTGCCGAAGGCGCTCGTGCCGGTCGACGGTGAGACCACGATCATGGACATCTCGCTGCGCAACCTCGCCGAGGTGGGGCTGCGCGAGGTCGTGGTCGTCATCGGTTACGCCGCGCAGGCCGTCCACGATCGCAAGCGTGAGCTGGAGGAGCGCCACGGCGTCGAGCTCACCCTCGTGCACAACGACAAGGCCGAGGAGTGGAACAACGCCTACTCCCTGTGGTGCGCCCGCGATTACTTCAAGCAGGGCGCGCTGCTGGTCAACGGCGACACCGTGCACCCCGTCTCGGTGGAGAAGACGCTGCTGGCCGCGCCGGAGACCAGCGAGATCCTGCTGGCCGTCGACGACGTCAAGAAGCTCGCCGACGAGGAGATGAAGGTGACGCTCTCCCCGGAGGGCTCGCTGCGCCGCATCACCAAGCTGATGGACCCGTCCGACGCCTACGGCGAGTACATCGGCGCCACCCTGATCCGCCCGGGCGCCGCCGCCAAGCTGGCCGACGCGCTCCAGGCCACCTTCGAGCGCGACCCGCAGCTCTACTACGAGGACGGCTACCAGGAGATGGTCGAGCGGGGCGAGCAGATCCACGTCGCCCCGATCGGCGAGGTCGACTGGGTCGAGGTGGACAACCACGACGACCTGGCCAAGGCCCGCACCATAGCCACCCGCTACTGAGGGGGCCGGATGCCGCTTCTCGCGAGGATGCTGCCCGCGCCGCTGACCATGGACGTCCGGCGCGGTGCGGTGGCGCAGCTCGGCGCGCTGCTCGCCGACAGCCGGGTGGCCACCTCCGGCCGGGTCGCGGTCGCCGTCGGCCCCGGCCAGGGCGACCACATCGAAAGCCTGATAGCGCCGACGCTGGACGAGGCCGAGGTGTTCCGCGTCTCCGACGGGAGCGTCGACGCCGCCGTCTCACTCGGCGCCGACCTGCGCAAGGGCGCCTACGAGGTGGTCGTGGGCGTCGGCGGCGGCAAGACCATCGACACGACGAAGTACGCCGCCTCGCTGGCCGGCATCCCGATGGTCGCCGTCGCCACCAACCTCTCCCACGACGGCATCTGCTCGCCGACGGCGTCGCTGCTGTACGAGGGCGGCAAGGGCACGTTCGGCGTGCCGATGCCGCTGGCGATCCTGGTCGACCTGGACTTCGTGCACAGCGCGCCGAAGTCGCTGGTGCGGGCGGGCGTGGGCGACGTGGTGAGCAACCTGTCGGCGATCGAGGACTGGCAGCTCGGCAACGTCGAGCGGGGCGAGCCTCTCGACGGGCTGGCCTGCTCGATGGCGCGCACGGCCGCCGAGGCGCTGATCGGGCGGACGGACTCCATCGAGTCGGACGCGTTCCTGACCGTTCTGGCCGAATCGCTGATTCTGTCGGGCATGTCGATGGTGGTCGCGGGCTCATCTCGGCCCGCGAGCGGTGGAGACCATGAAATCATGCATGCCGTGGACCAGCTCTTCCCCGGCACCTCCAACCACGGCGAGCTCGCCGGGATCGGCACGGCCTTCTGCTATTTCCTGCGGGAGGACGAGGCGCGGCTCCGGCAGGTCACCGAGTGCCTGCGCCGGCACGAGCTGCCGGTCTCGCCCGGCGACATCGGGCTGACCAACGAGCAGTTCGTCCAGGCCGTGGTGCTGGCCCCGGCCACCCGCCCCGGCCGTTACACGATCCTGGAGCACCTGCGCCTGCCCGAGTCCGAGATTCGCGATCGAGTGGAGGACTATGTCCGGGCCTTCGGTAGCTGAGCTGCGGCGGGTCGCTCAGCCCGCGGGCCATCTGGAGCGCCGCAACGGCGAGCACTGGGCCGGCGTGCTCTACATGCGCCGGCTGTCGATCTACGCCACCTGGGCGCTGAGCAAGACGCCGGTCACGCCCAACCAGCTCACCTGGGTGATGACGGTGGCCGGGGTCGTGGCGGGCGTGGTGCTGGCCCTGCCCGGGCTGTGGGCGGCCGTGTTCGCCGCCCTGCTCGTGCAGGTCTACCTGCTGCTCGACTGCTCCGACGGCGAGCTGGCCCGCTGGACCGGCAAGACCTCGCTGGCGGGCGTCTACCTCGACCGGGTGGGCGCCTACTTCACCGAGGCCGCGCTGCTGGCGGGGCTGGGCTGGCGGGCGTCGCAGGTGCTGCCCGACTGGTACACGGTGATGGGGTTCGCGGCCGCGCTGGGCGCGATCCTCATCAAGGCCGAGACCGATCTGGTGGAGGTGGCGCGGGCCAAGGGCGGGCTGCCGGCGGCGAGCGACGCCTCCGGCACGCAGTTCCGCTCGGGGCTGCTGGGGCTGGGCCGCAGGGTGCTGGCGGCCACGAAGTTCCACCGGATCGTGCAGCCGATCGAGCTGTCGCTGCTCGCGCTGGCCACCGCGGTGGTCGACGTGGTGACCGGCGACCTGACCGCCACCCGGGTGCTCGTCGTGGCCTGTGTGGTGGCGGCCGCGCTCCAGACCGTGCTCCATCTGATCAGCATCATGGCGTCGAGGCGGCTGGCGTGATCACATCCCGGAACCGGCAAGGCTCCCCGTCCGTCGTATTGATCGGACGTCCGCGGTTCGGTGGGGGTTCACTACCGGTTCCGATACGCTTAGCTCCACCAATATCAGGAAATAGGCAGACCAGCAGACTCGGTGATCATGAAAGAATGCTCCGCTCGTGCTCTCAACGCGTCAGGACGATGATTCGTTGAAGATCTCGTGCGTCATCCTCACCATGGGCAACCGGGTCGCGGAGCTGAACCGGGCGGTCGAGTCCGCGCTCAACCAGGTCGACGGCGACGTCGAGGTGGTGATCGTGGGCAACGGCGCCGACGTGCCCGAGGTGTCGGCGACGCCACCCGTTGGCTCGTCCGCGACCGTGAAGACGATCCGGCTCGACCAGAACACCGGCATCCCGGCAGGCCGTAACCGCGGCGTCGAGGAGTGCTCCGGCGACGTGGTGCTGTTCCTCGACGACGACGGCTGGTACGCCAGCCAGAAAGTCGTGGCGCACGTGCGCGACCGCTTCGCCACCGAGCCCGACCTGGCCGTGATCTCCTTCCGGGTGATGGACCCGGACGGCGGCATCGGCCAGCGCCGGCACGTGCCCAGGCTGCGGGCCGGCGACCCCGAGCGGTCCTCGCCGGTCACCACGTTCCTGGGCGGCGCCTCGGCGATCAGGCGCTCGGCCTTCCTCCAGGTGGGCGGGCTGCCCGAGCGCTTCTTCTACGCGCACGAGGAGACCGACCTGGCCTGGCGGCTGCTCGGCGAGGGCTACCGGATCGAGTACGACGCCGACACGGTCATGTATCACCCGCAGGTGCCGCCGACGCGCCACGCCGACTTCTACCGGCTCAACGCGCGCAACCGGGTGTGGCTGGCCCGGCGCAACCTGCCGTGGCCGCTGGCGGTCCTCTACCTGCTCGACTGGATCGTGCTGACGCTGATCCGCGAGCGGCGCTCGACGGTCGCGCTCAAAGCGTGGTTCACCGGCTTCTTCGAGGGGCTGCGCACCTCGGCGGGCGAGCGCCGGCCGATGGCCTGGCGCACCGCCTGGCGCATGGTCAAGCTCGGCCGCCCGCCGATCGTCTGACGCCCAGGCCCGCCCACGGGCCTGACGCCCGGCCTGCCGGTCGGCCGTGCGGTCACGGCAGGGCTTGGGCGTCGTCCAGGCTGACCGTGGCGTGCGCGGCCGTCGCGGTCAGCAGCGGGCGCCTGGGCAGCCCCAGCTCGCTGAGCTCCTTGGCGATGGGGTGGTTGCCGAGCCGGATGAGCGCCCCGCCCGGCCTGACCCGCACGCCCCGCGCCCGGAACCGCCACGGCACCCGCCGGGTGACGCCGTCGCGGTGCGTGAAGGCGTCCAGCGCGAGCCCGGGGCCGAGCACCGGGACCCCCGGCCGCACCAGCAGGTCCAGCACGAGCCTGCCGTCCTTGCGCAGGATGCAGCGCTTGTAGGGGGAGGACAGGCGCAGGTCGATCTCGGCCAGCTCCTTCGGGAAGCCCCACAGCGCCCGCCCGGCCTCCAGCGTGAAGCGCCCGTCGACCGGCAGCCAGTGCACGAACAGCCCCGCCCGCCCGGTGTCGGGCCGCCGGATCACGAACGCCATGCCGAACTCGTGATAGGCGTCGAGATCCCCGTCGCGGTAGTCGGCGAACAGCAGCACGCACACGGCCTTGCCGGGCAGGACCTCGGCCGCGTCCAGCCCGGAGTACGCGATCACCGCCCGGGCCGCGTCGGCCCGCACGGCGTAGGCGGCGGCGCACACCGCCACGTCGCGGATCCGGACAGGCATGCCCACCGTCCGGCCCTGGATCAGATGCGATGCCATGCTCCCCAGTCAATCAACAGCCGGCTGTCGGCACCATTCGGCGTACGCGTTTCTAGACGGCGGGGGAGGGCTTCTCCCCGGAGGCGGCGGCCAGCGGGCGGGAGCGCACGGCCACGCCCGCCCAGCCCTCCATCCGGGCCACGAACGCGGCGGCGTGGTCGGGCCAGTGGTGGCGGGCCAGCGCCCGCGCGTGCCCGGCCGCGCCGAGGGCCAGCCGCCGCACCGGGTCCTCCTTGAGGTCGAGGACGGCGTCCAGGACGGCCTCCACGTCCAGCGGTACGACGAAGCCGCACCCGGTCTCCTCGACCGGCCCCGCCCCCGGCGAGGTCGTGATGACGGGCAGCCCGCGGCCCATGTAGTCGAGGATCTTCGTCGGCGTCACGCCGGGCCCCGCGGACAGGGACAGGCCCGCCAGGGCGCCCTCGGCCATCCGCAGCGCGTGGCGGTTGGGCACGTACCCGAACCAGTCGAGCAGGCCGACCCGCTGCGCGTCACGCAGCAGCGGCCGCACGCCCGGGGCGGCGGCGCCGATCAGGTCCAGCCGGATGCCGTGCGGGACGAGCCGCTCGGCCAGCGCGACGAGCTCGCTGACGCCGCGGTCCGCCGCGAGCAGGCCGAGGTGCACCACCCTGGTGTCGCCGGGAGGGGGAGGGCTGGGCGACACCAGGGTGGCTTCGGGCACCACGGCGGAGGTGACGACGTGGTGCCGGCGGCCGGCCCGCGCGAGCCGCGCGCCGGAGACCTCCTCGCGCACGTCCCAGACGACGGGCGGGCGGCGGTACGGCAACGCGCGCAGCAGCCGCTGCTCGTGGACGATCAGCAGGTCCGCGCCCCTTACGCCGCGTCTGAGCGCGGCGCGCGCCCGGCCGTAGGCGGCGTGGCGTGCCACGTCGAGCGCGGTGAGCCCGGCGGCCGGCGTCACGTTGTAGTACGTGAACGGCGCGACGTAGGTCACCTCGTGGCCCGCGTCGAGCAGCGCCCGGATCTGCCGGTGCATGATCCGGGCGTCCTCGGGATGGTGGACGGTCGTGGCAACGCATACCCGCATGCGTCGATGCTCAATGCCTACCAGGGCATTGGCGTAAATGCGGGTGAAACGGTCGCTTAACTCCTGGACCTGGATGGGCGGCGGTAGAGCCAGGTGAGGCGCGGCTCCAGCACCCACTTGAAGACCGTGCGGGTCTCCGGCAGGCAGAGCACGATCGCCAGCGCGAAGCAGCTGAAGCTGATCGCCAGCACGCCCAGCGGCCCGTGCAGCCACGGGAACTCCAGCCAGCCCATCTCCTTGGCGATGAGCACCGGGATGCCGTGGAGCAGGTAGCAGTAGAGGGTGCGGGTGCCGAGGTCGGTGTACCAGGTCTCGCGGCGCGGCACCAGCGCCAGCACCGCCAGGCACAGCGCCAGCGCGCACAGCAGCAGCCCGGTGCGCACCCCCAGGCCCATGTACCAGGACAGGTCCATCTTCTCGTAGCTGTTCTTGTAGTAGAACGGCGCGAGCGGCGCCTTCGGCGCGATGTAGATGGCCACGGCGGCGGCAGCGGCGATCACGAACCCGGACAGGATCTTGATCCAGCGGCGGTTGAGCAGCTCGAAGTGCTCCGGCTGCATGACGAGCCCGATGACGAAGAACGGCATCAGGCCGAAGAACCGGTCCATGCTGAAGTCGCCCGAGATCTCCGAGAACCCGGCGAACAGGTAGATGGCGATCGCCACCGGCACGGGATACTTCATCCGCTTCCACACCGGTGTGGACAGCCGCCAGAACAGCAGCGCCAGCAGGTACCAGTTGAGCCAGGCCGGATCGATGATCGTCAGGCTCCACTTCTGGCCCAGTGCGAAGCGCAGTGCGGCATAGCCGACCTCGACGATCACGTACGGCACCAGGAAGGTGTCGACGAGCTTGTTCGTCTTCGCGTTGGAGTTCCAGAAGTTTCTGGACAGGTAGCCGCTGATGACCACGAACAGCGGCATGTGGAAGGTGTAGATGAAGATGTACGCGGCGCGGGCCGAGTCGGCGCTGAGCGTCGGCACCAGGGAGTGACCGATGGGCACCAGCGCGATCAGGATGAACTTGACGTTGTCCAGATAGGGATCGCGCTTGCGCTTGGGCTGCTCCTCGGGAGCGGGCTCCGCGGCGACCTCCCGGAGACTCTGCGGCGGCTCGCCGCGAGGGTCGGTCCGCTCACTCCAGAAGGCCTCCTCCGGCAGCGGCCATCGGGCGCCTGTGTTGGCGGGCCCGTCGTTCGCGGCCGTGACCGGGGGAGAGTGCTTGGTGTCAGACACAGGGGAGTCGCTCAGCTTCGCTCGGGGCCGGGGAACACGACAGACGACACGCGTGACGCGCCTTCACGGCGCGGGCGAGCCCAGTCGCCGACCCGAACCACGATATCCCGGTCCGGACGGTCCTGTCCTCCGGCGAGCCGGGTACACAGGCAACTTGGAGGGTCACACACAGACGTTCTTCTGCTCCGATGCCTTGATCGTGGAGTTCTCCACGCTCTCGGAAAGCTTGGTCACCTTGACCGCCTTGAAGTCGGCTCCCACGATCAGCTGGACGACCGGGGCCCGCTTGGCCGTGGGCGTCGCCGCGCCGGTGGTCTGGGCCCCGGTGTAGGGCTCGGTGGTGGTCGCCCTGACCTTGCCCGCCTTGGCCTGGGGCGCGGGCGTGAGCTCGTCCGCCAGCGCGTCGGCGTAGTCCGCTCCGGTGGCCGCCGTCTTCGGGTAGTGCACCTCGGTCTTGGCCAGGCTCTGGCCGTCGGGCGACTGGTAGTTGCCGAGCTGGACGACCTTGAAGCCCTGCTTGGTGAGCTGGTCGGCGACCTCGCGGGCCTTGCCCGGCGTGGTGGTGCCGTTGAGCACCTGGACCTGCACCTGCTCGGGCTTGAGCGCGAGCTTGGGCTTGGCGCTGACCGTCGGCTTGGGCTCGGCCTCCTCGATCTGCGTGTCGTTGATGATCGACTGGAACAGCTCGTTGGCGTCGGGCTGCTTCCACACCACGCGGTTCTCGTCCTCGGGGTCGGGGATCCACGGGATCGTGGTGAACTTGACGTCCTTGGCGGTCAGCTCCCTGGCGCTCATCGCGATGTCGATGAGCTTCTGCGGGTTGTTGGCCAGCTCGGGGTCCATCGTGACCGACTTGGCCGCCGCAGTGACGAACGAGGTGAGCTTGCCCGGGTCGGTGAGCAGGTCACCGCTCGTGGCCTTGGCGACGACCTTGCTGAGGAAGATCTGCTGGCGCTTGATGCGCTGGATGTCGCTGTTGTCGCCGTACTTGCGCAGCCGTACGTAACCCAGCGCTTGCTCGCCCATGAGCAGGCTCTTGCCGGGCGGCAGCTTCAGCTTGGAGTCCCTGTCGTCGACGCCGGACTTGAGGCAGATCTCGATGCCGCCCAGCGCGTCGACGATGTTCTTGAACCCGCTGAAGTCGACCTCGACGAAGTGGTTGATGCGGATGCCGGTGAGGGTCTCCAGCGTGGCGATCGTGCAGGCGATGCCGCCGGAGTTGTAAGCCGAGTTGATCATCGCCCGCTGGGGCGGCATCTCCTGCTTGGTCGTCTCGTTCTTGCACTTGGGGATCGTCACCATCGAGTCGCGCGGGAAGCTGATCAACCGCGCGGCGTCCCGGTTGGGGGAGATGTGCATGACGATGATGGTGTCGGTGCGCTTGCCGCCGGCGTCGGCGGTGCGGGCCAGCTCCTGGCCGTATCGGGCGTTGCCCTCGCCGGCGCGGGTGTCGGAGCCGACGAGCAGGACGTTCAGCGCGCCGGTGTCGCGGGGGCGCTCGGTGAGGATGTCGTCCTTGACGGCCTTCTGGTTGATGCTGCCGAAGGCGTCGCGGTAGACGGTGTAGCCGGTCAGGGAGCCGGCCACCATGACCGTGGTGGCGGCGATGCTCACCCAGGCGAGCATCCGCATCTTGTTGCCGCCGTTGCCGCGCCCCCTGCCCCGGTGGCCGCGCGGCGGATCCTCGGGCGGCGGCGGTGGGGCCGCCGCGGCCTGCCTGCGGGCCATGCGGCTTCCGGGCTGCGTCGAGGCGACCCTGCGGTCCTGCACGGACGCGCTCCTGTAGTCACTCATGCGCCCCCTAGCCTCGTCCTGGCTTGGTCGTACTGCGCCACGAGACTAGGTCACGTTCGGCGTGCCCGGGGCCATGACCGCGCGAAACGGCCGTGACACGGGCGTGATGTTTACCGGCCAAAGCATACTCAGAGGTGGACATTTCGGGGAATATTCTTTAGGAACTCTGAGGATTCCTCCAGGTTAGCGCCGCCGCCAAACAGGCGAGCGGCACGACCGGCAACACGTAGCGGTAGTCGAACTCCGCCACGGCCGGCGGTGTGACCAACAACACAACCGCTGCCGCCCACGGGGCAAGCCAAGGCGCCGGGCGCGTCGCGGCGCACGCCCCCGACCACCTCCTGCGCGCCGCCACGGCAGGCGGGACCAGCAGGATCACCAGCAGCGCGGTGCCGGGCAGCCGGGCCACGTCCTGGTAGGCGCGCATCCAGCCCGCGTACGGCTCGGCGACCCGGGTGCCGATCTCGCCCCCCTCGTAACGCCGGGCGAGCTCCGCGCCGTGCCGCGCCGGATAGCGGCCGGGCGGAGGCGGCGAGACCGACGGGAACTGGTAGTAGCCGTAGATCTCCTGGTCGGGGTAGACCGGGCGGCCCCACACGAACGAGCGGCCCAGCTCCGACAGCACCGAGCCCGCGTAGTCGAGCGGCTGCGAGCGGACGGCCAGCAGCGCGAACCTGCCCGCCAGCGCGTCCGTCTCCCGCGCGAACGTGATGCCAGGCAGCCTGACCAGCGGCGCGTCCTTGGCCCAGATGTACTCCTGCGACGGCGGCCGCTGCTCCGGCGGCCGGGGATCGCACAGCACCCGCAGGTCCGGCGGCGGGTCCATCCGCTCGCAGTCGGCGAACGACATCGTCCGGGCATAGAGGAAGACGCCGTTCGCCCCCACGATGCCGATCCGCTGGTAGGTGGCGTAGAACCAGGCCCCGTACGCCACGACCGGCACCAGCGCCGCCGCCAGCATCACCACGGCCGGGCGGACCTGCCGCCGCAGCAGGAGCCAGCCCGCCAGCAGCGCGATCAGCGGCAGCCCGACGGTCCTGGTCAGCGTCGCCGCGGCCAGCAGCAGGCCGATCGTGACCACCTTCGGCCGGTCGGCCAGCGCCAGCACGACCGCGAGCACGACGAGGAACATGAACAGCGTGTCGGAGACCAGCAGGTGCTCCAGCTCCACCTGGTAGGCGTCGAGCAGCACCGGCGCCGAGGCCAGCACCGCTGCCCACCGCCGCACCCGCCGCGCCGCCGCCCAGTAGACCAGCGCGCCCGTCGCCAGCCCCAGCAGGTGCTGCACCGCGACCACCGCGCCGAAGGAGTGGAACGGCTCCAGCAGCTTGACGAACATCGAGTAACCGGCGGGACGCACCAGGTCCGGGCGCGGATGGAAGACGGTGACGATGTAGGTGTAGGAGTCGGGGAACCACAGCGCCGGGCGGAAGCCCAGCATCGCGACCACCCTGAGCAGCGCCCCGGCGGCCAGCACCGCGAGGAACCACCGGTGACGCCGCACGAACCGCCCCGCCACCCGCACGACCTCCCGCATGTCCGGCACGCCGGTACGCTACCGGGCTTCCACCTGCGGGGCGTCATCGTGATGCCGTCGAGGTGATGCCGTCGTGATGTTGGATACGCTCGCTGGTCGATGGAACTCGCCCGGACGCGCGCCCCGGCGGCGGGCCGGGTGCTCGCCGTGGTCACCGTGCTGCCCGCGCTCGCCGTGGCCGGGTGGCTGCTGGCCGGACTGGGGCTGCTCCTCGCTGACGGCTACCGGCCGCTGCCCGCGTTCCTGATCGGGCTGCCGGTCGCCGCGGCGCTGTGCTGGGCAGGGGCGCGACGGGCGGCGCCGCTCACCGCCACCGCCGGGCAGACGGCCGCCGTGCTCGCCGTGGCGCTCGGGTCCGGGGTGTTCAACGCCGTCCTGCACAGTGAGCAGCTGCTCGTCCGGCGCGACCCGGCCACCTACGCGCAGTACGCCGTGTGGCTGGCCCGGCACGGCTCGCTGCCCATCGACCCGCGGGCGGAGGCGTTCGGCGGGCCGGACCCGGCGCTGGTGTTCGACAGCATCGGCTTCTACCGCGGCGACGGGACGGTGGTGCCGCAGTTCATGCCGGGGCCGCCGCTGCTGTACGCGCTGGGGGAGTGGCTGGGCGGCATGCTGCTGACGCCCGCCGTGCTGGGGGCGCTGGCGGTGCTCGTGGTCGGCGGGCTGGCCGCGCGCCTGGTCGGCGGCTGGTGGGCGCCCGTGGCGGCGCTCGCGTTCGCGGTCAGCATGCCGGTGCTCTACACGTCGCGGGCCACGTTCAGCGAGATCCCGTCGGTGATCCTGCTGTTCGGCGGGCTGGCGCTGGTGCACGACGCGCTGGAGCGGGAGCGGCGGGCGCTCGCGGCGCTGGCCGGGCTGGTGTTCGGGCTGAGCGTGCTGGTCCGGGTCGACGGGCTGCGCGACGTGCTGCCCGCGCTCGCGTTCGCCGGGCTGCTCATCGCGCTGCGGCGGCTTCCCGGCCGCACCGGGCGGCTCGCCCGCGGCTCGGGGGCGGGGCTGCCGCTGCTCGCCGGGCTGCTGGCCGGGGCCGGCGCCGGGCTGCTCGCCGCCTACGTGCTGTCCCGCCCCTACCTGAACTATCTGTCGCGTTCGGTCGAGCCGCTGCTGCTGATCTGCGCCGCCGTGCTGCTGCTCACCGCCGCCGCGACGGCCGCCGCGCCCGCCCTGGCCCGGGTACGGCTGCCGCGCCGGCTGCCGGAGGCCGGGGCCGCGCTGGTCGTGCTGGTCATGGCGGGCCTGGCCGTACGCCCCTGGGTGCAGACCGTGCGCCGCGAGCCCGACAACGTCGACGACCGGCGGACCTTCGTCTTCATCGAGCAGATCCAGAAGGCCAACGGCCTGCCGCCCGACGGCTCCCGCCTCTACTTCGAGAACTCGCTGCACTGGGTGGGGTGGTACATCGGCGTCCCGGCGGTCGTGCTGGCCACGCTGGCCGCGGCGGTGCTGCTGCGCCGGCTGCTGCGCGGCCGGGAGACCGCCTGGCTGCTGCCGCTGGCGGTGATCGGCTGGACGACCCTGACGACGCTGCTGCGGCCGGAGATCACCCCCGACCACCCGTGGGCGGCCCGCCGCCTGGTGCCCGTGGTGATCCCCGGCCTGGTCCTGCTGGCCGTGTGGGGCGCCCCATGGCTGGCCCGGCGCTTCCCCCGGCGCTTCCCCCGACGCTGGGCCGCCCCGGTGCTCGCGCTGCTGGTGCTCGCGCCGCCGGTCTTCACGTCGATCGGCACCGCGTTCACCCCGGTCGAGCGCGGCGAGGCGGCGGCTGTGGCGCGGATGTGCGCGCGCATCCCGGACGACGCCTCCGTGGTGATCGTGGAGCGGGTCACCGGCGACCGGTTCACCCAGGTCGTGCGCGGCATGTGCGGGGCGCCCGCCGCCAAGGCGGACGAGGCGTCCGAGGACGACGTGCGCCGCGTGCTCGCCCGGGTGCGCGCGGCCGGCCGCACCCCCGTCGTGCTGGCCGCCGAGGCCGGCCAGGTCGCGCCCTACGGCACGCCCGAGCAGGTCATGGCCCTGGTGACGCGGCAGGACGAGCGCTCGCTGACCAGCCGCCCGGACGGCACCTGGTCGCTCCGCGTCAACGTCTGGATGGCGATCCCTTGACCTGATGTGGACCCGCGTTTCTGCGGGGCAGAGTACCCTCGACGCACGTGAGCACGCCTGAGACCCCCCAGAGTGGAAACGCCGTGGAAGAAGCGCCATACGTCACGATCGTCCTGCCCTGCTACAACGAGCAGGACCACGTCATCGACGAGGTCGAGCGCATCACCAAGGCCATGGACTCCAGCGGCTACACCTATGAGCTCGTCGCCGTCGACGACTGCTCGACCGACGAGACGCTGGCCAGGCTGCGTGAGGCCGCGCCCGGCTACCCGCACCTGCGCATCCGCGCCTTCCACCGCAACGGCGGCTCCGGCACCGTGCGGCGGATCGGCACGCAGGAGGCCAGGGGCGAGATCGTCGTCTGGACCGACGCCGACATGACCTACCCCAACGAGCGCATCCCCGAGCTGGTGCAGCTCCTGGAGAAGGACCAGACGATCGACCAGGTGGTCGGCGCGCGCACCAGCGAGGAAGGCTCGCACAAGCTGCTGCGCGTCCCGGCCAAATGGGTGATCCGCAAGGTGGCCGAGATGCTCGCCGGGCAGAAGATCCCCGACCTCAACTCCGGGCTGCGCGCCTTCCGCAAGTCGGTGGCCAGGCCCTACCTGCGGCTGCTGCCGCCCGGGTTCTCCTGCGTCACGACGATCACGCTGTCGTTCCTGATGAACCAGCACGACGTCCACTACGTGCCGATCGACTACGCCAAGCGGGCGGGCAAGTCGAAGTTCAGCTTCGTGTCCGACGCCTACCGCTACATCCTCCAGGTGCTGCGGATGATCATGTACTTCAACCCGCTCAAGGTGCTCATGCCGCCCGCGCTCTGGCTGGTCGGCATCGGCATCGCCAAGGGCGTGTGGGACATGATCGACACTCCCTTCTACCTGCCGTCCAACACGGTGATGATCTTTCTGTCCGGCCTGCTCATCGGCTCGGTGGCACTGCTGGCCGACCTGATCGTGCGGTCGCGGGGCGACTAGCGTGCGCATCGCGATCGTCGGCCCCACCTACCCGTACAAGGGCGGCGGGGCCCAGCACACCACCGAGCTGGCCCACCGGCTCGCGGCGCTCGGCCACGACGTGGTCATCGAGTCGTGGCGGGCGCAGTACCCGTCGTTCCTCTACCCGGGGCAGCAGACGATCTCCGCCCCCGAGGGCGTCCCGTACCCGAACACGCGGCGTGACCTCGACTGGCGGCGGCCGGACGGGTGGGTCGCCGCCGGGCGGCGGCTCCGCTCGGCCGACCTGGTGATCCTCGCCGTGCTCAGCCCGGTGCAGGTCCCCGCCTACCTCGGGATCCTGTACGGCATCCGCCGCAAGGCCCGGACCGTCGCGCTCTGCCACAACGTGCTGCCGCACGAGCGCAAGCCGTACGACCAGCCGCTGATGAAGGCGCTGCTCAAGCGGGTCGACGGGGTGCTGACGCACTCCGAGGAGCAGGCGGGGCTGGCCCGCGGGCTCACCGGCGGCCCGGTGCGCGTGGCCGCGCTGCCGCCGCACCTGCCCTCCACCCACGCCGGGCGCTCCGACGAGGTGCACCGGCGGCTGCTGTTCTTCGGCATCGTCCGCCCGTACAAGGGGCTCGACCTGCTGCTGCGGGCGCTGCCCGAGGGGATCGGGCTGACCGTCGCCGGGGAGTTCTGGAGCGGGCTCGACGACACCCGGGCGCTGATCGACGAGCTGGGCCTGGCCGACCGGGTCGACCTGCGGCCCGGTTACGTGGCCGCCGACGACGTGCCGAAGCTGTTCGCCGAGGCGGACGCGCTCGTGCTGCCCTACCGCAACGCGACGGCCAGCCAGAACGTGTGGCTCGGGCACGAGCACGGCGTGCCCGTGATCGCCACCCGGGTCGGCGCGCTGGCCGACCACGTGACCGACGGCGTCGACGGGCTGCTGGTCGAGCCGGGCGACGTCGGGGCGCTGCGGGCGGCGATCGAGCGCTTCTACGCCTCCGGCGAGCCCGAAAGGTTGCGGTCGGGGGTCAAGGCCGTCGACCCGGCGCCGTTCTGGTCGGCGTACACCGCGACGCTCCTCGACGCCTGACGGCCCAGCAGGAATGCCAGCCCGGCCGCCGTCGCGTCGGCCAGCGTGAACGCCAGCCGCGACACCACGGCCACCGCTAGCGCCGCGCCGGTGCCGATGATCGGCTGCAGCACGAGCACCAGCGCGCCCTCGCGCACCCCGACCCCGGCCGGCACCACGAACGTGAGCAGCCCGGTCGCCCAGGCGAACGCGTAGGCGCCGGTCGCGATCACGTAGAGGTCCCACCGGCCCGCGAGCAGCCAGGTGTGAAGCCCGTACACCAGCCAGCCCAGCGTGGTCCACGCCACCGCGACCAGCACCGTGCGACCGGGCAGCACGCTGTCGAGCGTGTCGCGGCGCGCCACCCGCAACGCCAGGTTGAGCCCCCACGTCAGCACCTTCGGGTGCAGGCACACGACGATGACCGGCACGAGCAGCAACAGGTACCACGCCTGGCGCACCGCCTCCTGCGACGCCAGCGTGGCCGCCGCGATCGCCAGGCCCACCCCCAGGTTGATCACCAGCGCCAGCGAGATGCACGCGAACGTCCGGCGCGGCGGGCTCCCGTGGTCACGGCCGAGCTCCATCATCGCCGCGTACGCCCACACCGCGCCCGGGATGTACTTGCCGAGCTGCCCGACGAACATGATCCGCCCCGCCACCCGCACCGGCAGCGGCGACCCCAGCCCGGCCAGCACCTGCCGCCAGGCCAGCAGCATGCAGAACTGCCCGGCCAGCACCGCGCCGAACGCCCCCGCCACCGCCCACGGCGAGATCCCCGCCACGGCGTCACGGGTCGCGTCCCAGTTGCTCGCCAGGCCGTAGCCGAGAAAGCCGAGTGCGACCAGGGCCAGCACAACGCGCAGCAGTCGGCGGATCACCCGCCCAAGGCTACTTCAGCAACGGTGCCCGAGATAGAGCCCACGACCGCCGTGACCAGCACGTCCTCGAAGCGCCCCGGCCGGCGATTCCCCGGCGGGCCGCCGTACCGAAGCCCGTTCGACGGCCGGGGGCGGCGAGCGCGGGTACTGTTGGGCGGCGTGGGAAAGCAACGGGTCGCGCAGCTGGAATACTCCGAGTTCCAGTCCGCGATGCTCGACGAGGCGAAGCGCAGGCGCAAGGCCGCGAAGATCATCGCGGTGCTTGAGCACTTCCACGGACCGCTCGGCGGGCTGACCGTGGGCGACGTGGGCTGCTCGGCCGGGTTCATCGCCGACGAACTCGCCGCGGCAGGGGCCGGGCACACGCTCGGCATCGACATCGACGTGCCGGGGCTGCGCAAGGCCGCCGACCGGTTCGGCGAACGGGTCGCCTTCGTGTGCGGCGACGGCACCGCGCTGCCGTTCCCCGACGGGTCGCTCGACGTGCTCGTGTTCAACCACATCTACGAACACGTGGTCGACCCCGACGCCGTGGTCGCCGAGATGCACCGGGTGCTCTCCGACGACGGCGTCCTCTACCTGGGGCTGGGCAACCGGCTCGGCATCATGGAGCCGCACTACAAGCTGCCGTTCCTGTCCTACCTGCCGCCCGCGCTCGCCGACCGCTACGTGCGCGCCTTCGGGAAGGCCGACCACTACTACGAGCGCTTCCGCACCCGGCGCGGGCTGCGCCGCATGCTGCGCGCCTTCCACGTGTGGGACTACACGTTCCCGGTGCTGGCCACGCCCGGCCGCTTCGCCGGAGGTGAGCTGTTCCCCGGCGCCCTGGGGCGTCTCGCCCAGACCGTGCTGGCCCGTACGCCCCGGGCGGTGCTGCGGCTGCTGCTGCCGCTCGTGCCCACCTACCTCTGGGTCGCCACCAAGCGCCCCCGCCTCCCGGCCGGCGCCCCCCTCCCGCAGCCCCCGGAGCGGATCCCCCCACTGTGACCCGCCCCAACGACCCCACCCCCGCTCCCCGGCCCGTCCCCCCCACCACGGGCACCCGTTCGGGAGAGGGCGCCCCTTCGGGTGAAGCACGACCCCTCACGGATGCGAAATCCCCCGAGGACGCGACGCCCCCTGCGGGCACCCGCCCCTCGGGGGAGGCGGAGGCGCGGCCCCGCCCGGATGCGGACCCCCTCCGGGACGGAGAGCCCTCCACGGGCGCTCGCCCTCTCGGGGAAGCGCGGCCCCGCGCCGACGTGGGACCCAGCGGGGATGCGGAGCCCCCTGCGGGCACCCGCCGCCTTGGCGGGGGCGCTGTCTTCTCGGAGGGCCGTCCCCTCGGGGAGGGGAAGCCCTGCCCCGAGGAGGAGCCCTCCCGGGCCCTGGGGGAGGCGGGATCGTCCTCGGACGAGCGCCCCCTTGAGGAGGCGGAGCCCTCCGGGGACACCCCGTCCCTTGGAGAGAGCGTGCCCTCCCCGGAGGGGCGCCGCGTGGGGAAGGGGCGGCCGTCCGGCGAGGGCCAGTCCCGTTGGGAGGGGGAGCCCTCTGCGGGCGCCCGCCCCCTCGGGGAGGCGCGGCCTCGCGCCGAGGCGGGACCTGGCGGAGAGGCGGAGCCCTCCGGGACTGCCCCGTCCCCCGGAGAGGGCGCGTCCTCCCCGAAGGGCCAGTCAGGTTGGGAGGGGGAGCTCTCCGGGGAGGGGTCAGGGCGTCCGGGCCGGAAGGGGCGGGGGCTCAAGAGGGCGGTGCGGCTGGGGTTCCTGGGGGTGGCGCTCGGGTTCGGCGGATGGGCCGTGGCGTCGCAGTGGGACGCCGTGGCGGCGGGGTTCGCCGCGCTGAGCTGGCCGATGCTGGGCGGGGCGCTGGTGGCCGTGGTGGGCGCGCTCGTGGGGGCGATGCTGACGTGGCGGACGCTGCTGGCCGACCTGGGGTCGAGGCTGCCGCTGCGCCCGGCGGCGAAGGTGTTCTTCGTGGGCCAGCTGGGCAAGTACATCCCCGGCGCGGTGTGGCCGATGCTGGCGCAGATGGAGATGGGCCGCGACCTGGGGGTGCCGAGGGCGCGCAGCGCGGCGGCGTTCTTCCTGATGATGCCGATCCAGCTGGCGACGGGCCTGCTGGTGACGCTGGTGACGCTCGGGTGGGACCGGTTCGGGTGGCTGCTGCTCCTGGTGCCGGTGCTGCTGGTGCTGCTGGAGCCCCGGGTGATCAACGGGGTGATCGGCTTCGGGCTGCGGAGGTTGCGGCGGGAGCCGTTGGAGCGGCCGTTGACTCGGCGGGGGATGCTGGCGGCGCTGGGCTGGGCGGTGGCGGGGTGGACCTGCTACGGGGTGCACCTGTATTTCATCACTCCGGATGTCGGCCTGGTGTTCGCCGTCGGGGCGTTCGCGTTGTCGTGGTGCCTGGGCATCATGACGTTCGTGGTGCCGGCGGGGGCGGGGGTGCGGGAGGCCGCGATGGTGGTGGCGCTGGCTCCGGTGATGGACAGCGGGCGGGCGATCGCGGTGGCGCTGTGCTCGCGCGTGGTGATCGTTCTGGGCGATCTGATCTGTGCCGGGCTGGCGGGAATCGCTGCACGGCGGGACTCAGTGTGATTTGGGCCACGATTTAGGGGACGCTGGTCATAAGCTGAACGAAGAGGGGGACGTGGAGTCCCGACGTTGATCTTGAGGGGAGAAGATCTACGTAATGCCTCGAGTGCTCGTCGACGCGGCGGCGGTCCCGGCCGACCGTGGCGCGCTGATCAGGTACGTGGACGGTCTGGTGTCGGCTCTCGACCGGGCGGGAGCCGATCTTGCGGTGGTCTGTCAGCGGGCCGACGCCGAACGCTACACCCGGCTCGCGCCTTCCGCCCGGATCATCCCGGGCCCGGTCTCCATCACCAACAGGGCCGCGCGGCTCGCGTGGGAGCAGACGGGCCTGCCGCTGCTGGCCCGCCAGGCGGGGGCCGAGGTGATCCACGCTCCTTATTACTCGATACCGCTCCGGTCGGGCCTGCGGACGGTCGTCACGGTGCACGACGTCTCCTGGTTCACCGAGCCCGACCAGCACAGCGCGGTGAAGGCGTCGTTCTTCCGGTCGGCGACGCGCACCGCCGTGCGGCACGCCAACCGGGTGATCGTGCCGTCGAAGGCGACGCGGGACGAGCTGGTGCGGGTGCTGGCCGCCGACCCGACACGCATCGACGTCGCCTACCACGGGGTCGACCAGGCGCTGTTCCATCCTCCGACGGAAGCGGAGGTGCGGCGGGCGGCCAGCCGGTTCGGCCTGCACGGCCAGTCGTACGTGGCGTTCCTGGGGGCGCTCGACCCGCGCAAGAACGTGCCGAACCTGGTGCGGGGCTTCGCCGCCGCGGTGGCGGGCCTGGCGGATCCACCGGCGCTGGTGCTGGGCGGCGGCGTGCACGAGGACGACGTCGACGCCGCCTGCCGGGAGGTGGAGGCCACGGTCAAGGTGGTGCGGCCGGGCTTCCTGCGGGCGCCCGACCTGCCGGGGTTCCTCGGCGGGGCGCTCGTGGTGGCGTTCCCGTCCAGCAGTGAGGGGTTCGGGCTGCCGGTGCTGGAGGCGATGGCCTGCGGCGCGCCGGTGCTGACCACCCAGCGCACCTCGCTGCCCGAGGTCGGCGGCGACGCGGTCGCCTACACTGAGCCGGACGCCGACAGCATCGCCTCCGCGCTGGCCCAGCTCCTGGCCGCGCCGGAGCGGCGAGCGCAGCTTCGGGAGGCGGGTCTGGCCAGGGCCAGGGAGTTCACCTGGGAGGCCTCCGCGGAGGCGCACCTCAGCTCTTATCAACGCGCAGTCGAATAGTTGGGTACCCTCGCACAGTTATGGAGAGCTCTTTGCCAGATCTAGAGGCGATCCTCCTGGTCGGGGGACAGGGCACGCGCCTGCGTCCGCTCACGCTGGGCACGCCGAAGCCGCTGCTGCCGACCGCCGGAGTGCCGTTCCTGGCCCACCAGCTGGCGCGGGCGCGCTCGTTCGGGGTGCGCCGGATCGTCTTCGCGACCTCGTACAAGGCGTCGATGTTCGAGCCGGTGTTCGGCGACGGGTCGGCCCTGGGGCTCTCGCTGGAGTACATGACGGAGGAGACGCCGCTGGGCACGGGCGGCGCGATCCGCAACGCCGCCGAGGCGCTGTCGTCACCGCCCGACGCGCCGGTGCTCATCCTCAACGGCGACATCCTGTCCGGCCATGACATCGGCGACCAGGTGCGGGCGCATCTGGCGCGGGAGGCGGCCGTGACGCTCCACCTGACCGAGGTGGAGGATCCGACGAGGTTCGGCTGCGTGCCCACGGACGGCGACGGGCGGGTGACCGCGTTCCTGGAGAAGACTCCCAACCCGGTCACCAACCGGATCAACGCGGGCTGTTACGTGTTCACCCGGTCGGTGATCGACCAGATCCCGCGTGACGAGGTGGTGTCGGTCGAGCGGGAGACGTTCCCGGGGCTCATCGAGTCGGGGCGGCTCGTGCTGGGTTACGCCGACCGCACATACTGGCTCGACGTGGGCACGCCGAGCGCGTACGTGCAGGGGTCGCGTGACCTGGTGCTCGGCAGGCTGGCGTCGCCGGCGCTGCCGGGGCCGGCGGGCGAGTGGCTGGCGCTCGACGGCGCGCTGGTGTCGCCGGAGGCGAAGGTGCAGGGCGGCACCGCGGTCGGCGCCCGCACGGTGGTCGAGGCGGGCGCGACGGTCGTCGGGTCGGTGCTGGCCGACGACTGCGTGGTCGAGGCGGGCGCGATCGTGACCGACTCGGTGCTGGGGCAGGGCGCGCGGGTGTGCGCCGGCACGGTGGTGCGTGACGCCGTCATCGGCGACGGGGCCGTGGTGGGGCCGGGCAACGAGCTGCAGGCCGGGGTGCGCATCTGGCCGGGCATCGAGCTGCCGGAGCGCGCGGTCCGCTATTCGAGTGACGTCTGACCTGCTCGTTCCGTGCCGCAGACTGGATGGGTGAGGGAGCGTAGCTGGGCGCCCGCCGGGCCGCTCGACGTGGGCCTGGCGCTGGCGGCGCACAAGCGCGGCGGGGGCGACCCGGCCTGGTGCCGGACCCCCGACGGGGCCGTGTGGCGCACCTCCCGCACCCCTGACGGGCCGGTCACGCTGCGGGTGACGGTGGCTGGGGGCCAGGTGCACGGGCGGGCGTGGGGGCCGGGCACGGAGTGGGCGCTGGAGTCGCTGCCCGGCCTCGTGGGCGCCGACGACGACCTGTCGGGTTTCACCGCGCGGCATCCGGTCCTGGTCGAGGCCATGCGCGCGCACGCGGGCGTGCGCATCGGCCGTACGGGCCGCGTCATGGAGGCGCTGGTCCCGGCGGTGCTGGAGCAGAAGGTCGTCGGCCAGGAGGCGTGGCGCGCCTGGCGCTACCTGCTGCGCCACTTCGGCGAACCGGCCCCGGGCCCCGCGCCCGACGGGATGCGGGTGGCGCCCGAGCCGCAGGTGTGGCGCGAGATCCCGTCCTGGCACTGGCACCGGGCCGGGGCCGAGGCGGTGCGCGCCCGCACGATCGCCACCGCCGCCTGGCACGCCGCCAAGCTGGAGGCCGCCGCCACCAGCGAGGAGCTCGACCGGCTGCTGCGCGCACTGCCGGGCATCGGCGTGTGGACCTCCGCCGAGGTGCGCCAGCGGGTGTTCGGCGACCCGGACGCCGTCAGCGTGGGCGACTTCCACCTGGCCAAGATCGTGGGCTACGCGCTGACCGGGGAGAAGACGGACGACCCGGGCATGCTGCGGCTGCTGGAGCCCTACCGGGGCCACCGGCACCGGGCGGCGATGCTCATCACGCTCACCGGCCGCCGCCCGCCGGCCCGCGGCCCGAGGATGGCCGCGCGCGACTATCGGTCCTTCTAGAAGCCCTGGGTGCGGTACGAGAACTCAGCGCGTCGTAGTGTGCCGCTATGAGTCTTGTCAGTGATTCCGCGTTCCGCCGCGCGCTCGCCCGTGCCCGTGACGGCAAGGCGCTCGACGCCGCCGAGGCCACCGTGCTGCTGCAGGCACGCGGCGACCACCTGGACACCCTGCTCGACCACGCCGCCCGCGTACGGGACGCGGGGCTCGCCGCCGCCGGCCGCCCGGGGGTGATCACGTACAGCAGGAAGGTGTTCATCCCGCTGACCAGACTGTGCCGGGACCGGTGCGGCTACTGCACGTTCGCCACCGCGCCGCACAAGCTGGAGGCGCCGTTCCTCAGCCCGGACGAGGTGCTGGAGATCTCCCGGCAGGGCGCGGCGATGGGCTGCAAGGAGGCGTTGTTCACGCTCGGCGACCGGCCGGAGGACCGGTGGCACCAGGCGCGCGAGTGGCTCGACGCGCACGGCTACGACGACACGCTGTCGTACGTGCGCGCGATGGCGGTGCGGGTGCTGGAGGAGACCGGGCTGCTGCCGCACCTGAACCCGGGCGTGCTGAGCTGGCGTGACCTGCAACGGCTCAAGCCGGTGGCGCCGTCGATGGGCATGATGCTGGAGACGACCTCGCGGCGGCTGTTCGAGGAGAAGGGGCAGCCGCACTACGGCTCGCCCGACAAGGACCCGGCGGTGCGGCTGCGGGTGCTGGAGGACGCCGGGCGCAGCAACGTGCCGTTCACCACCGGCATCCTGATCGGCATCGGCGAGACCGTCGAGGACCGGGCCGAGTCGCTGTTCGCGATCCGGAAGGTGGCGCGCGAGTACGGCGGCGTCCAGGAGGTCATCGTGCAGAACTTCCGCGCCAAGCCGGACACGGCGATGCGCGGGCTGCCGGACGCCGACCTGGAGGAGCTGGCCGCGACCATCGCCGTCGCCCGGCTCGTGCTGGGCCCGCGGGCGCGGGTGCAGGCGCCGCCGAACCTGGTCGACGCCGAGTACGCGCTGATGATCCGCGCGGGCATCGACGACTGGGGCGGCGTGTCGCCGCTCACCCCCGACCACGTCAACCCCGAGCGCCCCTGGCCGCAGATCGACGAGCTGGCCGCCAGGACCGCCGAGGCGGGGTTCCGGCTGCGCGAGCGGCTGACGGTCTACCCGGAGTACGTCAGGGCCGGGGAGCCGTGGCTGGACCCCCGCGTCATGGCGCACGTGGCCGCGCTGGCCGACCCGGAGACCGGCCTGGCCAGGCAGGACGCGGTGCCACGCGGGCTGCCGTGGCAGGAGCCCGACGGCGGGTTCGCCCCCACGGGCCGGGTGGACCTGCACGTCGAGGTGGACACCACGGGCCGGACCGGCGACCGGCGCGACGACTTCGACCACGTCTACGGCGACTGGGAGGCGCTGCGCGAGCGGCTGCCGGCCGCCGCCGGGCGCGGCGCCGTGCCGGGCGACGTCAGGGAGGCGCTGCGGGCCGCCGAGCGCGACCCGGCGGGGCTGACCGACGAGCAGGCGGTGGCGCTGCTGTCGGCCGACGGCGACGCGCTGGAGGAACTGGCCGGGATCGCCGACGAGCTGCGCCGCCAGGCCGTGGGCGACGACGTGACGTACGTGGTCAACCGCAACATCAACTTCACGAACGTGTGTTACACCGGCTGCCGGTTCTGCGCGTTCGCCCAGCGCCGCACCGACGCCGACGCCTACACGCTGAGCCTGGAGCAGGTCGCCGACCGGGCCGAGGAAGGCTGGCTGGCCGGGGCCACCGAGGTGTGCATGCAGGGCGGCATCCACCCCGACCTGCCCGGCACCGCGTACTTCGACCTGGCCAGGGCGGTCAAGGAGCGCACGCCCGGCATGCACGTGCACGCGTTCTCCCCGATGGAGGTCATCAACGGCGCAAGCCGGACGAACCTCTCCATCGAGGACTGGCTGCACGCCGCCAAGGAGGCCGGGGTCGACTCCCTGCCCGGGACCGCCGCCGAGATCCTCGACGACGACGTGCGCTGGGTGCTGACCAAGGGCAAGCTGCCCGCCAAGGAGTGGATCGAGGTCATCACCACCGCGCACCGCGTCGGCATCCCGACGACCTCGACCATGATGTACGGGCACGTGGACGACCACCTGCACTGGGTCAGGCACATCAAGCTGATCCGGCGGCTGCAGGAGGAGACCGGGGGGTTCTCCGAGTTCGTGCTGCTGCCGTTCGTGCACACCAGCGCGCCGATCTACCTGGCCGGGGTCGCCAGGCCCGGCCCGACCGCCCGCGAGAACCGGGCCGTGCACGCCCTGGCCAGGATCCTGCTGCACGGCGCCATCGCCAACATCCAGTGCTCGTGGGTCAAGCTCCAGGACGACCTGTGCCGCCAGGTGCTCCAGGGCGGCGTGAACGACCTCGGCGGCACCCTCATGGAGGAGACGATCAGCCGGATGGCCGGCTCGGAGAACGGCTCGTACAAGACCATCAGCGAGCTGCGCGCGATGGCGGAGGTCACCGGCCGGCCGGTCAGGCAGCGCACCACCGAGTACGGCGTGCCGAGCGCGGAGCGGCTGGCCGCCTCGGCCGCCAGCGACGGCGTGTGCCAGAGCGTCAGGCGGGTCCTGCCGCTGGCCTAGATATAACAAGTTCTATCGCCTCTTGCGCCGGTCGTGGGAGGCGCTGGGACAATCGACACCCCCCTTCAAGTGAGGTGCACCGTGCGGTTAGGGCGACACCGCGCCGCGCTGTCTCCCAGGCAGAGACGGAGGAAGGCGCTCCAACGCGGCATGCTGGCCGGCCTGGCGGCCGTGGCCGTGCTGGCCGGCGGAATCGTCCTGGTGTCCGGCGGCACGGGCGCGCTGTGCACCGCGCGAGAGCCTGTTCTGGTCGACGTGGCGGCGGCGGTGGACGTGGCGCCCGCCGTGATGGAGGCGGCGGGGCGGTTCAACGGCACGCGGGCGAGCGTGGGCGGGCGCTGCGTGCTGGTCCAGGTGACCGAGCAGCCGCCCGCCACCGTGCTGCGCACGCTGATCGGCGACCGGGCGGGCGTGCTGCGCGAGCGGCCCGACGGCTGGATCACCGACTCGTCGGCGTGGATCCGGCTGGCCCGCAAGCAGGGCGCGCGGTCGCTGCCGGCGGGCGAGCGGGTGGTGGCGACCTCGCCGCTGGTGTTCGCCACCCGGTCGTCGCTGGCCGAGCGCTTCGCGGTGGGCAACACCGAGATGAACTGGCGGATGGTGTTCCCGCCGACGCTGCGCGGCCGGCTGACGCCGACCGAGGAGGAGCCCGACGTCGTACGGGTGCCGGACCCGTCGCTGGCCGGGGCCGGGATCGCCACGGTGGCGGCGGCCCGCGACGTCGTCGGCGCCGGGCCGGAGGCCGACAAGGCGCTGACGGCGTTCGTGCGGTGGGCCCAGGCCGGGTCCGCGCCCGACTACCGCAGCATGCTGGAGGCCGTCGACGACCGCACGTTCTGGAAGCGGCCGGTCGTCATCGTGCCGGAGCAGTCGGTGCGCGAGCACACAGGCCGGGGCCCGTCCGCCGACCCGGTCGTCGCCCTGCACCCGCGCGAGGGCACGATCACGCTCGACTACCCGTACGTGGTGACCGCGACCGACCCGGCCGTCGCGGAGGCGTCCGCCGCCTTCGCCGCCTGGCTGGGCGAGCCGCAGGCGCAGGAGATCGTCCGGCGGGCCGGGTTCCGCTCGGGCGACGGCTCGCAGGGGCCGCTCGCGCCCGGCCCGGACGCCACGCCCCGGGTGCGGCCGTCGGTGTCGCCGGAGGACATCGACGAGGCGCTGCTGGCCTGGAGCAGGCTGGCCCCGCCGACGAACATCCTCGTGCTCAGCGACACCTCCAAGCACATGGCCGAGCCCCTGGGCGACACCACCCGCGTCGAGGTGGCGCTGGCCGCCGCCAGGACCGGCCTGGCGCTCTTCCCGAACTCGACGCACATGGGCCTGTGGGAGTTCGCCGACCGGCTCGGCGGCAGCGAGGACCACCGGGAGCTGGTGAGCCTGGGGCCGATCGACCGGCCCGAGAGCGGCCAGGTGGTCAGGCGCAGCCGGCTGAACGAGCTCACCGGCACGATCACCGCCCACCCCAAGCGCGGCAGCTCGCTGTACGAGGCGATCCTGGACGGCTTCCGCGAGGTGGGCGAGGCGTACCGGGAGGACATGAACAACACGCTGCTGGTGATCACCGCGGGCAGGGACGACGGCGGCGGGGTCTCCCAGGCGGAGCTGCTGGCCGAGCTGCGCGAGGAGTGGGACGCGGACCGGCCGGTGCAGATCGTCGTCATCGCCTTCGGCAAGGACGTCGACCGCGCCGGGCTGACGGCCGTCACCTCGGCCACCAACGGCTCCCTGCACGTGGCCCAGGAGCCGGGCGAGATCATCGACGTGTTCCTCGCCGCCCTGGCCCGGCGCCTGTGCCACCCGACCTGCCGGCCGGGGGCGTGACGAACCCGGGGCATGGAGAAGGGGGCGCCCAGGTGGGCGGGCGCCCCCTTCGGTCATTTCAGGTCAGACCCTGCCCCATAGGGCGGGGACGTTGGGCGGCTCCCAGCCGTTGATCGCGGTGTGCGGCTGGAGGCAGCGGTAGGTGGCGCCGCCGTAGGTGACGGTCGAGCCTGCGGTGTACGCGGTGCCCGCGGTCCAGGTGCCGCCCGGAGGGTTGGTGGGCGTGTCGGTCGGCGTCGGGGTCGGGGTCGGGGTGGGCGTGGGCGTCGGGGTGCCGGGGCCGCCGCCGCCGACCTGGAGGTCGATGCAGGCGTAGAAGGCCATGGCGGTGTCGGCGATGTTCCAGATGGCCAGCACCTTCTGCCGGCCGGGGAACTGGCTCAGGTTCACAGTGTGTGACACCTGCGCCGGGGGACGCCGGCCGCCGTCGTTGAAGACGGCCACCCGGGTGCCACCGACGTAGTACTCCCACGTGCTGGTGGCGTGCTGGACGGTGAGCCGCCAGTTGAAGTTGACGCTGGTGCCCACCGAGGTGACGGGCCACGGCTTGCTCTCATCGCTGAGCTGGGCGAACCGCCCGACTCCGCCGTGGCAGTTGCGCTGGCCCTTGGGGCCTTCGACGCTCTGCGGCTCGTAGATGATGTCGCCGCAGTTGGCGACGCGCCCCTGGGCGCAGTGGGCCTGGCGGCTGGGCGGCGAGTTGACGTACCCGTGGGCCAGGGCCGGTGAGGTGTTGAAGACCACCGTGGCGACCGCAATCGCCACGACGGAGAGTAACTGGAGCAACCTCTTCATCTAGTGGCTCCTCTACTTGGGGGGATGGCCCAAATGTAAAGGAAAGTTTCCTAACGGTAAACCGTTACGTGACTGGGGCACGAAATATCAGTCAGCGGGACACGATGAAGTCCAGCGCGTCACGCGGCGCCCGGTCCCGCGGTGGCGCGGCGGCATGGCCCACCGCCACACAGCCCATCGGGTCCCACTCCTCCGGCAGATCCAGCACCTTCCGCACCACCGGACGGCAGAACATCGTCGACGACACCCACGCCGACCCCAGCCCCTCCACCGCGAGCTGGACCAGGAAGTTCTCCACGCCCGCGCCCATCGCCACCACGAACATCTCCCGCTCCGCGGCGTTGCGCCGCTCGTCGCGGTAGGTGTGCGAGCCCTCCATCACCAGACACGGCACCACCAGATAAGGGGCGTTGCGCAACACGTCACCCCGCCTGATCCGCTTGGCGATCGACTGCTCGGAGAAGCCGTCGCCGCGCAGGTCCTCGATCCACGCCTCCCGCATCGCGTCCACCAGCCGCAGCCGCGTCTGCGCCGACTCCACCAGCACGAACCGCCACGGCGTCGTGTGATGCGGCGCCGGCGCCGCGATCCCCGCGGCCACCGCCCGCCGCACCGCCTCCGGATCCACCGGCCGGTCACCGAACTCCCGGATCGTCCGGCGCGCGAACACCACGTCCCGCGACCCGTACCGGAACAGGTCCTCGTCCGCCGGACGCACCAGCGGGCGCACCCCCGGCCCGTCCTCCTCCGTCACCAGATGCCCCAGCCCCCGCACGATCGCCACCGGGACGCCGTCCAGCTTGCCCTTGACCAGCTCCGCGGCGGCCGCGATCTCGTCCACCAGCGCCGTCACCGTCGCACTCAGCGGATTTCCGTACGCGTCCCGCGAACCCCGGAAGTCGGCCGTCGTCACCACGCCCGCCGACCCGATCGCCACGTCCGTCAGCCCCTGCCGCCACGGCCTGCCGAACGTGTCGGACACGATCACCCCGACCCGGCCGCCCAGCCCCGCCCGGATCCGCCGCGCCGACGCGTCCGGATCCTCCGGCAGCAGCAGCACCGTCCCCGGGTCGGTGTTGGACGCGTCCACCCCGGCGGCGGCCATCACGAAACCGTGGCGCGTCTGGGAGATCACCGTGTCGCCGCGCCTCGCGACGACCCGGTCCGTCTCGTCCTCGATCGCCTTCGCCCGGTCCGGCGCCTCCCTGACCCTTCCCTCGGCCTTGCTCACGATCTTGGACGTGACGACGACGATGTCCCCGTCCCGCACCCCGGGGACGAGCGCCGCGATGTCGTCCCCCGGCCGCACCTCCCCGATCCCCACCACAGGCACCACCTCGACCCGCCCGCCCGCGGCCCCCTCCCAAGAGGAAGGCGCATTCTCTACGGCGGGTGCGGGGCCGCCCGTCCCGGAAGCAGCCACACCCCCTGCGGTGGGTGCGGGGGAGGCGCCCTGTGCTCCTTCTTCCGGAGAGAGCGTGCCCGGTGCGGGGGTTGCCTGGGGCTGCGTGGGGTGGGTCATGAGGTGAGCTCCTGGGCGAGGTCGAGGGCGGCGCGGGCGAGGGCGGCCGTGGCCGCGGGGTCGGACATGAGCAGGGGCCGGGCCTCGACGCGTACGCCGTCGAGGGCGACGCCGGCGTCCTCCGGCGCGACCAGCCAGCCGTCGAGCAGGTCGGACCCGTACAGGGAGAGGACCGCCTGGGCGCTGGTCTCGACGCCGATGGCGGTCAGGCAGGCGTCGGCCATGCCGCGCACGGGGGCGCCGCCGATGATGGGGGAGACGCCCACGACGGTCTTGGGGAGCAGGGCGTCGCGGATGCCCGGCACCTGGAGGATGGTGCCGATGCTGACGACGGGGTTGGACGGCGGCAGGATGACCACGTCGGCGTCGGCGATCGCCTCGAGGACGCCGGGGGCGGGCTTGGCCGACTCGACGCCGACGAGGGCGATCGACTCGGCGGGGACGGAGGCGCGTAGGCGCACCCACCATTCCTGGAAGTGGACGGCGCGCCGGCCGCGCTCGTCGTCGATGACCACGTGGGTCTCGCACCGGTCGTCGGTCATGGGCAGCAGCCGTACGCCGGGCTGCCAGCGGGCGCACAGCGCCTCGGTGATCTGGGAGAGCGGGTAGCCGGCTTCGAGCATCTGGGAGCGCACGATGTGGGTGGCGAAGTCGCGGTCGCCCAGCCCGAACCATTGGGGCTCGACCCCGTAGGCGGCCAGCTCCTCCTTGACGACGTGGGTCTCGTCGGCGCGTCCCCAGCCTTGTTGCTCGTCGATGCCGCCGCCGAGGGTGTACATGACGGTGTCGAGGTCGGGGCAGACGCGCAGGCCGAAAAGGGTGATGTCGTCGCCGGTGTTGCCGATGACGGTGATCTGGTCGGCGGGCGCGGTCGCGCGGAGTCCGCGCAGGAAGCGGGCGCCGCCGATGCCGCCGGCGAGGGTCACGATGTGCATGCGGAACAGTCTTCCACCCCCCGTCCCGGGACCGTTTTTCCCCTTTTCTTGACGGCCCGCAAAACCCTGATATGCGGGGAAAAGAGCGACTATTGAGATCTACGAGCTTCCTGGGACTCCCGCCGGACAAGTCGGTGATGTGGCAAACTCCCTTCGGGCTAAAGGGTCCGATGGGGGTACTTGTGAGCAACTTTGACGTCGCCAGGCTGAAGGAGCCGGCCGCCTGGATCATGCTGGCCGCCGGTGGCCTGGACATCCTGCTGACCATCGGCCGGATTCTGATCGGCTCGACCAGCGCGGACTTCACCGAGCGCGCCTACATGCACTTCTCCGGCCTGACCAGCCCGGTGATCACGGCCTTGCTGCTCGGCGCGGTGCTGCTGCTGACCAAGGTCGGCCCGCCGTCGGCCAAGGCCAAGCCCGTCGCGTACATCGCGGCCGGGGCGCTGGCCGCGGCGGCGGTGTTCGGCGCGCTGTCGCTGCTGCTCGGCCTGTTCGCGGGCAACACCGCGCGTTCGACCGTGGAGTTCCTGCTGACGGGCGTGCCGATGCTGGCGCTGACGGCCCTCGCGCTGGTGTACCTGCTGCCGCAGGTCATGCCGGAGCGCCGCCCGGCGGCCCCGTACGGTCAGGGCTTCCCCCAGCAGGGGTACGGCCAGCAGGGCCAGTTCCCGCAGGGCCAGTTCCAGCAGCCCGGTTACGGCCAGCAGGGCTTCCCGCAGCAGGGTTACGCCCAGCAGCCTCCGTCGCAGGGCGGCCAGGAGTACGGCCAGCCGGACTACGGCCAGCAGCCCGCCCCCCAGCAGGCCCAGGCGGACTACGCGCAGCCCCAGCAGGCGATGCCGCAGCCCAACCAGCAGCCCGCCCCGCAGCCCAACCAGCAGCCCGCGCCGCAGCAGGGGTACGGGCAGCAGCCGCCGAGCTACGGCGGCCAGCCGGAGCAGCCCCCGTACCAGCAGCAGTCCTACAGCCCGCAGCCGCCGTCCGGCGCGCAGGAGCAGCCGCAGCAGGACGCCTACCAGCCGCCGGTCCAGCAGCCCCAGCCCCAGCAGGCCGCCCAGCAGTATCCCCAGCCCCGGGCGGCCCTGCCCGCGGCCCCGTCCGACCAGCAGCAGGACTCCGGCGGCTACGGCCAGCCCGCCCAGGACCCGTACAGCCCCCAGTACGCCCAGGACGCGCCCCAGTACGCCCAGGAGACCCCGCAGTACGGCCAGGACCAGCACTACAGCCAGGACCCCTACGCCGCGCAGGCGCAGGAGGCGCCGCAGTACAGCCAGGACCCGTACAGCCCGCCCGCCCAGGACCAGCAGTACGCCACCCCGGCCGCGGACCCGTACGCCCAGCCCGCCCAGGAGCAGTACGCCCCGCCCCCCACCGAGGCGTTCCCCCCGGCGCAGAACCCGTACGCCCCGCAGCAGCCCGCGCACGCGGCCTACACGCCGTCGGAGACGATGCCGGACTCGGGCTACCAGCCCCCGTCGGAGTATCAGCCGGCCCCGTACGTGCCGGCCGACAGCCAGCCGAACGTGCACAACCAGCCCAACCCGTACGCCCCGTCGTACCCGTCGGGCGAGACCGCGCCCAGCGTGCCGTACCCGGACCAGCAGCAGCCCTACTACGACCGCCAGTCGGCGTTCGACCAGCAGAACCAGCAGGCCCAGCAGAGCCCGGGCCAGCAGCACGGCCAGGGCGGCCAGCCGTTCACCGGCTATTCGGGCCACGAGTTCGGGGCGCCGCAGCACGAGCCGGACCCGCCGGTGGACCCGCGCTCCCAGCAGCTCCTGGACGCCTACCAGCAGGCCGATTCCTACCAGTCGGGCGTGGGCACCGCGCCTGACCTGCGCGTCCCGGAGTACGGCCAGCCGCAGCGGCACGACGACGTGTTCGGCCACCCGCAGCAGCCGCAGGCCGCCTACGAGCCGCAGCAGGGCCAGTATCAGCAGCCCGGCTGGGGCCAGCAGCCGGCGGATTCGACGATCCGCCTGGACCAGCAGGCGATCCGCGGTGACGCGCTGGGGGACCAGCCGCGCCAGGGTGACGATCCGATCGACCCGACCGCCATATACACCCCGAATGAGCCACGCAGGTAAGGAACCGGCAAACGACGGCTAGAGAAGAGGTGGCCCGGAGGGCGGGGCTCATCCCGCCCTGATACGGTTCCGACCGCTGACAGCGTTGAACACGCCCGGCGCAAACCGGGCGCGAACATCTGATGCCAGGCACGACCGGGGCGAGAGCTGGTCTTCCCCCGGATACCGGCATGCCGCTTGACGCCACGTACGGCACACGCGTGTAATTACAACCATGTTGTTACGCCTTCCCGTGGGTGGGTACAAGGAAGGCGTTCCATGGGGGGCTCCATTGCGGGCGGGCGGCAGGGAGGTGTGCAGTGACCGATCTGGTCATCGCACAGGATCAGCTTGACGCTGAAGAACTCGGCTGGCAGGAGCGCGCACTCTGCGCGCAGACGGATCCAGAGGCGTTCTTCCCGGAAAAGGGCGGCTCCACCCGAGAGGCCAAGAAGGTGTGCCGATCGTGCGAAGTGCGTGCGGAGTGCCTGGAATACGCACTCGAGCACGACGAGCGCTTCGGCATCTGGGGTGGGCTGTCCGAGCGGGAGCGCAGACGGATCAAGCGCCAGGCCGTTTAGGGATAGATGTGGAAAGGGTCACGCGGTCACCCGTGTGACCCTTTTCCGTATCCGTGGGCGGTGCGACCGGTAAGGTGGCGGCGTTTGATCACCGCCCAATGGAGCCGCATGTCCCGTCCCTTCGTCACCGTGATCGTCGTCGCACACGACGGCGGGCGCTGGCTCGGGGAGACCTTGAAGGCCCTGGCGAGCCAGAGCTACCGCCCGGACCGGGTGGTGGGCGCCGACAACGGCAGCCGCGACGGCTCGGCCGACCTGCTCACGCAGGCGCTCGGCTCCGCCAACGTGCTCAGGCTGCCCCGTTCGGCGAGCTTCGGCGACGCCGTGGCCGAGGTGCTCGGCAAGCTGCCCCCGGGCGTCGACGGCGAGTGGCTGTGGCTGCTGCACGACGACTGCGCCCCCGACCGCCGCGCCCTGGAGGCGCTGCTGCGCGCCGCCGACGAGGACCGCAAGGCGGCGGTGCTCGGCCCGAAGCTGCGTGACTGGCTGGACCGGCGGCTGCTGCTGGAGATCGGCGTGACCGTCGGCCGCACCGGCCGCCGCGACACCGGGCTGGAGGCCCGCGAGTTCGACCAGGGCCAGCACGACGGCACCCGCGAGGTCATGGCGGTGTCCACCGCCGGCATGCTGATCAGGCGCGACGTGTGGGAGGCGACCGGCGGGCTGGACCCGTTCCTGCCGATCTTCCGCGACGACCTCGACCTGTGCTGGCGGGTGCGCAACGCCGGGCACCGGGTGCTGGCCGTCACCGAGGCCGTGGCCTGGCACGCCGAGGCGTCGGCCCGCCGCAGACGGCGCATGACGGTCAGCGGCGACCACCCGCGCAGGCTCGACCGGCGCAACGGCATCTTCGTCGTGATGGCGAACCTGCCGTTCCTGGCGATGCTGTGGGCGCTGCTGCGCAACGTGGCGGGCTCGCTGACGCGCACGGTGCTGTTCGTGCTGGGCAAGCAGCCGGCGAACGCCCTGGACGAGCTGGTCGCGCTCGGCTCGGTCCTGGCGCACCCGATGCGGCTGGCCAAGGCTCGGCGGGCCAGGCGCGAAGGCCGCAAGAAGGGCTACAAACGCATCGGCCGCCTGCTCACGCCGCGCGGCGCGGGCCTGCGCCGCCTCACCGACATGGTGCAGAGCTTCCTGGCGGGCGAGGGGCCGGTCGACTCGGCGGGCCGGCACCACCACGCCGCCCCGGAGGAGGAGGTGATCGCGCCCGCGCCGGCGCCGCAGGGCAACCCGGTCAAGCGCTTCCTCGGCCGGCCCGGCGTGCTGCTGGTGTTCGGGCTCACGCTGGTCGCGCTGGTGGCCGAGCGGTCGCTGCTGGGGGCCGGACGGCTCGGCGGCGGCGCGCTCGTGCCGGTGACCGGCGGCGCGGGCGACCTGTGGGCGTTCTACACGGGCGGCTTCCACGACCTCGGGCCCGGCTCGGCCGACTGGGCGCCGCCGTACGTGGCGGTGCTCGCGGCGCTGTCCACGCTCGCCTTCGGGCAGACCTCGACGGCCGTGTCGGTGCTGCTGCTCGGCTCGGTGCCGCTGGCGGGCGCCTCGGCCTACCTGGCGTCGCGGCGGCTGGTGCCGGACGCCACCGAGTCGGGCGTCGGCGTCCGCGTGTGGGTGGCCGCCACGTACGCGCTGCTGCCGGTCGCGACCGGCGCGGTCGCGTCGGGACGGCTGGGCACGGCGGCGGTGCTGGTGCTGCTGCCGGCCTGCGCGGTGCTCGCCGCCCACCTGCTCGGCCCCGACGCGCGCCGATCGCGCCGGGCGGCGTGGGGGTTCGGGCTGGTGCTGGCGGTGGGCGCGGCGTTCGTGCCGCTGCTGCTGCCGATGGCCCTGGTGCTCGGTGTGCTCGCCGTGGTGCTCTTCCGCACGGTACGGCCCGGCGTCCTCGTGCCGGTGGCCATCGCGCTGGGCGTGCCGGTGGCGCTGCTGCTGCCCTGGCTGGGCGGGATGGTGCTGGACCCGGGCAGGTTCCTGCTGGAGGCCGGGCTGCACGACCCGGCACTGGTGAGCCCGGCGCTCGGCGCCCGCGACCTGCTGACGCTCAGCCCCGGCGGGCCCGGCCTGCCGCCGTTCTGGGTGACGGGCGGGCTGCTGGCGGTGGCGTTGGGCGCGCTGTTCGTCCACCGCGCCCGCGCCGGGCGGCGGGCGAAGCCGGACCCCCAGGCCGAGCGCGGCCGGATCGTCGTGCTGTCCGGCTGGGGGATCGCGCTGTTCGCGCTGGTGATCGCCCTGGTCGCGGGCCGGGTCGGCGTGGCGGGCGCGCCCGCGTGGCCGGGCGTGCCGCTGGCCGTCGCCGGGGCCGCGCTGATCGTGCTCGCCGCGCTCAGCGCCCCCCGCCTGGACGCCGCCCGCGCCCGGGGCGGCCCGCGCAGGATCGCCGCCTGGCTGGTGGCGGCGGTGGCGTTCAGCACGCCGCTGCTGGCCGCCGGGCACTGGATCGTCCAGGGCGTACGCGGGCCGCTCGACGGCGACGCGCGCGATCCGCTGCCCGCCCTGGCCGTCATGAACTCCCGCCACGGCGAGCGCACCCTGCTCATCCGGGGCGCCGAGTTCACCGTGCTGCGCGGGCGCACCCCGCTGATCGGCGAGGCGGAGCTGCCCGTCGCCTCCCCCGAGCGCGCCAAGGTGGCGGCCGCGGCGCAGGGCCTCGCGGGCGGGCGCGGCGGCAACGACGCCGAGGTCCTGGCCCAGCACGGCGTGGCGATGGTGGCGGTGGCGCCGCCGGTCGAGCCCGGGCTCGTCAGGACCCTCGACTCGCAGCCCTCGCTCCAGCGCATGAGCCTGTCCGACAGCGGCGGCCTGTGGCGGATCGCCGAACCCCTCACGCCGGTTCCCGCCCGGCCCGCGCACTTCATGCACACGCCCTGGCTGTGGCTCCAGGGCGCGCTGGTGCTGGTCGCGGTCGTGATGGCCGCGCCCGGCCGGCGCGAGCCCGCCGAGGAAGCCGCCCGCACCCCCGACCCGGCCCTGGCGGGCGTCTCATGACGGCGATCCTGCGCCACCGGTTCGCGCCGCTCGCCGCCGTCCTGGCCGCCCTCCTGGCCCTGTACGGGATCGCGTACGTGACCGAGCCCGCCCCGGCCGGACGCGCGGCTGCCAAGCCCGAGCGGGTGGGCGTCGAGTCGGCGACCGCGGTCTGCCCCGGCGTCAAGGGCGCCGACGTGGCGGTCTACCTGCCCGGGACGATGTCACGCGAGACCATGAAGGACGCCGAGCCGTACACCGTGACCGGGCCCGGCGGCCTGGAGGCGGGCTTCGTCACCCGCGCGCTCTCGGGCGCCCGGCGCGGGCTGGCCGGGGTGCGGTGCGCCGAGCCGGCCGCCGAGACCTGGCTGGTCGGGCCGGGCCCGGCCAACGCCGAGGTCACGCTGCACCTGACGAACGCCGCCAAGACGCCCGCCATGGCCGACGTCCAGGTGTGGGCGGCCGAAGGGCTGGTGTCCGGCGAGGCGGGCCTCGGCCTGGAGGTCGCGCCCGGCAAGAGCCGGAAGATCGACCTGCGCGACCTGGCGCCGTCCGCCGACGTGATGGCGGTCAGCGTGACCTCCCTGGTGGGCCGGGTGGCCGTGGCCGCGAGCGCCGCGCCGGAGACGGGCGGCGCCGACTGGCTGCCGGCCGCCGCCGCGCCCGCCACGAAGGTCGTCGTGCCCGGCATCCCCGGCGGAGGCGGCCGGAGGGAGCTGCTGGTCGCGGCACCCGGCGAGGCCGACGCGACCGTGCGCATCACCGCCGTGACCGAGGGCTCCCGCTACGCGATGAAGGGCCGCGAGAGCGTCGACGTGCCCGCGGGCGGGGTGCTGGCGATCGACGTCACCACCGGCATCGGCGGCGAGTCGGCCGGGCTGGTGCTCGACTCGACCGCCCCCGTCGTCGCCGGCGTGGTGATCACCGGGACCGGCGGGCGGCAGGACGTCGCCTACACCGCCGGGACGCCGCCGCTCGACCTGGGCAGCGCCGTCGCGGCCAACGGCACGGGCTCGCGGCTGCTGCTGACCGCGCCGGGCGCGGCCGGCCGGGTGCGGGTGCAGATCGTGCCGGCACGCGGCGAGCCGGGCAGCCCCGCCGAGGTCGAGGTCCCCGCCGGGCGCACCACGAGCGTGCCGCTGAAGGTCAAGGGCGTGTTCGGCGTCGTCGTGACCCCGGTCTCCGGGCAGGTCTACGGCGGCCGGGTCATCGAGGAGCGGCAGCGCGCCGGCCTGCTCGTCACCGCCCAGCCGCTGGCCCAGGCCCGGACGTGGACGATGCTGCCGCCCCTCGCCGACACCCCGCTCGCCGTGCTGCCCTGACCGGGCTCAGCGCTCGTCGTAGCCCGGGTCGACCGTCTCGGGCGACAGCCCGAGCAGCGTCGCCACCTGCTCGACCACGGTGTCGTGCACCAGCGCGCCGAGCGTCTCGCGGTCGCGGGCCCGCGCCTCCAGCGGACGCCGGTAGACCACCACCGAGGCCGGGTCCTGGCCCTTGGCCGTGTCGGCCCGGCCGAACGGGATCGGACCGCCGCCGAACCCCGGCCCGTCGCTCAGCTCGCTCAGCGGCGGCACGTCCTCCACCGCGAACTCCACCGCCGCGAGCTGCCTGCCCCACTTGGGCCGCAACCGGTCGACGGCGTCGAGCACCAGGTCGTCGAAGCGTTCGGAACGGGCCCGGGACATGGGCACGTACGAGGGCGCGAGCGGCCCGCGCAGACCACGACCGTGCCGGTCACGACGCCTGGGACCGCGCTTGAGAGTCACACGGCAAGTCTAAAGGCAGGCCCCATCGGGGCATGTGGGTGGAAAGGCTGCGACAGGTGTCCGAATTGTGGCGACACGCTCGTTAAGAGCGCTCAGGTAGTGGCGCCTCGCACTCTTACCAGATACGGTCCCTCCGTGAGCCCCGTCCGCCGCTGTTCCCGCACTGCTTGCAGTCAGCCTGCCGTCTTCACGCTCACGTACGTATACGCCGACTCGACCGCTGTACTAGGCCCTCTGGCGACGTACGCCGAGCCACACTGTTATGACCTGTGCGCCGAACACGCCGAGCGGCTGACCGCCCCCCGAGGCTGGGAGGTCGTGCGGCTGCCGACCGACGGCGCTTCCCCCAGCTCCGACGACCTTGAAGCGCTGGCCAACGCGGTGCGTGAGGCGGCCAGGCCCAGTGCCGCGCGCGGCGTCGAGCCGGTCGGCGACGCCGTCGAGGTCGGCCGGCGGGGCCACCTCCGCATCCTGCGCTCCACCCAGCCCAACCGCGATCGCTGACGCGCCGCCTGCCGTCGCGCCGGGTACAGTCGAGGCACCTGTCCGCGGCCGATTCGTAGGAGCTCCGATTAATCGCAAGTTCTCCCTGGTCGCCTTCGACCTGGACGACACGCTGGCGGTGTCCAAGTCCCGCATCGACGACCGCATGGCGGGGCTGCTGGCCCGGCTGCTCGACCTGGTCGACGTGTGCGTGATCTCGGGCGGGCAATATTCCCAGTTCCAGGCGCAGGTGCTGCGCCACCTGCCGATCGACGACGCCCAGCGCGCCAGGCTGCACCTGATGCCGACCTGCGGCACGCGCTACTACCGCTGGCAGAACTCCGACTGGCAGCTCGTCTACGCCGAGGACTTCACCGCCCCCCAGAAGGCGGAGATCATCGAGGCGCTCACCCGCAGCGCCAAGGAGCTGGGCCTGTGGGCCGATGACCCCTGGGGGGAGATCATCGAGGACCGCGGCAGCCAGATCACCTTCTCCGCGCTCGGCCAGCAGGCCCCGCCCGCCGCCAAGTACGCCTGGGACCCCGACGGCGCCAAGCGCCGCCTGCTGTGCGCGCACGTGTCGGAGCGGCTGCCCGGCCTGGAGGTGCGCAGCGGCGGCTCGACCTCCGTCGACATCACCCACAAGGGCGTCGACAAGGCCTACGGCATCGGCCGGCTCCTCGACGCCCTGGGGCTGACGATCGACGACGTGCTGTTCGTCGGCGACCGGCTCGACGAGGGCGGCAACGACTACCCGGTCAAGGCGATGGGCGTGGAGTGCGTGGCGGTCGAGGGCTGGGAGCAGACGGCGGCGTTCGTCGAGGACTATCTCGGCATCGAGACTCGATGAACCGGCGGCCGAAAGGCCGCGCAATCCACCGGACCAGTGGTGCCGTGATGTTACGGTCGGTTTTGGCGATGGCGAGCGAGATAGGTGAACGAGTGAAGATCGACGACTGGCTGCTGGAGATCCTGGCCTGCCCGGCGTGCAAGTCACCGTTGCGTGTCGAGAGCGACTCCGAAGAGCTCGGCTGCACCGGCTGCGGCCTGATCTATCCGGTCCGGGATGACATCCCCGTGCTGCTCGTCGACGAGGCCAGGAAGCCGTGACCTGGGAGCCGGAGCGGCTCGACGACCAGCGGCACCTGAGCGAGGGCGACCCGGGCGGCATGCTGCTCGCGGTGGCCGCCTCGGCGGCGCAGGTGCGCACCGGGCTCCGGTGCGCCGTCGAGTCCGGCGTCGACCGGCTGGCCGGTGACCTCAGGCCGCGCGCGGTCGTGGTCACGGGCATGGGCAGCTCCGCGCTCGCGGGCGACATGCTGGCCGCGGTCTGCGGCAACAGCGCCCCGCTGCCCGTCGTGACGCTGCGCTCCTACCAGCTGCCCGGCTGGGTGGGGGCCACCGACCTGGTGGTCGCGATCTCCTGGTCGGGCGAGACGGAGGAGACGCTCTCGGTGGCCGCCGAGGCGGTGCGCCGGGGCTGCGCGCTGCTGGCGCTGGGCGCGCCGGGGTCGCCGCTGGAGGCGCTGGCCACGCAGGCGGGCGCTGTCTACGTGCCGCTGCCGGTGGCCGGGCGCGACCGGGCCGACCTGTGGCTGGTGACGATCCCGCTGGTCGTGGCCGCCGCCGCGCTGGGGCTGGCGCGGGCCGACGAGGAGCTGTACGAGCGGGTGGCGGTGATGCTGGAGGGCATCTCGCACCGGTGCCGGCCGTCGAGCGAGTCGTTCATCAACCCGGGCAAGTCGCTGGCCCTCGACCTGGCCGAGAGCGTGCCGGTGATCTGGGGCTCGTCGCGGCCGGCCGCCGTGGCCGCCTACCGGCTGGCCTGCCGGCTCAACACCGACGCCGGTTATCCGGCGATCTCCGGCGAGCTGCCGGAGGCCGCGCACAACCAGGTGGCCGTTCTCGACGGGCCGCTGGCCGGGCGCGACATCTTCTCCGACGACGACACCGGCCGTACGGTCCGGCTGGTCGTGCTGCGCGACACCGAGGAGCACCCTCGGGTGGCCGAGACGCGGGAGGCGGTGCTGCGGCTCGCGCAGGACCGGGGCGTGCCGGTGAGCGAGCTGGCCGCCGAGGGCGCGCACCCGCTGGAGCGGATGGCCTCGCTGGTCGGGCTGGCCGATTACGCGGCCACGTACCTGGCGCTCGGTTATGGAATCGATCCGACTACTGTTGCACCCATTGCCGAGCTGAAGTCCAGGATCACCCAATAGGATCCCGGTTCGGGATATGTAGTGATCGTATGACTGGAGAAGACCGGTGAGTGCAGGCGGCGGGACGAAAGCGATTGTTGCGGCCTTGGTCGCGAACCTCTCCATCGCGACGGCGAAGTTCGTGGCAGCGGTGTTCACCGGTTCGTCGTCGATGCTGGCCGAGGGCATTCACTCGGTGGCCGACTCGGGCAACCAGGCGTTGCTGCTGCTGGGCGGCAAGCGGGCGCAGCGGGAGAGGGACCAGAAGCACCCGTTCGGCTACGGCCGCGAGCGCTATTTCTACGCGTTCGTGGTGGCCGTGGTGCTGTTCGCGATCGGCGCGCTGTTCTCGCTGTACGAGGGTTTCCACAAGCTGTCCGACCCGCACGCGGTGGAGTCGCCGCAGTGGGCGTTCGGCGTGCTGATCTTCGCGATCATCGCCGAGGCGTTCTCGTTCCGCACCGCGATCAAGGAGTCCAACGCGGTGCGCGGCAACCAGTCGTGGATGGCGTTCATCCGCCGGTCCAAGTCGCCGGAGCTGCCGGTCATCGTGCTGGAGGACCTCGGCGCGCTGCTCGGCCTGATCTTCGCGCTGTTCGGCGTCACCATGGCGGTCATCACGGGCGACGGGCGCTGGGACGCCGTCGGCACGCTGATGATCGGTGTGCTGCTCGCCGTCATCTCGGTCGTGCTGGCCATCGAGACCAAGTCGCTGCTGGTCGGCGAGGGCGCCGCGCCGGAGATGGAGACCCAGATCCGGGCCGCCCTGGACGCCACGCCCCAGGTCGACCGCGTGATCCACATGCGGACGCTGCACATCGGCCCGGAGGAGCTGCTGGTGGCCGCGAAGATCGCGGTCACCCACAACGACACGGCGGCCGAGGTCGCCGCGGGCATCGACGAGGCCGAGCGGCGCATCCGCGAGGCCGTGCCGATCGCCCGGGTCATCTACCTGGAGCCCGACCTGGACCGGGCGCCGAGCAACGCCTGACCGGGCTCACTCGTGGCCGGTGCGGCAGGACGTGCCGGCGTCGGACATGTCGAACAGGCAGCGGCCCTTCTTGTCCAGCGTGACGACCTTCTTCACGCTCCGGAACTGCTTGAGCGTCGCGTCGATCGTGCGCAGGATGCGCGCGTCGCCGCCGACGCCGTTGCCCCAGACGGTCCGGCAGAAGCGGAGGGTCGCCGTACCCCTCTTGATCGTGAGAGAGAAGTCGGCGCCGCAGTCGGAGCGGCCGCGGATCTGCTTGCCCAGCTCGGAGCGGAGGCCGCGGCGGTGCTCGGCGGCGGTCGGGCCCTTGATGAGCTGCTCGACGGCGAACCGGGCGACGCCCGAGTGGGGCGCGATCCGCTTGACCGCGACGACCTTGCCGGGGAAGCCGTGCCCCGTGGAGAAGTAGACCTTGACGGTGGTGCCGGGCGCCTGCACCGGCGACAACGCGAGCACGGTGGCCATCAGGAGCTCTTTCATGTCCTCTATGACGTCCGCCCGGAGCCCGGGGTTCGCAGCAGCCGCAGGGCCTTCTCCTTCTCGAAGTCCAGCGCCCGGCGCGGCACCTGGATGCGGCCGATCCGTACGCCGAGGTCGCGGACGGCGGCGGCGACGGCGGGCTCGCTGAGCGCGCGCAGGGCGAAGGCCAGCTCGGCGGGGGAGACGTCGAAGCGTTTCTCCAGCTCCACGCCCTGGGCGACGGCGGCGAGCTCCTCGGGGCCGAAGCGGCGGTGCGCGCCCTGCTCGCGCACGGGAGGCAGCAGGCCGAGCGCCTCCCGGTAGCGGAGCATCCTGGGAGACATGCCGAGCCGTCTCGCGGCTTCCGTGATGCGCATCCTTACATTCTTACGTCAGGTTAGCTCTCTGTGAGATGCGATCGGGGCGGGGAGACGCCTAAACTCGTCGCGACAACATTGTGATGCGAGGGGAACCCCGATGGACTTCAAGGTCGCCGACCTTTCACTTGCCGACTTCGGCCGCAAGGAGATCCGGCTCGCCGAGCACGAGATGCCCGGCCTCATGGCGATCCGCAAGGAATACTCGGCCTCCCAGCCCCTTCGCGGCGCGAAGATCATGGGCTCGCTGCACATGACGATCCAGACCGCCGTCCTCATCGAGACCCTGGTCGCGCTCGGCGCCGAGGTCCGCTGGGTGAGCTGCAACATCTTCTCCACCCAGGACCACGCCGCCGCGGCCGTCGTCGTCGGCCCCGACGGCACGCCCGAGGACCCCAAGGGCGTCCCGGTCTTCGCCTGGAAGGGCGAGACGCTGGAGGAGTACTGGTGGTGCACCGAGCAGGCGCTCACCTGGCCCGGCGGTGACACGCCCAACATGATCCTCGACGACGGCGGCGACGCCACGCTCCTCGTCCACAAGGGCGCCGAGTACGAGAAGGCCGGCGCCGTTCCCCCCGCCACCGCCGACGACCCGGAGGAGTGGCACGTCATCATCGACCTGCTCACCCGCACGGTCGGCGACGACAAGCGCTGGACGAAGATCGCCGAGAGCATCAAGGGCGTCACCGAGGAGACCACCACCGGCGTGCACCGCCTGTACGAGATGCACAAGAACGGCCAGCTGCTGTTCCCGGCGATCAACGTCAACGACTCGGTCACCAAGTCCAAGTTCGACAACAAGTACGGCTGCCGCCACTCGGTCATCGACGGCCTCAACCGCGCCACCGACGTGCTCATCGGCGGCAAGGTCGCGGTGGTCTGCGGCTACGGCGACGTCGGCAAGGGCTGCGCGGACGCGCTGCGCGGCCAGGGCGCCCGCGTCATCGTCACCGAGATCGACCCGATCTGCGCCCTTCAGGCGGCGATGGACGGCTTCCAGGTCACCACGCTGGAGGAGGTCGTCGGCATCGCCGACATCTTCGTCACCACCACCGGCAACTTCAACATCATCCGGGCCGACCACATGGCCCAGATGAAGCACCAGGCCATCGTGTCCAACATCGGCCACTTCGACAACGAGATCGACATGGCCGGCCTGGCCAAGACCCCCGGCATCGAGAAGCGCAACATCAAGCCGCAGGTCGACGAGTGGGTGTTCGCCGACGGCCACTCGATCATCGTGCTGGCCGAGGGCCGCCTGATGAACCTGGGCTGCGCCACCGGCCACCCCTCGTTCGTCATGTCCAACTCCTTCACCAACCAGGTGATCGCGCAGATCGAGCTGTTCACCAAGACGGCCGAATACCCGATCGGCGTCTACACGCTGCCCAAGCACCTCGACGAGAAGGTGGCCCGGCTGCACCTCGACGCGCTGGGTGTCAAGCTCACCGAGCTGACCAAGGAGCAGGCCGCCTACATCGGCGTCCACGTGGAGGGCCCGTACAAGAGCGACCACTACCGCTACTGACAGCAAGCCCCGGAGGAGCCGGTGCGCGGTGCGCGCCGGCTCCTCCGTCGTAAGGAGAGTCGATGGACCTGGGGGAGAGCGGGGAGCGGCAGATCAGCTGGGCCGCCCGCGCGATGCCGGTGCTGACCGCCATCGGGGAGCGGTTCGCGGCCGAGCGGCCGCTCGCCGGGCTGCGGATCGCGGCCTGCCTGCACGTCACCGCCGAGACGGCGGTGCTGATGGGGGCGCTCAAGGCGGGCGGGGCCGAGATCGCGCTGGCCGCCTCCAACCCGCTGTCGACGCAGGACGACGTGGCCGAGGCGCTGCGCTCCTACGGCGTGGCCGTGCACGCGCGGGCGGGCGTCGACAGGGCCGCCTACTACCGGCACATCCACCGGGCCCTCGACCTCGCCCCCGACCTGGTGCTCGACGACGGCTGCGACCTGGTCAACATCCTGCACACCGAGCGGACCGACCTGCTCGACGGGGTGAGCGGCGGCTGCGAGGAGACCACCACCGGGATCATCAGGCTCCGGCAGATGGCCGCCGAGCAGGCGTTGCGGTTCCCGGTCGTGGCGGTGAACGACACCCGCACCAAGCGCATGTTCGACAATCGGTACGGCACCGGGCAGTCGACGCTCGACGGGATCATGCGGGCCACCAACACCATGCTGGCCGGGCGCACGGTCGTGGTGGCCGGGTTCGGCTACTGCGGGCGCGGCGTGGCGGAGCGGGCCAAGGGGCTCGGCGCGCGGGTGATCGTGACGGAGATCGACGCGGTCAAGGCCCTCGACGCCACCCTCCAGGGGTACGAGGTGCGCCCGATGGAGCAGGCGGCCGTGACGGGCGACCTGTTCATCACCGTGACGGGCAACCGCGACGTGATCCGGGCCGAGCACCTGGCGGCGATGAAGGACGGCGCGATCCTGGCCAACGCCGGGCACTTCGACGTGGAGATCGACGTGCGGGCGCTGGACGAGCTGGCCGAGGAGGTGCACCGGGCGGTGCGCCCCAACACCGACGAGTACGTGCTGCCCGGCGGGCGCAGGCTGCTGCTGCTGGCCGAGGGCCGGCTGGTCAACCTGACCGCCGCCGAGGGGCATCCGGCCGCCGTGATGGACATGTCGTTCTCCGCGCAGGCCCTGGCCGTCGCCTGGCTCGCCCGGGAGCGGGCCGGGCTCCCGCCGGGCGTGTACGACGTGCCGGAGGACATCGACCAGGAGGTGGCGCGGCTCAAGCTGGCGGCGGCCGGGATCGCCATCGACGAGCTGACCGGTGACCAGGAGACCTACCTGCACTCCTGGCGCTCGGGCTCCTAGCCGGCCTGCATCTCCCGCATCCGGCCGATCTCGGCCGTCTGGGTGACGGCGACGTCGTTGGCCAGCTCCTCGATCTTGATGTGCGAGCCGCCGGTCAGCACGCGCTCGGACATCTGGATCGCGCCCTGGTGGTGAGCGATCATCAGCCGCAGGAACAGGGCGTCGAACTCCTTGCCGGTGGCCGCCTTGAGCTGGTCGAGCTGCTCGGGCGTGGCCATGCCGGGCATGCCCGCGTGGGCCGCGTGGTGGTCGGGGACGCGCTGGCCCTGCTCCTGGAGCCAGGTGCGCATCCACTGGATCTCCGGGCCCTGGGTGTCGGCAATGCGCGAGGCCAGGCTCTTGAGCTTGGCCGACTCCGCCCGGCTGGGGGCCAGGACCGCCATGTCGAGCGCCTGCTGGTGGTGGACGATCATGTCCTGGACGTAGGTGACGTCGGGGGCGTTCGCGCTCGGCGCGGGGACGGCGGTGGCGGCCTCGGAGGGGGACAGGGTCCTGGCCTCCTCGCCGGGACGGCCCGGCGCGATCACGGGGGCGGTGGAGTCCGCCCGGGGCGGCTGCGGCTCGGCGCCGGAGGTGCAGCCCGACAGGGCGATCCCCGACAGGACGATCAGCGTGCCCGTGGCGACGACGTTGAGCGCGGCGCGCACCCAGCCTCCTGACTGATTTCGGTCGGAACTGCGGATTCTAGATCGTAAGAATGATCGTTATAAGAGGGCAAACCGGCATATCTTTTGACATCTTGCGCGCTGGTCGGCGCGGCCGTCAGGGGTGACGATTTCATTCATTTATGTCCCCTTTATAGGAGGATAGGTGTTGGCATCCCGACGAGCCCTCACACTGGTGGGAGCGGTGATCGCGTTGGCGATGGCCGGCCTTCCCGCGCAGGCGGCTGACATCCCGGCTCCCGGCGAGATCGTCATGAGCCCCAACATCGCGCACGTCACGAACGTGCCCAAGCCCGAAGCCCTGGCTGACATCAACACCGACATGGCCTTCCAGGGCGACTACGCCTACGTCGGCAACTACTACGGCTTCTCCATCTACGACATCCGCAAGCCGAAGCGGACCTCGCTGGTCAGCTCCGTGGTCTGCCCCGGCGGCCAGATGGACGTGTCGGTCCACGGTAACCTGCTCTTCGGCTCCGTCGACTCCTCGCGCAGCGACGACTCCTGCAGCAGCACGGGCCAGAGCGCCTCGATCAAGGAGTCGTGGGAGGGCGTCCGGATCTTCGACATCAGCGACAAGGCCAACCCGCGCTACATCAAGTCGGTCGAGACCAACTGCGGCTCCCACACGCACACGCTGGTGCCCGACCGCCGGGGCCGCAACGTCTACATCTACGTCTCCTCCTACAGCCCGAACGCGAACTTCCCCGACTGCCAGCCGCCGCACGACCTGATCTCGATCATCAAGGTGCCGCTGCGCGACCCGGCCGCCGCGTCGGTCATCTCGGCGCCGAACCTGTTCCCCGACGGCGGCTTCCCCGGCGTGCCCGGCCAGTACCCCGACGGCAAGTCCGCCACCACCGGCTGCCACGACATCACCGCCTATCCGGAGAAGGGCATCGCCGCCGGAGCCTGCATGGGCGAGGGCATCCTGATGGACATCCGCGACCCCGAACGCCCCCGCGTGACCGCCACCGTCAGGGACGAGACGAACTTCGCCTTCTGGCACTCGGCCACGTTCAACAACAGCGGCACCAAGGTCGTCTTCACCGACGAGCTCGGCGGCGGCTCCCGCGCCACCTGCAACCCGGAGATCGGCCCGACCCGCGGCGCCAACGCCTACTACGACATCGTCCGAGGCCAGCTCGTGTTCAAGAGCTACTTCAAGATCGCCAGGCACCAGGACGCGACCGAGAACTGCGTGGCGCACAACGGCTCGCTGATCCCGGTCAAGGGCAAGGACATCATGGTCCAGGCCTGGTACCAGGGCGGCATCTCGGTGGTCGACTTCACCGACTCGGCCAACCCGCAGGAGATCGCCTTCTTCGAGCGCGGGCCTGACAACACCGCGCCGCCGCTGTCCGGCGGGTTCTGGTCGGCGTACTACTACAACGGCTACATCTACGGCTCCGACTTCAACCTGGGCCTCGACGTGCTCAAGATCAACGACCCGCGGACCAACCGGGCGAACGGCGTACGGTTCGACGACCTGAACGCGCAGACGCAGGAGTCGTACCGGGAGCGGGGGCACCACCACTAGCCCTGACATTTCCTGACATAGTGGGGGACCTCTCGATCATCGTGCACCTGGGAGGTCCCTCCGTGACGTCCAGACCCGTCCGCGCCCTGGCGCTGGCAGGAGCGGCGCTGATCTTGACGTCGTCACCGGTCCACGCGGCCGACGACGTCCGGACCAGCGCCAACGTCGAACACGTGGCCAACGTGCCCAAACAGGCCCCGTTCGCGTCACGGCAGGCGAAGCAGAGCGACCTCGCCTTCCAGGGCCACTACGCCTACCAGGGCAACTATCACGGCTTCACCGTCTACGACATCGCGAACCCGGCCAAGCCGAAGGTCGTCAGCCGGGTCTCCTGCTACGGCGCCCAGGGCGACATCACGGTCAAGGACGACCTGCTCTTCCTGTCGGTGGACGAATCGGTCGCCGGCGATTCCTGCCGCACCACCGGCGCCTCCGCCACCGAGAAGGGCGCCTGGGAAGGCATCCGCATCTTCGACATCAGCTCCAAGAAGCGGCCGAAGTACATCAAGTCCATCGAGACCGCCTGCGGCTCCCACACCCACACGCTGGTGCCGGGAACGTCCGAGGACACCGTCTACCTGTACGTCTCCTCGTACGGGCCCGGCGACATCTTCCCCGACTGCAAGCCGCCCCACGACCGGATCTCCATCGTCAAGGTGCCGCTCAAGAAGCCCGAATCCGCCAGGATCGTCGCCAGGCCGGTGCTGTTCCCCGACGGCGGCAACGAGCGCGGCGACGGCGCCACCACCAGCGGCTGCCACGACATCACCGTCTACCCGTCCAGGAACCTGGCCACCGGGGCCTGCATGGGCGACGGCGTGCTGATGGACATCTCCGACCGCGAACGCCCGAAGGTCACCGCCCGGGTCACCGACGCGAACTTCGCCTTCTGGCACTCGGCCACCTTCAACAACAGCGGCACCAAGGTCGTCTTCACCGACGAGCTCGGCGGCGGCTCGACGGCCACCTGCCTCAAGAGCACCGGGCCGGAGCGCGGGGCCAACGCCGTCTACGACATCACCGGCGGCAAGCTCGTCCACCGCAGCTACTACAAGATCCCGCGCGAGCAGGGCAGGTCCGAGAACTGCGTCGCCCACAACGGCTCGCTCGTCCCCGTCAAGGGCCGGGACATCATGGTCCAGGGCTGGTACCAGGGCGGCGTGTCCGTCTGGGACTTCACCGACTCGGCCCGGCCGCAGGAGATCGGCTACTTCGACCGGGGCCCGTTCAAGCCGCGCGACATGGCGGGCTCCTGGTCGGCGTACTACTACAACGGGCACGTCTACAGCAGCGACATCCAGCTCGGCCTGGACGTGCTGCGCATCCGCGACCCGCGCACCGACCCGGCAGCCGGGGTCCGGCTCACGTCGCTCAACGCCCAGACGCAGTACGCCTACTGAGTAGGCCTACTGGGCACGCCTACTGAGGCGGGACGAACCCGCCCGGCGTGCTCCCGGGCGGCTCCCCGGCGCCCGCTGGGGGCGGGTAGGGCGCGGGCGGGCCCGTGGGAGGTGCCGGGGGCCGGGCGGGCGGGAACGGCGCGTACGGGGCCGTACCGGGCTGCCATGCCGGGACCGGCGGGCTCTGGGGGCCGAGACGCTGGGCGAGCCGGGCCTGGTCGCGGCGGCGGCGCTCGGCCAGGACGGCGCTGAGGTAGGCGTGCGGCGGGACGCCCGCCGGCGCCGCCGGCGAGACGTACGCGGCCGTCTGGGTCGCGATCCGCACCCCCATCTCGTGCTGCACCTGCGGCGACAGCTCGTGCCAGCGCATCAGGTACTGCCGGGCGGCGGCGGCCACCTCCACGGGAAGCTGCGACAGCTCCAGGGAGGCCGCCCACGCGGCCAGCGGCGGCGGCATGACGATGGCCTGGCTCGCGTCACGCGGCCCGCGCTCGGAGATCACGATGGTGCCCGCGAACAGGTCGCCCAGCCGTTTGCCCCGCTGCGAGATCAGCGAGGTGATCAGCGCCGGGGCGCCGGAGAACATCCAGAACTCCATCACGCCCGCCAGCCCGCGGAACAGCGCCTGCCGGAACCGCTCGGGGCTGCCGTCGTCGCTCACCACGCGCAGCCCGAGCGCCAGCTTGCCCAGGCTGCGCCCCCGGCTGACGGTCTCGAAGATCACCGGATAGCCGACCAGGACCAGCACCAGCATCGCGATCGCCACGGCGCCGAACATCGCCGGGTCGGAGACGATCGCGAACGCCTCCAGCAGCACGAACGCGACGACCAGCACGGTGACCTGGACGAGCATGTCGATGAGCAGCGCCAGGAACCGCGAGGGCATCTGCGCCACCCGCACTTCGAGGACGACGGCGTCACCGGTCACAACCTCCGACATATGTGGAGCCTAACGGCAATGGGCAGCCGCCAGACCAGCCACAATGGTCGGGTGGACATCGACGCCTTCGTCACCGCGCACCGCCCGGTCTGGGAGCGGCTCGATCAGCTGATCAAGCGCCGCTCCTCGCTGACAGGGGCGGAGGTCGACGAGCTGGTGGACCTCTACCAGCGGGTGTCGACCCACCTGTCGATCGTCCGCTCGTCCACGCCCGACGCGATGCTGGCCGGGCGGCTGTCGGCGCTGGTGGCGCGGGCGCGCTCGGCCGTCACGGGCACCCGCACCCCGGCCTGGCGGGAGCTGGTCCGCTTCTTCACCGTGTCGTTCCCGGTGGTCGCCTACCGGACGCGCTGGTGGTGGCTGGGCACGTCGCTGGCGTTCCTGGCGGTCTCGTGGGTGATCGGCGCCTGGGTGGCGGCCAACTTCGACGTGCAGGCCGCGATCGCCTCCCCGGAGGAGATCACGCAGCTCGTCGAGCACGACTTCGCCGACTACTACTCGGAGCACCCGGCCGCGTCGTTCGCCAGCCGCGTGTGGATCAACAACGCGTGGGTGTCGCTCCAGGTCATCGTGTACGCGATCTTCCTCGGCATCCCGATCCCGCTGGTGCTGTTCCAGAACGCGGCCAACGTCGCCATCTCCGGCGGCCTCATGGCCTCGCGCGACAAGCTGGACATCTTCTTCGGCCTGATCACCCCGCACGGCCTGCTGGAGCTGACCGCGGTGTTCCTCGCGGCGGCGGCCGGCATGCGGCTGGGCTGGGCCGTCATCGACCCGGGCCACCGCAGGCGGGCCGAGGTCATGGCCGAGCAGGGCCGCGCCGTGATGGCGGTGGCGCTCGGCCTGGTGGCGGTGCTGTTCGTGTCGGGGCTGATCGAGGCGTTCGTCACCCCGTCCGGGCTGCCGACCGCCGCCCGCGTCGGCATCGGGGTGCTCGCCGAGCTCGTCTTCCTCGCGTACGTGATCTTCTTCGGCAGGCGGGCGGCCCGCGAGGGCGAGACGGGCGACCTCGAACGGGCCCCGGACGTGGCCCCGAGCGCCTGACCTCCTCCTACAGGCGTCCGGCGGCCTTCAGCGCGAGGTAGTGGTCGGCCAGGGCCGGGGCGATGTCGTCGGGCAGCGCGTCGACCACCTCGACGCCGTGGCGGCGCAGCCGGGCCGTGATGCGGCGCCGTTCGAGCAGGGCGCGCTCGGCCGCCGCCGCGTCGTACGCCTCCTCGGCGGTGCCGCGCCGGGCGGCCATGGCGGCGACCAGCGGGTCGGAGACGCCGGCCACCAGCACCAGGTGGCGCGAGGAGAGCTGCGGCAGCACCGGCATCAGCCCCTCGTCCAGCGCGGCCGAGTTGAGGTCGGTGAGCAGCACCACCAGGCAGCGGCGCTTGGCCCGCGCCAGGATCGCGGCCACCATGCCCTGCGAGTCGGCCTCGATGAGCTCGGCCTCGATCGGCGCCATCGCGTTGACCAGCGACGACAGCAGCTCGGTGCGGGACGCGCCGGTCACCCAGGAGCGCACCGCCCGGTCGTAGGCCAGGAAGTCCACCTGGTCACCGGCCCGGGCGGCGAGCGCGGCCAGGAGCAGCGCGGCGTCCATCGACCAGTCGAGGCGCGGCCAGCCGGGCGCCGGGCGCGGGTCGGGCCGCGCCAGCAGGCCGCCGCCCTCGGTGGCGGCTCCGGCCAGCGGGATCGGCGCCTCGCCCACGCGGCCGGCGGAGGTGCGGCCGGTGTCGAGCACGATCAGCACGCGGCGGTCGCGTTCGGGACGCCAGGTGCGCACGACCACGTCGTGGCGGCGCGCGGTGGCCCGCCAGTCGATCGAGCGCACGTCGTCGCCCACCACGTACTCGCGCAGCGAGTCGAACTCGGTGCCCTGCCCGCGCACCAGCGCGGGGTGCCGGCCGTCGAGCTCGCGCAGCCTGGCCAGGCGCGACGGCAGGTGCTTGCGCGACAGGAACGGCGGCAGCACCCGCACCGACCAGGGCGAGCTGTGACTGGCCTGCCGGGCGGCCAGCCCGAGCGGGCCGAGCGAGCGCACGGTCACCGAGACCGACTCGCGGTCGCCGCGCCTGGCCGGGTCGAGCGTCACGACGAGCCTGCGCCGCTCGCCCGGCGGCACGTCCAGCTTGAGCACGCGCGGCGTCGCCCCGGCGGAGGGCGGCCAGGCGTCACGCAGCACGCCGCGCACCCGCCTGCGGCCCGGGTTCTCCACGACCAGCTCGACCGTGGCCCGCGCGCCCAGCCGTACCAGCCGCTCGCCCGAACGGTGCAGGCGCAGCGGACGCACCGCGCCCGCCAGCGCCAGGTCCGCGACGATCGCGGCGGCCAGCAGCAGGCACACCCCGGCCACGGCGGGCCCCGGCGACGGCGCCAGCAGCACCGCCACGATCCCGAGCGCCGCGAGCAGGCCGGCGCGCCCCGTGAGAGCCATCAGCGCGGGACCGGCACCGACGCCAGGATGCCGTCGAGCAGGCCGTCGGCGGTCGCGCCCTCCAGCTCGGCCTCGGGCCGGAGCTGCACGCGGTGCCGCAGCGCGGGCCTGGCCAGCGCCTTGACGTCGTCGGGCGTCACGTACGCGCGCCCCGACAGCCACGCCCACGCCCGCGAGGCCGCCAGCAGCGCGGTCGCGCCACGAGGCGAGACGCCGAGCTGCAGCGACGGCGAGTTACGGGTGGCACGGGCCACGTCGACGATGTAGCCGAGCACCTCGGGCGCCACGTGCACGGCCGAGACCGCCTCGCGGCCCGCCGCCAGGTCGGCCGCCGTCGCCACCGGCTTGACGTGCGACAGGTCGCGCGGGTCGAAGCCGAGCGCGTGCCGCTCCAGCACCGCGATCTCCTGCTCGCGCGGCGGCAGCGGCACCGTCAGCTTCACCAGGAACCGGTCGAGCTGCGCCTCGGGAAGCTGGTAGGTGCCCTCGTACTCGACCGGGTTCTGCGTCGCGCACACCACGAACGGGTCGGGCAGCGGCCGGGCCGTGCCCTCCACGCTCACCTGGCGCTCCTCCATCGCCTCCAGCAGCGCCGCCTGCGTCTTGGGCGGCGTGCGGTTGATCTCGTCGGCGAGCAGCAGGTTCGTGAACACCGGCCCCTCGCGGAACTCGAACTCCGCCGTCTTCGTGTCGTAGATCAGCGAACCCGTCACGTCGCCCGGCATCAGGTCCGGCGTGAACTGCACCCGCTTGAAGTCCAGCGACAGCGCCGCCGACAGCGTGCGCACCATGAGCGTCTTGGCCACGCCCGGCACGCCTTCCAGCAGCACGTGCCCCCGGCACAGCAGCGCGATGACCATCCCGGTCACCACCGCGTCCTGCCCGACCACGGCCTTGGACACCTCGGCGCGCAGCGCCCCCAGCGCCTCCCTGGCCGAGTCCGCGGAACCGGTCACGCGGGCGGTCTCCTCAAAGTTCACGGACCTTCCTTTCGATGGAATCCAAGTATCCGGCCAGCGCGACCAGCTCCGCGTCGCCGGTGGGCGGCGGCCCGTACAGCGCGCCGCCGACCTCCCGCGCGTCCAGCCCGGTCCGTACGGCCAGCGCGGCGACGACCTCCTGCGGCCCGGCCCCCGAGGCCAGCCCGAGCCGGGGCGTCAGCCGGTCGATCGTGCCCGCACGCAGCGAGTCGGCGGCCCTGGCCCTGGCCCGCCTGGCGCGGTAGAGGCGCCCGCGGCCCTCGACCGTCTCCGACGCGCGCACCACCACGGGCAGCCGCTCGGTCACGACCGGGCCGAGCCGCCTGCCCCGCCAGAACGCCACCACCAGCACCGTGAGGCAGGCCATCAGCACGGCCCACGGGATGCTCGGCGGCATCAGGTCGTACACCGAGTCGCCCTCGGGCCCGGCCAGGTCGCCCGTGCCGGGGTCGTCCGGGGGGACCAGCCAGGTGACGGGCTTGCCGGTGGCGAGCAGGTTGAGCGCCAGGGCGGCGTTGCCGTCCTCGGCCAGGCGCTGGTTGGTCATGAACTCGCCGCTGCCGACGACCGTGGTGGTGCCGCTGCCGTTGGGGAAGCTGATCAGCGTCCAGCCGTCGCCCGCCGGGTAGCAGCCGGTGGTGCCGCGCGGGGCGGAGTAGGCGATGCCGCCGAGGTGGACGCTGCCCGCGGCCACGGCGGCCGGCAGCGAGCACTCGGGCTCGCGCGAGCGCTGCCTGGCCGCGCCGACCGGCTTCACGCCGGCCATCTCCGCCGCCCCGAACGGGTCGCCGACGATCAGGCGGTCGCCCCGGAAGACGGCGAGGTCGTCCGGAGACGTGCGCAGGCGGTCGGTGACGACCAGCGTGCGGTCGCCGCCCAGGGCTGCGGCGGCCTCGACGGAGTCGACCCGGTCGACGGTGACGCCGCGCCCGCGCAGCAGCTCGGCCAGGGCCTTGGAGCCCTGCAGCGACGTGTCGGCGGGGTCGAGCGGCCGGGCGGCCTCCTGCTCGGGACCGAGCAGGACGGTGCCGGCGGCGACGAGCACGATGAGCGCCCCGAGCAGCGCGACCCAGCGCCCGCCACGCCACCGGGCCTTCGCGGTGGGCGTGGTGGGGCGCGACTCCACCGCCTGCGCGGTCATGACAGGCCGCCCAGCGGCACCGGACGGGCGGCGCGCAGCCGCTCGTCGAGGCTCGTCATCGTGTCGTAGGTCTCCCGGACGCCCGGGACGCCGCCGTAGGTGACGTCGTCGAAGGAACGCGCCGCCGCGGCCAGCTCGCCGGCGAAGGCGGGCATGGCCCGGCCGGCCTCGGCCGCGAGCTCGTCCGCCGTGCGGCCGGGCATGCCGTCGACCAGCGCCCGCTCCTCCAGGTCACGGGCGATGGCGCGCAGCCGCTCCTGGATGGCGGCGGTCCACTCGCCCTCGGCGGCCAGCCGCTCCGCGGCCGTGCGGTGCTCGGCGGCGGTGAGCGCCTGCTCGCCGAACAGCGCGCCGGGGGCCTGCGCGTTGCGCCTGCTGGTGCGGCGCAGGTGGTAGGCGACCAGCGCGGCCACCGCGACCAGGATCAGGCCGATCAGCACGGCCGCGATGACGCCGCCGGCCGAGCCGCCGCCCGCTGCCGCGTCCATCAGGTCGCCGACGAACTGCATGAAGTAGCGGTAGAGCCGGTCGAGCAGCGGCTCGTCGGCGTACTGCGGATCGAGGAGCTCGCGCGCCGCCTCCCCGGCGGCCTCCTCCCGGCCGACCGGGCTCACGGCCTGGCGGAGTGGGACGGGTGCCAGAGGTCGTCGGCGGAGTCGTGCACCCAGCCCTGGCGCTGCTGCTCGATCGCGGCCGTCTGCAGCACGAGGTCGAACGCCTCGGCGCGCATCCGCCGGTCGGCGTAGAGCAGGCCGGCCACGCCCGCCTCGAACGGGTAGGTGATCATGGCGCCGACGGTGGCGCCGACGGCGATCAGCACGGCGGCGGCCACGACGGTCCACACCCCGCCGCCGCCCAGCATGCCGAGCACGGTGCCGACCAGGGTGAACGGGATGTTGAGCACCGTCGCCACCATGCCGACCACGAACGTGGTGAGCAGCAGGATGCCGAAGACCCGCCAGAAGTCGCCGGTCACCAGGCCCCACGAGCGCCGCATCGCCTCGACCGGGCCCCGGCCCTCCAGCACCACGGCGGCCGGCGCGAAGGCGAAGCGGGTGCGGAAGAACAGCGCGTAGCCGAGGTAGAGCAGGAGCAGCAGGAGGAAGAGCAGGATGAGGCCGCCGGCCGATTCGGGCGTGCCGCCGAAGCCGCCGGCGACGAGCGCCACGACCAGGAGCACGATCAGCGCCAGCGGCGCGAGCATGATCAGGGTCATCAGGCCGACCACGCCGAACAGGGCGGGCATCCGGCTCCTGGTCGCCTGCCAGGCCTCTCCGGCGGTCATCTTGCCGCCGAAGACGGCCCGGCCGAGGATGCGGGTGAGCACGCCGGTCAGCACGGTGACGACGACGAAGCTGACCAGGTAGGAGACGATCGTGCCGCCGTACTGGCCGACGAAGCCGCCAGTGATGTCGGCGGGGCCGGTCACCGACCGGGGGTCCTGGATGGCCGCGCCCATGCTCTCGAGCATGATCGCCTGGCCCACGGCCAGCGGCACCGAGCCCACCAGCGCGCCGATCGCCGACAGGCCGAGCACCGCCTTGGGGTTGGACCTGATCAGCTTGATCGTGCCGTCGTAGAGGTCGCCCAGGCGCAGCGGGCGCAGCGGGATGATGCCGGGGCGCATCGCCTGCGGGTGGGGCCCGTAAGGGGCGTAGGGTGCCTGACCGTAACCTTGGGGAGGCGGCGGGAACGGGGCGCCGGGAGGCGGAGGGATCTGTTGCTGTCCGGGGGCGGTCCACGGAGAAGCCGGAGGCGCGCCGTAGGGCGGGGGCTGCTCCGCGGCCCAGCCTCGGGGCGTCTCGGGAGTGGGACCGTGACCGTCTGACATATCCCAATCCTGGCATGCTGGGCGGGTCGGTGGTGTCGGGGCGTCGATTCGTGCCACGGATATCGCGCAGGGATGGCCGAAGGACGCTCCGTTACCGCAGACTGAAGATTGCGGTCGCGGGGGCGAGCTTGAAACATCGCCTTAACCGGTGTCATGTCCCACACATGAGCCGACCAAGGGTAACCTTCAGCGATCGTGCTGATATGTCCCAGAATGCGTAGAACGAATGAGGGGCCATGAAAGGTCGCGTGCTGGTCGTCGACGACGATGCCGCTCTCGCCGAGATGCTGGGCATCGTGTTGCGCGGTGAGGGCTTCGAACCATCCTTTGTCAGCGACGGCGACAAGGCGCTGGACGCGTTCCGCGACACGCGCCCTGACCTCGTCCTGCTCGACCTGATGCTGCCCGGGGCCGACGGCATCGACGTCGCGCGCAGGATCAGGGCGGAGTCCGGGGTGCCGATCGTCATGCTCACCGCCAAGAGCGACACGATCGACGTCGTGCTCGGCCTGGAGTCCGGCGCCGACGACTACATCGTCAAGCCGTTCAAGCCGAAGGAGCTGGTGGCCCGGGTCCGCGCGCGGCTGCGCCGCACCGACGAGCCGACGCCGGAGATCCTCCAGATCGGCGACATCACCATCGACGTGGCCGGCCACTCGGTCAAGCGCGGCGACGAGACCATCAACCTGACCCCGCTGGAGTTCGACCTGCTGGTCGCCCTGGCCCGCAAGCCGCGCCAGGTCTTCACCCGCGAGGTGCTGCTGGAGCAGGTCTGGGGCTACCGCCACGCCGCCGACACGCGGCTGGTCAACGTGCACGTGCAGCGGCTCCGGGCCAAGATCGAGAAGGACCCCGAGCACCCCGAGATCGTGGTGACGGTTCGCGGCGTCGGCTACAAAGCCGGCCCCGCCTGACCTGCCCTGACGCCCCCGCCATGCCCCCGACGACGACCAGGCGCACGCGCCGCCGGACACTCCGCCAGATCCTCGGCGGAGTCCGCCGGCGGGCCAGGCGTGCGGCGGGCAGGGCGCGGCGGATCTGGCGCCGCTCCCTGCAGCTCCAGGTCGTCACCAGCACGCTCGTCATCTCGGTGATCGTGGTGGTGGTCCTCGGCACGTTCCTGTCGGACCAGATCAACAACTCGGTGATCGAACGCCGCCAGCAGTCGGCCGCCAGCGACGCCTCGGCCGACCGGCTGCGCATCGCCGACGCGCTCAGCCGGCACGAGGACGACCAGTCCAAGCCCGCCGAAGCCGGCAAGACCGTGCCGCCCGACCCGCTCGACGAGGTGATGGACGCCATCATCGGCTCCGGCGGCGACGGCTCGAAGAAGCGCTACGAGGTGCTGATCCTCAACGTCGCCGAGCCCGGCCAGTCACGCGCCTCCGGCAACGTCACGCCCGCCGACGTGCCCCCGGCGCTGCGCCAGAAGCTGCAGCGGCAGGTGGAGAAGTTCATCGACACGCCGCAGCGCTTCACCGACCGCATCCAGTTCGCCGGCGAGACCCAGCCCCGCCAGACGCTCGTCATCGGCGCCGTCATCAGCGCCTACGGCGGCTACGAGGTCTACCACTTCTTCCCGTTCACCGACGAAGAGCAGATGCTGTCCAACGTCCGGCTGGCCATCGTCGTGGTCGGCTTCGGGCTGGTGCTGCTGCTGGCCGCGATCGCATACCTGGTCACCAGGCAGGTCGTCAGCCCGGTCCGGCTGGCCCGCCAGGCCGCCGAGCGGCTGGCCGCCGGCAAGCTCGACGAGCGGCTCAAGGTGCGCGGCGAGGACGACCTGGCCCGGCTGGCGACCTCGTTCAACGAGATGGCCGCCAACCTGGCGCTCAAGATCCACCAGCTTGAGGAGCTCTCGCAGGTCCAGCGGCAGTTCGTCTCCGACGTCTCGCACGAGCTGCGCACCCCGCTGACCACCGTCCGGATGGCCGCCGACCTGCTGTACGACGCCCGCGAGGACTTCGAGCCGATGGCCTCACGCTCGGCCGAGCTCATGCAGGCCCAGCTCGAACGCTTCGAGTCGATGCTCGCCGACCTGCTGGAGATCAGCCGCTACGACGCCGGCGCCGCCACCCTCGACCTCGACTCCGTCGACCTGCGCGACGTGGTGCTGCGCGCCATCGCCGACTCCGAGGCGCTCGCCGAACGCCACAGCACCCGCTTCGAGCTGCGGCTGCCCAACGAGCCGTGCATGGCCGAGATCGACAACCGCCGGGTCGAGCGCATCCTGCGCAACCTGCTGTTCAACGCCATCGAGCACGGCGAGGGCCGCGACATCGTCGTCACCGTCGGCGCCGACCGCGACGCCGTGGCCGTCGCCGTGCGCGACCACGGCATCGGGCTGAAGGGCGGCGAGGACACGCTGGTCTTCGACCGCTTCTGGCGGGCCGACCCGTCCCGGGCCAGGACCATCGGCGGCACCGGGCTCGGCCTGGCCATCTCCCGCGAGGACGCCACGCTGCACGGCGGCTGGCTCCAGGCGTGGGGACAGCCGGGCGAGGGCTCGCAGTTCCGGCTCACGCTGCCGCGCCGCGCCGGGATCGACCTGAAGGGCTCACCGCTGCCGCTCGTGCCGCCCGAGATCGAGATGCGCCGCACCTGGCGGGGCCAGATGACCCCCGTGCTGCTGCCCGCGACCGGCGACGGGGGCGCGCATGGCGAGAGCTAACCGGCTGTGCGCCGCGGCCGCCGCCGCGGTGCTGGCCCTGTCGGGCTGCGCCGTCATCCCCGTGGGCGGGCCGTTCCCCATCGAGGAGGCGGGCAGCGGCGACTCCGTGACCGTGCCCTTCCAGCGCCTCGTCGCCGTCGAGCCCCAGCGCGGCTGGAGCGCCCAGCAGGTCGTCGAGGGGCTCCAGGCCGCCATGGCCGCCTACGCCGACGACCCCGGCATCCTGCCCAAGTACCTGACCGAGGAGGCCCGGCGGGTCTGGAAGGCCGACGGCCCCGTGACGGTGGTCGACAACGGCTTCCGCTTCGACGACGTCGTCGAGAACAAGGAGAAGAAGGAGACCATCGTCACGATCCTCGGCACCAAGATCGCCCAGATCAACGAGGACGACACGTACGTGCCCGTCGACCCCGCCGACGACAACAAGGTCAGCCGGGCGATCACCCTGGTCAAGGACCGCAACGGCGACTACCGGGTCAACCTGCTCCCCCAGGGCCTCCTGCTCACCGACGCCGACGTGCGGCGCGCGTACCGGCCGACGAACCTCTACTACCTCAACGGCACCGCCGCCGGCACGCACGAGCCCGACCGGCTCGTGGCCGACCGCGTACGGCTGCGCATCAAGGCGACGGAGAGCTTCGCCGAGACCGTCGTCGAACGCGTCATCCAGGGCCCCACCAGCGCGTTGCAGGGCGCGGTCGGCAACGAGTTCCCCGCCGGGGCGCGGGTGCTGTCGATCAGGTCCAGCGAGGACCGCGTGATCATCAACCTGGCCGGCCCGTTCCGGCCCTCCGACACCTTCCGCGAGGGCCTGGAGGCCCAGCTCAGGGCCAGCCTCAGCGTCAACGGCCTGGCCAACGGCCGCAGCCTGGAGATCCAGGTCGAGGGCGAGCCGTTCTTCTCCACCGGGCCGCTCATCGTGCCCGCCAACCTGCCCGAGCGCTGGCTGGCGGTCGAGGACCGGCAGGTCTTCTACACCAGCAAGGGCGCCGTCCACCTGCTCGGCAACGACGGCGAGGGCCGCCCGCTCGCCGGGCCGGCCGGGCAGCCGGGGGAGACCTACTCCGGGTTCGCCGTGTCCAAGGACCGCGACCGCGTCGCCGCCCGCTCCACCGAGGGCGGCATCTGGGTCACCCGGCACGCCGCCGACGGCCGCTGGCAGCAGTCCATCCCCGGCGAGAAGCTGACCGACCCGTCCTGGCACCGCGACGGCTCGCTGTGGACGTACGACCAGCAGAGCGGCAGCGTGCTGCGCTCCTACCCTTCCGTCAGCCGCGGCCCCGAGCACGTCGCCGCCCCCGCACTCCAGGGGCTCGACGTCACCTCGCTGCGGATGTCGCGCGACGGCGTACGGGTCGCCGTGCTGGTCGGCAAGAAGCAGGTCCAGGTCGGCGCGCTGGCCGGCGGCGGCGCGGGCGCGATGCTGAGCAACTTCCAGACGCTCATCTCGGCCGAGGGCGAGGACGAGATCCGCGACATCGCCTGGAGCGACGGCGAGCACCTGCTCGTGCTCGTGCGCACCAAGGCCGGGCAGGTCGTCAAGGAGATCAACGTGGGCGACGGCGAGACCCTCCAGCTCCCCACGACCAGCAAGCCCCTCGAACACCTCGCCGCCCAGGGCGACGTCATCCTGGCCACCACCGAGGACGGCAACGAGATCCTGGAGTACGGGCGCGACAAGCAGACCTGGGCGCCCAAGCCCGCCACCGCCGTCGAGAAGCCGATCTTCGCCCTGGGCTGACCCCGGCCGGGTTGTCGGCGCCGCCCGGCATCATGGCGGCGTGCCCGGTCCTGTGCTCGGTCCTGTGCTTGATCTCGTCCTGCCCCGCCCGTGCCTGGGGTGCGGCGCCGCCGGGGCGCGGCTGTGCGAGGGCTGCCTCGGCCGCCTGGCCGACCCCGCCCGCCGCACGCCCGACCCCGCCCCGGCCGGGCTGCCCGCCTGCTGGTCGGCGGGCCCTTACACGGGGGTGCTGCGGACGGCGCTCGTCGCCTGCAAGGAACGCGGCGAGGCGTCCCTGGCGGGCGCCCTGGCGGACCTGCTGGCCTTCACCGCTCTCACCGCTCTTACCGCGTCGGGCGACGCGGCCGTCACGGTGGTGCCGGTGCCCAGCGCGCGGCGGGCGGTCAAGGGGAGGGGGCACGACGTGGTGGGGGCGCTCGCCGCGCCCGTCGTGCGGCAGTTGCGCGCTCACGGGGTCGCCGCCACGCTGTGGCCGGGGCTCGGGCAGGTCCGGCGCGTGGCCGATCAGGCGGGCCTGAGCTCCACGGAGCGGGCCGCCAACCTCGCGGCCTCACTGGGTGTCCGGCGCGCCGCCGGGACGCCGCCAGCGGCGCCTGTGCTGCTCGTGGACGACATCGTCACCACCGGGGCCACCCTCGCCGAGGCCGCCAGGGCGCTGCGGGCCGCCGGGCTCCGGGCGCCGCTCGCCGTCACCGTCGGCGCGACACGCCGTTCTACCCGCCCTCACATGGCGACACGCCGAAGAGTTTCGGAATGACTACGATTACCGTCGGTAAAGAAAGATCCAAGTCTGCCGCCTGCCCCGGGGGCCACATGTCCGTAACCCTCCGCGCGAGGTAGGCAGCTCAGGCGCCCGATGTCCCAGACCCGCAAGGGCTGCCGGGAGCCCTAACCGGCCATCCGTCACGCCCGTAACACCGTACGAAAATCACAGAAAGTGATCATTTGCCCGAGCCTCCGGCTGACATTCGCCGCCGATCCGGATAGCGTCTGAACATGGCACCCGTTCGGGTCCGTGGTTGCGCAGAGCCGGGAGTCCCGGCTCTGCTAGCCGATGCCAGCCGCAGGCAAAACGGTCCACGTAAGGCGACTCTTTGTCGACCGATCACGGTGCGGCTTAGGGGTAAGTCCTGCCTCCCCGGGGGTCCAGATGTCCCCCGTCAGGAGAGAAGGGCAGTAGTGGCGACAGAGCTGCGAAATCCTCAGCAGGCGAATGTGGGGTCGAAGACCAGGTCGGCCGGGCGGGTGCCGCCCGAGTTCCCGGTGACGAGTCGGCGGAAGAGGGTAACGGTGACAGAGAGGCAGACAGAAGACCCCGCCCGGCAAGCACGTCGTCGTCGGGCGCTCTTTCTCAGTCGTTAGACCGAAGGGGGGCTGTTGCATGGACATCATCGTCAAGGGCCGGCACACAGGAGTGAGTGAGCGGTTCCGCGACCACGTGACGACCAAGCTGGCCAGGATCGAGCGTCTGGACAACAAACTCATCCGAGTCGATGTGGAGGTGTCGAAGGAGCGCAACCCGCGCCTCGCCGACCAGCGTGAGCGCGTCGAGCTCACCATTCACTCGCGAGGGCCCGCCATCCGCGCCGAGGCCTCCGCCGACGACCGATTCGCCGCCCTCGACCTCGCCATGGACAAGCTGGAAGGCCGCCTCCGGCGCCTCGCCGACCGGCGCAAGGTGCACCACGGCAACCACGCCCAGCCCTCCGTGGCGGAGATCACCGCGACGCTGCCCGACCTGCCCGCCCCACCGCGGCAGCAGCCTGCCGCCCCCGCGCAACCCGAGCCCGAGGAAGACCGGCTGCCCGACGACGAGCAGTACGACGACATCGTCCCCATCGAGATGGACGGCGACGGGCCGCTCATCGTGAGGGAGAAGTTCCACAAGGCGGAACCCATGACCATCGATCAGGCTCTGCTGGAGATGGAGCTGGTCGGCCACGACTTCTACCTGTTCCGTGACAAGGAGAGCGGCCAGCCGTGCGTCGTCTACAACCGGCGCGGCTACAACTACGGCGTGTTGCGGCTCGTAGAACCCTGATCGCGGGCCGAAAGATCTTCTCGACCACCCGAGGACCGCGGGACCCGTGTCATCATGGCGGTCCGACGGCTCTGGCCCCCCGACGAGGAGGAGACGTGAGCGAGCTCAGTCAGGCGCAGGTGAGCGAGCGAAACGCGCGCACAGCGGTCGCGAGGCGGATCAGGGAGGCTTCGTGACGGAGTCCGGCGAGGCCCGCCCCGCAGACGGCGAGCCGATCCGCGTGCTGATCGTGGACGACCACGAGCTGATCCGGCGGAGCCTGGCCCTCGCGCTGGCCGCGGAGCCCGACATCGAGGTGGTCGGCGAAGCGAGCGACGGGCAGGAGGCGGTCGAACTGGCCGACCGTCTCATGCCCGACGTGGCGCTGATGGACGTCCGCATGCCCCGCCAGGACGGCATCGAGGCCACCAAGGGCATCAAGGCCTCGGTGCCGAGCACCCGCATCATCATGCTGACCGTCAGCGACGAGGAGGAGGACCTCTTCGAGGCCATCAAGGCCGGCGCGACGGGCTACCTGCTCAAGGACGTCCAGATCAACGACGTCCCGGCGGCGGTGCGCGGCGTGCACGAAGGACAGTCGTTAATCAACCCGGCGATGGCGGCCAAGCTCATCAGCGAGTTCGCGAACATGAGCCGCAAGGAGACCGAACGGCCGCCCCAGCTCCCGGTGCCCCGGCTGACCGAGCGCGAGATGGAAGTCCTGCGCCTGGTGGCCAAGGGCATGAACAACCGCGAGATCGCCAAGCAGCTGTTCATCTCCGAAAACACCGTGAAGAACCACGTACGCAACATCCTGGACAAACTGCAGCTGCACTCGCGCATGGAAGCCGTCGTCTACGCGGTGCGCGAGCGCATGCTGGAGATCACCTGAGGCATCCGGGCCGCCTCCACCCGGGCGGGAAGCAGGGCCCCAGGCGGGCGCACCCCCTGACGGCCGGGCACGACACCGGTGGAGGCGCCCGGGCCGCACGCGACCCGGGCCCCTCCACCCGCGCCCCGGCCTGAGGAGCCCCATGCCCGCCTGCCCCCGCCCCGCCGCTTCCCTGAGGTCCGAGGTTTCGGCCTGTGGAGCCGCCGTTGCGCCCGTGCCGGGCCTTCCCGGCCGAGCCGCGGCAGCCGCCCTGGTGGTTCCTGTGGCGGCCGCTCTGGTGGCGCTCACCGCCTGCTCCGCCGCCAACCCTCCGTCCCCGGTGGGGACCTCGGAGTCGGCGGGGTCGTCCGGTGCCACCGTGCCGGGTGGCGGCCCCGTCCGTTCCCCTGGGGAGGGCCGCAGCCTGTCCGGTACGGCCGCGGACGGGACGGAGCTGGCCGCCTGCCGGGACGGGGAGTGCGAGGTCGTGGTGAAGGCCGGGGACGCCCTCGACCTGGACGGGCGGCACGGCGTGGACCGGCTCACCGTCGCATCCCTGGACGGAGACGGAGACGGAGACGGCGACGGCCGCGGAGACGGCAACGGGGGCGGCGACGGCGACGGCGGGGTGCGGATCGAGTTGCGGGGGTCGTCGGGGTCGCTGAGCGTGCAGGGCGCGGGCGTCAGCCTGAGCAGCGTCTGCGACGGCGGCCAGTGCCGCGACGTGGGCGCGCTGACCGTACGGCCGGACGCGCCCGCCAGGATCAACGGCCTGCGGCTGCGCCTGGGCGCCCGGACCGCCGACGGCGCGGTCCTCGTGCTGTCGCCGCGCTGACGGCCGCCGTCACGGCAGGATCGGAAAGCGGCCCGAGAGGCCGGAGACGCGCAGCAGCCGCGTCATGAACGGGCGCAGCCCGGTCAGGGTGAGCGTGATGCCACGGGCCTTGGCGCGGCTCTGCGTGCCGATGAGCACGGCGAGCCCGCCGGCGTCGCAGAAAGTCACCTGGGACATGTCGAGAACGAGCACGCCGGTGCTGTGGTCGAGCGCGTTGAACAGGCGCTGACGCAGCGCCGGGCTGGTGAACAGGTCGATCTCACCGGACAGGCGCAGGACGGTGGGAGCGGACGAGCCGGCGCCGGCAATGGGGGCCGTGTTGATGGGGGCTGTGTTGATCGATGCTGTGTTGATCGATGCCGTGTTGATCGATGTTGTGTCGAGAAGCTGCATGGTGTCTCCGTTCGGAGATGCGAGATGGGATGAGCTGCCGGGAGCCGGAGAGCGGTTCGTCGCCCGGTCGGGCGATGCGCTCCATCCGGCTCTGAGGACGGCGCGGGCCTTCGTGGTGGCCCCTCAGCGGACGGGCCGGTGGAACCCTGGTCTGCCGCAGCGCGTGGGACGGTCGTGGCGGCGGCGTGCGCCGAGGTCCGGCGCGGGATGAGAAGTGAGCGTCGGCGTCATGCTCGCCTGCCCTGTCCGGTCCCGCGGGGCGGGACCGATCGCGGTGCTTCGCCGGGGGCGTCGCCGACCTGGGTGCCAGCGCGCGAGATGTCCTCGGTGCCTCCAGACTATCCCACGGTTCGGGAACCGGCCGTTTCCGGGCGCCGGCGGCCCCGATCAGGCGCCGCCGGTCATCGTCAGCAGCGGGGCGAGCTCCGGGGGGTCGGTGCGCTCGACGCGGACGGCGTCGCAGCCCACCCATTCGGCCGCCGACCACAGGGCGTCGCGCAGCGCGTCGACCCACTTGGCGCTGGTCAGGCCGGGCTCCAGGCTGAGCTGGCGGGCGACCAGGGTGGAGCCTTCGCGGGCCGGGTCGACCCGGCCGATCAGGCGGCCCCCGGCCAGCACCGGCATGGTGAAGTAGCCGTGCACCCGCTTGTGCTTGGGCACGTACAGCTCCAGCTGGTAGTTGAAGCCGAAGACGCGCTCGGTGCGGCCCCGGTGCCAGATGAGCGAGTCGAACGGCGACACGAGCGTGGTGCGGTGGCGGCCACGGGTCTCGGACTCCAGGAGGGCGGGGTCGGCCCAGGCGTTGGGGGACCCGGCGGCGGCCTTGGGGGCGGCGGGCCAGCCCGCGACGCGTACGGGGACCAGGCCGGCGGCGCCGCTGCGCAGGGCCTCGTCGAGGATGGCGCTGTGGCGGCCGGTGAGGCGGAGGAAGTCGATCAGGTCGCCGCGGGTCGCGACGCCGAGCGAGCGGCCGGCGACGGCGGCCAGGCGGGTGATGCACTCCTCGTCGGTGAGGTCCTGGTCGAGGAGCTCGGCGGGGACGACGCGCTCGGCGACGTCGTAGACGCGGCGCCAGCCGACCCGGCGGGCGCAGACGAGCTCGCCGATGTCGAGCAGCCACTCCAGGCCGATCTTGGACTCGGACCAGTCCCACCAGGGGCCGCCGTTCTTGGCGCCGCCGACGTCGCTGGTGGTCAGCGGGCCGGAGTCGCGGGCCTGCTGGAGCAGCTTGTCGACGTGGTCGGGCACCTCGTGCCAGCGGAAGCGGCGCTCACGGTAGGCGCGGCGGCGGAACGCGAACAGCGGCCAGTGCTCGATGGGCAGGATGCACGCGGCATGGCACCAGTATTCGAAGCTCTGGGCGGGATTGTGCCAGTATGCCCGCTCGACGGTCTGCCGGCCGACCGCGCCGAGGCGGGCGTAGGCGACCAGTTCGTGGGAGCGGGCGAGCACCGAGATCGTGTCGAGCTGGATGGCGCCGAGCCGCCGCAGCATCGCGTGCGGTCCGCCCCGGCGCGCGTCCGCGCCCACGAAGCCCTGGGCACGCAGGATGAGCCGGCGCGCCTCGTCGGGGGTCAAGGCGGTCATCGGGGCGATTCCGTACGGCGAAGCATGCCGGAATGCTAGCGAGGGGCACCGACAGAACGTTCGATGCCCGGTGCGGGGGCGGATCGGCCCGAGGGAGGGGCCTCGGGCGTCAGCGGTGGTCTTCGGCGCGCATGCCCACCCGGGGGGCGTCGATCACGACGTCGGTGAAGATGTCGAACACCAGGGCGAGGATGCCTCCCACCACGAAGAGCCCGACGCCGACCCACACGATCGGCCAGTTGGCGGCGGTGAGACCGAAGCCGCCCACGATGGTGCCCACGAGCATCACCGTCACGGCGAGCCACGAGGACGCGCGGCCGCCGTGGCTGCCGAGGTTCTCCGTGTGCTCCGACTTCTTCCCCTCAACCATGACAAATCCTTCCTTTGCCGGAAATCCCGTTAATCGGTGCGAACCGGCTGTCAACCGGCATACTCTCTGCCTGACCCCCATTCTCCCAGACGTGGTCCGCGCCCTTGTCGTCACGGTGGCTGTGTCTGGTTGCAGAACCGCCTACGATGGCAACCGGGGAAGTTTGTCTCGGCCTCTCCTCCTGGCGGCGCCGCCGGGGTAGACCTGCGAGGAGCTTTACATAAAGTGGCAGCCATTCTCGACAAGATCCTACGTGCCGGCGAGGGCAAGACTCTGCGCAAGCTCAAGCGGATCGCAGACCAGGTCAACTCCATCGAGGACGACTTCACGAGCCTGTCCGACGCGGAGTTGCGCGCGATGACGGACGAGTTCAAGCAGCGCTACGCCGAGGGCGAGTCCCTTGACGATCTGCTTCCCGAAGCGTTCGCGACCGTACGCGAGGCGGCCCGCCGCGTGCTCGGTCAGCGGCACTTCGACGTGCAGATCATGGGCGGCGCTGCCCTGCACATGGGCAACATCTCCGAGATGAAGACGGGTGAGGGCAAGACCCTGACCTGTACTCTGCCCGCCTATCTCAACGCCATCTCCGGCAAAGGCGTGCACGTCATCACGGTCAACGACTACCTGGTCAAGGTCGGCGCCGAGAACATGGGGCGCGTCTACCGCTTCCTCGGCCTCGAGGTCGGCATGATCCTCTCCGGCCAGCAGCCCGACGAGCGCCGCAAGCAGTACCAGGCGGACATCACGTACGGCACCAACAACGAGTTCGGCTTCGACTACCTGCGCGACAACATGGCCTGGTCGCTCGACGAGTGCGTCCAGCGCGGCCACAACTACGCGATCGTCGACGAGGTCGACTCCATCCTCATCGACGAGGCCCGTACACCGCTGATCATCTCCGGCCCCGGCGAGCAGTCCGGCAAGTGGTACGCCGAGTTTGCCAAGATCGTTCCGCGCCTCCGCAAGGGCGTCGAGGCCAAGAACCCCGGCGAGGAGAGCACCGGCGACTACATCGTCGACGAGAAGAAGCGCACCGTCGGCGTGCTGGAGGACGGCGTCGCCAAGGTCGAGGACTGGCTCGGCATCGACAACCTCTACAAGCCCGAGCACACCCACCTCGTCGGCTTCCTCAACAACGCGCTCAAGGCCAAGGAGCTCTTCAAGAAGGACAAGGACTACATCGTCTCCGACGGCGAGGTCCTGATCGTCGACGAGTTCACCGGCCGCATCCTGCACGGCCGCCGCTACAACGAGGGCATGCACCAGGCCATCGAGGCCAAGGAAGGCGTCAAGGTCAAGGACGAGAACCAGACCCTGGCGACCGTCACCCTGCAGAACTACTTCCGCCTGTACGACAAGCTCGCCGGCATGACGGGCACCGCCGTCACCGAGGCCAACGAGTTCCACCAGACGTACAAGCTCGGCGTGGTGCCCATCCCCACCAACCGGCCGATGATCCGCAAGGACCAGCCGGACGTCGTCTACAAGACCGAGGACGCCAAGTTCAACGCGGTCGTCGACGACATCAAGGAGCGCCACGAGGCCGGCCAGCCCGTCCTCGTCGGCACCACCTCCGTCGAGAAGTCCGAGCGGCTGTCCAAGGCGCTCAAGCGCCGCGGCGTCCCGCACGAGGTCCTCAACGCCAAGAACCACGCGCGTGAGGCCGCGATCGTCGCCGAGGCCGGCCGCAAGGGCGCCGTCACCGTCGCCACCAACATGGCCGGTCGAGGCACCGACATCATGCTCGGCGGCAACCCCGAGTTCCGCGCCGACGCCGAGCTGCGCCAGCGCGGCCTCGACCCGCTCGAGACCCCCGAGGAATACGAGAAGGCCTGGCCCGAGGCGCTGGAGAAGGCCAAGGCCCAGGTCAAGGCCGAACACGACGAGGTCAGCGAGCTCGGCGGCCTGTACGTGCTCGGCACCGAACGCCACGAGTCGCGCCGCATCGACAACCAGCTCCGCGGCCGCTCCGGCCGCCAGGGCGACCCCGGCGAGTCGCGCTTCTACCTGTCGCTCGGCGACGACCTGATGCGCCTGTTCAACTCGGCCCGGGTCGAGATGATCATGACGCGCCTCAACATCCCCGACGACCAGCCGATCGAGTCCGGCATCGTCTCCAAGGCCATCGCCTCCGCCCAGCACCAGGTCGAGCAGCAGAACTTCGAGATCCGCAAGGAAGTTCTCAAGTACGACGAGGTGATGAACCGGCAGCGCAAGGTCATCTACGCCGAGCGCCACCGCGTCCTCGAAGGCGCCGACCTGCACGAGCAGGTGCGCGGCTTCATCGGCGACGTCATCGACGGCTACGTCGCCGGCGCCACCGCCGAGGGCTTCGCCGAGGAGTGGGACCTCGACAAGCTGTGGAAGGCCTTCGCCGGCCTCTACCCGGTCTCGCTCAAGCTCGAGGACCTGGTCGAGGAGGTCGGCTCCCGCGAGGAGCTCACCGCCGACATCATCAGCGAGCGGATCAAGGCCGACGCGCTGGAGGCGTACGCCAGGCGCGAGGAGGAGTGGGGCGCCGAGGCGACCCGCGACCTGGAGCGCCGCGTCATCCTCTCCGTCCTCGACCGCAAGTGGCGCGAGCACCTCTACGAGATGGACTACCTGCGCGAAGGCATCGGCATGCGGGCCTACGCGCAGAAGGACCCGCAGATCGAGTATCAGCGCGAGGGCTTCGAGATGTTCGCCGCGATGCTCGAAGGCATCAAGGAGGACTCGGTCGGGTTCCTGTTCAACCTTGAGGTGGAGGTTCAGGAGAACCCCATCGTCGAGGAGGTCGAGGACCCGATGATGACCGAGACCCGGTCCATCATCGCCCGCGGGCTCCGCGGCCCCGAGCGTCCGGCCGAGCTGGAGTACACGGCGCCGGGCGAGCAGGGTGACGTCGAGCGCACCCGGGTCAGCACCGCCGCCGAGCGCGCCGCCTACGGCAACGTCGAGCGCAACGCGCCGTGCCCCTGCGGGTCCGGCAAGAAGTACAAGCGCTGCCACGGCGACCCGAAGAACGCCGCCTGACCCACGACCCCGAGCAGCCCCCGCCCCTCCCGGGCGGGGGCTGCTCCGCGTCCGGGCCACCCCGAAGGCCCGACGCCACCCCGGCCCCCGCCACCGGGCGTCCCGCGCGCCCCAGGCGTCAGGGGCCCAAGGCCCCGGCCCTCCGGCCCCGGCCCCCGGGCGTCCCGCGCGCCCAGGGGTCAGCCGCCCAAGGCCCCGGCCCTCCGGCCTCGGCCTCCCAGCCCTCCGCCCCCGCCCCCGCCCCCGGCCGCCCGGCCCCACGGGCTCCAAGGCCCCAGGTGCCCGGTCGGCCGGGTGTCAGGGCCCCCGGTGACCGGGTGCCGAGCCGCCCCGAGCCCCGAGCGTCCGGCCCTGGGCGTCCAGGGTCCCGGCCTCTGGGGGCCGGGTGTTGAGCGTTCGGGGCCCCGAGCGCCCGGGCCCGTGTTCGGGCTCCCGAGCGTCCGGTTTCCGAGCGTCCAGGCCGCGTGTCCCGGCCCCCGGGGGCGGGTTCCGGGCGGTGAGGCTCCCTGGGGTCGGGTTCCCACGGGCGGACCCTGCGGTGGCTCCCCTTCGGGCGCCACCTGCGGGCCGGGCCCTCGCGGGGTCGGGTCCTGCGGGGGGTCGGGTCCTGCGGGGTCGGATCCTGTGGGCCGGGCCCCGCAGGCCCTCCCCCCGTGGGCCGGGCCCGGAGGGGAGCGCCCGCCTCTGGTTCGGAGAGGTGGGGCCGCGGCAGGGGGTGGCTCAGGGGCGGTGCGGTCGCAAGCTGCCCCGGGGCGCCGGGTGGGGTCAGGCGGTTTCGAAGTCGGTGCAGAGCCATTGGACGCCGCGCCGTTCCAGGCGGAGGGCGAGGACGCGGGCGCGGTCGCCGCAGTGGACGAGCAGGCACATCTCGATGGCCCCGTCCCGGGGCTCCTTGACGTGGGGGACGCCGACGAACGGCGGCCGGGGGGAGTCGATCATGCGGCCGGCCCGGACCAGTTCGCGGTAGGCGCGGTCGGTGAGGCGGTCGATGAGGGTCTCGGGCGGCCGGCGGCCGGCGAGGACCTCGGCGAGGGCCTGGCCGAGCTGCCGGAGCCGCCGCTCGTCGGGCAGGGCGCCGGGGGCGCCCCAGACCAGGGTGGTGAGGGCGAGCGATCCGTGGGTGTCGTGCGAGGGCATGGGTCCTCCATCAAGGGGGGCGACAGATCGGTACTAGGAGGTTTCGGCGCGGCCGGCAGATACATCGGCCGCCAACTTGTCCGGAGCGTGTCCGGGTATGGGGCGGCGGGCGTAGAAGGTCGCGGGAAGCTGGAGCGGTGCCGCAGCCTTTTCGGGTCAGGCCGGGGGCCGGTCGGGGGTGTCCTCAACTTCGCGGCCGGGGGTGGGGAGCGACAGGGCGCGGATGAGGAAGGTGAACAGCGCGTAGTAGACGACGGCGTAGGCGAGCCCGGCCAGGATGATCAGGTCGATCCGGTGCGTGTTGGACTTGCTGGCGTTGAGGAGCAGGTCGATGGCGCCGCCGGAGAAGGTGAAGCCGAGGCGGGCGCCGAGCTCGGCCATGAGGGCCATCGACAGGCCGGTGAGCACGGCATGCACGGCGAACAGGGCGGGCGCGACGAAGATGAACGCGAATTCCAAGGGTTCGGTGATGCCGGTGATGAACGAGGTGAGCCCGGCGGAGAGCATGATGCCGCCGACGGCCGCGCGGCGGTGGGGGAGGGCGGCGCGCCACATGGCGACGGCGGCGCCGAGCAGGCCGAACATCATGATGGGGAAGAAGCCGGTCATGAAGATGCCGGCGCCCTGCTCCCCGGCGAAGTAGCAGTTCAGGTCGCCTGCCGCGTCGCGGGTGGCGCCGTGCTGGCCCGCGCGGCATTCGGGGAGCGTGAACCAGACGATGGTGTTGAGCACGTGGTGCAGGCCGAAGGGGATGAGCAGCCGGTTGGCGAGGCCGTAGATGCCGGCTCCGGCGGTGCCGTGGGCGGAGAGCCAGTCGCCGGCGACGGCCAGCCAGTCGGCGACGGGCCGCCACAGGATGCCGAGGACGACGCCGAGCAGGAGGGCGGCGACGGCGGTGATGATGGGGACGAACCGCCGCCCGCCGAAGAAGGCCAGCCAGGATGGGAGCTTGATGCGGTAGAACCGCTCCCACAGGAGGGCGGCGGCCAGGCCGATGAGGATGCCGCCGAGGACGCCGGTGGGGTTGGCGGCGGCCAGGTCGAGGGCGGGGGCGGTGGCGCCGTCGCGCACGGTGGTGATCATGACCCGGTCGTAGACGGCGCCGCTGCCCGCCTGGAAGAACAGGGTCTTGGTGACGCGGTCGAAGACGAGGTAGCCGACGAGGGCGGCCAGGGCGGTGGAGCCGTCGGCCTTGCGGGCGAAGCCGATCGCGACGCCGATGGCGAACAGCAGCGGCAGGTTGTCGAAGAGCGCGCCGCCCGCCGCGGCGAGCACGTTCGCGACGGGGAGCAGCCAGGGCCAGGCGCCGCCGAGCCCGTCCTTGCCGAGCAGGTCGTCCTGGCCGAAGCGGAACAGCAGGCCGGCGGCGGGCAGGACGGCGATGGGCATCATGAGCGAGCGGCCGACGCGTTGCAGCACCGCGAACGCCGAGCCGCCCTTGCTGGTCATGCATCCCCCCGCACGTCACGGGGGTCGGTCGGTTCCTACCACATGGGAGGGCCGGGAAAACGGCGCCAGGGGGCGCGGGGAAACGGAGCCAGGGGGCGCGCGGAGATCGCCGCTAGGGGGCGCGGGGCTCGCCGGAGTCGACGTCGGGTTCCGGCTCGCGGCCGGGGGTCATGATGTCGAGTTTGCGGATGAGGAAGCTGAACACGACGTAGTAGACGACGCCGTAGACGACGCCGAGCAGGAGGATGCCGGGCACGTTCTGGGTGTTGGACTTGCTGGCGTTGAGCAGCATGTCGAGCAGCCCCGCGGAGAAGCCGAAGCCGAGCTGCCCGCCGATGAGCGTGGTGAGGGCCATGGCGAGGCCGGTGAGCACGGCGTGCACGACGAGCAGCACGGGGGCGACGAAGATGAACGCGAACTCGATGGGCTCGGTGATGCCGGTGACGAACGAGGCGAGGGCGGCGGTCAGCATGATGCCGCCCACGGCCGTGCGCCGGTGCGCCGGAGCGGCCCGCCACATGGCGAGCGCGGCGGCGGGCAGCGCGAACATCATGACGGGGAAGAACCCGGCCATGAACTCCCCGGCGGTGGGGTCGCCGGCGAAGTAGCAGTTCCAGTCGCCGCCGAGGGCGCGCCCGCCGACGTCGCACTGGGGCACCACGTGCCAGACGATGGAGTTGGCGAAGTGGTGCAGCCCGAGCGGGATGAGCAGCCGGTTGATCAGCCCGTAGATGCCGGTGCCGAGCGGCCCGAGCGTGGTGAGCGCCTCGCCGGCGTGGCCGATCCACTCGCCGAGTATGGGCCACACCCAGCCGATGACCACGCCGAGCACCAGCGCGGCCAGCGTGGTGATGATGGGGACGAAGCGCCGCCCGCCGAAGAAGGCGAGCCAGGAGGGCAGCTTGATCCGGTGGAAGCGCTGCCACAGCAGGGCGGTGACCAGGCCCATGAGGATGCCGCCGAGCACCTTGGTGGGGTTCTGCAGGCCGAAGTTGATGACCTCGGCGACGCCCTGGTCCTGGGCCTCCCGGATGATCACGGTGTCGCGGATGCCGGAGCCGGCGAACATCACCTTGGTGACCCGGTCGAAGACCAGGTAGCCGACGACGGCGGCCAGGCCAGTGGTGCCGTCGGCCTTGCGGGCGAAGCCGATGGCCACGCCGACGGCGAAGAGCATCGGCAGGTTCTCCAGCAGGGCGTCGCCGGCGGCCTCCATGACGAGGGCGACGTCGTTCATCCAGGCGAGCCCGGCGACGTCGGCCAGGCCGCCGGGTTCGGCGCCGTTGGAGCCCAGCATGTCGGACTGGCCGAAGCGGACCATCAGCGCGGCCACGGGGAGGGCGGCGATGGGCAGCATGAGCGAACGGCCCATCCGCTGGAGCACGTTCATCACGCGTGCTAACGGCGAAGGCCGGGCGGCGGTGGTCTCGTTCACCGGGCGTCCCTCCGGGTCGGGCCCTCAACCCCGTCTTGCGGGCATTTCCAGAATGGTGCGGAGCTGGTAGCGGTCGGCGCGGTAGGTGGAGACGCCGAGCTCGGCGCAGACGCCGCCGGAGAACGAGCGCCGTTGCAGCAGCAGGACGGCGCCGCCGCGGGCCAGCTTGAGCAGGTCGGCGTCGCTCGGGTCGGCGATGCCGCCGTCGATGGTGAGCTCGCCGGCGTCCATGACGAGGCCGTAGCGGCTCTCCAGCAGCTCGTAGAGCGAGCGGCCGGACAGGTCGTGCTCGGCGAGGTCGGGGGCGAGCTTGACCGGGATGTGCGCCCGTTCGATGGACAGCGGCTCGCCGTCGGCGGTGCGCAGCCGTTCGATGAAGTGGACCTCCTCGCCCGGCTGGATGCCGAGCTCCTTGGCCAGGTGGGCGCTGGCGCGCACGACGCGCCGGTCGAGGTCGCGCGAGCCGGGCACCATGCCGCGGGCGCGCATGTCCTCGGTGAAGGAGGTGAGCTGGAGCGCCAGCTCGATCTTGGGCCGGGCGACGAACGTGCCCTTGCCCGGCACCCGGTGCAGGCGCCCTTCGGACACGAGATGGTCGACGGCCTGCCGCACGGTCATGCGGGACAGGCCGAACCGCTGGCAGAGCTCGCGCTCGGACGGGATCGCGGCGCCGATGCTGAGCTCGTCGCTGTCGATGAGGTCGAGCAGGATCTCGCGCAGCTGGAAGTACTTGGGCACCGGGCTGTCCGGATCGATGTGTGCCACGGATCCTCCCCTCGATCTGACCTGGGTCATGGGCTATGGTTCGTACTGGTCTAGTCCGGACTAGACCACCACATGACGCAAAACAGGGTCAAGTCCGAACGGTAACAGTTGAGGGATGAACACGAGATGACCACCAAGATGCGCAGCGAGATCGCCGAGCAGCCCGAGGCGCTGCGGGCCACGCTCGACTCCCTGCTCCCCAGGGTCGGCGAGGTGAAGGCGCTGGGCGAGCAGACCCGCCAGCTGCTGTTCATCGCGCGTGGCACCTCCGACAACGCCGCCGTCTACGGCCGCTACCTGGTCGAGTCGCACGCCGGCAGGCTGTCCGCGCTCGCGGCGCCGTCGATCGCGACGACGTACAAGCGCAAGCTCGACCTCGACGGCGTGCTGGCCGTCGCCATCTCCCAGTCGGGGCGCACCGAGGAGATCGTCGAGACGCTGGCCTGGGCGAAGGACTGCGGCGCCCGTACCGTCGGGGTCACGAACGGCGGCGAGGACAGCCCGCTGGCGCAGGCGGCCGACCTGGCGCTGTGCACGCTCGCGGGCGAGGAGAAGGCCGTTCCGGCGACCAAGACCTACACCACGCAGCTCGCCGCGCTGGCCGTGCTGGCGCTGGGCCTGGGCGCCGAGGTGGACGCCGACGAACTGCGGCGGGTGCCGGAGGCGGTGGAGAAGCTGATCTCCGAGCCGGGCGACCTGGACGCGGTCGTGGAGGGGCTGGCGGACAAGCCCGGCGTGGTGGTGTCGGGGCGCGGCATGGCGTTCTCGACGGCGCTGGAGACCGCGCTCAAGCTCAAGGAGGCCTGCTACCTGCACGCGATGGGCCTGTCGTACGCCGACCTGCTGCACGGGCCGATCGCGGTGGTCGACGCCGACACCCCGGCGCTGCTGGTGGCGGCGGAGAACAGCCCGACGCTGCAGGGCACGGTGGCGCTGGCCGAGCGCGTCGTGGCGGCGGGCGCGGCGGCGTTCACGATCGGCGGCGGCGAGGGCCTGGCGCGGGCGGGCACGGCCGCGCTGAACGGCCCCGACCTGCCGGAGTGGCTGGCGCCGATGGGTCTCATCGTTCCCGGGCAGCTGCTGACCGAGGCGCTGGCCAGGCGGCTGGGCATCGACCCCGACGCGCCGCGCGGGCTCAACAAGGTGACCCAGACGGACTGATCACGCAGCGTCGTTTAGCCTGGTCGCAGAGTCATGACGAGGAGGGCCGGATGGCGGCGGACGTGAACGCGATCATCGCCGGTCTAGGCGGTGCCGACAACATCATCGAGATCGAGCCCTGCATCACCCGGCTGCGCACGGAGGTCGCCGACGCCACGAAGGTGGACCAGGCCGCGCTCAGGGCGGCCGGCGTCCACGGTGTCATGGCCGCCGGCAACGTGGTGCAGGTCGTCGTAGGGCCGGAGGCCGACACCATCGCCAGCGACATCGAGGACATCATCGGCTAAGAGGGCGAGACCATGACGACTGTTCTCGCCCCGGTCGAGGGGGCGGCTGTGGGACTGGCGGCGGTGCCGGACCCCGTCTTCTCGGCAGGCATGGTGGGGCCGGGAACGGCGATCGACCCGTTGCGGGGCCCGGGGAAGGCTGTTGCCCCCATAGCTGGGAAAATCATGAAACTGCACCCGCATGCGTACGTCATCGTAGGAGATGACGGCAAAGGCGTGCTGGTGCATCTGGGCATCGACACGGTGCAGCTCAAGGGAAAGGGATTCCAGTTGCTGGCCGCCGAAGGCGACAGGGTGAGCGCCGGGCAGCCCGTGGTGTCCTGGGATCCGGCCGCCGTCGAGGCGGGCGGGCGTTCGCCCGTCTGCCCGGTGGTGGCTCTCGACGCGGTCGCCGGAGCGGTGACGGACGTGGCACGGGGCGCCGTGCACGCGGGCGACGAGCTTTTTCGATGGACGTAGCAAGAGGGAAGGAAGGGTTCATGGGCGAGCGCAAGGCGACCGTGGCGGCGGAGGTGGGGCTGCATGCCCGGCCCGCGGCCACGTTCGTGCAGACGGCGATGAAAGCCCCGATGGACATCCGCGTCGCCAAGGTCACGGGCGGCGAGCCGGTCAACGGCAAGAGCATCCTGCAGATCATGGCGCTGGACGTCCGGCAGGGGGAGACCATCGTGATCACGGCCGAGGGCGAGGGTGCCGAGGAGGTTCTCGACCAGCTCGCCAGCATCGCCTCCACGCCGTGAACCTGCGGGGGGTGGGGGTCAGCCCGGGCATCGGGCACGGCCCCGCGTACCTCCTGACCGCCCGTGTGCCCGAACCCCCCGAGGGCGCCACACACGCGGGAGACGCGGATCAGGAGAAGGAGCGCGCGGTCATGGCGCTCGCGCAGGTCGCGGGCGAGCTTGAGGCGCGCGGTGACCGGGCGGGCGGCGAGGCCCGCGAGATCCTCAAGGCACAGGCCCTGATGGCGGAGGACCCCGGGCTGGTCGTGAAGATCAGGTCGCTGATCGACCGGGGTACGGCCGCCCCCAGGGCCGTGCACGAGGCTTTCACCAAATATCGGGACGTGCTGGAGGGGGTCGGCGGCTACCTGGGTGAGCGGGCGGCCGACCTCGACGACCTCAGGGACCGGGTGATCGCCCAGCTCACCGGCCAGGAGCTGCCCGGCCTGCCGCCGCCGGGCGACACGCCGTACGTGCTGGTCGCGCATGATCTGGCGCCCGCCGACACCGCGCTGCTGTCCGGCCACGCGGTGGCCGCGTTCGTCACCGAGGAGGGCGGGCCGACCAGCCACACCGCGATCATGGCCAGGGCGCTGGGCGTGCCCGCCGTCGTGGCCTGCGCGGGCGCGACGACCCTGCGTCCCGGCGTCGAGGTGCTGGTCGACGGCACCTCAGGAGAGGTACGGGCGCGGCCGACGGAGTCCGACGTGGCCAGGGCGGAGAGCGTCGACACCGCCAGGCAGGCCGCCATCGACCGGGTCACCGGCCCCGGGCGGACGAAGGACGGCCACCCGGTGCCGCTCCTGGCGAACGTCGGCGGTCCGGCCGACCTCGAAGCGGCGCGCTCCTGCGGCGCCGAGGGCGTCGGCCTCTACCGCACCGAGTTCCTCTTCCTGGGCCGCGCCGAGCCCCCGGGCGCCGAGGAGCAGGAGCGCGCCTACCGGGCGGCGCTGGAGGCGTTCCCCGGCGGGCCGGTGATCGTGCGGACGCTCGACGCGGGCGCCGACAAGCCGCTGGCGTTCCTGCCGCCCGGCTCGGCCGAGCCGAACCCGGCGCTGGGCGAGCGCGGGCTGCGCCTGCTGCGGGCCCACCCGGAGGTGCTGGAGACGCAGCTCGACGCGCTGGCCACGGCGGGCGCGGGAAGCGGTGGGCGGCTGCGGGTGATGGCGCCGATGGTGACGACGGCCGAGGAGGCCCGGTGGTTCGCCGCCGCGTGCCGGGCCGCCGACCTGCCGGAGGCGGGCGTCATGATCGAGGTCCCGGCGGCGGCGCTGCGCGCCCGCGACCTGGTGGCCGAGGTGGACTTCGTCTCGGCCGGGACCAACGACCTGGCCCAGTACGCCTTCGCCGCCGACCGCGAGCTCGGCGCGCTGAGCGAGCTGCACGACCCGTGGCAGCCGGCGCTGCTCGACCTGCTCGCCGGCATCCTGGCCGCCGCGGCGCAGGCGGGCAAGCCGGGCGGCGTGTGCGGCGAGGCGGCGGCCGACCCGGGGCTGGCCTGCGTGCTGGCGGGGCTCGGCGCGGCGTCCCTGTCGATGGGGCCCGCCGCGCTGCCCGCCGTACGGGCCGCGCTGGCGTACCACACGCTGGAGCAGTGCCGTGCGGCGGCGGAGTCGGCCAGGGCGGCGACGACGGCGGCCGGGGCGCGAGCGGCGGCCCGCGCCCACCTGACGGAGCTGGAGGCGCTGGGGCTGTAGCAACTTTTGGCCGTCGTCCGGCACGGGCACGTCGCCGCGTGGATACGGTGGTGTTCATGGTTCGACGGATCGGTGCGGCAAGCGTCCTGACGATCGCCCTGGCGGCGTGCAGCGGCGGCGGCGGGGCGGCGACCGCGGCGTCGCCGGCCCAGCAGCCCGCCCAGGAGTCCGCCAAGCCGCCCGCGACCGGCGGCGAGCCCGCCACCTCCGCGCCGCCGTCCGCCCAGGACCCGGTCAAGCGGGTCCTGGCGGGCCTGAGCACCGAGCAGAAGGTCGGCCAGCTCTTCATGCCCGTCCTGTACGGCACCGCCGCCGACACCGTCTCCGGCGAGAACCAGGCCCGCTACGGCGCCCAGACGCCCGCCAAGGTGATCCGCAAATACCATCTCGGCGGCGTCATCCTGTTCCCCGCCAACGTCAGGAGCACGGCCCAGGTCGTCGAGCTGACCAACGGCATGCAGCGCGCGTCCGGGCTGCCGCTGCTCGTCGGCACCGACCAGGAGAACGGCCTGGTGTCGCGGATGTCGGCGCTGATGACGCGCTTCCCCGGGGCCTCGCAGATCGGCGCGACCGGCGACACCAGCCTGTCGCGGGCCGTGGCCAGGGCCACCGGCGAGGAGCTGCGCGCCCTCGGCGTCAACCTCGACTTCGCGCCCGTCGCCGACGTCAACATCGACCCGAAGAACCCGGTCATCGGCCCGCGCGCCTTCGGCGACGACCCGGCGAAGGTGGCCAAGATGGTCGGCGCCGCCGTCAAAGGGTTCGGCGACGCGAAGGTGGCCTCCACCGCCAAGCACTTCCCTGGCCACGGCGACACCCGGATCGACAGCCACACCGGCCTGCCGGTGATCAAGCACACCCGCGCGCAGTGGGAGCGCCTGGACGCGCCGCCGTTCCGGGCGGCCATCGCGGCCGGGGTCGACGCGGTGATGAGCGCGCACATCGTCTTCCCCAAGCTCGACCCGTCGGGCGACCCGGCGACGCTGTCCAAGCCGATCCTGACCGGGCTGCTCAGGAAGGAGCTCGGCTTCAAGGGCGTCATCTCCACCGACGCGCTCAACATGGAGGGCGTGCGCAAGAAGTACGGCGACGGGGAGGTGGCGGTCCGCGCCGTCCTGGCCGGCGCCGACCTGCTGCTGATGCCGTACGACCTGCCGAAGGCCTACGGCGCCGTGCTGGCGGCGGTCAAGGACGGGCGGATCTCGCAGCAGCGGCTCGACCAGTCGGTCACCCGGCTGCTCAAGCTCAAGCAGGCCCGCGGCCTGCTCCAGGAGGCGCCGGTGGCGTCGGCGAAGCGGGCGGCCCAGGTGCTGCGTTCGCCGGAGCACCGCAAGCTGGCCGCCCGCGTCATCCGTTAGTGCTCGCCGTGCAGGCCGCTCGCCACGTACATGGCGGCGAGCATGGCGAACAGGTAGGCCTGCAGGAACTGGATGAACATCTCGAACGCGGTCAGCAGGATCGTCATGAGCACGCCGACCACGCCGATCCCGGCGCCGAGCGGCGTGAGCCTCTCGAACAGGAACCAGAAGCCCACGGCGCTGAAGAACGCCAGCAGGATGTGGCCGGCGAACATGTTCGCGAACAGCCGGATGAGGTGCGTGAACAGTGACAGGAAGAACACCTCGGCGAGGATGAGCGGCGCGTACAGCGGATAGGCCCAGCCGGGCAGCCCCGGCAGGATCACGATGCCCTTGAGGTAGCCGATCAGGCCGTGGTGCCGGACGCCGAGGTAGATCTTGATGCCGTACACGAGCAGCGCCAGCGTCGCCGGGAACGCGATGTGCGCGGCGACGGGGAACTGGACGAACGGGATGACGCCCATGAGGTTCCAGGCCATCACGGTCAGGAACAGGCTGAGCAGGAAGCCCATCCACCGGTCGGCGTCCTTGCCCAGGTTGGGCCGGGCCACCTGGTCGCGGACGAACTCGTAGACGTACTCGCCGTAGCTCTGCCAGCCGCGTGGCACGAGTTTGGGCCGGGCGAAGGCGGCCCATGACAGGGCGATGACGAGGACCGAGCAGAGCAGGGCGACCAGGACGGGTTTGGTGAGCCAGGCCGGTCCGCCGGCGAAGATCGGCGGGAGGTCGAAGAGCTCGGGTCCGGGAGCTCTGAACCGGTCGGGGGAGGTGATCAGGATCGTCGTTCGCAACGGCGGTCCCTTCAGGGATCGGACAGGAATCTCACGATAAACAGGTGATTTGGTGATCCCTAACAGGGGGTTTATAACCGGCGAAACGCCCTGTGCGAGGCTCTACGCTGGAGTGCCGGACTGCCACGAGGAGGCGAATGTGGTCGCAGGTGTGCTGATCGACTGGGGCGGGGTGCTCACGACCAGCCTGACCGACTCCATCGCCAGGTGGATCGAGGCCGACCGCATCGACGGCGACCACTACCGTCAGGTCATGCGCGAGCTCGTCGAGGCCGCCTACGACGGCCAGGAGGAGAACGTCATCCACGCCCTGGAGCGCGGCGAGCTCGACGGATCGGCGTTCGAGCGCGACCTGGCGGCCCGGCTGCTGACCCTCGACGGCGCGCCGCCGGAGGCCGAGGGCCTGCTGGAGCGCATGTTCGCGGGCTTCGAACGCGTCGAGGCCATGTACGACATGCTGGCCGAGGTCAGGAAGGCCGGGCTGAAGACCTGCCTGCTGTCCAACTCGTGGTCCAACACCTACCCGCGCGACGGCTGGGACGAGGTGTTCGACGCGATCGTGATCTCCGGCGAGGTCGGCATGCGCAAGCCCGAGCCGCGCATCTTCGAGCACGCGCTCGGCGCGATCGGCCTGCCGGGGGAGTCGTGCGTGTTCATCGACGACATCGAGGCCAACATCGCGGCGGCGCGTACCCTGGGGATCACCGGAATCCACCACCGCGACGCGGACACGACCATCCGGGAACTCGAGTCCCTCCTCCGGCTGCCTCTGCGGCGGGCATGATGGGACCCTCGCACGCTGTGAAAGGTTCGTGATGCGCGTCTACCTGCCGTGCACCCTGCCCGCGCTGGCCAGGGCCGCCGAGGCCGGGGAGCTGGCCCCGGCCCCGCTGACCGGCTACGCGGTGACCCCCGCGCTGACCGAGTGGTACGCCTCGGGCGACACCGAGGAGCTCGAGTACGTGGCGCTCACCGAGGCGGCCCGCGCCTCGCTGCGCATGCTGGCCGCCGACCACGCCGACGGCGTGGCCGTCCCGGCGCGGCGGGTGGTCGTCGCGGCCGAGGTCGACGGGCCCGTGCCGCACAACGGCGCCGACCTCCAGGAGAAGGCCCGGGTCCGGCTGACCGAGCCGATCCCGCTGGCCAAGGTGGCCGCCGTGCACATCGACGACCTGTACGCGGTGCCCGACATCGAGGCGGCGATCGCCGCGCTGCCGGCGGCCGACAAGGGCGACGACGACGCCCGTTTCACGGTCGACGGCGCGGAGGCGCACGAGCTCATGTGGTACGCCACGCAGGAGATCCCGGACCTGCTGGCCGGATAAGCTGGACATGATGACCAAGCACATTGTCTGGGACTGGAACGGCACGCTCTTCCACGACATCGACGCCGTCGTCGGCGCGACCAACGAGCTCTTCCGGCCGTACGAGCTTCCCCCGCTGACGGCCGACGGGTTCCGCGCCGTCTACACCCGGCCCATCTGGGTGGCCTACGAGCGGATGCTCGGCCGCCCGCTGTCGGAGGGCGAGTGGGAGCGGCTCGACGTCGGCTTCCACGACCACTACTTCCGGCTGGCCGCGGAGTGCGGGCTGGCCGAGGGCGCGGAGCTGGCGCTGAGCGGCTGGACGGGCACGCAGTCGCTGTGCTCGATGGCCCCGCACGACCACCTGGTGCCGAAGGTCGACTCGTTCGGCATCAGCCGCCACTTCACCCGCATCGACGGCCTGATCGGGGTGACCGGAGGGGAGAAGGCGGCGCACATGGCCGCCCACATCCGGTCGGCCGGGGTCGACCCGCGCGAGGTGCTGGTGATCGGCGACAGCGTCGACGACGGCGTGGCCGCCCGCCACGTGGGCGCCCGCGCGGTGCTCTACACCGGCGGCATGTCCACCAGGGCCGAGCTGGAGTCGACCGGGTTCCCGGTCGTCGACACGCTCGCCGAAGCCATGGATCATGCCTGATTCGACCGGTCACCCGCCGCCCGAGGGGGCGGTGGCCCTACTCTGGGGGCGGTTCGCAGTCAGGAGGCCGCCATCAACCGCCTAGTTCTCTGGAACGTCGACCTGACCCTGGTCGACGTCGCGATCGTGACGCGCGACGCCTACGCCGAGGCGTTCCGCGCGGTCACCGGGCGTCCGCTGGTCAAGCTGGTGCCGCCGATGGGCCGGCCCGACTCCGAGATCGTCTTCGAGACGCTCGCGGTCAACGGCGTCGAGGCCGAGGACGACCACCTGCCGCGCTTCCTGGCCGCGCTGGCCTCGGCCTTCGCCGACCGGCGCAAGCGGCTGCCCAAGGAGGGCAAGGTGATGCCCGGGGCCAAGGACGCGCTCAGGTCCGTGGCCCGGCTCGACGGGGTGATCCAGACCGTGCTCACCGGCACGATCAAGAGCAACGCGGTGCTCAAGCTCCAGGCGTTCGGCCTGGACCGCTACGTGGACTTCGAGCTCGGCGGCTACGGCGAGGAGGTCTACCCCAAGGCGTCCCTGCTGCAGGTCGCGCAAGGCCGGGCCAAGCAGCGGCTCGGCGTCCCGTTCACGCCGGCCAACACGGTGCTGATCGGCGACTCGGCCCGGGACGTGCAGGCGGCCAGGATCGGCGGGGCCGCGATGATCGCGGTGGCGTCGGGCCGGTCGACGGCCGCCGAGCTGCGCGAGGCCGGGGCCGACGTGGTGCTGCCAGACCTGTCCGACGCCGCCGAGGTGGTGGCCGCCGTGGCGGCGCTCACCACCCCGCTCGACCGCAAGGCGGGCTGATCAGCCCAGCTCGGCGAGGAAGCGGGCCGCGACAGGGGCCGCCACCGCCGAGCCGGCGCCGCCGCCCTCCACGATGACGGCGAAGGCCAGGTCGTCCTTGTAGCCGATGAACCACGAGTGCGCGGGCGGCTCCTTGCCCGACCCGTACTCGGCGGTGCCGGTCTTGCCGGCGGTCCCGCCGGGGAAGCGCACGGCGTGGGCGGTGCCCTCGGTGACGACGGCGGGCATGAGCGTGCGCAGCGCGCTCACCACGTCGGCGTCGAGCTTGCGGGGCCGCAGGTCGCCGGGCGCGATGTCGGCGCCGACCAGCCGAGGCGGGCGCCAGGCGCCGTCGGCGACGGCGGCGGCGACCGAGGCCATGTTGAGCGGGCTGGCCAGCACCCGGCCCTGCCCGATGGAGGCGGAGGCCAGGTCGGTGGCGTCCTTGGGGGTGGGGAAGTCGGCCTTGACCGCCGGGACGCCCGGCTTGATGGGGGCGCCGAAGCCGAAGCTGGCGGCGACCTCGGCGAGCCGTTCGGCGCCCAGGTCGCCGACGACCATCGCGCCGAACGTGGTGTTGCACGAGTGCGCGAAGGCGTCGCGGAAGGCGAGCGTGCCGTAGTCCTTGAAGCCGGCGTTGTGGAAGGGGAAGCCGCCGATGTTCTGCTCGGCCGGGCAGCTCACCCGCTCGCCCGGCCGGACCCCGTCGGCGACCAGCGCGGAGGCGGTGACGACCTTGAACGTCGAGCCCGGCGGGTACTTGCCGAGCAGCGCCCGGTTGAACCCGCCCGGCTTGTTGACCGCGGCCAGGATCTCGCCGGTCGAGGCGCGCACGGCCACCAGCGAGGCGGGCTTGTCCACGCCTTCCAGGGCGTCGGCGCCGGCCCGGTGCACCTTCAGGTCGAGGGTGGTCCTGATCGGCTTCCACGTGGGCGGGTCGAGCAGGTTCTTGACGACCTCGCCGTTCTCGACCAGCTCGATCCGGTCGCTGTCGCGCTCGGCGAACCAGTCGGGGTAGGTCTGCGCCAGGCCCGCGACGAGTTGCTGCACCGAGCCCGGCGCGTCCGGGGTGTCGATGCGGGTGCCGTCGGCGGCCTGCACCTCCAGGCCCTTGACCCGCTCGGTGACCAGCCGCACCGCGCGGTCGCGGGTCAGCGAGGGGTGCAGGGTGGCCGGGGTCCAGTCGATCTTCCAGGTGCGGTCGCGCTCGACGAACTTCAGGTCGCCGAAGTACTTCCAGTCGACGGCGCCGCTGAAGGTGGCGCCGAAGCTGACCTCGCCGGTGTCGGCGCCGTCGGCGGCGAAGACCCCGCCGGTCGTGATCCGGTGGAAGGTCTGCCGCTCGGCCTTGACGGCGGCGCTGAACTGCCGGTGCCGCTGCTCGAAGTCGGCCGGCGGGTCGGCGACCAGCTCGCGCATGGCCCGGTAGTCCCCCGCGGACCAGGCCGACAGGTAGGCGTCGGCGACCTGCTCCGGCGATCCGGTCGTGCGCAGGACCCAGAACGTGCCGGTCGCCGCGACGACCGGGACGAGCGCCCCGGCGACCCAGGGCCAGCGCCGCCTCCGTCTGGGCGGGTTCTCCGGCCGGAGATGTGCGTACATTGCCCCCGTTTGTGAAGCCATGCGTCAGAGGACAGCAGAGCCCCGGCCTGGCTGTCCAATACTGATATGACCGGTTCATCGATATGGATTTGGCTATAGTCACTGCTCATGGACCTGGTCCGGCACTTGCGTTACTTCACCGTGGTCGCGGAGGAGCTGCACTTCGGCAACGCCGCGATCCGGCTCGGCATGGCCCAGCCCCCGCTCAGCCAGCGGATCAAGCGACTGGAGGAGGAGCTCGGCGTGCGGCTGTTCGACCGCTCGGCCCGGCAGGTCAGGCTCACCGAGGCGGGCCGGCTGCTGCTCGGCGAGGCCAGGGAGATCGTCGCCCGCGTCGACCGGCTGCACGAGGTGGTCCGCCACGGCCAGGCCGCCGTCCTCAAGGTCGGCGTCCCGCCCGACCTGGCCGCCGCCGTCCTGGCCGCCCTCGTCGAGGGCTTCCGCGAGAGCAACCCGGAGGTACGCCTCGCGCCCGCCGAGATCTGGACCGCCGACCAGGTCGGCGCGCTGGCCGAAGGCGTGATCGACGTGGGCGTGGTCCGCCACCCGGTCACCGCCCCCGGCCTGCACTTCGGCCAGACGCTGGTGCAGGCGCAGGGCGTGCTGCTGGCCGCCGGCGACCCGCTCGCCGGATCGGGCGAGCTGCACCTGGCCGACCTGGCCGGCCGCGAGCTGCTCATGCCGCCCCGGGAGGGCGAGCCCGGCGCCCACGCCGAGCTGCTGGCCGAGTGCCGCCGCCACGGCTACGTGCCCGCGCAGGTCCACCAGGGCGCCGGGCTCGGCCTGGTGATGGCCGGGGCCGCCGTCGCGTTCGGGCCCAAGGCGGACGTGGCGGGGCTGGCCTGGCGTCCGCTGCTAGGCTCGCCCATCGCCTACCGGGTCTCCACCGCCTGGCGGGCGGCCACGGCGACGGTGACCGACTTCTCCGCCGTGGCCGTACGGATCTTGAAGGAGCGCGCCGGGATGACCGACGAGGACGCCACGCCCGTGCGGCGGGTCAGCCGCAGGCCGGGGATGCTGGCATGAGCGGTCCGGACCTGGAGGCGGTGTTCCGCGCGGCGGGCGTGCGCGGCTGGCTGCTGGCCACCGACGTCGACACCGGCCGGGAGATCGGTCACGGGGCCGACGAGCCGGTGCCCACCGCGTCGATCTTCAAGGTGCCGCTCATGGTGGAGTTCTGCCGGCAGGCCGACGCGGGGCTGCTCGACCCGGCCGGCCGCGTCACCGTGACCGGCCGCGACCGCGTCTCCGGGCCCACCGGACTGTCCGCGATGCTCGACGACGTCACGATCTCGCTGCGCGACCTGGCCTACCTGATGATCGCCGTCAGCGACAACACCGCCGCCGACGCGCTGCTCGCCCGGGTCGGCAGGGAGGCGGTCAACGCCATGCTCGACGGGTTCGGCCTGACCGGCACCCGGGTGCTGCAGAGCGCCGGGGAGATCAACACGAGCATGGCCGACGACGCCGGGCACGGCTGGCCGTACCTCGAACCCGACGACCTGGCCCGGCTGCGCGTGCTCGACCCGGCCCGCACCAACCGCAGCACCGCGCGCGAGCTGACCCGGCTGTTCGGGCTGATCTGGAGGGACGAGGCGGCCTCGCCCGGCTCCTGCGCGTGGATGCGCGGCGTGCTCAACCTCCAGGTGTGGCCGCACCGGCTGGCGTCCGGGTTCCCGTACGACGACGTGGCGGTCAGCGGCAAGACCGGGACGCTGCCGACGCTGCGCGGCGAGGCGGGCGTGGTCGAGTACCCCGACGGCGGGCGCTACGCGGTGGCCGTGATCACCCGCTCCTACTCCACCGCGCTCAACCAGCCGCGCGCCGACGCGGTGATCGGCACGGCCGCGCGTATGGCGGTGGACCACCTGAGGAGATAGCAAGTTATGTGGGAGGTCGGGTATGACTTTCCGCCTACCGGCCGACAGGATGGGGCACATGGTTGCTGAAGGTGCACTGCTCTGGGAACCCACCGACGAGACCACCGGGCGGGCGCGGCTGACGCGCTATCTGGAGTCGGTGGGCCGCGCCGGTGAGCCCTACGAGGACGTGTGGCGCTGGTCGGTCGAGCGGCCGGAGGAGTTCTGGACGTCGATCTGGGACTACTTCGAGGTCATCGGGGAGCGTGGCGACGGGCCCGTCATCTCCGGAACGATGCCCGGCGCCGAATGGTTCACCGGAAGCACGCTCAACTACGCCGAGAACGCGCTGCGCCGCACCGACGGCGTGGCCGTGGTGTTCGTCTCCGAGGACGGCGCCCGGCAGGAGATCAGCTACGCCGAGCTGCGCGAGGAGGTGGCGCGGGTGCGCGCCGGGCTGGTCCGGCTCGGCGTCGGGCGCGGCGACCGGGTGGCCGGCTACCTGCCGAACATCCCGCAGGCGCTGATCGCGTTCCTGGCCACCGCCTCGCTGGGGGCGATCTGGTCGGCCGGGTCGCCCGACTTCGGCGTGCCCAGCGTGGTCGACCGGTTCAAGCAGATCGAGCCCAAGGTGCTCATCGCGGTCGACGGCTACCACTACAACGGCAAGACCTACGACCGCTCGGCCGCCGTCAACGAGATCGCCGCCGCGCTGCCCGGCCTGCGCGCCACCGTGTGGATCCCGTACCTGGCCGCCGTGGACGAGGGGCGCGCGCCGCAGCAGGCCGAGCCCGCGCCCGGCCACGACGAGGAGCTGCCGCGCGGCGAGGTGATCGGCTGGGAGGGGCTGCGCGCGCAGAGCGCGCCGCTGGAGTTCGAGCGCGTGCCGTTCGGCCACCCGCTGTGGATCCTCTACTCCAGCGGCACCACCGGGCTGCCCAAGCCGATCGTGCACGGGCACGGCGGCGTGGTGCTGGAGCACCTGAAGTCGCTCACCTTCCACCAGGACCTGGGGGAGGGCGACGTGTTCTTCTGGTACACCACCACGGGCTGGATGATGTGGAACTACCTCATCGGCGCCCTGCTGGTCGGGGCCACGCCGGTGCTCTACGACGGCGCGGCCACGCATCCCTCGCCCGCCGCGCTGTGGCGCATCGCCGCCACCGAAGGGGTGACCTACTTCGGCGTGGGCGCGCCGTACATCATGGCCTCGCTGAAGGCGGGCCTGACGCCCGAAGGGCTGGAGCGGCTGCGTGGCATCGGCTCGACCGGGTCGCCGCTGCCGCCCGAAGGGTTCGCCTGGGTGGCGGAGAAGCTGCCCGGGGTGCCGCTCGGGTCGTTCTCCGGCGGCACCGACGTGTGCACCGGGTTCGTCGGCGCGACCGTGCTGCACCCGATCCGGGCGGGCGTCATCCCGTGCCGGTCGCTGGGCGCCCGGGTCGAGTCCTTCGACCCCTCGGGCAAGCCGGTCTTCGGCGAGGTCGGGGAGCTGGTGCTGACCGCGCCGATGCCGTCGATGCCGGTGATGTTCTGGAACGACCCGACCGGCGAGCGCTACCGCGACAGCTACTTCGACGTCTACCCCGGCGTGTGGCGCCACGGCGACTGGATCAAGCTGGAGCGTGACGGGAGCTGCGTCATCTACGGCCGCTCCGACTCCACCCTCAACCGGGGCGGCGTCCGGATGGGCACCAGCGAGTTCTACCGGGTCGTCGAGCGCTTCGACCGGATCGTCGACAGCCTCGTCATCGACACCGGCCAGCTCGGCCGCGAGGGCCGGCTGCTCCTGTACGTGACCCTCGCCGAGGGCGCCGAGCTGACCCCCGACTTCGAGCAGGAGCTGCGCACGACGCTGCGCCGCGAGCTGTCGCCCCGGCACGTGCCCGACGAGATCCACGCGGTGCCCGGCATCCCCCGCACCCTGTCGGGCAAGAAGCTGGAGGTCCCGGTGCGCAAGATCCTGCTCGGCACCCCGGTCGAGGAGGCCGCCAACCCGGACGCGATGGCCAACCCGGAGGTGCTGCGCTACTTCACGCCCTGAGCGGGCGCAGCGCCCGGCTCCAGGAGACGAGCTGGTCCAGCATGACGGTGACGCGCTCCTCCTGGTGGGCCGCGGGCCTGAACTCGGAGAGGTTCTCGAAGTCGGCGAACAGCGAGAGCGTCACCTGGGCCTGGACGGTGGCGACCTGGAGCTGGCCGAGCACCTGCCGCAGGTGCTCGGCCGCCCGCACGCCCCCGTCGACGCCGTAGCTGACGAACGCCGCCGCCTTGTCGGCCCACTCGGCATAGAGGAAGTCGATCGCGTTCTTCAGCACGCCGCTGGTCGAGCGGTTGTATTCAGGCGTCACGAAGACGAAGCCGTCGAAGCGGGCGATCCGCTCCGACCACGCCAGCGTGTGCGGGTTCTCGTAGCTGCCCGCCGCTGCGGGCTGCGGCTCGTCCAGGTGCGGCAGCGCGTGCTCGTGCAGGTCGACGAGCTCGAACCGGGCGTCGTCACGCTTGGCGGCCAGGTCGTGCACCCAGCGGGCGACGTTCTCGCCGTTGCGTCCGGGACGGGTGCTGCCGATCACGATGCCGATGTCGATCATGAGTTCTCCAGGGTGATGAGGATCTTGCCACGGGTGCGACCGGCCTCGGCCCTGCGGTGCAGCTCGGTCAGGCCGGTCAGGGGATGGGTCTCGGCGATCTCGACGACGAGCTCGCCCTTGTCGATCAGGCCGGCGAGCTCGGTGAGCTGACCGGCGTCGGCGCGGCCGATGAAGTGGCGCGCGTTCGGCGCGTCGACCGGGGTGGCGATCGTGATGACGGTCCGGCCCAGCGGCGCCAGCGCCGCGGCCTGCTCCGGCGGCACGGCGGCCAGGTTGAGCACCACGTCCATGCCGCCGGGCAGCGGCGTGGTGGTGTAGTCGACCACCTCGTCGGCGCCCAGCCGGCGAACGGCCTCGGCGCTGCGCGGGCTCGCGGTGGCGATCACGGTCGCGCCCGCGAGCTTGGCGAGCTGGACGGCGAACAGGCCGACCCCGCCGCCCGCGCCGTTGACCAGCACGCGGGCGCCGCTTCCCGCCTGCCCGGCTCCCGCCTGTCCGATGCCCGCCTGCTCGTGGATCGCCTGCCACGCCGTCAGCCCGGCCACCGGGATCGCCGCCGCGTGCGCGAGCGGGATCGAGCGCGGCGCCGGGGCCAGCAGGTCCGCGGGGGCGACCACGTACTCGGCGGCGGCCCCCGCGACCAGCCCGATGACCGGGTCACCCACCTCCAGGGCGGTGACGCCGGGGCCGAGCGCGGCCACGGTGCCCGCCACGTCCCAGCCCAGCGTGTGCGGCAGCGTGATGCCCAGCGCCTCGTGCAGGTACCCGGACCGCAGGCCCGCGTCCGACGGGTTGAACGAGGTCGCGACCTGCCGCACGAGCACCTCGCCCGGGCCGGGCGACGGCACGGGGAGCTCGTCGTAGCGGATGACGTCCGGGCCGCCGTAGGCGTGCACCCGGGCGGCCCGCATGGTTCGGCTCACGTGGAGCTCCTTTCGGTTGATGCAACCGTAGGAGGCTCAGACGCGACATCCAATGCGTGAGTGACTGGCTTTTATACGCGATCGTCTCGCGGGGTAGACTCCGCTCATGGACGTGCTCAGTGACGTGATCGCCGGCATGCGGGTCGGGCTGCCCAACTCCACGCGGATCGCCTGGCACGCGCCGTGGGGCCAGCGCTTCGCCTCCGGGCCCGGCTCGGCCGGGTTCCACGTGATCCTGGAGGGCTCCTGCTGGGTGATCCCCGACAAGGGCGAGCCCTTCCCTCTGGGCGTCGGCGACGTGATCTTCTTCCCGCGCGGCGACGGCTACGCGCTGGCCGACTCGCCCACCACGCCCATCACCCACACCGCCTGCGACCCGGGCGACGAGGCCCAGCTCTACGCCTCGGCCTCCGTCGGCGGGCCCGGGGCGGTCACGGTGACGCTCTGCGGCGGCTACCGGCTCGACGAGTCGCGCTCCCACCCGATCCTGCTCAACCTGCCCGGCCTGATCCACCTGCCCGCCCGGCTGGGCCACCATCCCGAGCTGCGCACCGCCGTCAGCCTGCTGGCCAGCGAGGTCGCCGATCCGCGCCTGGGCGCCGACACCGTCGTGGCGTCCCTGCTCGACATGCTGCTGCTCTACATCCTGCGCGCGCACATCGAGGCCGACCCCGAGCGGTGCGAGTCCCACGGCTGGGCGGCGGCGCTCGCCGACCCCGCCGTCAGCGTCGCGCTCGACGCCATCCACCGCGACCCGGCCCACCCGTGGACCGTGCAGTCGCTGGCCGCGCGGGCCGGGCTGTCGCGGGCCGCCTTCTCACGCCGCTTCTCCATGCTGGTCGGGCAGCCGCCGCTGGGCTATCTCACCTGGTGGCGGCTCTCCACCGCCGCCCGGCTGCTCCGCTCGTCCGACGCGCCGCTGAGCGAGGTGGCCACCCGGGTCGGGTACGGGTCCGAATTCGCCTTTGCGAACGCGTTCAAAAGGGAGCACGGCATGGCCCCGGGAAAGTACCGCCGCCTGAGTTGCCCGCTCCCGCAATCCCGATAATGGGGTGTTCTTCAGTTTGATCGCGGAAGTGGGAAAATATGCGTAATTGGCCGTTCTTCAATCTTTCAGTCACCACCCCCAGGATCGAACTGCGCTTCCCATCGCTCGAGGATCTCGACGAACTCGCCGAGCGCGCCGCCGAGGGCGTCCACGAGGCCGGCGTCATGCCGTTCGTCCACCCGTGGAGCGAGGCCGCGCCCGCCGACCGGGCCCGCTCCACCGTCCAGTACCACTTCCGCCAGTGGGCCGCGCTCACCCCCGACGACTGGTCGCTCAACTTCGTGGCCGTGTACGAAGGCCAGGTCGTCGGCACGCAGGGCATCATGGGCGCCGACTTCCCCGTCCTGCGCGAGGTGAAGTCCGGCTCCTGGCTCGGCCACCGCTTCCAGGGCATGGGCATCGGCACCGAGATGCGCGCCGCGATCCTGCACCTGGCCTTCGAAGGGCTCGGCGCCGCCCACGCCACCACCGAGGCGTTCGCCGACAACCCGTCGTCCCTGGCCGTGACCGGCAAGCTGGGCTACCACGACGACGGCGTCACCCTCTACAAGCGGCAGGGCAAGCCGGTCGTCTCCCGCAGGTTCCGGCTCCCCAGGGCCGACTGGACCCCGGTGCCCGGCATCGAGATCCACCACCTGGAGCCCTGCCTGCCCCTGCTCGGCCTCTAACCGGCGCGGGCCAGCCGCAGCGCGAGCGCCGGGCACATGCCGACCGCGCGGCTGGCCTCCTTCACCATCCAGCCCGGCACCGTCCGGAACGACGGGAAGCCGTAGTCGTCCAGCTCCACGAACTCCGGCAGCAGGTGCGCGCACAGGCCGTGGCCCTGGCAGCGGGTCCAGTCCACGTCCAGGCGATACTCGGGCTCGTCCTCCGGCTCCGGCAGCGGCAGCACGCCACGCACCGGCCGGCCGCACGAACCGTGCTCCAGGTGCAGGGCGATGTCGCTCTCGAACGCGTCCAGCGACGACAGCACGAACCTGGCCGTGCCGTCCGGATGGAAGCACGCGCCCCGCCTCTCGACCGAGCGCACCGAACGCCGTACCGCGTCGATCGAGCCCGTGCCCTCCACCAGGGCGCCGAGCGCCCGCGCCACGTCCGGGAGGCCGAGCCGGCACGGGCCGCACTGGCCCGACGACTGCGCGGCCAGGTACGCGGCGACCCGGGCGGCCTCGCCGACCGGGCAGGTCGACTCGCCGAGCGGCACCACGATGCCGGCGCCGAGGCTGCCGCCCGCCAGCTTCATGCCCTCGCGCGAGACGACGGCGGAGACCGCGGTCTCCGCGTCCAGCCAGGCGCCGTGGTAGCCGCCGATCAGCACCCCGTCGCCGATCTCCGCCTCGCACAGGTCGAGCACGTCGATCAGCGGCGTGCCGGTCGGCGCCTCCACGACCGCCGCCGTCGCCGCCCCGCCGCTCACGCTGAGCAGCACGGTGCCTGGCTCCCTGCTGGTGCCCGTCTTGGCGTACTGCTCGGGGCCGAGCTCGGCGAGCACGGCGAGCTGGGCGAACGTCTCGGTGTTGGACAGCAGCGTGGGCAGCCCGTCGACGCCGCTCTCGCTGGCCCGCCGCTTGCGGCCGGGCGGCACCGGGTCCATGCCGTTGACCGCCCGCACCAGCGCGCCGCCCTCGCCGGAGATGAACCGCTCCCGCAGGCCGACGACCCTGATGCCGATGCGGCTCTCGGCCGCGCCCGCCACGTTGGCGGCGCGCCGCTCGGCGACGGCGGCCGTGATCGACGCCTCCGCGACCTCGCCCTCGACCGTGGCGACCACCACCTCGCGGGCGTTCAGCGCCTCGGCCGCGAGCACCGCGCCGTCGAGCACCAGGTGCGGGTTGCGGACCAGCAGCATCGCGTCCTTGGAGCTGGCGGGCTCGCCCTCGGCGCCGTTGACCAGCACCACGCTCTCCCGCCCGCGGCGGGCGTCGGCGACCGCCCGCAGCTTGCGCGCGAACGGGAACGCCGCGCCGCCCCGCCCGCGCATGTCCACCTCCTCCACCTGGGCGATGATGTCGTCGAGGGTGCGCGGCACCTGGTCGCCGTGGAGCGTGCGGTGCGCCGGCAGGTCGAGCCGCCGGGTGTGGTCGAGGCCGGCGGTGAGCCGGGCCGGTCCCATGCGCAGCACGCGCGGCACCGAATGCGGGATCAAGGCCACTCCTGCTCTGTCCTGTGCGGGTTCATCCCGCTTCCCGGTACTTCCGCCGGGCCTCGGCGAGGCTCACCGGCGCGTCCATCCGCTCGGCCGGCTCGGCCGGAGCGGCACTGACCGCGGGCGCGTCCACCTGCTCGGCCATCAGCGGCGGCCGCAGCATGGTGGCCAGCAGCCGCACGAGCAGGGCCGACGCCACGGCCGCCAGGCTGGCCATGTACGACCAGGCCACCCAGCTCGCCGCCCACCGGCCCGCCGTCAGCCCGTGCAGGATGGCGACCGGCCACGACACGTACGCCGTGGCGTGCATCAGCCGCCACATCCACGGCCTGCCGGTCACCGCGAACCGGCCCCGGGCGATCCCCGTCACCACGACGACGATCATCAGGTCGAAGGCCAGCGTGCCCAGGCCCACCCAGATCCCCGCCATCGGGATCAGCAGCGCGGCCGGCGGCACGTGCCCCAGCGAGACCATCAGCGCCACGTGCGTGAGCAGGAACGCCGTGCCTGCGAACGCCGCCGCCCGGTGGGCGAGCTGTGCGCGGACCCGGTTCGCCGGCGACAGGAACACGCGCTCGGTGGTGAGCAGCCCGAGCGCCACCGTCGCCGTCAGCGACACCAGCGCGAACACGCCGGCGAAGTACTCAAGGAAGGCCACCCCGCGGCCGAGCAGCTCGATCCCGCGTTCCGTCATGGTCAGGGCGATCCCCGACAGCAGGACGGCGGCGATCGACGCGCTCACCCCGAGCCGGACGTTCCTGGCGTCCAGGCCGCCCGGGGCGTGCCGCGGCTGTCTTCTGTGGAGCATCGGTTCCCTCCAAGGTCGGGTGAGGGTGCGACTCGGGAGGGTCGCCGGGTCAGCAGCGCCGGCCGCGGTTGATGCAGTTGACGGCGAACGACATCAGGCGGTCGGGCATCACGTTCACGAAGTCCGCGTGGTCCGTGACCGGGTTGTGCAACTGTTCGGGGAAGGCGTCCACGGCGAACGAGCGGCCCGGCGGCACCGAGTACGTCAGCGTCATCCGCAACTGCGGGACCGCCCTGGTGCCCTGCGGGCAGGCGCCGCCCTGGTCGGGGAAGACGATGTGGTCGCGATGGTTGGCGCTGTCGGTGTTCTGGCCGTCCCAGCAGCTCGGGAAGTCCAGGATGCGGGCCACCTGGCTGCCGCGCGGGCACAGCGGGTACTTGTCCGGGCTGATCCGGTTGGTGAAGCCGGTGCAGCTCCAGCCTGCGCGGGCGTTGGCGCCGCCGTTCGTCGCAGCCTTGGCGTCGCCCATGATGATCCGCAGGAAGCGGGGCATGGCCGTCACGCGGGAGGTCGCGTTGCCGCGGAACTGCAGCGTCACCGAGCGCGGCCGCAGCACCTGGCCCACGTTGCCGTCCGGGTCGTCGGCGTTGGTGTCCACCTGGCGGTTGCGGAGCACCGGCCAGTAGTAGGTGGACTTGTCGCCCAGGCGGCAGGTGGTGCCGGACGCCTCCAGGCTCTCGTCGGTCGAGAAGGCGTCGGCCGACAGGTTGCCCACGTAGTCGTGCAGGTGGTGGGCGCCGTTGCGGACTCCGGGGGCGACGATGAAGTTGTCCGGGTTGTGGTGACCTTCGCCGTTTGTCCCGCAGCGGGAGACGAACGAGCCTCGCGAGCCGGTCCGGCCGATGCGCGCGTCGCCCTGGGACGGCGGGACCTGCCGGATGTCGACGAAGTCGGCGGGGAAGGGGCCGACGTCGGTGCAGCCGCTCTCCTCACCGGTGGGGGAGGGGGAGGGCGACGGGGACTCGGTGGGCTCCTCGGTGGGCTGGCCGGTGGGCTGCTGGGTGGGGGTGCGGGTGGGGCGGCCCCGGCGGCCGAAGGTCTCGGCGGTGGGCTCCTCGACGGGCTCCAGAGCCGGCGCGACGCCCCCGCCCTGGACGAACACGTCGCCGTCGTCCTGCTGCTGCCCCCGGTCCTGGTCCCGGTCCTGGTCCCGGTCCTGGTTCTGGTCCTGGTCCTGAGGGGCTTGCGGGTCCTGGGGTTCCTGCGGGTCCTGGGGGGCCTGGTCGTCGGGGTCCTGCGGCACCTGCTCCTCGGGTTCCTGCGGGTCCTGGTCCTGGCGCTGGTCCGGGGGTCGCTGATTGTCGACCTCGCACTGGTCCGCGCTGGCTGGTGGCGCGCTGCCGATGACGGCCGCGGACACCAGCCCGCCGGCCACCATGGCCAGGGCGGACATGGCCGCGGCCATGCGTCTGGATCTCAAGGTTGTCTCCTTGGGTCGGCCGCCGCGGGGGCGGGTGCTGCGGGTACGGGCGTCGGGGGTTCGGGCAGCTCGTCGAAGTCGACGAGCCCGGTGGACTCCAGCAGCGTCATGTGGCGCATGACCACCGTCACCGCCGTCTGGGCGAACTTCCTGATCTCCGTGTTGCGGGTGCCGGCTCGGACGTCCGCCACGACGGCGAACACCTTGCCGTGCGCGGCGCGCAGCAGCCTGGCGAAGTCCCGGTCGAACGCCGGACCGGTCTCGGCGGCCAGTTGCGCCATCCACCGTTGCTGGTCCGGGCTCGGCCGGTCGGGCAGCGGCACGGCGAGCCGTGCCGCCAACCGGCGGACCTGGGCGTCGAGCTTCTTGTGGTCCTCCACGAGGTGCGCTCCGACGTCCTTGACCCGCGCGGAGTCGCCTCGTTGCTGGGCCCACTGCCCGACGGGGATCTCCCAGAGACCCGCCTGCCGTACCTTGACCAGGAAGTCGCGGTCGGCCGGCCCGAGGGGGCCGGCGGCCGTCTGGGTGACCTCGGTCAGGACGGCGGTGTTCGCCTGCGGCATGATCAGCAGAATCGTGAGCGATGCCGCGAGTGCGAAGCCGCCGAACATCACTACTTCGCCGCGCAAAAGCCTGTGCATGGTCGAAGGTACGCGGTCTTTTCCCGACTGGTTCAGCTATGCCCAGAGATAGTTAGAAATGACTGGAGTTATCGGAGTGGCTGCCACGGTGATAACGAAGGTGTAAAGATGTGCCCCGTGCTAGGTCACCTCGACGGCAGGTTCGAGAGTGCGGATGCCGAGGCCGAGCACCGCATCGCGGTGCTTTACCAAGAGTTCGGCGGCCCTCTACTGCGCCACGTACGCAAGTCGACCGGTAACGATCTTCAATGGGCCGAGGACGTGGTGCAGGAGACGATCGTCCGAGCTTGGCGTAACTCGGCAAGACTGCAATGGGAACCGGGCCTCATCTGGGCGTGGCTGCTGACAGTAGCCCGCAGAATCGTCATCGACGGACGTCGGCGCAGGAGCGTGAGACCTCACGAGGTCGAGCCGCCTGAGGTCGACATGCTCGCGGTGCCGGACGGCTCCGAGCGCGCGTTGTCGGCCATCGTGGTCGCCGATGCGCTCCGTAGCCTTTCGGACGAACACCGTGAAGTCATTGAACAGACCTACCTTCGGGACCGTACGATAAGTGAAGCGGCGGAGATTCTGGGGATCCCGCCGGGCACGGTGAAGTCCCGGCTCTACTACGGCATCCGGGCGCTCCGTGAACTTTTGCGGGACAAGGGGGTAGCCGGCTGATGCATGACGGGGTGGCCGCCTACGTTCTCGGCGTCCTCGACGACGAGGAGCACGAGGCGTTCGAGCGTCACCTCGACGTGTGCGCACGGTGCCAGGCCGAGCTGGTCGAGCTCGCCGGGGTTCCCGACCGGCTCGACGAGCTCAAACGCGAGCCCTCCGCCTCATCCGGAGACGATCCGCCGATGTCGATGTCGCGTTGACGTATTTCCCCTTTTCGGGTGATATCGGTACGGCGAGGCGTACGCCCGGTCACCCAGGACCGGGCGGTCAGGGGAGGTGTTCGGTGGGCATCGGCGAAGATGCGGCCGCCCCTCGCGACCGCCAGTTCGGTGAGGAGGGCGGCCGCCTGTCCTACGGCGGCTACCTGCGCCTGCCCGAGCTGCTCGACCAGCAGCGCCCCGAGTCGCAGGCGCCCGACGAGCTGCTGTTCATCACCATCCACCAGGTCTACGAGCTGTGGTTCAAGCTGCTCCTGCACGAGCTGGAGGTGGCCAGGACCGCCATGTTCGACGGTGAGCTGTGGCGGGCTCGGCACCAGTTCAAGCGGGTGCACGCGGTGGAACGGGTGCTGATCGAGCAGGTCGAGGTCCTGGAGACGATGACGCCCCAGGACTTCCTGGCGTTCCGGTCCAAGCTGGCGCCGGCCAGCGGGTTCCAGTCCGTGCAGTTCCGCGAGCTGGAGTTCCTGTCAGGCGCCAAGGACGCCCGCTACCTCGCGCGGCTCCGCGACGCCGACGACACCGAAATCGCCCGGCTGAGACGGCGACTGGAGGAGCCCACGCTGTGGGATGCTTATCTGACCGCCCTCTCCCAGCGTGGCCTGCCGGTCTCCGACGATGACGAGATCATGGGCTCGCTGCTGGCCGTGGCGAGGGACCGCCGGTCGTACGACGACCTGTGGCAACTGGCCGAAGACCTGCTGACGCATGACGAGACCACCGCACAGTGGCGCATGCGTCACGTGCAGATGGTCGAACGGCAGATCGGCACGAAATCGGGCACCGGCGGCTCGACGGGCGCACCCTACCTGCGGGGACGCGTCCGACTGCACTACTTCCCGCAGCTGTGGGAACTCAGAGCCTGGCTGTGAGAAGTCCAGGCGAACCCTCACAAAGGAGTGAGAGCGAAATGCCGCTCGACGAGGCCAAGGATGAGCTGCTCCAAAGAGCCGCGCAACGGTGCGCGGTGAGCAGCGATCATGTGAGCCCCGATGAGGCACTGTCCTTCCTGCGCGTCTACTACCGGCACGTCGCGCCGGAGGACCTGCTCGATCGCAACCCCGTCGACGTGTACGGCCCGGCGATGTCCCAGCGCCAGCTCGCCGAGACGCGCCCCCAGGGCAGAGCCGTCGTCCGTGCCTACACCCCCACCCTGGACGAGAACGGGTGGGACCCGGGCCACTCCGTCGTGGAGGTCGTCACCGACGACATGCCGTTCCTCGTCGACTCCGTGACCATGGAGCTCGACCGGCACGGCATCGGCATGCATCTGGTGGTCCACCCGCAGATGCGGGTGCGCCGCGACATGACGGGCAGGATGCTCGGCCGCGGCCAGGAGGACGTCACCGGCCAGATGCTGGTCGAGTCCTGGATGCACATCGAGATCGACAGGCAGCCGGACCCCGAGGTCCTGCGGAGCCTGGAGGCCGACCTGCAGCGGGTGCTCACCGACGTGCGCCACGCGGTCGAGGACTTCGCCAAGATGCGCGCGCTGGCCGTGCAGACCGCCGAGGACCTGAGCGTCAACCCGCCGCCGCTGGAGCCCGCCGAGGTCGAGGACAGCCTCGACCTGCTGCGCTGGCTCGCCGACGGGCACTTCACCTTCCTCGGCTACCGCGAGTACCGGCTGGAGGAGACCGAGCAGGGCGAGGCGCTGCGCGCGCTGCCCGGCGCCGCGCTCGGCATCCTGCGCCACGACAAGATCGGCTCGGAGAGCTTCTCGGTGCTGCCGCCCGAGGTGCGCGCCAAGGCCCGCGAGAAGCAGCTCCTGATCATCACCAAGGCCAACTCGCGCGCCACCGTCCACCGCGCCGCCTACCTGGACTACATCGGCGTCAAGCTGTTCTCGCCCGACGGCGAGGTGATCGGCGAGCGCCGCTTCCTCGGCCTGTTCACGCACGTCGCCTACAACGAGTCGATCTCGCGCATCCCGGTGCTGCGCCGCAAGCTCGCCGACGTGCTGCAACTGGCCGGGCTGACCCCCGACAGCCACGACGGCAAGGACCTCATCGAGATCCTGGAGACGTTCCCGCGTGACGAGCTGTTCCAGACCTCGATCGACCAGCTCCTGCCGATCGCGATGGGCGTGCTGCGGCTGCGCGAGCGCAAGCAGGTCAAGCTGTTCCTGCGCCGCGACGACTACGGGCGCTACATCTCCTGCCTGATCTACCTGCCGCGCGACCGCTACACCACGGACGTGCGGCTGCGGATGCAGGAGGTGCTGCTCAAGGCGCTGGGCGGGCGGACGCTGGACTACAGCGCGATGATCGGCGAGTCGGCGCTGGCCCGGCTGCACGTGGTGATCCGCGGCGAGCGCGGCAAGCAGCTCCCGCCGCCGGGCGTGGACGTGGAGGAGCTGGAGGCGCGGCTGGCCGCGATCACCCGCTCGTGGACCGACGACCTGGGCTCGGCGCTGCTGGAGCTGACCTCCGAGGAGGAGGCCCCGGCCCTCCTGAAGCGCTACCAGTCCGCCTTCCCCGAGGGTTACAAGGCCGACTTCCCGCCCAAGATGGCGGTCAACGACCTGCGCCGCCTGGAGCAGGTCGCCGCCGACGGCGAGATCGAGATCAACCTGTACGAGCCGTACGATGCGGCCGAGGGCGAGCGGCGCCTGAAGATCTACAAGGTCGGCTCGCCGATCTCCCTGTCCCAGGTGCTGCCGCTCATCCAGCGCCTCGGCGTCGAGGTCGTCGACGAGCGGCCGTACGAGATCGACCGCGACAACGACCCGCGCACCAAGAACGCCTGGATCTACGACTTCGGGCTGCGCTACACGCCCTCTCCCGAGGTCGACCGCGACGCGTTCAAGCAGCTCTTCCAGGACGGGCTCATGGCCCTGTGGCGGGGCGACGTGCAGGCCGACAACTTCAACGCGCTCATCCTGAAGGCCGGGCTGACCTGGGAGCAGGTCGAGATCCTGCGCGTCTACGCGCAGTACCTGCGCCAGGCGGGCAGCACCTTCTCCCAGCGCTACATGGAGCGGGTGGTGCTGGGCAACATCCGGCTGGCCCGGCTGCTGGTCAAGCTGTTCGAGGCCCGGCTGGACCCGCGGCGCACCGACGAGTCCCGGTTCGACCTGGCCGAGGCGCTGCACGAGGAGATCCTGGGCGCGCTCGACGAGGTCGCCTCGCTCGACGAGGACCGGATCCTGCGCGCGTACCTGGAGATGATCCAGGCGACGCTGCGCACCAACTACTTCCAGACGGTCGACGGGCGGCGCAAGCCGTACATCTCGCTGAAGGTCGACCCGCAGGCGATCAGCGTGCTGCCGCTGCCCCGGCCGAAGTTCGAGATCTTCGTCTACTCGCCCCGCGTGGAGGGCGTGCACCTGCGGTTCGGGAAGGTGGCCCGGGGCGGGCTGCGCTGGTCGGACCGGATGGAGGACTTCCGGACGGAGATCCTCGGCCTGGTCAAGGCCCAGATGGTGAAGAACACCGTGATCGTCCCGACCGGCTCCAAGGGCGGCTTCGTCGTCAAGCGGCCGCCCGTGGGCGGGTCGCGCGAGGAGCTGCTCGCCGAGGGCGTCGCCTGCTACCGGATGTTCATCTCCGGCCTGCTCGACGTCACCGACAACCTCGTCGACGGCAAGGTCGTGCCCCCGCCGGACGTCGTCCGGCACGACGGCGACGACACCTACCTGGTCGTGGCCGCCGACAAGGGCACCGCGACGTTCTCCGACATCGCCAACGGCGTCGCCAAGGAGTACGGCTTCTGGCTCGGCGACGCCTTCGCCTCCGGCGGCTCGATCGGCTACGACCACAAGGCCATGGGCATCACCGCCCGGGGCGCCTGGGAATCGGTCAAGTACCACTTCCGCACCACCGGCGTGGACGTGCAGACGACCGACTTCACCGTGGCCGGCATCGGCGACATGTCGGGCGACGTGTTCGGCAACGGCATGCTGCTGTCGCAGCACATCCGGCTGGTGGCCGCCTTCGACCACCGCCACGTCTTCGTCGACCCCGACCCCGACGCCGCCCGCTCCTACGCCGAGCGGCGCCGCCTGTTCGAGCTGCCCCGCAGCTCCTGGGCCGACTACGACCCCGAGCTGATCTCGGCGGGCGGCGGCGTCTTCCCGCGCACCGCCAAGTCCGTCCAGATCACCCCGCAGATGCGCGAGGCGCTCGGCATCCCCGCCGACGTCACCTCGCTGGCGCCCAACGACCTCATCAGCGCCATCCTGCGCGCCCCCGTCGACCTGCTGTGGAACGGCGGCATCGGCACGTACGTCAAGGCGTCGTCCGAGTCGAACGCCGACGTCGGCGACAAGGCCAACGACCCGCTGCGCGTCGACGCCGCCGACCTGCGCTGCAAGGTCATCGGCGAGGGCGGCAACCTGGGCTTCACCCAGCTCGCCCGCATAGAGTTCGCGCTCAACGGCGGCCTGGTCAACACCGACTTCATCGACAACTCTGCCGGGGTCGACACCTCCGACCACGAGGTCAACATCAAGATCCTGCTCGACCAGGTCGTCCGCGACGGCGAGCTGACCGACAAGCAGCGCAACCAGGTGTTCACGTCCATGACGGACGAGGTCGCCGAGCTGGTGCTGCGCGACAACCACGCGCAGAACGTGGTGCTGGCCGCCGCCCGCGCCCAGTCGGTCGAGATGCTCCACATCCACGCCCGCTACCTGCGCCGCCTGGAGCGGGACGGGCTGGTCAACCGGGAGCTGGAGTTCCTGCCGTCGGACAAGGTGCTCGCCGAGCGCCGCCAGGCCAGGGAGGGGCTGACCGCTCCCGAGTTCTCGGTGCTGCTCGCCTACACCAAACTGGTGGCCGACGCCGAGCTGCTCGGCAGCGACCTGCCGGACGACCCGTATCTCGCCTCCTGGCTCGTGTCGTACTTCCCGTCGGCGCTGCGCGACCGGTTCAGGACGTACATGGACGTGCACCCGCTGCGGCGCGAGATCATCACCACCGGCGTGGTGAACGAGCTCGTCAACTCGATGGGCACCACGTTCATGTTCCGCGTCGGGGAGGAGACGGGCGCGTCCACGCCGGACATCGCCCGCGCCTACCTGGTCGCCCGCGAGGTCTTCGACTTCGCCAGCTTCTACCGGCAGATCGACGCCCTGGACAACCAGGTCGACAACGCCACCCAGCTCGCCATGCTCCTGGAGGCGCGCAAGCTCGCCGAGCGCGGCACCCGGTGGCTGCTCACCAACCGGCGGCCCCCGCTGGACCTGGCGGGCTCGATCGGCTTCTTCGTCAAGGGCGTCAACGGGCTGCTCACCCACATGCCCAAGCTGCTGACCGGGCCCGACCTGGCCGCCTTCGAGGAGCGCCGCGACTCGTTCGTGGCGCGGGGCGTCCCGGCCGACCTCGCCGAGCGGGTCGCGGCCATGGTGCCCGCCTACTCGACGTTCGACCTGGTCGAGGTCGCGTCCGTGACCGGGCGGCCGGTCAACGAGGTGGCCGAGGTCTACTGGGACCTGGCCGACCGCCTCCAGCTCGCCCGGCTGCGCGAGCGGGTCATCGCGCTGCCCCGCGACAACCGGTGGAACGCGATGGCGCGGGCCGCCCTGCGCGACGACCTGTACGCGGCGCACGCCTCGCTCACCCGTGACGTGCTGGCCCACAGCACGCCGGGGCTGCCTCCGGAAGAGCGGCTGGCCCGCTGGTCGGAGGCCAACTCGGCGGCGGTCGGACGCTCGCGGCAGACGCTGTCGGAGATCTGGGAGAGCGACAACTTCGACCTGGCCACCCTGTCGGTCGCGCTGCGCGCCATCCGCACGCTCGTCTCGGCCAGCAGCCTGCCCCGCGCGGAGGCGTAGCCCGGCGACCCGGCGTGGGCGTCTCCTCCGGGGGCGCCTGCGCCGGCGTCAGCCTGCCTGCTGGATGCGCACCAGGTTGCCCGCCGGGTCGCGGAAGGCGCAGTCGCGCATCCCGTACGGCTGGTCGGTCGGCTCCTGCACCACCTCGGCCCCGCCGGCGGCCACCCGCTCGAACGTGCCGTCCAGGTCGGGCGTGGCCAGCAGGATCCACCCGTACGTGCCCTTGGCCATCATCTCCGCGATCGTGCGGCGCTCGTCCTCGGTCACGCCAGGATCGGCGGCCGGCGGCGCCAGCAGGATGGACGTGCCCGGCTGCCCGGCCGGCCCCACCGTGATCCAGCGCATCCGCCCCTGCCCGACGTCGGAACGCACCTCGAAGCCGAGCGCGTCACGCCAGAAGGCCAGCGAGGCGTCCGGATCGTCATGCGGCAGGAAACTGGAGTGAATCGTGATGTCCATGACGGTTACGGTAGTTGCGGCTCGGTCATCGACGCCCCCCGATTCCTGACCGGTCTGGTCACCTGTTTCGCCACGCACGACGGCATGCCCTCCGTCGCGCCCCCCGCCTGCCGCCTGTAGACGCTTGGCGGCACGCCCACGAGCTGGGCGAAGTGGCTGCTGAACGTGCCCAGCGACGAGCAGCCGACCGCGAAGCACACCTCCGTGACGCTCAGCTCGCCGCGCCGAAGCAGGGCCATCGCCCGCTCGATCCGGCGCGTCATCAGGTAGGAGTACGGAGACTCGCCGTACGCCTGGCGGAACCGGCGGCTCAGGTGCCCGGCCGACATGTGCGCGCCCCTGGCCAGCGCCTCCACGTTCAGCGGCTGGGCGTACTCGCGGTCGATCCGGTCCTTGACCCGGCGCAGCCGCGTCAGGTCGTCCTGGACCCGCACCGGGGCGGCGAGGTCGGCGCGCCCCCAGCCGGGGCGGCACACTACGCCGTCTCCCACAGGTAGCCGTCCGGGTCGGCGAAGGCACCCGCGTCGGCGCCGACCACGAGCCGGTGCGAACCGGAGCCGTCGGGGGACACGCCGGCGACCTTCGCCAGCCCCTTGCGCTTGTACAGCGCCAGCTTGACCGGGCTCGAACCGGCGGCGAACTCGACGTACTTGCTGCCGAAGCTCTTGCCCACGGTGAGGCCGCGCTCCACGTAGAACCGCTTGCTCTCGGCCATGTCGGCCACGCCCAGCAGCAGCACGAACTCGTCGACCTGCCGGGCGGCCGGGCCGGTGTCCTTCTTCGACGACGACGCCACCTGCCAGACCGTCCCGTCGGGGGCCCGCAGCACGCCGCCGTAGCCCCACAGCGACTTGGCCGCCGGCTTCAGGGCCGTCGCTCCCGCCTCCACGGCGGCGTCGAAGAAGGCGTTCACGTTGGCGGGCTGGGAGACGACGAGCGACAGCGTGAAGCCGCGGAAGCCGGTCGCCGGCGCCTCCGAGGGCCGCAGGCGAAGCTGCTCGCACGGGCCGAAGGCGGCGGAGTAGAACTTCTCGGCGGCGGCGAGGTCGTCCACCTCAAGGGTGACGGAGTCGATGGATGTCATGTCGCCGACGCTAGTGGCGGGCCCCGCCCGGAGGCTTCTCGATTCCTGACCGGTACGGGGACCGCGCCGCGTCAGTCGCCGCCGGCGCGGACCAGGGAGCCGTCGTGGGCGATGACCTCGGCGGCCTTGCGGGTCGTGGAGGCCGGGACGGAGGTGACGTACTGGTGCACCTCGGAGAGGCGGAGGGTGCGGCGGACGACGGGGGCGGAGATGGCCCAGCGGGCGGAGGACGGGACCGGGATGTAGTCGTCCTCGGCCGTCTTCGTGGTCGTCGTGGTGGTGCGCGAGAGCGCGTACTGGATCAGGGCGCCGCCGTCGGCGGTGCGCAGGCCGTAGACGGGGAAGTCGTTGGCCGTGAAGATCGAGTCGTAGCTGAAGCCGTTCTTCTTGGCCTTCTCGCGGTCGGCGGTGATCTGGGCGGCGACCTCGGTGGTGTGGGGGCCCGCGGCGATGAGGCCGGCGGCCACGCCGTCGCCGCCCGTCTCGGCGACGGTGGCGTGCAGGGGGCCCAGGTATTGCGGGCTGACGGTGATGGCCTTGTCGTCGGCGGGGATCGCCGTGGCGTAGCCGTCGGGGTCGAGCGCGACGGGCGGCAGCTCCCGGCCGGGCAGGAGCCGGGCGGCGGCGCCGAGCCGCCAGTCGCCGGCCTTGGCGAAGGTCAGCATCGTGGGGTGGCCGTCGCGGGTGGCCACCACACTGAACCAGGGCGCCCGCTCGCCTGCCGGGAAGCGGGGCACGTACAGCGTGGGGGAGCCCCAGGCGCGGGTCGGCGGCTTGCCGGAGGTCGACAGGAACGCGGCGGCGGTGAGCCGCGCCTCGGCGTCGCGGGTCAGCTCCATGTCGAGCCGCTGGTCACCGGCGGCGCGCAGCAGGTTGTCGGTGGCGGTGAAGGTGGCGAACACCTCGGCCGCCTCCTCCGGCGTCACGGCGGTGACGGGCGCCGTCGGGGACGCCGTGGGCGAGGGCGTGGGCGTGGCGCCGCGGGGCGTGGCCGCCGGGCCGGGAGCCGGGGCGGCAGCGCTGGAACAGCCGGCCGCCCCCGTCAGCAAGGCGACGGTGAGTGCCAGCGCCTTCAGCCGACCGTGTACACGCACCTCGCCATGTTATTCGGGCACGCGAGGGTCGCGTACCCTAGGGAGACGTGGCAGTCATCGATCCGGCAGAAGAGATCAACGAGCTCGCGGGCACGCTGCGCAGCATCCAGGACGTGCTCGACCTCGACGGCATGCGCAAGCAGATCGAGGAGCTGGAGGAGCAGGTGGCCGCCCCCGACCTGTGGGACGAGCCCGACAAGGCGCAGAAGGTCACCAGCCGGCTCTCCCACATGCAGGGCGAGCTCAACCGCGTCGAGGGGCTGGTGCGCCGCCTCGACGACCTGTCGGTGCTCTTCGAGCTGGCGGCCGAGGAGAGCGACGACGACACGCGGGCCGAGGCCGACCGCGAGCTCGCCTCGCTGCGCTCCGACATCGGCGCGCTGGAGGTGCGCACGCTGCTGTCGGGCGAGTACGACGCGCGTGAGGCCCTGGTGACGATCAACTCCCAGGCCGGCGGCGTCGACGCGGCCGACTGGGCCGAGATGCTGCTGCGCATGTACCTGCGCTGGGCCGAGCGGAAGAACTACTCCACCGAGGTCTACGAGACCTCCTACGCCGAAGAGGCCGGGATCAAGTCGGCCACGTTCGCCGTCAAGGCCCCCTACGCCTACGGCACGCTGCGCGGCGAGCACGGCACCCACCGGCTGGTGCGCATCAGCCCGTTCGACAACCAGGGCCGCCGGCAGACGTCGTTCGCCGGCGTGGACGTGGTGCCGGTCGTGGAGCAGACCGACCACATCGACATCAACGAGGACGAGATCCGCGTCGACGTCTACCGCTCGTCGGGCCCCGGCGGCCAGGGCGTCAACACGACCGACTCGGCCGTCCGCATCACCCACCTGCCGTCCGGCATCGTGGTCTCCTGCCAGAACGAGCGTTCGCAGCTCCAGAACCGCGCCACGGCGATGAACGTGCTGCAGGCCAAGCTGCTGGAGCGCAAGCGCCAGGAGGAGGCCGAGAAGATGTCGGAGCTGCGCGGCGCCACGACCACGTCATGGGGCACCCAGATCCGCAACTACGTGCTGCACCCGTACCAGATCGTGAAGGACCTGCGCACGGGCACGGAGGCGGGAAACCCGTCGGCGGTGCTCGACGGCGACCTCGACGGCTTCATCGAGTCGGAGATCCGCTGGATGCGCCGCCAGGAGTCAGAGCCCGCCTAGGTGGCGCAGGGCCAGGGCCGCGAACAGCAGCACGACCAGCAGCGTGACGATGAGGGCGGGTGACAGCCCGGCGAAGCCGTGGCCGTGCATCCGCTCCCGGTTGGCGCGGCACAGAGCGCACCGGCCCTCGATGACTGGGTGGGCGCACTGCGCGCATACGAGGTGTTGGCAACTCATGTCAGCCCCAAGTCTAGCCGCACAATCGTTTTGTTTCCGTTATGGACGTTCCATGCCAGTCTTCCCCCTAGACTGTGCTCTGGCCAATCGGAACGTCGATCATCGGTAAAGATGGGCGTCCCCGATCGGCGTGCGGCGGGAAGTGGGCATGTGCCACCCTCGCTCCGTCCTGACCCCTAGACTGGCATGCCGTGATGCTCTCGTGATCCATTTCGATAATGTCACCAAGGTCTACGCGAACCAGAACCGGCCCGCTCTCGACCACGTCTCCGTCGACGTGGACAAGGGCGAGTTCGTGTTCCTCGTCGGCCCTTCGGGGTCAGGCAAGTCCACGTTCCTGCGACTGATCCTCAAGGAGGAGCGGCCCAACTCCGGCGCGATCCACGTCGCCGGCAAGGACCTGGCCCGCCTCTCCAACTTCAAGGTGCCGCACCTGCGCCGCCGCATCGGCTGCGTCTTCCAGGACTTCAGGCTGCTGCCCAACAAGAACGTCTACGAGAACGTGGCGTTCGCCCTCGAGGTCATCGGCAAGCCCCGGCGGTTCATCCGCAAGGTCGTGCCGGAGGTCATCGAGCTCGTCGGCCTGGAGGGCAAGGCCCACCGGATGCCCGACGAGCTCTCCGGTGGCGAGCAGCAGCGCGTCGCCATGGCCCGCGCGTTCGTCAACCGCCCGATGATCCTGCTGGCGGACGAGCCCACGGGCAACATCGACCCCGCGACGAGCATCGGCATCATGAAGGTGCTCGACCGGATCAACAGGACCGGCACCACGGTCGTCATGGCCACGCACGACGCGGCCATCGTCGACTCCATGCGCAAGCGTGTCGTGGAGCTGGAGGACGGCAAGATCGTCCGCGACCAGTCGCGTGGCGTCTACGGCCAGGCGTACTGAGCAGGGAGCAGCTGACACATCATGCGGGCGAACTTCATCTTCTCCGAGGTCTGGATCGGCCTCCGTCGCAATCTGACCATGACGATCGCGGTCATCATCACCGTGGCTGTCGGCATGGCGATGCTGGGCGTCGGCTTGATGATCAACGCCCAGGTCACGATGATGCAGGGCTACTGGTACGACAAGGTCGAGGTGTCGGTCTTCCTCTGCGCCAAGAACAGCCAGATACCCGCCTGCAACGGCAAGGCCATCACCGACGCCCAGACGAAGGCGCTGGAGCAGCAGATCAAGGCCATGCCCGGCGTCGAGAAGGTCTACTTCGAGGACCAGGCCAAGGCCTACGAGAACTTCCAGGACTCCGCCGCCAACAACCCGCTGATCAACGCGACCAAGGTCGAGGACATGCCGACCTCGTTCCGCGTCAAGCTGGCCGATCCCGACAAGTATCAACCGGTGATCGACGCCTTGAACGGCCAGCCGGGCGTCGCCCAGGCGATGAACCAGAAAGAGCTGATCGAGAAGTTCTTCGTGATGCTCGACAAACTACGTGGCGGCGCGCTGGCGGTCGCCATCATCCTGGTACTCGCGGCGGCCCTGCTGATCGGCAACACGGTGCGGCTGTCGGCGTTCAACCGGCGGCGCGAAACGGGCATCATGCGGCTGGTCGGCGCCTCCAACCTCTACATCCAGCTCCCCTTCGTCATGGAGGGCATGATCGCCGGCCTGGTCGGCGGCGTGTTCGCGGCCGTGATGCTGATCGTGGCCAAGGTCTTCCTGTTCGAGGAGATCGGCCGCTACCTGGCGCTCGGGGCGCAGATCGGCTGGAACGACGTCGCCTCCGTGATCACCCTGACCATGGTCATCGGCGTGCTGATCTGTGTGCTGGCGTCGTTCGTCACGCTCCGCCGCTACCTCAGGGTCTGACGAAACGCCGGTAAGGTCGAAGCATGCCACGTGAGACCGGGCGGAAGGTCATCGCCCAGAACAAGCGTGCCCGGCACGACTACCACGTCGAGGACACCTTCGAGGCGGGGCTCGTGCTGCAGGGCACCGAGGTGAAGTCGCTGCGTGAGGGCCGCGCCTCGCTCGTCGACGGCTACGCCACGATCGACAACGGCGAAGCGTGGCTGATGAACGTCCACATCCCCGAATACACCCAGGGGACGTGGACCAACCACGCCGCCCGCCGCAAGCGCAAGCTGCTGCTGCACCGCAAGGAGATCGACAAGCTCGCCGCCAAGACCAAGGAGGGCGGGCTCACGATCGTGCCGCTGTCGCTGTACTTCAAGGACGGCCGCGCCAAGATCGAGATCGGCCTGGCGCGCGGAAAGAAGGACTGGGACAAGCGGCAGACGCTGGCCGAGCAGCAGGCCAAGCGGGAGATGGCCCGGGCGCTCCGGCACCGCAACCGATGAGCCGAGCCCGCCGTACACTCGCCGCGACCGTCACGCTGGCGGTCGCGAGCATGACGCTGACCGGCTGTTTCGAGGAGGCGTCACCGCACGACGCGGTGCGCGACTTCCTGGTGGGCTGGCAGGCCGGCGACTACGAGCTGGCCGCCGGCCGCACCGACGCCGATCCGGCCGCGGTGAGCAAGGCGCTGTCCGAGGTCAAGCTGCAGCTCGACGCCGCCTCGTTCCGGTTCAGGATCAAGAGCGTGAAGGTGACCGGCGAGGAGTCGCAGGCCGACTTCGCCGCGGAGGTCGACCTGGGCGACAACAACCCGCTGTGGACCTACGACGGCGTGCTGCCGCTGCACCTCGTCGACGGGGCCTGGAAGGTGCGCTGGTCGCCGTCCGTGCTGCACCCGCAGCTCCAGGAGGGGCAGCGGTTCGCGGTCAAGACCGAGCCGCGCTCGCGCCAGCCCGTCCTCGACCGGGACGGCAACGCGCTGCAGGAGCAGACCTTCCTGTACGTGGCGGGCGTGGTGCCGTCGCAGCTCGGCGACCGCGCCGAAGAGGTCGTCAAGCAGCTCTCCCAGGTCACCGGCTACGCCGAGGACCGGCTGCTGAGCCGGATCCGCTCGGCGCCGCCGAACGTGACCGTGCCGCTCGTGACGTTCGGCCGCACCCGCTACCTGTCGATCAAGGCCAAGCTCGACGCGATCCCCGAGATCTCGACCGTGCCGCAGGAGCAGCCGGTCGACCCGGACGATCCCAAGCAGATCGTCGGCAAGGTCAGCGCGCTCACCCCGGAGACCGAGCAGAAGCTCGGCGGCCCGCAGCGGGCCGGCGACTCCATCGGGCAGAGCGGCCTCCAGCAGGCCTACCAGGCCTACCTCACCGGCTCCACCAGCACCCGGGTCATCACGCTCGACCTCAAGTCCGGCCGGGAGATGGCCTCGCTGAAGGAGTGGCCGGGCAGGCAGAACGTCTCCGTCGAAACCACGATCGACAGCTCCGTGCAGGCCGCGGCCGAGCACGCGGTGTCGGCCACCCGGACGAGCGCGATCGTGGCGGTCAACTCGCGCACCGGCGAGATCCTCGCGGTCGGCGCCAAGGGCATGCACCAGGAGAAGGACGCGCTGGCGGGCCGGTTCCCGGCGGGCACCGCGTTCTCCATCGTGGCCGCCGACGCGCTCGTCAACGCCGGCGTGCGCACCACGCAGCGGCTGCCGTGCCCGCCCGAGCGGTCGGTCGGCGGGGCGCGGTTCGCCAACACCAGCCAGATGACCGGGGCCACGCCGACGTTCCAGGAGAACTTCGCCAAGGGCTGCGTCACCGCGCTCGCCTCGCTGGCCCGCCGGGTGAACGCCACCGACCTGGCCAAGAGCGCCGAGGACTTCGGCATCGGCCGGCCCTGGCAGCTTCCGCTCAAGTCGTTCAGCGGTGAGCTGCCCAAGCTGGCCAGCGACGCCGACAAGGCCAGGGCCATCGCCGGGCAGAGCGTGCTCGTGAGCCCGCTCAGCATGGCGCTGGTCGCGGGCGCGGTCGCCTCCGGCACCTGGCATCCGCCGGTCCTGGTCACCAAGCCCAGCTCGCCCGACCCCACGGCCGAGATGACGCCGCAGCCGCCGCTCCAGCCGGTGCCCGTCGACCCGGCCGTGCGCAAGGCGCTGGTGTCGATGATGAAGGCGGGAGCCCAGGGCACCCCGGCGCAGGCGGGACGCGGCCGCGTCTACGGGGTCCGCGCGACGGCCGCCGACAAGGACAAGCAACTGGGCTGGTTCGTCGGCTGGCAGGGCGAGATCGCCATCGCGGCGCTGACCAGGAACTACGACCCGTCGGCCGTGGCCGGCAGCTTCTTCGCAGCACTCAATGACTCTCCGTGATTTGTTGTGACACAGAGCAACCATTGGGCGGTGCGGCTGCGTCTTACAGGATGACTGTGCCCGCTCGGGGGGTTGCGGGTTCAGTCGCCGTGATGGGACAGGACTTCATCTCGGGGGAAGTCCTGCCGTCCGGACCGGCTCGACCCTGCCGGTCGACCCCCGGGAACGCGAGCAGCTGTGCCACGTTCCCGGGGGTTTCGGCATGCCGGGAATTGAGTTGGCATCCTCGGTGTTGTGAGAGGTATCGTCGTCATGCGCGATCTCCTCGGGTTCCATCCGAGGGCTCGTGTTGACAACTGCACAGGGGGTGACTGGCTTCGACTTCGACTTTGCAAGTCAGGTGAAGCGGGCCGAGGACTGCGGACATAACCTCGTTAATCCTGTGACCGCAAACAACAAGTGCCAATTCCAAGCGCACTGAGGTCAGCCAGGGTTCCCTGGCTCTCGCTGCCTAAGTAGCGAAACCTCTGTCAGCCCGGGAGCGCCTTCGGCCCGGGATCTGGCATCGCTAGAAGGCTCAACCGATCAACCCGGCCACGGGGGTGATCGGGAAACCAAACAGTGGCTGAGCCCGTCGGCGACTCGCCTGCGTGATCGCCGGGGCTGAGAAAAGCACAGCAGGCTGCGCCCGGAGAAGCCCTGCCTTGGGGTTGAAGGACGCGGGTTCGATTCCCGCCACCTCCACATCTGTGGTCTCGCCCTCCGCGCCTTCGGGCGCGGGGGGCGAGTCTGTTGTGACGGCTCCCGCTTCGGCGGGGGCCGTTTTTTCGTTGGTACGGGTGCCGCTTTTGTCGGGTGTTTGCCTGACATGCCATGCGCGCGGTGGGTCGTAGGCTCGCGGACTGCCATGCCTGGAGAACGGGCGCGTGCCGAGCCCTGCGAGAGGTCGTCGAGTGTCCACCCCCTTCCCGCCACCTCCCGGACCGATGCCCGCCCGGCCGCCGGGGCCGTCCGGGTGGCAGCCCGGCGGTCCGCAGCCGAACCCGCAGGGGCCGCCGTACGGGCCGGCCGGGCCTGGGGGACCGTGGCCGCCTCGGGCGCCCCGGCGCAAGGGCGGTGGGCCGGGGCCGCTGGTCGTGGTGCTGGCCGTGGTGGGGGTCGTGGTCGTGGTCGGCGGGCTGGCCGGGGGGTGGCTGCTGCTCAACCAGGACGGCGGCGAGCCGCGGGGCAGGGTGGGGGCCGTGGACGACGACCGGCGGGAGCGGACCCGGTCGCCGTCGCCCGTGGCCGAGGCGGTGAAGCTGCGGGCGGTCACCGGGGACCAGGTCTGCGCCTTCGTCCCGGACGCCCTGCGCAAGAGCCTGGTCGCCGACGGCAGGTACGCGAGCGAGGACGCCTCGACGCAGGCGGCCACCGAACACGAGAAGCGGGCCGCGTGCGCGTGGCGCAACAGCAAGATGGACGTCGGCGGCGGCGTCATCGGCTACCGCCACCTGAGCATCACCGTGGCAGCCCGCGCCGCCGACGGCCGCGACGCGCTCGCGTACGCCAAGGAGCGCTTCGGCAAGGACAAGGAGGCCGCCGGGCGGCGGGTGAACGTCCGCGACGGCAAGCGGGTCGACGGCCGGACGTCCGGCTCGGCGTTCGGCGAGATCAAGGAGCTGACGTACGGCGACGCCTCCTACAGCCAGTCGTCCATCGGGCACGGCGGGCTGAAGGCCGAGGTGTTCGTCCGGCAGGGGCCGTGGCTGATCGAGGTCGAGTACGGCGGCGACAACCGGACCGGGGACAAGTACCCCGAAGGCGACGAGGTGCGCGCGGCGGCGAACAAGGTCGCCGGGCTGGTCGCCGCCGAGATGGCCAAGGACGCCGGCCGGGTGAAGCTCACCGGCCCGTGCGCGATCCTGGCCGCCCGCGACCTGGAGGCCGCGTTCTTCCCGGCCGCCGAGGGCCCGGCCGTCGGCGGGAGCGACGGCAGGATCAAGCAGACCACCTGTACGTGGACCGTCGCCGAGCGGGTCGAGCACGAGCCCGGCCAGGAGTACGCCGCCCGGGGCGGCCGGTTGGGCGTCCACGTGACCGAGTGGGGCGGCGGCGACACGGGGGCGGCGTTCCAGTTCGACAGGGACGCCAGGAAGTACGACCGCTACCGGGCCAAGGGCGGCATCGGCGACGACGTCACCCACACCACCTACGAGCCCCGGCAGCAGGTCGCCGGGCTCGGCGACCGGGCGTTCGCGGTGGTCTCCGCGACGACCGACCCGAAGGACCCGGAGAAGCCGCCCCGGATGGAGCTGCTGATCAAGGTGCTGGCCGGTGATCGTACGGTCGAGTTCACGTTCCGGGGGACGACGACGGGCGGCGGCGTGGTCGACGCGGACGGCTACCGGGAGCCGGTCTTCGACCCGGCGGTGGCGCGCAAGGGGCTGGAGAAGCTGGCCAGGTCGTTCATGGCCGGTGCCGGATGATGCCCGCGACCCCGGGCATCGCCTGCACCGTGCGCCTGACCTGCTCGGCGACGGCGGGATCGGTGAGGACGACATGGAAGAACTCAGGGTGGGTGAGGTCCAGGTCCCTGAGGAGCACCCGGTCGGCGTTCTTGGTCGCGTGTTCGCTGCTCTCCAGGTAAATGGCGCCCACGCCGTCGATGGCCCGGAGAGCTTGGTAGACGGCGGTCCTTTCCTGAACGGTGGTGTCGCGATCCTTGCACGCGTCCTCCCCGGAGAGCGCCAGGCAGAGGCGGATGCCGAGGTCGGCCTTGTCGGCCCAGAAGCTTGCCCCGTTCACGTGCACGCTGGTCACTCCGGGGAGCGCTTCCAGGCGGTCCGTCCGGACGCCGGGTGTGGTGAGGTTCGCGCGGTACGACTCCGGCATGTCATCCACGCGAATCTCGGCGGTCCAGGCATCGCCGCTCTCCTTGAGCCTCTGATACATCTCCGGCTGGGATTCGAAGCGCACGTCTGACACTTCCGGCATGTCGCGGAGAGCCTGTTCGATCACGCGGCGCTCGGCCTCGGTGGGGGCGCCCTTCTCGCACGGTTCGGCGGTGGGGATGGACGAGCACAGGAAGACCGCGATGGTGCCCGTCGTCGGCCAGGGGCCGGCCGGGGGCGGGAGGGGGCCGTCCGGCGGGCGGAGGAGGGCCCAGGTTCCGATGCCGAGCCCGGCCGTGAGGAGGGCGAGGCCGGCCACGATAGCGGGAAGTTTCCGGCGGGACATGGCGAGATCATTGCAGACTTGACTTATCCGTGTATTGGGCGAAACGTCACTCCTGTCACACTTTGCTGATCTACGGTGTGTCGCATCTCTGGTTCCGGATGTGTGAGGAGATGTGATGTTCCGTCGAGCTCTGGGGGCTCTGGTCGCCGCGGGGGCACTGGTCCTGATGGCGGCTCCCGCGTCGGCGGCCGGGGCACAGCCGCTGCCACGGGCGCACGCGCACAACGACTACGAGCACGAGCGCCCCCTGCTGGACGCCCTCGACCACGGGTTCACCAGTGTCGAGGCGGACATCTACCTGGTGGACGGGGAACTGCTCGTCGGGCACGACCCGGAGGACCTGCGTCCCGGCCGCACCCTCCAGGCGCTCTACCTCGACCCGCTGGCCCGGCGCGTACGGGACAACCACGGGCACGTCTACCCGCGCAGCCGGCAGCAGCTCCAGCTCCTCGTGGACATCAAGAACAACGGCGCCGCCACCTACACCGAGCTCGACCAGGTGCTGCGCTCCTACCGCAAGATGCTGACCACCTACCACAAGGGCAAGGTGAAGCCCGGCGCGGTGACGGTCGTGATCAGCGGGGACCGGCCGCGTGAGCTGATGGCGGGCCAGGAGCGGCGGTCGGCGTTCTACGACGGCCGCCTGTCGGACCTGGGCCAGGGCGGCGCGTCGCTGGTCCCGCTGATCAGCGACAACTGGACCAACCACTTCACCTGGCGCGGCGAGGGCCCGATGCCGGAGGCGGAGCGGGCCAAGCTGCGTGACATCGTGGCGACGGCCCACCGGGACGGGCAGCGGGTCCGCTTCTGGGCGACGCCGGACGTGGCCGGTCCCGCCAGGGACGCGCTCTGGCGCGAGCTGATCGCGGCGGACGTGGACCACGTCAACACCGACGACCTGGCCGGGCTGCAGCGGTTCCTGCTGGAGCACGACGGCGAGCGCGCGGCGGCCTGACGAGGCGGTTAATTCGTCGCGTAGGTGTGGATGATCCGGTAAGTTCCGGATCAGGCTGACCGCGGGACTCCGGTGCGACTTCCGGAAACCGCCTTTACCGCGATGCTTCGCAGCTCGTGCCCTCATTCCCCGGTCAGCCCCACCGTCATCCGGGGGCCTCATGGACACCTATGCCGACCTGATCGAGTGCGAGGACGTGCTGCTCTTCGCCAACGCGGCGATCACCGCCACCGGGCAGCGCGAGTTCCACGGCGGGGCGGGCGAGCAGCGGCTCTCGCTCGACTTCCTGCACCGCTACGTGCACGGCAACTATCCCGGCCTCTACGCGGCCACGCTGGCGCTCGACGTCAACGACCACAACGCCGCCCTGATCATCGCCACCGTGCTCAGGGAGCGCAGCGCCGCCGACGGGCGGCTGATCGCCCGGCGGCTGGCCCGGATGAGCCCGCCCCGCGTCTACCGGCTGTTCAGGCAGCTCCAGCGCGACGGCGTGAACAACCGGCGCACCAGGGCCATCGTGCGCGACTGGCTGCTCGCCCGCCCCGACCTGGCCTTCGACGCGGTCAAGTACCGCTCGGCGGTCAAGGCGGCGGTGCGGCACGCGCACCTGACGCCGCCGGGCGAGCTGGGCGACTTCCTGTTCGCGCCGCGCCGCCGCGCCCGCTTCCAGACGCCGGTGCTGGAGGCGTGGCGGCGGGCGCACTACGACAAGAACGCCCTGTACGAGCTGCCGTACACGGTCGCGGAGGGCTTCGCCGCCCGGCACGGGATCAGCCGGGCGGTGTTCCTGGAGCGGATCGCGCCCCGGCTGACGAGGCTGGAGCGGCTGCGGCTGACCGGCGCGGCACGCGGGAGCGGCGTCGAGACCGGCGCCGACCTGGCCGCGCTGCCGCTGGTCCGCGCGGCCTCGTACGTGCTGTCGCTGCCCGTGGACGAGCGGCGGCAGCACGTCGCGGCGCTGCGCGCGGGCGCGCGGCGGGTCGCGGGGGCGCGGGCGGGCACGTGGGGGAGCGTCACGGCGGTGCTGGACGACAGCTTCTCCTCCTACGGCTCGCCGGTGAAGCGGCGCCGGCCGCTCGCGGTCGCGCTGGCCTGCCACTACCTGCTGGAGGCGCTGGCCTCCCGCTACACCGGGCTGTGGCTGTCGGAGCGGGCCGAGCCCGTGGCCGCGCGGCCGGCCGGGGCGACGCCGCTGGGGCTGCGCGTCCTCGACGCGCTGGAGACGCGGCCCGACCGGCTGGTGATCGTCTCCGACGGCTGGGACAACGCGCCGCCCGGGCTGGCCGCCGAGGTGCTGCGCGTGTGGCGGCGCAAGCTCGACCCCGCGGGCGAGGTACGGGTCGCGCACCTCAACCCGGTGTACGACGCCGACCGGTTCGACGTGCGGCGGCTCTCGCCCCTGGTGCCGACGGCCGGGATCCGCGACGCCGAGGACCTGCCCGCGCTGGTCGAGCTGGCCCGCTTCGCCGAGGGGCGCACCGGGCTGGGCGAGCTGCGGGCGTACCTGGAGGAGCGGGCATGCTCGATCTGACCGGGCTGGTCACCATGCCCGCCCAGACCTGGGGCAGCGTGCGGCTGGTGCCGCTGGTGCGGCCCGAGCCGATCGTGGACCTGCGGCTGCACGCCCGGGTGTACGGCGACGAGCTGTCCATGGCGCTCCTGCCGGATCGGACCGTCTACACCGCGTACGTGCCGCACGCGTTCGTGGCGTCGTGGACCGGCGACGGCACGCCCGCCGCGGCCTACGGGACGCAGCTCGGCGAGCCGCTGCGGCACGTGCCCATCAGGACGCACCGCCGCCTGGTCCAGCGGGAGGCGAAGAACCGGCTGCGCATCCTGCCTCTGCACCTGGCCCTGGAGGGTTACCTCGCGCTGCACTACGACCTGCCGGGGATCGCCTGGGAGGAGTGGACCCGGGCGGCGGTCGCCGGCGGGCTCTCGCCGCGCGTCGAGGCCGCCTATTCCGGGGCGCACGTGCGCGGGCTGGACGACGCGCTGCGGGTCTTCGAGTTCCACGCGGGGCAGTGCGGGCTGCTCCTGTACGTGGGCGACACGCTGGCCAGCGCGTTCGTGACGCCGCACCCGGAGGACTACCGGGCGCTGCACCCGACGCTGATCCGCGACCTGTACGGCGAGTTGATCTACGAGTACGCCCTGCACTACCCGGTGCGCGACTTCCGCGCGGCCATCGACGACAGCCGGGTGGACACGCTCGCCGACCTGCGGCGGGAGGCCGAGCGGCAGGGGGAGGAGTGGGCCGCGTTCCACGACTCCGTCATGGCCGGGGGCCTGCGGGCGCCGAACGTGCAGGACGTCTACCGGCTGGGGCGCTTCACGCTCCAGCGGTTCCTGCCCGTCTTCGACCGGTTCGCCGAGAACCACATCGGCGAGATGATCACCGACGACCAGGGCCGGACGGCGTACCTGAAGACGTTCCGGCTCTCGCAGGCGCAGGTCAGGCGGGGCTACCTGCTGAGCAGACTGGCCGAGAACCAGTGGAGCCTGCCGGGCACCGCCGCCGTGCTCGGCGTCACGACCGGTGAGCTGCGCGCGCGGATGGACAGGGCGGGGTTCGGCCACCTGCTGCGACCGGAGTCCAGAGTCGGCGGACATATCCGGACCTGACTACTCTGTCTGCGGTGAGCGGCGATCGGGTCATCGGCGGGTACACGCTGCGGCGCGTGCTGGGCCGGGGCGGCATGGGTGAGGTGCACTTGGCCGTCACGCCCACCGGCGGCTTGGCGGCCGTGAAGCTGATCCACCCCTCGCTGGCCGGGGACCCGGCCTTCCGCCGCAGGTTCGAGCGGGAGGTCGCCGCCGCCCGGCGGGTGGCGCGGTTCTGCACGGCTCCGGTGCTCGACGCGGGCATCGACGGGGACGTCGCCTATCTCGTCACCGAATACGTCAAGGGCCCCGACCTGGCCCGGGCCGTACGGGAACAGGGGCCGCTGTCCGGCGGCAACCTCGACGCGCTGGCCGTGGGCATCGCGACCGCGCTCAGCGCCATCCACGCCGCCGGGGTCGTCCACCGCGACCTCAAGCCGTCCAACGTGCTGCTCTCGCCGCTCGGGCCCAAGGTGATCGACTTCGGCATCGCGCAGCTCGCCGGCTCCGACGGCCAGGCCAGCCAGGCGATCCTCGGGACGCCCGCGTACATGGCCCCCGAGCAGGCGCGCGGCGAGCCGGTCACGCCCGCCACCGACGTGTACGCGTGGGGCGGCGTGATCGCGTTCGCCGGGACGGGACGGGCCCCGTTCGGCGAGGGCGCGCCCGGCGAGGTGCTGTACCGGATCGTCGCCGAGGAGCCCCGGCTCGACGGACTGGACGAGGGCATCCGCGACCTGGTGGCGCGGGCGCTGGCCAAGGACCCGCGCGAGCGGCCCACCGTCCAGGGGCTCCTCGCGGGGCTCCTCGGCGGCACGGACGTCAGCGCCGCCTCGGCCACCCAGGTCGTCGAACGCACCTGGACGAACCCGGCGCCCCACGTCCCCGAGCGGGGACGGCGCCGATGGGGCTGGGCGGTCGCGGGGGTTGCCGGGATCGCCGTGCTGGCCGTCGCCGCGGTGCTCGGGCTGCGGGGGACGCAGGCCGCGACCTGGCCGTACGAGGCGGGCTTCGGCTCGTGGGAGGTCGGCGCGTCCGAGGGCGGGAACGTGCGCCTCGACGGCTCCGCGTACGAGCTGACCGTCAAGGACGGGTGGCGGCTGTGGAAGTCGGCGCCCAGGCCCGAGCCGGACGGCGGCGTGGTCGTGAGCGCGAAGGCGGCCCTGGAGGAGGGACGCGGCGAGTACGGCGTGTGGTGCCGCGGCGACGGCGGCGACCGCTACGAGTTCGCCGTGAGCGGGTCGGGCGAGGTCGCCATCGTCAAGCGCCGCGCCGGGCGGGAGGGCGCCGTCCTGTACGGTCCCCTGCGGGTGAGGACGGGCCAGGCGAACCGCGTCGTGGCCGAGTGCGCCGGAAGCGGGGACGAGGTGAAGCTGCGCATGTGGCTGAACGAGAGCCTCGTCGCCGAGGCCGCCGACGCCGACGACCCCTACGGGCCGGGCAGCGCCGGGGTGCACGCGGCGCCCGGCGCGGGGGCGGCGGTGCGGGTGCGGTTCGAGTCGTTCGCGCTGCGGCCCGCGCAGGGGTGAGCGGCGTGCGGTTCCGGGTGCTGGGCCCGCTGCGGGTCGAGGACGGGCAGGGGCCTGGCCCGGCCAAGCACCGGGCGCTGCTGGCGGCCCTGCTGCTGTCGGCGGGCCGGGCGGTGCCGGTCGAGCGGCTGGTGAGCGTGCTGTGGGGCGATCAGCCGCCGCAGTCGGCGGACCCGGTGCTCAGGGTGTACGTCAGCGCGCTGCGCAAGATCGTCGACGGGATCACCACGGTGCCCGGCGGCTACCTGATCGCGGCGGATCCGGACGAGGTGGACTGCCACCGGTTCGAGCGGCTGGTCGGGCAGGCCAGGAAGGCGCGTGACGCGGGCGCCGTCGCCGAGGCGGCCGGCACGTTCCGGGAGGCGCTCGGGCTGTGGCGGGGGCAGGCGCTCGCGGACGTCGACAGCGCCGAGCTGCGCCGGGCGCACGGGGTGCCGCTCGAGGAGCTGCGGCTGACCGCCGTGGAGGAACGGGTCGAGCTGGACCTGCGGCTCGGGCGGGGCGCCGAGGTCGTCGGCGAGCTGCGGGCGCTGGTCAACGCGCATCCGCTGCGCGAGCGGGCCTGGGCGCATCTGCTGGCGGCGCTGCACCAGGCGGGCCGCCGTTCGGAGGCGCTGGCCGCCTACCAGGAGGCGCGCCGGATCCTGGTGGACGACCTGGGGCTGGAGCCGGGGGCCGAGCTGCGGGAGGCGCACGAGCGGGTGCTGCGGGGGGAGGTGGCCGCCGTTCCGGTGGCGGAGCGGCGGGTCCCGCTCAACGAGACGCCGCCCGATATTTCGGACTTTACGGGGAGAGCGGACGTACTCGCCTGGATTCTCCGCGCCGCCACCCCGGAAGGCGGCGGCGGGGCGCCCGTGCTGCTGGTGGTGCACGGGCCGCCCGGGTCCGGGAAGTCGGCGGTGGCGGTGCGGGCCGCGTCCCGCATGGACCTGCCCGACGGGCGGCTGTACGCCGTGCTGGGCGGCCGCGCGCCCGGCGCCGTGCTGGAGGACCTGCTGCGGTCCCTCGGCTGCCCCGACGGGAGCGTGCCGCCCACCCTCGGCGAACGGGTGCGGCTCTACCGGCGGCTCACCTCCGGGCGGCGGCTGCTGCTCGTGCTCGACGACGCCGCCGACGAGACCCAGGTACGTCCCCTGCTCCCCACCGGGGCGGGCAGCGTGACCCTGGTGACGAGCCGGTCGCCGCTCGCCGGGCTGGAGGCCGCCAGGGCGTACGAGCTGGGGGTGCTGGCCCCGGACGAGGCGCTGGACATGCTCGCCGGGGTGGCCGGGCGCGACCGGGTGGCCGCCGAGCCCGAGGCGGCGCGGGAGATCGTCCGGCTGTGCGGCGGGCTGCCGCTGGCGCTGCGGATCGCCGGGTCGCGGCTGGCCAGGAAGACCGGGTGGACGGTGGCGCACCTGGCCGGGCGGCTCGGGGACGAACGGCGCAGACTGGACGAGCTCAGCGCCGGTGACCTCGCCGTGCGGGGCAGCCTGGCGGTGGGGTATCGCGGGCTGGCCGAGCCGGAGCGGCGGCTGCTGCGGGAGCTGGGGGCGTGGACGGGGCCGGACTTCGCGGACTGGGCTCCGGGGGCCGATCTGGAGCCGCTGGCCGAGGCCGGGCTGCTGCAGTCGCTCGGGCTGGACGAGGCCGGGCAGGAGCGTTACGGGTGGCACGACCTGACCCGGCTCTACGCCGTGGAGCGGCTGGCCGAGGCGGGCGGGCCCGGCCCGGTGCTGCGCGCCCGCGCCGCCGAGGTGCTCGACCGCGCCAGGCGTGCCCGGTCCGCCCTCCTCCCCGCCGAACCGGGGTCCGGCCGGACCCTGGTCTCCACCCCCGACGACCCGCCCACCCCGAGACCCGCGCCCGCCTCCGGCGACCCACTCACCCCAAGACCTCCGTCGGCCCCCCGCGACCCATTCACCCCAAGACCCGCGTCCGCCCCCGACGACCCATTCACCCCAAGACCCGCGTCCGCCCCCGACGACCCATTCACCCCAAGACCTGCGTCCGCCCGTGATGAGCAGGCGAGCCGGGGGCCGGTGGCCGCCCCGTACGGGGTGTTCCCCCTCAGCGGGGAGGGGGCGCGGTGGGAGGAGGCCGGGGCCGGGTGGGGGCCGGTGGCCGCCCCGTACGCGCCCTCCGGGGCGTTTCCCCTCAGCGGAGAGGGGGCGCGGCGGGAGGAGACGGCGCGGGGGACGGCGTGGTTGCGGCGGGAGGCGCGGTGGCTGGCGGCGGAACGGCGGTTCCTGGCCGCGGCCGTGGGGGACTTTCACCGGGCCGGGCTGCACGAGGCGGCGTGGCGGCTGGCCTTCTATCTGACGCCGCTGTTCGAGCTGGGCGGGCACCACGACGACTGGCACGCCACCACCGCGACCGGGCTGGACGCGGCGCGGGCGGCGGGGCACCGGCAGGGCGAGGCGCTGCTGCTGCGCGGCCTGGCGGACCTGCACCGGGTGGAGGGCAGGGCCGATGCCGCGGCGGCGGCGCTGAGGGCGGCGCAGCCGCTGGTGGAGGGGCTGGAGCTGGCCCGCGTGACGCTCCGGCTCGGCCTGGTGGAGCCGCGCAGGCCCGAGGCCGAGGGGGTGCTGCGCCGCGCGCTGACGGTGTTCGAGCAGGCGGGCGACCTGCGCGGCCGGGCCGACGCGCTGCGCGGGCTGGGCGCGCTGCTGGACGATCAGGCCATGCTGGAGCGGAGCCTGGCCGGCTACGAGGAGCTGGGCGACCCGCGCGGGGCGGCCGAGGCGCGGCTGGACCTGGCCAGGCTGCACCTGAAGGCGGGCCGCTACGCGGAGGCGCGCGAGCACGCGGAGCTGCGCATCGCGGCGAACCGGCGGCTCGGCGACCGCCTGCCGGAGGCCGCCGGGCTGCTCGTGCTGGCAGCGGTCGCGAGGGCGGCGGGCGTGCCGGAGTCGGCGGCCGAGCCGGCCAGGCAGGCGGCGGAGACGTACACGGCGTACGGGGACCGGCGCAACGCCGCGGCGGCCCTGCTCGTCCTGGCGCGCACGTACCTGGAACTCGACCGCAACGACAGGGCGGTTGATGCGTTGATGCGTGCTATGGGAGAGTTTGACGTTCTCGGCGACCGGCAGGGCCGCGCCGAGGCCGAACACTTGGCGCGGGAGGCGCGCCGGCGCCTATAGCGGGCTATGCGGATCCTGAAGGTCGCAACGTTAGCTTGTCGAGCCAAGAGTCGAACCCCCGAAAGGTGACCATGGACATGCGCAGGACGATCGCGCTCGTGGCGGCGGCCGTCGCGCTGGCGGGCTGCGGGATGCTCCCGGCCCAGCCGGGCAGCGGCGGCGGTGGCGAGGAGAAGCAGCAGACGGCCGCCACCGCGCAGCAGGAGGGCGCCGCGCCCGCCGAGGAGCCCACCCCCGAGCAGCCCGGCGAGCAGCCCGCCGACCAGCCCGCCGACCAGCAGAGCGCGCCGCCGCAGAGCGGGAAGGCCATCGCCACCCACGAGACCGACGTGTCCGGCGCGGGCGACACCGGCCGGGCCCGCGTCGAGATCACCGCGCTCAAGCGTCAGGGCAGGACGGTCACGCTCAACTGGACCGTCACCGCCGTCGAGGGCAAGGTCAACATGCACAACGGCATGGCCGAGACCCCGTCGGAGTTCTCGGTCTCCGGCGTGTCGCTCATCGACCCGGTCAACGCCAAGCGCTACCGCGTCGCCCGCAACAACTCCGGCCCCGGCGCGGAGTGCGTCTGCTCCGAGACCCAGGGCGGCTTCCTGAAGGCGGGCGACAAGACCTCCCTGTACGCGGTCTTCGCCGCGCCGCCCGCCGACGTGACGAAGGTCAACGTCGAGATGCCGATGATCGGCGTGCTGACCGATGTTCCGATCTCTTAGCCTGGCGCTCGCCCTGGCGCTGTCGCCCACGCCGCCACCCGAGTCGGCGGTCGGCGCCGTGGAGGACCTGGTGATGCCGGTGGAGGACATCATCGGCGCCGTGGAGTCGCTCGACGGCACCGAGAGCGAGACCCAGCAGGGCACCCAGGTCACGGTGGCGCTGACCAGCGACGTGCTGTTCGCGCTGGACAAGTGGGCGCTGACCGGCAAGGCCAGGCAGCGGCTCAAGCAGGTCGCCGAGCAGATCAACGCCGAGGGCGCGGGCGGCGTCGTCAAGATCGAGGGGCACACGGACGACCAGGGCTCCGACTCCTACAACCGGACGCTCTCCACCCGCCGTGCCCAGGCCGTCCAGCAGGCCATGCGCGGGCTGCTCACCGGCACGGGCGTGTCGCTCCAGGCGCAGGGCTTCGGCGAGAGCCGCCCCAAGCTGCCGAACCTCGTCGACGGCGAGCCCGTACCGGCGAACCGCGCCAAGAACCGCCGCGTCGAGATCGTCTACGACGTCAAGGAATCTGGATGAGCGCGTCGCCGAGCGGCGTGCGGCTGTAGAGGACGGACCGGCCGCTGCGGGTGCGGCCGACCAGCCCGGCCCGGCGCAGGACCGCCAGGTGGTCGCCGACGCCGCCGAGCGTCATCGAGAGCTGGGCGACGAGCTGGCTGGTGCTCGCCGGGCTGTCGAGCGCGGTGAGCACCGCCGCCCGGCCCCGCCCCAGCAGCCCGGCCAGGCCGTCGGAGGCGGGCTCGGGGCTCTCCCACAGCGCCGCCGCGCCGAGCGCCGGGTAGGTGAGCCCGTACGCGCGCGGCGGGTCGAGGTAGACGTACGTGGCTCCGAACGCGCTGGGGATCAGCACGAGCCCGACGCCGCTCGGCCGGTGCTGGGCGCCGCCGCGCCGGCCGAGCAGGACGCGCCCGTCCTTGGTCACCATCTCGATGCCGAGCCGGTCGAACACGCCTGCCCAGCCGTATACGGCGAGCCTGCCCGCGCGCTGGACGACGTCGCGTTCGAGCAGGGCGCGCAGCCGGGGCCATTCGGGGGCGAGCAGACCCTGCCAGAGGGCGTCGAGCGCGTCGGCGACCCGTGCGGCCACGTCCGGGACGTCCAGCGCGGGGTCCAGAGGCCGGCCCCGGTGGCTGAGCCGCAGGTCGGCGGCGGCCCGTTCGTCCGGCGTGCGGCGGACGGCCCGCAGCTCGTCGGCGAAGGCGGTGCCGAGCCCGTCGGGCGGCCGGCAGTAGAAGTCCGGGATGTAGTCGGTCATCCCGTGCAGCCTGGCCAGGGCGCGCAGCACCGGGTCGGCCGCCAGCAGCCGCTCGTAGCGGTCGCGGACCCGCGTCGTCCACAGGGAGATGCCCGGCTGCGACGGATGCCCGGCGAACACCCCGAGCACGCCGACGACCTGCGCCATCGGCGACAGCCCGAACCGGACCCTGGCCAGGTCCTCGGGGGTGCATTCGAGGTAGCCCATGAATGGTTTCGCCTCCTGGCGAAACAGTAGCCCGCCCGTCCCGTACCGGCCAAGGTCTGCGGTCATGCAGACCTATCGGGACGTGTTCGCCGTGCGCGAGTTCAGGACCCTGTTCGCGGGGTCCACGCTGGGGGTGGCGGGCGGCACGGTGACCATGCTGGCCGTGTCCACGCTCGTCTACGCGCACACCGGGTCGCCGTTCCTGGCGGCGGTGGCCTACCTGGCGGGGTTCCTGCCGCAGGCCGTGGGGGCGCTCACGCTCGGCCGGCTGGCCGACCGGCTGCCGCCCCGGCCGCTGCTGGCCGGGTGGGAGCTGGTGCGGGCCTGCGGGCTGGCCGTGGTGGCGCTGGGCGCGCTGCCCGTGTGGGCGACGCTGGGGCTGCTCATGGCGATGGGGCTGTTCGACGCCGTGCGCTCGGCGGCGTCCAACGCGCTGGTCGCCGACCTGCTGCCGGGCAACGGGTACGTGCTGGGCCGGTCGGTCATGAACATCGCCGTCGGCGCCATGCAGATCGCCGGGTTCGGCGGCGGGGCGCTGCTGCTCACGCTGATCGGGCCGCACGGGGCCGTCTGGACCGGCGCGGCGACGTCGCTGGCCGCTGTGGCGCTCTACCGGTTCGGGCTGCGGGCCAGGCCGGCGCGGGCCGGGGCCCGGCGGTCCGTCGCCGGGGCGCGGCGGCTGCTCGGCGACCGGGACGTGCGCGGGCTGCTGCTGGCCCAGTGGGTGCCGAACGGGCTGATCGTCGGCGCCGAGGCGCTGTTCGTGCCGTACGCGGGGGAGTCGGCCGGCGTGCTGTTCGTGGCGGCGGCGGGCGGGATGCTGGCCGGCGACGTGGTGGTGGGCCGCTGGACCACGCCGGCGTCCCGGCTGCGGCTGGGGGTGCCGCTGTACGTGCTGCTGGCCGTGCCGTACCTGTTCCTCGCGCTGCGGCCGGCGGTGTGGGTGGCGGCGGGGCTGGTGGCGGTGGCGTCGTTCGGGTTCGCCGGGCACCTCGGCACGCAGGAGCGCTACCTGACGGCGCTGCCCGAGGAGATGCGCGGGCAGGGGCTCGGGCTGGCCGGGAGCGGCATGCAGACCGGGCAGGCCCTCGCCGCGTCGCTCACCGGCACGGTCGCCGAAGGGGTGCCGGTGCCGGTCACCATGGCGCTGGCGGGCGTGGCGTCGCTGGCGGCGACCGGCCTGCTGGCGCGCCACCTCGGGGCGCGCGGGTTCAGTCGGCTGCGAGCTCGCCGAGCGTCACCGTGACCGTCTGCGGGGCGCCGCCGCCCCTGGTCAGCTCGATCCGTACCTTGTCGCCCGGCTTGTAGGTGGTGAGCGCCTCGGTGAGGGCCGCCATCGTGGGCGTCTCGGTGTCGTTGACGCCGGTGATCACGTCCCCCTCCTGGATGCCGGCCTTCTCCGCGCCGCTGTTCCTGACCAGCGACACGACGCCCACACCCGCGGGCCGGCCGTTCTCGCCGATGACCGTGCTGCCACGGACGCCGAGCGCCGCCCGATGGCTGTTGATCACCTTGCCGTGCTTGATGATCTGGGCGGCGATGTCCGTGGCGGTGTTGCTCGGGATGGCGAACCCGATGCCCGGCGCCGCCCCGCCGCCCAGGCTCGGATCGGTGGCCGCCAGCGTCGGGATGCCGATCACCTGGCCCGACAGGTCCACCAGCGCGCCGCCGCTGTTGCCCGGGTTGATCGCCGCCGACGTCTGGACCGCCCCGGCGATCGTGGCGCCCGGCGAGCCCGGGTTCTCCGGCTCGCTGACGGTACGGCCCAGCGCCGACACGATGCCGTTCGTCACGCTGCCCGACAGGCCCAGCGGGTTGCCCATGGCAAGCACGAGCTGCCCCACCCGGAGCTTGGCCGAGTCGCCGAACCTGGCCGGCTGCAGCCCCTGCGGATCGTCCACCTTGATCACCGCCAGGTCGCCGGCCGGGAACGCCTTGACCAGCCTGGCCCGCCGGGTCGCGCCGCCGGTGGCGAGCGTGACGTCCATCTGCTTGGCGTCGCCCACGACGTGGGCGTTGGTGACGATGTGGCCCTCGGCGTCGTAGACGACGCCGGAGCCGAGGCCGGTGCTCGTGTTGATCTGCACGATCGACGGCAGCACCTCCGCGATGACGCGCTCGTACGCGGTCTCCAGCGACTGCGCGTGCGAGGTGGGCGACGCGGGCGGTGGATGCGAAGCGGTGTCCGTGTGCGTGGCCGACGGCGGCGCCGGGGTGCCCGGCGACTGCGCGCCCGGCGGAGGTATCTGGCCACAGCCCGCGACCAGCGTCAACGCGGTGAGTGCCGGCAAGATCCGCTGCATGGAGCACTACTGCCCGGCTCAGCCGGAAAGATACGCCTCCCGGACATTTCGCCTGCTCAGCTTGCCTGTGGGCGTACGCGGCAGCGACTCCCGGTACTCGACCGCGCGCGGGTGCTTCAGCCTGGCCAGCCGGGGGCCGCAGTGGCGCAGCAGCTCCGCCGTCAGCTCGCCGTCGCAGGTGACGCCCGGCGCCGGCTGCACCAGCGCCACCACCTTCTGCCCCCACTCCGGGTCGGGCACCCCGATGACCGCCACGTCCGCCACCGCCGGATGCTCCAGCAGCGCCGCCTCCACCTCCGCCGGATAGATGTTGACGCCGCCCGAGATGATCAGATCCGTCCTGCGGTCCAGCAGGAACAGGTAGCCCTCCTCGTCCACGTAGCCGATGTCGCCCGGCGTGTAGTCGCGACCCCGCATCGCCTGCGCCGTCTTGCCCGGATCGCCGTGATACTCGAACCGGTTGATGCCGCCGATGTACACCAGGCCCGGCTGCCCCGGCGGCACCTCCTCGCCGTCCTCGCCGACGATCGTGAACGCCATCCCGTCCAGCGCCCGGCCCACCGTGCCCGGCCTGGCCAGCCACTCCTGCGACGACACCATCGTGGCCACCGCCGCCTCCGTCGAGCCGTAGTACTCCCACAGCACCGGGCCCAGCCAGTCGATCATCGCCTGCTTGGTCGCGGGCGGGCACGGGGCGGCGCCGTGGTACAGATGCGTGAGCGACGACAGGTCGTACGACTCCCGGTCCGGCACGGCCAGCAGCCGGTGGAACATCGTCGGCACCATGAACGCGTTCGTCACCCGGTGCCGCTCGATCAGCCGCAGCGCCTGCGCCGCCTCGAACCGCTCCGGCGCCACGATCGCGTGCCCGAACTGCAGCGCCATCATCGCCTGGCCGTACGGGGCCGAATGGTAGAGCTGCGAGCAGACCAGGTGCACGCCGTCCTGCGGCAGGCCGAAATGCCGCCAGCTCTTGCGCATGAGGATCGGGTACAGGTCCTCCGGCGTCAGATCCAGCAGCCTGCGGCGCACGCCCTTCGGCCTGCCGGTCGTGCCGGACGTGTAGAGCATCATCGACCCGGCGCGGCGGTGCGCCGGAGGCTCGGCCGGGCGGCCCTCGGCCAGGTCGTCCACCGTGAGCCGGTCCGGTGCGACCACGACCTTGGCCCGGGAGTCGGCCACGATGTAGGCGATCTCGTCGTCGGTGTAATGCCAGTTGACCGGGACCAGGTAGGCGCCCGTCTGGTACGTGGCGAGCATCATGGTCAGCGCGTCGAGCCCGTTCTTCAGCACGGTCACCACCGCGTCGCCGTGGCCCACGCCCTTGTCCACCAGGCCGTGCGAGGCCCGGTTCACCCGGGCATGCAACTCTCCGTACGTGACGGTCCCGTGGCCGGTGCTGTCGCTGTCGCCGAGTAGGGCGGGCCGTCCTGGGTCGTTCGCCGCGATCTCATAGAAGCCCCTCATATCTGGCGACATTACAGAATTTAGTTCTGCAAACGGAATAGCGGAAATTTCGGCTTCCGGGGTGACGTAGCCTCGTCCCATGGCGGACGTCGGCGACCAGGACCACACCAACGATGCTCCCACCGCTCCCTTCCGCAAGATCGTCGTCCCCCCGCCGGACGACCCCGCGGCGGACGACACGATCATCACCACGGACTGGCGCGCCCTCTCGCCCACCCCCGGCCCCGTCCAGCGAGCCCTGACCCAACCCCCACCCGACCAGGCGCACCCCCCGGCACCGGGCCCCCACGGCGCCCCGGCCCCCCAAGGAGCCCCGGGAACCGTTCCCCCCGTACACCCCGGAGGGCCCGCCCCCACGCCCGGCGCGCCCGTGCCCGGAGGGGTCGCGCCCGCTGGGGGCGCGCGCGTGCCTGGGGGGATGGCCGCCACACCGGGTGAAGGCGCCACCGGTGGAGGCCCCGCCGCCTCGGGCGAGCGGGCGCCCGCGCCCGGGGAACCTATGCCCGGGTGGTCCGGCCCCGCGCCCGTACCTGGGGGCCCCGCGTCCCTGCCCGGAGGGGCCGCGTCCCTGCCCGGAGGGGCCGCGCCCCTGCCCGGAGGGGGTGCTCCTGGAGGGGGCTTTCCCCTGCAGGGCCCACCGCGGGTGGGGTTGCCGCCGGAGCCCAAGGGTGGGCTGGTGAGCCGGATCGGGGATGTGCCGATCAAGGTGATCTACCTGGTCGCCGCCGTGGTGGCGACCGTGGCGGCGGTGTTGCTGGTGTTCGTGGTGTTCTCGGGCGATGTGCCGGAGGAGCCGGCGGTCGAGGAGGTGGTGCCGGTCGTGCCGGTGCCGTCCGCGAGCGGGAGCGTGAGCGGGTCCCCGACGGCGACCGGGACCACGGCGGGGGCGGCGGTGCCGGCGAGGCGGGCATTCCCGAAGCTGGGCGGGAAGGCGAGCGGGACGATCATCGACCGGAGCGGCGGCATCGGCTACCCCCGCCTGGGCGGGCCGTGGGGCGCGCGGGATTTCCCGCCGTTCGCGGTGGCGCAGCGGGTGGGGAAGGCGACGGTGCCGCAGACGCTGGTCGCGTCGATTCCGGAGCCGGAAAGGCGTACTGGGCGGATATGAAGACGTTGGCGGCGAAAGTTCGTCCACTCTAGGCCAGAAGCATCCTCTAGAATATGGTTCTGGCATCGATGGGACCTGCCTGGAGGATGAGCACATGGCGATCGGGTTGAGCGAGGAGCACGAGGCGCTCCGCGAGTCGGTGACCGGCTGGGCCGAGCGGAACATTCCGGCCGAGCTGCTGCGCGCCGGGGGCGAGGGGCGGCCCGCGTTCTGGCCGGGGCTCGCCGAGCAGGGGCTGCTCGGCCTGCACCTGCCCGAGGAGGCCGGCGGCTCCGGCTACGGCCTGCTGGAGGCCGCCGTGGCCGTGGAGGCGCTGGCCGAGCGGATGGCGCCCGGCCCGTACGTGCCGACGGTGCTGGCGAGCGCGGTGATCCACGCCTCGAAGCGGCACGAGCTGCTGCCGGGGCTGGCCGACGGCACGCTGACCGGCGCGCTCGCCCTGGGCGGGCAGCTGACGGGGACGCCGTCGGACGACGGCACGCTGGTCGTCGGCGGCACGGCCGAGCCGGTGCTCGGCGGTTCGCTGGCGGACGTGCTGGTGCTGCCGGTGTCGACGGCCGACGGCGAGGTGTGGGTGGCGCTCGACGCCGCCTCGGCCACGGTGACCGAGGTCAAGTCGCTGGACCTGACCCGCCCGGTGGCGAAGGTGGAGCTGGACGGCGTGAGCGTGCCCGCCGACCGCGTGCTGGAGGGCGTGTCGGGCTCGGACGTGCGCGACCTGGCCGCCGTCCTGCTGGGCGCGGAGGCCGCCGGCGTGGCGTCCTGGTGCGTCACGGCCGCCGCCGACTACGCCAAGGTGCGCGTCCAGTTCGGCAGGCCGATCGGCCAGTTCCAGGGCATCAAGCACAAGCTGTCGCGGATGCTGGTCGCGCTGGAGCAGGCCCGCGCCACCGTGTGGGACGCGACGCGCGCCACCGGCAAGGAGCTGGAGTACGCGGCCGCGATCGCCGGGGTGATGGCCCCGGACGCCGCCGTGCAGTGCGCCAAGGACGCGATCCAGACGTTCGGCGGCATCGGCTACACCTTCGAGCACGACGCCCACCTCTACTACCGCCGCGCGCTCACCCTGCGCGCCCTGCTGGGCCCGTCGGCCGAGTGGGCGGCCCGGGTGACGGACCTGGCGCTGCAGGGCGTCTCGCGGGAGATGGAGATCGACCTGCCGGAGGACGCCGAGCCGATGCGCGAGGCGATCCGGGCGGAGATCGCGGAGATCGCCGCACTGGAGGGCCAGGAGCAGAAGCGGGCGCTGGCCGACCGCGGGTTCGTCATGTCGCACCTGCCGAGGCCGTGGGGCCGGGGCGCCTCGCCGCTGGAGCAGGTGCTGATCGCGCAGGAGCTCAAGGCCGCCAAGGTCAGGCTGCCCGCGATGATCATCGGCGCCTGGGTGGTGCCGTCGGTGGCCGCGTACGGCACGCCGGAGCAGCAGCAGCGCTTCCTGCCCAAGACGCTCAGCGGCGAGATGATCTGGTGCCAGCTCTTCTCCGAGCCGGGCGCGGGCTCCGACCTGGCGGCGCTGCAGATGAAGGCCGAGCAGGTCGAGGGCGGCTGGAAGCTGAACGGCCAGAAGATCTGGACGTCGGTCGCGCACGTCGCCGAGTGGGGCATCTGCATCGCCCGCAACTCCTCGGAGGGCACCAAGCACGAGGGCATCACGTACTTCCTGGTGGACATGAAGTCGCCGGGCGTCACGGTGCGCCCGCTGACGGAGATGACCGGCGAGAACCTGTTCAACGAGGTCTTCCTGGACGACGTGTTCGTGCCGGACGACCTGGTCGTGGGCGAGGTCGGCGACGGCTGGAAGGTGGCGCGCAACACGCTGTCGAACGAGCGCGTCTCGCTCTCGTCGGGCTCCGGCGGCACCGGCGCGTCCGTGCCGGACCTGCTGGGCCTGGCCGGGCGGCTGGGCCGCGAGCTCACGCCGGTCGAGCGGCACGAGCTGGCCGGGGTGATCTGCGAGGGCCACTCGATCAACGCGCTGTCGCTGCGGGTGACGCTCAAGCAGCTCGCCGGGTCGGAGCCGGGGGCCGACGCGTCGGTGCGCAAGCTGCTGTCGACCTCGCACGCCCAGCACGTCTCCGAGGCGGCGGTGAGCCTGCTCGGCGCTCAGGCGGTGACGGCGGCCGACATGAAGCTCGGCGACGCCGGCTACTGGAACCGCGCGGTGCTGGCCACCCGGGCGATGACGATCTACGGCGGCACGACCGAGGTGCAGCTCAACATCATCGGTGAGCGCATGCTGGGCCTGCCTCGGGATCCCGAGCCCGGCAAGTAACCGGCTACCCTCCCTCCTCGTGGGGAGGCTCGAACGGATGGGACCCGCGCTCCTGGGCGCGGGTCTCGCCGTGCTGGCGCTGGGGCCGGCGCTCGGGTGGGGGTTCGTGCTCCGGTACGACCTGGTGTTCGTGCCGGATCCGCCGCTGCTGCCCGACTCCGGGGGGTTCCCCCGGGCGGTGCCGAGCGATCTCGTGGCGGCGCTGCTGTCGCGGGTCCTGCCCGCGGAGCTGGTCCAGAAGGGGCTGCTGGTCGCGATCTTCGTGCTGGCGGCGAGCGGCGCGGCGGCGCTGGTGCCGCCGGAGCGCCGGATCGGGCGGCTGGTCGCGGCCGTCTTCTACGCGTGGAACGTCTACCTGGCCCAGCGGCTCCTGCTCGGCCAGTGGGCGCTGCTGCTGGGGGTGGCGGCGCTGCCCTGGGCGGTCCGGGCCGTCGGCGCCACCGCGGGCGAGCGGTGGCACGGACGCGGGCGCGGGTGGTGGCGCGGAGGGTGGCGCCAGTGGTGGCGGCTCGTCGGGGCGCTGGTGCCGGCGGCGGTGGGCGGGTTCCAGGCGATGCTGGTGACCGCGCTGACGCTGGCGCCGATCGCGGTCGCGCGGCGGCGGGCGGCCGTGACGGGGGTGGCGCTCGGCGTGCTCAGCCTGCCGTGGCTGGTGCCCGCGCTGACCTCGGGCGCGGTGACGGACCCGGCGGGGGTCGACGCGTTCGCGGCGCGGGCCGACGGGCCGTTCGGGGTGCTGGGGAGCCTGCTGTCGCTCGGCGGCATCTGGAACGCCGAGGCCGGGGTGCCGGGCCAGGAGTCGTGGTGGCTCGCCGCCGGACGGCTGGCGCTCGCGCTGACCGGCCTGTACGGGTACGCCAGGATGCGCGCGGAGGAACGGCCGCAGTGGTGGGGCGGGCTGGCCGTGGCCGCCGGGGCGGGGTTCGGGGTCGCGTGCCTGGGGGCGTTCGCGCCGGGGGTGCTGAAGTGGCTGATCGGGGCGTGGGCGGGGTTCGGGCCGCTGCGTGACGGCCAGGCGTACCTGGCGCCGCTGGTCCTGGTGGCGGCCGTGGGCCTGGGCTCGCTGCTGCGGTCGGGCGCCCCGGCCGTGGTCGGGCTGCTGGCGCCGGTGCTGGTGCTGCCGACGTTCGCGTGGGGGGCGTCGGGCCGGATGGAGGCGGTGGCGTACCCGCAGGAGTGGCGGGCGGTGCAGCGGATCGTGAACGCCGACCCGGCGCCGGGCGCGCTGCTGTCGCTGCCGTGGGGCGCGCACCGGGCGTTCGCCTGGAACGGCGGGCGGGTGATGCTCGACCCGGCCGCCAAGATGTTCGCGCGCCGGGTGGTCCGGGACGACACGCTGCTGGTCGGACTGCCGGACGGGAGGCGGTTGCGGGTGCGGGGCGAGGACCCGCGCAACAGGCTGTCGCCCGCCGGTGTCAGGTACGTGCTCGTGGCCGGGACCGAGAACCGGTTCCCCTTCGATCGGCGCGGCTGGACGCCCGTGCACCAGGGCCGGGAGCTGACGCTATGGCGCCGCTGACCGGCTCATTCACGTCTTACTTGAGGGTAACTTATTACATCACGGTTTGACGATACCTATGGATTCGTCCCGTAACACGTTCTAGTGTCGGCACACATCGTACCGATGTGGAGGGAGCGCTCTGTGTTGCGAATTCTCGCGGCATTGGCCATTGGAGCCCTGCTGGCGGTCGGCGCGTCGGTCGCGGTGGTCAACGTAGCGTCGCCGGCCCCGACCCCGCCGAACCAGCCGCTCTACAACTACGGCACCAGGTAGTCCTTCCCGCCTGACAAGGCCTTACCAGCGGAGCACCGGGCGTGGCTTCGCCATGCCCGCATGCCCGCCGTCGAGGAGTGATGGTGGTCTTCACCGGTGAGGACGCCGACCAGGCACATGCGGTCGTCCGCGGCGAGGGGCCGCTCGCCGGGGTGCGGATCGCCATGCTCAACTTCCGCGAGCCCCGGCAGACGACCGCGGGCGGCGCGGAGGAGTACGCCTGGCAGGTCAGCCGCCACCTGCTGACCCAGGGCGCCTCGGTGGTGTTCGTGACCGGACGGCAGCGCGGCCAGCGCCGGGCCGAGACGCGCGAGGGCATCGCGCTGCGCCGGATGGGCAACCCGTACCTGGTCTACCTGCTGGTGCCGCTCTGGCTGCTGCTGCACCGGCGGCGCTTCGACGCGGTGATCGACTCGATGAACGGCATCCCGTTCTTCGCCCCGCTCGTGATGCCGCGCCGCACGCCGGTGGTGTGCCTGGTGCACCACGTGCACGACCGGCAGTTCGCCGCGTTCCTGCCCCGCTGGCTGGCGGTGATCGGCTGTTTCGTCGAGGGGCCCGTCGCCCGGCTCGTCTACCGGCGCTGCATGACGGTCACGGTGTCGGAGTCGTCCCGGCGGGAGCTGGTGGGCAAGCTGCGCTGGCTGGGCCCGATCGTCGTCGTGCCGAACGGGTGCGCGCACCCCGAGCCGCCGCCGGTCCGGGAGCCCGGCCCCGACCCGGTGATCGTGTACGCGGGCCGGCTGGTCGGGCACAAGCGCATCGACCGGGTGGTGGACCTGGCCGCGGAGCTGTCGGGGATGTGGCCGGGCCTGACCGTGCACATCGCCGGGCGCGGCCCGGAGTCGGGCCCGCTGGCCGGGCACGTGGCCGCCCGGGGGCTGGGCGACCGGGTCCGGCTGCACGGGTTCGTGCCGGAGGCGCGCAAGGTCGCGCTGCTGGCCGGGGCGACGCTGAACGTGACGGCCTCGGAGTTCGAGGGCTGGGGGCTGACCGTGATCGAGGCGGCGGCGCTCGGCGTGCCGACGGTCGCCTACGACGTGGCCGGGCTGCGCGACTCGGTGCGTCACGGCGTCACCGGCTGGCTCGTGCGGGACGGCGAGAGCCTGGCCGACGTGACCGCCCGCGCGCTCAAGGAGCTGGCCGATCCGCGCCGCCGCGCCGAGGTGTCCAAAGCATGTCGGGCCTGGGCAAAGGAGTTCACGTGGTCCCGAACTGGGGCTAACATGACTGAACTTATCGTGGCGGAACTCCAAGATCGCGGCGGAGCCCATCAGTGACCCATGCCTCGCCTGGACGACGGGACGAGCTCCCCGACTCCGAAGCCGAGAGCTATGACAAGCGGATCGGGCACCGGCTGCGCCTGCTGGCCGGCTGCCTCCTGCTGGTCGCGATCGCGTTCAACACCTCGACCGAGAAGATCATCCCCGAGACGAAGCTCGACATGGCGGTCAACCCGCTCGGCTTCCTCGGCAGGGCCCTGCACCTGTGGGACGGCGCCTACTTCGGCCACCTGCAGAACCAGGCGTACGGCTACCTGTTCCCGATGGGCCCCTTCTACGCGCTCGGCCTCAACCTGGGCATGGAAGCCTGGACGGTGCAGCGGCTGTGGATGTCGCTGGTGCTGTGCACCGCCTTCCTCGGCACCGTGCAGCTCGCCCGCGCCCTGCGGATCGGCGGCCCGGCATCGCGGATCGTCGCCGGGTTCGCCTACGCGCTCGCGCCGCACGCGCAGGCGCTGATCGGCATCAACTCCTCGGAGTTCCTGCCCAGCGCCGTGCTGCCGTGGATCGTGCTCCCGCTGGTCCTGGGGGCCCGGCGGGCGCTGTCGCCGCGCCGGGCCGCCGCGCTGTCGGCGCTCGCCTTCCTGTGCTGCGGCGGCGTCAACGCCGTGGCCGAGCTGGCCGTCCTCGTCGTCCCCATGCTCTACCTGCTGACCCGGGGGCGCGGCCCGGTCAAACGCCGGCTGATCGCCTGGTGGCTGCCGCTGATCGCGCTCGCCTCGCTGTGGTGGGCCGTGCCGCTGCTCACGCTGGGCCGCTACATCTTCTCCTTCCTGCCCTACATCGAGACGGCGGGCGCGACGACCAGCGTCACGTCCCTGGTCAACGCGCTGCGCGGGACGTCGAGCTGGCTCAGCTTCCTCACCGTGGACGGGCAGGTGTGGCTGCCGGACGCCCACCAGCAGTCGACCGTCCCCTGGCTGATCCTCGTCACCTCGGCCGTCGCCGCGCTGGGCTTCGCCGGGCTGGCCCTGCGCGCCCTCCCGGAGCGGACGTTCCTGCTGGTCAGCCTGCTGGCGGGGGTCGTCATCGTGACGACCGGGCACCCTGGCACCCCGCACGCCGCCTTCATGGCCGAGCTGCTGGACGGCCCGCTGTCGGCCTTCCGCAACCTGCACAAGTTCGACGCGCTGATCCGGCTGCCCGCCGCCCTCGGCGTCGCCGGCCTCATCACCCTCGTACGGCCGGACCTGCGCAGGCACCTGACCGTCGCGGCGGCCGGGCTGGTCGCCCTGTCGGGCCTGCCCATCCTGTACGCGGGACTCGCCCCCGCAGGCGGCTTCACCGCGATCCCCGACTACTGGAAGCAGGCCGTCTCCTGGCTGGGCCGCAACGCCGGCGACGGCATGGTGCTGGCCGTGCCCGGGGCCAAACGCGGCGAGTACCTGTGGGGCCGCCCGCTGGACGAGCCGCTGCAGCCGCTCGCGCGGACCCGGTGGGCCACGCACACGATCGTGCCGTGGGGGTCGGCGGGCGGGTCGCGGCTGATGGCGGCCATCGACGACCGCCTGTCGTCGGGCAAGGGCTCGGCCGGGCTGGCCGCCACGCTGCGCCGCATCGGCGTGAGCCACCTGGTGGTCCGCAACGACCTGGACCGGGCCACGATCGGCACCGCCTGGCCGGCCCGCGTGCACCAGGCGCTGGAGGACTCGCCCGGCATCTCGCTGGAGGCCAGGTTCGGGCCCGGCGTGGGCGTCGGCAGGCACGGCCAGGCGGCGTCCTGGCTGGACCAGCCGTACCCGGCGGTCGAGGTCTACAAGGTGGCCGGGGCCGCGCCGCTCGTCGGCACCGTCCCCGCCGACCGGGCGCTGCGCGTCGGCGGCGCGCCCGAGGCCGTGCTGGCGCTGGCCGAGGAGGGGCTCCTCGACGGCGACCGGCCGGTGCTGCTCAACGACGACGACGGCGTGCTGCCCGCCGCCGAGTCGGTGCTCACCGACACGCTGCGCCGCCGCGAGGTGGCCTACGCCGACCTGCGGCGCAACGCCAGCGCGACACTCACGGCCGACGAGGAGCGGCGCGGCAGCTCGCCGGCCGCCGACCTGCTCGACCCCGGCTGGGAGCGGTACCTGGCCACGGCCGGGTTCAGCGGGATCGCCGGGGTGAGCGCGTCCTCGGCGGAGTCGGACGTCACGGCGTTCGGCGAGGCGCGGGAGCCGGGACACCAGCCGTTCGCCGCGCTCGACGGCGACCCGCGCACGAGCTGGCGCTCCACCGGCTGGACGGGCGCGACCGGCGAGTGGCTGGAGGTCGCGCTCGCCGGCCCCCGGCGGCTCGACGCGATCACGGTGGCGTTCGAGACCGCGCCGATCGGGCCGCCGCCCGCCGAGGTCGTGGTCGAGACCGACGCCGGCGAGCTGCGCCAGGACGTCAGGGCCGGCGCCGGGCCGCAGGAGCTGGCCGTGCCCGAAGGGCCGACCTCCAGGGTGCGCGTCACCGTCACCCGCACCGCCTACGAGCCGGAGAGCGCGCTGGGCAGCCGCGTCGGCATCACCGAGCTGACGATCCCCGGCGTCCAGGCCGGCCGCTCGATCGTCGTGCCCGACCCGGGCGAGCAGCCGGGGGAGCCCGCGATCGCGCTCAGCAGGCAGGGCGACGTGCCCGGCTGCCTGCGCGGCTCGATGGTGTGGAGCTGCTCCGAGGGCCACGAGGTGCTCGGCGACGACGGCCACGGCTTCGACCGCCTCTTCACGACCAGGAAGGACGGCGACTACACCGTCACCGGCCGGGCCGTGCTGCGCGACCGCGTCGCCGTGGAGAAGCTGAGCACGCTCCCGGACGACGCGCTGACCGTCACCGCGTCCTCGACCTCCGTGGCGCACGGCGCGGCGGCCGGCCGGTGGGCGTTCGACGACGACCCGAGAACCGTGTGGTTCGCCGACCCGCTCGACCCCAGGCCGACGCTCACCGTCGAGCTGGCCCGCCCCACCACGCTGACGGAGCTGCGCGTCACCACGCCCGACTCCTACCTCGGCGCCCCGCCCCTCCGGGTGACGGTCCGCGCGGACGGCGGCGTCCGGCAGAGCTGGATCGGCAAGGACGGCCTCGTCGAGTTCCCCGCCCTGTCGGCCAGGAAGATCGAGCTGGAGTTCGGCGCGTCCGGCGGCCGGCCCGTCGAGATCAGCGACATCGCGATCCCCGGCACCAGCCCGCTCGGCGCGCTGACCGGCTTCCCCCTGCGGCTGCCGTGCGGCTACGGCCCGACCTTCACCGTGAACGGCAGGACCGTCCACACCGAGGTCACCGAGGGCACGCTGCACGACGTCGTCACCGGGCGGCCGGTGCGGTTCGAGACCTGCGAGCGGCTGCTCATGGTGGCCGGGCGCACCAGGCTGGCGCTGCGGCCCGGCGACTCCTACCGGGTCGAGTCCGCAGTGGTCCGCCGCCTCGACGAGGACGCGCGGCGGGCCGGGCCGCAGCGCATGCGCGAGACGCCCGTGCGAAGCTGGGAGGCGGGCGAGCGGGTGGTCCAGGTGGACGTCACCGCCGACTCCTACCTGGTCGTCAACGAGAACTTCAACGCCGGGTGGAAGGCCACGCTGGGAGTCGCCGAGCTCAAGCCGGTGCGGCTCGACGGCTGGCGGCAGGCCTGGTTCGTGCCCGCGTACACGTCCGGGACCGTGACGCTCACGTACGTCCCCGACGAGCCGTACCGGGCCGGGCTGGCGGCGGGCGGCGCGCTCGCGCTGCTGGTCGTGGCGCTGGCGCTGACGCCCGGCCGGGGGCGGCTGCGGCGGCTGCCGCCGTGCCGGCCGGCCGCGCCGCGCGCGGGCCTGATGCTGCCGGTGGCCGTCGCGGTCGGCTACTGGGTGGGCGGGCCGGCGGGCGCGGTGGTCGCGGCGGTCACGTTCCTGCCGGGCCTGTGGCTGCGCCCGCTGCGCGACGCCGAGCACCTGCGCGCGGGACCGCGGGCCCGGCTGCTGCGCCCGCTGTCGGGGCCGTACGCGGGCATCGCGCTGTATCTGGTCGCCGCCGCCGGGGTCGCGGCCGGCGTGGGCGGGCTGTGGACGCAGCTCCTGTGCGTGCCGCTGCTGGCGCAGCTCTGCGTCGAGGCCGCCGCCAGGACGCGGCCCGCGCCCAGGACCCGAGCCCCCGTCCCCGTCGCCGCGGGCGGCCCGACCATGACGAGCGTGCCATGACGACGACGGAGCAGCGCGGCCGGATCGTGATCGCGGTGCCCGGGCCGCTGGTCAGGACGGTGCGCCGGCACGGCGTGGTGCTGACCGGGGTCGTGATGGTCGCCGCCGCGCTGGCGTGGAAGGCGGTGCTCCTCCAGCACGCCTACTTCAAGGAGGACGACTACGAGTTCGTGGCCAGGGCGGTGGAGAACGGGCTCTCCTTCGACTACCTGACCCGGATCCACTTCGGCCAGTTCATGCCCGGCGGGTTCCTGCTGGCCTGGGTCTCGGCCCGGCTGGAGCCGTACGGGTGGGGGGTGGCGGCGGGCGGCGTGCTCGTGCTGCACGCGGCCGCCGGGCTCGCCGTGCTGCGCATGCTGCGGGTCGTGTTCGGCGCGCGGCCGGCGATCCTGGCGCCGCTGCTGGTGTTCCTGCTGGCGCCGATCACGTTCCCGGCGCTCGCCTGGTGGGCGGCGGCGCTCAACACGGTGTTCCTGCAGCTCGCGCTGCCGATGGCGGTGGCCTCGCACTGGCATCACCTGCGCACCGGGCGGCTGCGCCACGCGGTGGCGGCGGCGGCGTGGGTGCTGGTCGGGCTGCTCGGCTTCGTCAAGGGCTTCGCCGTGCCGCTGGTGCTGCTCGCGCTGACGGCGATCTACTTCGGCGGGCTGCGCAGACGCCTGGCGGCCTGGCTGATGTACGCGGGCGTGCTGGCCGCGTTCGGCGCCCTGTACGCGCAGCGGTCGCTGGCCGCGCCGGACACCGGCGGCCTGCCCCTCTTCGACCAGGCCGCCGGCTTCCTGTGGGAGCTGCTCGGCAGGACGTTCGCGACGACCGTGCTGGGCGGGCCGTGGAAGTGGTTCGCCGGCGGCGACTGGGGCGTCGCCGCGCCGCCCACCGCGCTGGTGGTGCTCTCGCTGCTGGTCCTCGCGCTGCTGGTCGTGGTGACCGGCTACTACCGGCGGCGGGCGTACCTGGCCTGGGGGCTGCTGCTCGGCTACGCCGTCGTGGCCGACGCGCTGCCCGTCCTGTGGGGGCGGGTGCACCTGCTCGGCTCGTTCGCCGGTACGGACACCCGCTACGTGGCCGACGCCGCGCCGCTGCTCGCGCTCGTCGTCGGGCTCGTGCTGCTGCCGCTGCCCGGTGAGGCCGAGCCGTACCGCAGGCCGCTGCCCGCCAGGGAACGGGTGAGCGGGCTGTGCGGCGCGGCCCTCGGCGTGTTCGCGGGCGCGTCGCTCGTCTCGGTGACGATCTTCGCCGGCTACCTGGGCGCGGACCGGCGGCACGGCTACATCGAGACCGCCCGCGCCGAGCTGGCGAAGGCCGCTCCCGGCGCCGTCGTCTACGACCGGCTGGTGCCCGCCGACGTGGTGCCGGGCGGCTACCGCACCTACAGCCTCACCTCCAGGGTGCTGGGCGCGATGGCGTCGCCGCGGCTCCGGGCCCGCATGCAGGACCCGCCGGCGGCGCTGGACGGCCTGGTCTTCGACGACCTGGGCCGGCTGCGGCCGGTGGAGGTCGCCGGGACCGAGCTCGCGCCGCGCACGCCCGACGGCTGCTGGCCCGCGACGGGAGGGACCGTGCAGGTGCCGCTGGCCGCCTCGCCGCCGCGCGTCGAGGGCACGCTGATCAAGCTCGGCTACTCCGCCCGCGCCGACACCGAGGTCACGCTGTGGATGGCCGACCGGCCCGTCGACGTGAAGCTGCGCGCCGGGCTCGGCAAGGTGTTCATGGTCGCCGAGCCGGGCGCGGACCGCATCGTGCTGCCCGACCTGCCGCCCGGCGTGTGCGTCGGCGCGGTCACCCCCGGTCAGGCGGTGCCCGTCCCGTGAACGTGAGCCGTACGACCCTCGCGCTGGTCCTGGCCGCGGCCGGGGCGTTCCTGCTGACGATGGTCCCGCTGATGCGCTGGCACGTCTCCGCGCGGGTGTTCGTGGCGCCGCTGGAGCAGCAGACGATGACCAGGTCGGTGGCCGAGTCCGCGACCTACCTGGACCCGGCCACGATGAAGCCGCAGCGGGGCCCGCTGGTGCTGACCCGCTGGCTGATCGGCGACGTGCTGGCCGGGGACGAGCGGCGGGCGGTGTGGACCGAGTCGGTCTCGCTGGCCACCCGCGACGACCGGCGGCTCGACTACCACGAGCGGCGGCTGGCCTTCGACCGGCGGACCGGCGTGATCGTCAACTGCTGCGGCGAGTATCTGGACGAGGACGCCCGTATCAAGCAGTCGGGCCAGGCGTACCGGTGGCCGTTCCGGGCGCAGCCGCGCGACTACACGCTGTTCGACCTGCGGCTGCGCCGGGCGGTGCCGGTCACGTACGAAGGGGTCGAGCGGGTGCGCGGCGTCGAGACGCACCGCTACGCGCAGCGCACGCCGAGGCAGCTCGTGCCGGGGGAACAGCCGCCGGTGCCGCGCCGGCTGCTCGGGCTCAAGGGCGCGGGCGACGTGGGCGTGGCCCGCTACGCGGAGATCCGCCGGACCTTCTGGGTCGAACCGGTCAGCGGGCTGCCCGTGAAGACCGCGGACCGGGTGACGGAGACGCTCGTCACGGCCGACGGGAGCGGCAGGCTGGTGGCGCTGGACGCCGACTTCACCACGGCGGCGGGCGACGTGCGGGCGGCGCTGGAGACGGCGGCCTTCTACCGGCGCTGGGAGCTGGTCGCCGGGACGGTCGCGCCGGTCGGCGGCGGGCTGCTCGGCGCGGGCTGCGTGGCCGCCGCGCTGTGGCTGGCGCGGCGGCGCTCACCTGCGGCGCAGGACCAGCAGCAGGTTCCAGGTGACGAGCTCGCGGACGCCAGGTAGGTGGACGACATGCCGGGCCCAGCGCGGGTGGTAGCGGGGGATCGCGTCGAGCACGTCCACGTCGCGGTGGCGGCGCGCCCACGCCAGCGGCCCCGCCACGCCGACGGCGAACATGCTCTCCCCGTAGACGTTCTTGGGCGGCCTGCCGTGCGTGCGCTCGTAGCGGCGGGCGGCCCGGTGGCCGCCGAGGTAGTGCCACGGCGAGGTCTCGTGGCCGCCCCAGGGCGACAGCCAGATCGTGTAGGACAGGTAGACGACGCCGCCCGGCCGGGTGACGCGGACCATCTCGTCGGCCATGCGGCGCGGGTCCGGCACGTGCTCCAGCACGTTGGAGGAGAAGCACACGTCGACCGAGCCGGTGGCCAGCGGCAGGTCCAGCGCGCTGCCCAGCACCGCGTCGCGCGGCGGCGCGCCGTCGCGCAGCCGCATCTCGCCGGCGTCGCAGTCGACGCACACCGGGCGCGCCCCCGCCGCGCGCAGCGCGTCGGCGAAGTAGCCGGGCCCGCCGCCCACGTCGGCCACCGTCGCGCCGCCGAGATCCGTGTACGTGCCGAGCTGCGCCACCGTGTCGGCGGCCAGCGTGCCGTAGAAGAAGTCGGGATCGCTCTGTTCGAGGCGGAAGGCGCGCAGCAGCCGGACGGACCTCGCCAGATCCGCCCGGAACGGTGCAGGGGTGTCCACGGCGCGGAGCATACTCCAGAGGAGGGAACGCGTTGACGGTCCAGGACGAACGCCCCGCCGGCTTCCAGATCACCCTGCCCTCCCTCGGCACCGGCCCGGTCGTCGGCGCCGGTCTGCTGCTCATCGCGATCTCGCTGGCCTTCAGGGCGAGCGTGCTGGGCCGGGCGTACTTCGTCGAGGACGACTTCCTGTTCGTCGCCGCGGCCAGTGACAGCGGCCTGACCTGGGACTATCTGACCCGGGTGCACAAGGGGCACTTCATGCCGGGCGCGCTCGCGCTGGTGTGGGTGCTCTCGGCGGTCGCGCCCTACAGCTGGGCGCTGGTCTCGTTCGTGACGATCGCGCTCCAGGCGGCGGCGTCGGTCATGTTCCTGGTGCTGCTGCGGCGGCTGTTCGGCGACCGGCCCTGGGTGCTCGCGCCGCTGGCCGTGTACGCGTTCGCGCCGCTGACCGTGCCCGCGATGAGCTGGTGGTCGGCGGCGCTCAACGCGGTCCCGCTCCAGCTCGCGCTGGCGGGCGCGCTGGCCGCGCACGTCCGGTACGCCAGGACCGGGCAGGGCAGGTGGCACGCGCTGATCTGGACGGCCGCCGGCATGGCCTTCTCCACCAAGGGGGTGTTCATCCCCTTCGTGATCCTCGGCGTGTCCAGCGCCTTCCTCGGCAGGGGGCTGTGGGCCCGCTCGATCGTGGCGGAGCTGCGCCGGCCGGGCTGGTGGGCGCAGGGGGCGCTGCTGGCCGGGTACGCGGTGCTCTACCTGCTGCGCCGCGACAGCGCCGGGCCCGACGCGCTGACCGGGCCGAAGGCCGAGCTGGTGCCGGGGGTGGTGCGCCGGCTGCTGGGCGAGACGTTCCCGACAGGAGCCGTGGGCGGGCCGCTGCGCTGGAGCGGCGTCACCGCCACCGGGGGCCTCGCGGACCCGGAGACGGTCACGGTGGTGGCCGCGTGGGCGCTGATCGCGCTGCTGGTGGCGCTCACCTGCGTGTACCGGCGGCGGGCCTGGCGGGCGTGGGCGATCCTGGCCGCCTACGTCGTGGTGGCCGACGCGGTCCCCACGGTGATCGCCCGCGCCACGCTGTGGGACATGGTGGGGGCCGAGACGCGCTACGTCGCCGACGCCGCCGTGCTGTTCGCCCTCTGCCTGGCCCTGGCCGCGCTGCCGGTCGCCGGCGAGGAGGACGCCGTGCGGCGGCGGACGCCCGGCGGCCTGCCCGCCGCGGCGGGCGCGCTCACGGCCGCCTTCGTGGTCACGGCGCTGGTCTCCACCAACGCCTACGCCGACACCCTCACCGGCGACCGCGTCAGGACCTACCTGGACGCCGCCCGGCAGTCGCTGGCCGAGGCCCCGGACCTCGACGTGTACGACCGGCCGGTGCCGCCGCACATCGTGCTGCCGTGGAACGGCTCCCGGCGGCTCACCTCGAACGTGCTGGGCCCGCTGGCCGACCCGGAGACGCGGCGGCGGATGCGCGACCCGCGCCCGTCGGCCAGGCCGTACGTGTTCGACGACGCCGGGAAGCTGGTGCCGGTGGGCCGGGTGGTGCCGTTCTTCGACGAGGTGGCCGGGGCCGAGTGCTATCCGGCGGGCGCGGTGTTCCCCGTCGAGTCGATGGGCGGGCCCGGCATGGTCGTCGCGCTGGCCTACGTCAGCGACGTGCCGGTGCGGGTGGTGGCCGACCTGGGCGGCACGGAACGGGCGGCGAGCCTGCCCGCCACGCCCGCCGACGGCGGCCTGTTCTACGTCCCGCACGACGGCGCGGGCGCCGGGCTGCGCGTCACCGTGGCGGGCGCCGGGGCTCAGGGCTTCTGTCTCAGGGCGGTCGCGTTCGGCGAGCCGGGGCCCGCCCTGTGAGGCACGAACCGGATCAGCGCCCTGGCCGGCTCCTCGACCCAGCGGTAGGTGAGCGCCGACAGCCCGACCGTGATGGCGCCGATCGCGACCAGGTTGACCAGCAGGTTGCCGCTCCACGGCTGCTGCCCGGTGAAGTCGTACCAGAGATAGGTCACCACGAACTGCCACAGGAACACGCCGTAGGAGATCTCGCCCAGCCGGCTCATCACCCGCCCGCCGATCACCCGCCGCACCCGCGTGACCCCCTCGGGCTCCAGCGCGGCGGGCGCCACCAGGCAGAAGGCGATGACCGTGTAGAGGAGCTGCTCGGAGAACGCGGTCCAGATGCCGCCCAGGCCGACGAAGCGCGGCCCGGTGAGCGGCGTGGCCGCGATGGCGTACGCCAGGCCGGCGATGACCCACAGCGTGCCCCACGAGGCCGCCAGGGCCGCGCCCAGCCGCCGTGCCGGGCCGTCCTCGGCCCTGGCCCAGACGGTCAGCACCGCCAGGGCCATGCCGGGCACGAAGAACGTCCACGAGCGCGGCAGCCACACGTTCATCCACGGCCGGTACTCGGGGAAGTACTCGAAGATCGTGTACACGTACGAGAGCGCGCCGAAGACGGCCAGGCCGATCAGCAGGCGCTTGGCGCGGGCGGCGACGCCGGGCCCGGCCCGCAGCGCGAAGGCGCGCAGGGCGGCGGCCATGAGCGGCAGCGTGAGGTAGAAGGCCGCCTCGACCGCGAGGCTCCACATCTGGCCGAGTCCCTTGGGCCCGAGGCCGAACCACCACGGGTCGAGGTCGTAGATGTGCACCAGGAACAGCATCTTCGCCCACGTCCACACGTCGCCGCGGTGCGCGCCGCCCCACAGCAGCAGCGCGACGGCGACGACCAGCCAGTAGGCGGGGACGATCCGGAAGAAGCGCCGCCACAGGTAGCGGCCGGCGGCGGGCTCGGGGTCGCCGGTCAGCAGGGCGGCCGCCCACGGCCGGTAGAGCAGCAGGCCGGAGAGCGTGAAGAAGATCGGCACGCCGATCTCGCCGCGCGACAGCAGCCCGCCGAGGAAGCCGGGCTGGAGCGCCGTGCCCGCCTCCATGGAGACGTGGAAGAGCAGGACCGCGAGGGCGGCGACGGCGCGGATGCCGTCGAGCGCGGGCTGGCGGCCGGACACCACGGGTCTGCCCGCCGATGTAGAACCTGTTTCGGTCACGTTTCCGCATCCCTGGTGACGTCGCTCACTGGCGGCAATAACATACCGGCAAGTAGAACTCGTTTTCAGTACGTAATCGCCCAAAACCGGCATCCGTGCACCTGTCCCATGGAGGTTCCATGAACCGGGTCGTTGGAAGCGTTCTGATCGCCATCGGTGCCTTTCTCGTCGTGCTGTCCCCCCTGACGCACTTCCAGGTGGCCTCGGCGCTGATCGCCGCCAAGGCCGACCAGTATGGGATCAGCAACCTCCGGGCCACGGGCGCACAGTACTTCAGCGCCGCCGACGGCAAGGTGCTGACCGCCGACCTCGACATCACCGTCACCACCCGGGGCGACGTCAAGGGAGCCGAGGGCGACACGGTCGTCTGGGACGAGTTCACCTACGTCAACGACGTCACCCACAGCAAGCCGATCGACTACACCGAGCGGCGCAGCGCCTTCGACAAGCGCTCCGGCGTCGGCCTCAACTGCTGCGGCGTCAGCATCGACAAGGAGCCCGTCCAGCTCCAGGGTCAGATCTACAAGTTCCCCTTCGACGTGGAGAAGAAGAGCTACCAGGTCTTCAACTCCACGGCCGGCAAGGCGTTCGAGGCCAAGTTCGTCGCCGAGGAGCAGGTCAACGGCCTGACCGTGTACAAGTTCGAGCAGACGGTCCCGGAGACCAAGACGGAGACCAGGACCGCCCCCGCCGCCTGGTTCGGCATGGGCGAGTCGGGTGACGTCCAGCTCGACCGCGTCTACTCCGGCGTCAACACCTACTGGATCGAGCCGGTCACCGGCGCGCCCGTCAAGCAGGAGCAGCAGCGCAACGAGGTGCTGCGCAGCCAGGACGGCGTCGAGCGGTCCAAGGCGTTCGTCGCCCACGCCAAGATGACGGACGAGACGGTCAAGAAGCTCGTCGACAGCGCCGCCGACAGCAAGAGCCAGATCACGCTGATCAGGACCACGATCCCGCTCGTGCTGGCGATCGTCGGCGTCGTGCTGCTGGCCGTGGGGATCTTCGCGGTGAGCCGCAAGCGCGCATGAGCCAGGACGGGGTGGCGGCGCGGCCGGTCGCCGCGCCCGTCCTCGGGCTGATCAGGGCGGCCCGGCCGCGCCAGTGGCTGAAGAACGTGCTGGTGCTGGCCGCGCCCATGGCCGCCGGGGTGATCGGCGAGCCGCGCAGCCTGCTGGCGGCGATGCTCGTGTTCGCCGCGTTCTGCCTGGCCGCCAGCGGGTCCTACCTGCTCAACGACGCCGCCGACGTGGCCGCCGACCGGCTGCACCCGCGCAAGAGCAAGCGGGCGGTCGCCTCCGGCGTGGTCCCGGTGCCGGTGGCGCGCTGGACCGGCGTGGCGCTCATGGCGCTCGCCCCGGGCGTCGCCGCGCTCACCGGCGACTGGCGTCCGGCCGCCGTCGTGGCCGGCTACCTGGCCCTGACGCTCGCGTACACGCTGTGGCTCAAGCACGTCGAGGTCGTGGACCTGATCGCGGTCGCCGGCTGCCACGTGGTCCGCGCCTACGCCGGGGCCGTCGCCGTGGACGTGCCGGTGACCGGCTGGTTCCTCGTCGTGGTGTCGCTGGCCGCGCTGCAGCTCGTCGCGGGCAAGCGGGAGACCGAGCTGCGCGCCCAGGGCGTGAGCGGCACCCGCGCCACGCTGGCCGCCTACACGCCGGCCTACCTGTCCCAGGTGCGCGTCATGTGCTCGGGCGCGATGATCGTGACCTACTGCCTGTGGGCGCTCAACGCGCACGCGAACCTGTTCTACGGGCTCAGCATCGTGCCCTTCGTGCTGCTCGTCCTGCGGCACAATCTCCTGGTGGACCGGGGGATCGGAGAAGAGCCCGAGGAGCTTGCCGTGCGCGACCCGCAGATCAGGATCTTCGCCGCGCTGCTGATCGCGCTGGCGGGGCTGGGGATCTACACATGACGACGTTCCTGACCGGGTGGGGCCGCACGTCGCCCTCCCCGGCGACCGTGGTCAGGCCGCGCGACGCCGCCGAGGTGGCCGCGCTGGTCGCCGCCGCCCCCGGCCGCGGCCTCGTGGCCCGCGGCCTCGGCAGGGCGTACGGCGACGCCGCCCAGAACTCCGGCGGCCTGGTCCTCGACTGCACCGGGCTGGGCGGCTGGAGCTTCGACGAGGCGACCGGGCTGGTGACCGCCTCGGCCGGGGTGAGCCTGCACGAGCTCATGACGGCCCTGGTGCCGCGCGGCTGGTTCGTGCCCGTCAGCCCCGGCACCCGCCACGTCACCGTCGGCGGCGCCGTCGCGGCCGACGTGCACGGCAAGAACCACCACCGCGACTCCTCCTTCGGCGCCCACCTGCGCTCGCTCACGCTGGTCACGGCCGACGGCGCGGTGCGCACGCTCACCCCCGACGAGCCGCTGTTCCACGCCACCGTGGGCGGCATGGGGCTGACCGGCGTGGTGTGCGAGGCGACGTTCGGCTGCGTGCCCGTGGCGAGCTCCCTCATGCGGGTGGACGTGCGGCGCACCGGAGACCTGGACGAGACGCTGGCCGCCATGGCCGACGACGACGACCGCCACCGCTACACGGTCGCCTGGATCGACCTGCTGGCGCGCGGGCGCCGGATGGGGCGCGGCGTGCTGACCAGCGGCGACCACGCCGAGCGGGGCGCCCGCGACTTCGCGCCCCGCACCCTGCTGCGCGCCCCGCGCCGGGCACCCGGCGGGCTGCTCAACGGCGTGAGCGTGCGGGCCTTCAACGAGGCGTGGTATCGCCGGGCGCCCCGGCGGGCGAGCGTCGTGCAGGGGATCGCGCCGTTCTTCCACCCGCTCGACGCCGTCGAGGGCTGGAACCGCGTCTACGGCCCGCGGGGCTTCGTCCAATACCAGTTCGTGGTGCCGTTCGGAGCCGAGAAGACGCTGCGGGAGATCGTCGGGCGGCTGTCGTCGACCGGGACCGTGTCGTTCCTGACCGTGCTCAAGCGGTTCGGGGCCGGGTCGAGCGGGCTGCTGTCGTTCCCGATGCCGGGCTGGACGCTGGCCCTCGACATCCCGGCCGGGCAGCGCGGGCTGGGCCGGCTGCTGCGCGGCTTCGACGAGCGGGTCGCCGAGGCGGGCGGGCGCGTCTACCTGGCCAAGGACTCGCGGCTGCGAGCTGACATGATGGCCCGCATGTATCCCGGGCTGGACCGGTGGCGGCGGATCAGGGACGAGGCCGACCCCGCCGGGCTGTTCCGCTCCGACCTGGCCAGGAGGCTCGGCCTGTGAAGAACGCTCTGGGCGCGGTCGACACCGTGCTGCTGCTCGGCGGACGCAGCGAGATCGGGCTGGAGATCGTCCGGCTGCTGGTGGGGCTGGGCGCGAGCCGGATCGTGCTGGCGATGCGCGAGCCCGGCGGCCCGCCGCCCGCCGTGACGCCGAACGTCGAGCGGCCCGCCGGGGCGGCGCCGCCCGAGGTGCACGTGCTGCCCTTCGACGCGCTCGACGCGGCCTCCCACGGCGAGGTCTTCGACAAGGCGGTGGAGCTGGTCGGCGACCTCGACGTGGTGATCTCCGCGTTCGGCGTGCTGGGCAGCCAGGACGCCTACGACGCCGACCCGGAGGCGGCCATGACCGACGTGGCCGTCAACTACGGCGCGCACGTGTCGGCGGGCCTGCACGCGGCCCGGGTGCTGCGCCGCCAGGGCCACGGCACGCTCGTGGTGCTGTCGTCGGTGGCGGGGGCGCGGGTGCGCCGGGCCAACTTCGTGTACGGGTCGGCCAAGGCCGGGCTCGACGGGTTCGCGCAGGGGCTCGGCGACGCGCTGCACGGCACCGGGGCCCGGGTGCTGATCGTGCGGCCGGGGTTCGTGATCGGGCGGATGACCGAGGGGCTGACGCCGGCGCCGCTGTCGTCGACGCCCCGGCAGGTGGCGCTGGCCACGGTGCGGGCGCTGCGTGAGGGCCGGGCGAGCGTGTGGGTGCCTCCGGCGCTCGGGCCGGCGTTCGGCCTGATGCGGCTGCTGCCCCGCGCGCTCTGGCGCCGGATGCCGCGTTAGAACCCGTTCCACAGAACCGGCGGGGCCTAGCCGCAGAATAGAACACGTTGCAGTTGGCGGGGTCGCGGCTTATCGTCGAGCCATGCGGACCCGGGTCACGGACATGTTCGGAATCGACCTCCCGATCTTCGCTTTCAGCCACTGCCGGGACGTGGTGGCGGCCGTCAGCCGCGCCGGAGGGATGGGCGTGCTCGGCGCGCTCTACTTCACCCCGGAAGAGCTCGAACAGGAGCTCAAGTGGATCGACGACCACGTGGACGGCAAGCCGTACGGCGTCGACGTGGTCATGCCCGCCTCCTACGAGGGCGCCGACTTCGCGCCCGAGGAGCTCGTCGGCCGCCTCCAGGGGATGATCCCGCAGGGGCACCGGGAGTTCGTCGACGGCCTGCTGGCCGCCCACGGCGTGCCGCCGCTCGGCGAGGACGCCGACGCCGGCCGGGTGCTGCTCGGCTGGACAGACGCCACCGCCCGCCCGCAGGTCGAGGTCGCGCTGCGGCACCCGATCGCGCTGCTGGCCAACGCGCTCGGCCCGCCGCCCGCCGACATCGTCGAGCTGGCCCACGCGCACGGCGTCAAGGTCGCCGCCCTGGCCTCCACGCCCCGCCACGCGCTCAAGCAGGTCGAGGTCGGCGTGGACGTGGTCGTCGCGCAGGGCACCGAGGCCGGCGGCCACACCGGCGAGATCTCCACCATGGTCCTCATCCCGCAGGTGGTCGACGCGGTCGACGTGCCGGTGCTGGCGGCGGGCGGGATCGGCAACGGCCGCCAGATGGCCGCCGGGCTGGCGCTCGGCGCGGAAGGCGTGTGGACCGGCTCGCTCTGGCTCACGGTCGAGGAGGCCGACACGCCGGAGATGGCCAAGCGGCGCATCCTGGAGGCCACCTCCCGCGACACGGTCCGCTCCCGGAGCTGGACGGGCAAGCCCGCCCGCCTGCTCAGGAACGAGTGGACCGACGCCTGGGAGTCGGCCGGGTCGCCGGGCACGCTGCCGATGCCGCTGCAGTTCATGCTGGTGTCGGACGCGCTGCGGCGCATCGGCCGCTCCGACGCCGTCGAGCTGGCCACGTTCCCGGCGGGCCAGATCATCGGCATCACCAACCAGGTCCGCTCCACCAAGGACGTCGTCTTCTCCCTCGTCGAGGAGTACGCCGACGCCCTGGAGCGGCTGGAGCGCATCACCCGCGACTGAGCGGCGCGTCAGCGGCCCCGGTAGACGGGCGGGCGCTTCTCGCGGAAGGCGAGCGTGCCCTCCTTGGCGTCCTCGGAGCCGATGACCGGCCAGCCGAGCTCGTCGGAGACCTTGAGCGCCTCGGGCTCCGGCAGTCCGAGCGTGTCGCGGTAGGCGCGCAGGATGGCCTGGACGGCCAGCGGGCCGCCGGCGGCGACGTCGGCAGCCAGCTTCAGCGCCTCGGGCAGCGCCTGCCCGTCGGGGACGACGCGGTTGACCAGCCCCATCGACAGGGCCTCGGCGGCGGTGACCGCCCGCCCGGTCAGCAGGAGGTCCATGGCGTGACAGTACGGGATCTGCCGGGGCAGCCGGATCGCGCTGCCGCCCATCGGGAACAGCGCGCGCCTGGCCTCGAACAGGCCGAGCGTGGCCGACTCGGCGACGACGCGCAGGTCGGTGCCGACCAGCAGCTCGGTGCCCCCGGCCACGGCGTGGCCCTCGACGGCGCTGATGATCGGCTTGGTGGGCAGGTCGGCGCGCAGCAGGCCCTTCCAGTGGTAGTCGGCGATCTTCGCGCCGCGCGCCTGGACCTCGGGGTCCTGCGGCGGCCGGCCCATGGCCTTGAGGTCGGCGCCCGCGCAGAACGTGCCCTGCGCGCCGGTCAGGACGGCGACGCGGACGGACGGCTCGGCCGACACGTACGCCCACGCGCTCGCCAGGCCGATCAGCATGTCCGACGACAGCGCGTTGCGGGCCTCGGGGCGGTCCATGGTGACGACGACCACGTGGCCGTCCCGTTCGACGCGGCAGTGGGGGGTGCTGATCGGCAGCGATTCCACGGACACCTCCTGAAATCAAGCGCTTGCTCCCACATTAGCGGCGGGTTACGCTCCCGGAAAGAAACGAGAACAGGTTCTCGTTTGTCTGCGCCCGGGTGAGGAGTTCCGATGGGCACGCTCGGTTTCTGGAGACTGGCGCAGGCGGACCCCGGCTGGGTCGCCGCCGTGGACCCCGACGGCACGGAACATCGCGCCGGTGACCTGCTGGCCAGGGCGAACCGGCTGGTGCACGGCCTGCGCGAGCTCGGGCTGCGGCCCGGCGACGGCTTCTGCGGGCTGGTGCCCAACGGGGCCGACGGCCTGGTGCTCTACCTGGCCGCGTTACAGGCGGGCTGGTACTACACGCCGATCAACTGGCACCTGACCGGCCCGGAGATCGCCTACATCCTGGCCGACAGCGAGGCCAGCGCGTTCTTCGCGCACCCGCGCTACGCGGCCGAGGCCGCCCGCGCCGCCGAGGCCGTCGACCCCGGCAGGTGCTTCGGCGTCCCGGAGCTCCCCGGCTTCCGCCCGCTGAGCGACCTGACCGACGGCAGGCCGGACACCCTGCCCGGCGACCGGACGGCCGGCGCCACCATGCACTACACTTCCGGCACCACCGGCTGGCCCAAGGGCGTGCGCCGCCCGCTCAGCGGCCTCGACCCCGACGACGCGGCCGAGCTGATGACGTTCCTGCCCGGCCTGTTCGGCATCACGCCCGGCCGCCCCAACGCCCACCTGGTCACCTCGCCCGGCTATCACACGGCCGTCACCCAGTTCGGCGGCACCGCCCTGCACATGGGCCACACCCTCGTCCACATGGACCGGTGGGACGCCGAGGAGATGCTGAGGCTCTGCGAGCGCCACCGGGTGACGAACTCGCACATGGTCCCCACGCACTTCAAACGCCTGCTGTCGCTGCCCGAGGAGACCCGGGGCCGCTACGACCTGTCGTCGCTGAAGTGGATGATCCACGCCGCCGCGCCCTGCCCGGTGCCGGTCAAGCGGGCGATGCTGGACTGGTGGGGCGACTGCGTCTACGAGTACTACGCGGCCACCGAGGGCGGCGGCACCCTGGCCACCCCCGCCGACTGGAAGGCGCACCCCGGCACCGTCGGCCGGGCCTGGCCGATCAGCGAACTGCTCGTCGTCGACGACGCGGGCGACCCGGTGCCCACCGGCACCCCCGGGACCATCTACATGAAGATGATGGGCGCCTCCTTCGAGTACAAGGGCGACCCGGCCAAGACCGAGGCGAACCGGCTCAAGGACTACTTCACCGTCGGCGACATCGGCTACCTGGACGAGGACGGTTTCCTGTTCCTGTGCGACCGCAAGGCCGACATGATCATCTCGGGCGGGACCAACATCTACCCCGCCGAGATCGAGAACGAGATCATCGTCCACCCCAAGGTCGCCGACGTGGCCGTCTTCGGCATCCCGGACGAGGAGTGGGGCGAGCAGATCAAGGCCGTCGTCGAGCCCGCCCCCGGCGCCGAGCCCGGGCCCGAGCTGGCCCGGGAGATCCTGGCCTCGCTGGAGGGCCGGCTGTCGCGGATGAAGTGGCCCAGGACCGTCGACTTCATCGCCGAGATGCCCCGCGAGCCCAACGGCAAGCTGCTCAAACGCAAGCTCCGGGCGCCCTACTGGGAGGGACACGAGCGTGCCATCTGACGAGCCGCTGACGGCCGAGCACGTGCTGGAGTTCCCCGGCGGCTACACGCGCACCACCGGGCCGGTGATCGGCCGGTTCCTGACCGAGCTGCGCGCCGGGCGGCTCGTCGGCGTGCGCACCGCCGAGGGCCGGGTGCTGGTGCCGCCGCTGGAGTACGACCCCGCGACCGGCGAACCGGTCACCGGCGAGTACGTCGAGGTCGGGCCCGCCGGGACCGTCACCGCCTGCGCCTGGGTGCCCGAGCCGCTGGACGGCCACCCGCTGGACCGGCCGTTCGCCTGGGCGCTGATCAAGCTGGACGGGGCCGACACGGCGCTCGTGCACGCCGTGGACGCGGGCAACCCCAAGGCCGTCACCGCCGGGACCCGGGTGTGGCCGGTGTGGCGCGGCGAACGCACCGGCCACATCACCGACCTCTCCTGCTTCGCCCCGGAGGTGACGAAGATCGTCTCACCGGTGCGGAGCGCGTACACGCTCAGGGCGGGCGGGGCGCTCGGCGTCTTCCTGGAGGGCATCGGGCGCGGCGTGTTCGTCGGCGGGCGATGCGGCGGCTGCGGCAAGGTGTACGTCCCGTACCGGCTGTCGTGCCCGGAGTGCGGCCTGCGGATCGCCGAGCGGACCGAGCTGCCCGGCACCGGCACCGTCACCACCTTCGCGATCAACAACCTGCCCGACCCGCGCGCCCCCGAGGTGCCGTTCGTGTCCGCGTACATCCTGCTCGACGGCGCGGACGTGCCGATGATCGCGCTCGTCGGCGGGGTGCCCGCGCACGAGGTGCGCCACGGCATGCGGGTGCGCGCCGTATGGGTCCCCGAGGACGAGCGGACGCCGTCGATGGCCGGCGTGCGGTGGTTCGCCCCCACCGGCGAGCCGGATGTGGAGCTGTCATGAGAAGGGTGGCGATCGTCGCCTTCGCCCAGACCGAGCACACCGACCACGACACCGGCCTGGCCGAGCCGGAGCTGATCCTGCCCGTGATCGACGCGGTCAAGGCGGCCACCGGGCTCAGCCGGTTCGGCTTCACCTGCTCCGGGAGCTGCGACTACCTGGCGGGCGCGCCGTTCTCGTTCGTCTCGGCGCTCGACGCGCTCGGCGCCTGGCCGCCCATCTCCGAGAGCCACGTCGAGATGGACGGCGCCTGGGCGCTGTACGAGGCGTGGGTGCGGCTCCAGCACGGGGACGTGGACAGCGCGCTGGTGTACGGCTTCGGCAAGTCCACGCCCGGCGATCCGCGCACGCTCATGACCCTGCAGCTCGACCCGTACTACCTGGCGCCGCTCGGGCTCGACCAGGTGTCCTACGCGGGGCTGCAGGCGTCGGCGGCGGGCGTGCCGCGCGCGGAGCTGGACGCGATCGTCCGGCGCAGCCGGGCCGACGGGCGGCGCAACCCGTACGCGCTCGACCTGCCCGACGAACTGGCCGCCGAGCCCGTCGCAGGGCCGGTGCTGGCCTGCGACGTGGCGCCCGTGACCGACGGCGCGGCCGCGGTCGTGCTCGCCGCCGGCGACCTGGCCGCCGAGCTGTGCGAGCGGCCCGCGTACGTGACCGGCATCGCGCACCGCATCGAGCCGCACTACCTCGGCCTGCGCGACCTGGCCAGGTCCGCGTCCGCCGCCGACGCCGCGCGGGCCGCCGGGGTCGGCAAGGGGCCCGTCGAGGTGGCCGAGCTGCACGCGCAGTTCGCGCACGAGGAGCCCATCCTGCGCCGCGCCCTGGAACTGCCGGACGACACGGTGATCAACCCGTCGGGCGGCCCGCTCGCCGCCAACCCCGTCATGGCCACCGGCCTGATCCGCATCGGCGAGGCCGCCCGCCGCGTCCACGACGGCACCGCCCGGCGCGTCGTCGGCCACGCCGCCGGCGGGCCCTGCCTGCAGCACAACCTCGTCACCGTCCTGGAGGCATGATGGCGCAGCGCTGCGCGGTGATCGGCGTCGGGCAGACGCACTACACGACCAAGCGCCGGGACGTGTCCATGGCCGGGCTGGTGCGCGAGGCCGCGCTGCGCGCGCTCGAGGACGCCGGACTGACGTTCAAGGACATCGACGCGGTCGTCATCGGCAAGGCCCCCGACCTGTTCGAGGGCGTCATGATGCCCGAGGCGTACCTGGCCGACGCGCTCGGCGCCGCCGGCAAGCCGATGATGCGCGTGCACACCGCCGGCAGCGTCGGCGGCTCCACCGCCCTCGTCGGCGCCGGGCTCGTCCAGGGCGGCGTGCACGAGCGGGTGCTCGTCGTCGCCTACGAGAAGCAGTCCGAGTCCAACGCCACCTGGGCGCTGTCCACGCACCTGCCGTTCAGCTCCTCCCTCGTCGTCGGCGCGGGCGGCTACTTCGCCCCGCACATCCGCGAGTACCTGCGCCGCACCGGAGCCCCCGGCCACATCGGCACGCTCGTGGCCGTCAAGGACCGGCTCAACGCGCTGCGCAACCCGTACGCGCACCTGAAGATCCCCGGCATCGACCGGGCGATGGTCGAGTCCACCCCCATGCTGTGGGAGCCGATCCGCTACCTGGAGACCTGCCCGTCCAGCGACGGCGCCTGCGCGCTCGTGCTGTCGTCCGAGCGCGCCGCCACCGGCAACCCCGCCTGGGTGCACGGCGGCGCCATGCGCTCCGAGCCGATCTTCCGCGCCGGGCGCGACACCGTCAGCCCGCAGGCGGGCAAGGACTGCGCCGCCGACGTCTACCGGCAGGCCGGCGTCACCGACCCCCGGCGGCAGATCGACGTCGCCGAGGTGTACGTGCCCTTCTCCTGGTACGAGCCGATGTGGCTGGAGAACCTGGGATTCGCCGCCGAGGGCGAGGGCTGGAAGCTGACCGAGTCGGGCGCCACCGCGCTCGACGGCGACACCCCGTGGAACCCCTCGGGCGGCGTCCTGTCCAGCAATCCGATCGGCGCGTCCGGGCTGATCAGGTTCGCCGAGGCGGCGCTCCAGGTGCGCGGCGCGGCGGGGGAGCACCAGGTGGACGGCGCGCGGCTGGCGCTCGGCCACGCCTACGGCGGAGGAGCCCAGTTCTTCGCGATGTGGATCGTCGGACGGGAGAAGCCCTGATGGAGTTCAACCACGCTGACCTGTACGAAGGGCTCGCGGACGCGATCGGGGACCGGGTCGCCGTGGTCTGCGGCGCCGAACGCCGCACCTACGCCGAACTAGACGCCGAGGCCAACCGGCTCGCCCACCACCTGAAGGACCTCGGCGTCCGGCCCGGCGAGCACGTCGGCATCCACCTGTGCAACGGCGTCGAGTACGTCGCCGGGCTGCTGGCCGCCCTCAAGATCCGGGCGGTGCCCGTCAACGTCAACTACCGCTACGTCGAGGCCGAGCTGCTCTACCTCTACCGCGACTCCGACATCCGGGCGCTGCTCTACGACGTGGAGTTCGACGCCCGGGTGGCCGCCGTCGCCGGCGACGCGCCCCGGCTGGAGCACCTGATCGCCGTCGGCGGGTCGTCGGCCGTCCCGCACGCGGTCCCGTACGAGGAGGCCTTACGCGCCGGCCGGCCCGAGCGCGGGTTCGGGCCGCGCTCCGGGCAGGACGTGTACATCATCTACACCGGCGGCACCACCGGCCTGCCCAAGGGCGCCATGTGGCACGTCGAGGACCTGTTCATGGCCTTCGGCGGCGGCAACCCGTACGGCGAGCCGCGCGCCACGCCCCGCGAGGTGGTGGAGGAGGCCACCAGGACCGCCCCGATGATCATGATGGCGGCGCCGCCCCTCATGCACGGCGCCGCCCAGATGGCCACGTTCATCACCTGGTGGATGGGCTCCACCATGGTGTACGTGCGCAAGTTCCACGCCGCCGAAGTGTGGCGGACCGTCGAACGCGAGCGCGTCTTCACCCTCAACATCACCGGCGACGCCATGGCCAGGCCGCTCGCCGAAGCCCTGGAGGCCGGCTCGTACGACGTGTCCTCGCTGTGCGTCGTCAGCTCCACCGGCGCCATCCTCAGCGGGGCGGTGCGCGACCGGCTCCAGGAACTGCTGCCCAACGTGATCATCCTCGACAACTTCGGCTCCACCGAGTCCGGCTACACCGCCTCCGGCGTCGCCGGCTCCTCGCCCGAGACCGGGCTGCGCTACCGGCCGAACGCCACCGCCGGGCTGGCCGTGCTCGACGACAAGCTGCGCCCCGTCACGCCCGGCTCCGGCGAGCTCGGCACCGTGGCCAAGGCCGGGCGGATCGCGTTCGGCTACTACAACGACCCGGGCAAGACCGCCCGCACCTTCGTCACCGACTCCGCGGGCACCCGCTGGCTGCTGACCGGCGACCTGGCCAGCGTCGAGCCCGACGGCACCGTCAACGTGTTCGGGCGCGGGTCGCAGTGCGTCAACACCGGGGGCGAGAAGGTCTTCCCCGAGGAGGTGGAGGCCGTGCTCAAGGGGCATCCCGCCGTCTTCGACGCCGTCGTCACCGGCGTGCCCGACGAGCGGTGGGGCAGCAGGGTCGCCGCCGTGATCGAGCCCCGGCCCGGCCTGCACGTCACCGAGGCCGAGCTCGACGCCCACTGCCGGCGGCTGCTGGCCGGCTACAAGGTGCCGCGCGCGTGGGCGTTCGTCGCCGAGATGATCCGCTCCCCGGCCGGCAAGGCCGACTACCGGTGGGCCAAGCAGGTGCTCACCGGCGGGTGATCACTGGGCACCGGTAGCGCGCAGCACCGTCTCGCGCACCCCGGCGGCCATGGCACGCAGCGGCGCCACGCGGTCCGCCTGCTCCGGGGGCACCCGCTCCTGCTCCGCCAGGGACCAGCCCGCCGCGTCCAGCGCCGCCCTCGGCCGGTCGAGCGCCACCAGCCCCGCCGCCAGATACGCGTACGTCAGCGCCGACGTCACCGGGTCGTCCGGCTCGTCGCACAGATCGGCCGCCCGCTCCAGCAGCGCCACCGCCTCCGCCGTCCGGCCCGCCTCCAGCAGCGTGATCCCGTACAGCGCCGTCGCCCGGCCGCCGCCCGGCACGTCCGCCGCCCGCGCCAGCACCGTCAGATCCGGCCGGCCCAGCTCGTGCAGCAGCCCGCCCAGCCGCCCCAGCGCCGCGCCCAGCTCCGCGCCGTAACGGGCCGGATCGCACGCGGCCAGGCACTCCAGCACCCGCACCGCCAGCTCAGCCCCGTCCGCCGCCGTCTCCGGATCGCCGACGACCTCCGCCACCGCCGCGTACGTCTCCAGGCAGCGCCCCAGCAGCTCGTACGCCTCCGCGCCCGCCCGCACCGGGACGTCACGCTCCAGCGCGGCGGCGTGGTCCGTCAACGGCGGCAGCAGCTCGGCCATCGCCTCCGCCAGCCGCGCCCGCTCCCCGGGGCCGCCGCGCGAGGCGGCCTCGAACGCCACCCCGAGATAATCGGCCAGCTCGCCCAGCACCTCCAGGCCGCCCGCCGGACCCTCCAGCGCCCGCCCGTAGAACGCCGCCGCCTCGGCCGGCTCGCCCTGGTCCACGTACCGCCCGCCCAGCCGCAGCAACGCCAGCCGGTGCGTCGCCGCGACCTCGGGAGCCACCGGGACCTGCTCGTCGAACAGCCCCGACAGCAGCGTCGTCCCACGCACCAGCTCCACCGCCGCCCGCTCACCGTCGCCGAGCAGGCTCCGGCACAGGCCGCTGAGCTGCAGGCACGTACCGGCCAGCACCTCACGGCCCACCGGCGGGAGCACCGCCAGCGCCGCACCGGCCGCCTCCAGCGCCCCCTCCAGATCGCCCCTGGCCAGCCGGATCCCGCCGCGCAACCGCAACGCCCCGGCCAGCGCCGCCACCCCCACCCCGGCGGGCACGCCCCACTGCCTCGACTCCCGCGACGGCTGCTCCACCTGGGCGCGCAGCAGCTCGACCAGCCGGTCCGCGGCGGCCTCCGCCTCCGCGTCGCGGCGCGTCCTGGACAGCGCCGTGGCCGCCAGCACCAGGCGCTCCACCAGCTCCAGCCGCACCTCCGGCCCGCACGCCGCCACCGCCGCCGTCAGGTGCGGCACCGCCTCCTCGTCCCGGCCCAGCGCCACCAGCGACCGGCCCAGCGCCGCCGCCACGTCCCCGGCCAGTCCCGTACGCGCTTCCGCAGGGACGTACCGGTCGAGCAGCTCGGCGGCCTGCTCCGCCAGCACCACGCCGTCCGCCGGGCGGCCCGTCGCCGCCCACGTCCAGGCGAGCCTGGCCTGCACCGCGACATGCTCGCGCACGTCGCCGTCGCCGCGCCGGTGGTCGGCCAGCTCCCGCTCAGCCTTGGTCACGTCCTCCTCGGGGCGCACGCTCGGCACCAGGTTGATCAGCGCCGGCGGAGGCGGCGCCGCCTCCGCCTCCCGGCCCCGCTCCACGGCGGCGAGCACGTCCACCCGCCGCTCGCCCCGCTCCCGGTACAGCTCCGCGGCCCGCTCCAGGTACGCCGTGCCGTCGACGTTCCGGCCCAGCTCCAGCAGGCACATGCCGAGCAGCCGCGCCCCCCTCGCCGACAGGCTGCCGCCGGTCGCCGCCTCGCGCAACGGCTCCAGCGCCTCCTCCGCCCGCCCGTCACCCAGCAGGCACTCGCCCAGGTCGAGCAGTCGCCGTACGAGCTCGGGCCGATGCCCGTCCGGCTCCGTCACCACCAGCGCCCGCAGGCACGCCACGGCCTCGGCCGCGCTCGCGGCCGCCTCGCCGTAGCGGCCCCGGTCCGCGTACAGCCCGGCCAGCTCCCCGGCCGCCGACGCCAGCTCCGCGCCCAGGCCCGGCTCCCGCACGACCGCCCCGCGCAGCCTCGCCACCGCCTCGGCCGCCGGGACCACGGCCCCGTCCGCCTTCCCCAGCCGCCCGGCCACCCGCCGCAACGCCCGCCACACACCCTCGTCCGCCGTCTCCGGCAGGGCCCGCGTGGCGGCGACCGCCAGCGCCGTCCCGAGCTCCCTCAGCCTGCCCTCGTCCAGCGCCATCCCGGGCCCCAGCGGCGCCGGCCCGCCCGTCATGTCCCCGGCCCGGCCCGCGCCGGTGCCTGCGAGCAGCACGTCCCCGACGGCCCCGGCCAGCTCCACGTCCCCGCCCGCAGCCGCGAACGCCGCCACCGCCTCCCCGAGCCGTCCCTGCCCGAGCAGCGCACACGCCAGGTTGTACTGCGCCCCGGCGGCCTGCCCGGCATACCCGGCCTCCACCTCGGCCAGCCGCCGGAACCGTCCCGCCGCCTCCCGCGCCACATCCACCGGGTTCGGCGTGCCCACCGCTTCCCGCGCTGCGGCCTCCGGGGGCGGCGGGTTCGTTGCCTCGGGCGCTCGCTCGTGCGGCGCTCTCTCCCGGGGTGCGGCCGGTGGGTGGCCGGTGGCCGTCTCTCGTGCTCGTCCGTGTGGTGCGGGCTCGCGTGACGGCGTCTCCTCGGGCGGGGCAGTGAGGAGGAGGCAGGCGGCGTGGTTGAAGAGGGCCTGGGCGGCCGGGTGGGTGTCCGGGGATGTGGTGGCGAAGGTCTCGACGGCCTCCGCCGCGGCGGCCGTCGCCTCCGGGAGCCTGCCCAGGGCCGCGAGCCGGACGGACAGGTCCGACAGGGCGGCGGCCAGCTCGGCGGGGTCGCCGCCGGCGCGCAGCGACTCGGCGCGCAACTCCGCCAGCGTGGCCTCCAGCGCCCGGAGCCCGAGGTGCCCGGGCGGGCCCGGCGGCACCGCCATCGCCGCCCGGGCCAGCGCGGGCTCGTCGCGCAACGCCCGCACGGCCGCGTCCAGCAGGTCGCCGAGCTGCTCCCCGGGGTCGGTGGCCGCCTCGCCCGCCATCCGGTCGAGCCGGCCGGCCAGCAGAGCCAGCAGCGCCTCCCGGACCCGCGCGTCGCCGCACGCCGCCCGCAGCACCGCGAGCATCCGCGCCAGGTGCCCGGCCGTGCGCGCCGGGTGGTCGTGCAGGGCGAGCACCAGGTCGGTGAGCCCGTCGACGCCGCCGAGCAGCCGTTCGGCCACGACCGCCGAGGCGGGCCCGTCGTCGTCGAACCCCGCCGCGCCCGGCACCACGGACAGCAGCGCCCGCCGCTCGCCGGGGGCCGGTGCGGTCAGCGTGACGACCGCCGCGGCCTGACGCCAGGCCGGGTCGCCGTGCCTGGCCTGCTCGTGTTCGAGGAGCCGCGCGATCGGGTCGCCGCCGGGCTCGGGGGCCAGTCCCCGTACGCGCATCAGCGCGGCGACGTGCACCTGGAGCGGCCGGTCCGGCTCGTCCTCGCGCGCCTGCGGGTGCCGGTGGGCGGGCCGCTCGTCGCCCACGACGAAGAACCGGCCCGGGGCGCGCTCGTCCTGCCGGGGCGCGGGCGGGGCGCTCACCTGGGCGGAGTGCAGGGTGAAGGCGTGGGTGGCGGCGGTGGCGTGGGCGGTGCGTTCGACCGGGCTGAGCGGCCGGGCGTCGAGGTGGATGGCGGTGCGGGTGAGGTGCTTGAGCAGCCCGCCGGCCGCCGCGTCGAAGCGCTGCCACCAGTCGGGCCCGGCGTGGGCCCGTGCCACGAGGAGGACGCGTACGCGAGGGTTGTGCGGGTGGGCGGCCAGCCGCCGGATCAGCTCGCCGGGCAGGGCGGCCGACGGCTCCGGGAGGTCGACGACCAGGAGCGTCGGGCCCAGGGCGTCCAGCGGGACGGCCGGGCCGGACAGGGAAGGGAAGCGGAGGAAGCCGGTGTCCCAGCCGATGGAGCCGAGCTCGTCGCAGAGCTCGGCGGCCAGGCGGGTCTTGCCGGTGCCGCCCGCGCCGGTCAGGACCGCGATGGAGAGGCGGTCGGGGCTCGCGGCCCAGCTGCGCAGCGTGGCCAGCTCGTGGGTACGGCCGAGGAACGGGACGACGGCGTGGCGCGGGGCGAGCAGCGCCCAGTCGGGGGAGCCGGGCGGCAGCTCGTCGAGGGCGGGCAGCAGCAGGTCGGGCAGGAGGAGGCCGGGCTCGCCGGTCAGCTCCTCGACCTGCTCGGGTCGTACGCCTGCCAGCTCGCGGAACCCGGCGTCGGCGAGCAGCGCGGCGACGGGCACGACGTCCAGCCGGCGGTGGGCGTGCCCGGAGCGGCCGGCGCGCACGACGCCGAGCACCTGCCGGCCGTGGGCGCCGACGAGCGCGGCTCCCGACAGCCCGAGCCAGTCCGGCAGCGCCACGTCCACGCCGCCGGGCGCCTCGGCGGCGGGCACGGCGGGGGGCACGGCAGCGGGCACGGTCCAGCCGGTCACGGTGGCGGAGGGCAGGCCCCAGCCGGGGATGCCGTCGAGGCAGCCGGTTGCCGTGATCAGGGGGCGGCGGCCGTTCGGGTGGGTGGGGTGGTCGCCGTTGGGGTGGGCGCGCGGGTGGTCGTCGCGGCTGTGGGCGAGGGCGTAGCCGTGCACGACGCAGGGCAGGCCGGCCTGCCGGGTGGCGGCCCAGCGGACGTGGTCGATGCCTGGCACGTTCCGCCAGGGCGCGTCGGGGACGCGGAGGAGGGCGGCGTCGGTGCTGCCGCGCCCGCGCCACACCTGCTCGGCCTCGGCCCACCAGGGCCAGCGCGAGGAGCGCACCTGGAAGGGGGACTCGGGGTCGCGCGCCGAGGTCAGCACGAGGTCGGGGCCGATCACGTACCCGGATCCGGTCGCGCCGACGAGGTCGTCGTGACCGGAGTAGACCTCGACGACCCGCTGGAGCCCGAGGCTGTGGGGTGGCCTGTGCATGGGGCCCGCCTCTTCGCTACATGCCGTCCGAAGTGTCGTCCATGACGAGGGTGTCACCCTTTCCGGCCGCTGCGAAGGCGGTGGCGGGGTGACATGGGGTTCGCCGATGGCGGGTGCCGCGCAGAAACGCCTGGAGCCCCCGCCACCCGCTCACTATGGCACTAGAGACACGAAATTTCCGGCTTGTCGCTCTTCTTCGCCGCCTGGCGATCATTCGGGAAGAGGCATGTCACCCGGCGGCTACATCCGCTACGCCTTCTCGCCGGTGAGCCAGGCCGCCAGCCCGAGGTAGACCAGCCCGCTGCCCACGTCGAGCCGCCGCCGCGCCCGGGCCGAGCCGCGCACGTAACCGGCCAGGGCAGACGACAGCAGCGCGTACGTGCCGTCGCTGGCCATGCCGAGCACCATCCAGATCAGCCCCAGCACCAGCATCTGCGGCGCGACCGGCCCGGCGGACGGGTCGGTGAACTGCGGCAGGAACGCCAGGAAGAAGATCGCCGTCTTCGGGTTGAGCACGTTGACCACGAACCCCTCCCAGAACATCCGCCGCCTCGACTGCTCCGGCACCGCCACGGCCTCCTCGCCGCCGCCCCGACGCACCAGCTTGCGCAGCCCGAGCCAGACCAGGTAGGCGACGCCCGCGTACTTGACGACGGTGAAGGCCGTCGCCGAGGCCGCCAGCAGGGCGCTGACCCCGAGCGTGGCGGCGACGACGTGCACCACGGACCCGGCGTGCACGCCCAGGACGGAGACGAGCCCCGCGGACCTGCCCTGGGCGACGCTGCGCGTGACGATGAAGAGCACCGCGGGCCCGGGGACCAGCAGCAGCGCGAGCGTGGCCGCGCAGAAGAGGGCGAGTGTCGTCAGATCCGGCATGCGGCCATCGTAGGAGGGCGCGTCAAAGGGTTTCCCGCAGCGCCGACCCCAGCGCCGACCGTAGCGCCGCCAGCAGCGCCTCGGTGGCCGGCGGGTGCGGCGGCTCGCCGTAGACGGCGGCGTAGACGTGCCTGGTCGAGCCCGGGATCAGGGTCGCCGACACCTCCGGGTGGCGGTGCGCGCGCAACGCCAGCCCCGGCAGGACGGTGACGCCCATCCCGGCGGCCACCAGCGCCTGCACGGCCACGATGTCGTCGCTGGTGAACGTGATGTCCGGGGCGAATCCCGCCTTGTCGCACAGGTCGAGCAGATGGCTGCGGCACCGGTCGCACCCGGCGATCCACGCCGATCCGGCATGCCCTTCCAGCGTCCGGTCCGGGCCGGGCGAGACCAGGTAGCTCGGGTCGTCGAGCAGGTGGACCATCTGGATGCCGTTGTCCTCCGGCGCGGTGTCGTCGTAGCGGAAGATGACCGCGACGTCGACCCGCCCGGCCCGCAGCAGCTTGAGCGCCTCGGGCGGCTCGGTCTCGGTCAGGTGCAGCCGCAGCCCCGGGTGCTCGCGCCCGAGCAGCCCGGCGGCCTCGGGGACGAACGTGCCGAGCGCCGACGGGAACGCCGCCAGCCGCACCCGCCCCGACCGCAGCCCGACGTGCGCGGCCAGGTCGTCCTCGGCGGCGTCGAGCCGGCTCACGATGTCGGCGGCGCGCTCGGCCAGCAGCCGCCCCGCCTCGGTCAGCCGGATGCCGCGCCCGGCCCGCTGGATCAGCTTGGCCCCGGTCTCCGCCTCCAGCCTGGCCAGGTGATGGCTGACGGACGGCTGCGCGTAGTGCAGCTCCTTGGCCGCGGCCGTGAGCGATCCCTTCCGGGCGACCGCCAGCAGGACGCGAAGCCGCACGACATCAAGCATCCATCAACCGTACCTATGAATGAGCCTCATTACTTCTGTTGGACCTATCGATGCCGCCGTAGGACCGTGGAGGAAAGGAGGCAAGCCATGAAGACGACCCTGCGTCCCGGGCTCGGCGAGCTGGTGCCGGGCATCCGCGCGATCACCGACCGCGGCCTCGGCCGCCGCGAGACCGCGTTCGCGGTCGCCGACCTGCTGCGCGACGGGCTCCCCCCGCTGGACATCCTCACCGAGGAGGAGCGCGCCGGCTCACCCGACGGGTACGTGTCCCGCGTGCTGCACGCGCAGGACGCGTTCTCGGTCGTGGCGGTGGTCTGGCGGCCCGGCCAGGACACCGTCATCCACGACCACGTCTCGTGGTGCGCGTTCGGCGTCCTCAGCGGCGTCGAGCACGAGACCCTCTACCGGGACATGGGCGACCACCTGCTGGAGATCGGGCGCGCCGACAACCGGCCCGGCGAGGTCAGCGGCTTCGCGCCGCCCGGCGACCTCCACAAGGTGCGCAACACCAGCGCCGAGGTCGGGGTCTCGATCCACGTGTACGGGGCCGACGTGAGCAGGCTGGGCAGCAGCGTCCGCCGCGTCTACGACCTGCCGGTCCGCGCGTCCTCGGCGGCCTCCCGGTCGTAGGCTTCGAGCCGGTCGGCCAGCGCGGCGGGCCGCGACAGCATGACGCTGTGGCTGCCGTCGATCTCGTCGGCCGTCACCCCGAGCCGCGCCCGGGCCATCTCCCGCATGAACGACGCCGGGAACCAGCGGTCGTCCCGGCAGAGCAGGAAGCGGGTCGGCACGTCCGGCCACCGCTCCAGCGGCCACGGCTCGACGAGCGCCTTGTCCGCGTGCCCCCGGTTGTGCCGCGACGCCTCGGCGGCCAGCTCGGGCGGCACGTCGTGCATGAACAGCGCCACCTCGTCGTCGATGTCCTTGTCGCCGAAGCCGGTGTTGGCCCACCAGTCGCCGGGCGCCTCCCCGGGCACGGGCACCATCGCGGCCAGCATCACCAGCAGGTCGGCCCCGGCCCGGTCGCACACCAGCGGGCCGACGAAGCCGCCCCACGAGTGCGCCACCACGGCCAGCCGCCCGGCGCTCTCGCCTGTGCGCTCCCCTGTGCCCTCCCCGCCGGCCTTCGGCGCGGCCCGCCGGACCGCATCGGCCACGGTGTCCGCGTAGTCGCCGAGCCCGGCGTCCGGGTCCTCGATGGGCAGGTCGACGGCCACCGTGGCGTGGCCGCGCCGGCGCAGCTCGTCCTCCAGCAGGTGCCAGTACCAGGCGCTGCCGCCGCCGCCGTGGATCAGTGCGAACGTCGTCACGCTCACTCCCGGCCGGCGATCGGCGCGGGCAGGCGGGTCTGGAAGTCCAGCACCCCCACCCAGGCGGGCCGGACCGCGATGCGGGCCATGCGCACGCCGGGCCGGTCCGCCTCGGCCACGTTCCTGGCGCCCTGCTCCGGGCCGGCGTAGCGGTGGTGGGCCAGGGCGTACTCCGGGACGATGCCCTCCCAGTCGGTCACCTCGGCCCGGCCCCGGATGAGCAGCACGTCGGGCGGCATCGTGTTGGCGTCGATGGTGATGGCGACGTCGGGCCTGGCGCGCAGCGCGGTGATCTTGGCCGCGCCGGCGAACGTGGCCATGACCAGCTCCTCGCCGTTCCAGTGGAACATCGTCGGGTAGACGCGGGGCGTGCCGTCGGCGGCGACGTAGGCGACCCTGGCCAGCTCCGTCGAGACGAGCAGCCTGCGGGCCACCTCGTGCTCCAGCAGCCTGAGGTCGCCCTGCGGCAGTGTGTTCAGGTCGGTCTCCATAGTCCTAAACTAGGACTATCTGGTGCGAGTTGGCAAGGAGCCTGATGAGAACGTACGACGACCCCTGTGGCATCGCCCGCGCCCTCGACCACGTCGGCGAGCGGTGGGCGCTGCTGATCGTCCGCGAGCTGCTGCTCGGCCCCAAGCGCTTCACCGACCTGCGCGCGGGCCTGCCCGGCGCGAGCCAGAACGTGCTCTCCCAGCGCCTGCGCGAGCTGGAGGAGTCGGAGGTGGTGCGCCGCCGCAAGCTGCCGCCGCCCGCCGCGAGCCAGGTCTACGAGCTGACCGGCCTCGGCCGCGACCTGGAGCCCGTCGTGCTCGCGCTGGCCCGCTGGGGCAGCCGCACGCCGCTGCGCTCCGACCGGCCGCTCAGCCCCGACGCGCTCATGTACGCCCTGAAGTCCACTTTCGACCCCCGGGCCGCCGAAGGCTTCACCGGCAGCGTCGAGCTGCGCCTCGGCGAGCAGCGCTTCCTGGCCGCGGTGGACGGCGGTCGGCTCACGCTGACCCGGGCGGCCGACGGGCAGGCCCCGGCCCAGGCCGTCCTCGACAGCGACCCCGGCACGCTGCGCGCCGTCGTGTTCATGGGCGAGCCCTGCGACAGGATGGCCGTCGAGGGGGACAAGCAGGTCGCCGAGCGGTTCGTCCGGCTCTTCCCGCGCCCGGCGACGAATTCCTGACCCCGCCGGAGTCCATCCCCCCGAACCGACACGGGAAGGACCCCGCCATGGAGACCCATCTCGACGAGCGCTTCAGCGCGCCGGGCGCCACCGCCACGCCGTGGGAGCAGGCTCGCGACGAGCTGGCCCGCGCGCAGACGTACTGGCTGTCGACCGTGCGGGCGGACGGCCGCCCGCACGTCACGCCGCTGATCGCCGTCTGGCACGAGCGCGCGCTCTACTTCTGCACCGGCCCCGGCGAGCAGAAGGCCCGCAACCTGGAGACCAACCAGCGGTGCGCGCTCACGACCGGCGCCAGCGCCCTGCGCGAGGGCCTCGACCTGGTCGTCGAGGGCGTCGCCGCCCAGGTGTCCGACCCCGGCCTGCTCCACGCGCTCGCCGCCGCCTACGTGGCCAAGTACGGCGAGGAGTGGCGCTTCGAGGTGCGCGACGGCGCCTTCCACAGCGAGGAGGGCGGCCGGGCGCTGGTCTTCGAGGTCGCCCCGGACAAGGTGCTCGGCTTCCGCAAGGGCGACTACGCCCAGACCCGCTGGCGCCCCTGACCCACGACCGGCCGGGACCCGGACAGGCGAAAGGGCGGCGAAGGCGCTGCCGCGCTTCGCCGCCCTTGGGCCCTTGGCTTTCCCTAGACGCCGAGCGCCGAGGGGAGGCTGAGCTCGCGCAGGAACAGCGCCTCGGTGGTGGCCACCCGGCGCAGCTCCTCCAGGTCGAGCCGCTCGTTGGGCGCGTGGATGGCCGCGTCCTCGTCCTCGGCGCCGAACAGCAGGATCTCCGCCGCCGGGAACTGCTTGAGCAGCGTGTTGACCAGCGGGATGGAGCCGCCGGCGCCGACGTCGCGCGGCGGGCGGCCGAAGGCGCGCTCCATGGCGCGGTTGAGCGCCGAGCGTGCCTTGCCGCCGGAGTCGGCCTGGAAGCCGGAGCCCACGGTGAAGTCGCCGAACGACACCTTGACGCCCCACGGCGCCACCTGGCGCAGGAACTCCACGACCGCGTTGACCGTGGTCTTGGGGTCGCCCGCCGGGGGGACGCGGACGGTGACGCGGGCCCGCGCGACCGGCTGGACGGCGTTGACCGCGCCCGAGACGCTGGGCACGTCGAGGCCGGTCACGGTGATCGCGTAGGAGGCCCAGAGGCGGTCGGCGAGCGAGCCGGACCCGACCAGCGAGACGCCGTCGACGACGCCGGCCGTCTTGCGGAACTCCTCCTCGGAGGGGCCCTGGCCGAGGAAGCTGCCGCGCGGCAGGCCGGGCACGCGGATGTCGCCGTTCTCGTCGTGGAGCGCGCTCACCATGCGCATCAGGGCGGCGAGCGCGTCGGGGGCGGCGCCGCCGAACGAGCCGCTGTGCACGGGCTCGCGCAGGGTGCGCACCTCCATCGTGAAGGCCGCCATGCCGCGCAGCGACGTGGTCACCGCGGGGTCGCCGACGCGCGGGTTGCCGGTGTCGGCGACCACGATGGCGTCGGCGCGCAGCAGGTCGGGGTTGCGCTCGACGAACGCCTCCAGCCGCTCGCCGGCGTACTCCTCCTGGCCCTCGATGATGACCTTGATGCCGACGGGGAAGCGGCCCTGGAAGGCGCGCAGGGCGGTGACGTGGGAGATGATGCCGGACTTGTCGTCGGCCACGCCCCGGCCGAAGAGCTGCCCGTCGATGAGGGTGGGCTCGAAGGGCGGGGTGCGCCAGGCGGCCGGGTCGCCGGCGGGCTGCACGTCGTAGTGGGCGTACAGCAGGACCGTGGGCATGCCGGGCGGGGCCGGCGATTCGCCGTAGACGGCGGGGAAGCTGCCCTCGACGGGGATCTGCTGCACGCGGGCCAGGCCGGTGCTGCGCAGCAGCTCCTCCACCGCCGCTGCCGCCGCCAGCACGGGCTCCTCGGGGTGCCCCGGGAAGGCCACGGAGGGGATGGCGGCCAGGCGCCTCAGTTCCTCGACGGACTGGGGCATGGCTGCCGCGACGGCGCTCTCGATCTGGTCAGGAGTCACGGGTGGGTCCCCCGGGGTCGTTCTCGATAGTTAACGTCTCATTGCATCACACAAGGCTTCACTGTGCGTGAAACCGGATGCTGCATCGGCTAATCTACCTGCGGATTTCGTAGTTGTTACATACCGGTTCTGCGGATCTCGGTTTTCTTGCAGAGTGTCGCGACGCATTCGCTTGGCAAAGCGTAGGTGAAGATGCAGACTGTGGGGAGGTCAGACACAAGGGAAGATAGCTATGACGCAGCCGGAAAACGACGTCCTGAAGGCCGCTCAGGACAACCTGTGGTTGCACTTCACGAGGCACAGCGCCTACCAGCAGTCCGAGGTCCCGACCATCGTCCGCGGTGAGGGCTCCTACATCTACGACATCAACGGCAAACGCTACCTCGACGGGCTGGCGGGACTCTTCGTGGTCCAGGTCGGCCACGGGCGCGGCGAGCTGGCCGAGGCCGCCGCCAAGCAGGCCCAGGAGCTGGCGTTCTTCCCCCTGTGGTCCTACGCGCACCCGAAGGCCGCCGAGCTGGCCCAGCGCCTGGCGGCGATGACGCCGGGCGACCTCAACCGCGTGTTCTTCACCACAGGCGGCGGCGAGGCCGTCGAGACCGCGTGGAAGCTGGCCAAGCAGTATTACAAGCTCGTCGGCAAGCCGCTCAAGCACAAGGTCATCAGCCGCCAGATCGCCTACCACGGCACCCCGCAGGGCGCGCTGTCGATCACCGGCATCCCGGCGTTCAAGCAGATGTTCGAGCCGCTGGTGCCCGGCTCGGTGCGGGTGCCCAACACCAACCACTACCGCGCCGACGAGATCACCGGCGTGCCGGGCATGACGCCCGAGCAGTACGGGATCTGGGCGGCCGACCGGGTGGCCAGGGCGATCGAGATGGAGGGCCCCGACACGGTGGCCGCCGTGTTCGCCGAGCCCGTGCAGAACGCCGGCGGCTGCTTCCCGCCGCCTCCCGGCTACTTCCAGCGGCTGCGCGAGATCTGCGACGAGTACGACGTGCTGCTCGTCTCCGACGAGGTCATCTGCGCCTTCGGCCGGCTCGGCACCATGTTCGGCGGCGAGAAGTTCGACTACGTGCCCGACATCATCACCTGCGCCAAGGGCATGACCAGCGGCTACTCGCCGATCGGCGCCATGATCGCGCACGAGCGGCTGTTCGAGCCGTTCAAGAACGGCGACCAGATGTTCGCCCACGGCTACACCTTCGGCGGCCACCCCGTCTCCGCCGCCGTCGCGCTGGCCAACCTGGACATCTTCGAGCGCGAGGACCTGCTCGGCCACGTCACCAGGAACGAGCCCGTGTTCCAGGCCACGCTCGACGGCCTGAAGGACCTGCCGATCGTCGGCGACGTCCGCGGCTCCGGCTACTTCTGGGGCATCGAGCTGGTCAAGGACAAGGCCACCAAGGAGACGTTCGACGCCGACGAGTCGGAGCGGCTGCTGCGCGGCTACCTGTCGCACGCGCTGTACGACGCCGGCCTCTACTGCCGGGCCGACGATCGCGGCGACCCGGTCATCCAGCTCGCGCCACCGCTGATCGCAGGACCGAAGGAGTTCGACGAGATCGGGTCGATACTCCGCTCGGTGCTCACGGAAGCGTGGGCGCGATTGTAGAAACCCCCCATCCGGTACGGCTCGCCGTACCGGATTTTTTGTTCCCGAAAGGAGCATCGCCCATGAAGATCGGCGTGCCGACCGAGGTCAAGAACCACGAATACCGCGTCGCGGTCACCCCTGCTGGCGTCCACGAGCTGGTCAACCACGGCCACAGCGTGACGGTCCAGCGCGGCGCGGGGCTCGGCTCGCACATCACTGACGAGGAGTACCTGTCGGCGGGCGCGAAGATCCGCGAGGGCGCCGACGCGGTCTGGGAAGAGGCCGACCTCGTCCTCAAGGTCAAGGAACCGATCGCGGAGGAGTACCACCGCCTGCGCGAGGGCCAGGTGCTGTTCACCTACCTCCATCTGGCGGCGTCGCGGCCGTGCACCGACGCGCTGCTGGCGGCGCGCACCACCGCGATCGCGTACGAGACGGTCCAGGAGGGCCGGGCGCTGCCGCTGCTCGCCCCCATGTCGGAGGTGGCGGGCAGGCTGGCGCCGCAGGTCGGCGCGTACAACCTGATGCGCTCCAACGGCGGGCGCGGCGTGCTGCCGGGCGGCGTGCCCGGCGTGGCCCCGGCCAAGGTCGTGGTGATCGGCGGCGGCGTCTCGGGGCTGAACGCGGCCCAGATCGCCGTCGGCATGGGCGCCGAGGTGACCGTCCTCGACACGAACGTCGACCGGCTGCGCTTCATCGACGCCGTCTACCAGGGCCGGCTGCGCACGCTGGTGTCGACGGCGTACGCGATCGAGCAGGAGGTGCTGCGGGCCGACCTGGTGATCGGCGCGGTCCTCATCCCCGGCGCGAAGGCTCCCACGCTGGTCAGCAACGAGCTGGTCTCGCGGATGAAGCCCGGCTCGGTGCTCGTCGACATCGCGATCGACCAGGGCGGCTGCTTCGAGGACTCCCGGCCGACCACCCACGCCAACCCCACCTACACGGTGCACGGCTCGGTCTTCTACTGCGTGGGCAACATGCCGGGCTCGGTGCCCAACACCTCCACGAACGCGCTGACCAACGCCACCCTCCCGTACGCGGTCAAGCTGGCGGACCTGGGCTGGCAGGAGGCGCTCGCCGCGGACGCGACGCTGGCGGGGGGCCTCAACACGCACGCCGGCACGCTCACCAACGAGCCGGTCGCCCAGGCGCTCCAGCTTCCGTACACGCCGGTGGCCGAGGTGCTGGCCGCCTGACCGAGCCGCGGGGCCGGTCGGCGGTGTTCACCGGCGGCGTGGCGAACCGCCTCCGTCGCGGGCGGCGCCGGCCGTCCCGAGGCGGCGGCGCAGCTCGCGGGCCGTGGCCAGCACGTGCTCGATCTCGCCCGGGCTCGGCCACGGCCCGCTGCCGGGCCGCAGCAGCGTGCCGCGCACCGAGGCCAGGTGCTCGACCGCGCTGGCGTGCAGCCCGCTGCGGCTCACCAGCCAGCCGATCACGTCGGCGTGGTCGAGCAGCGGCCTGGTCATCAGGTCCCAGGTGCCGAGGATCTCCGTCAGCTCCGTCACCGACAGCCCGTGGCCGCCCCGGCGGCCGGTGGCGGCGGCGGCCAGCTCGGCGCGGGCCACCAGCTCCGGCTCGGCGGGCCGGTCCCAGGCGGGCGGCGGCGGGTCGGCCAGCCACTCCTCGGCCTCGGCCGTCTTGCCCGCGGCCGTCAGCAGGCCGCCCAGCTCCACGGCCGCCCGGTGGTGCCCGGCGAGCGCCGCCTGGCGGAACCAGTGCTGGCCGCCGCCCAGGTCGCCGAACTCGGCGATGAGCAGCAGCGCGAAGTTGAACGCCGACTCGGCGTCGCCGCCCGCCGCGCCCCTGCCGAACCAGTGGCTGGCGCCCTGCGCGTCGTTCAGCTCCACGCAGACGAACCCGGCCATCCGCTGGTCCTCCAGCCGCCCCGCCCCGGCGGCCTGCTCGTACCAGCCGCGCGCGGTGCGCAGGTCGCGGCGCGACAGCGCGATGGCGCCGAGCTGCGAGGCGGCGCCCGGGTGCTCGCTCTTGGCGGCCAGCCGGTAGTAGCCCTCCGCGCCCTCGGGGTCGCGGCTGGCCTGGAGGAACAGGCCCAGGCAGTAGGCCGACTCGGCGTGCCCGGCCCGGGAGGCGGTCTCCCACCAGCGCACGGTCTCCTCCTCGTCGCCGCCCGAGTAGGCGAGGAACCCGGCGTCGTGCGCGGAGGGCGCGTCACCGGCGGCGGCGGCGTGCCGGTGCCACTCCCGCGCCGCCTGGATCTCGCCCGCGTCCTCGCACATCAGAGCCAGCCTGCGCGCCGCGGCCCGCGACCCGGCCCGCGCGGCGTTCTCGTACCAGCTCCGCGCCATCGCGTAGTCGCCGCGCTGCTCCAGCAGCAGCGTGGCCAGGTTGACGGCGGCCTCCGCGTCGCCGGTGCCGGCGGCCAGCTCGTACCAGGTGACGGCCTCGTCGAGGCTGCCGTGCTTCTCGTGCCAGATGCCGAGGTTGTAGGCGCTGTCGATGTTGCCGCCGGCGGCGGCGCGCTCCCACCACTGCCTGGCCGACAGGCGGTCGCCGCGCTGCGCGTAGAGCCTGCCCAGCCGGTGCGCGGCCTGCGCGTCGCCCGCCTGCGCCGCCATCAGCAGCTCGGCCTCGTCCCCCACCCGTGGCGCCGGCACGGCCGGCAGCGCCACGTCACCTTGCCTCCACGCCATGGCCCACAGGGTGGCACGTGATCGCCCGATCGCGAACGGTAATCGCCGAGCCTGTCAGGAGAACTTGATGAAGCCTGTGAACATGCCCATCCCGCAGGCGTAACGCAGCTCTCCCGGCGGCTGCGGCGGCAGCTTCACCGTCGCCGGCACGGCCAGGTCGCGCCCGGCGAACGCCACGGTCTGCGCGCATCCCCGGTCGACCAGCTTGAACACCACCTCGACGGGCACCCCGGCCGGCGCCTCCACGGCCGCGGGCCGGTAGCCGTCGTGGGTGGCGTAGATGGTGACGGTCCTGCTCAGCGGCCGATCCGGTCCGGCGCTCGCGCCAGCGGGCAGCCAGCCGCCCAGGTTGACGCCCGCCCCGATCGTCCACAGCCCCGCCGCGACCGCCAGCGCCGCCGTCACCTTGGACAGCCGGGTACGGGACACGCGCCGCAGCACGTAACCCAGGAGCGCCAGCGCGGGCGAGCTGCCGAGCACGAACCCGGCCATCACCGCCGCGCCCGGCAGCGGTGAGCCGCTGGAGACCGCGACCAGCTCCATGCCGATCGTCACCCCGCACGGCACCAGGATCGTGGCGGCCCCGAGCAGCGGCGCGGCCATCGGGGGCAGCTCCCGCCCGCCCGGCGCGCAGCCGGTGCGGCGCAGCGCCCGCACGGCGAAGACGATCACCAGCACGCCCGCGGCGACCAGCAGGACCGCCCGGGCGGCGGGCGGCGGCTTGACGGCGGCGCCGATCAGCCCGAGCAGCACGCCGGCCGCCGAGTAGGAGGCGAGCCGGCCGGCCAGGAACCAGGCCACCGCCCGGCCGCGCCCCTCGGCCAGCCCGACCATCAGGCCGCCGTGCACGGCGGTGCACGAGGCGGTGCCCGCCAGCAGCCCGGCGGCCAGGCCGCTGCCGAGCAGCGTGAGCGCCTGTGCCGTGGTGCTCAGTGGACCAGCGCCAGCTCGTCCAGCGATCCGGCCTTGGCCGCCTCCACGATCGAGGCGAACTGGTCGTGGCTCATCTCCACCCGCTGGCCGAAGTCGTCCGTGATGACCACCTGGCGATCCTCGGGCGCCGTCGGGTCGACGAACAGCTCCGGGCAGCCGCAGCTGCACTGGCCGCAGAACCTGGCGATTGACCGCATCTCATCCCCACTTCTGGAAGAGGTCCTGTAGGGAAAGTAACCTTGCGTGCCGAATGCGGCCAGTGACAGTTGTTTCACCCTGCGTACCGTTTATCAGGCCCCGCCTCTGAGCACGGACATCCTTTCGAGGTATTCGTCGTCGCTCATCTCGCCGCGGGCGTACCTCTCGGCGAGGATCTGCTCGGCGGGCGCGGTGGGCCTGGTCTCCGCGGGGCGTCCCCGCCGGCCCCAGACGCCCCGGCGCCAGGTCCAGACGGCGAGCGCGACGACGGCGATCCAGAACAGGCCCCAGATCATCGGGATGACGGGCCAGAAGCCCGCGTGCGCGAACGTGTTCATGTTCTCCTCCTTCGGCGTACCTCCAGGGTCGCCGCCGGAGGGCCGCGGCGAATCGGACGGCGGGCGCGTCCTGGGGTCCGCCCGGGGGAGTACGCGCTGCCCGGTGGCCGTACGCCTCAGGGGGAGAGGCGGGCGCGCGCGGCGGCGCGGTCGACGCCGAGGGCGTCGATGAGCTCGGCCACCGGGTCGGGGTGGCGCTGGTCGAGCAGGGCCAGCAGGAGCCGGCCCGGACCTTCCTGGTCGCGGTTCTTCCTGGTGGTGGCCTTGGCCGCCTGGACGATCGCGGCGCGGGCGCTGGAGGACAGCGCGGTGCCGGGGAGCGGCGGATGCTTGCGCGGCCTGGCCTCCGGGGCGTCGCCGACGTCGATGCCGATCGCGCGCAGGGCGGCCCGGTCGAGGGTGTCGAGCGCGCCCCGGGCCGTCGCGGCGTCGACGCCGAGCGCCCGCGCCGGGGCGCCGGACGGGTCGCGGAGCAGGCCGAGCAGCAGGTGCTCGGTGCCCAGGCGGCGGTCGCCGCGCTGCCGGGCCTCGTCCTGGGCGGCCTTGATCGCCTGACCGAACGGGCTCTTGTCCATGCCGAACATGGCGGGCCTCACTTTCCGTACTTGGCGTGCACCGACTGGCGCGACATCCCGAGGGCGTCGCCGATCTGCTCCCACGTCCAGCCCTGCTCGCGGGCGAGCCCGACCGAGACGGCCTCGACCTGCTCGGCGAGCCGGTGCAGTGCGCCGACAGCGCGCAGGCCCACGGCGGGGTCGTGGGACTTGATGCGTTCAGACAGTTCTCCCATGTCCACGCTGTCAGGCTAGATTGACAGCCGGAGATTTGTCAATCTAGCCTGACAGCATGAACGATGTCGTGATCGTGGGAGCCGGGCCCGTCGGGCTGATGCTGGCGGGCGAGCTGGCGCTGGCCGGAGTGCGGCCGCTCGTGCTGGACAAGAGGCCGGAGCCGAGCGAGCTGCCGCGCGCCAACGGCGTCATCGGCCAGGCCGTCGACCTGCTCGACCAGCGCGGACTGCTGAAGGGGGCACGCAGGCCGCCGCGCTTCCCGTTCGGGCCGGTGACGCTGCCGCTGGCCCGGCTGGACGTGCCGTTCCGGACGGTGGTCATCCAGCAGCCGCGCCTGGAGAGACTGCTGGCCGGGCGCGCCGCCGAGCTGGGGGCGGAGATCCGGCGCGGCCGGGAGGTGCGCTCGCTCACCCAGGACGAGCAGGGCGTGACGCTGCACGTGGCGGGCGAGCGGCCGGTGCGGGCCAGGTTCGCCGTCGGCTGCGACGGCGGCCGCAGCCTGGTCCGCGAGCAGGCGGGGATCGGCTTCCTAGGCACCACCGACGACGAGGTGCTGCGGCTCGGCCACTTCCGGGGCAGGCCGAGGCTCGGCGGGCTGGCGCGGGGCTGGAACGAGTTCCCCGGCGGGCGCGTCCTGCTGACCTCGCTGCGGCCCGGCGTCCACATCGTCGCCGTACGCGAGAAGGGCAGCCTGGGGGAGAAGGGCGAGGCCGGGGGCGTCACCGTCGGTGACCTGCGGGCCGCCCTGCGCCGGGTCACCGGCCGCGACCTGCCGCTGGGCGAGCCGATCTGGCTGACCGCCACCGTCGCCCAGGCCCGGCTCGCCGAGCGCTACCGGGCCGGGCGGGTGTTCCTCGCGGGCGACGCCGCCCACCTGTTCCCGGCGGGCGGGTCGGCGCTGAACGTCGGCCTCGTCGACGCCGCCGAGCTCGCCGCCAAGCTCGCCGCCCACCTGGCCGGCGCCCCCGCCCGGGTGCTCGACGCGTACGAGGCCGAGCGCCGCCCGCAGGCCGAGCGGACGCTCGCGCACACCCGCGCCCAGCGGGCGCTGGAACGGCTGTCCGGCGAGGAGGGCGCGGCTCTGCGCGACCTGCTCGGCGAGGTGTTCGCCCACCCGGAGCCCGCCCGCCACCTGGCCGCGCTGCTGCACGGCTCGACCGGCCCGTACACGCCCCCGGGCGCGCCGGCCCGCCGGCGGCGGCGCCGGCCGGGGCTCAGAGCCAGCCGGGCTTGACCAGGCCGGACTCGTAGGCGATCACGACGAGCTGGGCCCGGTCGCGGGCGTGCAGCTTCATCATCGCCCGGCTCACGTGCGTCTTGGCCGTCGCCGGCGACATGAACAGCCGGGCGGCGATCTCGTCGTTCGTCATGCCGGAGCCGACCAGCGTCAGCACCTCCCGCTCGCGCTCGGTGAGCTGGTCCAGGCCCCCGGCGGCCAGCGGCTCCTTGGCGCGGGAGGCGTACTCGGCGATCAGGCGGCGGGTCACGCTGGGCGACAGCAGCGCCTCCCCGGCCGCCACCACCCGCACGGCCTGGATCAGCTCGGCCGGCTCGGTGTCCTTGACCAGGAAGCCGCTCGCGCCGCCGCGCAGCGCCTCGAACACGTACTCGTCCAGCTCGAACGTCGTCAGGATGACGATGCGCGGCCCCTCCGGCATCTGCCGGGTCGCGGTGAGGCCGTCGGTGCCCGGCATCCGGATGTCCATCAGCACCACGTCGGGGTGGTGCTCGGCGGCCAGGCGGACCGCCTCGGCCCCGTCGGCCGCCTCGGCCACCACCGACATGTCCGGCTGGGCGTCCAGCAGCGCCTTGAACCCGGCCCGCACGAGCGCCTGGTCGTCGGCGAGCAACAGCTTGATCATCGATCCTCCTGGGGTAGGGGCAGCCGGGCCGAGACCTGGAAGCCGTCGCCCGACGGGCCGGCCACCAGCGTGCCGCCCAGGGCCGAGGCCCGCTCGCGCATGCCGGGGATGCCGTTGCCGCTGCCCTCCTCGGACAGCGCGCCCGGCGCCGTCGCGCCGGAGTCGGTCACCCGGACGGCCAGCTCGTCCGCGCCGTACTCCAGCCGCACCGTCACCCGCGAGCCGGGCGCGTGGCGGGCGGCGTTCGTCAGCGACTCCTGGACGATCCGGTACGCGGCCCGCTCGACCGGCAGCGGCAGCGGGCGCGAGCCCACCCGCTTGATCGTCACGTCCAGGCCGCTGCGCTCGGCCAGGTCGTCCAGCCGGTCGAGCCCCGCCGTGGGGGCGCGCGGGGCGCCCTCGCGCAGCACGTTCAGCACCGAGCGCATCTCGCCCAGCACCTCCTTGGAGGCGGCCTTGATCGTGGTCAGCGCGGTGCGGGCCTGCTCGGGCTGGTCGTCGATCAGGTGCAGCGCGGTCGACGCCTGCACGTGGATGAGCGAGATGTTGTGCGCCAGCACGTCGTGCAGCTCCTGCGCCATCGTCAGCCGCTCCTCGCTGGCCTGCCGCCTGGTCTCCTCCTCGGCGGCCCGCTGCTGCTGGGCGCGGCGCTCGCGCCAGATCCGGGTGAGCTCCGCGACCACCATGATGAGCAGGATGAACGCGGTGACGGCCAGGTCGTGGAAGAGCCCGAGCGACAGCTCGCTGCCGATGTAGCCGTACGCGACGAAGACCGCGAGCGTGACCCCCGCCATGATCCAGCCGGCCAGCCGCCGCCCCTGGGTGATCAGGCAGAACAGCAGGATCGCCGGGGCGAAGTAGACGGGCCCGAGCGGGTAGCCGAGCCAGGTGTAGGCGTACGTGGCCAGCAGCGCCACGACGGACGAGGCGACCGGGAACTTGCGGCGGAACACGATCGCCGCCGGGCCGATCAGCAGCAGCACGTACGCCACCGCGTCGAGCGGCCGCCTGAACTCACGCTGCCCCCAGGCCGCCCCCTGGGACAGCACGACCTGGGCGACCGCCATGATCAAAGCGAGGTAGGGATCGAACCCGGTCTTCTTGCCCACACCCCCACGCTAGGCCCCGCGCATGACCATCGCATCCTCCGGTTGTGGCAGGGGGCCCTACCACGACAGGCGTAGCTGGGTCATCGTGGACACCATGCGCCGAGTGATCGTTCCCGCAGCAGCAGTCCTCGTCTCACTGGCCCCCGCCGCCCCGGCCGTGGCCGCGCACCACCCGCCCCCGCAGAAGGTCCCCGTCGCCGAAGGCCACGGCGGCGCCGTCGCCACCGTCGACCTCGACGCCAGCCGGGCGGCCGTCGCCGTGCTCAGGCGCGGCGGCAACGCCATGGACGCCGCCGTCGCCGCCGGCGCCGTGCTCGGCGTCACCGAGCCCTACTCCGCCGGGCTGGCCGGTGGCGGCTTCATGGTCTACTACGACGCCAGGAGACGCCAGGTCCACACCATCGACGGCCGCGAGACCGCCCCGCGCGCCATGACCTCGACCAGCCTCGAAGGCATCCCGTTCGAGGAGGCCGTCACCAGCGGCCTGTCGGCGGGCGTCCCCGGCGCCGTCGCCCAGTGGGACCTCGCCCTGCGCCGGTTCGGCACGCTGTCGCTGCGCCAGGCGCTCCAGCCCGCGATCGAGGTCGCGTCCAAGGGCTTCGTCGTCGACCAGACCTTCCACGACCAGACCGCCCAGAACGCCGCCCGGTTCAAGGACTTCACCTCCACCGCCGCCCTCTACCTGCCCGGCGGCGCGCCACCGGCGGTCGGCTCCGTCTTCCGCAACCCCGACCTCGCCGCCACCTACCGCGAGCTGGCCCGGCGCGGTCCCGAGTGGCTGTACGGCGGGCGGCTCGGCAGCGAGATCGTGGAAACGGTCAAACGGCCCCCCGTGACCCCCGGCTCGACGCGCAACGTCCGGCCCGGCCTGATGGAGCTCGGCGACCTGCGCGCCTACCGGGCCCTCCTGCGGGAGCCCACGCGCGTCGGCTACCGCGGCCTGACCGTCTACGGCATGGCGCCCCCGTCGTCCGGCGGCTCGACCGTGGGGGAGGCGCTCAACATCCTCGACGCGCTGCCCCGCGTCGGCGTGCACGAATACCTGGAGGCGTCCCGGCTCGCCTTCGCCGACCGCAACGCCTACGTCGGTGACATCCCCGGCGTCCCGCTGCGCGAGCTCCTGTCGGACGGCTTCGCCAAGGAACGCGCCTGCCTGATCGGCGAGCGCGCCATCGCGCACCCGGCCCCGCCCGGCGCCCCCGACGGCGACTACGGGCCCTGCGCCCCGCCCTCGGACACCGCGCCCGCCACCCCCACCGCCGCCGAAGGCCCCGAGACCACCCACCTCGTCGTCGCCGACCGGTGGGGCAACGTCGTCGCCTACAACCTCACGATCGAGTCCATGGGCGGCAACGGCATCGTCGTCCCCGGCCGGGGCTTCCTGCTCAACAACGAGCTGACCGACTTCACCTTCGGCCCCGCCCCCGGCGACCCGAACCTGCCCGCCCCCGGCAAGCGGCCCCGCTCGTCGATGGCGCCGACCCTCGTGTTCGACGACGGCAGGCCCGTGATGGCGCTCGGCTCGCCCGGCGGTTCCACGATCATCACGACCGTGCTGCAGATCCTGGTCAACCGGTACGAGCTCGGCATGCGGCTGCCGGAAGCGCTCGCCGCGCCGCGCGCCACCCAGCGCAACACCGCCCAGACGCAGGCCGAGCAGGCGTTCCTCGACGCGTACGAGACCGAACTGGAGGCGAGAGGGCACGACCTGGTGCTGAACCCGGAGATCGGGGCGGCCACGGCGCTGGAGTTCCTCGGCCGAGGCCGGATCCAGGCGGTCGCCGAGCCGGTCAGGCGCGGCGGCGGCAGCGCGATGGTGGCCGGCTCACACCGCTGAGCGGCGCGGCCCCGGGGCACGACGAGAACCCGCCACGGCGTGTGGCGGGGGAGGGTCCGGCCCCGGGGCGCTAGCGCAGGAGCAGGAACGCGGCGACGCCGATGGCGGCGACCACCACGACGACGGCGACGATCGGCAGGACCGGCGACTTCTTCACCGTCTTGGACTCCTGCTCGGACCGCTGCGCGAACGCGCGGAACTGCTGAGTGTTGCCCGCAGGGTCGATATGCTGGTCAGACATGCGCAGCAGCCTAGCGGGATCGCCTGCCGCTTTTGCGCCTTTTCGCGTGATCCACGGGTGGGTTGGTTACGAGACCGGCCCCCCGGGCGGATAGCTTGGAACCATGCTCAAGACCCTGTTCTCGCTGCGCGTCATGGGGTTGCACCTGCTCACGATCGCGGTCGTCACCGCGTTCATCCTGCTCGGGCGCTGGCAGCTCGGCGTGTTCCAGGACTCGGGCAAGCCGCAGGCCACCACCGACCCCGCGCCGGTGAGCGTCACCACGCTCTCCGACGTCGGCGGCCACATGCTCACCGCAGCGGTCGGGCGCAGGGTCACCGCCGAAGGCGTCTACGACGCCGACCGGCAGCTCCTCGTCGCCGACCGGCCGCCGCACGTCGACGCGCCCGGCGGCAACGTCTCACGCGGCGAGGGCTACTGGGTCCTCACACCGCTCCGGCTCGACGACGGCACCCTCATGCCCGTCGTCCGGGGCTGGGTCGCCCAGGCCGGCGACCCCGGCACCGCCGTGCCCGCCGGACGCGCCACCGTCGAAGGCAGGCTGCGCCCCCCGCAGGGCACCGACAGCGTCCAGCGCCGCCCCGAAGGCGTGCCCGCGGGCCAGGTGCAGACCGTGTCGACCGGTGAGCTGATCAACCTGTGGAGCGGGCAGAAGGTGCGCAACGGCTTCGTCGTCGCCCAGCCCGCCGCCGGCGCCGCCCTCACCCCCGTCGAGGTGTCACCGCCCGTGGTCGGAGGCACGCTCACGTGGCGTAACCTGGCTTACGCCGCCAACTGGTGGATCTTCGCCGGATTCGCCGTGTTCATGTGGTTCCACTTCGTACGCGACGCCGTACGGAGTGACCGGGACCGGACAGCCGGGTCCCCCGAGATGGTTCTGGAAGGTTAACGGTGGAATCGGCTCTCAAGCCCTTCCGGGTGCTCGCCTACATTGTCGGCGTCATGCTCCTGATCCTCTGCGTCGCCATGGTGATGCGCTACGGCTTCGGCGTCGACGGGCTGTCGAAGGTCATCGCGCCCATCCACGGCGGCCTCTACATGCTCTACCTCGTCGCCGTGATGAACCTGGGCATGAAAGCCCGCTGGTCCTGGCCGTACATGCTGGGCGTGATGCTCGGCGGCACCGTGCCGTTCCTGTCGTTCTACGTCGAGCGCCGCGTCACCGTGCGCGTCGCCGGGCAGGTGGACGGGCAGACGGCGGAGGCCTGACGCCCCCGCCGCCCGCCGCGCTCGTCAACGGCCGATGCCGCGCCTGCGCGCCCGCTTCAACCGCTCACGCTGCGACGGGTCCAGCATCATGTAGCCGACCACCGGGGCCGCGACCACGCCGAGGATGACGAGCAGGGTGATGAACCCGGGGCCGAAGAACCACAGCGAGAGCAAGACGGCGGCGCCTGCGCCGATGGCGTACTTCGTGATTGGCGACATCCTCAGCTTCCTCCGAACGCGGGGCCCACGCCCCGCCTCTCCCACATTGTGCGTCGCCCGTCCAACGATTGGAGCCACCGGCGTGGTTCCAATTCGCGACCTATCTCAACCGGCGTGCGCCAGCGCGGCCAGCAACTCCCGCCGCAGCACCCCGTGCGCCGGGCGCCGCGCCGGGTCCCCGGACAGCAACCCCACCAGGACCGGCGCCATCACCCCCGCCCTGGCCAGCGCCGCCCCCGGCACCGGCGGACGCCCCTCCACGGCCGCGAACAGCACCGCCCCGAGCGACCACAGGTCCCCCGCGGCACTCACCACCCCTTCCGGCGGCGCGTACACACTGCCCTGAAACCCGCCGTACGGGGGCGCCCCCTGGGTTGGGGTGTGCCCGTCACCCCGCCCCGCGGGCGCGCCTTCCCGGAGGGAGGCCGGGGGCGCCTGGGACGCGGCTTCCCCGAGGGCGCGGCTGCCGGCCCACCCGGGCGGGGCGGCTCCCGGCGGTACGGCCACCCCGCCGTACGGGGGTGCGCTCTCGCGGGGAGTCCCCTGCGCGGGGTCCCGCCCGTTGGGGATGGCCCCGCTGCCGTACGGGGGTGCGCCTTCCTGGAGGGAGGGCGAAGGGCCCTGGAGGGGCGTGCGCCCGTCCGGCGGGGTGGGCTGGGGCCAGTCCGGGGGTGCGGCGCCGGGGGGCGGGGCGGTGGGGCCGGACGGCGGGGCGGGGGGCGGGAGGGCGTGGCGGCCTCGGGCCGGGCCCGGGGGGAGTGAGGCGCGGGCGGGGGCGAGGCTGGGCATGAGCGTCGCCCGGCCGGCCGCGTCGAGGAGGATGGCGCCCGGGTGGACGGCCCCGTGGCAGGCGCCGCCGGTGTGCAGGGCGGTGAGCTGGTCGAGGACGGCGAGCCCGATGGCGGCGACCTCGCCGGGCGGCAGCGGCCCCCGGGCGGCGAGGACGTGGTCGAGCGGGGTGTCGACGGCCAGCCGGGCGAGCGTGGCGGCGACGAGCGGCGTGGGCGGTGTCCCGGCGGGCCGCAGCATGGCCCGGATGAGCGTCCGCAGCGGGTCGGCGCCGGTGGCGGGCGCCTGCCCGGGCGGGCGGCCCTCGACGGCGAAGTGCAGGGTGGCGGCGAGTGACCACAGGTCGGCCGACTCCCGCATGCCGGGCGCGGGCATCCCGAACCCGGTGAGCAGCGCCCGCCCGGTCCCGGTCAGCAGCACGTTGGCCGGGTTGACCCGCCCGTGCACGATCCCGGCCGCGTGCGCCGCCTCCAGCGCCGACAGGACGCACACCCCGACCCGCGCCGCCTGCTGGACGGCCAGCGGACGCCGCGCCCGTACGCTCTGCTCCAGCGACGCCCCGGAGACGAACTCCATGACCAGCCACGCCTCGCCGGAGTCGACGAGCACGTCGAGCAGCGGCACCGCCGAGGGGTGGGCGAACCCGGCGGCCCGCCGCGCCTCGATCACGGCGAGCTCGCGGGACTCGGCGGGGACGCGCAGCATCCGCACGACGACGTCGCGGTGCTCGTGCTCGTCGAACGCCAGCAGCAGCGTTCCGCCGCCGAGGGGGTTCAGCAGCCGGTAGCGCCCGCCGAGCTTCCTGGTCTGTGTCATGGCCGGCTTCTCGCCTCCGGGACCGGGGGGCCGTTGCAGGGGATGGTGTACCCGGTCAGGTGCTCGTCAGCCACGCCTCGTGCGCCGCGTGCACCTTGATCCAGAGCTTGTCCTTCTCGGCCGCGCTCACGTCGTCGAGGGGCAGCTCGAAGATGTCGGCCAGGGCGGCGTAGTAGTCGCGGGCCGAGTCGAGCGTCACGGTGAGCACCTTGCCGCCGGTGCGCGACAGCACCAGCCCGCGCAGCGTGTCGACGCCGAGCGCGTCGCGCCGCTGCACGACGGCCGTCCGCACGAACCCGGAGTCGGGCGAGGTGGTCAGATGCCGGTGCATCGCCTCGAAGGCGCTCATCTCCGCCGGGGCCAGGCCGAAGTCCATGCCGATGAACGAACCGGCCGGGTCATGGTCGAACCGCCACCCGCCGGGCGCGACCTGCGACGGACGCAGCCCGTACGTGAAGGGTCCTTGCCGGTACGTGCCCGCGACCAGCGGGAGCGGCTCGTGCAGGCCGTCGCCGAGCCCGGCGTCGACCAGCCACGCGCCGCCGGGGTTGTCCGGCGCGGGGAGGCCGCGCACGGTGAGGACGAGGTGGTTGGCGGTGATGCCGGCCTCGCCGCCCCGGTTCTGGACGCCGCCCACGTGGCGGGTGACGTCGTAGCCGAGCGCCGCGAGCAGCGCCGCGAACGCGCCGTTGAGGTGGTAGCAGTAGCCGCCGCGCCCGGCCGCGATGCGCGCCGCCGACTCGTCCGGGTCGATCGTGGTCGGCCGGCCCAGCCAGACCTCCAGAGCCTCGTACGCGACCCGTTCGACGTGGGCGGCGTGCAGCGCGCGCAGGGCGTCGGCGGAGGGCGGGGCGGCGGGCTGGCGGAGGCGGTTCAGGTACGCGGGCACGTTCACCTGCCCAAGTCTGCACCGGATGTGCACGAATTGGGGAGTGCCCTCTGCACAGCCCCCTTCTAGGCTTTCCGGCGTGACAGAGCAGCGACGCATCCTCGTCGTCGAGGACGACGCCACCATCGCCCGCGCCGTGCGCGACCGGCTCGCCGCCGAGGGGTTCGACGTGCGGGTCGCCGCCGACGGGCACGCCGCGCTGGCCGAGTACGGCAGGGCGGAGCCGGAGCTGGTCATCCTGGACCGGCTGCTGCCGGGGCTCGACGGGCTGGAGGTGTGCCGCCGGATGCAGGCGGCCCGCCCGGTGCCGGTGCTCATGCTGACCGCGCTGGGCGAGGAGACCGACGTGCTCGTGGGGCTCGGCGTCGGCGCGGACGACTACCTGGCCAAGCCGTTCAGCATGCGGGAGCTGGTCGCCCGCATCCACGCGCTGCTGCGGCGGGTGGAGCGCGCCGGGCAGCTCGCCACCACCGAGGACGCCGTGGTCCGGGTCGGCGAGGTGGAGATCGACACGGCGGCGCGGCGGGTGTTCGTGGGCGGCACGGAGGCGCAGCTCACGCGGACCGAGTTCGACCTGCTGCGCCGGCTGGCGGAGCGGCCGGGCCAGGTGTTCGAGCGGGAGCGGCTGCTGTCGGACGTGTGGGGGTTCTCGGAGGCTGCCGCCACCAGGACCGTCGACAGTCACGTACGGGCGCTGCGCCGCAAGCTCGGCCCGGACGTGGTGCGCACCGTCCACGGCGTCGGCTATGCGCTGGTGCGCCGATGAGGCCGCTGGACTTCCTCGGCCGGATCAAGGTGAAGCTCGGCATCGTCATCGTGCTGGCCGTCGGCACGGCGTTCGTGGTGAACGAGGTCGGCATCAACGCCGGTTTCTCCAGGGACGTCCGGATCGCGGTCGCCGTGGTGCTCGCCCTGATCATGGTGCAGCTCCTGGCGATGGGCATGACCAAGCCGTTGCGCGAGATGGCCAGGGCGGCCCAGACGATCGCCCAGGGCCGCTACACGCTGCGCGTGCGGGCCACCTCCCGCGACGAGGTGGGCGAGCTGGCCAGGGCGTTCAACGCGATGGCCGACGACCTGGGCGAGGTCGACAGGCAGCGCCGCGAGCTCGTCGCCAACGTCAGCCACGAGCTGCGCACCCCCATCACCGGCCTGCGCGCCGTCCTGGAGAACGTCGTCGACGGCGTCTCCACGCCCGACCCCGTCACCATGCGCACCGCGCTCGCCCAGACCGAGCGGCTCGGGCGGCTGGTGGCGCAGCTCCTGGACCTGTCGCGGTTCGACTCGGGTTCACGGCTCATCGAGCCGGAGGTCGTCGAGCTCGCGCCGCTCGCCGAGCAGGCGGTGCTGGAGGCGTCGCTGGCGCGCGAGGACGTCCGGCTGCGCGCGGCGGTCCCCGCCGGGCTGGCGGTCAGCGCCGACCCCGACCTGCTGGCGCAGGTCCTGGCCAACCTGCTCGACAACGCCGTACGCCACAGCCCCTCCGGCGGGTCGGTCACCGTGACCGCCTCGGCGTCGGCGGCCGGGGTGACGCTCTCGGTCGCCGACCAGGGGCCGGGCATCCCGCGGGACGCCCGGGGGCGGGTGTTCGAGCGTTTCTCCCGCCTCGACGCCGGTCGCACCGCCGACGCGGGCGGCGCGGGGCTGGGGCTGGCCATCGTCAAGGAGATCGTCGAACTGCACGGCGGCTCCATCCGCATCGACGACTGCGCGGGGTGCCGCATGGTCGTCGATCTGCCCGGGAGGATCACCATGCCCGCCGACCGTCCTTCGGACGCCGCCCCCGTGACCGCGAGGGAGGCCGGCGAGGGTCCCCCCGTCCCCGTCCCCGTCCCTGCCGCGCTCGTCGGGGCGGCGGTGACCGGCGACGCGGCAGCCGAAGCTCCTCAGGCCGCCCCTGCGGCGCCCGCCGAGGGCCCGCCGGTCGCCCCCACACCGATGGAGCCCGTACGCATGCCGGAGAGGCCCGCCGTGGCGAAGGGGATCGGGGCGGCGGAGGGGCTGGCGCGGGTCCTGGTGGGGCTCGTCCTCGGCGTGATGGCGGGGTTCGTCGGGGGCCTGTTCCTCGCCGTGTTCGCGGCCACGGTGTTCGGTGACGGGGCCGGGCTGCTGGTGTGGGTGGCGGGGACGACGCTGGTGCTCGGGGCGGCGGGCGCGTCGATGGGCGCCGCCTCGGCCCGCCGCGCGGCGGACAGGGCCCGCGCCACGGCCGTCCCGTACCAGGGTGAGCGGGGTGCGCAGCCGCAGCCCGGCGGCGGGCCGCCCGCGTACGTGCCGCCGCCCGTGTTCCCGAGGCCGGAGGTGCCGGAGACGCCGCGCTGGCTGCTGCCGGCGGCGGCGGGGGCGGGGGTGTTCGCGGCGGTGGCGCTGCCCGACGCGCACGTCGGGCTGGGGATCGTGCTGGTCGCGGTGATGATCGGGGCGGCGGCGCTGCCCGCGGTGATGCGGCGGATGACGCCGTGGACGGTCGCGTTCGGGCTGGCGGCGTACTGGCTGATCGCGATGGCGGCCGTGCGGGACGCCGACTGGCTGGTGGGTCTCCTGCTGGTGGCGGGCGCGGGGCTGGTGGCGCTGGCGGTGTCGGGGGCCGGGCTGGGCTGGCTGGGCGTGATCAGGGGCGGCGCGTCGGTGCTGCTGGCGCTGGGGCCGCTGCCGTGGTTCGTGGCCAGGCCGCTGAAGGGGCTGGCGGCGCGGCGGCGGGTGCTGCCGACGCTGGCGGGGCTGGGCATCACGGCGGTGCTGCTGCTGGTGTTCGGGGTGCTGTTCGCCTCGGCGGACCCAGTGTTCGCCGGTTACGTGGACCGGTTGACGGCGGCGCCGGAATGGGCGGAGTCGCTGCCGGTGCGCATCTTCCTGTTCGGGGTGTTCGCGGTGCTGCTGGCGGCGGTGGTGCTGGTGGCGCTGCGGCCGGTGGTGGACCCGATCGCGCCTGAGGTGCGGGTGCGGGTCAGCAAGGCCGTCTGGCTGGTGCCGCTGACGGCGGTGAACCTGCTGTTCGCGGCGTTCGTCGCGGTCCAGATCACGGCGCTGTTCGGCGGCGACGCGTGGGTGCTGGAGACGGCCGGGCTCACCTACGCCGAGTACGCCAGGCAGGGCTTCTTCCAGCTCGTCGTGGCCAGCGTGGCGGTGCTGGGCATCGTGGCGTTCACGGCGGGGACGGTCCGGGCCGAGCGGGGCGAGCGGTGGCTGCTGTCGGCGCCGCTCGGCCTGCTGTGCGGGCTGACGCTGGTGATCCTGGTCTCGGCGCTGCACCGGATGGAGCTCTACACGGACGCGTACGGGCTGTCGCGGCTGCGGCTGTCGGTGGAGGCGACGGTGTGGTGGCTGGGCGCGGTGTTCGCGCTGGTGCTGCTGGCCGGGGCGGTCCGGCTGGCGGGGCGCGGCACGGGCTGGCTGCCGCGCACGATCGTGCTGGTGACCGCGGTCGGGCTGGGCGTCTTCGGGATGGCGAACCCGGACCTGCGGGTCGCCGAGTCGCAGGCCACGCTGCGCGGCGTGCAGAACCTCGACGCCGACTACCTGGGCGATCTGGGCGCGGAGGCGGTCCCGGCGCTGGACCGGCTGCCCGAGCCGCAGCGCAGTTGCGTGCTGGCCGACGTGGTCAGGGCCAACGGCCTGGACGAGCCGGATTCGTGGAACGGCTGGAACCTGGACAGGTCACGGGCCCGCGCCCTGCTGGCGGAACGCCCGGTGATCGCGCAGTCGTCCTGTCAGGCCGTGTCCGGCCGCGGTTCCTGATGGTTGAATCTTGGGGTGATGTTCGACGTAGTCATCAGCGGCGGCCGGGTGCTCGACGGCACCGGAGCGCCGGCGTACCGGGCCGACGTGGCGATCTCCGGCGACAGGATCGCGGCGGTGGGCCGCCTCGACGGGGCCGGCGCGGCGGTGGTGATCGACGCGGCCGGGCGGCTGGTGGCGCCGGGGTTCGTCGACTGCCACGCGCACGGCGACGCCGTGGTGTTCGACCGGGGGGTGCAGCTCGCGGCGCTGCGGCAGGGCGTGACCACGTTCGTGCTGGGGCAGGACGGGCTGTCGTTCGCGCCGGGCTCCGCCGAGACCGTCGCCTACGCCTCGCGTTACTTCGCCGCCGTCAACGGGCTGCTCACCGAGGGGCCGCTGACGGTGGCCGAGCTGCTCGACGGCTACGACCGCTCGGTGGCGCTCAACACCGCCTACCTGCTGCCGCACGGCACGATCCGCTACGACGTGATGGGCGCCTCGCCGGACGCCGCCTCGCCCGAGGACCTGGCGGGCATGCTGGCGCGCGTGGAGCGCGGGCTGTCGGAGGGCGCGGTGGGGCTGTCCAGCGGCCTGGAGTACCTGCCGGGCCGCTACGCCTCCGCCGGGGAGCTGGCCGAGCTCTGCCGGCCGCTGGCGGGCCTGCCGTACGTCACGCACATGCGGGCCTACGGCGCCCGCGCCGGGGTCGGCATGGCGGACGTGGTGGAGATCGCGCAGCTCTCGGGCGCCGCGGTGCACGTCTCCCACCTGCACGGCCCCGCCGACGTGCTGCTGCCGCTGATCGACGAGGCGCACGGCAAGGACGTCGACCTGACCTTCGACACCTACCCCTACCTGCGGGCCAGCACGATCCTGGCCATGGTGGTGCTGCCGCCGTCGGTGCCGGGCGCCGAGGTCGACAGGGCGCTGGAGATGATCGCCTCCACCGAGCTCGACGCCTGGTGGGCGGGGCTGGCGCCGACGTGGCCGAGGCTGACGATCTCGCACGCGCCCGGCCTGGAGTGGGCCGAGGGGCTGACGATGGTCGAGGCGGCCGAGCGGGCGGGCGTCGATCCCGCCGCGTTCTGCCGCCGCCTGCTCGTGGAGACCCGCCTGGAGGCCGGCTGCGTGGCCGCGCGCCCCGACGAGGGCCCGGCGGGCGAGGAGTCCGTACGGGCGGTCCTGCGGCATCCGTCGCAGACCGGCGGCTCCGACGGCATCTACGTGGGCGGCCATCCGCATCCGCGGGGGTTCGGGGCGTTCGCCCGGTTCCTCGGGCGGCACGTGCGCGAGCTGGGCGACTGGACGTGGGAGCAGGCCGTGGTGCACCTGGCCTCGCATCCGGCCAGGCGGTTCGGCATGCACGACCGCGGGCTGCTGCGGCCCGGGTTCGCGGCGGACGTGGTGGTGTTCGACCCGCTGACGGTGGGCGACCAGGCCACCTATGACGCGCCGCGCACGCTGGCCGCCGGCGTGGACGACGTGCTGGTGTCGGGTCAGCGGGTGCTGGCGGCCGGTGAGCTGACCGGTGCGACCCCCGGCCGGGCCCTGCGCCCGCGCTGACCGTACAAGATCCACAGGATAAGGTCAGAAGCGGACAAAAGGGGGAGATGTGCGGGAGATGCTTGGACACTCCGTGCTCGACGGCGAGCTCGGGTTCCCGCTCATGGTCGTGCATCGCGACGCGCTGGAGCACAACATCGCGACGATGGCCGCGTTCGCCCGCGACCACGGCCTGGAGCTGGCGCCGCACGCCAAGACGCACCTGTCGCCGGAGATCGCCGCGATGCAGCTCGACGCCGGGGCGTGGGGGCTGACCGTGGCCACGCCGCGCCAGGCGATGACCGTGCGCGAGTTCGGCGTGAGCCGGATCATGGTGGCCAACCAGGTCGTGGACCCCGCCGGGCTGCGGTGGGCGGCCGGTGAGCTGGAGCGCGATCCGGAGTTCGAGTTCCTGTCGTTCGCCGACTCGGCGGCCGGGGTGGACATCCTGGCCGCGCACGCCGGGGCGCGGCCGTTCCGGGTGCTGGTCGAGCTGGGGCACGCCGGGGGCCGGGCCGGATGCCGGAGCCTGGACGACCTGCTGGCCCTGGCCGCGTACGTCCAGCAGACCGGCGGGGTCGAGCTGGTCGAGCTGGCCGGGGTCGCCGGGTACGAGGGGTCGCTGAAGTCGGCGGAAGAGGTCCGGAAATATCTGGACCAGTTGCAGGAGGCCGCCGAGCACCTGCGCATCCGCACCCCGATCCTCAGCGTCGGGGGCAGCCAGTGGTTCGACGTGATCGGCCGCCACCTCGCCGCCACCCAGGCCCGCATCCTGCTGCGCAGCGGCGCCTACGTCACCCACGACGACGGCTACTACCGCGAGCGCACCCCGTTCAACCGGATCGACGGCGAGCTGTGGCCCGCCCTGGAGGTGTGGGCGCACGTGCTGTCCACCCCCGAGCCCGGCCTGGCGGTCGTCGGCATGGGCAAGCGCGACGCCCCGTACGACGAGGGCCTGCCCATCCCCAGGCGCGGCGGCGTCACCATCGTCAAGATGCAGGACCAGCACGCGGTGGTGCACGCCGACGGGCTCAGGCCCGGCGACCTGCTGGCCTTCGGCATCTCGCACCCGTGCACCGCCTTCGACAAGTGGCGGGCGCTTCCCCTCGTCGACCGCGAATACCGGGTCGTCGGCACCATCACCACCCGTTTCCAGGAGTTGACATGAAGAAAGAGCTCAGGACCACCGAAGGCGCCGCCCCGGTCGGCGCCTACTCGCAGGGTCTCGTGGTCGGCGACTTCGTCTACACCTCCGGCATGGGCCCGCTGGACCCGCAGACCGGCGAGATCGTCGGCGGCGACGACGTGGCCGCGCAGACCCACCAGGTCATGCGCAACCTCGGTGCGATCCTGGCGGCCCACGGCCTCGGCTTCGACGACGTGATCAAGGCGACCGTCCACCTCCAGGACCTGCACCGCGACTTCGCCGCCTACAACGAGGTCTACAAGTCCTACTTCACCGAGCCGTACCCGGTGCGCACCACCGTCGGGTCCGAGCTGATGAACATCCTGGTGGAGATCGACTTCGTCGCGCACAAGAGCGCGTAAGGTCGGCTCGTGGACAGTTCGGTGTACGTCTTCGTGGAGGACCTGCGAGGCGAAGGGGTCGAGCGGGTGCTCGACAGGATCAGCGCCTACGGCGTGGCGGGAGTCACCGTCGGCGCCGTCCACCACGCCTCCCGAGACGTCACCCCGCACGGGCTGTCCCGGCTGACCATCAGGCACGACGGGGCCCACCTGGTCCCGCCGGCCGACCTGTTCTCCGGCCTGCGGCTCACGCCGACGGCGGGGCACCAGGACGCGCTCGACGGCCTGCGCGCCGCCTGCACGGCGCGCGGGCTCAAGCTCCACGGCTGGACCGTGTTCCTGCGCAACGCCACCATCGGCGAGGCGCACCCGGACGTGAGCGTGCGCGACTGCTTCGGCGACCGGGGCGCGCTGGCCGACCTGTGCCCCGCCCACCCCGACGTGCGCGACTACGCGGTCGCCCTGGCCAGGGCCGTCGCCCGGCTCGGCGTCGACAGCGTGGTGGCCGAGTCGCTGCACTTCAGGCCGCACAAGCCGCAGCGCTCGTTCGTGCCGCTCGGGCCGATGGACGCCTACCTGTTCGGCCTGTGCTTCTGCGACTACTGCATGCGCCGCGCCACCGACCTCGGGGTGAACGCCGAGGTGGCGCGGGACGAGTGCGCCAGGATCGTCGGCAGCGTGCTCGACGGCGACCCGCCCGCGCAGGGCGAGGTGACCAGGGCCGCGCTCACCGCCTACGCCGGCCCCGAGGTCGTCGCCTACGCCCGCGCCCGCTCCGAGACCGTCACCACGCTCGTCTCCGAGGTGGCGTCCGCCGTCGCCGACGAGGGCTCCAAACTGGTGTTCATCGACTCGACCGGCGCGGTCAAGGGCTACACCGACGGCCTGCCCACGCCCGGCCTGGCCGCCCACGACGCCTGGCAGTTCGGGGTCGACCTGGTGGCGCTCGGCGACCTGGTGCCCGCCTTCGGCGTGCTCGCCTACGCCCGCGACGCCGCCCGGGTGGCCGACGACGTGGGCGCCTACCTGCGTTCCGTGGGCAAGGACCGGGAGGTGCGGGCCGTGCTTCGGCCCGGGTTTCCCGACAGCGACTCCGCCGACCGGCTGGTGGCCAAGGCGCGGGGGGCCAAGGCGGCGGGCGCGGCGGCCGTCGACTTCTACGCCTACGGGCTGGTGCCGCACCCCGTGCTGGAGCGCATCCCGGCCGCGCTGGCCGAGGTCAAGGGCTGACTCCGTCGAGGACCAGCGACACCGTGCGCTCGGCGAACCCGGGCCCGAGCGGCTGCCCGCGGAACACCGCCCGCACCCACACCGCCCCGGCCAGCAGGTCCACGATCAGCATCGGGTCGGCCGAGGCCGCCAGCTCGCCGCGCCGCGCCGCGCGTTCGAAGACCTGACGCTCGCGGGCGAACCGGTCGGCGAAGAAGCGCCGTACGTCCAGCTCCGGATGGTCGACGGCGGCGGCCAGCGCGGCCACGGCCACGTCGCGCGCCGGAGGCTCCGTCAGGAGCCGGCGCAGCCCCTCCACCAGCGCGACCAGGTCGCCGCGCAGGCTGCCCGTGTCGGGCGCCTCGAACGCCAGCAGATCGGCCTCCACCAGCGCGGCGCCGAGCAGCGCGGCCTTCGACGGCCACCAGCGGTAGATCGTCGTCTTGTTGACGCCCGACCGCTCGGCGACCCCTTCGACCGTCAGCCCCGCGTAGCCCTTCTCGGCCACCAGCCGCAACGTCGCATCGAAGATCTCCTGCTGCTTCCTCGGCGCCATGCGCTCATTTTCTCCCGGTGAACGCCGTGGCCACGCCCAGCCCCAGGTAGACGACGCCGCTGAGACGGCGTAACGCCCTGGCCCGGCTCGTCAGGCGGTCGCTGAGCGCGCCGGCCGCGAACGCGTACACGATGTCCGACAGCGTGCCCAGCGCCAGCAGCGTCAGCCCGAGCACCACGATCTGCGCCGCCGGCGAGCCCGCCTCCGGCCGGACGAACTGGGGCAGGAAGGCCAGGAAGTAGAGCGTGACCTTGGGGTTCAGCAGGTTGACCACGACGCCTTCGAGGAACACCTTGCGCAGCGGCTGCCGCTCCGGGGCCCGCGCCGCCGCCCCGTCGCCGCCGGTGAAGGCCCGGATGCCCAGATAGACCAGGTACGCCACCCCCGCCCACTTGACGATCGCGAACAGCGTCGCCGAGCGCGCGATCACGTACGACAGCCCGGCGGCGGCCGCGGCGATGTGCACGAGCGTGGCCACCTCCACGCCGACCGCGCTCACCAGTGCCGCCGCACGGCCCTGGGAGAACCCTCTGGCCATGATGTAGAGGTGATTGGGTCCCGGGATCAGCACCAGGGCCAGTGAGGCGCTCAGGAAGAAGACGAACGTCGTCCAGGAGATCACCTGATGAGGGTAAAGGCGGCTTTGGTCCGGGCAGAAGGGCCAATGCACGGCCTGAAATACGGTCCATTGCGGTGCGTGGCATAGTAACTGCGTGAATGGAACTCTCGTCGGCCGCTCGATCGAGCTCGCCCGTCTTGTCCGGGTGCTCGACGCCGCCGCCGAGGGCACCGCCGGGGTCGCCCTCATCGGCGGCGACGCCGGGATCGGCAAGTCCCGCCTGGTCGGAGAGGTGGTCTCCGAGGCGCGCGAGCGCGGCTTCAACGTCCTCGTCGGCCAGTGCGCCGAGCTCGGCGACGCGCTGCCCTACCTGCCGCTGGCCGACGCGCTGCGAAGCGCCGACCCCGAGGTGCGCGAGGCCGCCGCCGCCCACCCTATGCTCAGCCAGCTCCTGCCCGGCACCGAGGGCACGCAGTCGGCCGCGCTGACCCAGCAGCGGCTGTTCGGCACGCTGCTCGGGCTGCTGTCGGAGCTGCAGCCGGTCCTGTTCGTGATCGAGGACCTGCACTGGGCCGACCGGTCCACGCGCGACCTGCTGGTGTTCCTGAGCCGGATGGTCCAGACCGAGCGCGTGTGCGTGGCCGGCACGTACCGCACCGACGACCTGCACCGGCGCCACCCGCTCCGGTCGGTGCTGGCGGAGCTCAAGCGGCTGCCCACGGTGACGAACGTGGAGCTGGGCCCGCTCGGCTCCGGCGACATGTCCGACTATGTCATGACGCTGGGCTCGCTGGACGCCCGCGAGCTCGGCATGGTCGTCTCCCGCGCCGACGGCAACCCCTTCTACGCCGAGGAGCTCGCCGGCGCCGTCGCCGAGGGCGAAACCCTGCCCGACAGCCTGGCCAGCCTGCTCATGTCCCGCGTCGAAGTGCTCTCGCCCGCCTCCCAGCAGGTGCTGCGCGCCGCCGCCGTGGCCGGCCGCCGCGTCGAGGACGAGCTGCTGCGCGAGGTCTCCGGCCTGCCCCTGCCCGACTTCGAGGAAGCCGTACGGGAGATCGTCTCGCGCGGCCTGCTGCGCGTCCATGGCCACGGCTACGCCTTCCGCCACGCCCTCCTCCAGGAAGCCGTCTACACCGACCTGCTGCCCGGCGAACGCACCCGCCTGCACGCCGACTTCGCCCGCCTGCTCACCTCGCCCGCCGAGCTCGCCCACCACCACCTGGCCAGCCACAACCTGGCAGGCGCCGTCGCCGCCTCCGCCGAAGCCGGCCGCCTCGCCGAGCGCCTGGGCGCACCCGCCGAGGCCCACCGCCACTACGACCAGGTGCTCAGCCTGTGGGACCGCGTCACTGACGCCGCCGAACTCGCCGGCGAGAGCCGCATCGCGCTCGCCTTCCGCAGCGCCGTCATGGCCGCCGACAGCGGCGACAACCACCGCGCCGTGCACGCGCTGCGCGCCCTGCCGCCCACCTCCGAGGTCAGCGAACGGCTCGCCTACTACCTGTTCGAGATGGACGACACCGAAGGCGCCATCGCCGCCGCAGAACACGCCGTCAACACCGCCTTCGACCAGACCGCCCTGGCCCGGGCCCTCGCCACGTACGCCCGCGCCCTGCTGTGGACGCCGCGCCACGCCGAGGTCGAGCAACTGGCCCACCGCGCGCTGGAGACCGCCCGCGCCGCCGGGGCCAAGGACGCCGAGGCCGGCGCCCTGCTCACGCTGGCCACGTTCACCGAGGTCCGCCACGACGTCATCCGCGCCCACGAGCTGATCGAGCTCGCCTCCGCCGAGAGCACCGGCGACCTCGCCATGGACCTGCGCGCCCACTTCCACCACGCCCGCGTCCACTACGAGCAGGGCCTGCTCCGCCAGGCCGCCGAGGTCGCCGACGAAGGCATCCGGCTCGCCGACGAGACCGGCCTGCGCTGGAGCACCTACGGGACCGACCTGCGCTTCCTGCGCTTCCTCATCCACTACGTGGCCGGCGAATGGGACGAGGCCGAAGCCGTCGCCTCCGGGTTCGGCGCCCGCGTCGGCACCGTGCCCGAGGCCACGCTGTCGTCCTTCGCCCTGTTCATCGAGGTCGCCCGCGGCCTGCCCGCCGTGGAGAGCCGGCTGGCCTGGCTGCGCCCGTTCTGGGACGACGCGCTCGTCGTCTACATGTCACGCGGGCTCGCCGCCGAACACGCCCTGTGGACCGGCGACCCCGCCGCCGCCCTCGACCACGTCGCCGCCGCCCTCGACTCCCTCCTGCCCGGCGAATCCGGCACCGTCCGCATCGCCGCCATCGGCCTGTGGGCGATGGCCTCGCTCGGCACCACCGAAGGCGCCGACGAACTCGCCGACCGCGCCCGCTTCGCCGTCGACTCCGGCCCGGTGGGCGAACGCGGCCCCATGGGCCCCGAAGGAAACGCGTGGGCGCTGCGCGTCGAGGCCGAATGGCACCGCGTCCACGGCCGCCTCGACGTCTCCCTGTGGCGCCAGGTCGTCGAAGCCTTCTCGTACGGGTTCGTCTACGAGGAGGCGCGGGCCCGCTGGCGGCTCGCCGAAGCCCTGCTGGCCGCCGGCGAACGCGACGAGGCCCAGGCCGAGTGGGAACGGGCGCGAGAGACGGCCCTGAAGCTCAAGGCGGCCCCCCTGGAGTCGGCCCTGGCCGAGTTCGGCAAACGAGCCCGCTTCGGCGCCGGACAGTCCGGCGGACACGTGGACGGCGCCCTGACCGCCCGCGAACAGGAAGTGCTCCGGCTCGTCGCCGAAGGACTGACCAACCGGGAGATCGCCGAGCGGCTGTTCATCGCGCAGAAGACGGTCAGCGTGCACGTCTCGAACATCCTGGCCAAGCTCGGCGCCTCCACCCGCACCCAGGCCGCCGCCACCGCCCGCCGCCACGGCCTCCTCGGCTAGGGCTTCGCCGCCAGCTCCCTGACCACCTGGATCAGCTCCGCCGGATCGAACGGCTTCGTCAGATAGGCGTCGACGCCCAGGCCCCGGCCGCGCCGCTTGTCGTCATCCTGCGCCCTGGCCGTGATCAGCACCACCTTGATGTGGCTCGTCGCCTCCTCGGCACGCAACCGCTGAGCCGTCGTCCAGCCGTCGAGGCACGGCATCATCACGTCCAGCGTGATCACGTCCGGCATCACGTCCAGCACCTGATCCAGGCAGTCTTGCCCGTCGGTCGCCGTCGTCACCTCGAACCCCTCAAGGTTGAGATTGACCGCGATCAGCTGACGGATGACCTCGTCATCGTCCACGACCAGTACTTTGCCAAGAACCTCGCCCACGGCGGCAAAGCTACCCGTAGCAGGGCGCTCACGTGCGGTTTTCGCGGGATGTGTGCACGGACGGTTATCTGGTGCCGAGTGGTCGCGGGATGCTGGTAGCCTTATCACTCGTCGAGCCCCCTTAGCTCAGGGGATAGAGCACCGGCCTCCGGAGCCGGGTGCGCAGGTTCGAATCCTGCAGGGGGCACCGCTCGACAGCCAGGTCAGACATCGTCTGACCTGGCTTTTTGCGTATTGGCCGATCGTTCGGCCGTGCCCTCTCGCTGCGCTTCCGCCCGCACGATGCGGCGAGTTTCGCGAGTCGGGGGCCACTGGCAGTGCTTCCGTGCGCGATCCACGCGTTCGATCCACACCTCGTCATGTCCGGTCACGCATCGGCGACAGATCCGCTGCGGGACCTTCACGCCGTGCCCCGCCCACCCGGCCGTCTGAGCCGCAGCAACGCCCATGGACAGCCGCCCGGCGATTCCCGGCACGGACGGGTGGACTTCGGCACCGTCCGATCCGTCTTCGGGCCAGGGGGCCGGGTCGCCACGCCGGGTGCGGCCTCGATCGTGGCGAGGTCGTCGCGGTTGCAGACGACTCGCGGCCGATCCGGCGGAGGACGCGTGCCTTCAGCGGCGGGCCCGCCGACGGCTTGGCGGGAGTCACCGGATGCACGAAGGCCACTCCCTGCGTGCGGACGGCTCAGGAGGCGAGGAAATCGAAGTGGAAACCGATGACGAATAGCCCGAACGCGAGCCATCGGGCAGGGTGAGCCGGCCGAGCGCGGTCCAGCAGGAAGGCCAGGCCGCGGCTTGCCGGCAGACACAAGCCATAGATGAAAATCACCCACGGCAGCATGAAGATTCCAACGGCTATCAGCGCCATCACGAGCACGGGCGCTATAAGCATTACCAAGTAGCCTTCGGATTTCAGCTCAGATTTGGATTTTCCTGTTGCGTCGGAGGAGCTGATATACCAGAAGGGCGCCGCGAATACTGCGATGAAGAAGATCGCGAGGAGGACGCCGATCGCGATCTTCCATCTGCCGTCGAGAGCGCCGACGGCCTCGTTGTAAGCCTTGGCAGCCTCTCGCGCAGGACCGAACGTGTCATCGAACAGGCCGATGACGGCGATGATGATCCAGGTGATCGCGGAAAGGACAGAGAGTATGGCTGCCGCCCGCTCGGCGCCTCGGGTGAACCGTGCTCGCCATGGAATTCTGGCCAGTTGCTTGCCGAACGCACGGAGCGCGTCGGGGCCGATCAGATCGAGGACGACTGTAAGCGCGGCGACAAACTGGAGCGCCTTTCCCCAGCGGGCCCAGTAGAAGAGGGGCTGCCCCCAGAGGGTGGCGCCAGTGAGTTGCTGGCCGTCCCGCCAGTGCGTCCATAAATCACAGAGTTCCCCCACGTGTACAGCGTGATCGAGCGGTCGGGGTACGTCCAGCGAGATGCCGATGTCTGAGGCGTCCCTATCCGACGCTGATGGCGGACCCAGAGTTTCCATGGATCAGAAACCCTGGTCACACGGCAGACATGGAGACGGCCAGGACCCACTACTGCTTGGCCCCGGCTCGCGCAGTCGGGGCGTTCATGCTGCTCATGGCATCGTGCTCGCGTAGTGGTCGGCGATGTCGTCGCTGGTGGTCAGCCACACGCCGGGGTGCCCGGCGATGTAGGCGAGCGCCTGGTCGAGATACTTGGTGCGGAAGGCCTGCCCGATCACGAACGGGTGCAGAGCCAGCGCCATGACCCGCCCGCTCGTGGCCGAGTCGGCGTAGAGCTGGTCGAACTGGTCCTTCACCAGCTGCAGGAAGTCGGGCCCCGTCATGCCGTGCATCGTGAACAGGCCGAGGTCGTTGAGCTCCACCGTGTACGGCACGCTCAGCATGCCGGGCACGTTCAGCCGGAACGGCTGGTCGTCGCAGGTCCAGTCGAGCACGTAGCTCAGGCCGAGCTCGGCCAGCAGGGCCGGGGTGCGCAGGGTCTCGTTGAGCGCGGGGCCCATCCAGCCGCGCGGCCGGCGGCCGGTGGCCTGCTCGATCGTGGCGATGATCGCGGTCAGCTCGGCGCGTTCCTCGTCCTCGGACATGCCCGCCGGGAGGACGGAGTTGGTCCGGCCGTGGGCCACCCACGCCCAGTCGCGGGCCAGACCGGCCTGGACGATCTGCGGATAGTGGTCGCAGACGGACGAGTTGAGCAGCACGCTGGCCCGGATGCCGTGGCGGTCCAGGCTCTCCATCACCCGCCAGAAGCCGACCCGGGCGCCGTAGTCGCGCCAGCCGTGGTTGAGCGGGTCGGGCACCAGGGCCGAGGTGGCCTCGTTCAGGCTCGTCGACGGCCGGCCGAACAGGAAGTGCTCGACGTTCAGCCCGACGTAGAAGGCCACCCTGGCGTCGCCGGGCCAGTGGAGGGGCTGCCGGTCGACGATCGGGTCGTAGTCGTAGAGTTCGTTCTCCATGGTTCTCCCTTGTTCAGGCCGAGGTGAGGCGGACGAGCATCTTTCCGGTTCCGGGGCCGTGAAGCGTTCCGATGAGGGCGGCAGGCGCCCGGCCGAGTCCGTCGACGACGGCGTGGTCGCGCTGGCCCGCGCCGTGCATGACCGTGACGCCGACGGAACGGCCGCCGCGCGCGAGTCGACGGCCTCGCCGGCGGGGGCGCCGACCGGCCGGGCGGCCAGCACGATCTGGTGGCTGATCACAGGGCGGCCATCTCGGGTTCCGTCGCCCCGTCAGGGGCGCTCGCCGCGCGTACGTGCCGCAGGGTGATCAGTACGACGGCGATGACCAGTACGGCGAGGCCGGCGCTTACGGCGGCGGCCGCGGTGAAGCCGGACAGGAAGGCGTCCTTGGCCGCGGCCACGAGCCGGCCCGCCAGGGGAGAGGGGAGGGCCTCGGCGGTGCCGATGGCGCTGCCCAGCGAGTCGCGCGCGGCGTCAGGCGCGCCTGGCGGGAGGGTCGTCGCGATCTTGTCGCGGTAGACGGCGACCGCGAAGCTGCCGGTGATCGCGATGCCCATGGCCAGGCCCAGGTCGTAGGCCGTCTGCCCGGCCGCGGCGGCGGAGCCGGCCTTCTGCGGCGGGGCCGCGCGGACCGCCAGCTCGGTGCCCAGCACGCTGATCGGCCCGACCCCGAGCATGATCACCGTGGCCGCGACCGCAGCGGCCAGAGAGCTTGCCGCACCCACGGCCAGCAGATACCCGGCCAGCGACACCAGAGCGCCGAGCGTGATGACGTACGCCGGCCGCAGCCGCCGTACCAGCAGCGGCGTGAGCTGCGAGCCGAGCAGGAAGGCCGCGGCCGACGGCAGCAACCACAATCCGGCCGCCACCGGGTCGAGCCCGCCGAACAACTGCAGGAACTGCGGGATCAGGTACTCCACGCTGTTGAGCGCCATCATGGCCAGGAACAGCATGGTCAGCGCCCCGGTGAAGGACCGGTCGGCGAACAGCCGCAGGTCCAGCAGCGGCGAGGCGAGCCGGTTCTGCCGCCGGACGAACAGCACGAAGAACACCACCCCGGCCAGCCCGGCCAGCACCACCGCGGGCCGCCAGCCGTGTTCGGCGATGCGCTTGACCGCGTAGACGACCGGCAGGATGCCCAGCAAGAACATCGCCACGCTGGTCAGGTCCAGCCGTCCGGCCGCCCGGTCGCGGTACTCCGGCAGCAGCACCGGCCCGGCCGCCAGCACCAGCAGCATGACCGGGGCGCCGATCAGGAACACCAGCCCCCACCACAGGTTCGCCAGCAGCAGCCCGCCGAACACCGGACCCAGCCCGACCCCCAGCGCCAGCGCCGTCGCCCACAGCGAGATCGCCCGCGTCCGCTGGCGGGGATCGGTGAACATGGTGCTGATCAGCGACAGCGTCGAGGGCAGGATCGCGGCCCCGGCCACACCCAGCACCGCCCGCGCCCCGATCAGCAGCCCCGGGCTGGCGGCGTACGCGGACGCCACCATGACGAGCTCCACCACCAGGTACGTCGCGGCCCCGGCGAGCAGCAGCCGGCGGCGGCCGATCCGATCGCCCAGCGTGCCCATCACCACCAGGAACCCGGCGGTCATGAAGCCGTAGATGTCGATGATCCACAGGAACTCGGTACTCGACGGCCGCAGGTCAGCGGTCACGAACGGGGTGGCCAGCCACAGAACGCCCAGATCGGCGGTGAGCATCATGGTCGGCAGCAACAAGACCGCCAGCCCGAGCCACTGCCGGGGCCCGGCCTTGTGTTCAGTGCGAACGTTCATGCCGGGACCGTACGGATCAGCCCAGGCCCACCAGGAGGGCCGGGCGCGTCAGGTAGGGGACCTGACCCGCCGCAGCGCCGCGGGCCCGGAGCCGTACCAGCGATGGACCGCCCGGCGCAGCGCGCGCTGGTCGGCGTAGCCGGTGCGGGCGGCGATCGAGGCCACCGTCATGGGGGTGTTCAGCAGCAGATGCTCCACCCGTGCCCGCCTGACCCGTTCGACCTCCTCGCGCCAGCTCGTCCCCTCCTCGCGCAGGCGGCGCTGCAAGGTGCGCGGCGCCATGCGCAGCCGGCGCGCCAGGGCGGCCAGGTCCCCGTCGGGCAGGATCAGCTCGACCTCGACCCGGAAGCGGTCCAGCCAGCCCAGCACCGGCCGGGCGCCGGCCAGCGTGGTGCGCGCGTGCTCGCGCAAGATCCTGGCCAGCGCCGGATCCGCCCGCGGCAGCCGAGCCCGCGCGTCGGCGGCCGAGAAGGTGACCGAAGGCAGCGCGGCGCCGAACTCCAGCCGGTCGGTGCCGTACGCCTCGATCAGGTAGGCGTGGCGGCGGGGCGGCGCGCAGGGCAGCGTCACCCGCACCGGGGTCAGCGGCCGTCCGGCGCCCGACCGCGCCGAGGTCAGGATCAGCCCGGCCGCGAACTCCGAGATGATCGGGAACACCGGATGGCCGGCGAACACGCCACGGAAGCCGACCGTCAGCCGGCCATCGGCCTCGACGGTGACGGCGAAGGACTCCGCCGGATCGGTGATCGCCGCCGCGTGCCGGTCGCCCTCGCCGAACGCGTCGACGAGCGTGTCGGCGGTGGCGAAGAGGTAGTCCCACACCCCGAGCAGGCCGGGCCGCCACAGCTTCCACGGCAGCGTGCCGCCGCCGCGCTCGCGCAGCGCCGTCTCCCACTCCTGCCAGATGCGCACCAGAGAGGCGGACGGCAGCCGGATGCCGTCGTCGCCGACCACGTCCAGCCCGGGAACCCGCGGCAGCCGGCTCCGGTCGAGCCCGGCCGCCTCACCCGCCAACAGGACCAGTCTCGTGATGTGCGGCGGGCAGGTGTGCTCCATCCCCGTCATGCCTACCCCCGGTGATCCATGTGACCGGCCCTTCGGACCGTGACGCTAGCGATCAAGCTTCGCGCAGGGCAATGACGGTCATCACAGTGGATCCCGGTCAGATAAGCCAGGCCGGGTCGTTGCGCTGGAAACGGGACGTTCGCGGTGCCGGCCCGTTCCGGACGGCGGCGAGGCCGGCACGACGCTGAGACCTTCGGCGTGACCGCCCCGGGAGCGCCAGAGGGCTCGTCGGCGCCCGCATTAGTTGGTGTCGTCGGTGGCCGTACCGGGTCCCAGCCCACAGACGGACATGGTGGCTCGGGCACGGCACGGCACTCGTGATCGACGGGTCCGGCCGGACCCCAGCTCGGGGCCGCTCCACGTACAACGCTGACCATGGCCGAGGAAGCCGGCCGTGCGCTGACGGGCAAGTTGGGCATCTGCGTACCTTCAGTGAGCTTCGGCGGGGCCTGACGGGTCTGGGGCCGGTTGTGCACGCTTCTCCTCCTGTCCTGACCGGAGCAGCAGCAAGCCGGTGCCGGCGAGCGCGCAGGTCAGGATGACGAGGTGCACGCCATAGTGGACGGCCTCTGCCGGAAGCAGGAGGTTCGCGGTGTGCGTGCCGGTGTGCACGCCGACCGCCATCCACAGCGTCCCCGTACGCGCACGCGCCGCCGCGCACGCGAAACCGAGTGCGACGGCCTGCAGCACGTAGAGCAGGCGTTCGCCCGGTGAGTCGGCCGGGCTGCTGGAGAGGATGTGCAGCGCGCCGAACCCGACCGACACCACGATGAGCACGGCCCTCGGCGACAACCGGGCCGACAGCGTGTCGAACAGGTGCCCCCGCCACAGCAGCTCCTCCGGAAACGCCTGGCTCAGCAGGGCGAACGCGATGCCGTACGGCAAGAGACCCGCCTGGGCGAAGACCATGTCACTGGGCGGTAAGGACATCGCCCCGAGCGCCACCGACAGCATGATGGCCGCGGCCACCGGGACAGCGCCCGCCACGACTCCCAGGAACAGCTGCGGCACGGCCCGCCGGGATCGTTCCAGGCCCACGCCGGCCCAGGACTGGCCACCGAGGAAGCGCCGGACCAGGTAGACCAGCCCGAGCGAGGCCAGCGTGATCCCGATCATGCCGAGTGGCCGGTAGAGGGGGTGATCGGCGTCCAGCAGCAAGGTGACAGGAGCGGTGCCGACGACGATCTGCCCGAACGTGGCGGCGAGGGTGATCAGCACTGCCCAGACGGGGTGGGTGGCTCTTCTCATGGAAGAACACGCTAAGCAGCCGGGCCGGCCGGCACATCGGACCGGGGTCGGAACCTGGCATGACCATGGTCATGGGTCCTCGGGAGGATCACACGGCGAGGGCGTGCGGCTAAAGTCGTGCGCCATGCTGCCCTCCCTCGCCGGCCTGCGCAATCCTGACCGGCCGGACCTGTTCAGCGTGGTGTTCTGGGTGGTGCTCGCGGGCACCGCGATCGCGTACACCTCGCACCCGGGGACGACTGTCCAGATCGTGGTGTTCTCCGCCGACCTGGCGCTCGTGGCCGTGCTGTGGCTGCTGCTGCCCTGGCGGCGTGCCACCGGGTGGCGGCGTCCGGTCGCGGTGGTGTTCCTGCTGGCGACCCTCTCACTGGGCCCGGCGGGGTCGGAAGAGGTCCACATGCTGCTGACCCTCATCGCCATCGCCAACGTCGCGTTCGTGCACGACATGCGGGTCGCGACGGTCATCATCGGCTGCCTCAGCGTCGTCATGTTCGTCCTGGACGTCGCGCTGTCCGGCCATGGTCCGATGGAGGCCGTCGGTCAGACCGTGCCGTTCATCGCGTTCTCCTCGTTCGTGCTGGGCATGACGTCGGCCGTGCTGGAGGCGCGGCGCAGACGGGCCGAGGCGCAGCGGCTCCTCGCCCGCGTGCGGGAGCTCACGGTCGCGCAGGAGCGGGCGCGGATGGGCGCGGAGATGCACGACTCGATCGGTCACCACCTGACGGTGATCAAGATGAGCCTCGAGAACGCCGGACGCTTCCGGTCGCGCCGCCCCGAGACCGCCTCGGACGGGGCAGTCTCGGACGGGGCAGCCGCTTCGGACGGGGCAGCCTGGGAGGAGGCCGCCTGGGAGGAGGTGCGGCTGGCGAAGGAGACGAGCGTGGCGGCCCTGGCCGACGCCCGTCGCTGGGTCAGGGCGCTGCGGCCGCTCGCGTTGGAGGGCCAGGTGAGCGGCGCGGCGCTGGAGCGACTGGCGGCCTCGTTCGACGGCACGGGGCTGGCGGTGTGCTTCGAGGTCGAAGGGGACGAGGTGTCCCTGGAGCCGGACGTGGAGCTGGTGCTCTACCGCGTGCTGCAGGAAGCCCTGACGAACGCCGTCCGGCACTCCGGGGCCCGCCACGTACGCGGACGGCTGGTGTTCGGCGGCGAGCGGGTGGTCCTGGTGGTCGCCGACAACGGCTGGGGTCGGCGCGCGGGCGTGCGCGACGGCTTCGGCCTGCTCTCCCTCGCCGAGCGTGCCCGCGCGGTGGGCGGCTCCCTGACCGCGAGCGACCGTCCGGAAGGCGGTTTCGAAGTACGGGCGGAGCTTCCGGTACGAGTGGGGGTGGCGGCATGACGCAGGGCGAGCGCGTACCGGGCGGCGAGGACGGAGCGGGGGACAGGGCGGCGAGCGACAGGGTGGCGGGGGACATGGTGGCGGGGGACATGGTGGCGGGGGACGGGGTGGCGGGGGACAGGGCGGAGGGCATGGCGGCGATCAGAGTCCTGCTGGTCGATGACCAGGAGCTGATCCGGCGGGGTTTGCGCAAGATGCTGGAGATCGAGGACGGGATCGAGGTGGTCGGTGAGGCCGCCGACGGCGAGGACGCGCTGCGCGTGGCGGGGAAGTGCCGGCCGGACGTGGCGCTGGTGGACGCGAGGATGCCCAGGATGGACGGCGTCGAGCTCATCCGCCGGCTGTCGGCCGGGCACCCCGGCGTGGCCGCTCTCGTGCTCAGCACCTTCGACGAGGACGACTACATCTTCGGTGCGCTGGGCGGCGGGGCCGTCGGCTACCTGCTCAAGGACCGCACGCCGGAGGAGCTGGTCGACGCCGTCCGCAGGGCCGGGCGCGGGGAGACGGTGCTCGCCCCGCCCGTGGCCGGACGCCTGGTGGCCGAGCTACGACGCACCCCCGCCGTGCCGAGGGCGCTGCCGCACAAGGAGCGCCTGTCGGCCAGGGAGTCCGACGTCGCCAGGCTGGTCGCCGCCGGGGCCGCGAACCGGGAGATCGCGGCGCGGCTGCGCATCACCGAGGGCACGGTGAAGAACCACGTCTCCAGCCTGCTGCGCAAGTACGGCACCCCCGACCGCACCCGCCTCGCCCTTCTTCTCAAGGAGACCGGGGGCAGGAGCCGCACCATCACCTGATCCGGCCCTCTGGACGACGCATGGGCTGCAGGTGACCCTGGTCTCCGGCATCTTCGTCGTGCGTCTCGACGGGGCCATGCCCGCTCCACGGCCCGCCTCACGCGAGCCGGCCGTGCCTGCCGCCCGGTGTCTGGCGCCCGAAGTGCCTGCCTGCCGGTGCCTGCGAACCAGTTCTGGCGGGAGGGGTGGCCAGGGGCCGGGCGGGGTCAGCGGGGGCGGCTGTGGGCGGCTTCGGCGAGGTCGGTCCACTGGTCGGCGAAGGCGTGGGGGACGACGACCCAGTCCTTGACCACCTTGCCCTGCCCGGTCGGGTCGAAGAGGGAAGCGCCGTCCAGTTGCAGGGCGGCCGCGTGCTCGGGGGTGTCGCGGACCAGGCGGAAGACCATGGCGCCGTCTCGTTGGAGGCTGGCGAACACCTTCCCGGCCTGGTCCTTGAGCGCCGGTCTGCCCATCATGCTGGACACCAGCACGCCCAGGTCGGCCAGTTCGGCGCCGACCTGCTTGAAGTCCTCTTCCGCGCTCACCGGTGCCCCCAAGACTCGTCAGGCAGAACGGCGATCAGGCTAGCCGTCCCGGGAGGTGCTGATCAAACGGCGCCGGAGCCAGGCGCGCAACCACCGGAGCCAGGCGCGCAACCGCCGGACCGGGCTGCGCCAGATCGGGCTGCGCCAAATCGGGCTCTGCCGGATCCGGCTCCGCGAAATCCGGCTCCGCCAGATCCGGCTCCGCCCGAGGCCGCGCCGGTGTGGCCGGGTGGAGCGTACGGCGGGGCGGTGTCCGGGGTGTTCGGCGCGGTAGGCGGCGACGGCGTCGGCCACCCGGTGGAAGAAGCGGACGCGCTCGTCCAGCCCCGTTTCGCGCATGAGGGCCCGTACGGGCACGCGGGTGCGGGCGAAGGACAGCCGAACCCCGGCGCGGTCGCAGTCGTCGGCGACGCGGTGCAGGGCTTCGACGCCGGTGGTGTCCAGGTCGTAGACGGCTTCGGCGTCGATGACGATCTCGCGGAGCGGGGGTTCGGCGTCGGCGATGAGGCGGCACAGGTCGGCGCGGAGGACGTCGGCGTTGGCGAAGAACAGCGGCGCGTCGAAGCGGTAGACGACGAGGCCGGGCAGCGTCTCGGCGTCGCGGTAGTTGACGACGTCGCGGTAGGCGCGCTCGTCGCCGGTGCGGCCGAGCACGGCGGTGTAGGGCATGACGGCGCGGCGCAGCACTTCCAGGAGGGAGACGGCGACGCCGACGACGATGCCTTCGAGCACGCCGAAGGCGAGGACGCCGGCGGCGGTGACGGCGGCGAGGACGAAGTCGGTGCGGCGGAGGCGCCAGAGCCTGCGGAAGGCGGGCAGGTCGATGAGCCGGGCGGCGGTGAGGATGATGACGGCGCCGAGGGCGGCCTGGGGGAGGTCGCGGATGAGCGGCATGAGGGCCAGCAGGGTGATGATGACGGCGAGGGCGGCGCCGAGGCCGGCGAGGCGGGTGCGGGCGCCGGAGCCGGACAGCAGGGCGCTGCGGGAGTCGCTGCCGTTGGCGGGGAAGCCGCCGAGCAGGGCCGATCCGGCGTTGGCGGCGGCCAGGCCGAGGAACTCCTGCTGCGGATCGGCGTCCTCGCCTTCCTTGGCGGCCAGGGAGCGGGCGGTCAGGACGCTGCTCGCGTACACGAGCAGGGCGAGGCTGAGCGCGGGCCCGATCAGGCGCATGGTGTCGGCGAGGCCGGTCCAGGGCAGGCGCGGCACGGGCAGGCCGCCGGTGGCGGGGCCGAGGACGGCGAGCCGGTCGTCGAGCCCGGCGAGGGCGACGACGGCGGTGGCGGCGACGAGGGCGATGAGCGGTCCGGGCAGGCGCCGGGCGTAGCGGCCGATGAGCAGGACGGCGGCGGCGGTGAGGAGGGCGCAGCCGAGCGCCCACGGGTTCAGGTCGCCGAGGTTGCGCAGGACGGCGCCGATCTTGGTCAGGTGGTGGCCCCGGGGTTCGATACCGGTGACCTTGCGGAGCTGGCTGACGATGATGACGACGCCGGAGCCGGCGAGGTAGCCGGTCAGGACGGGCGTGGACAGCAGGCGCATCAGCACGCCGGCGCGGATCGCGTACCCGATCGTGAGGAAGGCGGCGATCAGCAGGGCGAGCTGGGCGGACACGAGGGCGGGGTCGCCGCCGGGCACGGTGGCGAGCGCGCCGGCGACGACGATGGCGACGGACGACTCGGGGCCGACGTTCAGGAAGCGGGCGCCGCCGAAGAGCGCGTAGCCGATCATCGCGCCGAGCGCGGTGTAGAGGCCGGCGGCGGCGGGCAGGCCGGCGAGCTGGGCGTAGGCGAACGCCTGCGGCACCAGCACCGCCCACAGCGACAGGGCCGCGAGGAGGTCCGGGCGCAGCCAGGCCCGCCGGTAGCCGCGCAGGGCGGCCCAGCCGGGCATGGCGGACAGGTTCACCCGGTTCCTCCCCCTGGTCGGGCTCCTCTGGTTCCTTGCCAACGGCGGGGCAAGGGAAAGCCTGGGAGAGCATCGTTCCTGCTCAAAAGGGGTACGCCAGGCCGCATGGGTGGGGTGCTGGGGGAGCTGCTGCCACTCGCGCTGGCCGTGGCGATCAGCCCGGTGCCGATCATGGCGGTGATCCTGATGCTGCTGGCGCCGCGCGCGGGCGGCACGAGCGCGGGGTTCCTGGCGGGCTGGGTGGCCGGGATCGCGGTGGCGACGGGGGTGTTCGTCGTGCTGGCGCGCACGGTGGGGCTGTCGGCGGGCTCGGGGGAGCCGTCGGCGGCGGTCTCGTGGATCAAGCTGGTGCTCGGCGTGCTCATGCTGGGGCTGGCCGGCAAGCAGTGGCGCTCGCGCGGGCGGCCCGGCCTGCCGGGCTGGATGAAGGCCGTCGACAGGCTCACGCCGGTGAAGGCGGCCGGGCCGGCCGCCGCGCTGGCGGCGGTCAACCCGAAGAACCTGATGATGTGCGTGGCCGCCGGCGTCACCATCGCGCAGGGTGCGGTGCACGAGCTCGCGCTGCTCGTCGTGTTCACGCTGCTGGCCGCGTGCAGCGTGGCGGTCCCGGTCGTCGTGTACGCGGTCGCGGCCGAGCGGATGCGGGCGCCGCTGGACCGGCTCAAGAGCTGGCTGGAGCGGGACAACGCGACGGTGATGTTCGTGCTGCTGCTGGTCATCGGCGTGGTGCTGATCGGCAAGGGCCTGGGCGGGCTGCTGCCGTGACGTGGTTCGCCGCGGGCATCAGCAGGCCGCTGGACTGGCCGAAGGAGATCACCGCCGGAGTCACGCTGGCGGCGCTGGCCATCCCGCTCAACATCGGCTACGCGCAGATCGCGGGCCTGCCGCCGGTCGTCGGCCTGTACGCGGCGATCGTGCCGATGCTGGTGTTCGCGCTGTTCTGCTCCTCGCGGCAGCTCGTGGCCAGCCCGGACGCGCCGATCGCGGCGCTCATCGCGTCGCTGCTGACGGCGATGGCGGTCCGGCCGGGCAGCGCGCAGTACGTCGAGCTGGCCTACGCCCAGGCGCTCGTGTGCGCCGGGGTGTTCCTGCTGTTCTTCGTGTTCAAGCTCGGGTTCCTGGCCGACTTCCTGTCCGAGCCGGTGCTGGTCGGGTTCATCGCCGGGCTGGCCGTGGAGATCCTCACCAGCCAGGTCGAGAAGATCCTCGGCGTCCACACCACGGCCGACCGGTTCTTCCCGGAGCTGTGGGAGATCATCACGAGGATTCCGCAGGCCGAGAAGTGGAGCGTGGTCATCGGCCTGGCGACGGTGGCGGTGATCGTCGCGCTGCGCAGGTTCGTGCCGGCGCTGCCCGGGCCGCTGGTCGCGCTGGTGGCCGCGACGGCGGTGGTGGCCTGGGCCGGGCTGGACAAGCGCGGCGTGTCGGTGCTCGGCGACGTGCCGTCCGGGCTGCCGGTGCCGCACTGGCCGTCGATCACGCTCGGGCAGTGGGCGGGGCTCGTGCCCGGCGCCATCGCGATCGCCGCCGTCACCCTGGCCGACGGCCTGCTCACCGCCCGCCGCTACGCCGAACAGCGCGGCTACCGGATCGACGCCAACCAGGAGCTGCGCGCGTTCGGCCTGGCCAACGTCGCCGCCGGGCTCACCCAGTCGATGACGGTCGGCTCCAGCGCCTCGCGCACCGCCGCCATGGACTCCACCGGCTCCCGTTCCCAGGTGCCCAGCGTGGTGTGCGCGCTCGTGGTGGCCGTCCTGGTCGCGTTCTTCTCCGGGGTGCTCGCGTACCTGCCCAACGCCGCCCTGGCGGGCATCGTGGCCGTCGCCGTCGTCCGGCTCGTCGACGTGCGCAAGCTGGCCGAGCTGTGGCGGCTGCGCCGCTCGGAGTTCTGGATCGCCGTCGTCTGCCTGCTCGGCGTCCCGGTGCTCGGCTCGCTCACCGCCGTCGTCATCGCGTTCCTGCTGTCGGCCGTGGACGTCGTACGGCGGGCCGCCCGCCCCAGCACGGCCGTCCTGCGTCCCGGCGAGCACGGCCGGTACGTGCGCGAGGAGGATCACCGGGACGGGGACGGCGAGGCCGGGCCGCTGACCGTCTACCGGTTCGAGAGCCAGCTCTTCTTCGCCAACGCCGCCACCTTCAAGGCCGACGTCGAACGTCTCGCCGAGCGGGGCGCCCGGTGGATCGTGCTGGACGCCGAGGCCATCCCCGACGTCGACACCACCGGCGCGCAGGCCCTGCGGGACACCGTCGCCCTGCTGGGCGAGCGCGGCGTCACCTTCGCCGTCTCCCGCGCCACCGCCGGGCTGCGCCGCCTGCTCACCCACTACGGCCTGACCGGGCTGACCTACTACGACTCCAACGAGGCCGCGGCCGACGCCTTCCGGGAGAGCTCAGCCCCATGAGGCCGCCGGAGAGTCCCGCAGTGTTCACCCGCAAGGGGGAACGCGTGCCCCCGGCCCTCTTCCGGCGTCCCCGGCGGCGGTTGCGGGCCGGCGTGGTCCAGGTCGGCTGCGCAGGGGCCGGGCTCGCCGCCGGGCTGATCCTGCCGAACCTGCCCCCCACGGTGCCGCTGCCCACCAGGGACGCCACCGGGGCGCTGTTCACCATCGGGTTCGGCGTGCTCGGCCTGGCCAGCGTGATCTTCTCGCTGCTGTTCCTGGTCATGCAGTTCGCCGCGGGCACGTTCAGCCTGCGGCTCACCCTGTTCCGCGACGATCCGACCGTCTGGCGCACCTTCGCCTTCGCCGTCGGCGTCTTCGTCTACACGATCACCGCGGCCCTCGTCGTCGCCCACCGAGGCGCGGTCTCGCTCAGCGTGCCCGTGCTGGCCGTGCTCCTCTCGCTCGTCGCCGCGCTGCTCATGCGCACCGTGCAGGTCCGCGCCTTCATCTCCATCCAGCTCGCCCCCTGCCTGAACGTGATCAACCGGCGTACGCGCCGGGTCGTCGACGTCGTCTACCGCAGCCCCTACCGGGCAGACCGCGAACCGCTCGACCTGCCCGCCCCGGTGTCGTCGATCCTCTGGCGGGGCAGGCCGGCCCGGCTCCAGGAGGTCGACGTGGCCGCGCTCGTCGCCCTGGCCGCCCGGCGCGAGGCCGTCATCGTGCTGCGCGCCCCCATCGGGGCGCAGCTCTTCGACGGCGACCCGCTCGCCGACGTGCACCACCACGCCGTGCCCGAACGGCTGCTGCGCCGCCACGTGCTCACCGGGCCCGAACGCGCCTTCGCGCAGGACGCCGCGTTCGGGTTCCGGCTGCTGGCCGACATCGCGCTCCGGGCGCTCTCGGCGGCGGTCAACGACCCGGTCACGGCCGTGCAGGCCCTCGACCACGCCGAGGACCTGCTGCGCCGCATCGTGGGCAAGGCGCTCGACGTGGGCTCGGCGGCCGACGCCCGCGGCCGGGTCCGCGTGGTGATCCCGCTGCCCTCCTGGGAGGACTACCTGCGGATCACGTTCGACGAGCTCATCGCCACCGCGCGCAGCCCCATGGTCCTGCTGCGGCTGCGTGAGCTGCTGCGCGGGCTGCACGAGGAGGCGCCGCGCCCCCGCAGGGACGCGGTCGCCGCCCGCCTGAGCCGCGTCGAGGCGCGCCTCGGGCAGCGGAGCGGCTGACGCTCACGGGGTCACGATCGCGAACGCCGGAGCCGGGTCGTCGAGCACGGCGGTCAGGCGGTTCAGCGCGTTCAGGTCGCCCTCGTGCCGGATGCCGTCGGCCGGCCCGCCGGTCAGCAGGCCGAGCAGGTCCCGCTTGGTGAGCGTGAGCGTCAGGTCCACCGGCCGGGACGGCGGATCGGCCTGGTGGATGAGCACGCCGTTGGACAGCGCGGTCCGGTGCCGCCGGTCCAGGTCCGTCAGGTGCCAGTCGATCGCCAGGCTCTCGTTCCACGCCTTCGGCCCGTCCACGCGGATGGCGATGGAGTCGAAGATCTGCTCCAGCGACAGGGCCTGGAGCATCTCCGGCGAGGTGGTGTCGAGGTCGGGCGGCACCACGCCGGAGGTCAGCTCCCGGGCGGCGACCAGGTAGAAGTTGCGCCAGGTGCCGTTCTCGGAGCCGTGGCCGAGCCGGGTGTAGACCTCGGCGAGCAGCTCGCGCGCCTGCCGGTCGCTGTCGTCGGCGAACACCGCGTGGTTGAGCAGCGTGGCCGCGAAGCGCAGGTCGCCCTCGTCGACGTAGCGGCGGGCGTACGACAGGACGCCCTCGCGCCCGCCCATGCACTCGACGTAGCGGCGGGCCTGCTCGACCGGCGGGTGCTCCCACAGGTGGGCCGGGTTGCCGTCGAACCAGCCGAGATAGCGCTGGTAGATGGCCTTGACGTTGTGGCTGACCGAGCCGTAGTAGCCGTGGGTGTGCCACGCCTGCTCCAGGGCGGGCGGCATCCGGATCGCCTCGGCGATCTCGATGCCCGTCATGCCCTGGTTCATCATGCGCAACGTCTGGTCGTGCATGTACGCGTACATGTCGCGCTGCTGGGACAGGAACGTGACGATGTTCTCGCCGCCCCAGGTCGGCCAGTGGTGGGAGGCGAAGACCACGTCGGCGTCGCCGGCGAACAGCGTGATCGCCTCGTCGAGGTAGCGCGCCCACACCCGGGTGTCGCGGACCAGCGCGCCGCGCAGCGTCAGGATGTTGTGCTGGTTGTGGGTGGCGTTCTCGGCCATGCAGAGCGCCCGGCGGTCCGGGACGTAGAAGTTCATCTCGGACGGGGCCTCGGTGCCCGGCGTGAGCTGGAAGACCAGCCGTACGCCGTCGATCGTCTCCTCCTGGCCGGTGCGCGTGATGTCGAGCGTGGGCGGGATGAGGGAGATGGTGCCGGTCGAGGTGGTCATCCCGAGCCCGGTGCCGATCTGGCCCTCCGGCGAGCGGGGCAGGTCGGGGCCGTACATGTAGACCGCGCGGCGGTTCATCGCGGTGCCCGCGTAGACGTTCTCCGACACCGCGTGCTCCATGAACCCGGCGGGGGCCAGGATCGGCACGTCGCCGTCGGTGACGCCGCGCACGCCGCCGAAGTGGTCGGCGTGCGAGTGCGTGTAGACGACGGCGGTGACCGGCCGGTCGCCGCGCTGCTCGCGGTAGAGCTTCAGGCCCGCCGCCGCGCACTCGTTGGACAGCAGCGGGTCGACCACGATGACGCCCTCGTCGCCCTCGATCAGCGTCATGTTCGACAGGTCCAGCCCGCGTATCTGGTAGATGCCGTCCGTGACCTCGTACAGGCCCTGTTTGACGCAGAGCTGGCCCTGCCGCCACAGGCTGGGGTGCGCGGTGTCCGGGCATTCGCCGTCGAGGAAGCCGTACGCGTCGGAGTCCCAGACGACGCGGCCGTCGGCCGTTCTGATCACCGCGGGGTCGAGCGCGGCCAGGAACCCGCGGTCGGCGGCCTCGAAGTCCGCCCGGTCATGAAAGGGAAGGTCAGCCATGAAAGCGACCTTCCCCCCGGGCGTCCTGGTGCCCGGCGGCAGCCGGTACCTTCACCCGCCCGTGGCCATCTCTTGCACCGGCTCCGGCCGCGTCGCCGCGTACGTGTCGACGAGCGCGAACAGCATCGCCACCACGGGGATGGACAGCAGCGCGCCCACCGGCCCGAACAGCGCCGCACCCAGGAGCACGGCAGTGAACGAGACCGCCGGGTGCAGGTCGACCGAGCGCGCGCTGATCCTCGGCTCCAGCGTCAGGTTCTCCACCTGCTGATACAGGATCGCCCAGCCCAGCGCCACCGCCCCCACCCACGGCTGCGGCGAGGCGAACCCCACCACCGCGGGCAGCGCGATCGAGATGTACGTGCCGATCGTCGGCACGAACTGGGCCACCACCCCCGTCCACACGCCGAGCGCCAGCCACGACGGCATGCCGATCAGCAGGAACACCGCGGCCGACAGGCACCCGTTGATCGTGGCCAGGATGAGCCGGGCCGACACGTACCCGCCGGTCTTCTCGATCGACAGTTCCCAGACGCGGCCGAAGAGCTGCTGCGGCCGGCGCGGCAGCAGGCGCGCGATCCAGTGGCGCAGGCGCGGGCCGTCGGCCGACAGGTAGAAGGCCAGCAGCAGGATGGTGATCAGGTTGAACACGGCCTTCGTCACCGCGCCCAGCAGGCTCAGCACGCCGCCGAGCACCCCCTGGGCGTACTCGGCGGCCTGCTGCGGGGTGAGGTGGATGGAGGCGAGGATGTCGTGCACCCGGTACTGGGTGCCGAGCCGGGCGTTGATCCACGAGATCACGGCCTCGGCGACGGTGGGCAGGTGGCGCAGGAGCTGCGCGGCCTGCTCCAGGAACAGGTTGCCGAACAGCCCCAGGAAGATCAGCGCCGCCAGGATGAGCGCCACCATCATCACCATCGTGGCCCGGCCTCTCGGCATCCATCTCGACAGCCTGCGCACCCCCGGCTCCATCGCCAGCGACACGAACCAGGCCAGCACCACCAGGACGACCAGCCAGCCCGCGTCGGTCAGCACGAAGTGCAGGAACAGCGCCGCCGCGACGACGGCGGCCAGCGCGAGCCCGGCCCGCGCCACGTTCGCGGGCGACAGCACCACCCGCACCTGTCGCGGCCGGTCGGCCCGCGCCGCCCTGCCCGGCTTGATCATGGGTTCCTCCTGGTCGGCTCGCCGCCGTCCAGCCTTTCAAGCGGTGGCGCGGCACGCGGGCGTGGCGCGTCAGCGGCCCAGCAAGAACGGGTAAATCCTCACGAGTCACCGCCAACCCGGCCGGCCCGGATCGTGCTCCCGCGTGTCGTCTCCACCACGACCGGCACCCCGTCCGGGATCTGCCCGCGCAGCGCCCCGAGCAGGCCGGAGACCGGCGGCAGCTCACCCGGCGTCTGCACCCGGACGCGCAGCTCCCGGGAGACCACGTCCACGCCCGCGATCGACGACCCCGGCACGCCGGCGATCCACTCGGCGGCCACCGCCTTCGCCCGCGCGCTCCACGTCGTGAGCAGCCAGCTCACCACGGTGTTCGCCGACAGCGGGACGACCACCAGGACCAGCAGCGACGCCAGCACCAGCCGGGCCCGGCGGCGGCTGCGCCCCGACTCCGCGACGGCCTCGGCCCCGTACCCCGTCGCCGTGAACACCACGATGCCGCCGAGGATCAGCGCCAGCAGGTTCGACAGGAAGAGCACCAGCGCGCCCAGCGCCAGCCAGCCCGCCCCCCGGCCCAGGCACACCCCCACGACCGCCAGCGGCGGCACCAGCGAGATCGCGATCGCCACCCCCGGCAGCACCGCCGCCACGTCCCGCCGCGCGTGCGCCACCGCCCCGGCCAGCCCGGTCGCCAGCGCCGCCACCAGATCCATCAGCTTCGGCGACGTACGCCCCGCGATCTGGCTGTTGGTCAGCAGCTCGTACGAGGCCGGCAGCAACGCCGAGAACACCACCCCGATCCCGACCACCAGCAGCCCGCCGAAGAACACGAACCCGACCGCGCCCTGCCCGCTGTGCCGCACCGTCGCCAGCGCGGTCCCCATGATCGGCGTGGCCAGCGGCGCGATGATCATCGCCCCGATCACGGTGGCCGTCGAGTCCGTCAGCACCCCGGCCGACGCGATCACCGCCGACAGCGTGAGCATCGTCCAGAACGCCGACCGCTTGGCCCCGCTGTCACCCGCCGACAGATCCAGGCTCTCGACCAGATCCTCCAGCGGGCGGCGCTGCGTGTCGGGCAGCACGCGCTCTCGAAGTCCGCTCAGCATGCCCCGAGTATCCGAGCAGGTCACGCCGGGAACCCGCACCGACACGGCTCTGGACACCGGCCGTGTCCGACCTGATTCTCGTTCCGGTCGGCTCGTGCGGCCTCGGAGGGCTGTCGGCCGCCTACCTGGCCGATCTGGCGCTGAACGAGGTCTTCGCCGCCGTCGCGTACGGGGTGCGGCGGCTGGTCAGGAACGCGCCGCCGGTCCTCGGCCACCTGTCCGGCATCGCCGCCGTGCTGACGGCCGCGTGGACGTCCCTCATACTCGGGCTCGCCGCCGCCGGGCTCTCAACCGCCTCTCCGACGCCTGGCAGCTCCGCCGCAGCGGGCACGGCTACTGATCGACCGGGATAGCGTGTCCCGTTGTGGATCGACATCCGCGCCGATGAGAGAGTACGAACGTGATCGACAGCACCGCCCTCGCCGCAGTGGAGAACGCCGTTCCGGGGATCACCCGCACACGGGCGAGCGACCGGCTGGGCATGGCCCACGACGCTTCCCATTACCTGCTGACCCCGCAGGCCGTGCTCGTGCCGGAGAGCGCCGACCAGGTGGCGGCGCTGCTGCGGACCGGGCTGCCGCTGACGTTCCGGTCGGGCGGGACGAGCCTGAGCGGGCAGGCGGTGAGCGAGCACCTGCTGGTCGACACGCGCAGGCACTTCCGTTCGATCGAGGTGCTCGACGGCGGGGCGCGGGTGCGGGTCCAGCCCGGCGCGGTGCTGCGGCAGGTGAACGCCCGCCTGGCGCCCTACGGCCGCAAGCTCGGCCCCGACCCGGCCAGCGAGTCGGCGTGCACGATCGGCGGCGTCGTCGCCAACAACTCCAGCGGCATGACCTGCGGCACCCACGCGAACACGTACCGGACGCTGGAGTCGATGACGCTGGTCCTGGCGAGCGGCACGGTCGTCGACACCGGCGCGCCCGACGCCGCGCAGCGGCTGCGCGCCCTCGAACCCGAGCTGGCGGCCGGGCTGGAACGGCTGCGCGACCGGATCCGCGGCAACCCGGACTCGGTGCGGCGCATCGAGGCGCAGTTCGCGCTGAAGAACACGATGGGCTACGGCCTCAACAGCTTCCTCGACCACGACGACCCGGTGGACATCCTCGCGCACCTGATCGTCGGCAGCGAGGGCACACTCGGGTTCGTGGCCGAGGCGGTGCTGCGCACGGTGCCCGCCCACCCGCTCGCCGCCACCGGGCTGCTCGTCTTCCCCAGCCTGCACCAGGCGATGGCCGCGATGCCCGGCCTGGTCGCCGCCGAGCCTGCCGCCGTCGAGCTGCTGGACGCCGAGTCGCTGCGGGTGGCGCAGACCGACCCCAAGGCCGACGACCTCCTGCGTACGCTGACCGTACGCGATCATGCGGCGCTGCTGGTGGAGTGGCAGGAGTCCGACGCCGGCGCGCTCGGCGAGCGTGAGGGCGCGGCCGCCACCGTGTTCGGCGAGCTGGAGCTGTCCGCGCCCGCGCGGCTGAGCAGGGACGCGGGCGGCCGGGCCGCGCTGTGGCACATCCGCAAGGGGCTGTACGCGTCCGTCGCCGGGGCCAGGCCGAGCGGCACCACGGCGCTGCTGGAAGACGTGGCCGTCCCGGTGGCCGCGCTGGCCGACCTGTGCGACGACCTGGGCGCGCTGTTCGCCAAGCACCACTACGAGCGCAGCGTGATCTTCGGGCATGCCAAGGACGGCAACCTGCACTTCATGCTGAACGAGCGCTTCGCCACCGACCTGCGGCGTTACGCCGAGTTCACCGAGGACATGGTGGAGGCGGTGCTGGGCCGGGGCGGCACGCTCAAGGCCGAGCACGGCACCGGCCGGGTCATGGCGCCGTTCGTGCGCCGGCAGTACGGCGACGAGCTGTACGAGGTGATGCGCGAGGTCAAGCGGCTGTGCGACCCGGCGGGCACGCTCAACCCCGGCGTGCTGCTGACCGACCGGGAGGACGCCCACCTGCGCGACCTCAAGACCGTCGTCACCGTCGAGCCCGAGGTCGACCGGTGCGTGGAGTGCGGCTACTGCGAGCCCGTCTGCCCCAGCCGCGACCTGACCACCACCCCGCGCCAGCGCATCGTGCTGCGCCGCGAGCTCGCCGCCGCCCAGGCCGCCGGTGACCACGCGCTCGCCCGCGAGCTGGAGGAGGAGTACGCCTACGACGCTGTCGACACGTGCGCCGTCGACGGCATGTGCGCCACCGCCTGCCCCGTCCAGATCAACACCGGCGACCTGACCCGGCGCCTGCGCGCCGAACGCCACGGCCGGGCCGCGCGCACGGGCTGGAAGAGCGCCGCCAAGCACTGGGACGGCGTCACCCGCGCCATGAACCTGGCCCTCGACACGGCGGCGAGCCTCCCGCCCGCGCTGCCCGAAGCCGCCAGCGGGCTGGGCCGCGACCTGGTCGGCGCCGAGACCGTGCCCCGATGGAGCCGCGACCTGCCGCGTGGCGGGACCCGCCGCCGCGCCGCCCCGGCCGCCTCGCCCGACGCCGTCTACCTGCCGTCCTGCCTCAACACGCTGTTCGCCCCCGCCGACGGCGGCCCCGGCGTCATGGCCGCCTTCCGCCGCCTGGCCGGGCGCGCCGGCCTCCGCCTGCACGTCCCCGAGCAGATCGCCGGCCTGTGCTGCGGCACCCCGTGGTCGTCCAAGGGCTACACCGACGGCCACGACACGATGGCCCGCCGCGTCGCGGACGTGCTCGCCGAGGCCACCGACGGCGGCCGCCTGCCCGTCGTCACCGATGCCGCCTCCTGCACCGAAGGGTTCGACAAGCTCGGCTTCCAGGTCGTCGACGCGGTCGCGTTCACCGCCGAGCGCATCCTGCCCCGCCTGCCCGAGGCCCGCCGCCTGCCGTCGCTGGCCCTGCACCCCACCTGCTCCTCGACCCGCCTGGGCCTCGACGCCGCCATCACCCGCATCGCCGAGGCCGTCGCCGAACGGGTCGTCGTCCCCGACGGCTGGCAGTGCTGCGCCTTCGCCGGCGACCGCGGCCTGCTCCATCCCGAGCTGACCGCCTCCGCCACCCGCGCCGAGGCCGCCTCCGTCACCGCCGGCGACTTCACCGCCCACGCCTCGGTCAACCGCACCTGCGAGCTCGGCCTCACCCGCGCCACCGGCAAGCCGTACCACCACCTGCTCGAACTCCTCGACCGCGTCACCAGATGACAGCGCCGATTGTCACACCCTCGTGAGAGGCTGCGGCATCGACCGGAGAGGCGGTGCCGTGTTAGAGGGTGTGGACAAGGTCCCTTGGGCGAGGATGTGGGCCGGCCGGGAAGACATGCCCGGCCTGCTACGGGAGATCGCGGCGGCGCCCGCGCACGTGGCCACGTCGCCGGTGTGGCGGCTGTGGCACGGGCTGTTCAGCGACCTGAGCGATGCGGAGGTCTACGCGGCGGCCCCCCACCTGGTGCCCTACCTGCTGGAGCTGGCCAGGATCGCGCGGCGGCCGCACCGGGAGCTGGTCCTCGACCTGATGACCGGCATCGCGGCCGCCCGGTCCTACAGTGACCCGTTCCGGAAGTTCGCCACCCGGCCCGGGACCGACCACGCGGAGCTGGCGCGCGAGGCCATGGCCAGCGGCGTCGGGGTGCTCCTGCGGCTGCTGGACGACGCCTCTCCGAAGGTCGTCGTCGAGGTGGCGCGCCTGCTGGTCCGCCTGCCCGGCACCGCCCCGCACAGCCTGCCCGCGTTACGCGCGCGGGCCCGGAAGGGATCGCGGCCGGCGGCCGACGCCGGGGCGGTGGCATGCGTGCTGGCGGTGGCGTGGCTGGCGGCGGCCGACAACAGGGAGTGGTTCGCCGGGATGCTCGCCGACACCGCCGCGCACGCCGATCTGCGGGCCGCTGCCGCCGCCGGGCTCGCGATGGCCGAGCCCGGGCAGGACCCGGCGGGCCGGCCGGCCGGCGACACCGTGATCAGGCTGGTCGCCGACGTGGCCGCCGATCGCGGCTCGGCGCTCCGGCGCATCCGATGGCACGGTGACGGCGTCACACCCCTCAGCTCGGCTCTCGCGCCGGCCGAGCACCTGCAGCGGGCCGTGGCCCGCGACCTGCTGGCCCGCCCGGAGCCGCAGGAGATCGACCACGCCCTGGACCTCGCGAGGGAGGCGATCGAGCACTGGCGGTCCGCGCCCGCCGAGCTGCTGCCGATGGTCGCCCGGCTGGTGCCCGACCTGCCGGCGGCCCCGCCGCGCGGACGCGGCCGGCTGGGAGACTGCGGCCCGCTGGTGGACGCCGTGAAGCTGATCGCCGATGCCGGGGAGGCCGCCGCCGCGCACGCCGACCTGCTGGCCGGGCTGCTGACCGGCGACCCCGCCGAGCCGTGGCCGGACGTCGCCGGCCCGGCCGTGGAGGGGCTGGCCCGGCTCGGCGACGACCGCTGCCTCCCGTGGCTGATCGCCGCCCTCCAGGACGATCACGGCAGTGATGTGAGCATCCCGGCGGTCCTCCCCGCCATGGCGGCGCACGCCGAAGCGCTCGTTCCCGCCCTGGAGACCTTCTACCGGCTGGGGCGGAACGGCATCCAGCATGTCGAGTGCCTGCGGGCGCTGGCCTCCTGGGGAGCGGCGGCGGCCCCTCTGGCGCCGATGATCGCCGAGGTCGTGACCCAGCGCTACCTGTCCATCGCGCTGCCGCTGCTCGGGGCGATCGGCCCAGCCGCCGCCGAGGTCGTGCCCCAGATACGCGCCCTGCTCGACGAGGACGACGAGCATGACAGGCACCTGGCGGCCTGGGCGCTGTGGCGCATCACCGGCGAGCTGGGCCGGGCGCCGGAGCTGCTCGTCGAGAACCTCGCCCGCTCCGGCGGTCATCACGCGGGTGAGGTCGCGCCGATGCTCGAAGACCTCGGTCACGCCGCCGGGGCCGCGGTCGCGGTCCTGCGCGCGCACTTCCACGATGCCGAGAACGGCCACCTGTTCGCCCGGGTGGAGATCGCGCGGGCGCTGTGGGCGATCACCGGCGAGAGCGACGGGCTGGCCGCCCCGCTGCTGGAGTCCGTCACCGAACGGCCGCTCACGGACCGGGGGTTCCGCCGGCCCGCGTCCGACCTGCTCGCGGTCGACGCGCTGGGCGTGATCGGCGGGGCGGAGGCCGTACCGGCGCTGGAAGCCATCGCGCACGGCCGGGCCAGGGTGACGAGCCGTGACGTGTGGGCCGACGAGCGGTTGCGGCGGGTCGCCCGGCGTGCGCTGGCCCGGGCCGGGAGCGGGACGGAGGCCGCTCTGACGCCCTGGTGGAAGGTGTAGGTCAGGACGGGTTCTGGAAGGTGACTTCCGGGTTGGCCGGGGTGGGGCCGTCGAGGAGGGGGCGCTGCTTGCCGCGCAGGTGCTGGTCGAAGAACGCGCCCACGTACGCGCGGGTGATCTCGCCCGAGCGCTTGCCCGACAGCGGCGCCGAGGGGTCGCTGTGGCCGGCCTGGCCGCCGAGGATGGGCAGGTCGATGAAGGTGAAGTGGCCGGAGTCCGCGACGGTGAGCCAGCGCTTCCAGCCGTCCAGCCGCTTCCAGTCGCGCGGCCAGCTCGTGTCGCGTGCGGTGGGGGAGTGGCCGGCCTGGGTGCCGAGCATGAGGAACGGCCGCCCGCCGAGGCCCCGCTCGGGGACCGGGGCGAAGAACGTCCCGTCCATGTTCACCCCGGCACGGACGCGGCGGTCGGCGGCCATGACGCTCGCCGAGGCGTTGCCGCCGAGCGAGTGGCCGGCCGCGCCGATGCGCCGCGGGTCGATCGAGCGCTTCCACGCGGGCAGGTTGGTCAGCCGGTCGACGACGAAGGAGAGGTCGGCGGCGCGGCCGGTGGCGGCCTTGGCCAGCAGCTTCTTCTCCGCGGCGTCCGAGCCGGCCCCCTCGATGGTGTCGCAGGCGACGCAGGTCAGCGTGCGGCCGCCGGGGAACGTGGTGCCGAACGACTCGTAGGCGTGATCCACGAGCGCGACCACGTACCCGGTGGAGGCGAGCTCCTCGGCGAGCGAGGTGAGGGTGGCGCGGTTGAGCGTGAAGCCGGGGGAGAGCAGGACGAGCGGGTGCCTGCCGGGGGCGGGGCGCGCGCCGGTGCGGGCGTTGGTGCGGGTGGCGGCGAGGATCTTCGGCGGGAAGCGCTTGTCGAGGTTCTGGGCGCGCAGGAGGAGCTCGGCCTCCTTGAGGGACATGTACGGGGCGGGCTTCCCGCCGCCGCGGGCCGGATAGTACATCGAGACCATGAGCTGCCGGGCTCCCGCCGAGGGCACCCACGGGTCGCGCCGGTCGCGGTCGACCAGGTGCAGCGTGTCGCGGCCGACCGCGTACGAGCCGGTGGGCGCGGGGATGGCCAGGCGCACGTCGTCGGCGGCGGGCGCGGCCTGCGCGGCCTGCGCGGTCTGCACCAGGGGCGTCGCGACGGCCAGGGAGAGGAGGAGAGCGGTGGCGTTGCGCCGGATCGTGTTCATGGAAGGGAGCGTACGAAGGCGCACGTCAGCGCCGACATGCGCGAAAGTCCAGAGCGACCCCTGACGAAAGTCAGGGGCGTTGCTGGGGCGTGGGGCTGCTCACGCCGGCGGTGGTGGTGTGGCGGCGTCAGCTCGATCACTGTCAGAGCTCGGGGCACTGAGGCCGAGCGCGGGCAGGATCGCCTGGTCGACGAAGTCGATCAGGTCGGAGTCGCTCGGCGGCATGCCGTCGAGCAGCCGTTTGACGACGAGCGCCTCGCCGATGTCGGCGACCACCGGGGTGAGGCGGCCGGCGGGGAAGGCGCCGCGCTCGGCGTAGTGGCGCAGCACGGTGCTGGTGAACGTGCCGCCCCGGTGGGCGAACACCCGCTCCTGCAGTGCCTCGGACATCTTCGTCGCGCTCAACGGGTCGGTGAGGATGGCCGCCACGGCGCGTCCGGCGGGGCTCAGCGTCCAGGTGACCATGAGCCTGAGCGCCCGGATCAGGTCACCGCGCAGGTCGTCGGCGCCGGGGGTCGGCTCCTCGACCGGATGGGCGTGGTAGAGCGCGTCGAGCAGCACTTCGACGGGGTCGGACCAGCGCCGGTAGAGGGTGCTGCGCGGGGTGGCGGCGCGCTTGCCGATGCCGTCCATGGTGAGCCTGCCGACGCCGACCTCGACCACCTCTTCCAGCACGGCAGTGTGGATGGCGTTGATCAGGTCGTCGCCGCGCCGCCGGGTCCGCCCGCTTCGATCGCTCACGTTTGCCCCTTGCTCAGCTACAAGGCTGTATCTTACTGTCCAACATAAGCTACAGTCGTGTATCTAATGCTGAGGGGACACCCATGTCCATCACCGCCCCACCCCCCGTCCAGCAGGCCGTGCCGCTGAGCCGGCGGTCCCTGGCCCCCGACCTCGCGCGCGGTCTCATGCTGCTGCTCATCGCGGTGGCACACGCGCACATGTACCTGTCCGGCCACCCCGCCGGCTTCCGCGGCTACACCCTCGACGGCGGCCTCCTCGACCGGCTGGTGGCCGGGATCCAGATCCTGCTCGTCGACGGGCGGGCGCTGCCGATGTTCGCCGGGCTGTTCGGCTACGGCCTCGTCCAGCTCGCCGACCGCCAGCTCGCCGCCGGGCGCACCTGGCCGCAGGTGCGGAAGGTGCTGCGCGCACGGAGCCTGTGGCTGCTGGCCTTCGGGTTCTGCCACGCCCTCCTGCTCTTCTTCGGCGACATCCTCGGCGCGTACGGCCTGGTCGGGCTGGTGCTCATCGGGTTCATCCGGCGCAGCGACCGGGCCCTGTTCTGGGCCGCCGGGGTCAGCACCGTGCTGCACATCGCCGTGCTCGGCCTGTTCGGCCTGCTTACGGTGACCGCCGAGAAGGGCGACACGCCCGCCGCCATGGCCGACCCGATGGAGGCCGCCGTGATGCGGATGATCGGCTGGTCCGGGATGACGCCGACGTACTTCGCCGTCAGCGTCGTGCCCGCCTTCCTGCTCGGCATCTGGGCGGCCCGCCGCCGCCTGCTGGAGCAGCCCGCGGAGCACCGGGCGCTGCTCCGCCGGGTCGGCGTCATCGGCACGCTGATCGCCGTCGTCGGCGCCGTGCCGCTCACGCTGATCGACACCCGGCTCTGGGACGCCACCGACGCCATCGGCATCACCGCGTACGCGCTGCACAGCGTCACCGGCATCGCGGGCGGGCTCGCGTACGCCGCCCTCATCGGGCTCGCCGTCGCCGGCCGGGAACGCCATGCGCGCCCGGGGGCGGTCACCCGCGCGCTCGCCGCGTGCGGCCAGTGGTCGCTGACCTGCTACCTGCTGCAGTCGGTGGTCTTCGTCGCGCTCTTCGCGCCCTACTTCGGCGGGCTCGGCACCCAGCTCGGCGACGCCGCCGCCTCCGGTGTCGCCGTCGTCACCTGGCTGTTCACCGTCGTGCTCGCCGCCACCCTGTCGCGTACGGGCCGCCGCGGTCCCGCCGAGACGCTGCTGCGCCGCCTGACGTACCGCCGCGTGAGGTAGCCGGCTCAGAGCCCGGGGCGCCTGGCGAACGCGCCACCCGCCCGCCCCGGGTCCGGGTCTGCCGTGGTCAGTCGCGCCACGGGACCTGGGGGGAGCGGTGGAAGCCGATGCCCAGGGTCTGCCATCTCGGGGCCTGGGCGGCCAGGCGCTCGCGGAAGCTCGCCCAGTCGTGCGTGGACCGGGGGGACCAGGCCAGCTCGGCCACGGCGGGCAGCCTGGGGAAGGCCATGTACTCCAGGTCCTCCTCGGTCGCGAGCGTCTCGGTCCACAGTGGCGCCTCGACGCCGAGCACCGCCGACTCGGGGACGCCCGTCAGGTGCGTCCCCGGGTCCCAGCCGTAGGCGTCACGCACCTCGATGAGAGCCGCCCAGGTCGTCCCGAGCTTGGTCGTGGCGTCGTACTTCATGTCCAGGTACGTCTTGTTCGCCGGGGACATGATGACCTTGGCGCCGTTCGCGACGGCCTGGGTGACGGTCGCGTCGTTGCTCGTCAGGCCCCAGTACTGCAGGACGCGGCCGGGGGAGTGGCGCACGTCGGGCGCGGCGATCTGGTGCCAGCCCACGACCTTCTTGCCGAGGGACACGGCCATGGGGTGTACCCGGTTGACGAAGGTGGCGAAGTCGGCGTCGGAGGTCGCGTCGGCCTCGTCGCCGCCGAGGTGCACGTACGGGCCGGGGGTCAGCTCGGCCAGCTCTCTCAGCACGTCGCGGACGAAGGTGTAGGTGATCTCCTTGGACGTGCACAGCGAGCTGAAGCCGACCTTGACGCCGGTGTAGAGCGGCGGGGCGACGCCGTCGCAGTTGAGCTCGGCGTAGGAGGCGAGGGCGGCGTTGGTGTGGCCGGGGACGTCGATCTCCGGCACGATCGTGATGTGCCGCCGGGCGGCGTGCGCGACGATCTCCCGGTAGTCGGCCTTGGTGTAGTAGCCGCCGGGGCCGCCGCCCACCTGGGTGCTTCCGCCGTGGGTGGTCAGCCGGGGCCAGGAGTCGACGGCGATGCGCCAGCCCTGGTCGTCCGACAGGTGCAGATGCAGGTGGTTGATCTTGTAGAGGGCGATCCGGTCGAGGTAGCGCTTGACCGTCTCGACCGGGTGGAAGTGGCGGGCCACGTCGAGCATCGCGCCCCGGTAGGCGAAGCGCGGGTGGTCCACGATGCGCCCGGCGGGCACCTGCCACGGCCCCGGCCGCACGCTCGGGCTCTCCACGCTCGCGGGCAGCAACTGCCGGAGCGTCTGGACGCCGTTGAACAGCCCGGCCGGCGTCCGCGCCCTGATCGTCACGCCGCGGGGCGTGACGTCGAGCTGGTAGCCCTCCGGGCCGACGGACGCGGGTGCGCCCTCCAGCCGGAGCGAGATCGCGCCCTTGGGGCGGATCGGCAGGGCGTAGCCGGTGGCCGGGCGCAGGACCCCGGCCAGGTAGGCGGCCACGCCCGCGTCGTCGGATGCGATGGCCGTGCCGGGCCGCAGCGTGAACGCGCCGCGCGCGGGCCGCACCGAGACCGGGGCCGGCACCAGGTCGTGCATCGCCGTGCGCCCGTGGGCGACGATGGCCGGTGGCGGCGCGACGACCGCGAAGGCCAGCAGCAGGGTCCCGAGAGCGAACAGCCTCACCGTGCACCGCCTTGTCAGTAGGGTTAGTCAATAGGAAGCTTTACTAACTGATTCGCTCTGTCAAGACCTGTTTCGCCTCGTGGGCCCCGTCGCCCGTCAGGCCTTCGCGCGATCGAGCGGGTGGGCGAGCTCGTCGGCGGGCATGCGGGCCAGCAGGACCGCCGCGACCGCGATCGGCAACGGCAGCAGACCGGCGATCACGAAGGTCGTCGTCAGGCCGATCGCCTCGCTGAGCGGGCCGGCCAGCGCCATCGACACCGGCATGAACACCAGCGACACGAAGAAGTCGAGGCTGGACACCCGCCCCAGCAGCTCGGGCGGGACACGGCGCTGCAACAGCGTGCCCCAGATCACCATCGGCGCGCTGAACAGCGCCCCGATCACGAACGCGCCCAGCGCGATCAGCCACACGTCACGGGCGACGCCGATCAGCACGAACGGCAGGCAGGCCAGGCCCCACATGACGTTCATCGCGGTCAGGTAGCGCCGGGGCAGCCTGCGCGAGGCCATCACCAGCGAGGCCAGCGCCCCGCTGACGCCGAAGGCCGCCATCACCAGCGCGTGATCCTCGGGGCCGCCGCCCGCGCCGTCCTTGACCGCGAACGGGATCAGCACCTCCATCGGGCCCATCACCACGAGGATCATCAGCGAGGCGAAGACCAGCGTGGCCAGCAGCCACGGAGTCCGGATCATGTACGCGAAGCCCTCGCGCAGGTCGATCAGCATCGAGCGCACAGGGTGACGCGGCTCCTCGTCGGTGCGGTCGCGGCGGATCGGGACCGGCTTCATCAGCAGCAGGAACACCGTCGCCGCCACCTGCGACGCGGCGCCCACGGCCAGCGCGGCGCCGGGGGAGTAACCGGCCACCAGGATGCCCGCGAGCGCCGGGCCGCCGGCCTGCAGCACGATCGGGCGCAGCGTGCCCTCGATGCCGTTGGCCGCCAGCAGGTGCTCGGCGGGCACGATCGAGGGCAGCATCGCCGAGTAGGCCGGATAGTAGAAGCCGCTGCACAGGCCGCGGACCAGCGCGACCACGGCGAGCTGCCAGACCTGGACGGCGCCGAGCAGCGCCAGCGCGGCGATCGCGGTGGCGGAGACGGCCAGCAGCAGCTCGGTCGTCAGCAGCACCCGGCGCTGCGGCACCCGGTCGGCGATCACGCCGCCGAGCAGGACCGTGGCGACCATGCCCAGGGCCGTGCAGGTCGAGACGAGCGACAGCGCGCCCGCGCCGCCGCCCAGCTCGATCACCTGCCACACCATGGCCATCAGCCACAGGCCCTCGCCCAGCATGGACGCCGTGAGCGAGCCGGTCAGCAGCCCGTACTGGCCGTGCTGGAAGGGGCGGAGCGGGCCACGCAGCCAGCGCGAGGCCCGCGTGCCGGTGGTGGTCGGTTCCGTCATGGGTCCGACGCTAGCGGGGGCTGCCGACATAATTCCTCGCCGCGCCGCTGCGGCCCTCAAAATAGGGATATGTCGTATCCTCCGCCGCCCCAGCCCGAAGGCGGCACCCCGCCCCACCACGCCCACGGCCCGTCCGGCCCACCCCCCGCCGCCGGCCCGGGCCAGCACGGCACCGCACCGGGGCAGGGACAGCCCGGCCCGTACGGCGGCGCCCCCCAGGGCCAGTCCCCGTACGCGCCCCCGCCCGGCCAGGCCCCCTACGGCGGCCCCCCGGGCCAGTACCCCCCGCCCCCGAACCAGGGCCAGAGCCAGGGGAACTACGGCGGGCAGCAGGGGCAGGGGCAGGGGCAGGGGCACTACGACGGGCAGCACAACCCCGGCCAGTACGGCGGCCCGCAGGGCCCGTACGGGACGCCGCCCAGCCAGCCACCGTACGGGCAGCCACCATACGGCCAGCCTCCGCACGGCCAGCCTCCGCACGGGCAGCCTCCGCACGGGCAGCCTCCGTACGGCCAGTCCCCCTATGGTCAGCCCCCGTACGGCCAGCCTCCCTATGGCGCGCCGCAGGCGCCGAAGCGCGGGAAGGGCCTGGTGATCGCGCTGGTCGCGGGCCTGGCGGTGCTGATCCTGGGCGGCGCGGCGACGGCGGTCGTCTACGTGGTGAACAACCGGCCGGACGAACGCGTCGTCGCCCAGCCGCCCGCCGCCTCCGACACCCCCACGGCCCCGGAGACCACCCCGCCCGGCACCCCGGACCCGGCCACGTCCGCTCCGGCGACTCCCGACCCCTCGGCGTCCGCGGCCGAGACCCCGGCCCCGTCCCCCAGCGACACGGCCCGCGCCGAGCCGGGCGCGAAGCTCAGCCATGACGAGTTCAAGGACTGGAACTTCAAGCTGAGCGGCGTCTCGTACCAGGCGAAGAAGGTGGGCGGCTGGAACTACTCCTCCTGCGACCCGGTCGACGGCGCCGGCGTGCTGGCCAAGACCAACTGCGACCACGCCGTGCAGGTCGCGTACACGGCGTACGGCGGCGCGCTCAAGGGGGTGCGGATCGTCATGGCGTTCCCGACCGAGGCGGACGCCGAGGAAGCCTCGACGAAGCTGGGCAAGCTGTCGTCGGACGCGGTGCTGTGGCGCAAGGACAGGACGCACGCGAGCTACGCGTACGGCAAGATCCGCATGGGCGACGCCCGGAACGTCGTGGTCGTCACGATCGTCACGGCGACCAAGGCGGCCGAATCCAAGGCGACGAAGTTTCACAACTACTTCCAGGCGGACGCCGCCGGATATTTCCTCTTCCGGGATGACGTATCGGTCGCTTGACGCCGGGGTGCGACCGGTCAGCAGCCCCCGCCGGACGTGGCGCGGGCGAACTCCCACGGGTCGTGCGCGCTGATGAGCGTCACCTGGTCGCCGTGGTGGCGCACCAGCTCGCGGAGCCGGGCCTGGGTGCCCAGCCGCAGGTCGTGGTGGACCTCCGAGCTGGTCTGGACGAGGTTCAGGACCGGGTGCGGGTGCGGGTCGGCGTCCAGCTCGCGGTGGTAGTAGTACGCGTCGCCGCAGTGCAGGAGCCAGCGGTCCCCGTCGTGCAGGGCCACGCCGGTGTGCCCCTCGGTGTGACCGCCGAGCGGGACCAGCCGGATCTCCGGGGGAAGGCCCTCGGCCTGCACGGAGGTGAAGCCGAACCAGTCGTCACCTGAGCCGTCCGGAACCGGGCCGCCGCCCGCGTACGTCACCCAGTCCGGGCCGTGCGCCCAGTGGGCCGGGCGGTAGCGGAAGCTGGGCGCCTGGCGGGTCGCCGCGTCGAGCTCGGCGGCCAGGACGTGCACCTTGGCGGCCGGGAAGTCGGGCAGCCCGCCGCAGTGGTCCACGTCGAGGTGGGTGACGATGACGTGCCGCACGTCGCGCGGGTCGTGGCCGAGCGCGGCGACCTGGCGCACGGCGGTCTCGCTCTCGTCCAGCACGGGCTCGGCCAGCTCGACCCAGTCGGCGCCGAGGCTGCTGAGGGGGTCGCGCACGTCGGCCAGGCCGAGGCCGGTCTCGACGAGGACCAGCCCGGCGGACTCGGTCTCGGCCAGCAGGCAGTGGTTGACGGCGTGCGCGCCGGGCGGGCCCTGGTAGGTGGGCTCGATGCGGCGTACGGATCCGCAGTTGAGGTGATGGATCTTCATGCCGCTAGGGTCTTACTTGAAGCGCGGTTCAAGTCAAGGAGGCGGGATGGACGGCGAACTGCTGGACATCGGCGAGGTGGCCCAGCGGACCGGGCTGGCGGCGTCGGCGCTGCGCTACTACGAGAAGCAGGGGTTCATCGCCCCGGCCGGGCGCAACGGGCTGCGCCGCAGCTACCGCCCGGACGTGCTCGACCGCCTGGCGCTGATCGTCTGCGCGCGTGACGCCGGGTTCACCATCGCCGAGATCGCGGGGTTCCTGCGGGCGGCCCCCGGTGATCCGGAGCTGCGCGCCCGGCTGGCGGACAAGGCCGTGCGGCTGGAGGACGACATCGCCCGCCTGGAGCGCATGCGCGACGCCCTGCGGCACGCCTCGGCCTGCGCGCACGAGCCCCTGGTGGAATGCCCCGACTTCAAGCGCCACTTCCGGCCGGACGGCGGTGGTCAGTCGGTCTCGGAGCGGCCCTCGCGCCAGTAGCCCATGAACGCGACCGCGCGCCGGTCCATGCCACGGTCGGCCACCAGGTGCCGTCGCAGCCCCTTGATCACCCCGGCCTCGCCGGCCAGCCAGGCGTAGAGGGGGCCGGGAGGCCGCTCGTCCTCGGGGACCTCCCACAGGTCGTCGACGTCCACGTCCTCGACGGAGTCGTTGGCGGCCAGCGGAGGCAGCAGCCGGTCGGCGGCGGCGACGACGGCCGGGTGGAGCAGGCTGCCGCGCGGGGCGCCGGACCTCGCCAGCCAGGTGATCTTGACCTGGCTGGGCGTCTCGATGTCGAGGGCGTCGGCCTCGTACGGGACCTCCATCAGCGCCTCGCCGGTGCACCCGGCGGGGAGCCGTTCGAGGGTGGCGGCGATCGCGGGGACGGCGGTCTCGTCGCCGGCGAGCAGCACCGGGCCGTTCTCGGCGTGCGGGCGGAAGGCCATGCCGGCACTGGGGCCGTCGAAGCCGGCGTTCGGGCCGAACAGGAGGGCGGGCGCGCCGGGCCGCACGGTCGCGGCCCAGCGGGCGACCGGGCCGCTGTGGCCGTCGTCGTGCAGCGCGATGTCCACGTCGACCTCGCGCAGGTGCGGCCGGGCCAGCCGTACGGTGAGCGTGCGGATGGGGTTGCGCAGCTCGCCGGGCAGCTCGCGCCAGCGCCGATACCAGTCGGGGCCCTGGGGCATGGGGGTCAGGCCGTGCCCGGCCAGCGGCAGGATGAGCTTGATCCGCTGGTCGTAGCCGATGTCGGCGAAGTGTGCCAGGTCGGCCCCGCTGAAGGTCACGCGCAGGAACGACGGGCTGAGCCGTTCGGTCCTGCTCACCTCGACCTCGAACATACCAAAAGGCTCCGTCATATTAGGTGAGCCTAACCTAAAACGCTATCCGGGCAAGCCGGTGAGCAGGGCGCTGTCGCGCCACAGGGTCGCGGCCACGTCCCGGTCGCGGGCCAGTGCGGACGGCTGCGGCCAGGTCAGCTTCCCCCGGACCAGCGACGCGTACCCCTGGCCCGACGGCGGGCGTACGGCGCCGAGCGCGAGGTCGGCGAGGGTCGCGCCGGCGGCCTGCCGGGTGTTCATGCGCGGCACCAGGCGGCCGAGCGGCGAGCCGAGCAGCGCCCAGGCCAGCCGGATCGCCGGGCTGAAGTCGCGCGACAGGCCGGTGCCCGGCGTCGGCCCGGGGTCGTAGGCGAGCACGGTCAGCCGAGCGGCCTCCGGGCGGGCGGCCAGCGCCCGCGCGGTCAGGATGCCGCAGAGCTTGGAAGCGGTGTAGGCGTGGCCGCCTGCCGCCCTCGGGCCGGCGTGCAGGCCGTCGTCGCGCTCGGGGTGGGCCAGCAGGCCGGCGTGGGCGTGCCGGGGCGGCGGCAGCGTGCCGCCGAGTTCCGGGTCGTGCGTCGAGCTGCTGGTGATGACCACGCGGGCGCCGTCCGCCAGGCGTGGCAGCAGCAGGTTGAGCAGCAGGAAGTGTGCCAGGTGGTTGACCGCGAACGTGGTCTCGAACCCGTCGGCGGTGCGCCGGTCGACGCCGTGGAAGGACACCCCGGCGTTCAGCACCAGGGCGTCGAACGGTCCCGGCCCGACGGCGGCGGCGAACGCGCGGACGGAGTCGAGGACGGCCAGGTCCAGCGGGAGCGGGCCGCCGCGTGCGCCGATGAGCAGCCGGGCGCCGGAGGAGGTCATGCGGGCGGCGGCCACCTGGCCGAGTCCGGACGTGCCGCCGGTCATCACGATGGTCGTCATGTCGTGCACCCCTGTAATGTGAGTGATCACTCGACTTGGGACAATATGAGTGATCACTCGACTTGTCAATGGAGGACCGTTGAACCAGAAGCCGCTGCGGGCCGACGCGAGCCAGAACCGGGCGCGCATCCTGCAGGCCGCCGACGCCGTCTTCGCCGCCAAGGGCCCTTCGGCGCCGACCGAGGAGATCGCCAAGCGGGCCGGCGTCGCCATCGGCACCGTCTTCCGGCACTTCCCGACGAAGGAGGCGCTGGTCGAGGCCGTGTTCGTGGACCGCCTGCGCGGCCTGGCCGCCCGCGCGGGCGAACTCGCCACGGCGGACGACCCCGGGGCCGCGTTCTTCGCCTTCTTCGCCGAATGGGCCGAGCTGTCGGCGGCCAAGCACACGTTCGCCGACGCGCTGGCCAACGACGGCGTCGACGTGGCGGCCGCGGCCCGCCAGGGCGACTACCCCCGCGTCCGCGAGGAGCTGCTCAAGGCCGTCGGGACGCTGCTCGTCCGGGCGCAGGAGGCGGGCGCGGTCCGCCGCGACATTGCCGTTCCCGAGCTCAACGCGCTGCTCATCGGCGCGGCCCGGGCCGCCGAGCACACCCGGCACGACCCCGCCGTGCACGCCCGCACGCTCGCGGTCGTGCTGGACGGCCTGCGCGCGGCATGACATCCGTCATGTCAGGTCCATGACGGAGCGGACTGGTAGCCCCGTACGCCATCCATAAGGATCAAATCAACACAAAACATCGATCTTGGAGGTGGCATGCGACGCGTGATCGTGGGAGTCGGGCTGGGCGCGCTGCTGGTCGCGGGCGCGGGGACGCCGGCGGCCGCCGAGCGAGCCGGCCTGGACCGGGACGCGCTCGACCGGACGCTGACGGCGATCGAAGCAGCCGGCATGTACGGGACCTACTCGGCGGTACAGGACGGGCGGCAGGCGTGGAAGGGCGCCGCCGGGGTGGCTGACGTCGAGACCCGCCGGCCGGTCCGCGCCGACATGCGGCACCGGGTCGGCAGCGTCACCAAGACCTTCACCGCGGTCGCCGTCATGCAGCAGGTGGCGCGCGGCACGATCGAGCTGGACGCGCCGGTGGCCCGCTACCTGCCCGGCCTCGTCACCGACGAGCGCGTCACCGTCCGGATGCTGCTCAACCACACCAGCCACATCGCCGACCACGTGCCGTACGCGTTCCCGTCGCTGTTGCAGGGCTCGACGGCCAGCCTCGACGACAACCGGTTCCGCTCGTTCACCGACGAGGAGCTGGCCCGCCTCGGCCTGGCCGCGCCGCCCACCGGGGAGCCGGGCGCGCTGCCCGGTTCGTACTCCAACACCAACTACGTGCTCGCCGGGATGGTGCTGGAGAAGGTCACCGGCCAGGACGCCGAGCGCTACATCACCCGCCACGTGATCCGCAAGGCCGGGCTGCGCCACACCTCGTTCCCGCGCTCGCCGCACATCCCCGGGCCGCACTCCAAGCTGTACGAGTCGTGGTTCGGCTTCATCGACCCGCCGCGCGACTACAGCGTCTACGACATGTCGTGGATCGGCACCGCCGGGGCCGTCGTGTCCACCATGGACGACCTCAACCAGTTCTACCGCGCCCTGCTCGGCGGCCGGCTGCTCGGGGCTGAGCAGCTCGCCGAGATGAAGCGCACGGTGCCGGTCTCGCTCGGCGCCGGGCCCTTCGCGTACGGGCTCGGCATCTACCCCGCCGACCTGCCCTGCGGCCGGTTCTGGGGGCACGACGGCGCCGTGTTCGGGTCGATCACCCAGTCGCTGACCAGCGAGGACGGCAAGCGGCAGGTGTCGATCGGGCTGAACCTGGCCAAGTACCAGCGGATCGAGAACGGCACCATTCCGATCCACCCGATCGACGTGGCCGCGGGCAATCACCTGTTCACCGCCCTGTGCGGCGGCGAGGGCGCCACGGCCCGCACCGCCCAGGCCCCGTTCGTCCCCTTCCAGGCCGACCGGACGCTGATCAAGCGCCAGTAGGTTGGGCGCATGCTCGACTATGACCGTGAAGCGGCCTCGTACGACGCGACACGCGGCGGCGAGGCCCGGGCCGGGGCCGCGGCGGAGGCGATCGAACGGCTGCTGCCGCCCGGCGCGCGGGTCGTGGTGGACGTGGCGTGCGGCACCGGGATCGTCACCACGCGGCTGCGGCGGGCCGGGCGGCTCGTCGCGGGCGTGGACCGGGCGGCCGGGATGGCGGCGGTCGCCGCCTCGCGGCTGCCCGGCGGCGTCGTGCGGGGCGACGCGGCGCGGCTGCCGTTCGCCGGCGGGTCGGCCGACGCCGTCACCATGATCTGGCTGCTGCACCTGCTCGACCGCGACACGTCGGCGGAGGTGCTGGCCGGGGCGGCGCGGGTGCTGCGGCCGGGCGGCACGCTGATCACCACCGTCGACAAGACCGACGCCGTCTACCGGGCCGGTGACGAGCGGCTCAGCCGGGCCCGTGACGCGCATGCGCCGCAGGCGAGCGACGCGCTGGATCGGGTGCTCGACGTGGGCGCCGGGTGCGGGCTGGCGATGGCGGGCCGCACCACGTTCGCAGGGGTGGGACAGGGGCGCAGCCCGCGCGCGTGGGGCGACCTCCTCGGCGGGACCGGCCTCGGCTGGACCCGGCACGCCGACCCGGCCGTCGTCGCCGGGCTGCGCGAGCACCTGGCCGGGCTTCCCGGCCAGGACGTGCCGGGACCCGACCCGGTCTACACGCTGCTCGCGCTGGTCAAGTCCTAGGAGCCGGCGGCCGGGCCGGCTTGACCTTGACGCTACGTCAACGTCTTCAATGGAGGCATGCTGATCGGCGAGCTCGCCGCGCTGGTCGGGGTGTCGACCCGGACCGTGCGCCACTACCACCACCTCGGCCTGCTGCCCGAGCCCGAACGCACCTCGGGCGGCTATCGCGCGTACCGGATGCGCGACGCCGTGCTGCTGGCGCGGGTGCGGCGGCTGGCCGAGCTCGGGCTGTCCCTGGACGAGATCCGCGACGTGCTGGCCGACGACCAGGGCAAGGAGCTGCGCGAGGTGCTGCGCGAGCTGGACGACGACCTCGCCAGGCAGCAGGAGGCGATCGGGGCGCGGCGGGCGCGGCTGGCGGCGCTGCTGGAGGAGCCCGAGCTGGGCGCCGACTCGGCCGTGTCGCCCGAGATGGGCGAGGTGCTGCGCGACCTCGCGCCCGACGGGTCGGCGTTCGCCCGGCTCGACCAGGGGATGCTCGCGCTGCTCGACACCGTGGCCGACCCGGAGGACCGGGAGTGGGCGGTGCGGGCGCTGCGGCCCTTCACCGAGCCCGGGATGGTCGAGCGGGTCCACGAGATGTACGCCAGGCTCGACGAGATCGCCGGGGCCGACCCCGGCGACTCCCGGCTGCCGGCGCTGGCCGCCGACCTGGCCGCGCACATCCCGGCCGAGCTGGCCGGGGCGATGAGCGGCAGCCAGGAGTGGATGGACCGGGTGTTCGCCGAGCTGACCCCGGCGCAGGCAGTGGTTTTCAGGCAGGTCGTGGCGTTGCTGAAGAAGGAGGGCTGATGGACCGGGTTCGCCGGATCATGGACTTCGACCGGAAGGGGATGGCCAGCCTGGTGCTGTGGGCGCGGCGGCGGCGCGACGGGGTGCCGCCCGGCGCCGTCGAGGTCTCCTACTCGCGGGAGCAGTCGACCACCATGATGGTCTTCGCGTTCGCCATGGCCGTGGAGCTGATCGCCGTCGAGGTGCTGCTCCAGGCCATGGACGTGGACCTGTGGGTGCGGCTGGTCGTGCTGGTGCTGGACGCGTACTCGCTGCTGTTCGTGCTCGCGATGATCGCCGCCTGCGTCACCCGGCCGCACGTCGTCACCGGCGGCGAGCTGCGGATCCGCTACGGCGCGTTCCTCGACGTCCGCGTCCCGCGCGAGCTCGTCGCCTCCGTCCGCCTCGTGCGCAGCTACAACGAGACGGGCCTGGTCACGGTCGCGGACGGGCGGCTCGGCGTGGCCGTGTCGTCGCAGACGAACGTGGTCGTCCAGCTCACCGAGCCGATCACCGTGACCCGGCCGCTGGGGCAGCGGGCCGAGGTCACGGTGATCCGGTTCTTCGCCGACAGTCCGGGCGACCTGGTGGCCGCGCTGAAGTCGGCCGAGCCGAGCCCCGCCTAGCGGCAGCGGCCGCCGTTCAGGTGGAAGACCTCCGGGGCCGGGTTCGGGCCCGGGGTCGCGGCGCCGACGAAGCCGAACGTCACCGAACCGCCCGGCTTGATCCGCGCGTTCCAGCCGAGGCCCTTCGCCGTCACCACCGGGCCCGCCTGCGTGACCTCGGCCGCCCAGGCGTGCTTGACCTCCTGCGCGCCCGGGAACGACCAGCGCAGCGTCCAGCCGTCGATCGCCCGGTCACCGGTGTTCTCGATGACGACCTGGCTGGTGAAGCCGCGCGGCCACGAGCCGTGCGCGGTGTAGCGGACCTCGCAGGAGGCCCGCGCCGAGCGGTCGGCCAGGAAGGACGAGATCCAGGCCAGCGGCGAGTTCCAGTTGATCGTCAGCTCGTTGGTGGCCCAGGACTCGATGTGGTCGATGTAGCAGAACTGCGGCTTGCAGCCCTGGAGCAGCCGCTGCGCCAGCGGGTCCTGGATGGCCGAGTTGGGGCCGCCCGACAGGGTGCCGCGCGGCGGGTTGGGCAGCGCGGGGTCGAGCTGGCGGGCGTACCAGCGGCTGTGCTGGTTCTTCGACGCCACCTCGCCGTAGCCGGTGACGTACGACTGGTTGAGCGCGTTGCGGCCGAGGATGTAGTCCATGCTCTCGCGGACGGCCGCGCGATACTTCTCCTGCCCGGTCAGGTCGTACGCGGTCGCCAGCACCACCATGTTGTTGAGGATCAGGTTGTTGGACCCCCAGTCGAACGACGGCGGGTCGTACGGCATGCCGTACGGGTGCTCGCGCTGGATCTCCAGATACGTGTCGGCGCCCTCGACGACCGAGGCGCGCACCCGGTCGCGGTCCGGCAGCGCGTTGGGCACGGTGGCCAGGTCGAGGCGGCCGAGCGGCGCGGTGAAGCCCCAGTCGAAGCCGCGCTCGCGCCAGATGTCGCCGGTGTGGTGCGGCGAGGCGAGCACGTACTCCTGGAACGCCTTCTCGCCCGTCGTGATGAACAGCTCGGCGGCGGCCCAGTAGAACTCGTCGCTGACGTCGCCGTCGGCGTAGGAGCCGCCGCCGACGCCGTCGTTCGGGTCGGCGTACCTGTCCGGGTTCGCCACGGCGGCGGCCCAGGCGGCACGCGCGGCCTTCAGGTTGCGGGCGGCGAAGGCGGCGTCGTACGGGGCGAACAGGCGGGCGGCCTGCGCGGCGGTGGCGGCCAGGTTCAGCGTGGCCGCGGTGGACGGCGGGTGCAGCTCGCGGGGCTGCGGGTCCAGGTGCGGCATCAGCGGCAGCCCGGTCCAGGCCCGGTCATGGATCTTGTGGTGGGCCATCCCGGCCAGCGCCTCGCCCTCGGGCACCTGCATGCTGAGCAGGAACTCCTGCTCCCAGCGGACCTCGTCGAGCACGTCGGGGACGCCGTTGCCGCTCTCGGGGAGGGCGAGCTGGCCGTCGGTGAAGGCGGCCTTGTCCCGCTCGTAGGCGGCCATCAGCTGGTAGGCGGAGATGCCGCCGTTGACCACGTACTTGCCGTGGTCGCCCGCGTCGTACCAGCCGCCCTTGACGTCGAGCGTGTAGTCGCAGACGCCGGGCTGGCAGGGGACCTTCGTGTCGCCCTGGTTGGGCTCGACGCCCGCGTGGCCGGCGGGGCGGCCGTAGCCGGGGCGCAGCTCGTCCAGGATCTCGACGCCGCTGCGCTGGGTGTAGTAGAACTTCAGCGCGTCCACCCGCATGTCGTCATACAGGCCGGGGGCCAGGTCGAACGGGCGGCTGGTCTCGCCGTCGGCCGTGAGCGTGTAGCCCTGGCCGGGTTTGGCGTAGGCGGTGAAGTCGATCGTGTGGACGTTCTGGCCGGAGCTGGCGTCCATGCCGCGCGGGGTGCTCGCGCCGGTGGCGACGGTCTCGCCGTCGGCGTCCTTGAGCTGCCAGTCCACCGCTTCGGTCTTCTCGGTGACGACGGTGGCCTTCTTGGGGCCGTCGGGCAGGTAGCCGACCATGTTGACCCGGACGCGCGGGCCGGTGTCGGGCTCGTACTCCTCCGGCTCGGCGCCGCCCTTCAGCGACACGTCGTCCATGCAGAACCTCCAGGGCTCGGCGCTGCCGCCCAGCTGGAAGACGACCTGGGCGTTCGGCAGCGAGACGGGGGCGGTGAAGGTGTAGGAGTAGTCGTTGCCCGACACGCTCAGCTCGGGGGCCGCCGACAGATACTGCGTCCACGGGTCCACGGGGAGCTGGATGAGGGCGCGGCCGACCTTGGCGGGGGTGGCGGAGGCGGTGAACGAGTAGGCGTACGTCTCGCCCTCGACGAGCGGCAGGTCGTTCTGGCCGATGATCACGTCCCACGGGTTGGCGGTGCCGCCGGGGATGTCGGCGCACAGGCGGCCGGTGTCGAGCTCGGGGGTGACGTTGGCGGTGCCCCACCAGGGGGCGGTGGAGGAGTCGAAGGTGCCGTTGACGATCTGCTCCGGGCCCTCGTCGGCGTGGGCCGGCGTGGCGGCGGCCAAGGGGAGCAGGAGGAAGAGGGCCGCTGCCGCGGCCCGGCGTAGGGTCATGGGGGGTGTCCTTCGGGAGGTTGGGAGCGCTCCCAGGATCTTGCGGCCGAGGCCGCCGCCCCGTCAACGGCCCCTTCTCACCGCCTGTGAAACTTTCCCGCCGCCTGCCTGGCCATCGCCGCGGACGAGCGTGAAACTTTCATCCGGCCATCGCTTCCAGCAGGTCGGCGGCCCGGACGGTGCCGCCCTCGGCGCGCGTCTCCTCGCGCAGCAGCGCCGAACGCCGCGCCACCGCCGGGTCCGTCGTCAGCGCGGTCAGCGCCTCGCGCAACGCCTCCGGAGTCGCCTCGGCCGTGTCGAGGCGCCGGGCCACCCCCAGCTCCACCAGCCGGTCGGCGTTCATGAACTGGTCGACCGCCTGCGGCACGGCGATCATCGGGACGCCCGTGAACAGCCCCTCGCTGCTCCCGCCCATGCCCGCGTGCGTGACGAACGCGTCGGCCTGCTCCAGGATCGCCAGCTGCGGCACCCAGGAATGCACCTCCACGTTGCCCGGGATCGGCCCCAGCTCCGCTGGATCGGTGCGCTTGCCGATCTGCAGCACGACATGCCAGCCCGGCAGGTCGCCGAAGGCGGCCAGGCAGTTGCGGTAGAACTCCGGCTGCTGCGTGTAGGCCGACCCGAGCGACACCAGCAGCACCCGCTCCGCGCCCGCCGGCTTCGTCCAGCCCTCCCGCGCCCCCAGGCACGGGCCGACGAACGTCACCACGTCCGTGTCGACCTCGTCCGCGTGCGGCTGCATGGCGCGCGGGATCGTCGCGATGCAGCGCGGCGGATGGCCGGAGAAGTCGTCCATGTCGGTCGTCGTCGCCCCGTTGCCGGCCAGCCAGCCGGTGAACTTCGCCCGGTAGGCGTCGGCGCCGGGAAGCTGCCAGATCTGCGCGGCCACGTCGTTGTCGTACTGCTTCCAGGCCACCATCGCCGGGGAGAGCTGCACGATCGGACGGCCCTGCGACTCGGCCAGCGCGCGGGCCGCGTAGGAGCCGATGTCGTACAGGTAGAGGTCGGCGGGATCGCGGTCGTAGACCTCGCGGAGCTGCGGCAGCATCTGGATGTTGTCATCCAGGAACACGCCCATCGCCTCGATCGGGTCGTCCGGCCAGTCGTAGTCGGCCACCGGCAGCGTCGACCGGTAGGCGACCAGCTCGGCGCCGGTCGCCGTGACCACCTCGCGCACCGACGGGTCGTTGGCGTAGGTCACCCGATGGCCGCGCGAGGCGAGCTCCCGGATGATCTCCAGGCTGGGCAGGATGTGGCTGATCGCGGGGATGCCGACCATCGCGATGTGCATCCGCCGATCTTATCGGCTCCCCGCCCGGCCTCCCTGCCCGCGCGGCCCGTGTCAGGCGCGCCCGTCACACGCCCGGGGCTTGCGGGGCCGCTCCGGCTTCCCCAGCGCCTTCATCAGCTCCGCCGTGAGCGGCCCCATCCCGTACGTCCTGTCCGACAGGCGCAACGGCTTGTCCCCGGGCGGCAGGACCCGGTTGCCCGAGCACAGCCCCGTGGTCAGCCCCTTCTTCCCCTTCCTGGCGAACACCAGGTAGCGGGTGCCCTTGGCGAACTGGTAGCCGCAGGCCGCGCTCTGCGCCCGGGTGCGCACCTGGGTCCGGACGCCCGGCGACCCCTTGTACACGTGGTCGACGCGGAGCGTGGCCACCACCTCACCGCCGTCCAGCATCGGCTCCACCACGCGCACGCCCGTGGCCGTGGCCGTGAACACGGCCGACGACCCGCGCACCAGCTCCTTCGGCTTCGCCACCGCGCAACTGCACGCGGCGGCCGGACCGGCGACGCCCACCAGGAAGCCCGCCACCATCACGAGCACGACGAGAACACGACTCATGCCCTCACACACGTACGCCGGCCCGCCCCGGTTCACCCCGGGACGCGCCGCGTCACAGGGGGAGGCCGCCGGTGGCCGCGTTGGTGGAGCCGGTGGAGCGGTAGGCGTCGATGGTGCGCTCGGCGATGCGCATCTGGTGGATCTCGTCGGCGCCGTCGGCGAAGCGGGCCCAGCGAGCGTGCTGGAACATGTGGGCCAGCGGCGTGTCCGTGGAGTAGCCCAGGGCGCCGTGGACCTGGATGGCCCGGTCGACGATGCGGTTGAGGCTGCCCGCGACGAAGTGCTTGGCCATGGACACCTCGGTGCGGAAGTCCTCGCCCTTGTCGATCTTGGAGGCGGCGTGCAGGACCATGAGCTTGCACTGGTAGAGCTCCATGGCGGAGTCGGCGATGAGCCACTGGACGCCCTGCTTGTCGGCCAGCAGGGAGCCGTGGCTGTAGCGGTTGAGCGCCCGGTCGACCATCATGTCGAGCGCGGTCTCCGCCTGGGAGATCCAGCGCATGCAGTGGGCGAGCCGGGCGGGGCCGAGACGATACTGGCCCAGGCGGTGGCCGTTGCCGCGTCCGCCGAGGATCTGGCCGGAGGGCACGCGCAGGTCCTTGATGACGATCTCGCTGTGGCCGGTCGAGCCGTGCATGGTCTCGATCTCGCGGACGTCGTTCCAGCCGTCCTGGGGCAGGTCGATGAGGAAGGCGGTGTTGGCGCCGCGGGCGCCCTCGGGGACGTCGAGCTCGGTCCTGGCGATGAGGATGGCGAAGCTGGCCCGCCGGGCGTTGGAGATGAACCACTTGTGCCCGTTGATGACCCATTCGTCGCCGTCCTGGACGGCGTTGGTGCGGATGAGCGTCGGGTCCGAGCCGGCGACCTCGGGCTCGGTCATGGCGAAGCACGACATCTTGACGCCGTCGAGCAGGGGCCGCAGGTACTTGTCCTTCTGCTCGTCGGTGGCCCAGTGCAGCAGGGTGTGCATGTTGCCCTCGTCGGGGGCCTGGCAGTTGAGCACCCACGGCCCGAGCCGGGTCTTGGCCGCCTCCGACTGCACCATGGCGAGCTCCACGTGGCCCAGGCCCATGCCGCCCCACTCCTTGGGCATGTGCGGCAGCCACAGCCCTTCGGCCTTGGCCTTCTCGCGCAGCTTGAAGATGCCGCGCAGGTAGGCGTCGCGGTCGCTCTCGCGCAGCTCCTCACTGGCGGGGATCACGACCTCCTGGATGAAGGCGCGCACCCGCTTGCGGATCTCCTCGTGCTCGGGGGCGAGGGTGAAGTCGATGGCCATGTCGTTCTCCTATTGGTCGGGATAGTGGCAGGCGACGAAGTGGTCGCCGCCGTTCAGCGGGCGGATCTCGGGCTCCTCCGCGGCGCACCGGGCGGCGGCGCGGGGGCAGCGGGTACGGAAGCGGCAGCCGGTGGGCGGGCTGACCGGCGACGGCGGCTCGCCGGTGATGAGCCGGTCGGCCGGGGGCAGGCCGAGGCCGCCGCCGGGGATGGAGGCGAGCAGCGCCCGTGTGTAGGGGTGGGCGGGGCGGGCGACCAGCTCCTCGCTGGGGGCGAGCTCGCACGTCTTGCCCAGGTACATCACCAGGACGCGGTCGCTGACGTTCTTGACCACGGCCAGGTCGTGGGCGATGAACACGAGCGTCAGCCCGAAACGGGCCTTGAGGTCCTCCAGCAGGCCGAGGATCTGGGCCTGCACCGACACGTCGAGCGCCGACACCGGCTCGTCGCAGATCACCACCTCGGGCTCCAGCACGAGGGCGCGGGCGATGGAGACGCGCTGGCACTGCCCGCCGGAGAACTCGTGCGGCCGCCGCTCGGCCGCCGTGGCCGGGTCGAGGCCGACGGCCTCCAGGACCTCGTCGACGGCCAGGCCGTCGTGGCCCCACACGCGCGGCCCCTCGGCGACGATGTCGCGGACGCGGCGGCGCGGGTTGAGCGACGAGATCGGGTCCTGGAAGATCATCTGAAGCCGTCGCCGGGTGCGCCGCAGCGCCTCGCCGCGCAGCGTGGTCAGCTCGACGCCGTCCAGCCGCACCGAGCCGGATCGCGGCGGCGGGAGCTGGATGAGCGCCCGCGCGGTGCTCGACTTGCCGCAGCCGGACTCGCCGACGATGCCCAGCGTCTCGCCCCTGGCCAGGTCGAAGCTCACCCCGGACACGGCTCTGACGGTACGGCCGCGCCCGGCGGGGAACTCGACCACCAGGCCGACGGCCTGGAGCAGCACCTCGTCACGCGGGCGCAGGTGCGCCGTCCCGCTACCGGCCATGGCTGTCCGCCCCTTCGCTCTCCGTCATGGTCCTGCCCACCGGGTGCCAGCAGGCATGCAGGTGGCCGCCCTCCGCCACCAGCGGGGGAGCCTGCTCGGCGCACCGGTCGCGGGCGTAGGCGCACCGGGGCCGGAACGCGCAGCCCTCCGGCACGGCGGCCAGGTCGGGCGGCCGGCCGGGGATGACGCGCAGCCGGTGGTGCGCGGGGTCGGTCAGCCGGGGCGCGGCCTGGAGCAGCGCCTCGGTGTACGGCATGCGGGTGCGCTCGAACACGTCGGCCGCGGGCCCGCGTTCGACGACCTTGCCCGCGTACATGACGATGACCTCGTCGGCCCACTGCCGCACCACGGACAGGTCGTGGCTGACGAGCACCACGGCCATGTCGCGCTCCTCGCGCAGCCGGTGGACGAGGCGCAGCACCTGGTCCTGGACGGTGACGTCGAGCGCGGTCGTGGGCTCGTCGGCGAACAGCACGTCGGGCCCGCACGACAGCGCCATGGCGATGGTGACGCGCTGCCGCATGCCGCCGGAGAGCTGGTGCGGGTAGCGGTCGAGCGTGCGGGCTGGGTCGGGGATGCCGACGGAGGCGAGCAGCCGGGCCGCCTCCTCGCGCGCCTGCCTGCGGCTCATGCCCAGGTGGACCCGGAGCGGCTCGGCGACCTGGGCGCCGATCGTGCGGACGGGGTTGAGCGCGGTCATCGGGTCCTGGAAGACGGCCCCCAGCCGGCGGCCGAGCACCTGGCGCATCCGCTCGGGGGTGAACGCGGTCAGCTCGTCGCCCTCCAGGTGGACGTGCCCGCCGCGCGCCACGCCCGCGCCGGGCAGCAGGCCGAGGACGGAGCGGATCAGCATCGACTTGCCGGAGCCGGACTCGCCGACGACGGCCAGCGTCCTGCCGCGTTCGAGCGTGAACGACACCCCGTCCACGGCCTTGACGGGGCCGCGCGGGGTGAGGAAGTGCGTGCGCAGGTCGTCCACCTGGAGCAGCGCGCCGGTGAGCGGCCGGGGCCCGGCGGACGGCAGGACCGCCGGAGCCTGCCGCGCCGGTTCCAGGCCGCTCTGCCGCACGTCGCCGGCGGCCCGCAGCCGGTCGCCGACCAGGTTGAACGACAGCACGGTCAGGAACATCACGACCGACGGGGCGAGCACGACGTGTGGCGCGGTCTCCATCAGCGCCCGCCCCTCGTTGATCAGCCCGCCCCACGTGGGCGTCGGCGCCTGCACCGACAGGCCGAGGAAGGCCAGGCTGCCCTCCGCGACGACGACCACGGCCATGCCGACGAAGGCGTACGAGGCCGCGGGGACGGCGACGTTGGGCATGATCTCCCGCCACAGGATGCGCCGGTCGCGCACGCCCAGCACCCGGGCGGCGAGCACGAACTCCCGCTCGGCGAACGACAGCGTCGCCCCGCGGATCAGCCGCGTCCACGCGGGCACCCCGAGGACGCCGAGGACGACGAGCACGTTGCGCAGGCTCGCCCCGGCGAAGGCGACCACGGCCAGCGCGAACACCAGCGCCGGGAAGGCCAGCGCCACGTCGTTGACCGCCATGATCACCGCGTCGGCGGCCCGCCTGCGGTACCCGGCCAGCACGCCGAGCGGGGCGCCGATGGCCAGGCCGAGGACGACCGCGCCGATGCCCACGCCGAGCGAGACGCGCGCCCCGTGCACGACCCTGCTGAGCATGTCGCGGCCGAGGCCGTCAGTGCCGAACGGGTGCGCGGCGCTGGGGCCGGACTGGGGCGGCCCGGCCAGCGTCTCGTCGTAGCGGGCGATGGGCAGCAGGTCGGCCAGCACGGCGGCGGCCAGCACGAGCGCGATCCACGCGACGGCGATCCAGAACCCGGCCCCGAGCCGCCTACGCACGCCGGATCCTCGGGTCCACGGCGGCGTACACGACGTCGACGGCGAAGTTGACCAGCACGTAGCCGACGGAGATCAGCACGACGCCGCCCTGAACGGTCAGGTAGTCGCGGGAGAAGATGGAGTCGACGATGAGCCGCCCGATGCCCGGCAGCCCGAACAGCGTCTCGATGATCACGGTGCCGCCGATGAGCGCGCCCATGTTGAGCCCGACGGCGGTGATCAGCGAGATCGCCGACGGGCGCAGCGCGTGCCGCCACAGGATGCGGCGCGGCGACAGCCCGCGGGCGCGGGCGAGCGTGATGTAGTCCTCCTGGAGGGTGGCGATCAGGTCGGCGCGCAGCAGCCGCGCGTACACGGCGAGCTGCCCGCAGCCGAGCGTGACGGCGGGCAGCAGCACCGAGGTGATGTTCCACCCCAGATCCACCGAGATCGGCGTCCAGCCGGTGGCGGGCACCACCTGCCAGGTGACCGCGAACAGCAGGATGAGCAGCACCCCGAGCACGAACACCGGCGTGGACAGCAGCGCGAAGCTCAGCGCGGTCAGCGCCTGGTCGAGCGCCCGCCCGGCCCGGCGCGCGGCGGCGACGCCCACCGGGACCGCCAGCCCGAGCGCCACGACCTGGGCGGCCACGAGCAGCTCCAGCGTGACCGGCAGCCGCTCGGCCAGCTCGCCCGCGACCGGCGTGCGGGTGATGGGCGAGGTGCCGAAGTCGCCGGTGAGCAGGTCGCCGAGCCAGCCCGCGTAGCGGACGAGCAGCGGCTCGTCCAGGCCCAGCTCCTGCCGGAGCCGCGCGCGGGCCTCCTCGTCCGCGCCGATGCCGAGGATCTGCGTGACCGGGTCGCCGGGCAGCAGCGCGAGCATCACGTAGGACAGGAACGTCACCACGAGCAGCACGATCACGAGCCGGGCCAGCCGGTGCAGGACGATCACCGGGTGCTGACCCAGAGCTGCGTGAACGGGTGGTACGGCACGGGCGAGCCGGTCAGCGGCAGCCCCTTCTCGCCGTCGGGCAGCGCCTGTTCGCCGATGCCGCGCACCTTGGTCCTGGCCACGACCGCGCCGGTGTCGAGGTGGTCGACGAACACGAACGGCACCAGCTCGCGCAGCCGCTCCTGGACGGTGGCGTACGCCTGCTTGCGGGCGCTCTCGTCCGGGTTCGTCCGGCCGAGGTCGAACGCCTTGCTGAGCTTGTCGTCCCGCAGCCGGGTGAAGTTCAGCGAGACCTGGCCGACGGGCTTGGAGTACGCCTGGTGCATCCAGATGTACTCGCCGTCGGGGTCGGGGGAGGAGAACTGCACCCACACGGTGGCGGCGTAGTTGCCGGTGACCGCCCGGTTGATGAGGTCGGCCTGGTCGGCCTGCTTGATCGTCACGTCCACGCCGGCCTTGCGCCACATGTCCTGGGCCAGCTCGATGCCCTGCATGGTGTTCGGGTCGGGGGTGGAGATGATCTCGAACGCGATCGGTCCCTTCTCCGCCTCGACCTCCTTGACCAGCGCGGTGGCCTTGGCCAGGTCGTAGCCGGGGTAGGCGCCGCCGCCGGCGTACCACGGGGAGTCGCGCGACCACGGCCCGTCGGCCGGCTGGGTGAGCCCGCCGCGCAGCGTCTTGATGATCGTCGCCCGGTCCAGCGCGTGCGCGAGCGCCCGGCGCACCCGCAGGTCGTCGAGCGGGGCGACGGCGGTGTTGAGCAGGAACATGTACTCCGGCACCGCCATGCCCCGGGCCCGATGGACGGTGTAGGCGTCCTTCTGGCCGCCGTACTTGGTGATGTCCTCGTCGCGGGTGGTGCCCATGGCGTCGATGCCGCCCGCTTCCAGGGTCTGCGCCCGGGTCTGGCTGTCGGGCAGGATGCGGAACTCGATCTCGTCCAGGTACGGCAGCCCGTCCCGCCAGTAGTCCGGGTTGCGGGTCACGACCATGCGGCTGTCGGGCACGTACTCCTTGAAGACGAACGCGCCGGTGCCGACGGGTTCGACGCTGGCCGTCCCGGGGTCGCGCAGCGACGCGGGCGGCACGATCATGCCGAGCTGGGCGGCCAGGTAGTAGGGGAAGGCCACCCACGGCTGGTTGAGCTTGACCGTGACCGTCATCGGGTCGGTGAGCTCGAAGGACTCGACGGGGACGAGCACCGCGTTGTTGAGCGGGGAGGCCTTCTGCGCCTCCAGGTTGGCCTTGACGACGTCGCCGGTCAGGGCCAGGCCGTCGTGGAAGGAGATGCCGGGCCGGACCTTGATCGCCCACTCGTCGTAGGTCTCGTTCGGGGTGAGCGATTCGGCGAGATAGGGCTTCCAGTCGCCGTTCGCGTCAACGGTGACGAGGGGTTCGATGACGGTGCCGACCATGCTGTAGCTCTGCGAGGCGAACTGGTCGGTGACGGGGTTGAGCCCGTTGGCGTCGGCGCTGAGCCCGTAGACCAGCCGGCCGCCTCTCTGGGGGCCTGTCGACGTCTCCGACGACGGGTTTTCCGGCACGGCGACGGGCCGTTGCCCGCTGCACGCGACGAGCAGCAGCGTCGCCAGCGACAGTGCCGCGGGCCCTCTCCAGCGTTTCATCGACGCCTCCTCCCGGTCAGCCCCCGAGAGCAATTTCACCGATAGTACTATCGGTGAAATTCGACACAAGCCCCTTGGCTAGAGTTGTCGCCGGAGGTGCCCGTGACCCACACACCGCTCACCAGGAGCGAGGCCAAGGACCTGACCAGGCGCCGGCTGATCCGGGCGGCGCTGGCGATCCTCGACAAGGAGGGCGAGGCCGGACTGACCACCCTCAAGGTCGCCAAGGCCGCGGGCATCGCCCAGTCCACCTTCTACGTCCACTTCAAGGACAAGCAGGACCTGCTGCGCTCGCTCGGCGACGAGGGCGGCGAACGGCTGCGCCGGTCCATGCGCGAGGTCCGGCGGCAGGCGCGCGAGACCCACGACGCCGAACGGCACCGCGAGGCCTTCCGCATCCCGATCGAGGCCATCTGCCGCCACCCCGAGCTGCTGCGCATCCTCCAGCGGGCCCGCCACGACCCGGCCTCGCCGCTGCGCGAGTTCGCCATCGAGACGGCGGCCGCCTACCGCGACCACCACGCCGCCGACCTGGCCGCGCTCGGCTACACCGCCGACGACGAGCGCGACCGGCGACGCCTGGAGATGATCGCCGAAGGCGTCAACGCGGCCACCAACGCGCTGGCGCTCGGCCACCTCGAAGGCCGCTACCCCGACGTCGAGGAGGTGCTCGACGTGCTCGTCGCGCTGTCCAACGGGGCGCTGCGGCTGCTCAGGTCGCGAGCCTAGGCCGCCCAGTGGGCGGCCGGGAGCAGCGCCAGCTTGTTCAGGGCGGTCGCGACCAGGTCGGCGAAGACCGAAGCGCCGTGCTCGGAGGTGTGGGTGTCGTCCTGCTTCTCCCGCGACAGGTAGAGCGACTTCGACTCCTCCGGGCCCAGCGACTCGACCAGCTCACGGCTGTCGCGGGTGAGGTCGATGAGCGCCACGCCCTGCGCCGCCGCCACCGTGCGCATCTCCGCCGGCAAATCCACGCCCAGCCCGTTGACGATCAGCCCGTCGAGGTCCAGCCGGGAGCCGGCGAAACGGCGCCGCACGACCGGCGTCACCAGCACCGGCGTCGCGCCCCTGGCCTCGATGCCGTGCACGATCCGCGTCAGGTTGGAGCGGAACTCGACGGCGCTGGTCTGCTTGTCGTTGTGGCCGAACTGCACCAGCGCCACGTCACCGGGGCAGAGCTGGTCGCGCATCTCCGCCCACATCGCCGGATTGGCCAGGAACGACGCCGAGCTCTCACCCGACCCCGAATGGTTGACGACCGACAGGCCGCGCCCGAAATGGCGAGGCAGCCGCTGACCCCACCCGGTGTAGGGGGCGGTCGCCTGGTCGGCGACCGTGGAGTCGCCTGCCAGGAACAGCGCCCGGCCGCGGGTGCGCGCCAGCTCGATCGCGCGCACCTCCGGGGCCGGGCCGGTGAACGTCAGCGTCAGCCCCGGGCAGCCGTCGCCGTCGTAGCCGTTCTGCTGGCTCTCCGGCGTGCGGACGTTGACGGTGAACGCGTGCCGGGCCGGGCCGTCGCCGGGCGAGGCGATCGCCATCAGCCGGCGGGCCTCGGCCAGCACGTGTGTGGTCGCGCCACCGATCACGACGGACACGTCATAGTGTCCCGGGTCGACGTCGAAGATGCGGATGATCGGTGTCACGGGGTCCCTTTTATCGCCCGCCTGTGCTGAGTGGCAGGGCGATGGCGCGCTTGAGGATCTTGCCGGTCGGGGTAACCGGCAGCTCGTCCACGAACGAGACGTGCCGGGGGTATTTGTAGGCCGCCACCCGTTCGCGGACGAACGCGCGCAGCGTCTCGGCATCGACAGGCATCCGCAAGGCCACCACGGCGGCGATCTCCTCTCCGAGCTCGGGGTGGGGGACCCCGATCACCGCGGCCTGCCTGACGGCCGGGTGCTCGTAGAGGACCTCCTCCACCTCGCGAGAGTACACGGTATAGCCCCCGCGGATGATCACATCGCGTCGTCTGTCCACCAGGAAGAAAAAACCATCCCCGTCGACCCTTCCGAGGTCCCCGGTATGAAACCAGCCACCCCGGATGGCCTCCGCCGTGGCCGCCGGGTTGTTCCAGTAGCCCTTCATCACGTTGGGGCCGCGGATGACGATCTCGCCTACCTCGCCGCACGGCACCTCGTGGCCGTCCTCGTCCACGACCCGCATCTCGATGCCGCGCACCGGCCAGCCGACCGAGCCGGGGCGGCGGCCGTCGCCGCTGCGGTTCGTGGCGGCCAGCGCCGAGGTCTCGCTGAGCCCGTACCCCTCGACGATGCGGCAGCCGTAGCGGGTCTCGAAGGCGCGCAGCACGTCCACCGGGAGCGGGGCGCCGCCGGAGACGCAGACCCGCAGCAGCGACAGGTCGGAGACGCCCGGATGGTCGAGCAGCGCGATGTACATGGTCGGCACGCCCTGCAGCACCGTCACCCCGTCGCGGCGGATCACCTCCAGCGCCCGGCCCGCCTCGAAGCGGCGCATCAGCGTCAGCCGCGCGCCCGCGTGCACGGTCGCGTTGAGCGAGCAGGTCTGGCCGAAGGAGTGGTAGAGCGGCAGCGCCCCCAGCACCACGTCGTCGACGCCGAGCGCGTGCATGCGGGCCACGGTGGCGGCGTTGCCGCCCAGGTTGCCGTGGGTGAGCTCGATGCCCTTGGCCCGGCCGGTGGTGCCCGCCGTGTAGTGGATCACCGCGGTCTCGCCGTCGTCGCGCGGGACGACGCCCTCCTGCGGCGGCAGGCCGCGCAGCAGCCGGCGGAACTCGTCGGGGACGACGAAGAACAGGTCGGTGCGGGTGCCGGCGGTGCCCGCCTCGGCGGTCTCGGCGAACGCGTGCCAGGCGATCAGCAGCCGGGCCTGGCAGTCGCCCACGTACGAGGCGATCTCACGCTTTCTCAGCAGCGGGTCGAGCGGGACCACCACGGCCCCGGCCCGCAGCACCCCGTAGTAGACGGCGGCGAACTCCGGCACGTTCGGCAGCATGATCGCCACGCGGTCGCCGGGCCCGACGCCGCGCTGCCGCAGCAGTGTCGCGATCCGCGCGGTCATCAGGTCGAGCGCGGCGTAGCTGAGCCGCGTCTCGTCCAGCGTGACGACCGTCCGTTCGCCGAGTCGCTCGGCGGACCTGTGGAGCCGGTCGGCGAGGTTCATGGCAACGACCGTACGCCGGGTGCCCCTCGGTCCTCATTGGTCGCGGTGGCCAGTCTTTTCCCGTCGGGATTGGTGGGGGGCAGCGCGTCCTGGAGGGCGATGGCGACCAGCAGCTCGACGAGGTCGTCGATGCGGCGCAGGCTGAGCCCGGTGCGCTCCTGGATGCGGCGCAGCCTGTACTGCGCGGTGTTGGGGTGGATCTGCAGCCGTTCGGCGGCGGTGCGCAGGTTGAGGTCGGCGGCGGCGAAGGCGCGGATCGTCGCGGTGAGCACGCCGCCGCGCGCCCGGTCCTCGTCCAGCAGCGCGGTGATGCGCGGATCGACCAGGTGGCGCGCGGTGTCGTCGGCGCGCAGCGCCAGATACTGGAACGCGGTGATCCGGGGGAGCGCGGCCACGCCGCCGCCCTCGGGCAGGAAGTCGAGCACCGCGCGGGCCTCCTGGTAGGCCTGCGGGATCTGGGAGGTGCCCGCGCCGACGGTGCTGATGCCCATCGCCAGCACGATGCCCTCGGCCAGCAGCGTCTCGCGCACGGCCTGGAGCCGGTCGCACAGCTCGCCGGCGTCGCCGCCGGGGCCGAGCACCGGGATGGCCACGATCTCCGACTGCCGCACCACCGACAGCGTCCGCCCGCCGGGGCCGCCGGACCTGGCGATGGCCGCGCAGGCCGCGTGCCGGGCGTCGGCGCCCCGGTCGGGCCCTCTCGGCACGGCCGTGCGCAACCCGAGCACCACGGCCACGACCACGAGCAGCGGCGTGCGCGACTCGGGCGCCAGGCCGTGCGCCTGGGCGGCGGCGAGCTGGGGGCCGCGCGTCGGCATCGCCCCGGCCAGCAGCGTCTCCAGCAGGTCGCGGCTCTCGCGCACCGCCTCGGCGGCGGCGTACTGCTGGAACTCCATGTAGGCGTTGGCGGCGTGCGTGCTGGCGAAGTCGCAGTAACGCATGACCATCGCGGCCAGCGACAGCGCGGCCTCGTGGCCGGCGAACGAGCGGCCGGCCCTGGCCAGCACCGACTCCCAGAAGACCTGCTGGCCGACGCGGAAGGCGTTGATGTAGTCGGCCAGCGGGAGCCCGGCCCTGGCCCGGCGCATGGCGGCCTGCCGGGTGTGGGCGACGTCGTCCGGCGTCACCGTCCGCTCCTCCAGGAGGACGGCGAGCTTGCTGCCGTAGTGGCGCATCACCTGGTCGCGCACGTCGGCCAGGAACTCGGGGGTCCGGGCCGCGTAGGCGGGGATCTCGGCCCGCATGGCGGCCACCGCCGTGTCGGCCAGGTCGTCGAGGTCGGCGAGCAGCTCGGCGAGGATGCGCGCGCGCTCGGCGCGGACAGGCCCGGCGCCGGTGAACGTCTCCATGCCGGAAGCACTGGACATGCCCGGGATGATCCATGCCGGTAGCGGCGCGGTCAACGGGTTGTGACCGGTCCGAGACAGAGCCTGTGCTCCGACGACAACCTTCGCGGCGCAGGTTGGGTCACCGTGCCCAATGCGGTCATAGACGGCCGGATCCTACGCTGACCCCAATTGCAGAACAATCTTCCGCTCGCTGCGCCCCAGGAGGCCGGATGCTGGAAGTACACGATCTCACGGTCCGCTTCGGAGGCATCACCGCGCTGGACGGCGTCGGCTTCTCCGTCGCCGCCGGCGAGATGGTGGGGCTGATCGGACCGAACGGCGCCGGCAAGACCACCCTGTTCAACTGCCTCACCCGGCGCTGCGACGCCGACGGGGGAACGGTCCGCCACGAGGGGAAGGACCTCCTGGCGGTGCCGCCGCACGCCATCGCGGCACTCGGCATCGCCAGGACCTTCCAGAACCTCGGCCTGTTCCCCCGCATCTCCGTACGCGACAACGTCATGGTCGGCGCGCACCACCGGGGCCGCGCCGGCTTCCTGACGGCGGCGCTGCGGCTGCCCGGCGTGCGCGGCGAGGAACGCGGGCTGCGCGCCGAGGCCGACGCCGTGCTGGAACGCCTCTCCCTGTCCCACGTCGCCGACCACCCGGCGGCCGGGCTGCCGTTCGGCACGCTCAAACGGGTCGAGCTGGCCAGGGCGCTCATCGGCCGGCCCCGGCTGCTGCTGCTCGACGAGCCGGTCAACGGGCTCAACTCGGCCGAGGTCGAGGAGTTCGCCGGCACGCTGGGCGCGCTGCGCGACGAGCACGACCTGACCGTGGTCGTCGTCGAGCACCACATGGGCTTCGTCATGGGCACCTGCGAGCGGATCGTCTGCCTCGACTTCGGCAGGAAGATCGCCGAGGGGCCGCCCGAGCAGGTGCAGCGCGACCCCGGCGTCATCGAGGCCTACCTGGGGACGGCGGTATGAGCGAGCTGACGGTCCACGACCTGCACGCCGGGTACGGCGGCGCGCAGGTGCTGCACGGCGTGAGCCTCACCGTGGGCGAGGGCGAGATCTGCGCGATCCTCGGCCCCAACGGCGCCGGCAAGACGACCCTGCTGCGCGCCCTGTCGGGCATGGTCAAGGGGCGCGGCAGCGTCCGGCTCGACGGCGCCGAACTGCTCGGCCGCCCGCCCGACGCGCTCGCCCGCCTGGGCGTCGCCCACGTCCCGGAGGGGCGCGGCACGTTCACCCAGCTCACCGTCGAGGAGAACCTCCGTCTCGGCGCGTACGTCCGGCGCTCCGGCGTGGAGGACGACCTGGAGCGCGTCCACACCTATTTCCCCGCACTGAAACCCCGGCTCAGGCAGGCGGCGGGCAGCCTCAGCGGCGGCGAGCAGCAGATGCTCGCGCTCGGCCGGGCGCTCATGCTGCGCCCCCGGCTGCTCCTGCTGGACGAGCCCTCCCTGGGCCTGGCCCCGCTGGTCACCAGGGAGCTGTTCCACATCGTGCGGGCCGTCAACGAACAGGAGCGGACCACCGTGGTCGTCGTCGAGCAGAACGCCCACCTCGCCCTCGGCGTCGCCCAGCAGGCGCACGTCCTGGAGACCGGCAGGATCGTGCTGTCGGGCACCGCGGCCGACATCCGGGCCGACGAGCAGGTCGCCCAGTCCTACCTCGGATACCGGGTCTAGTCATGGCCGGATTCCTGCAACAGGTCATCGTGGGGCTCGGCACCGGCGCCATCTACGCCAGCCTCGCCCTCGCGCTCGTGCTCATCTACCGGTTCACCGGGATCGTCAACTTCGCCCAGGGCGAGCTGGCCATGTTCTCGGCCTACATCGCCTGGCAGTTCACCGCCGCGGGCGTGCCGTTCTGGCTGTCGCTGGTGCTCGCGCTGGCCGTGTCGTTCGCGGGCGGCATGCTCGTCGAACGGGTGATCATCCGGCCGGTCGAGGGCGCGCCCGAGCTGACCGTGGTCATCGTCACCGTGGGGCTGTTCATCTTCGTCAACGCCGCCGCCGGCTGGATCTGGACGTTCCTCATCAAGGACTTCCCCAACCCGTTCCCGGGCGGCGCGCTGCACGTGGGCGGGATCAGCGTGGCCTTCTCCACGCTCGGCGTCCTGGCCGTCGTGGGGGTCGTCATGGGGCTGCTCTACCTGCTGTTCCAGCACACCAAGATCGGGCTGGGCATGCGGGCGGTGTCGGCCAACCCCGACTCGGCGCGGCTCGTCGGCATCCGCGTCGGCTGGACGCTCGCCCTCGGCTGGGGGCTGGCCGCCACCGTCGGCGCCGTGTCCGGCGTGCTCGTCGCGCCGCTGCTGTTCCTGGAGCCGAACATGATGGGCGGCGTCCTCATCTACGCCTTCGCCGCCGCCACGCTCGGCGGCTTCGACAGCCCGCTCGGCGCCGTCGTCGGCGGGCTCGTCGTGGGCGTGGCCGAGACCCTGGCCGGCGCGTACGTCACCGCCATCGGGCCCGACCTCAAGGTCGGCGTGCCGCTGGCGATCATCCTCGGCGTCCTGCTGCTGCGGCCCCAGGGCCTGTTCGGGCGAGCGGTGGTGGAGCGGGCATGAGCGAGTCGACGCAGGTGAGCGACCGTACGACCGCCCGCGAGCAGGCCCCGGTCCGCCCGGCGGCGACCCGGTGGCGGTGGGCCGCGGCGGCGGCCCTGCTGGCGGCGGCCGTCTACGCGCCCTTCCAGCTCGTGCCGTTCCACGTCTTCCAGCTCACCATGGTGCTGATCTACGCCGTGGCGCTGCTCGGGCTGAACCTGCTCGTCGGGCACGCCGGGCAGATCTCCCTGGGGCACGGCGCGTTCTTCGCCGTCGGCGCCTACACCGTGGCGATCCTGCTCGACCGGTGGGACGCGCCCTACCCGCTGACCCTGCCCGCCGCCGCCCTGGTCGCGTTCGTGCTCGGGCTGGCGTTCGGGGTGCCCGCGATGCGGCTGCGCGGGCTCTACCTGGCCCTGGTCACGCTGGCCATCGCGATCTTCCTGGTGCCGCTGCTCAAGCGGTTCGAGGAGGTCACCGGCGGCTCGATGGGGCTGTCGCTGGCCAAGCCCGCCCCGCCCGCGTGGAGCGGGCTCGCCGAGGACCAGTGGCTGTACTTCCTCGCCCTGGCCGTCACCGTCGCCGCGTTCCTGCTGGCCGCGAGCCTGCTGCGGTCACGGGTCGGGCGGGCCCTGCACGCCGTCCGCGACGACGAGGCCGCGGCCGAGGTCATGGGCGTGCGGCCGACGTACTACAAGACGCTGGCCTTCGCGTGGAGCGCGATGTTCGCCGGGACCGCCGGGTGCCTCTACACGTGGGTGATCGGGTTCGTCTCGCCCGACTCGTTCGTGGTCAACCTGTCGATCACCCTGCTGGCCGGGCTCGTCGTCGGCGGGCTCGGGTCGCTGTCCGGCCCGGTGCTCGGCGCGCTGTTCGTGATGTTCGTGCCGAGCATCTCCCAGGACGTCAACGAGGCCGCGCCCGGCGTCATCTTCGGCCTCCTCATCATCGCGGTCATGTACGTCGCGCCGACCGGGCTGGCCGGGCTGGCCGGACGCGCCGCGAACTCGATCAAGAAGACCCTCCGGAAGGGGTAACGGCATGCGTTTATCTGCGATCGGCCGCACGGCGGTGACGGCCACCCTGCTGATCGCCGCGGCGGCCTGCGGAGGGCGGGACAGCGGCGGCGGAGACGCCCAGGCCACGGGCGCCACGGGCGGCCAGTGCGCCGGCCAGCAGACCACCGGCATCACCGACACCACGCTCAAGCTCGGCGGCATCTACCCGCTGTCGGGTCCCGCGTCCGCCTACGGCGCCATCCCCAAGGGCATCAAGGCCTACTTCGACTACGTCAACGCCGAGAAGGGCGGCATCGGCGGGCGCAAGGTCGAGTTCGTCGTGCGCGACGACGGCTACCAGCCGCCCAAGGCCGTCGAGGAGGCGCGACGGCTGGTCGAGCAGGAGCAGGTGTTCGCCCTCTTCCAGACGCTCGGCACCCCGTCCACCACCGCGACCTGGGACTACACCAACCAGCAGAAGGTCCCGCAGGTCTTCGTCGCCACCGGCGCGTCCGTGTGGGGAACCGACACCGCGCACCCGTGGACCATCGGCTGGCAGCCCAACTACGTCTCCGAGGCCCGCGTCTACGCCCAGTTCCTCAAGCAGGAGCACCCGGACGCCAAGGTCGCCGTCCTCTACCAGAACGACGACTTCGGCAAGGACCTGCTCGGCGGCTTCAAGAACGCCATCGCCGGCACCGGCGTCACGATCGCGGCCGAGCAGAGCTACGAGGTCTCCGACCCGACCGTGGACCCGCAGATGCGCAACCTGGCCGAATCCAAGGCCGACGTGTTCCTCAACGTCACCACGCCCAAGTTCGGCTCCCAGGCGCTCGCCGCCGACGCCAAGAACACCGCCTGGAACCCGCTCCACATCGTCAACAACGTCGCCGCCTCCATCACCGTGCTCAAGCCCGTCGGCTTCGAGAACGTGCAGGGCGTCGTCTCCGCCACCTACTACAAGGACCCCGTCGACCCCACCTGGGCCGACGACGCCGAGATGAAGCTCTACAAGGCCAAGATGCAGCAGTACGCGCCCGACGCCGACCCGCAGGTGCCCTACCACGCCTTCGGCTGGGCCGTGGCCAGCAGCTTCCACAAGGCGATGGAGGCCGCCAAGTGCCCCACGCGCGAGGGGCTGCGCGACTCGGTCCGCAACCTGCAGGGGATCCAGGTGGACATGCTGCTGCCCGGCGTGAAGCTGGAGACCGGGCAGGGTGACGGCTTCCCGATCGAGTCGCTGCAGCTCATGCGGTTCAAGGGCGAGCGGTGGGAGCTGTTCGGCGAGGTGATCGACACCCGCAAGGAGTTCGGCCCGCTCACCGGCTGACGCTTCGAGCCAGGGCCGCCGTCTTCCCTCCGGGGGCGGCGGCCCCGGGCGGGTGACGGCGTCGAGCCGGTCGGCCTGGTCAGCGCAGTCAGGACCAGGCCACGGGGTGACGGCCGCGGGGGCGCTAGCCGTCGCGGGCCGCGCGCTCGCGCTCGTGCGCGGCGTTGATGCGCAGCGCCTCGGCGAGCTGGTCCTCCAGGATGATGATCCGGCAGGCGGCCTCGACCGGAGTGCCCTGGTCGACGAGCTCGCGGGCCCGGGCGGCCAGGCGAAGCTGGTAGCGGGAGTAGCGCCGGTGGCCGCCACCGGAGCGTTTCGGCTCGATCAGCTTGGCGGCGCCCAGAGCCCGGAGGAACGTCGGGGTGACGCCCAGCATCTCGGCTGCCGCGCCCATGCTGTAGGCGGGGTAGTCCTCGTCGTCGAACCGGTCCTCGGCCGTGGGTTCGGCCGGTTCGGTGATCCTGCCGCGGGCGAGCGTGTCACCCTCGGCGTTCGAACGGCGTTGATCCATACATTCCTTTCCGAAACGCGAACAGGGGGCCCCGGCGCAGGTCGCGCCGGGGCCCCGAAGAGTTCAACACCATCTACCGGCCATCAGGCCGGCTCATCTTTTCCGCATCCACCGCGCTGGGCGGCGGTGATGCGCGGATCGCGGATGCGTGACCGTAGACCACCTTCCTAACTGTGGAACTGCGGTACCCGAGCGGCGAGACTCAGCCGGCAACGGGCGATCCCGATGGCGTCAACACTCCCTTCATCTTTCTCTTCCGGACCTTTGTCCACCTTCACTTGCGGCAGCGCGTCCACGGTCGGGGCCCCTAACCACTGCGCTGGCCCGTCACGTCCGACCTTCTGCCATCCAATACTCCGGGCGGTTCGTCGTGGTGCTGGTGCTTACTGCTGCCGCCCGGCGAATCAGTTCCTTGCGATGTCAGAAAGACTAGCTCGCTCGCCGCCGAATGTCTACTACGGCCGTGACAGATTTTCGGTAGCGGCGGAATCGGAAAGTCGGCGGGGCGGTGGGTGTCCCTTCCGGCGCCGCCCGTTCGTCGTGAAGATGGGGAACCCATGCCGCGGAGGATGCGATGCAGTACGCCTTGATGATCTACAGCGAGCCCAGCTACCTGGAGGGGCTGCCGGACGACGAGCGCGAGGCCGCCCACGCCGACTACCGCGCGCTGGCCGAGGACGACCGGTTCGTCTCGGCGGCGCAGTTGCAGCCTGCGGAGACGGCGACCTGCGTGCGCCTGGCGGGCGGCCGGACGCTGATGACCGACGGGCCGTTCGCCGACACCAAGGAGGTGCTCGGCGGGTTCTGCCTGATCGAGGCGGCCGACCTGGACGAGGCGGCGGAGCTGGCGGCGCGCATCCCGGCGGTGCGGCTCGGCGGCACCGTGGAGATCAGGCCGCTGGCCCGGCCCTGACCGGATCGGATCGGAGGAAGCGGTGCTGGAGGAGGCGTTCCGCGACGAGTGGGGCCGGGTCGTGGCCTCGCTGGTCGGGTTCCTCGGCGACTTCGACCGGGCCGAGGACGCCGCCCAGGAGGCGTTCGCCGTGGCGGCGCGGACCTGGCCGAGGACCGGGCCCCCCGACAGGCCGGGCGCGTGGCTGGTGACGACGGCCCGCAACCGGGCGATCGACCGGCTCCGCAGGGAGCGCGCCCTGGCCGGGAAGATGCACCTGCTGGCGGAGCCGGAGGCCACCGTGGACGAGGTCGACGACACGTTGATCAAGGACGAGCGACTTGAGCTGATCTTCACCTGCTGCCATCCGGCGCTGCCCCTGGAGGGCCAGGTGGCGCTCACGCTGCGCGCGCTCGGCGGCCTGAACACCGCCGAGATCGCCCGCGCGTTCCTGGTGTCCGAGGAGACCATGAAACGGCGCCTGACCCGCGCCAAGACCAAGATCAAGGCGGCCGGCATCCCGTTCACGGTGCCGGGCGCGCACCTGCTGCCCGAACGGCTCGACGCCGTGCTGGCCGTCCTCTACCTGATCTACAACGAGGGCTACAGCGGCCGCGTCGACCTCGGCGCCGAAGCCATCCGCCTGGGACGGGTGCTGGCCGCGCTCCTGCCGGACGAGCCGGAGACGTACGGGCTGCTGGCGCTGATGCTCATCCACCACGCCCGGCGGCGGGCCAGGTTCGCCGGCGAGCGGGGCGAGGACCTGGTGCTGCTCGACGACCAGGACCGGTCACTGTGGGACCTGGACCGGATCACCGAGGGCCGGGCGGTGCTCGACCGGGCGATCGCGCTGGGCGGGCGCGGCGCGTACGTCGTCCAGGCCGCCATCGCCTCGCTCCAGGCGCACGAGCGGGTCGACTGGCCGCAGGTCGCCCGGCTGTACCGGCGGCTGGCGGCGCTGACCGGCTCGGCGGTGGTCGAGCTCAACCGGGCCGTGGCGCTCGCCCAGGCCGGCGACCCGGCCGGGGCGCTGCGTGCCGTCGACCGGCTCGACCTGGACGGCTACCTCTACTTCCACTCCACGCGCGGCGAGCTGCTGCGGCGGCTCGGCCGCGACGGCGAGGCCAGGGCCGCCTACCGTCGGGCGCTCGACCTGGCCGTGTCGGCCCCCGAGCGGCGGTTCCTCACCCGGCGGCTCGAACAGCTCTGACCCTGTCCCGGCGGCCGCCGCCCGTTCGTCCCCTGGGTAGGAACGCGCTCCCGCGGACCGTGCTTGCCGCGCTCGTCGTCCGGGGGCGGTTCGGCCCTACCGACAAGGAGAACCACATGTCCGCCATCGCCGAGGCCAACAAGGCCACCCTCCGGCGCTTCCACGACGCCGTCAGCTCCGGGGACGCCGAGTTCATCGCCAGGACGATCGACGAGATCGTCGACCCGGGCGTGCTGATCCGCACGCCGCTGCCGATCCGGACGGAGGGCGTCGAAGCGCTGAAGGAGGTGCTGCTGACCCTGCACAGCGCCTTCCCCGACCTGCGCGTCGAGGTCGAGGACGTGATCGCCGAAGGGGACAAGGTCGTCACCAGGAACACCTGCACCGGCACGCACCTGGGCGAGTACATGGGCCTGGCGCCCACCGGCCGGTCCGTCACGTACAAGGAGATCCTCATCGCCCGGTTCGCCGGTGGGCGGCTCGCCGAGACCTGGGCGGTCGTCGACGTGGCCGGGCAGCTGCGGCAGCTCGGCGTGCTCCCGGGCTGACCGTGCCCCCGCCGGTCCCGGGACCGGCGGGGGCGGGAGATCACTCGCGGGCGTCCGGCGCCGACAGCACCGCCGTGGTGGCGGCCGGGCGGCGCGGGATGTCCCGCAGGCTGAAGGCGTACCTGGCCGTGGAGTCCGCGATCGCGTCGGAGTTCACGTCCAGGGCCGTCGCGTTGACGTTCGACAGCGTGTCGCACGCCTGGTGGTAGCAGGGGTCGAACGCGACGCCCGCCGTGCCGCCGAACAGCGCGGCCTGCTCGGGCGTCTTGATCTGCTCGGCGCCGGTGAAGATGCCGCCCGACGGGATGCCGACCGCGATGAACGGCCCGTAGTCGGAGCGGCCGTCGAAGTCGGTGCCGATCGTGGGCAGGCGGCGGGCCTCGTAGAAGTCCTCGAACCCGGCCTCGATCTCGGCGGACCCGGCAGGCCCCGCGGGCGCGCCGGTGGCGTCGGAGTCGTCGCCGTCATAGAGGAACGTCGCGTGGTTGGGCGAGGCGATCATGTCGAAGTTCAGGTAGAGCCTGATCCGGTCCCGCTCGGCCTGGCTCAGGCTCTCGACGTACTGGTCCGAGCCCAGCAGGCCGATCTCCTCGGCGGCCCAGAACGCGAAGCGCACCTTGTTCCTGACCGGGAAGTGCCGCATCTGCAGCGCGGTCTCCAGGATGGCGGCGCTGCCGGAGGCGTTGTCGTTGATGCCCGGCCCCTCGTGGACGCTGTCGAGGTGGCCGCCGACCATGACGACGTTGCGCGGGTCGCCGCCCCGCGTCTCGGCGATCACGTTCTCGTCGGTGCCGAGCGTCAGCGTCGCGTCCACCTTGAGCCTGACCTGCGTGCCCGGCGTCGCGGCCAGCGCCTGGCCGACGGCGAAGTCGGCGTAGACCATCGGCACCCCGGCCCGCCACTCGCCGATGTCCAGCGGGTTCGCCTCGGTGCGGCCCGGCTGGCCCTCGTTGAACACGATGATCCCGGACGCCCCGGCGAACCCGGCGAGCCGGATCTTCGTCGCGAACGGGCAGGTGCCGCGCTGGATGAGCGCGATGTTGCCCGCCTGGAAGCCGGCGAAGTCCGACGCCTCGCAGCCGCTGGTCGACGACGGCGCCGGCGACGGCGGCAGCGTCAGGTCCACGCCCTGCACGACCGCCGTCACGTCCCCGGCGGGCGACGGCTGGAAGGTGTAGAAGTCCTCGTTCGGCGTGTACGAGCCGAGCAGCGGCGGGGAGTTCTCCGTCCAGCCCTCGACGAAGTTGACCGGCTGGAGCGAGACCTTGTAGCCGGCCTGGCGCAGCTTGCCGGCCACGTAGTCGCGGGAGGCGTCGTAACCGGGCGTGCCGGCCGCCCGGTTGCCGCCGTTGGCCGTGGCCAGCGCCTGGAAGGTTTTCAGATGTTTGTTGACGTTGACGCCCTTGACCTTCTTCACCAGCAGCCTGGCGAAGGCGTCGTCCACGTGCCCCCCGGCGTGGGCCGGTGGCGCGAGGGCGAGGGGCACGGCGATGGCCGTGGCCACGGCCAGGGCACGGATGACGCCTTGACGAAGACGCATGATCATTTCGCACTTCCCATGGGACAGCCTGAAGCACCCGTTTCCCCCGAGGCGTGCTGAAGGGAACGTATTACCGCGGTTCCCTGCTGAGAAGCCCCGGCCGGCCCAGGGAATGTGCGAGATTCCGGACAATCCTGCGGTTGACGGCGTGGCCGCCGCTGTCTATAAGGGCCCTCTCCACCAGGGGCCGCGGATCGCGTACGTCCGGCCCGGCGGGTCCAGCGACCGGGTGCCGCCGAGCTGGTTGACGAACAGCACCGAGCCGTCCGGGCTGAAGCACGCCCCCGCGAACTCGCTGTCGTCGGCGATGTTCACCGCGAACTCGAACGGCTCACCCCCGCGCGGGTCCAGCCCGATCAGCCGGTTGACGTTGGTCAGGCCGGGAGCCAGCGGGTGCGGGTCGTCGTCCTCCGACGCGTCGTCCTCGCACAGCACGATGCCGCCGCGCGGGGTGAACGTCAGGTTGTCCGGCGAGTCCAGCTCCTTGCGCCCGCGCGACTCGTACACCAGCACCAGCGTGCCGCCGGTGCGGCCGGGCACGTACTGCCAGACCTGGCCGTAGCCCTTCAGGTAGCCCTCCTCGTCGGGGCCGTCGCCGGTCTTGGCGTCGCCGCCGCTGGTGGAGTTGAAGAACACCGCCCCGTCACCCCACCAGCAGCCCTCCAGCCGGTTGAACTTGGCCGCGCCCTTGGCCAGCCCCTGCTGCGCGCAGGTCGCCGCGCCGTTCTCCAGGTCGGGGTCCGGGTCGTCGATCCGCACCCACTCGACCGGCAGCCGGGCGCCCATCCGCTGGCCCTCGCGGCAGTCGTAGCCGTCCACGCCGACGATCTTGAGCATTTCCAGCACGCCGCCGGCCGACAGGTCGCGCGGGTTGCGGGGGCGGAACCGGTAGAACCCGTCGGGCTTGCCCGGATCGTCCTCGGTCTCGTACACGTACCCGGTGTACGGGTCGACGGCGACGGCCTCGTGCGAGAAGCGGCCCATCGCGGTGAGCGGCATGGACGCGGCCGGGCTGCCCGGCTCCGGGCCGTGCAGCGGCACCTCGAAGACGTAGCCGTGCTTGCGCTGCCAGCCCTGCTGCGGACCGGCCCACGTCTCCTCGCACGACAGCCAGCCCCGGTTGTGCAGCATGCGGCCGCCCGCGCAGTTGGCGATCGTGCCGTTGAGGCTGACGAAGTGGCGTAACAGCTCGCCGGTGCGCAGGTCCACCTCCAGCGTGGTGGTGCCGGCGACGCCCAGCTCGTCGTAGCGCTGCGAGCCCGGTACGTGCACGCGGCCGTCCGGGTAGCCGGGCGGCGTGCGCACCTCGTGGTTGCGGATCAGCCGGACCGTGTGGGAGCGGGTGCCGGGGAAGGCGGCCATGCCGTCGTGCGCCATCGGCGTCGGCACGCCGTCGGACATCGGCGTGCCCGTCTTGCCGAAGACGACGTAGGAGAATCCGGCGGGCAGGGCGAGCAGTTCCTCCCCGGTGTTGGTGGTGGGGGTGCGCTGCAACTCGCCGTATCCCGCGTAGCCGGAACGGGGTGATCGCCGTCCCGCGTCTGCCCAGGCGGCGTGCGCGCCCAGGGTGTTGATGGCGATGCCGCTCGCGAGCACGCCTCCGGTGGTGGCCAGGAAGGACCTACGCCTCATGCATGAACTCCTTGTGAACAAGAGATTTCCACACACTAAACGGATCTTGTGTCCCGGAGACAGGCCCAAATGATCGCGTAGCCTGGACGGGTGCTCCAGCGGGTCCTGCGGATTGCGGTCGCGCTCACCGTCGTGGTTCTGGCCGTCCTCCCCGACGGCGGAGCCGGTCCCGGCCATGACCCCTGCGCGCCCCGCGACACCCGCGTCGCCGTCGCCTACCCGATCACCGGCTACTGGGTGATCCCGCGCGCCGACCGCTGCGCCACCCGGCGTACGGTCGAGGCCGTGCACGCCGTCGGCGGCGACACGCTCATCACGTTCGGCGCGCGCATCCTGCCCGCCCGGCCCGACGCCCGAGGCCGCATCCCCGCCGTCGCCGGCTGCGTCGAGGACGGCCGCACCTGCTACGAGGCCGCGCGGGCGACCGGCAGGCCCATCCGCCGCGTCTACACGTACGTGACGAGCGAACGGTTCGGCGACGCCGTGCTGCGCTGCCCCGGCCTCGACCGGCGCGTCGAGCACGACGGACGCACCTATTACCGGCTCCTGCTCGCCCCCGCCTGCGACGCCGCCGCCTTCGACCTGCTCCTGATCGCCACCGACGGAGACGGCGTCGGCGACCTGCTCACCGAGGCCGCCGCCTACGGCATGGCCGTCATCCCCGGCCTGCCCGTGCCGCCCAAGGACCCCGCCAAACCCTGGCTGCCCGACCTCACCCACCTGCCGGCGCTCAACGAGCTCACCGCGCGCGTCATGGCCGACTACCGGCGCCGCCACGCCGCCTCACCCGCGCTCGGCGGCGTCTACCAGTCGTTCGAACTCGCCATGCGCGACCGCGCCGACGACGACCCCATCATCGCCCTGTACGCCGCCCAGCACGCCGTCGTCGCCGCCGGACTGCCCGGCGAGACGATCATGGTCAGCCCGTTCTGGGACGCCCGGCGCGGCCGCGGCTTCCCGCCCGCCCAGGTCGGCAAGGGCCTGGCCGACATCGCCGCCACCCGCGCCGGCGCGCCCATGGCCATCGCCGTCCAGGACGGGCGTGGCGTCGGCAAGGTCCCCGTCCACGGCCCCGACCAGGCCGCCGCCCCCGTCGACGCGCGCCTCGAACCCGTCGTCGGCCGCGTCGCCAACCAGGCCGCCTACTACGGCTCCACCCGCGACTACGTGGCCGCCGCCGCCCGCCACCTGACCTCCGGCGTGGAGCTCTGGGTGAACGTCGAGGTCTTCGAACCCACCCAGGTCGCCGGCGAGTGCGGCCGGGCCAACCCGTTCCCGCTGCGCGGCCGCGCCACCAAGAGCCGCGTCGACGCCCAGGTCGCCGCCGTCGGCCGGCACGCCAGCAAGATCATCTCGTACGGGTGGGACCCGTTCCTGACCTGCCGCCACTCCCACGCCACGCCGTCGCTGGCCGACGACCTCACCGCCCACGGGCAGCGGCCCATCATCGCCCACGCCCGCCCCGCCGCGTACGGCGGCCGCACCGGCGTCCTCGTCGAGGGCTACCACCTGGCGGGCGGCACCCTCACCTTCACCTACCGCCAGTCCGGCGGCGCCACCGCCCGGGTCACCGTCCCCCAGACCTGGCACGACCCGCGCACCGGCGCCGACCCCCGCCTCCCGGACGGCCTCCAGTCCGGCTGGGCCCCCTTCACCCCCCACCGCCCCGACCCCGCCCACCCCTGGATCACCATCACCGCCACCACCCCCACCGGCCCCACCACCACCCCGTACGCCTGGCATCCGTGACTTCCGCTGGCTCCCGGAGAACCCCCACAGAGCAACCCCCCAGAGGAACGGACGGTCCGCCTGTGAGACGGTCCGCCTGTGAGACGGTCCGCCTGTGGGACGGTCCGCCTGTGGGACGGTCCGCCTGTGAGATGGCCCGCTTGTGGGGCGGCCCGCTTGTGGGGCGGCCCGCTCTTGAGATGGCCCGCCGTTGAGATGGCCCGCCGTTGAGATGGCCCGCCGTGGGACGGCTCGCTACGGCAAACGGTGGGGCTAGGGGCGGGCGGTCCTCAATGAGCCTGCTGGCACGGCGGGTGGCCAGGGGGTGACGCCCGTCGAAGTGGCTTGCCGGGGCGCGGGGAGGTCAGGCTCGGGTGAGGGTGGTGGTGAGGTGGGTGTGGAGGTCGTCGTCCAGGGGGGTGGCGGCTTGGCGCAGGGTGGTGGCGGTGGCCGGGGTGAGGTGGGTGGCGTGGCGGAGCAGCAGGCGGACGGCTCGTACCTGGACGGAGCGCGTGGGGTGGCCGAAGGTGGGCGTCAGGGCCGGGGTGAGGGCGTCGGCCAGGGCGGGGGTGGCGCGCAGGACGGCGGCGAGCCAGGAGAGCCCGGCGCGGACGAGGCCGGTCTCCCGGCGGAACAGCAGCGCCTCCAGGGCTTCCGCCAGGTCGGCCGGGTCGAGGGCGGGCAGCCGCCGCAGGTGGGTCAGCGCCAGCTCGGCGACGGGGGCCGGCGCGGTCGGGAGGAGGCGCAGGTAGGTGGTCGCGTGGGCGGCGATCTCGGCCTCGGTGGGCGCCAGGGATTCGTGGAGCCGGGTGAAGAAGCGCAGCTCGATCGCGTCGCCGCCGAGCAGGAAGCGGCGGCGGCAGCCGTCGAGCAGCAGGTCGCGGCTGATCACGCCCTCCCGGGCGAGGGTGTGCAGGGCGGTGAGCCAGGACAGCGGCCCGTGCTGCTGGTGGCGCAGTGCCAGGCCGACACCCTGGGCGGTGAACAGGCGCGGCAGCAGGCCGGGCAGCAGCGGGTCGCCGCGCAGGCTGCTCAGCGGGGCGTCGCGTGACACGTACGCCACCACCAGCGGGTCGTGGTCGGGCGGGGGAGCGCCGGTGGCGCGCAGCAGCGCCAGGACGAGGGGGAGGGTGCGGTCGGAGCCGCGCCCGCGCGGGCGGGGCGGCCGGATGCGGAGGGCGAGCCGCACGGCCACGTCGGCCTGCCACTCGGGCGGGCGGGCGGCGATCACGTCCAGGAGGGGGCCGTGGTCGGCGATCAGGGGGAAGCCGTCGGGGTCCCACAGGTCGAAGTCGCGCCGGGTGATCCAGGCGGCCGCGGCGGCGGGGCCGAGCACGCCGGCCCCCGCGATCCGCATCGGCTCGGCCCACTCCGGATGGTCGTCGATCTCGTGTTCATGGTCCCAGGGGCGCGGGAAGGGGGAGGCGAGGCGGCGTTCCTGCTCGCGGTGGGCGCGGCGGGCGGCGGCGACCTCGGCCGCGTGGGCGCGGGCGACCTGGACGTGGCCGGGCAGCTCGCGGGCGACGAGGCGGCGGCCGGCGGAGTCGAGGGCGGTCACCGCGGCGACGGTGCCGGGGACGTCACCGGCGTCGATGAGGCGGCGCAGCCCGTCCCAGGGGGATTCCTGGCGTGTCATGACGCCGGAGCCTGGCAGAGCGCACCGACATTCCTACGGCAGGATCGAGTCCACGTACCCGCCGTCCACGCGGACGGCCGCGCCCGTGGTGGCGGAGGCGTACGGGGAGCTGAGGTAGACGACCAGGTTGGCGATCTCCTCGGGCTCGATGAGGCGTTGCAGCAGCGACTGGGGCCGGTGTTCGCGCATGAACGCCCGCTGCGCCTCCTCCCACGGCAGGTCGCGGTCGACGAGCTGGTAGACGAAGTCCTCGACGCCGCCCGTGTGGGTGGGCCCGGCGATCACCGAGTTGACGGTGACGCCGCTGCCCGCCGCCTCCTTGGCGAAGCCGCGCGACACCGCGAGCAGCGCGGTCTTGGTCATGCCGTAGTGGATCATCTCGGCGGGGATGACGACGGCGGAGTCGCTGGCGATGTACTGGATGCGGCCCCAGGACCGTTCCCGCATGCCGGGCAGGTACGCGCGCGTCAGGCGGACCGCGGCGAGCACGTTCACCTCGAAGTAGCGGCGCCATTCGGCGTCGGTGATGTCGAGTGCCGGCTGGGCGCCGAAGATGCCCAGGTTGTTGACCAGGATGTCCACGGCGGGCAGGTCCTCCAGCACCCGGGCCGCGCCCTCGTCGGTGGCCAGGTCGCCGGGGGCGGCCAGCAGGACGGCGCCGGCGTGCGCGGCGCGGATGCGGTCGAGCGCGGACGCGACGGACGCCTCGCCGCGGCCGTTGACCGCGACCGTGGCCCCGGCGGCGGCCAGGCCGGTGGCGATGGCGGCGCCGATGCCCTGGGTGGAGCCGGTGACCAGCGCGGTCTTGCCGGTGAGGTCGATGCGCATGTGTTCCCCCTGATCGCGTTGCCCTGCCATTGTCGGTGACGGGCGGGCGGTTGCCGGTCAGGCGGGGCCGCGCCGCCAGAGGCGTTCGCCGTCGTCGAAGCGGCCGGTGGGGGTCAGGCCGGCGCGGCGGGCCACGGCGGCGGAGGCGGCGTGGTCGGGGTGGATGTGCGCCTCGACGGTGGTGACGCCGTGCTCGTCGAGCCAGGCGACCAGGGCGCGGGCGGCCTCGGTGGCGTAGCCGTGGCCCTGCTGTCGTTCGCCGACGACCCAGGCGATCTCGGCCCGCCGTCCCTCGTGGGTGATCGTCGCCTGGACGTAGCCGACGGCCTCGCCGGCGACCCTGATGATCCAGTTGTGCCACTGCTGGCCGGGCGGGCCGCCGGCGACCTGGCGGGCGTAGCGGGTGCGCAGCTCGTCCAGGGTGGGGGCGGCGCCGCCGGTGAAGGCGTAGAGGTCGCCGGCGAGCACGCCGACCATCTCGTCGGCGTCGGCGACCGTCAGGGGGACGAGCGTGACTCGGCCCGTAATTTCCGTCATATCCAGCCATTTTGCCGGTACGGGGGTGGCAGCGCGCGGCTCACTGATTGTGCGGCAACGGTGACTTAATGTGCTGGGGGGATTTGATCTCGATGCTCAGGGGGACCGATGTCACGCCGAAGGACCCTGCTCGCGCTCGCCGTCGCCGGCACGGCCTGGACAGTGCCGCTGGGGCCGGCCGCGCCGCCCGCGCACGCGGCGCCGGAGCCCGTGCCGCCGGCCGACGCGTCGCCGGTGATGGACCCGGCACGCGCGGTGGACTACTGGACGGCCAGGAAGCAGTCCAAGGCCGACGCCGCCGAGCTGCCGGAGGCCATGGTGCTGCCGGCCGGCAAACGACGCGGGCGCACCGGCGAACGCCCGGCGGCACGGCCCGGTGAACGACCAGGCGAACGACCGGGCGAACGCTCGGGGGAGCGCTCGGCAGAGCGAGGGGAGCGGCCAGGAGGGCGACCGGGGGAGCGGCCGGTGGAAGGGCCCGGGGAGCAGCCGGGGCCGAGGCCGGCCGTGCTGGGGAGCGAGGGCCGGCCGGTGAGCGTGCCGGTGGCCGAGCGGCTCACCCCGGGCGCCGACGCCAACGGCTACGGCCGCATGCGCAGGCCCTACACCAGGGCCGCCAACAGCCGCGCCACCGGCCGCCTGTTCTTCCTGGACGCCGACGGCACCCGCCGCTCGTGCAGCGGCGCCGTGGTCAACTCGGGGAGCAGGCTCCTGCTGGCCACCGCCGCGCACTGCGTGTACGGGGTGTCCAAGCGCGACAACCGCGGCCGGTGGTCGTCGAACCTGGCGTTCGTGCCCGCGTACGACGGCCATGCCAAGGCGTCGGCCGATCGCGCGCCCTACGGGGTGTGGGGCGCGCGGCGGGTGTGGAAGCCGCGCGCCTTCACCGGCGAGGGCCACTGGGACTGGGACTCGATCTACGACCTGGCGCTGGTCGAGGTCGGGCGGCGGGGTGACCGGACGCTGCAGGGCACGGTCGGCGCGTACACGCCGCTGCGCAACGAGGGCGGCCGGTTCACCGTCACCACGCTCGGCTACCCGAGCGACGAGCCGTACGACGGCACCCGGCAGCTGTGGTGCCTGGGCCGGACGCAGCCCTGGTCCGGTTACGCGCGTCCGGACCGGAGGGTGACGGGCCGCCTCTACACGGACAACTGTCACCTGTTCGGCGGCAACAGCGGCGGCCCGTGGCTCGACCGGGACACCGGCCTGCTGCTGGGCGTGCTGTCGTCGGGCGCGGCGGACGAGTCCACGGCCGGTTACGCGGTCGCCAACCCGTTCGGCCGGGCCAGCTACGGCGCGCTGGTGCGTGACGCGGACCCGCACGGCGTCTACGACGCGCTGTCGGTCAAGGGGTCGGTCTCGGGCGCCCGGGTGAGCGCGGTCGTGACGATGCGCGGGCTGGTGGCGGCGAGCGTGCCGGTGACCTTCGAGCTGCCGCACGGCGTGAGCCTGGCGCCGGGGTCGCGCTGCCGGGCGAGCGGGCGGCAGGTGACGTGCCCGGCGGGCGTGGTGCGGCCCGGCGATCCGGTCACGGTGTCGTTCCCGGTCCGCGGCGTCGCCGGGGCGCGGGCCTCGTACCGGGTGCGGGTGCCGATCTCCCACCTGGACCCGGAGCGGGGCGACAACACGCACGTGTTCGGGCCGAGCGCGCGCAGGTAAAGGCGCACGGCGGCGATGGCAAAGGATGGCGTGTCGGCCGGGCGGGCGCTCCGCCCGTGCTGGCAGGGTCGACGGCGCCGCGACGAGCTGGGAGGGCCAGATGCGACGTGCCGGGGATGGGGAGCAGTTCGACCGGCTGCTCTCCGCTGCGAGGGCCTACTGGGGCAGGCGCCCCGCCGGGCCGGGAACGTGCGTGGTCGCGGAGGCCATGCACCAGGACATCCGCGTGATCGTCCGCAACCTGCTGCTGGCGAACGCGCTGTGCGATCTGACCGCCGCCCGGCTGGTCGTGCTGGTGGGCACCGACCGTGACTGGAGCCGGGCGCTGTGGGACGACTACGACGTCGAGTGGGTGCGGCGGCTGGCCGAGGCGTTCGGCGCGGCCGAGGTCGTCGACGTGCACGAGCTGGCCGACCGGCGGCTCGCCGACGAGGGGGACGCGCCCGCCGAGGGCGTCGACGCGGCGGCGCTGGACGTCGTGGAGAAGGCGACGCTGATCCGGCTGAACCTGGTGCCCCGGCTGCCGCACGCGGAGGACGAGCAGCACCGCGCCCGCCGGGCCCGCGCCCGGGCCTTCTCCGCCGTGTACGACCGGCTGTTCGCCGAGCTCGCGCCCGCCGCGCTGGTCACCAGCCACGTGGACTACGACCAGTGGGGGCTCGCGGTCGAGACCGCGATGCGCCGCGACGTCCCGGTGGTGCACGCCCAGAGCACCGGGTCGCTGAAGGCGTACGCGCTCTTCCCGGGTGAGGCGCGCGGCCCGGGCGGCTTCCGCGAGGAGCTGACCCGCAGGATCGCCGCCTACTTCGACGAGCACGTGTGGGCCAACCGGGAGCTGATCAGGCCGGGCGCGGAGCTGGTGGCCTGGCGGGCGAAGGGCAACCTGGGCAGGCCGAGCTGGTGGCGGGCGGGCAACGTGAGCTCGTTCGAGGTCCGTACGGAGACCGAGCGCCGCCAGCTCCGGCGGCACGCCTGCGACCGGCTCGGCATCGAGCCGGACCGGCCGATCTTCACCGTGTTCAATCACGCCGTGTCCGACGCGGTGGGGGCGAACCGGGAGGTGTTCGGCGACCTGGCCGAGTGGTTCGAGGAGACCGCCGAGTTCGCGGCGGCGGAGGAGTCGGTGAGCTGGCTGTTCCTGGACCATCCGAGCCAGGAGCGTTACGACGTCACGGGGCACTTCGGGTCCGTCGCGGCCCGTTACGCGGGGCGGTCGCACCTGGCGTTCGCGCCCAGCCTCGACCTGTCGAAGAACATGCTGTGGAGCCTGACGGACGCCGGGGTCACCGTGCGCGGCAGCGTCTCCAGCGAGTTGCCCGCGTTCGGCATCCCCGTCATCCAGGCCGGCTGGTCGGAGTGGAGCGGCTGCGGCCTGTCGAACGTGGCCGAGACGCGGGCCGACTACTGGCGGCTGCTGGCCGACGCCGTCGCCCGGCACGCCAAGGGCGAGTCGACGCTCGGCCCGGAGCAGCGCGAGCGGGCCCGGCTGTGGCTGTGGCTCTACCGGTGCGGCGCCGACGTGTCCTCGCCGCTGCTGCCGCACTGGGAGCTGGGCGACGGCGAGGAGTATCTGCGGGCGCTGTCCGTCAGCATGCGGCACGTGGAGCGCGACGGCGATCCGCTGCACTGCGCGGTGCGCCGCATGTGGGAGCGGCGCGAGCCGCTGCTGAGCCGGTTCGACTTCCGGGACCAAGCGGGGCTGGCCGCGGCCCTGACCGCATCGAGGAGCGCATGATGAGCACGACAACGCTGGCCGGGGCCGCCACGACGCTCGACGAGGAGATCGTCCCGCTGTCGCCGCCGGTCGAGGTGTTCAGCGGGCGGGCGGCGGCGTTGCAGGTGACCGACCAGCTGCATCGCGGCGAGCAGATCGTGGGCCGGTTCGAGCGGTCCGGGCTGGCCGGGTTCAAGGTGGCGGCGCGGGGCAGGCGGCTGCGGGTCAAGGTGTCGCTGGCGGTGGACGCCACGTCGATGCCGGGCTGGCATCTGCCGGACGCGCAGGGCAGGGCGGCGACGCGGCCCCGGCTCATCCAGGTGCGCTCGCAGGGGCGGCTGCGCCAGTGCGTGCTGCTCAAGGGCGGCAACGGCATCCGCAGCGCGCAGGCGGCCTTCGACCTGCTGCCCGAGGAGGTGCCCGACGACGGGCTGGTGTGCGTGGAGGCGCTCGACATCGCCGAGGGCGGCGGCGTGGACGCCGGGGTGCGCGCGGCCGTGGCGGACGCGATCATGGAGTGCGGCACCGCCGGGCTGCGCATCGACGGCGTCGCGTTCGAGGAGGGCCGCGACGACGGCGAGCCCGGCGGCGGCGAGACGCTCGACGGCGCCCGCTGCGAGATCCTGTCGCTGATCAGCTCGGGCGGGCTGGCCAACCCGAACCGGCGCGGCCCCCGTACGGTGCGTACCGGGATGTTCGTCGTGAACCCGGTCCCGCCCGGCATGTTCGGCTCGGGCGGGCGGCTGACGATCCGGCTCGGCAGCCGGGCCGACACCACCCTGCGCCCCGCCACCGCCCGCGACCGCGCTTTGATGCGCCGGGCGGTGCGGCGGGCGGGCGGCGAGGCCAGGCGGCTGCGTCACGCCGCCCGCGAGGTGCTGTGCTCGGCGGCGCCTTCCGTGACCGGCGTCATGAGCGTCCAGGACGGCGCCCTGCCGATGCCGACCAGGACCACGACCGGCAACACGCTGGAGCTCGACCTGCCGGCCCCGGCCACCTCGCCCGTGCTCGTCTTCGTCGACCCGGGCGAGTGCGCGCTGCCGACCCTGGTCTCAGCGACCTGGACTCCCTGACAGGCTCTGGGCCAGCAGGTCGAGCAGCGGCTGCCGGCGCACGCAGCGCTCCAGCGCGAACGAGTCGGCCAGCGCCGCCAGCTCGTCGTCGCCGAGGCCCCTGAACAACTCGGCGTACTCGGGCAGCATCGCCTGGGCGATGAGGATGTGCCTGACGAGGTCGTCGGTCTGGTAGCGGGCGCCCCACGGGTAGGGCGCCCAGCCGGGGAACTCGGCGTCCACCAGGGCGTGCAGCGGCCCGACGGCGTCCGCCGACTCCTCCATGGTCGAGCCCCACCGGTCCGCGCCCAGCCGCGCCTTCTTGGCGATGAACGGCCCGAACCTCTCCAGGTACGGACCGGACGCGCTGACCAGCCCCTGCAACCCCACGTCCTTGTACGTCCACAGCGCCCAGCCGGCCTCGTGCCGGTCGTAGATCTCCAGCTGGTCGCGCAGGATCTGGTAGCGCTCGTGGTCACGCTCCGGATCGCCCGTGTAGACGGGCCCGAACTCGCCCACCCACAGCGGCGTCCCCGTCTCCCGCTGGAAGCGCGAGCGCCGCTCGAACGTCCGCTCCAGCTCGCGCCGGTCACACCACTCCCCTCGCGTGTAGCCCGGGTAGCCGCCGCCGTGCGCGAACCCGGCCAGCGCGTAGTCGTGGCAGACGAACACCGTGTTCTCGTACACCTCCCGGAAGATCGAGAAGTCCGTCGAGTACGTGTTGCCGTCCAGGAAGAGCACGTGCCCGGGGTCGGCCGCGCGCACGGCCTTGACCAGCCGGTCGTAGAACGGGCCGACGACCTTGCCGGTCGGGTCGCCCGGCTCGTTGACCGGGTTGTACCCGGCCACCCACGGATGGTCGCGGTAGTGGTCGGCGATGGCCTCCCACAGGTTGACCGCCCGGTCCTGGAAGTGCCGGTGCCGCCAGAACGCGGCGACGTGGGTGGCGTTGTCGGAGTGCCAGTGCTGGTTCTGTGAGCCCGGCAGCGCGTGCAGGTCGATCACGCTGTAGACGCCGCGCTCGCCGAGCAGGTCGATGACCCGGTCGAGGTGGCGGAACCCGTCCTCGATGATCTCGAACGGCCGCTCGTCCGACTCGAAGTGGTGGTAGTTGACCGGGATGCGCACGCAGTTCATGCCGAGCCCGGCCAGCAGGTCGGCGTCCTGTTCGGTGAAGAACGAGGTGAGCAGCCGGTCGAAGAAGAACGCGGCCCGGTCCTCGCCCAGCACCTGCGTGACCGAGGCGCGCATCGACGACTCGTCGGCCGGGTAGCCGGTGATGAAGTTCTCCATGTTCATCCAGCCGCCCAGCCCGACGCCGCGCAGCCGTACGGGCTGGTTCTCGGCCGTGAGGAGCCGCGTTCCGGAGACGTGCAGCATGGTCAGCCTTTCGTAGCTCCTGCGGTGAGACCGCCGATGAGGTGGCGCTCGGCGACGGCGTAGAAGCCGAGCGCGGGCACCATGGCGAGCACCAGGTAGGCGAGGATGCGTGAGGTGTCGGAGCTGTACTGGCCCTGGAACTGCTGGATGCCGAGGGGCAGCGTCCAGCTCGCCTCGTCGCTGAAGACGACCAGCGGCAGCATGAAGTTGTTCCAGCTCCCGACGATGGCCAGCACCGACACGGTGGCGAGCGCGGGCCGGGCCATCGGCAGCAGGATGCGCCAGAAGAAGGCGAACGGGCCGCAGCCGTCGAGCGTGGCCGCCTCCTCGATCTCGCCCGGGATGCTCCGGAAGAAGCCGCGCAGGATGATGATCGTCAGCGGCAGCCCGAACGCCGCCTGTACGAGGATCACGCCCCACGCGTTGTCGACCAGGCCGAGCGTGCGCAGCATGACGAAGATCGGCAGGATGGCGACCGCGAACGGGAACATCAGCCCGGCCGTGAAGACCGTGAACAGCAGCTCCCTGCCCCGGAAGGCGAAGCGGGCGAACACGTACGCGGCCATGGCCGACAGCGACACCGTGACGATCGTGGTGAGCACCGCGATGAACGTGCTGTTCCACATCTGGCGCCAGAACGAGCCCGCGGCCAGCACCTCGGTGTAGTTGCCGGTCTCCCACGGGCTGGGCAGGCCGAACGGGTTGGTCGAGAGCTGGCTGGTGTCCTTGAAGCCGCCGAGGACCGCGTACACGATCGGGATGAGGATGAACGCGCCGACGATCCAGGCGATCGCGTGCAGGGGCAGGGTGGGTCGCTTCAACGGGTGTCTCCCATGGCGGTGGTCGCGCCCTCCAGGTCGCGGCGCATCACGAACCGCTGATAACCCAGGGCGAAGACGAGGCTGAGCACGAACATCACCACGCTGATCGCGCTGGCGTAACCCACCTGGGAGCGGCCGAAGCCGATGTCGAACATGGTGACGGCGAGCGTCTCGGTCGAGTGCGCCGGGCCGCCCTCGGTGAGGATCCAGACCAGGTCGAACAGCTGGATGGTGTAGATGACCGACAGGAACACGCTGATCCGGATCGTCGGCCCGAGCAGCGGCAGCGTGACGTGCCGGAAGACCTCCCAGCCGGTCGCGCCGTCGATCCTGGCGGCCTCCAGCAGCTCGTTCGGGATGTTCTGCCGGCCCGCCAGGTAGATCATCATGTGGAAGCCGAAGTACTTCCAGGTCATCACGACGAACAGCGACATGAGCGCGGTGTCCTGGTCCGCCAGGAACTCCGACTCCAGTCCGACCAGTCCGAGAATCCCGTTGGCCAGCCCGGAGGTGGGCGACAGGATCAGCGAGAACAGCACGCCGGTGATGACCTCGGACAGCACGTACGGCGAGAAGAACACCAGCCGGTAGATCGCCCGGCCGCGGATGCGCTGGTTGAGCAGCATGGCGATGCCCAGCGCCATCGGGAGCTGGACCACCAGGCAGAGCAGCACCAGGACCAGCAGGTGCCACATGTCGGTGAAGAAGATCTCGGACTCGAGCAGCCGGGTGAAGTTGTCGAAGCCGATGAAGTCGGTGGGAAGCCCGCCGAACCCGTTCCACTTGAAGCCGCTGGCGTAGACGGCCACCACGATCGGGGCCACCACCAGCAGCAGGAAGAGGGCGAGGGCCGGCAGGACGAACAGGGTGATCGTCACCCAGCTCCGCCGTCTTCCCCGGTTCGGGCGGGCGTGGGCCGGAAGCCGCCTGGCCTCCGGCCTACGGGTGATCGTCGTCATTCGCTCTTGGCCACTTCGGTGATGTCCTGGGCCACCTGCTCCGGGGTCTTGGCGCCGGCCAGCAGCTCGGCGACGCTGTCGTTGACCTCGGCGCCGACGGCGGGCGGGTAGGCCTGGTCGAGGTAGAGCTGGAAGCCCGTCGCGGTCGCCAGGGAGTCGGCCACGATCTTGAGGTTGGCGTCCTTGACCGCGCTCTCCTCGCCCTTGAGCACGGGGAGCACCGCGTTCTCCGCGACGGCCTTGGTGTGGTTCTCCTCGCTGGTGAGGAACTTCAGCAGCTCGATCGCCTCCGGCGGCGCGTCGGCGCCCACGGCCATGCCGCCACCGCCGCCGAACGCCTCGGTGATGGCGCCCTGGCCGCCCTCGACCGCCGGGAACGGGAAGAAGCCCAGGTCCTCGCCGAGGCCCTTGCCGGCGTCGATCTGCACGTTCGGGGCCCACTGGCCCATCAGCTCCATCGCGGCCTTGCCGTTGGAGACGGTGGCCGCCTGGCCGTCGGGGGTGGAGTAGGCGGCGCCGAGGAAGCCCTTCTGGAACGGCTGCAGGTCGGCCAGCGCCTTGAGCTGCTGCCCGGCCTGGACGAACGCGGGCTTGGTGAAGTCGTGGTCCACCGCCGCCTGCTGGAGCGCGGGCAGCCCGCCGATGCGCATGGCCAGGTAGGCCCAGTAGTAGTGGCCCGGCCACTTCTCCTTGCCGGCCAGGGCGATCGGCGTGATGCCGGCGGCCTTGAGCTTGCTGACCGCGTCGAGGTAGCCGGACCAGGTGGTCGGCGGCTCGGCGATGCCGGCCTTCTCGAAGAGCTTCTTGTTGTACCAGAAGCCGACCATGCCGATGTCGGTCGGCAGCGCGTACGTCTTGCCGTCGAACTGGTAGGCGGCCAGGGCGGCGGTGGTGAACGTGTCGATGACCGGGGCCACGTCGGCGGAGATGTCCTTGACCAGGCCGGCGTCGACCTGCTGCTTGAGCACGCCGCCGCCCCAGGTGGCGAACAGGTCGGGCGCCTTGCCCGACTGGGTGAGCGTGGTGACCTTGGACTTGTACGCCTCGTTCTCCAGCACCGTCATCTTGATGGTGACATGGGGATTGGCGGCCTGGAACTCCTTGGCGCGCTTCTCGTACACGGTTTTGAGCGGGTCGGACGTGGACAGGTGCCACCATTCCAGCGTGACCTTCTGCGGCGCGCCGGATTCGGACCCGGGCTGCGGCGCCTCGCCGCCTCCGCAACCCGCGACGAGCACGGCTGCCGCGATCAAGGTGACCGTTCGTTTCATTTCAGGGGCGCCCTTCATTGCGAACGAAAATTTCGTGAATCCCCCGATAATTTCGATGTCCGGAGCATAGGTAAACGCTGCGTTACGCGTCAATAGGTGTCATGGGAGCGATCCCACTACCCTCGTCACCCCGGATTCCGAAAGTTTCGGCTAAACTTCTGATCTATGTCTGCGAAGAGGCGGGTGACGATCGCCCTGATAGCCGAGGAGGCCGGGGTGTCGATCCCCACGGTGTCCAAGGTCATCAACGGTCGTCCCGAGGTCGCGCCGGCGACCCGGCACCGCGTCGAACGGCTTCTCCACAAGCACGGCTACCAGCGGCGCATCAGCCAGGACGACACCCCGGCCGGGCTGGTCGACCTGGTCTTCGCCGAGGTGGAGTCGCCCTGGGCGATGGAGATCGTGCGCGGCGCCGAGTCCGCCGCCCACGAGGCCGGGGCCAGCGTCGTCATCTCGGTCCTGCACACCCACGCCGGGCCCGGCCGCGACTGGCTCGACCGGCTCGCCGGGCGGCGCACCGACGGCGTGGTGATCGTCGCCTCCCGCCTGTCGGCCGGCGTCCAGGACCAGCTCGCCGCCCGCTCGCTGCCGTTCGTCGTGGTCGACCCCGACGGCGAGCCCGCGCCCGGCGTCGTGTCCGTCGGCGCCACCAACTGGAACGGCGGCCTGGCCGCCACCCGCCACCTGCTGGAGCTCGGCCACCGCCGCATCGGCATGATCAGCGGGCCCGCCGACATGCTGTGCAGCCAGGCCAGGATCGACGGCTACCGCGCCGCCCTGGAGACCGCCGGGGTACCGCTCGCGCCCGAGCTCATCCGCCGTGGCACCTTCCTCGTCGACTCCGGCCACGACCAGGGCCACGCGCTGCTCGCGCTCGACGAGCCGCCCACGGCCATCTTCGCCGGCTCCGACCTGATGGCGTTCGGCGTCTTCGAGGCCGCCCGCCAGCGCGGCCTGCGCGTCCCGCAGGACCTCAGCGTCGTCGGCTTCGACGACCTCCCGCTGTCGGAGTCCGCCTGGCCGCCGCTGACCACCGTGCGCCAGCCGCTGCAGGAGATGGCCGCGCTGGCCACCCGCACCGTCCTGGCCATGCGGCGCGGCGAGTCGCCCGAGGCCCGGCGCGTCGAGCTCGCCACCGAGCTGATCGTCCGCGAGAGCACCGCCGCCGTCTAGCGTTTCGGCGCCGGGGCGCGGGGCAGCCGCAGGGCATGATGCGTGACCTCGTCAACGGCGCCGTGAGCGGCACGCTGGCCACCGTCGCGATGAGCGGTGTCATGGTGGCCGGCGAGAAGGCCGGGCTGATGCGCGGCCAGCCGCCCAAGCACATCGCCCGCGGCCTGCTGCCCGGCAGCAAGCACCGCCGCAAGCCCGGCGAGGGAGTTCTCGGCGCGCTGGCCCACCTCGGCTTCGGCGCGGGCGCGGGCGCCGCCTTCGCGCTGCTGACCCGCGGCCGGACCCGCCGCGCCCCGCTCGCCGTCGGCTACGCGCTGACGATCTGGGTCGTCAGCTACTCCGGCTGGGCGCCGCGCCTGAGCCAGCTCCCGCCCATCGGGCGCGACGCCCCCGGGCGTCCCGCCGTGATGGCCGCCGGGCACGTCGTGTACGGGACCACGCTCGCCTTCCTGCTGAACCGCCTGGCCGTCCGTGACCCCGACCCGGCCGGCGTCCCCCAGGCTGCGGCCCCGCCCGTGCCCGTCGCCGGGCTGCTGGGCCTCTGATCTCAGCGGGCGGTGGCCGGGCTCAGCAGTTCGCGGGCCAGCGCCTCGCCCCACCACTGCTCGATCCGGCCGGGTGACCAGGAGCGCTCGACGTGGAGCGTCGTGTAGACGTCGATGTTGCACAGGGCGGCGTAGATGTCGACGGCGGTGGCGACGTCCAGGCCGGGCCGGAGCGTGCCGTCCGGCCACGAGGCGAACACCTGCGTGCGCAGCTCGCCGACCTGCCGCCGGCCCTGGAGGTAGAAGTCCGCGATCTCGGGCTCGGTGCGGCCCGCCTCACGTATCAGCGTGATGAGGTCGCCCGCCCGCTCGAACAGCCGCCGGTCGTAGCCGGCCATCGCCGCCAGGTGCCGCCGGGGGTCGCCGGTGGCCTCCAGCTCCTCGATCGCCTGGGGCAGGTCCGCGGCCAGGTCCGCGGCGTCGGCCAGCGCCCGGACCAGCCCCGCCTTGTTCTGGTACGCCGCGTAGACGGTCGGGACGGAGACCCCCGCCTCCCGGGCGACGTCGCGCACGGTGGTCGCGGCCCATCCCTGGGACAGGAACAGCCTGCGTGCGGCCTCGGCGATCTCGGCCCGCGTCTGATGGGCCTGCGCCACGCGGCGCAGCGAGGTGTAGCGGCGCCGCCCGGTCTCGTTCTCCATGATTGCGTCCAGACTTTCCGTGACTTACATTCAATATAAGTACCGTAAAACCAATTGGTGGTCACCGTGACCGTCACCAGTCTGGCGGGTGCGGCAGGCATGGGATTCGTCCTGCTCGCCATCGTCGTCAACGTCCTCTACGTCCGCGCCGGGCTCCCGCTGCCCACCTCCGGCCTGTCCCTGGACGCCACCACCGACGCGCTGGCCGGGATCGGCAAGCGCATCAACGCGCCCTCCGTGGTCGTGCCGGCCACCTGGCTGTTCACCACGCTGTTCGCCGCCGGGCTGCTCGCCGTGCTCTGGCGCGACGGGCAGACCGGCAGCAACATCTGGGCCCTGACCGGGTTCGCCGGGGTCCTCATGCAGAACGCCACCTTCATGGTGGTCGAGTCGCTCCGGTTCGGGACGGCCGCGGCCGCCCGGCACCACCGCGGCTCGGTCGCCGGGCTGTGGGCGTTCGGCAACGTGCTGTTCGGGTTCAACCAGGTCTTCCTGGCCATCGCGGTGCTCGGCTTCACCGCCGCCGGGGCGGGTCTCGCGTTCATCCCCGCCTGGCACGCCTGGCTGGGCTGGATCAGCGCCGCCCTGCTCTTCGTCTCCTCCGCGGCCGCCCCGTACAACGCCGAGGGCGCCGGCCGCGCCGGGGTGATCGGCCTGCTCGGCTGGGTCGGCTGGGCTGCCTGGATCGTCGTCTACAGCATCGCCCTGCTGGGCGTCTGAGCAAGGAGCACGCACGTGATACTCGTGACCGGAGCCACCGGCCGCATCGGCGGCCGGGTCGTCCACGAACTCACCGAGGCGGGCGCGCCCGTGCGGGCGCTCACCAGACGCCCCGGCGAGGCCCGGCTGCCCGGCGGCGCCGTCGCCGTGCCCGGCGACCTGCGGGAGGCGGCGTCCGTCGAGCCGGCGTTCGACGGCGTGGAGGTGGCCTACCTGTGCCCCGTGCCCGGATGGGCCCTCGCCGGCCTGCTGGCGCTCGCGCGGAAGTCCGGCGTGCGCCGGATCGTCCTGCTGTCCTCGGCGTCGCTGCCCGGCGGGCCCGGCCTCATCGAGCGGCAGCACCGCGCCAACGAGGACGCCGTACGCGCCTCCGGCCTGCCCTGGACGTTCGTCCGGCCGACCGCCTTCATGGCCAACGACCTGCCGTGGGCGCCCGCGATCCGGGCCGGGGACACCGTGCCCGCCGCCTTCCCCGCCGCCTCGCTGGCCCAGGTCGACGAGCACGACGTCGCCGCCGTGGTCGCCGCCGCCGTGCTGGACGACGGCCACGCCGGACGCACGTACGAGCTGTCCGGGCCGCAGGCGCTGACCACCGTCGAACGGGTCGCGATCCTCGGCGAGGTGCTCGGACGGACCCTCCGCTTCGCGGAGCTGACCCCGCAGGAGCTCCGCGCGGAACTCCTCGCCGGTCACCCGCCCGCGGTCGCGGACGCCATGATCGACGTCCTGGCCGCCGCCACCGGCACGACCGCCCCCATCCTCCCCGGCGTGCGCCAGGCCACCGGTCGCCCGCCGCACACCTACGCCGAGTGGGCCACCAGGAACGCCGGCCGCTTCCGCTGAGCGCCGGGACGCAAGTGCGGCCGCCTGCCCCCGGCGGTGCAGCCGTTCGTCGGTCACGTATGTAGACGAACGTCGGATCCGCCCACCCGGGCGGCCACCGTACGCTGGCGAACGTGCAGGTAAGCAAACGGATCGAGGCCGCCGTGCCGGCGCTGGTCGGCGCGCTGGTGCTCGTCGCCTCGGCGGTGGCCGTCACCGGCGGCGCCGCGTCCGCCTCGCCCGCGCTGCGGGGCGTCGCCGCCCTCGTGGCGGGCGGCGCGGCGGTGGTCGCCGTCCGCCGGTCCTGGTGGCCGCTCGCGATCATCGGCGCCGTGCTCTACCCCTGGCTGGTCATGTGGCCGCCCGTCGTCGTCGCGTCCTACTACGCGGGCACCACCTGGCGCACCCGGCGCGAGCTCGGCGCCTACCTGGGTTTGGCCGTCGTCATGATGGCCGCCTCGGTGCTGGCCGGCCGGGCGAGCGGCGGCACCCGCGAGATGGTCACCGCCACCCCCGCCAACGCCGCCCTCATGGCCGCCGCCATGGTCGGGCTGCCGCTGCTGCTCGGCCTGTGGGTGCGCGCCAAGCGCGAGGTGCTCGCCGCCGCCCGCGAGCGCGCCGACCGGCTCGAACGCGAGCAGGTCATGCGCGCCGAGCAGGCCCGCGCCCAGGAGCGCGCCCGCATCGCCCGCGAGATGCACGACGTCGTCGCGCACCGCGTCTCGCTCATGGTTCTCCACGCCGGCGCGCTCGAAGTGGGCGCCGCCGACGAGCGCACCACCGGCGCCGCCGCCATGATCGGCGACATCGGGCGGGAGGCGCTGACCAACCTGCGCGAGATCCTCGGCGTCCTGCGCGGCCCCGCCCAGCCGCCCGCCCTCGCCCCGCAGCCCACGCTCGACGACCTCGACCGCCTGCTCGACCAGTCGAGGGCCCTCGGCATCACGATCGGCAGGCACGCCCACGGCGAGGCCCGGCAGCTCGCCGCCACCGTTGAGCGCACCGCCTACCGCGTCGTCCAGGAGGCCCTGACCAACGTGCACAAACACGCCGCCGACGCCCGTACCGACGTCCACATCCGCTACCTGCCTGCCGAGCTCCGGGTCGAGGTGCGCAACGAGCCGCCCCCCGGCCCCGGCCGGACCCTGCCGGGCGCCGGCTGGGGGCTCGTCGGCCTGCGCGAACGGGTCGAGCTGCTCGGCGGCACGCTCCACGCCGGCCGGCGCGACGACGGCGGCTTCGACGTGATCGCCGCCATCCCGGCGGAGGCGGCAGGCGGGGTGAGCGCGTGATCCGGGTGCTCGTGACCGACGACGAGGCCCTGGTCAGGTCCGGCCTCCGGATGATCCTGGAGGCGGCCGGCGACATCGTGGTCGTCGGCGAGGCCCGCGACGGGGACGAGGCCGTCACGGCCGTGACCCGCCTCAGACCGCACGTCGTCCTCATGGACGTACGCATGCCGGGCGCCGACGGGCTGACCGCCGCCGCGCGGCTCCTGGCCGCCCCCGAGCCGCCCAAGCTGATCATGCTGACCACGTTCGACCTCGACGAGTACGTGCACGAGGCGCTGCGGCTCGGCGCGGTCGGGTTCCTGCTGAAGGACACCCCGCCCCGCGACCTCATCGCCGCCGTGCGCGCCGTCGCCGCCGGGCAGGCCATGCTGTCGCCGTCGGTCACCAAGCGGATCATCCACGCCTTCGTCGACAAGGCCCCCACCCGCGCCGAGGCGGCCCGCAGGCAGCTCGCCTCGCTGACCGGCCGCGAGGAGGAGGTGGTCAGGGCGCTGGCCCGCGGCCTGTCCAACGCCGAGATCGGCCGCGAGCTGCACCTGTCGGAGGCCACGGTCAAGGCCCACGTGAGCCGGGTGCTGGCCAAGCTCGACCTGACCAACCGCGTCCAGGCCGCCATCCTCGTCCACGACGCCGACCTCTGACGCCGTAAGGTCGTGTCCTGTGACGGAGTTGGAGCGGCATGCCGCACGATTGCGCGCGTTCGCCGCGGCACGCGACTGGGAGCAGTTCCACACGCCCAAGAACCTCGCCATGGCCCTGGCCGGTGAGGTCGGCGAGCTGGTCGCCGAGCTCCAGTGGCTCACGCCCGACGAGTCCCGCGCCCCCGACCCGGAGACGCTCGCCCGCGTCACCGCCGAGCTGGGCGACGTGACCAACTACCTGGTCCGGCTCGCCGACGTGCTCGGCGTCGACCTCGTCGCCGCGGCCTCGGCCAAGCTCGACACGGTCGAGCACCGCTACCCGAGCGACGCCTACCGGGGCTCCGCCCGCAAGGCCCCGCCCGCCTCCCCGTGACAACCCCGGGGGGAAGCGGCACCGCATAAGGTGACGGGCATGCGTTTTGGGGTGCTTGGCCCGCTGGCCGTGTGGACCGACGAGGGGGAGCCGGTCACGATTCCCGGGCTGAAGGTGCGCGCCCTGCTGGCCGACCTGCTCGCGCACGAGGGCCGTACGGTGTCGGCCGACCGGCTCGTGGACGACCTGTGGGGCGACGAGCCGCCCGGCAACCCGTCGGCCGCCCTCCAGGTCCGCGTCTCCCAGCTCCGCAAGGCGCTGGAGGACGCCGAGCCCGGCGGCCGGGAGCTGATCGTCTCCAAGGCCCCCGGTTACCTGCTGCGCGCCGCCGACGTGGACGCCGTGCGGTTCGCGGAGCTGCTGGCCCGGGCCGAGGCCGCGGGCAGCCCGGGAGCCAGGGCGGCGCTGCTCGGCGACGCGCTCGCGCTGTGGCGCGGGGCTGCGTACGCGGACTTCGCCGACGAGGAGCACCTGCGCACGGCGGTCACCCGGCTGGAGGAGCAGCGGCTGACGGCGCTGGAGCTGCACGCGGAGGCCCGCCTGGAGCTGGGCGAGCACGGCCTGCTGGTGGGCGAGCTGGGCGACCTGGTGGCCCGCCACCCGCTGCGCGAGCGGCTGCGCGCGGCGCAGATGCGGGCGCTGTACCGGGCCGGCAGGCAGAGCGACGCGCTGGCCGCCTACGCCGAGCTGCGCGAGCGGCTGGCCGACGAGCTCGGCCTCGACCCCGGGCCCGACCTGGTGGCGCTGCACCAGGCGATCCTCGGCCAGGACCCCGCCCTGAACGCGCCGGCCGAACGCCCGGCGACGAACCTGCCCGCCGCGCTGAGCAAGCTGATCGGCCGCGAGGACGCGCTGGCGGAGGTGCACTCGCTGCTCGGCACCGAACGGCTGGTGACGCTCACCGGCAGCGGCGGCGTCGGCAAGACGCGGCTGGCGCTGGAGACGGCCTCCCGGATGGTGGGGGAGTTCTCCGGCGGGGCGTGGCTGGTGGAGCTGGCGCCGCTCGACCGGCGCACGCCGTCGCTGGCTGAGCCGGTGCTGGCGGCGCTCGACATCCGGCAGGACGCCGGCTCGGGCACCCCGGCCGAGCGGCTGGCGGACGCGCTGCGCGACCGCCACCTGCTGCTCGTGCTGGACAACTGCGAGCACGTCGTCGAGCAGGTCGCCGAGCTGGCCGAGCTGCTGCTGCGGGCCGCGCCCGAGCTGCGCATCCTGGCCACGAGCAGGGAGCCGCTGGCCGTCGACGGCGAGGTGCTGTGGGCGGTGCCGCCGCTCGGCGTCCCCGACAGCACCGACCTGACGGTCATGGCGGGCTCGGACGCGGTGCGGCTGTTCGTGACCAGGGCCGCCGCGTCGGCGCGCGGGTTCGCGCTCGACGCGGGCAACGCGCAGGCGGTCGCGCAGCTCTGCCGCCGCCTCGACGGCATCCCGCTGGCGCTGGAGCTGGCCGCGACCCGGGTGCGGCTGCTCGGCGTGCACGGCGTGGTGGCGCGGCTGGACGACCGGTTCCGGCTGCTGGCCTCCGGGCAGCGGGGCGCGCCGCCGCGCCAGCAGACGCTCATGGCCGTGATCGACTGGAGCTGGGACCTGCTGTCCGACCCGGAGCGGGCGGTGCTGCGCCGCCTGGCGGTGCACGCCGACGGCTGCACGCTGGAGGCCGCCGAGGCCGTGTGCGCCTCCGCCGATGCGGCGTCTTCGGACGTGCTCGACCTGCTGGGCCGGCTGGTGGACCGCTCGCTCGTCGTCGTGGCCGACGGCCCGTCGGGCGTCCGCTACCGCATGCTGGAGTCGGTGACCGAATACTGCCTGGCCAGGCTCGCCGACGCGGGCGAGCTCGACGCCGTACGCCGTGCGCACGCCGGCTACTACGCGGAGCTCGCTGAGGCGGCCGAGCCGCACCTGTACGGGCGCGAGCAGCGTGTTTGGCTGCAACGGCTCGACGCCGAGTCCGCCAACCTGCGCGCCGCCCTGGCCACCGCCGCCGACCAGGGCACGCCCGCGACCGCGCTGCGCCTGGTGAACGCGCTCGGCTGGTACTGGTACCTGCGGGGCAGGCCCGCCGAGGCTCGCCGCGCGTTCGACGTGGCGCTGGCCGGGGCCCCGGCGGGCGACCAGGCGGCGGCGCGGGCCGCCGCCTGGCGGGCCGGGTTCGCGCTGGTGCTGGGCGAGGAGACCGACAGGGAGGGGCCGCTGCGCGACATCGCCGACCCCGGGGTACGGGCGCGGGCCGAGCTGTTCCTCGGCATGAACGCGCCCGACCTGCCGACGTGCGACGAGCTGATCGGCCGGGCGCTGACCGTGTTCCGCCGCAACGGCGACACCTGGGGCGTGGCGGCGGCGCTGAGCAAGCAGGCGATGTCCGCGTTCACCCGCCGCGACCACGACGCGCTGGCGCGTGACGGCGAGGAGAGCGCCCGGCTGTTCCGGGAGCTGGGCGACCGGTGGGGCCTGTTGCAGGCCACCGAGTGGCTGGCCGGGCACGCCGAGATGGCGGGCGACGTCGAGCGGGCCGTCGAGCTGTTCACCGAGAACCTGCGCATGGCCGAGGAGCTGGAGCTGTGGTCGGAGGCGGCCCGCCACACCGCCTGGCTCGGCTGGATCGCCCTGCAGAGCGCCGAGTACGGCAGGGCGCTGGAGCTGTGTGGCAAGGCGCTGCGCCAGGCCGCCTCCCAGGGCCACCGGGACATCGGGCTGATGGCCGAGATGGGCCTGGCGCTCGCCGCACGCCGCACGGGTGAGCTGGACCTGGCCGGCCGGCACCTGCACCGGCTGCTCGACGGGGTGCCGCGCGGGCCGGGCGTCGAGCCCGCGCTGCACCTGCCAGTCACGCTCACGGAGCTGGGCTTCCTCACCGAGCTGCGCGGCGACCCGGCGGGCGCGGCGCGCCTGCACCTGGAGGCGCTGGAGGCCGCGCAGCGGATCGGCGACCCGCGCTCGTCGTCCGGAGCGGCGGAGGGCCTGGCCGCGGCGCTCGCGGCGGCGGGCTCGCACCGCGCCGCCGCCCGCCTGCTCGGGCTGGCCGCCGCCGTCCGCGACCACCACAACACCCCGGCCGGGCCGTCCGAGCAGGAGGAGATCGCCCGCGTCACCGCCGCCGCCCGCGCCGGTCTCGGCGAGCCGGGGTTCGCCGAGGCGTACGAGGACGGGGCCCGCCTCAAGCTGGAGGACGCCGCCGACCTGGCCACGACGCCGTCCGGCGGCTGACCGGGCGCCGTCCGGCGGCTGACCAGGCGCCGTCCGGTGGCTGGCCGGGCGCCGTCCGGCGGCTATGCGAGGGTCTCCCCGAGGCGGTCGAGGAAGCCCGCCCAGCCCGAGCCGCCGCCGGTGTTGACGCCGCGCTGGCGGAAGCGCATGCGCGTGCCGCCGGCCGCCTCGGTCAGCTCGACCGTCACCACCGACGCGGGCCCGTCGCCCGGATCGTCCGGATCGCCGGTGGTGAACACCAGCCGCCCCGGCGCCGCCACCTCCCGGTAGACGCCGTCCAGCAGCACCTCGAACCCGTCGCCGTCACGGAACCTCGCCCGCCACGCCCCGCCGGGACGCACGTCCAGCACCGCCTCCGTGCTCATGTCCGGCGGCCCGAACCACCGGGCGAACCGCCCCTCCTCGGTCCACGCCCGGAAGACCCGCTCCCGGGGCGCGTCGAAGACGCGGATGATCTCGTACTGGCTCAACGTGCCGCCTTTCCCAGGGGTTGACGCTCCCACGCTCCTACGGTGCCGGGCGGCGCTTACGATCGCCTTCAGCCGCCCTTACGGCCCCCCGAACCGCGGCACGGCGGTCGCACGCGCTCCACGGCCGGGCCGCTAGGCTGCGCGAGTGGACAGCGCAGAACTGAAGGACCGCGTACGCGAGCTGCGAGCCGAGGGCCGCTCGCCCAAGGAGATCGCCCGCGCCCTGGGCGTGTCGCCGTCGGTCGTCGCGCCGCTGGTGCGCGAGATCGCGGCCGAGGGCGCCGGCTCCGGCGGCGAGGCCGAGCTCATCGGCTGCTGGACCAACGCCGGCTGGAGCGACGGCCTCGGCGTCGACCCGGCGCGCGGCTGGACCGACGACGAGCCCGGCACGGGCGGCGGCATGGTGTCGGTGCTCGTCGCCCGCCGCCACGGCTGGGACAAGATGACGGTCGGCGGCTTCCTCGCCGACGTCTACTGCCTGGGCATCAAGTACGTGGCCGGTCCCGACGTGCTCAGCGAGCGCGACCTGCGCCGCTTCCGAGACTACTTCTTCAGCGACTACAAGAGCTGGCAGGAGGTGCCGCTGGAGCTGGCGCAGACGCTGGTGTTCGGCTCGGAGCAGTACGCGCGCACGCTCGGCTTCGAGCCGCACGAGGACTTCGCGTCCGTGTCGCCGCTGCTCGGCACGTGGGAGGGGCCGTCGGCGATCACGTTCGGGCGTGACGGCAGGCCGTTCTACCAGCCGGGTCCCGTCGACGACCCGGGCAAGGTCGTCCGCGTGCTGCGGCGCACCCTGTCCGACGACGAGTTCGACTACGTGACCGACAAGTCACCCGCGCTCTGACTCCCGCTCCGGCCCGCGGATGATCAGGTTGCGGCCCAGCCGCCAGGTGCCGCCGCCCCGGCAGGCTCCGCGCATGCCCTCCAGCGTGCCGGGCGGCGCCAGCGCCACGGCCCCGGCCGTCGAGGCGAAGCCGAACGTGCGCGCAGGGTCCCAGCCGGTGCTCTGCCGCAGCCGGGCGGCCATCCGCGCCCAGCCGAGGGGCGGCCCGGCCACCACCCAGGCGTCCGGCGGCCCGGCGGCGAACCGCCTGGCCTGACGCAGCCACGACGCCGCCTCCTCCGGCCAGTCGACCACCGCGAGCACGGTGCCCGGCCAGATCGCGAGGAAGGCGTCCACCGAGGCGCCCCGGCCGTGCCCCACGACGACCGTCTCCGCCCGGGCCTGCGCCAGCAGCCGCAGCACGGCGTCCAGCTCCGCCGCCGTCGGCGTGCTCACGCGGCGTCGTGGAAGACGAGGCCCAGCGTGTGCCGCAGCCCGGACCGTACGACGCTGACGCCGTGCCGCACCGGCGCGGCCGACCAGCCGCGCGAGGAGCGCACCGGCCGGTCGCGGGTGGTGAACACCAGCCCGCGACCCTGCGGCAGCAGCGTCGCCGTGCCGCGCGACTGGGCCCGGGGCCGCTGCTCGACCATCATGAACTCGCCGCCCGTGTAGTCCTCGCCCGGCCGGTCCAGGCCGATCACCACCTGGAGCGGGAACACCAGGTCCCCGTACAGGTCGCGGTGCAACGCGTTCCAGTCGCCTTCGCGGTAGCGCAGCAGGATGGGCGTCGGCCGGGTCTGCCCGGCCTCGTGGCACAGCTCCAGCCAGGCGCCCAGGTCGTCGGGCCAGGGCGCGGGGCGGCCCAGGCGCGCCGCCCAGTCGCGGGCGATCGGCAGCAGCCTCGGGTAGAGGGCTTCGCGCAGCTCGGCGACCGCGGGCGGGAACGGGTGCCGGAAATATCGGTACTGTCCGCGGCCGAACCGGTGACGTTCCATGTCCACCGTCGACCGGAACCGCCCGGCCTCGTCGTACAGTCCGGCGATCTCCGCGCACTGCGCGGGCGTGAGCAGCGGCTCCGTCAGCGTGAAGCCGTAGGCGTCGAGTTCGTCCAGGTTCATAACCAGATAAACACCGCCGCCGCCCGGGAAGTCGGCAGTTTTCGGACCTCTGAACACCTGCGTACGATCGGCGTACGGCCGAACGAGGAGTGTAGTCATGGCGGAATCCCGGGAGCACCAGTTCAACGGCACGCGCGGCGTCAACGTCGTCCGCGAGTGGCCACACCCCGACCCCCGCTACGTCGCGCTCCTCGTCCACGGCTACGGCGAGCACATCGGCCGCTACGAGCACGTCGCCGACACCCTCGTCCGCCACGGCGCCGCCGTCTACGGCCCCGACCACATGGGCCACGGCAGGTCCGCCGGCGAACGGGTGCTCATCGAGGACTTCGAGGACGTCGTCACCGACGTGCACACCGTGGAGCGGCAGGCCCGCGCCGACCACCCCGGCGTGCCCGTCGTGCTCATCGGCCACTCGATGGGCGGCCTCATCGCCGCCCGCTACGCCCAGCGCTACGGCGCCGGCCTGGCCGCGCTCGTCCTGTCGGGGCCGGTGATCGGCGTCTGGGAGGTCGTCGACACGCTGCTCCCGCTCGACGAACTCCCCGACACGCCGCTCGACCCGGCCACGCTCTCCCGCGACCCGGCCGTCGGCGCCGCCTACGCCGCCGACCCGCTCGTCTGGCACGGCCCGTTCAAACGCCCCACGCTCCGCGCCCTCGCGACCACCCTGGAGACGATCACCAAGACCGGCAGCCTGGGCCCGCTCCCCACCCTGTGGATCCACGGCGCCGACGACCAGCTCGTCCCCCTCGCCGGCAGCCGCACCGGCATCGACGCCGTCCGGGGCGACGACCTCACCGAGCGCATCTACCCGGAAGCCCGGCACGAGGTGTTCAACGAGACGAACCACGACGAAGTGCTCGCCGACGTCACCGCCTTCATCGACCGCGTCCTCACCTCACCGGACGTCTAACCACACGTACCCGGAGCCCCGGGTCCTGGACAGCTCCACCTTCCAGCACCCGGGCTCCGGGAACACCCACCCCGTGCCCCACTCATGACCGGGCCGCCGCCAGCTCGACCCGCCGTGCTCCTCCAGCCACACCAGCCTGGCCCGCCGCCCATCCAGCGACGCCGCCGCCCGCAACGGGCCCTCCCCGGTCATCCGCCACACGATCTTCACCTCCGCCCCCGCCTCGAACGGCACCTCGGCGAACAGCAACCCCCACAGCTCCGCGCCCCGCCCCGCGCCCTTCACCTCGGGAAACCCCGCCTCCGACGCGCTCATGACCGTCCCCCCGCAGGTCCTGCGCGCATCCCCGGGAGACGCCACGGGAGAGGTGGCGGGCGTGGCCACAGGAGAGGTCGCGGGCGTGGCCACGGGCGTGGACGCCCCCGCCTCTTCGGCCCTGCCCGCCCCCGCGGACTCCGCCGCACACCCAGCCACCAGTACGACGAACACCGCACCCACCACCATCAGCCGCATACCACCCCTACAGCCCGAACCCCTGGCAGGTTCCCGGACAACCGCCTCATCGACCGATGACTTTCACCCGCCCCCGGCGTCAACCCTTCCGAGTACGCGTTCCGTACAGGAGGAGGCGCAACCATGGCCCAACCGCAGACGCCCACGGTCCCGACGCCGTCCACCGCGGCCCTCCTGGACCGGGCCATCGCCTACACCACCGGCTCCCTGCACCTCGTCACCCCCGCCGCCCTCCACCGCCCCACCCCGTGCGCCGCCTGGACCCTGGCCGACCTCCTCGCCCACATGAACGACTCCTTCCAGACCCTGTACGAAGCCGCCACCCACGGCCACATCCCACCCCCGGCCCGCGACGCCCCCACCCCGGAAACCGTCGCACCCCGCCCCGCCGTCCCCCTCGCACGTGACGCCCCCACAGCCGTCCCGTACGGCATCCCGGCCCCGGTGCCTCCCCCCAGCGCCCCGGAGTGCCCCTTCCCTCAGAACGTGAACGTGCAGACGGAGGCCGGCGAGTTGCGCGGAGCGGCCTGCGCGACGCTCGGCGCGTGGTCCGGGGCGGTCAGAAGCGCCGTGGTCTCCGTCGGCGGGCTCCCGCTGGCGGCGGAGCTGGTCGCCGGGGTCGGCGCCGTCGAGATCACCGTGCACGGCTGGGACGTCGCCCAGGCCTGCGGACACCCCCGGCCGATCCCGGCCACGCTGGCCGGTGAACTGCTGGAACTGGCCGCCCTCTTCGTCACCCCCGCCGACCGCCCCACCCGCTTCGCCCCACCCCGCAGCGTCCCCTCGAACGCCCCGGCCGAAGCCCGCCTCCTCGCCTGCCTCGGCCGCGACCCGAATGCCTCATGACCACCCACTCCGGCCCGTTCGACTGGACTTACCGGACCTGAAGAATGATCAGCCCGTTGTAACAGGGCACATGGAGGAGGCGGCGTTCCTCGGTGACGCGGTGGGACCATGCCCCTTGAGTCGATGAGTCGGCGCATGTCGGTCGGGGGCGCACCTCAACTGATCACCTGGCTCGGCATGTCGAGCCAGTAGCACTGCCCCTGCGGGCCGACCGTCATGCCGAACCGGTCGCGGCGGGGCTCGCCCCACCGCACCCACTGGAAGTAGGCGGCCACGACCTCGTCCCACACCGGCCGGTCGCTCAGCTCGTACAGCTTGTACTCAGCCTTCCCTTCCTCCCAGATGACCAAGGCCTTCTCCCGCGCCTCGGTGGTGCTCGACACCCAGACCAGGAAGCGCCCGGGTTCGGTGCGTGTGTCCAGCCGCAGCCCCGTCAGCGCGGCGATGGCCAGCCTCGCGCCGGGCGGCGCCCGGACGACCATGCGAGGGTCGACGCGTGTGGTGCTCTCCCGCGGCTGAACCCCTGCCGGGTCCGGCAAATAGACGGGGCGCTGCGACCGCATGGCCATGTAGTCGGCGTACTCGCGAAAGCGGCCCTGCGCGGTGCCATCATCCAGCACGACCAGGCGCAGCACATGCCCGTCCCCGACCCCCGTGTGGATGGGGGTGACGATCACCGCCCCGGGCCGGCACTGATCGATCCAGACGTACGGCACCGTCCGCACCGCACAGGTGGCGTGCACGCGGTCGAACGGCCCGCGATCGGGGGCCCCTTCCGCGCCGTCACCGACGACCAGGTGCGGTCGCAGGCCCGCCTCGGCGAGGTTCTTCGCCGCTGCCTCCGCGAGAACCGGGTCGACCTCCAACGAGGTGATGTTCTGCTCTCCGGCCAGGTGGCAGAGCAGCGCGGCCGTCCAGCCCGTGCCGGTGCCGATCTCCAGGACACGATCGCCGGGCTGAGGATCGAGGAGTTCGAGCAGGTCGGCGACCGTCGCCGGCGCGGATGACGACGAGCTGTAGTTGCCGTCCAAGGTGGCGAGGTCGGTCGCGCCGTCATCGAGCTGGGTGACGATCGCCGTCTCGGTGTAGACGCTGGTCATCCACAGCTCGGGGTCCTTGTCCCGGTCGATCAGGAACGGCGGCCGGTCGCCGTCGGCGATGAGCGCTATGGGTGGGACGTACCTGTGGCGGGGCACTGACCGCAGCGCGCGTTCGATCCGGCTGTCGACCGGTGCCCGCACCTCTTCGATGCGGGCGATCATGGCGTCCAGCAGGAGGCCGAGTTCGGTCACTTCTTGCCGCCGTCGGCTGGCTTCTCCCGGGATCCGCCTCCCTGTCCCGCCCCGTCTTTCGATTGGTCCTTACCGGGCTTGAACTCCTCGTAGCCGTGCTTCTTGTCGCCCTCGTGCTTACCACCCATAGCGACCTCCATGTGTTGCCTAACGTGACTGTAAAGTCGCTCAGCGATACGGGACAAGCGAATTCACCGGGCCGCACGCACCCGGACCACGCGCACCGAGCGACCGGGCTCATCGAGGGCCGCTCGTGATCGTCCCGTAGAGGCCCGTGTGGAGGCCGTGACAGGTCCCCTGTCATTGCTGGTCAGCCCGTACGGGGGAGCGCGAACCAGGTCGCCTTGCCTGCCATTCCGGGGCACGTGGCGAACGCCTGCTGGATGCACCCGTACACCCGACTGCGGCGGCCCGGCCCGCGGTGTGACGGGCCGCGGGTCCCGCTTGCCGACCCGTCAAGGGAGGAGGGTGCCCTGGGGGTCGTCGGTGGGGTCGGCGCCGAGGGTTTCCAAGACCTGTTGCCCGTATTTGGCCAGTTTGTTCTCGCCGACTCCCGTGACCGTGCCGAGCTGGGACAGGGAGGTCGGGCAGAGGGTGGCGATCTCGCGCAGGGTGGCGTCGTGGAAGATGACGTACGCCGGGACGCCCTGCTCCTTGGCCGTGGCGGCGCGCCAGGCGCGCAGGAGCTCGAAGCGGGCGGCGGCGTCGGGGTCGAGGTCGGCGGCGGCGGGGCGGGGGGAGCCGCCGGACGAGGAGGAGCGGGCCGGGCGCGGCGGGCGTTTGGCGTCGCGGCGCAGCGGGACCTCGCGCTGCCCGCGCAGGACGTCGGCGCTGGCGTCGGTGAGGACGAGGGTGCCGTGGGCGGGTTCGACGGCGAGCAGGCCGTGGGCGAGGAGCTGGCGGACGACGCCGTGCCATTCGGCGTTGCCCAGCTCGGAGCCGACGCCGAAGACGGTGAGCGAGTCGTGGCCGTGTTGCAGCACCTTGGCGGTGGTCTTGCCGAGGAGGATGTCGACGATCTGGCCGACGCCGAACTTCTGGCCGCGCTCGCGCTTGAGGCGCAGGACGGTGGAGAGCACCTTCTGGGCGGCGACCGTGCCGTCCCAGGACTCGGGCGGGGCCTGGCAGGTGTCGCAGTTGCCGCACGGGGGGCTGCCGGGCTGGCCGAAGTAGTCGAGCAGCATCGCGCGGCGGCAGCTCACGGTCTCGCAGAGGGCGAGCATGGCGTCGAGGTGGAGCGCCTGGCGGCGGCGGTGCTGCTCGTCGCCCTCCAGGGCGAGGCGCCGGTGCTGGACGACGTCCTGCAGCCCGTAGGCCATCCAGGCGGTCGCGGGCAGGCCGTCGCGGCCGGCCCGGCCGGTCTCCTGGTAGTAGCCCTCGACGGACTTGGGCAGGTCGAGGTGGGCGACGAAGCGCACGTCGGGCTTGTCGATGCCCATGCCGAACGCGATGGTCGCGACCACGACGAGGCCGTCCTCGCGCAGGAAGCGGGCCTGGTGGGCGGCGCGGGTGCGGGCGTCGAGCCCGGCGTGGTAGGGGACGGCGGCGATGCCGTGCTCCACCAGGAACGCGGCGATCTTCTCCACGGAGGAGCGGGACAGGCAGTAGACGATGCCGGCGTCGCCGGGGTGCTCCTCGCGCAGGAAGTCGAGGAGCTGCCGCTTGGGCTCGCTCTTGGCGGTGATCCGGTAGTGGATGTTGGGGCGGTCGAAGCCGGCCACGAAGTGGCGGGCCTGCTGCAGGCCGAGCCGTTCGGCGATCTCGGCGTGGGTGGCGGGCGTGGCGGTCGCGGTGAGCGCGATGCGCGGCACGTCCGGCCAGAGCGCGGGCAGCTCCGACAGCGCGAGGTAGTCGGGCCGGAAGTCGTGGCCCCACTGGGAGACGCAGTGCGCCTCGTCGATGGCGAACAGCGAGATCCGCCCCTTGGACAGCAGCCGCACCGTGGACTCGACCCGCAGCCGCTCGGGCGCGAGATAGAGGAGGTCGAGCTCGCCGGCCAGGAACTCGGCCTCGACGAGCTGTCTCTCGTCGTGGTCCTGGGTCGAGTTGAGGAACCCCGCCCGCACGCCGAGCGCTCTCAGCGCGTCGACCTGGTCCTGCATGAGCGCGATCAGCGGCGAGACGACCACGCCGGTGCCGGGCCGCACCAGCGCGGGGATCTGGTAGCACAGCGACTTGCCGCCGCCGGTCGGCATGAGCACGAGCGCGTCGCCGCCGCCCACCACCTGATCGATGATCTCCTGCTGGCCCGCCCGGAACGAGTCGTAGCCGAACACGCGGTGCAGAACCTCGATGGGGGTATCCATGCGGCTACCTTACGTGTTCGGGGTCGGTCGCAGGCCCAGTTCGCCCACGGCGATCGTAGGCCATCAGGGCGAGCGCCCCGAGCACGCAGCAGGCCGCGACGGCCGCCATCACGGCCGGGTAGCCGGCGACCTGGGCCACTCCGGCGGCGAGCAGCGGGGCGAGGGCCTTGGCCACGGTGATGGGCAGCGCCAGGGCCCCGCTGATGCTCCCGTACGCGTCCGTGCCGTAGCGGTCGGCCAGCAGGGCGGGCCGGGCGATGGTGCCGACGCCGAACCCCAGCCCGAACAGGACGACCGCGGCCACCGCCCCCGCCGGGTCGCGCCCGATCGCGGGCAGCAGCAGCGCGGCCGCCCCCTGGAGGGCGAACATCGCCGCGGTGATCAGCGACACGCGCCAGCGCGCCTGGAGCCCGGTGGTCACGATCCGCCCGGTCACCGACAGCACCCCGAGCAGCCCGGCCGCCGTCGCGGCGAACAGCGGCGAGTGCCCCAGCGTGATCAGGTACGTGACCAGCAGCACGCCCATGACGGCCACCGCCCCGGTCTGCGTCAGGAACGCCGCCGCCAGCAGCCAGAACGCCCGGTCGCGCAGCGCCGCCCCCACCGGCCGGCCGGGCGCCCGGGCCCGTGGACGGCTCCGTACGGCGAGCGCGTGCAGCGGGACGGCGGCCAGCCCGTACCCGACCGCCAGCACGACCAGGGCCTGCCGCCAGCCGTAGCGGTCGACGAGGAACCCGGTCAGCGGCAGGAAGACGCTGGAGGCGAACCCGGCGACCACCGTGACGGCCAGCAGCGCCCGCGCCCGCCGCGCGGCGTCGAACCAGGCCACGAGCACCGCGAACGCGGCCTCGTACAGGACCATCGCGGAGGCGACGCCGAGTGCCGCGCACGCGAGGTAGAGCTGCGCGACCGTGCGGACCTGCGACCAGGCCAGCACGGCGGCGGCGCCCAGCGCCGAGCCGGCCGTCATGATGCCGCGCCCGCCGTAGCGGTCCAGGCCGCGCCCGACGACGGGCGCGACGAGCGCCGACACGAGCACCGAGACCGTGATCGCCCCGGTGAGCTCCGCCACTCCGGCGCCCAGTTCGCGGGACATCGGCGTGATAAAAACCGAAAAAGCGTAATAAAGGACGCCGTACCCGGCGGTTTGCGTGATCGCCAGCGCCCCCACCATCCGCGCCGCCCGCATGGTCACGCCCGGAGCCCTTCCCGCTTCCCCGGCCCGGCATACGGCCTCCAGCCCCGGCATACAGTGATAATCCTCACGCGCCGGGCATGAGCCCCCGTTATGAATCACAGCTATGTCGTCACCGGAGCCGGACGTGGGATCGGCAGGGCCGTCGTGGAGCGGCTCGGCCCCGCCACCGTGGTGGCCGTGGAGCGCGATCCCGCCGCCCTCGGCTGGGCGGGCCCCGGCGTCATCCCGGTGATCGGTGACGCGGCCGACGAGGCCGTCCTCGTGCGTGCCGCCGGTCTCGCCGAGGAGGCCGGCACGCTGGCCGGATGGGTGAACAACGCGGCGGTCTTCCGCGACGCCGCGCTCCACACGTCCCCGGCCGGCGAGATCCGCGCGCTGATCGCCGCCAACCTGGACCTGGCGGTCACGGGCTGCGCCGTCGCCGTGCGCCGCTTCCTGGCCGCCGGGACCGGGGGCGCGATCGTCAACGTCACCTCCCACCAGGCCCGCCGCCCGGTCCCCGGCAGCCTCCCGTACGCGACGGCCAAGGCCGCCGTCGAGGGCCTGACCAGGGCGGTCGCGGTCGAGTACGGCAGGCACGGCATCCGGGCGAACGCGGTGGCGCCCGGTTCGGTGGCGACCGAGCGGTACGAGCGGCTGCTGGCCGAGCGGCCGGGAACGGAGGAGGAGATGGCGGTGTTGCACCCGCTGGGCCGGGTCGCCACCCCGGCCGAGGTGGCCGACGCGGTGGCGTACCTGCTGTCGGCCTCCTTCGTCACCGGCGTGACGCTGCCCGTGGACGGCGGCCGGACGGTGCTAGGGCTCGACCCGGAGGCGCGGGAATGAAAACCATTGCCGCATGGTTGCACGGGCCATGAAGAAGAACCTGCACCCCGAATACCGCCCCGTCGTCTTCCGTGACCCCAGCGCCGGGTTCGCCTTCCTCACCCGCTCCACGGTGACCGGCCGCGAGCGCGTCGAGTGGGAGGACGGCCGCACCTACCCGGTCGTCGACGTCGACGTGTCGTCCGCGAGCCACCCCTTCTACACCGGACGCGGCCGCATCGTCGACAGCGCGGGCCGGGTCGAGCGCTTCCGTCAGCGCTACGGGAAGGCGTGACCCGTCGTCAAGCATGCCCCGGTCAACGACGGGTAAATGCTTCTCACCGGCGTGAGAACGATGGTGAGCGCACGATGGGTCTGTCTGGAAGGGAGCGCCGCATCCTCGCGGACATCGAGCTGGCTCTGGAGAGGGACGATCCGGAGCTGGCCAGGCGGGTGGCGGCCATCAACAGGATCGAGTCCGGCGGCGACGCGGCGATGACGCGCGCCGCCGATCCGCCCGCGCTGCGGGTCACCCGGGCGCGCGGCAGGCCGGTGGTGCGCCGCTGGATGGTCGTCCTGGCCGTGACGCTGATGGTGTTCCTACTGGCGGTGGCGGTCGCGACCGCCTGACCGCGCCCGCCGGTGCCTGAGCACCAGCAGGTCGAGGGCGGCGATGAGCGCCACGGCGGCCGCGATCGCCGCCTCCCATGCCCACACCGCCTCTCCGGTGCTCATGGCCCGCACGACGAAGAACACGGCCGCCGCCGCGCCCAGCACCAGCGCGACCACCGACAGCACCCGGCGCGCGCCCAGCGGGCTGCGCGCGGTCACCGGCTCGGTGCCTTCACGGTTCCGCAGCCACATGACGGCTCTCCTCTCAGGCCAGGCAGCGCAGCGCCGAGACGAGCCGCTGGTCGAGCGGGTGCGTCTCGGGCAGCCGCCCCACGGTGGCCGCGACGAACTCCGGATAGGACAGGCTGGCGCTCGCCCCGCCGGCGTGCGCCCAGATCTGCTCGGCCGTCGGCTCGACCTGGACGTCCGCGCCCCGCTCGGCCAGCGCGAAGCGGCCGACGGCGGCCCGCCAGAGCGTCCGGCCCTCCGCCTCCTCGTCGGAGACGGGCGCGCCGACGTCGTCGGCGTGGGTGGCGTACTCGGAGTCGTAGTGGAAGGTCTGCTTGCCCACCGGGTACGGCCCGGCCATGGTCTCCAGCGTCGCGTACGGGCCGAGCTCGCGCATGCGGGCCCGGGTGTCGCCGTTCTTGGTGCGCCACTCCTCCAGCACCTCGGCGACCGGCACGCCGCGCCGCTCCCGCACGCACCACTCGTTGAACTCGTCATAGCCGGAGATGCCCTGCGACTCCATCAGCTCACGCAGCTCGGGCAGGGTCCCGTCGAGGCACGCCTGGTTGTAGAGCTCCTCGCCGGCCAGGTGGCCGAGCACGTCGCGGACCGTCCACCCGGCCGCCCGTGAGGGACGCCGCCAGCCTTCCTCGTCCAGCCCCGAGAAGAACCGGTCCAGCCGGGCCGCCTCGGTGTCGAAGATGTCGAACGGGTCGAAGTCGCGGAGCAGATCTTCAGCCATACCTGCGCGCTACCCCCAGGACCGCGCCTCTCACCGGGGCCGCCGAACGGCGAAGGCCCGGCCCCCCACGTTGGGGGACCGGGCCGTCAGTCGTCAGGGCTTAGCGGTGCCAGCCCCAGGAGGAGACGCGCACGTAGTCGTGACGGCTCTCGGCGCCGTCACGCTTCCAGTCGCCCTTGTAGACGGCCTTGAACGTGCCGCTCTTGTAGGCCTTGGTGCTCGCGTGGAAGTCGCCGCGCCAGTTGGTGCGGTCGGAGTCGACCCACTTCCAGCCGCTGTGGCCGTTGGCGCGGTAGTAGATGTGCACCTTCTGGTTGCGCAGGGGCTCCCAGCCACGGTCGTCGGCCTGGAGGCGGCCGGAGAAGTGGATGGTGCGGCCCTTGCGGACCTTGTACGGGTCGGCGGAGAACCGGGTGATCCGGGTGTCGGCCTTGCCCGCGCGGATGTCCACGTAGAAGCGGATCGTGTCGGTGGCGACCTTGTCACCGTCGTCGTCGAAGGCGACCGCGGTGGCCTTCCACTTGCCCTCGACGTCGTTCTTGTTGAAGGGCACCGAGAAGAGCCACTTCTCCAGCTCGCGCACGTCGCGGGCGACGAGGGTGCGGGCCGCGCGGCCGTCGGGCTCGACGCTGAGCTCGACGCGCTCGACGTCGGAGCTGGCGCCGACCTTGAACTTGGCGGTGGTCTCGCCGTCGCCCCGGACGACCACCGGGTTGGGCGAGATGTCGAGGATCTCGACCTCGGACGCCTTGGCGGTCGCGCTCGCGGCGCCACCGGACACCAACATGGTGCCGCCCACCAGGGCGGAGACGATGCCTACAGCGATTTTCTGCATGAGGGTGCTGATTCCTCTCCCCGTATCGCTGGAGCCGGTCCGGGATGACCAGCTCCGTCTACTACTTTGAGCCACAGTAGGAGGAAAAGGTTCGCAAAAGTTACGAGAAAAATATGATCACGGTGTTTACCTGGGGCCTTGATAGAAAATCCGTTTTGGGACAGATGACCGACTACAGTCGGTCTTCATGATTGACGTCTACACCCTCGGCGAGGCGCTGGGGGTCGTGTCCAGCGGCCGGGTCCGGCACGAGAGCGAAGCCAGGCTGGACGTCTGCGGGCCGGAGTTCACGCTGGCCGTGGGCCTGGCGCGGCTCGGTCACCGGTGCGCGTTCGCCGGCAAGGTGGGCGCCGACGAGCTGGGCGCGCGGGTGCTGACCGCGCTGCGCGGCGAGGGCGTCGACGTGGCCGACGTGCGCGTCACGGAGGGCGCCGCCACCGGGCTGCTGCTGCGCGAGACCCGGGTGGGCCGCCCGCCCCACGTGAGCCACTACCGCACGGGCTCCGCCGGGTCGCGGCTGACCCCGGGCAACGTGCCCATCGACCGCGTCGGCGCGGCCAAGATGCTGCACGTCTCCGGCGTCACCGCCGCGCTCGGCAGGGACGCGCTGGAGGCGGTACGCGCCGCCGTGGCCGCCGCGAAACGCGCCGAAGTGGTCGTCTCGTTCGCCGTCGAGTACCGGCCCGAGCTGTGGCCGTCGGTGCGCGAGGCCGAGGACGTGCTGAGCGAGCTCGCCTGCGACGCGCACCTGCTCTTCGTCCACCAGGACGAGCTGGACCTGGTCAAGCCCGCGCTCACGCCCGAGCGCGAGGTCGTCGTCGACCGGGGCGCGAAGGGCGCGAGCGTGCGGGCCGACCGGATGCGCTACGACGCGCCCGGCCCGCAGGTGCCGATCGTCGACACCTCGGGCGCGGCCGACGCGTTCGTGGCCGGGTACGTCAGCGCCGCCCTGGACGGGCTGACCCCGCCCGAACGGCTGCACCGCGGGACGCTGCTGAGCGCCGCCGCGGTGTCCAGCGCGAGCGACTGGCAGGGCCTGCCGCATCGGGGCGAACTCTGACGGCCCGGGCTCCGGTTACTGGATGTTCAGGGTGAACGTCGAGGTGGTGTTCCTGACGTCCTGATGGTTGCCGCCGAAGCGCAGCCCCCGGAACGTCGCCGAGCCAACCGCCGGACCCTGTCCCGGCTCGGGCAGCTCGTTCACCCAGATGCCGAACCCGGACTTGGCGTCGAAGGCGTCACCGCTCTTGCGCGCCCCGGTGATGGAGACGTTCTCGAACACGGTGTCCGTGACCGGGTTCAGCGGCTGGTTGCCCGCGTACCCGGTCTGGAACATGATCCCCGAGTACGTCGGGTCCACGATCTCCAGGTTGCTGACCCGGATGCCCTGGAACACCTTCGAGGCCGAGAACAGCCACATCGCCGGGAACGTCTGCTGCCCCCAGAAGTGCCCGCCGGCCCGGACCAGCGAGATGTTCTCGAACCGCGTGGGCGGGCTGGCCCCGAAGCCGTGCATCGGGATGCCGAAGTCGAGCGAGCTGATCGTGACGCCCGAGTAGACGAGCGTGTCGGCCACGTAGATGTTGCGGAACACGTTGTCGTAGCCGCCGTAGACCGCGACCCCGGCCGCCCGCCAGGTGAGCAGCGACGTCAGGTTCTCGTACACGTTGCCGTGCTGCTGGCCGCTGTTGTTGTCGATGGCCGAGAACAGCGCGAAGCTGTCGTCGCCCGTGGAGCGGGTCTCGATGTTCGTCACGTGGTTGCCGGTGCTGCCGTTGGTCATGTTGAGCCCGTCGGCGAACACGTTGCGGATGCGCGAGTTCTTCAGCGTCATGTCGTCGGTGTTGGAGCCCCAGTACATGCAGATCTGGTGCTCGACCCACAGGTTGTCGATCGTCATGCCGGCGACGTTGCTGAGGTCGAACACCTTGCCGGGGCCGTCGATGCGGCTGGTGTAGTTGCCGAAGTAGGCGAATCCGGCGAACGTGGAGCCGTTGGCGGTGGCGTCGGCGCGGAAGCCGATGTCGGTGTTCTCCTGCCCGGCGGGGGCGTGGAAGCGGGTGTACCAGGGCCCGGCTCCGACGACCTTGACGGGCTTGCCGTACACCTGGAACTTGCCGGAGGTCCGGTAGTCGCCCGGGGGCAGGTAGACGCCCTCCAGCCCGGGCTCCTGGCGGGCGCGGTCGAGCGCGTTCTGCACGTCCTGGTGCCCGAGGCCGGCGGGCACGGCGTAGCGCGCCGGGTCGGGGTTGGCGGCGGGGGAGACGTGCTCCAGGTCGACGAAGTCGATCGTGTAGGTGGAGGTGTTGGCCGCGTCCTTCTGCAGCCTGATCTTGCTGCCGGCCTCGACGGTGGTGCCGAGCATCAGGTTGGCCTCGTCGTAGATGTGCCGGGGCGGCCCGGAGCCGGGGGAGTTGTTCGGGCTCGCCTCCGGCCCGTACAGCCAGGCGTAGCGCGAGGTCAGCGGGATGGCCTTGAGGAACATGCCGTCGACGTAGACGTTCAGCGTGGAGTCGATGCCGCCGCCGCCCGGCGCGTCGGGGATGGAGAACCGGGTCACGAGCGTGTTGGTGCGGGCCCGGGCGGTGAACTCGACGTAGGAGCCGGTGCTGCCGAGCGTGACCGCGCGGCGGCCGGACGCCTCGCCGGCCAGGTGGCCGATCTCCCTGCTGGGGCCCAGCCGGGTGGCGCCGCCGCCGACGGCCGCGTCCTCGGCCTCGTAGGTGTCGTACGGCATGCTCGCGCCGCGGCCGACGGCGAGCTGGTGGGTGCTGGTGTTGTTGGCGCGCTTGACCGGGAGCTCGGCGGCGTCGGCCGCGAGCACCACCTTGACCGTGTGGCGGCCGTCGGCGGCGGTCCAGGCGCCGAGGCTGACCGGGGCGGTGGTGGCGCCGGGCGCGATCACGCCGGAGGCGGAGCCGGTCAGCGTGCGGACCACGGCGCCGGAGGCGTCGGCGACGGTGAGCGTGATGCCGTGCGAGCCGCCGCTGGACGCGATCGTGCCCTGGTTCCTGATCGCGACGGAGAACGTCACGGTGTCGCCCTGCGCGGGGTTGCCCGGGGTCCACGCGACGGAAGCGGCGACCAGGTCGGCGGTGTCGACCGGTTTGACGGTCAGGTTGGCGGTGGCGGTGTTGTTGGTCTCGTCCCGCTCGATGATCTCGCCGCCGGGGTCGACCTCGGCGGTGACGGCGTACGTCCCGGCGTCGCGGGCGCCGATCGCGGCGGTCACGGTGGCGGTGGCGCCGGGGGCCAGCGGGCCGACGTCCGCGCTGCCGGCCTCGGCGTCTCCCAGGGAGAACGTGACCGACGTGGCGGCGGACGGGGCCGTGCCCGCGTTCCTGACCTGGGCGGACAGGGTGATCGTGTCGGTCTCGACCGGTGCGGCGGGGGAGGCAGTGGGCGCGGTGACGGTCAGGTCGGGGTTGGCCGAGGCGGCGCCGAACACCTGGAACTCGGCGACCTGCCCGCCCGGCGCGCCGGAGTTGGCGGTGAAGCGGAGCTGCACGTCGGCGGCCTTGCCGGTGACCGGGATCGTCACCGTGTTGCCGGTGGCCGGGCTGAAGCCGTAGGTGGCCTGGGCGGCCAGGGTGGTGAAGGAGGTGGCGTTCTGGCCGCGGCCGAGCACCTGGATGGCCTGGGTGCGCGGGCCCCACGCGCCGTCGGGGTTCAGTTTGACCGCGACCGAGGTGAGGTCGTGGTCGGCGCCGAGCTTGACGGTCAGCGTGCTGGGGTGGCCGGCGCCCTCGTAGTAGGTGGTCAGGTCGCCGTCGTTGGCGTTGGCCGGCACGTACGTGTGCGTGTGGGCGGAGCCGGTGACCGGCTTGCCCGCCGCCAGGTTCGCGCCCGGGTCGGGGCCGGGCCCGCCACCGGCGCCCCACACCTCGAACTCGGCGAGCTGCCCGGCGGGCCAGCCGGTGTTGGCGCTGAACTGCAGCCGCACGTAGCGGGTGCTCGCGCTGACCGGGACGGTGGCGGTGGGGGCGAAGGCGTAGGCGGCCTGGGCCTTGATCGTGGTGAAGGTCGACCCGTTGGCGCTGCCCTGGACGGTCAGCGTCTGGGTGCGGCTCGGCCAGCCGGAGGGCAGCTTGAGCGTGAGGCTGTTGACGGTGGCGGTGGCGCCCAGGTCGACCTGGACCCATTGGGGGAAGGCGTTGTTGGCGGACTCCCAGTAGGTGGCCTGGTTGCCGTCGGTGACGTGCGCCGCCGCGTACGTCTGGGTGTGGCTGCTGGCGGTGGCCGGGCGGCCGGCCGCGAGGTTGACGTCGGCCGCCGCATGGGCGGGGGAGGCGGGTGCGGCGAGGATTCCGATGACCAGGGCGAGGGCGGCTAACAGTGCTCTCATGGGGGGTGGCCCTTCGAAGAAGTCGGTTGGCCGAACCATAGGTTGTTCAGCAGATGTCAGCAATATTCCGACGAGATTTCGCAAACAATTGACTGACTGGTGCTGGACCGTCGACGGCCAAGGCGCTGGTCAAGCCGCGAAAGGGCCCTGGAAGCAAGGCGTGAGTGCCCCGCAAGGCCGAGCGTAAGCGGTTGCAAGGACTTGCGTTGATAGCCGTATAGTTTGCGCATGACGCGACGACTGGCAGAGGTGGCCAAGAAGGTCGGGGTGAGCGAGGCGACCGTGAGCCGCGTGCTCAACGGCAAGCCGGGGGTGTCCGACGCCACGCGCGAGGCCGTGCTGACGGCGCTCGACGTGCTCGGCTACGAGCGCCCCACCCAGCTGCGCGGCGACCGGGCCCGCCTGGTCGGCCTCGTCCTCCCCGAGCTGCAGAACCCGATCTTCCCCGCCTTCGCCGAGGTGGTCGGCGGCGCGCTGGCCCAGCAGGGGTTCACCTCCGTGCTGTGCACCAGGACCGTCGGCGGGGTGTCCGAGGCCGACTATGTGGATCTGCTGCTCCAGCAGCAGGTCAGCGGCGTGGTGTTCGCCGGCGGGCTCTACGCCCAGGCCGACGCCTCGCACGGGCACTACGAGCTGCTGCACGAGCGCAAGCTGCCCACGGTGCTGGTCAACGCCGCCGTGGAGCGGCTGGACTTCCCGCAGGTGTCGTGCGACGACGTGGTGGCCGCCGAGATGGCGCTGGGCCACGTGCGGGCGCTCGGCCACGAGCGGATCGGCCTGGTGCTGGGCCCCAAGGACCACGTGCCGTCGCGGCGCAAGCTGGAGACCTTCCAGGCGGAGGGCGGCGACCCGGAGCTGGTCGAGCACACGATGTTCTCGCTGGAAGGCGGGCACGCGGCCGCCGCGAGGCTGGTCAGGCGCGGTGTGACGGCGGTGATCTGCGCCAGCGACCTGCTCGCGCTCGGCACCGTGCGGGCCGCCAGGCGGGCCGGGCTGAGCGTGCCGGGTGACGTGTCGGTGGTCGGCTTCGACGACTCGGCGCTGATGAACTGCACCGAGCCGCCGCTCACCACGGTGCGCCAGCCGATCGACGCGATGGGCCGGGCCGTGGTCGACCTGCTGGTGGCCCAGATCGACAAGGCCGTCGTCCCGGCCGACGAGCTGCTGTTCGAGCCGGAGCTGGTGGTCCGGGCGTCGACCGCGCGCCCAAGGGCGTAACACAGTCGTTATCTTGCAATAGTCCGTCGAAATCTTGCGGACTTTCGTTGGCGATCCTATGGTGTGGGCACCTCGCATCAGAAGGGTCAGCCCATGAAGAGATCCACGGGACTCTTAGTTGCAACCGCGCTCGGCCTCGCCGCCACCGCCTGTGGTTCCGGCGAGCCGGCCGAGCCCGCGGCCGGCGGGGCGGCCAAGGTGACGATCACCGTGGCCTGCCAGCCGGCCAAGTCCGCCCCCAAGGAGCGCCAGGCCTGGGACGACGACGTGGCCGCCTTCATGAAGGCGCACCCGAACGTGACGGTCAAGAGCACCGACCAGCAGCCGTGCTTCGACCCCAAGACGTTCGGCCCCAAGCTCGCCGGCGGCCAGATGGAGACCGTCTTCGTCGTCCCCGTGACCAACTACGACGACGTGATCGCCCAGGGCCAGGCCAAGGACATCACCCAGCTCACCGGCGAGATCAAGAACTGGAACGACCTCCGCCAGGACGTGCGCGACCTGGTGACCAAGGACGGCAAGGTCTACGGCGTCCCCAACGTCCACTACGGCGTCGGCCTCGTCTACAACCGCAAGCTCTTCACCGAGGCCGGGCTCGACCCCGACACGCCGCCGGCGACCTGGGCGGAGATCCGCGAGGCCGCCAAGAAGATCGCCGCGCTCGGCCCCGGCCACGTCGGCTACGGCGAGTACTCCGGCGGCAACACCGGCGGCTGGCACTTCACCCAGGCCATCTACGGCCGCGGCGGCAGCATCCTCACCGAGGACGGCAAGAAGGCCGCCTTCAACTCGCCCGAGGGCAAGGCCGTGCTCCAGACGCTGCACGACATGCGCTGGATCGACAACAGCATGGGCAGCAAGCTCCTGGTCGGCTGGGAGTCGCTCATGGTGGCGATGGGCAGCGGCAAGGTCGGCATGATGCTCGGCGCCCCCGACGTGGTCACCGACGTGGTCGGCAAGTTCAAGGGCAACGTCGCCGACTACGGCATCACCGGCTTCCCCGAGGCCAAGGCGTCGCTGAGCGGCGGCGAAGCCTTCATGATCAACCCGAAGGCCACGCCCGAGCAGGCGAAGGCGGGCATGCAGTGGCTCGACTTCCGCTTCAACACCCCCGGCAAGGGCCGCTTCGACTACGCCCGCGGCAAGGCCAACGGCAACCCGGTCGGCGTCCCCGACAACGCCGTCTACGGCGACTCGCCCACCGGCCAGGCCATCCAGGCCGACCGGGTGAAGAACGCCTCCCTGCCGGTCGAGAACTACGACCCGTACGTCAAGGCCTCCGCCACGATCCCGCCCAAGGCCGAGCCGGTCCACGCCCAGGAGATCTACGCGATCCTCGACGTGGCCATGTCCGGCGTGCTGTCCGACAAGGACGCCGACATCGACCGGCTGCTCGCCGACGCCGAGACCAAGGTGAACGCCGTGCTGGCGGCCAAGGGCTGACGCATGGGTGTTCTCAGGCGCAATCTGACGGCCTACGGGTTCCTGTGCGCGGCGCTGTTCTGCTTCGCGGTGTTCGCCTGGTATCCGATGATCAGAGAGTTCATCCTGAGCTTCCAGGAGACGAACCTGATCGATCCGCCCACCTGGGTCGGGCTGGACAACTTCGAGTACGCCGTGAAGTACCCGGGCTTCACCGAAGCCTGGATCGCCACCCTGCAGTTCACGTTCCTCGCGCTGGTGTGCGGCTTCGTCGTCCCGTTCGTCGTCGCGCTCGTGCTCAACGAGCTGCGCCACGCCCGGGCCTATCTCAGGTTCGTGGTCTACCTGCCGGTCATGCTGCCGCCGATCGTCGCGGTGCTGCTGTTCAGGTGGTTCTTCGATCCGGGGCCCGGGCTGTTCAACCAGATCCTCGGACTCGTCAACCTGCCTGGCCTGGCCTGGCTGGACTCCCCGCACACCGCGCTGATCTCCCTGGTCATCGTCTCGACCTGGATGAACATGGGCAGCGCGACCCTGATCTACCTGGCGGCGCTGCAGAACATCCCGCCGGAGCTGTACGAGGCGGCCGAGCTGGACGGCGCCGGCATCCTCAAGCGGATCCGGCACGTCACGATCCCGCAGACGAAGCTGATCCTGCTGCTCATGCTGATGCTGCAGATCGTGGCCACCATGCAGGTGTTCATCGAGCCGTACATGCTCACCGGCGGCGGGCCCGCGGGCTCCACCGTCACCGTCGCCTACATGATGTTCCAGTTCGCCTTTACGAACCAGAACTACGGCGTGGCGGGAGCGCTCGGCATGATGCTCATGATCGTGTTGCTGGTCTTCGCCGCGTTCCAGCTCCGGCTCACCCGGGAGGACAAGGCATGACCATCCATTCCGGCCAGTTCCGTACGATCATCTCCCCGCTCCAGCTCAACAGCCCGTGGGGACGGCGCATCTACTGGATCGTGCTCGTCACGGTCGTGATCACCTTCACGCTCGCCTTCGTCTTCCCGCTCTACTGGATGATCACCGGGGCGATGAAGACGGGCGAGGAGATCGCCCAGATGCCGCCCACGCTCTTCCCCGCCGACCCCACGCTCGACGCCTACGCCGAGGCGTGGAGCCTGTTCGACCTCGGCACGCTGCTCGGCAACACCGCCTACTACTCGCTGGGCGGCTGGATCTTCTGCATGCTCGTGGACGTGTCGGCCGCCTACGCGCTGTCGAAGCTGCGGCCGATGTTCGGCACCGTGATCCTCGGCGCCATGCTGGCCACGCTGATGATCCCGGCCATGGTCGTGCTGATCCCGCTCTACGTCACGGTCGTCGACCTGGGGCTGCTCAACAACCCGTGGGGCCTGTGGTTCCCGGCGGCGGCCAACGGGTTCAACGTCTTCCTGCTCAAGCGCTTCTTCGACTCGATCCCGAAGGAGCTCGTCGAGGCGGCGCAGATCGACGGCGCCGGCCCGGTGCGGGTGCTGTGGTCGGTCATCCTGCCGATCTCCAGGCCGATCCTCGGCGTCGTGTCGATCTTCACGATCGTCACCTCGTTCAAGGACTTCACCTGGCCGCTGCTGGTCATGACCGACAGCGACAAGATGACGCTCAGCGTGGGCCTGTCGCAGACCGCCGGCATGGTCAGTCAGAACGCCATCATGGGCGGCCTGGTCGTGGCGAGCATTCCGACGATCATCGTCTTCTTCATCTTCCAACGTCACATCATGGCGGGTCTCACCGCCGGATCTATCAAGGGATGAGCATGTCGCACACGTGGTGGCGGGGGGCCGCGATCTACCAGGTCTACCTGCGCAGTTTCGCCGACGGCAACGGCGACGGCGTCGGCGACCTGGCCGGGCTCCGATCCCGCCTGCCCTACCTCAAGGACCTGGGCGTCGACGCCGTCTGGCTGAACCCGTGGTATCCGTCGCCGATGGCCGACGGCGGCTACGACGTGGCCGACTACCGCGGCATCGAGCCGGTGTTCGGCACGCTGGGCGAGGCCGAGCGGTTCATCGCCGAGGCGCACGAGCTGGACATCAAGGTCATCATCGACGTGGTGCCCAACCACAGCTCCACGGAGAGCGACTGGTTCAAGGAGGCGCTGGCGAACCCGGCGGCCCGCGACCGGTTCTGGTTCCGCGACGAGCCCAACGACTGGCAGTCGATCTTCGGCGGCCCCGCCTGGACCCAGGTCCCCGACGGCCAGTGGTATCTGCACCTGTTCGCCCCCGAGCAGCCCGACTTCAACTGGGACAACCCGGAGGTGCACCGCGAGTTCGAGGACGTGCTGCGCTTCTGGCTGGACCGGGGCGTCGACGGCGTCCGCATCGACTCGGCCGCGCTCCTCGTCAAGTCCGACACCGCGTACGAGGACCTCGACCCCGTGCACGACGTCTACCGGCGCTGGCGGCAGGTGGCCGAGGAGTACGACGACCGCGTGCTGATCGGTGAGCTGTGGCTGGCCGACCAGGAGCGGTTCGCCCGCTACCTGCGGCCCGACGAGCTGCACACGGCGTTCAACTTCGACTTCCTGGCGTGCCCGTGGGACCCGGACGAGCTGCGCCGGGTCATCGACCTCACGCTCACCACGCACGCCCCGGTCGGCGCGCCGCCGACGTGGGTGCTGTCCAACCACGACGTCACCCGCCCGGTGACCAGGTACGGCCGGTCCGACACGTCGTTCGCGCACGGCGGCGCGCTGCACGGCGTCCCGTCGGACCCCGAGCTGGGCTACCGCCGCGCCAGGGCGGCCGCGCTGCTGGCGATGGCGCTGCCCGGCGGGCTGTACGTCTACCAGGGGGAGGAGCTGGGCCTGCCCGAGGTCGAGGACCTGCCGGACGAGCTGCGCCAGGATCCCATGTACGCCCGCTCCGGCGGCACGAACCCGGGCCGCGACGGCTGCCGCGTGCCGCTGCCCTGGTCCGGTGACGAGCCGCCGTTCGGCTTCGGCGGCTCGCGCCCGTGGCTGCCGCAGCCGGAGAGCTGGCGCAAGCTCACCGCCGAGTCGCAGCTCGCCGACCTGGACTCGATGCTGAACCTGTACCGCCACGGGCTGCGGCTGCGCCGGGAGCACCTCGGCGACGGCACGCTGACCTGGCTCCCGGCGGCGGACCGGGTGCTGGCCTTCACCCGCGACACCGGCGTCACCTGCGTCACCAACCTCGGGACCGAGACGGTGCCGCTCCCGGACGGCGTCGTCCTGCTGGCGAGCGGGGGCCTGGAGGACGGCGCGCTGCCCCCGGACACCACGGCCTGGGTGCGCTGACCAGAGGGGCGGGCCGATCGGGGGCGGGCTAGCATCGGTGCGGTGACGCGCCTTCGCCCGATGCCGCCCGCCGGGCTCGACCCCGACGCCCGCGCCCTCTACGACCGCATCGTCGCCGGCCCGCGCGGCCTGTCGATGGTCGGCGACGGGGGCGCGCTCGCCGGGCCGTTCAACGCCATGCTGCTCAGCCCGGCCCTGGGCGATCCGCTCCAGGAGCTGGGCGCCGCCGTCCGCTACCGCTCGGCGCTGCCGGCCCGGTGCCGGGAGCTGGCGATCCTGGTGGTGGCCGCGCACTGGGACAGCGCCTTCGAGCGGCGGGTGCACGAGGGGCTGGCCGCCGGGCTCGGCTTCACCGCCGCCGAGCTCGCCGCGATCCGCGCGGGCGAGCCCCTGGACCTGGCCGACCCGCAGGAGGCGGCCGTCCTGCGGGTCACCCGCGCGCTCGTGGCCAGGGGCGACGTGGACGACGACGAGTACGCCCTGCTGCCGGAGCCGATGCTGTTCGAGCTGACGACGCTGACCGGCTACTACGCCACCCTGGCGCTCCAGCTCCGCGTCTTCCGCGCAGGCTAGGTCCGGCTAGTACCGTGCGGTGCGGCGGCGCAGGAGCAGGCCGCCGACGCCGGCCGCGAGGACCAGGGCCGACCCGGTCAGCACGAACAGCCGCCCGTCCGGCCCCGCCGTGCCGCCCGCGCCCGTCGCCACGCCGTCCTTGGGCGTCCTGGACTCATCCGCCGAGGGCTCGTCGGCGGGGTCGTCGTCCGTGGGCGTCGGAGTGGGGGTCGGGGTGGGCGTGGTGGTCGTCGGGGTCGGGGTCGGGGTGGAGGTCGAGCCGCCCGCGCCGATGGTCAGCGTGTACGTCTTCAGCAGGTCGGAGTTGTCCGGCTCGCACTCGATGAGCGGGCTCGTCGGCTGCAGGCCGAAGTTGATGGAGGCCGGCTTGACGGTCGCGGTGCCCGCCTGCTGCGAGGTCGTCTTCATGTCCACCGACGCGGGCAGCGGGATCGGCTGGCCGACGGTGACGCCGCTCAGCTCGCCCACGCCCGTCGCCGAGGTGAGCCCGGTCAGACCGGAGATCGACGCGTAGGCGTACATCTTGAGCCCGGTCGTGGGCAGGCCGTTGGGGGCCTCCAGCTCGGCGCCGCTCTCGTAGACGCCCTTCCAGCCGATCGTGAACTGCTGGCCGGGCGCCGGGTTCGTCGTCGGCAGGGTGAGCGTGACCTTGACGTCGACCTCCTGCTCGGCGCCCGAGGTGGGCTTGCAGGTGTAGAGGACGATGTCGCCGCCGGTGGTGTCGCCGCCGCCGGGGCCGACGGTGACGGTCACCCCCTGGGTGCTGCTGGTCGTGCAGGAGGTGACGTCGCTGGGGGCGCTCGCCAGCGACAGCTTGAGGCTGCCGGTCTCCGTCGACGGCTTGACCGTCACCTCGGTCGTGGAGGTCACCGTGACCTGGCTGGTCACGGTGCTCGCGGCGGCGGACGTGGCTCCGGCGGCCACGCTCGCGCCCGTCGCCACCAGGTCCGCGTGGGTGCCGCCGTTGACGACGAGCTTGCCGTTCACCTGGACCTGCGTGGCGGCCGTCGCGGCGGTGCGGAGCGTCAGCGCCGGGATCGCCCACTCCGCGTCGAACGTCCCGGTCGCCGAGTCGGGCACGACGACCGGCACGCTCAGCGAGGCGTTGCTGAACGGCCCGCCCGAGCAGGTGTAGGACACGGTCAGGGTCTTGTCCGCGGCCAGCGCGGGCGGGGCCAGGCCCGCCAGCGCCGCGGTCAGGACGAGCAGCACGCCTAAGGCGGAACGCGAGGACGGCACCGTCCATCCCCCTCATCGGAGCGGTTTGTCGTAGCCGACCCACAATCGCAGCATTTGGTCACAACGGTGTCTCTAGGCGCGGCACGTATCACGGATCTTGTAGAACCACGACAGGTACGGCGTGTGCACGTCCCGACCGGAGATCCGCAGCAGGCTGTCGTCGGCGTTCTCCAGCGTGGTGAAGTTGGCGCTGCCCGTGTAGACGCGCGGCGTGATGTCGTCGTCGTAGAAGCCGTCGATCATCATCAGCTTGGCGTGCGGCACCACCGAACGGCCGCCCACGGTGAAGCGGCAGGGCGTGAGCTGGATGCGCCTGCCGTTGACGGTCTTGGCCAGCTCCTCGCGGATCGCCGTGGTGACCGCGCTGCCGTCGTTGTAGACGACGTCCACCCAGCAGTTCTCGCCGCGCAGCCGCAGCAGCTCCCTGGCGATCTCCACCCGCGACCAGTTGAACGCCGTGAGCACCAGGCGGACGTCCGTCTGCCGGGTGACGCCGTCGGTGTCGCGGTAGGAGCACTCGACGAGCTTGAGCACGTTCGCGATGTGGTCGCCGGTCGCCGAGTCGCGCGGCAGGAAGTGACCCCGGTGCTTGGTCCCGGTCGGCGTCGTCCAGAAGTAGTCCGGGTTCACCGGCCGGTGCCGGCCCGCCCGCAGGTCGTCGAAGTAGCGCACGTACGCGTCGTGCACGACCGCGTCCTGGAAGGTGTAGGCGTCGTTGTAGGAGTTGTACAGATACCAGTCCGACAGGTTCGACGACGTCTGGAACACCACGTCGGCGCGCGTGACCCCGCCCACCTGGAGCTCGGAGAACGTGGCGAACTTGCTGTGCAGGTAGTTGCGCGCGATGCAGCCCCGGTCCACCGCCGCCGGGTCCGGGTACTCGCACTGCACGACGAACGAGGCGGCGCCCTCCGCGCTCCCGAGGGCCGCGCCGAGCCGCGCCAGGACGGAGTCGTTCTTGCCGTCGTCGGTGCTGTCGAGGATCACCTTGACCCGTACGCCCCGGGCGTGCGCGTCGATCAGCGCGTCGGCCACCTCGCTCGACCGCTGGCCCTCGCCGAACTCGAACATGACGAACCGGATGTCGCTGCCGGGCCGGGCCGCCCGGATCAGCCTGATGAGCTGGTCCATCACCGCCGACTGGGCGGCGCTGGGGGTGCCGGGGACGCCCGAGCCGGCCACCGGGTCGTTGAACACCGGCCCGCCGATCACGGGCGGACCCGTGACGTCGGCCGAGGCGGGGGAGGGGAGCGACAGGGTGAGGGGCAGGGCCAGGCACAGCGCCGCCAGGACGGCGGCCCGTTTCGACATCATGGACGGACGATCCGCCGACGTAGATCGGCTGTCAAGAAGCCTGTCAGGCCGACTCGCGCACCACCAGCTCGGTCGGCAGGATGACCGGATCGCCCGGCCCGCCCTCGAACAGGTCGAGCAGCAGCCGCACCATCGCCGCCGTCTGCTCGGCGATCGGGTGGCGGATCGTGGTCAGCGGCGGCTCGGTGTACTTGGCCGCCTCGATGTCGTCGAAGCCCACCACGGCCACGTCGTCCGGCACCCGGCGCCCCGCCTGCCGCAGCGACTGCAGCGCGCCCACCGCCATCAGGTCGTTGGCCACGAACACCGCGTCCAGCCCGGGATCGTCGCCCAGGAGCTGGCGCATCGCCACCGCGCCCGACTCGCGGGTGAAGTCGCCCACCGCCACGATCGAGCGCCGGTCGGAGTCGCGCAGCACGTTGCGGTAGCCGGTGAGCCGGTCCTGGCCGCCGATCATGTCCTGCGGCCCGGCGATCGTGGCGATCCGCCGCCGCCCCGACTCCACCAGGTGCCGGACCGCCGCCTCGGCCCCGCCCACGTTGTCGTTGTCCACGTACGGGATGTCGACGGGCACGGCCGGGCGGCCGTAGGAGACGACCGGCACGCGCAGGCGGGCGAGCGCCGGCGGGAGCGGGTCGGCGCCGTGCATCGAGATGAGCATCGCGCCGTCGACGTGCCCCCCCGCGATGTAGCGCTCCACCCTGGCGTGGCTCTTGGCGGAGGAGGCCAGCATCAGCACGACCTGCTTGTTGACCGCCTCCAGCTCCACGCTGGCCATCCGGATCACCGTCGAGAACAGCGGGTCCTCGGAGAACACCCTGGTCGGCGGCTCGGAGACGACCAGGGCGATCGAGTCGGTGCGCTGGGTGACCAGGCTGCGCGCCGCCGAGTTGGGCACGTAGCCCAGCTCGTCGATGGCCTGCTGCACCGCGTCGCGGATGTGCGGGGCCACCGTCGTCTGCCCGTTGACCACGCGCGACGCCGTGGCCCGGGAGACTCCGGCGCGGGCGGCGACCGCCTCCAGAGTGGGACGTCTCATGACTTCACCATGTGGGAGAGCACGCAACGAAATCTACAACCGGTTGGCGGCGATCACGTCCCGGTACCAGAGCGCGCTGTCCTTGAGCACCCGGGCCTGCGTCGCGTAGTCCACGTGCACGATGCCGAACCTGCGCCGGTAGCCCTCGGCCCACTCGAAGTTGTCCAGCAGCGACCAGACGAGGTAGCCGCGCAGATCGGCGCCCGCCTCGATGGCCCTGCCGACCTCGCGCAGGTGGCCGTCCAGGTAGGAGACGCGGTCGGCGTCGTGCACCCGGCCGTTCTCCACGACGTCGTCGAAGGCCGCGCCGTTCTCCGTCACCATGAGCCCGACCTGCGGGTAGTCCTGCGACAGCCGGACGAGGAGCCGGGACAGGCCGTCGGGGACGATCGGCCAGCCCATGGCCGTGGTGGGCGCGTCGGCGGGGGCGAACCGGACGTCCTCCGAGCCCGGCCAGGCCGCGTCGGCGGGCAGGCCGGGGCCGGCCTCCACCACGCACGGGTTGTAGTAGTTGACGCCGACGACGTCGACGGGGGCGTTGATGAGCGCCAGGTCGCCGTCCAGGATGTGGCCGGTGCCCCCGTTGCGGGCGGCGGCGGCCAGCACCTCCTCCGGGTAGCGGCCGTGGATCGCCGGGTCGAGGAACTGCCGGGTCAGCAGCGCGTGGATGCGGTCCACGGCCGCCTGGTCCGCCTCGGACGGCACCGCCTGCGGGTCGTTGACCTGGGCCGGGGTGAGCACCGGGGAGGAGTTGACGACCAGCATGAGCCGCTGCGCGCCGAGCTCGCGCAGCCGGGCCGCCGCCAGGCCGTGGCCGAGCAGCAGGTGGTGGGCCGAGCGCAGGGCGTCGCCCGGGTCGCGGCGGCCGGGGGCGTGCACGCCGTTGCCGTAGCCGAGGAAGGCCGACACCCACGGCTCGTTCAGCGTCGCCCAGTCGCCGACCCGGTCGCCGAGCCGGTCGTGGACGAGCTCGGCGTACTCGGCGAACCGGTAGGCGGTGTCGCGGTCGGCCCAGCCGCCCCGGTCCTCCAGCGCCTGGGGCAGGTCCCAATGGTAGAGCGTGACGTACGGGGTGATCCCGGCTTCCAGCAGCCCGTCCACGAGCCTGTCGTAGAAGGCCAGCCCGCGCGGGTTGGCCGCGCCCGCGCCGTCGGGCTGGATGCGCGGCCAGGCCACCGAGAACCGGTAGGCGCCCAGGCCCAGCTCGCGCATCAGCGCGATGTCGTCGGGATAGCGGTGGTAGTGGTCGCACGCCACGTCGCCGGTGTCGCCGTCGGCCACCTTGCCGGGGGTGTGGGAGAAGGTGTCCCAGATCGACTGGCCCCGCCCGTCCTCCTTGACCGCCCCCTCGATCTGATACGAAGCCGTTGCGGCACCCCAGACGAAGTTTTCCGGGAAGATCATCCCTTGACCGCTCCTTGCATGATTCCACCGATGATTTGCTTGCCGAACAGGGCGAAGACGAGGACGAGCGGCAGCGTGCCCACCGCCGTGCCCGCCAGGCCCAGCACGTAGTCGTTGACGTAACCGCTCGCCAGCGTCGAGAGCGCCACCTGGACCGTGGGGTTGTCCGGGCTGAGCACGACGAGCGGCCAGAAGTAGTCGTTCCAGGCCGACATGAACGTCAGCATGCCGAGCACCGCCGCCGCCGGGCGGGCCGTGGGCAGCACGACGTGCCAGAACAGCCCCCACGTGGTGCACCCGTCGACCCGCCCCGCCTCCAGCAGCTCGGTCGGCAGCGCCCGGGACAGATACTGCGTCATGAAGAACACGCCGAACGCGTTGACCAGCGCCGGGACGATCAGGGCGTAGTTGGTGCCGGTCCACTCCAGCTTCACCATGAGCATGTAGAGCGGGATGATGCCGAGCTGGGCCGGCACCATCATCGTCGCCACCGTGATGACGAGCATGGCGTTCTTGCCCCGGAAGCGCAGCTTGGCGAAGGCGAACCCGGCCAGCGTCGAGAAGAACATCACCGCGACCGAGATCGACCCGGCCACGATGAGCGAGTTCAGCAGGGCCAGCCCGAACGGCACCGTGTCGAAGACCCGCGCCACGTTCGCGAAGAAGTTGCCGCCCGGCAGCAGCGGCGGCGGCACCTGGGCCAGCGCCGAGTTGTGCCGGGAGGCGACCACGACGCTGTAGTAGAGCGGGAACGCCGAGAAGAAGGCGACCCCGGTCAGCGTCAGGTAACGCAGTCTCATACCAGCCCGCCCTTCACCTTGCGGGTCAGCAGGAAGTTGATCCCCGCCACGATCACCACCGCCAGAAACATCAGCCAGGACGCGGCCGAGGCGTAGCCGAAGTCGAAGGTCGAGTTCGCGAAGCCCTGCTCGTAGACGAACAGCGCCAGGGTCTGGAACTGCCGGTCCGGCCCGCCGGTCGCCAGCCCGCCCCCGCCGCCGGTGCTCTGCCCGAACAGCATGGGCTCGGCGATGATCTGCATCGCGCCGATCGTCGAGACGATCACCACGAAGATGATCGTCGGCCGGATCATCGGGATGGTGATGCTGCGCAGCTGCTTGAGGTTGCTCGCCCCGTCCAGCGTGGCGGCCTCGTACAGCTCGCGCGGCACCGCCTGCATGGCGGCCAGGAAGATGAGCGCGTTGTAGCCCGTCCACCGCCACATGATCATCACCGAGAGCGCCAGGTGCGAGGTCGCGGTGCCGGCCGCCCAGTCGATGTGACCGGCGCCCAGCCCGCCCAGCACCCAGTTGATCAGCCCGAAGTCACGGCCGAAGAGCTGGCTGAAGATCACCACCACCGCCACCACGCTCGTCACGTTCGGCAGCAGCAGCGAGATCCGGAACAGCGTGGCGAAGCGCAGCCGCTTGTTCAGCAGGTGTGCCAGCCAGATCGCCAGCACGAGCTGCGGGACCGTCGACAGCACGCCGATCGACAGCGTGTTGAACGTGGCGTTCCAGAAGTAGCCGTCGGCCAGCAGCGTCCCGTAGTTGCCCAGGCCGATGAAGGTCTGCGTCTCCGACAGCAGCGTCCACTCGTGCAGGCTGACCCAGGCCGTGTAGATCAGCGGGAACAGCCCGAACGCGCAGAACAGCAGAAAGAACGGGGCGACGTAGGCGTACGGCGACACCCTCGTGTCGAGGGTGTGCCGCACACCGCGCCTACGCCGTCGCGTGACCGCGAGGGGGAGCGTGCTCATTTGATCTTCTTGACGTCCTCGAGCACCTGCGCCCACGCCTCGTCCGGGGTCTGCTTGCCCTGCTCGACCCGGCCCAGGCCGTTGCCGATGGCGACGCGGACGTCGGCCTCCTTCGGGCCGAGGTGCTGCGGCTTGAGCGCCTTGGCGGCGTTGGAGTAGATCTTGCCGATGGGGGCGTCACCGAAGAACGGCTTGGTGAAGTTCTGGATCGACGGGTCGTCGTAGAGCGAGGGGATCGACGGGAACGTGCCCTCCTCCTTGAAGACCTTGGCCTGGTTCTCCTTGGAGGTCAGGAAGTCGATCAGCTCGGCGGCCTCCTTCGGGTGCTTGCTCTGCTTGGGCACCATCAGGTGGGAGCCGCCGCTGTTGCCCGAACCGCCCGGCACGGTGGCGATGTCCCACTTGCCGGCCGAGTCCTTGGCCTGCTCCTGGATGAAGCCGGTCATCCAGGCCGGGCAGATGATCGTGGCGAACGAGCCCTTGGCGAAGCCGGTGTTCCACGGCGGCGAGAAGGCGGCCAGCTTGGCCGTCAGGCCCTCGGCCGTGAGCTGGTTGGACAGGTCCCAGGCCTTCTTCACGTCCGGGTTGGAGTCCACGATGATCGTGTCCTGGGCGTCGTAGAGGCCGACCGGCGCCTGGTTGACCATGGCGCGGAAGATCTCACCGGGGGAGTCGACGAACTTGGCGCCGGCCACGTCCGCCGCGGCGAACTTCTTGCCGGTCGCGATGTAGTCCTCCCAGGTGGGCCAGAGCGCCGACACCTCGTCGCGGTCCTCGGGCAGCCCGGCCTTCTTGAACAGGTCCTTGCGGTAGCACATGGCCAGCCCGCCCACGTCGGTGCCGAGGCCCAGCACCTGGCCGCCGTCCTTGCTCAGGCCCTGCTGCCACTTCCAGTCCAGGTAGTCGCCCTGCCGCTGGTCGAGGCCGTACTGCTTGAGGTCGGTGAACTTCTGCGGCTGGGCGGTGAAGGTGCTGACGTAGCCCACCTCGACCGCCACCACGTCCTCCGCGCCGGCGTTCGTGGCCAGGCGCTTGACCAGGTTGTTGTGGTGGTCGTTGAACTGGGTGACGTTCTCGGCGATCTCGATGTTCGGGTGGGTCTTCTTGTATTCCTCGTAGAGGGGCTTGAAGCCGAAGTCGCCGAAGAGGCCGATGGTCAGCTTGATCTTCTCGGTCGGCGCGGCCGCCGGCGTGGCGGTGTCGCCGCCGCTCCCGCAGGCCGCGAGGGCGAGCAGCGACGCGGTGACCAACGGAACGATCCGCCGGGTGCGAGGGGTCATGGAACCCTCCTCGGGTTCGTACTAGGGGGGTGGACGAGAGAGCGCTCTCTCGCCAGATTCGTGGGCATCGTACGGCCCTGTCAACGGCTCGTCGGTAACGATCGCTGTTATCAAGAGAGCGATCTCTCGGTTCGTGGCCGGGGCGTGTGGCCCGGCTGTGGCGATTGTGTGGCGGCGGCGGCGATGATCGGTCGCGAACGAGCGCAACGGAAGGAGGTCCCCATGAAGATCGAGGTCCGCAAGGTCGAGGCGGTCAAGGCCACCGGCTTCGCCGTCTGAGCCGAGTGCTCTGCCGGGTGGGAACGGGGTCCCGTTCCCACCCGCTTTTTTGTCTTCGAGGGGGATGCGAGGAGGAGCTGTGCGGATTGCGCTGAAGGAATGCGTCTGGGAGTCGCTCGGCGGTGATCTGTTCGTCATCACCGATCCGCGCGAGGTGGTGACGCTGGCCGACGAGGAGGGCCAGGTGGCCGCGCTCTTCGCCGCGCTGGACCGGGGCCCGTGCACGGTGCCCGAGCTGCGCGAGCGGCTCGCGGAGGGCGGCGTCGCGCTGGGCGAGGACGACGTGCACGGCGCCGTGGCGGCGCTGGACTCGCTCGGCCTGGTCGAGTACGAGGCCGACCGCACGCTCGGCGACCCGGCCCTGGACGCCCGCCACTTCTCCAACCTGGCCTTCTTCGGCACGCACTCCCGGCTCGACAGGCCGCGCGCCGAGTTCGTCTCGCGGTTGCGCCGCTCGCACGTGCTCGTGCTGGGCGTCGGCGGCGGCGGCTCCTCGGTCGTGCAGGCCCTGGCCGGGCTCGGCGTGGGCCGGCTGACGCTGGTCGACCGGGACGAGGTCGAGCCGCGCAACTTCGCCAGGCAGTTCCTCTACCATCACGCCGACATCGGCCGGTCCAAGGTCGAGTGCGCGGCCGAGTGGGTGCGCGCGTTCGACCCGGAGATCGAGGTGCGCCCGGTGGAGCGCTGGATCTCCGGCCCCGACGACCTGAAGGACCTGCTGGACGGCGTGGACCTGGTCGCGGGCGGCCTCGACGGGCACCCGGACGCCAACCTGTGGATCAGCGACGCGGCCGTGGGCGCGGGGGTGCCGCTGGTGGTGGGCGGGATCACCCGCTCGGAGGTCGTCTACTACTCGGTGTCGCCGGGCCGCAGCGCGTGCGTCCGGTGCGACTGGAGCGACCGGCCGCCGGCGGACGAGGCGAGCAGCGGCGGTTTCGTCGAGCGCAACCGGGACCGGCTGGCGCTGAGCAACACCCTGATCGGGCCGCTGGCGATGCAGATCGGCTCGCTGGTCGCCTACGAGGCGCTGCGCTACCTGACCGGGTTCGAGGAGCCGCGGGCGGCGGGCGCGTACATCCGCCTGGACCTGCGTGAGGGCCTGGCGCCCTCGCGGCACCCGTTCACCCGCGACGACGCCTGCCCGGTGTGCCCGCGATGAGCGGCGGGACTGTCGCGCTGCGCCCGCTCAGCCTGGTCGAGGAGGGTGACGAGGTCCTCGTCGGCGATCCGGAGACCGGCACGTTCGTGGCGATCCCGGCGGTCGGCGGCGTGGTGATCGCGGCGCTGCGTGACGGCGCGAGCGTCGAGGAGGCCGCCCGGCGCGCCGAGGAGTTCGCGGGCGAGCCGGTGGACGTGCCGTCGTTCGTGGAGACGCTGCGTGAGCTGGGCTTCCTCGACGAGGGCGAGCGGGCGCCGGTCGCGACCGCGCCCGTGCAGGGCCGCCGGTGGCTGCGCGGGGTGCCCGCGTGGGTGGCCAGGCCGCTGTTCGGCCGCGTGGCGTGGACGGTGTACGCGCTGGCGGCGGTGTTCGACCTGGCCGTGCTGGTCCTGGTGCCGTCGTTGCGCCCGGCGCCCGCGCAGGACGCGTTCGTCCTGGACGACGTGGGGCTGAGCGCGGTGCTGCTGTACGCCTTCCAGCTCGGCCTGGTCGCCGTGCACGAGTGCTGGCACTGGCTGGCGGCCCGGTCGCTGGACATCCCGGCGCGGTTCGGGCTGGACCGGCGGATGGCGTTCCTGGTGTTCGAGACCGATCTGTCGCAGCTGTGGTCGGTGCCGAGGCGGCAGCGTTACGGCCCGCTGCTGGCCGGGCTGGCGATCGACGCGGTGATGCTGGCCGTGCTGCTGGCGGGGCAGCTCGTGGTGACCTCGCCGCTGCTCGCGGCGTGGGCGTTCGTGCTGCTGTTCCAGATCGCCTGGCAGTGCATGGTGTTCCTGCGCACCGACCTGTACGCGGTGCTGGCCACCCGGCTGGGCTGCAAGGACCTGTGGCGGGTCAAGTCGCTGATGCTGCGCCGGGCGTTCGGCCGGCTGAGCGCCGAGCAGGAGGCGGAGCTGGCGGCCGCCGACCCGAACGACGTACGGGCCGGGCGCTGGTTCCGCTGGGTGTGGCTGGGCGGCCTGCTGGTGGTGGCGGTGTGGCTGGCCTACTTCGTGCTGCCGGTGGTCACCGGGCTGCTGGCGTGGACGGCCGGCGAGGTCGCCGCCGGGCCGGGCGCCTGGGGGTTCTGGTGGGCGATCGGCTGCGCCGCCGTGGCGCTGGGCCCGTGGCTGGTGGCCGCCGCGCTGGCCGTGAAGGAGAGGACTGCCCGGTAGTGCCTATTAGGTAAGGCTGCCCTAATATTGCTTAGGCTTTGCTTACCTAACATGGGAGTCGACTGTGGCATCCTCCATCCGCGCGAGCCTGATCGCGCTCCTGGCCGCCGTCAGCCTGGCGGCCTGCGGGTCGGGCGGGACGACCGCCGAGGGCGGTCAGGCTGCGGCGAAGGCGCAGACACGCACCGTCCAGCACGACGCGGGCACCGCCGAGGTGCCCGTCGCGCCCAAGCGCGTCGTCTCGGTCAGCGTGACCATCACCGGTCACCTGCTCGCCCTGGAGGCGCCGGTCGTCGCGTCGCAGGCCACCGCGCCCGGCCCGATCACCGACGGCAACGGCTTCTTCAAGCAGTGGGCCGACGTGGCCGCCCAGCGCGGCGTCCAGGTCCTCTACCAGGGCTTCGAGCCCGACCTGGAGAAGGTCATCGCGGCCAAGCCCGACCTGATCGTCGGCGCGGCCACCGGCGCCGACAGCGCCGCCAAGGTCTACGACAAGCTCCAGGCCATCGCGCCCACCGTGCTGTTCCGCCACGACAACCTGACCTGGCAGGACCTCAGCGCCAAGCTTGGCAAGGCCCTCGGCCTGGAGGCCAACGCCACCAAGCTAGTCGAGACGTACGACGCCAGGATCGCCGAGGTCAAGGCCAAGATCAAGGTGCCGGAGCAGGACGCGGTGCTGCTGCGCGACAACAACACCGACATCCCCGTCTTCACCGACAAGTCCGCGCAGGGCGGGCTGCTCGCCTCCCTCGGCTTCGCCATCCACCCCATCGACGCCTCCATGGCGGCCGAGTCCAGCAAGGAGGGCGGCGGCCGCACCGACATCGTCAACGTCGCCCAGGAGAACGTGGTCAAGGCGTTCGGCGACAGCTCGCTCTTCTTCGTCTCGCACAGCCCCGAGCAGATCGCCGCGACCAGCGCCAAGCCGCTGTGGAAGGACCTGCCCGCCGTCGCCGGCAAGCGCGTGCACGACCTCGGCCTCGACTCCTTCCGCATCGACTACTACAGCGCCTCCAACATCGTGGACCGGATCGAGCAGCAGTTCTCCTGATGCGCGATCTGCCTCCCCAGGTGCCCAGACCAGCGCCGCCGCAGGTCGTGCCCACCCCGCCGGTGGACGGCACGACCTCGCCGGTGATCTCCGCGCCCGCCCCGGACCGCCGCGCCGTCACGTTCCTGTGGCGCGGCCGGGCCGGGGAGGTGCGGGTGCGGGCCAACAAGCTCACCCACCAGAGCGACGCCGCCCTCATGGAACGCGACGGCGACCTGTGGCACCGCACCTACCTGGTGCGGCCCGGCTGGCGCTCGTCCTACCTGCTGACGGTCGACGGCCAGGACGTGCCCGACCCGCTCAACCCGCGCCGCTGGCGGGGCTTCTCGATCGCCGAGACGGCCCCGCCGTCCCCCTGGCTCACCCCCGGCGAGCCGCGCCACCGCCTGTCCCGCCTGCCCCTCGGCTGGCGCTACGACCCGGTACGGCCCGCCGAGGGCAGCCTGGTCATGCTCGACGGCGAGCACTGGGTGGACGACCTGCCCGTCATCCTCGACAACCTGATCGGGGCGGGCGCGATCCCGCCGGTCACCGCCTGGCTCGTCGAGTCGGGGCCGGACCGGGCCGCCCGCCTCACCTGTGACGCCGCCTTCGCCGACGCCCTGCCGTACGAGGGCCGTACCGTGATCGCCGGGCAGAGCTTCGGCGGCCTGGCCGCCGTGCACGCCGCGCACCGGCATCCCGACCGGTTCGCGGCGGCGCTGTCGCAGTCCGGGTCGTTCTGGTGGCCCAACGGCCCGGAGCCCGAAAGGCTCACCGGGCAGATCGCTGCGCGGCCGCCCCGGGTGCACCTGCAGACCGGCACGCTGGAGTGGGCGCTGCACGGCCCCACCGAGCGGCTGCGGCAGGCGCTCGGCGACGCGGGCACCCACGCCGCGTTCGAGGGCGGCCACGACCGCTACTGCTGGCGCAACGAGCTGGCGGACGGCCTGATCGCCCTCCACGGCTGATCGGTGCCGCCGCTACTTGCGCCATTCGCGGTAGATGAGCCACGCCAGGTAGATCCCGCCGAGGCCGCCCGTCAGGACGCCGACCGGGAGCTGCCCGGGGGTGGGCAGCCGCTGCACGAGCAGGTCCGCGGCGGCCAGGAGCAGCGCGCCCATCGCGGCCGACGAGCCCACCCCCGGCCCGGGGGCCCGCGTGACGCGCCGGGCGAGCTGCGGCGCGGCCAGCGCAACGAACCCGATCGGCCCGGCGCTCGACACCGCCACCCCGGACAGCCCGACCGCGACCAGCAGCAGCACCAGGCGCAGCCGCTCCACCCGGACCCCGAGCGCCCCGGCCGCCGCGTCGCCCATCTCGATCAGCGCCAGCGCCCGGCTGAGCCCCAGCGTGACCGGCAGCCCGATCGCCACGGCCAGCGCGACCGGCCACACCTTCTCCCAGCCGGTCCCGGACAGGCTGCCGATCAGCCACACCTTGGCCCCCTGCGACTCGTACAGGTCGGCCCTGGTCAGCAGGTAGGCGATGAGCGACTGGAGCATCGCGGTGACGCCGATGCCGACGAGCACGAGCCGCGTCCCCTTGACCCCGCGCTGGAACGACAGCACGTACACCAGCAGCCCGGCCCCGAGCCCGCACGCCAGCGCCCCCAGCGAGATCGCCTGCGCGCTCGCCGCGCCGAACACCAGGAGCATGAGCACGGCTCCGGCGGCGGCTCCGGCGTTGACGCCGATGATGTCGGGGCTGCCGAGCGGGTTGCGCGACAGGCTCTGCACGACCGCGCCGCCCACGCCGAGCGCCGCGCCGACCAGCAGGGCGAGCAGCACCCGGGGCGCGCGCAGCGAGTAGACGACCATCTCGCTGGTGGCGTCGCCCTGGCCGAGCAGCGTGCGCAGTGCCTCGCCGACGCCCACGGCAGAGCCGGTGCTCAGCCCGAACAGCCCCACCGCCAGCCCGGCCGCGGCCAGGCAGAGCACCACCGCGGACGCGCGCGGGTGGACCCGCACCGCGATCCCGGACATCCGTACCGTCTTCACGCCGGGATCGCCTTCCGCCTGCGCAGGAGATAGATGAAGATCGGCGCTCCGAGGAACGCCGTCACGATGCCGCTCTCCAGCTCGGCCGGCCGGACGACCACCCGGCCGAGCACGTCGGCGGCCAGCAGCAGCGCGGGCGCGAACACCGCCGAGTAGCCGATCACCCACCGGTGGTCGGGCCCGGTGAAGGCGCGCACCGCGTGCGGCGCCATCAGCCCGATGAACCCGATCGGCCCCGCCGCCGCCGTGGCCGCGCCGCACAGCAGCGTGATCGCGATGCCGGTCAGCAGCCGGATGCGGCCCAGCCGTACGCCGAGCGCCTGGCCGGTCTGCTCGCCGAGGGCGAGCGCGTTGAGCCCGCGCCCGAGGCCCAGCGCCAGCAGCGTGCCGGCCAGGACGAACGGCGCGACCTGCCGCACCACGTCGAGCGAGCGCCCGGCCAGCGCCCCGACGTCCCAGAAGCGCCACTGGTCGAACACCCCGGCGTCCAGCGAGAGCACGCCGTTGATGGCGGCGATCAGCGACGCGCTGACGGCGGCCCCGGCCAGCACCAGCCGGGTCGGATGGTGGGCGCCCAGCGCGTAGACGACGACGGAGGCGATCAGCGCCCCGGCCATCGAGAACCACACCCACGTCGACATGTCGGAGGCGCCGAAGAAGAGGATCGAGCACACGACGGCCAGCGACGCCCCGGAGTTGACGCCGAGCAGCCCGGGGTCGGCCAGCGGGTTACGGGTCAGCGCCTGCATGAGCGCCCCGGCCAGGCCGAGGGCGACGCCGACGCAGATGCCGAGCAGCGTGCGCGGGACCCGCAGGTCGTGGACGACGGCGGCGGTCTCGCCTCCGTCGGGCTGCCAGAACTGCTGCCACACCTCGCCGAGCGGGATGTCCTGCGCACCGACCGCGAGGCTCAAAACGCTCATACACAGGAAAACCGCACTCAAGACCACAAGTCCCGTCAAGCGCATGAAATCCCTCTCTTTAGGCAAGGCTTACCTTATCTTGAACGCCGGGCCGTCTCGCTCTAGATTAGGCAAGCCTTACCTAAGGAGTGAGATGGAGTTTCGGGGGAGTCATGCTCTCGTGACCGGCGCGGGCCGGGGCATCGGCGAAGCGGTCGCGTCCCAGCTCGCCGGGCTCGGCGCCGCCGTCACCGTCGTCGACGTGGACGCCGGCCTGGCCGGACGCGTCGCCGCCCGGCTGCGCGAGGCCGGCCATCTGGCCACCGCCCGGCCCGCCGACGTCAGCGACGCGGCCGCCGTCGAGCGGGCGGTCGCCGAGGCCGAGGCCGAGTTCGGGCCGCCGGGCATCCTCGTCAACGTCGCCGGGGTGCTCGCGCTCGGCCCGGTGCTGGAGTTCGGCGACGCCGACTGGCAGCGCCTGTTCGCCGTCAACGCCGACGGCGTCTTCCACACCAGCCGCGCCGTCGCCCGCCGGATGGTCGCCCGCGGCGACGGCGTCATCATCACCGTCGGCTCCAACGCGGCAGGCGTGCCCCGCGCCCACATGGCCGGCTACGCCGCCTCCAAGGCCGCCGCCACCATGTTCACCAAGTGCCTCGGGCTGGAGCTGGCCCCGCACGGCATCCGCTGCAACGTCGTCGCGCCCGGCTCCACCGACACCGCCATGCAGCGCGCCATGACCGCCGACCCGATCAAGGGCGCGCCCGAGATGTACCGGCTCGGCATCCCGCTCGGCCGCATCGCCGACCCCGCCGACGTGGCCGACGCGGTCGTCTTCCTCGCCTCCGACAGGGCGCGCCACATCACCCTGCACGACCTGTACGTGGACGGCGGGGCCTCACTGTGAAGGACACACCGATGGACGAGTTCTTCCTCGCCTCGCCGCGCGGCACCCTGCTGGCCGGCGGGCCGTACTTCGCGGTGCCGCCGTCGGCGCGCAAGAACGCGCTGGCCGACCTGCCCGCGCGGGCCGCCGGCGCGCTCGGGGTGGCGCTGGCGGCCGGGCACACCGCCCCGGTCGTCGTGGGCGCGATCCCGTTCGCGCCCGACGCCGACGCCTGCCTGTACGTCCCCCGCTGGGTACGCCACGGGCCGCCGCCGGGGCCGGGCGCCCCGGCCGCGCCGCTCGCCGCCGACCCGGGCGACTCCGAGCAGGTCCCGCCGCCCCTGGAGTACGCCGAGGCGGTACGCCGGGCCGTGAAACGGCTGCGCGCCGGCGACCTGGACAAGGTGGTGCTGGCCCGCTCCCTCACCATCCCGTACGAGGGCGACCTGACGCCGCTGGTCGAGGCGCTCGCCGAACGCGACCCCACCGGCTACACGTTCGCAGCCGCGCTGCCCGGCGGCCGGACCCTGCTGGGCGCCAGCCCCGAGCTGCTCGTCTCCCGCTCCGGCCGGACCGTCGTGGCCAACCCGCTGGCCGGGTCCGCACCGCGCGGCGCCGACCCGGGCCACCTGATGACCTCGGCCAAGGACCGGCGCGAGCACGCCCTCGTGGTCGAGGCCGTCGCCGCCGCGCTGCGGCCCTACTGCAGCACGCTGTCGGTGCCCGAGCAGCCGTCGCTGGTGCCGACCGCCTCGATGTGGCACCTGTCCACCCGCATCTCCGGCGAGCTGGCCGACCCCGCCACCACGTCGCTGGAGCTGGCCGCCGCCCTGCACCCCACCCCCGCCGTCTGCGGCACCCCCACCGACGCCGCCCGGCAGCTCATCGCCGAGCTGGAGCCGTTCGACCGGGGCTTCTACACCGGCCTCGTCGGCTGGCAGGACGCCGCCGGCGACGGCGAATGGGTGGTCGCCATCCGCTGCGCGGTCGCCGACGGCACCGCCCTGACCCTGTACGCCGGCGCCGGCATCGTGGCCGACTCCGACCCCGACGCCGAACTCGCCGAGACCTCCGCCAAATTCCGCACGACGCTGGGAGCGCTGCATGTGGCCCGATGACTACGCCGCCCGCTACCGGGCCGCCGGCTACTGGACCGGCCAGACCTTCGGGGACTGGCTGAGGGAGCTGGCCAAGGAGCACGGGGACCGGGAGGCGGTCGACAGGCTGACGTACGCCGCGCTGGACGCCCGCGCGGACCGGCTGGCCGCCGGGTTACACGGGCTGGGGCTGCGGCGCGGCGACCGCGTGGTGGTGCAGCTCCCCAACGAGCCGGTGTACTTCGAGGTGATCTTCGCGCTGTTCCGGCTCGGCGCGCTGCCCGTCTTCGCGCTCCCGGCCCACCGGCTCAACGAGATCACCCACCTGGTCACCCACAGCGGCGCCGCCGCCTACGTGACGACCCGCGCGCTGGAGGTGCCGGCCCCGGTGCCGCGCGTCCTGCACGCCGACGCGCTGCCGTACGAGGACCCGATCGACCTCGACGGGCCGCGCCCGGAGGACGTGGCGTTCCTGCAGCTCTCCGGCGGGAGCACCGGGCTGCCGAAGCTGATCCCGCGCACGCACGACGACTACCTCTACAGCGTGCGGGCCAGCGCGGAGATCTGCGAGCTGTCGACGTCCACCGTGTACCTGTGCGCGCTGCCCGTGGCGCACAACTTCCCGATGTCCTCGCCCGGCGTCCTCGGCGTGATGCACGCCGGCGGGCGCGTCGTGCTGGCGCCGCAGCCGTCGGCCGAGGTCGCGTTCGGGCTGATCGAGCGGGAGCGGGTCACGATGACCGCCGTGGTGCCGCCGCTGGCGCTGCTCTGGCTGGACGCCGCCCGGCGCACCGGCCGCGACCTGTCCAGCCTGGAGGTGCTGCAGGTGGGCGGCGCCAAGCTGGCCGCCGAGACCGCCCGCCGGGTGCGCCCCGAGCTCGGCTGCCGGCTCCAGCAGGTCTTCGGGATGGCCGAGGGGCTGGTCAACTACACGCGCTCCGACGACCCCGACGAGATCGTGGAGACCACCCAGGGCCGGCCCATCTCACCGGACGACGAGATCCTCGTGGTGGACGACGACGACCGGGCCGTGCCGCCCGGCGAGGTCGGCCACCTGCTCACGCGCGGCCCGTACACGATCCGCCGCTACTACGGCGACTCCGACCCCGGCGCGTTCACCGCCGACGGCTTCTACCGCACCGGCGACCTGGTCCGGGTGACGCCCACCGGGCACCTCGTGGTCGAGGGGCGGGCCAAGGAGGTCATCAACCGGGGCGGCGAGAAGGTGTCGCCCGAGGAGGTGGAGAGCCACCTGCTGGCCCACCCCCGCATCCGCGACGCCGCGGTGGTCGCCGTGGACGACCCGTACCTGGGGGAGCGCAGTCACGCCTTCGTGCTCAACCGCGAGCCCGTCACCGTGGCGGAGGTCAGGGCGTTCCTGCGCGAACGCGGGCTGGCCGCGTACAAGATCCCCGACCGGATCGAGTTCGCCGGCGAGTTCCCCGTCACCGGGGTCGGCAAGACCAGCAAGAAGGACCTGCGAGCCGCGCTGCGCGCGCGTGCGGAAGGAGACTCCTGACCATGGGACTGCCCGTCATCGAGCCGTACCCGCTGCCGTCGTCGCCGCCCGAGGGCCGGGTGGGCTGGGAGCTCGACCCCGGCCGGGCCGCGCTGCTCGTCCACGACATGCAGAACCACTTCCTCGCCCCGTTCCAGGCCGCGCCCATCCCCGAGGTGATCGGCAACATCCAGCGGCTGCGCGAGCACTGCGCCGACGCCGGCATCCCGGTGCTGTACTCGGCCCAGCCGGGCGCCCAGCCGCCCCGGCAGCGCGGGCTGCTGACCGACTTCTGGGGGCCGGGCCTCGGCGCCGAGCCGTTCGCGGCGGCGATCGTGGACGAGCTGAAGCCGGAGGATCCCGGCGCGGTGCTCACCAAGTGGCGCTACAGCGCCTTCGTCCGCACCGACCTGGCCGACCGGCTGGAGGGACGCGACCAGCTCATCCTGGTCGGCGTCTACGCCCACATCGGGGTGCTGGCCACCGCCCTGGACGCGTTCATGCGCGACATCCAGGCGTTCGTCGTGGCCGACGCCGTGGCGGACTTCTCTCTCGGCCACCACGAGTCGGCGCTGGACTACGCCGCCTCGCGCTGCGCGCGCGTGGTGACCACCGGACAGATCGTGGAGGGCGCGTGAGCGACGAGGAGTTGCGGTCGTACGTGGGCGAGCTGCTCGGTGAGCAGCCCGGCGCGGACGACGACCTGCTGGAGCTGGGCATGGACTCGATCAGGCTGATGGCCGTCGCCGACCGGCTCGGCGCCGACTTCGCCGACCTGGCCGAGCGGCCCACCCTGCGCGCCTGGGGAGAGCTGATCCGTGGCTGAGCCGCTGACGGCCGCGCAGCTCGGCATCTGGACGGGGCAGGCGCTGTCGCCGGGCAGCCCCGTCTACAACGCGGGGGAGTACGTGGACATCCGGGGCGCCCTGGACGAGCGGCGCTTCGAGGCGGCGCTGCGGGAGGTGATCGGCGCGGCCCCGGCCCTGCACGCAGTCTTCTCGGACGCCGGGCAGGTCGTCCGCGAGACGGACGGGTGGCCGCTGCACCGGCTCTCGGCGTCCTCCGTGGAGGAGGCCGAGGCGTGGATGCGCGAGGACCTGCGGAACTGCGCCGACCTGGCCGCCGGGCCGCTGTTCGCGCAGGCGCTGATCCGGATCGACGAGGACCGGCGCCTCTGGTACCAGCGCATCCACCACATCGCGGCCGACGGCTACGCGTTCTCGCTGCTGGCCAGGCGGGTGGCTGACGCGTACTCGGGACGGCCGGGCTCCTTCGGGTCGTACGCGGCCGTGCTGGAGGAGGCGGCCCGCTACGAAGGCGGCGATGGCACCAGGGCTCGCGACCGGGCCTACTGGGTCGGCCGGTGCGCCGGGATGCCCGCGCCGCCGCTGCTCGCCCCCGCCGCGCCCGTCAGCGGCGAGGTCCACCGGCGCACCGCGAAACTGCCCGACCGGGTGCCCCCGGAGGTCGCCGTCGCCGCCACCGCCGCCTACCTGCACGCCCGGACCGGCGCGGCCGAGGTGGTGCTGGGGCTGCCGGTCATGAACCGGCTCGGGTCGGCCTCGCTCAAGGTGCCGTGCATGGCCATGAACATCGTGCCGCTCCGGGTGCCCGTCTCCCCGTCGGACACCCTGTCCTCGCTGGCCGGGCACGTGGCCGCCGAGATCCGCGCCGGGCGGCCGCACCACCGCTACCGCTACGAATGGCTGCGGCGTGACCTGGGGCTCGTGGGCGGTGACCGGAGACTGTTCGGGCCGGTGGTGAACGTGCTGCCGTTCGGCTACGACCTGCGGTTCGGGGAGGCGCGCGGGACCGTGCACAACGTGTCGGCCGGGCCGGTGGAGGACCTGTCGATCGCCGTGTCGGACCGGGGCGGGCCGTGCGCGGACTTCGACGCCAACGCCGCCGCCTACTCCCGGGACGAGCTGGACGCCCACGCCGACGGCTGGCTGTCCCTGCTCCAGGAGCTGACCGCCGACCCGGACCAGCCGCTGTCGCGCGTCTGGAGGCCTTTGACCGGGGGAGTCGTGCTCGACGGGGGGCCGCTGTCCGTGCCCGCCGTGCCCGTCGCCCACCTGATCGCCGCCCAGGCCGCCGCCACCCCCCACGCCGTCGCCGTCGAGCAGGAAGGGCGGCGGCTCACGTACCGGGAGCTGCTGACGTCGGCGCGCGCCTTCGCCGACCGGGTCGCCGGCGCGTCCCTCGTGGCGATCATGCTGCCGAGGGGCTTCGACGCCGTCACCGCGATCGTCGGGACCGTCCTGGCCGGCGCCGCCTACCTGCCGCTCGACCCCGCCTGGCCGAGGGCGCGCGTCGACGGCATCCTCGCCGCCGCCCGCCCCGACGTCCTCGTCACCGCCGGCGGGGTGGAGCGCCGCCCCGGCGTCCCGCGCGACCCCGGGCTCGCGTACGTCATGTACACCTCCGGCTCCACCGGCCGCCCCAAGGGCGTGGCGGTCGGCCAGGAGGCGCTGGCCCACTTCGTCGCCGGAGCCACCGGCGTATACGGACTCCGCGCCGACGACCGGGTGCTGCAGTTCGCGCCGCTGCACTTCGACGCCTCGGTGGAGGAGATCTTCCTGACCCTGTGCGCCGGGGCGACGCTGGTGTTGCGCACCGACGAGATGCTGCAGTCCGTCGGCCGGCTCCTCCAGGCGTGCGCCGACCTCGGCGTCACCGTGCTCGACCTGCCGACCGCGTTCTGGCACGAGGTCGTGTACGCGCTGTCCACCGGGACCGCCGCGCTGCCGCCCCGCGTCCGCACGGTGATCATCGGCGGTGAGGCGGCGCTGCCCGAACGGGTCGCCCGCTGGCACGCCGCCGTGCGCGGCTCCGCCCGCCTGCTCAACACGTACGGGCCCACCGAGGCCACGGTCGTGGCGACGGTCGCCGAGCTCGTCCCGGGGGACCCCGACGTGCCCATCGGACGGCCGCTGCCCGGGGTGCGGGCCGCGGTCGTGGACGGCGAGCTGGTGCTGATGGGCGGCGGGCTGGCCCGCGGCTACCTGGACGCGCCGTTCGGCAGCCATGCGGGCGAGCCCGCGTACCGCACCGGCGACCGGGTCCGGGTGCGGGCCGACGGCGCCCTGCTGCACCTGGGGCGCATCGACGACGAGTTCAAGATCAGCGGGCACCGGGTGGACCCCGCCGAGGTCGAGTCCGCGCTGCTGCTGCACCCCGGCGTGCGGGAGGCCGCGGTGGTCGGGCAGGTGCTCGACAGCGGAGCCAAGCGCCTGGTCGCCCACGTCGTCCCCACCGGCGAGGAACCGTCCGGCCTCAGGGAGCACCTGGCCGGGCTGCTGCCCGCCGCCGTGATCCCCTCCGCCTACGTCTTCACCGCCACCCTCCCCAGGACCACCTCGGGCAAGATCGACCGCTCCGCCCTCAAGGAGACCGCCGTCGAGACCACGCCCCGAGGCGACGACGGGCTGGTGGGCGTGGTCCTGCGCGTGTGGGAGGAGGTCCTGGGCGCCACCGGGATCACCCCGGCCGACGACTTCTTCCAGCTCGGCGGGCAGTCGCTGCAGACCATACAGGTCGTCAACAGGCTCGCCGCCGAACTGGGCCGCGACGTCCCGGCGACCCTCCTGTTCCGCCACCCGACGGCGGCGTCCCTCGCCGCCGCCCTGCCCCCGGGCGCGCGGGCCACGGCCGAGGCGCCCTCCTACGTCGCCGACGCCGTGCTTCCCCCGGACGTCCTGCCCCGGGCCGTCCCCGCCACCCGGCCGCCCACGTACCTGCTCACGGGCGCCACCGGCTTCGTCGGCGCCCACCTGCTGTCGGAGCTGCTCACGTCCACCGACGCCCGCATCGCCTGCCCCGTCCGCGCCGCCGACGAGCCCGCCGCCCTCCAACGCCTCGCCGGCGCCCTGGCCGCCCAGGGACTGCCGGAGCTCCCCCGGGGCCGGGTCCTCCCCATCCCCGCCGACCTCACGAGAGCCGAGCTGACCGGCGACTACCAGGCCGTCTACCACAACGCCGCCGTCGTCAGCGTGACGCGCCCGTACAGCAGCATACGCGCCGCCAACGTCACCGCCACCCTCGACCTGCTCCGCCTCGGAGCCCCCTTCCACTACATCTCCACCCTGGCCGTCGCCGCCCCCGGCCCGTCCGTGCCCGAGGAGTACGTCCCCCCGCACCCCGGCCTGCGCGACGGCTACACCCAGTCCAAATGGGCGTCGGAAGAGCTCGTCCGCCAGGCGGGGGAACGCGGCCTGCACACCGCCGTCTACCGCCTCGGCCGCGTCGCCGGAGCCGGCGGCCACGTCAACCCGGGCGACCTGTTCTGGCGCATCGTCCGCGCCGGCGTCCTCGCGGGCGCCCGCCCCGACCTGGACCTCGCCGAACCCTGGACCCCCGTCGACTACGCCGCCCGCGCCGTCGTCACCCTCTCCCACGCGGGCTCCACCGGCGTCCACAACCTCGCCCCCCTCCCGCCCGTCCACCTCGCCGAAGCCTTGGAATGGGTCGCCGAGGACGGCTACGACCTGCCGGTCGTCCCCCTGGACGCATGGGTGCGACGGCTCAGGAACGGCGACGCCGAATCCGCGGCCACCGCCGCCTTCTTCGACCTGGCCACCGGACCGCCGCCGCCGATGGGCCACGTCCACGCCGGCCGATCCGCCGGCATCCCCTGCCCGCCCATCGACCGCGACACCATGCGCCGCTACCTCGCCCACTGCCGGGCGACCGGCCTCCTGCCCGCGAAAGGAACCCCATGCTGACCAGCACGTCCCGGGTGGAGACCGACCGCGCCGCCCGCTACCTCGTCCAGCTCTGCAAGCACTTCGCCCGCAAGGTGCCCGCCGAATGGACGGACGAGAAGGGCACGGCCACCTTCGACTGGGGCACCTGCGCCCTGCTGGCCTCGCCCGACGCCCTCCACCTGACCATCGAGGCACCGGACGAGGAGAGCCTGGGCCGAGTCCGCTACGTCGTCACCGACCACCTCGAACGCTTCGGCACCCGAGACAACCTGACAGTCACCTGGTCGGAGTGAGTTCCATGTCGACCGGCCTCGCCGAACCGAAGGGGCGCGGTCCGCTCGCCACGTGAAGGCCCGCCGGGCGGCTCAGCCGGGCCCGGCGGTCCAACGCCCGACCTGTACGGACTTCACGTGTGCCTTCGCCTGACTGTGGACGGCCTTCGCGATCCCGTGTCGGATCGTCGACGCGTTGACCTCGATCCCGTCGGACGTGGCGCGGCGGATCTCCTCGACGACGGCCGAGGATGAGGCGTGGTCGTCGAGGAGATGCGCGATGCCCGCAAGATGGTCGGGGCCGTACAGCGGACCGAGCGGATCGATGAGCTCCTCCGGCGGTCCGACGTCGAAGATCTGCTTGACCGGGCGATACTTCCTGTTGGTCTCCTGCATCTTCGCGTAGAACATCTCCCGCTCCGCCTCGTACTGCTCGAAGTACTGCGTGGGGAACACGGCGACCTGGGCGTCCACGGAGACGGAGTCCTCCGCGGTGTAAGTTACGAGTTCGTCGTCGCTGGGGGTTCCGTCCCCCGAAACCCTGATCGTCTCGGTCACGGCGAATGACACGCTGAACGACGGGTTGGCCGCGTTCTCGCTGGTCACCTCCAGCCAGAGCACGCCGCGAGGCGGCCACTCCTTCTCCAGTCCCGGGATGGGGTCGTGCGCCGGGTCGCTGACCTGGACCCGGCAGCTGAAGAGCACCCGCCCTTCGCCTTCCTCCTCGGTCCAGTAGGTCGTGCCGGACGAATCGACGAAACGCAGGTAGGTCGCCGTCTCCAGCTCGACGTCATGGTCCGGGCCGAAACGGGGCACCGGCTTGAGACCGGCTGGTCCCGGGTCGCCGGTGTGCCACAGCCCTTCCTCGCCTTCCAGACGGCGGACCTGGGACTCGAACACGGAGATCCGGGTGCCGTCGTTGCCGACCAACTCGACCTTGTAGCCGAACGTGACGTCGCTGGAGGCGAGCCGGCGAAGGTTCGGTACGCCGTCCAGGCCGGGGTTCGCCTGGATCGCGATCGGCACCCGTACCTTCACCGCGCGGGCTTCACGTACGCCGTCGAACGTGGTGGGCGGGACCAGGATGTTGAACGTCTCCGCGCTGGTCTGTGCGGTGGAGAGGACGCTCAAGGTCTCCGTCCGGGCGCGGTCCGCGTAGATGCCCAGCGTTTCCGACTGAGGGGGAGGGAAGAGAAGCTGCCCCAAGCTGTTGATCACTGACCAGAGGTCGCTGAGCCCGTTGTTCCGGCACACCCATTTGAGCGATGCCTGACGGTCACGGAAGAACCCGCCCATCTGATCCTGGCCCATCAGCCCCGTTGAGAACCCCGCCGGATCGGGCACCCACCACCCCGGCTGGTACGCACTGGTGCCGAAAGCCGGATCGGCCGCCCCGCACGGCCAGCTGGAGAACGTGAAGCGGGGCAGATACCGCTCCTCGCTGAACGGGGTCGCCGGAACATGGTCGAAATGCGGAGCGGGCATCGGCGCGCTGACCAGAATCTGCGCGTACCAGTCGGCGGCGAACTGGGAAAGCGCCTCTATCAAGCCCAGCAGACGCTCCCGCTCATGTCCCGTCGAACGGAAATAGGGCTCGACGAAGCGAATTCCATTGAGATAGCAGAGCGCTCCCGCCATCAGAACCGGTGCATGGAACCGCCCGTCCCAGCGGAGATGGCTGGCATTGAGGCTGTCCGGTGTCTGCCAATCATGGTAGGAGGCGGAGAGCGGACGCATGACCTGGACCGGCCACACGGTCGCCGGAACCACTCTTGTCTCGTTCGGCCACGACCTCTCCGAGGGAGGTAGGGAACTCGCGAACACACTTTCCGGTTGGCCCATCAAATGGGCCCCGGCGTAGACCTGGTCGCCGCCCATCATCCAGTGCGGCGCCGGGTTCCCGGACAGCATCGTGTAGGTCTCGGGATGGAACGGCAGCAGATTGGCCTCGGGCATGGCATGCCCCAGAAGCTTGGGACGCATCACGTTCAGGGCGTTCACCAGCTCGCGCCGGTGCTGGGCGGAATGGTCCGCCGCGAAGGACCGAATTCCGTCGGCGACATCCTTGATGAGCCCCTGCGTCGGTAGCCCGTTCCAGGCGATCGGAAATGAGTGTGCGGTGATTCTGGTCGCCGATCTTCTTGATTTCTTCGCGGATCTGGTCGAGTGCCTCCTGGATCGGGTCTTTGCCGCCGATGATCGCCTTGATGATGTCGGCGGCCACGGCAACGACACCCACGACGGTCGACGCCGCCGCGACCCAAGTGGCGATGCTCTTGAAGGTGGCCACGGCGCCGGCGGAAATGCCCACGGTACGGGCGAACGCCTCGGGGTTCCTGAAGCTGATCGACACCGGACCACCGTTCCTTCACAACATCGGTTGACGCCCCAAGATTCGCACCCCGCGAAGAGCTGATCCAGAACTGCGGGCCGTCACCCGGTTACACAGAAGGCATGAGGATGGAAAGCATTTCTTTCCTGAAAAGAAGGCGGTTATGCCGGTGGTGGGTAGCGGTGGATCTCGGCCCGGTGGCCTGTCGAGCCGGCGAATTTGGCGTCGTCGGTGAGTAGCGGCACCCCGAGCAGTTCGGCGAGCGCCACGTACATGCCGTCATAGGCGGTCAGGTTGTTGCGCAGCTCCAGCACGCGCGGCTGCAGGGGCAGCATCGGATGGCGGACGATCTTCAGCTGGGCGTAGCGCTCCAGCATGATCTCGGCCCTCGCCTCGGAGATGCGCACCTCGGGCTTGCTGGTGATGACATGCCCGCGCACGACGGAGGCGATCTCGACGTCGATCAGGGCCGGTGCGTGAAGTTTCCGCGCCAGGCGCTGCCGGAGAAGGTCGTCGCCTTTGACGTTGGCCAGCAGGCGGAAGACGATCGAGGCGTCGACGACCAGGCTCACCGGCCGCCCTCGCGCATGGTCTCCCGGACGAAGTCGGGGTCGTACGCCACCGGCTCGTCGGCGGCGATCCTGGCCATCACCTCGTCCAGTGTCGGCGTGGCCGCCTCCTCGTTCAGGAGGTCGCGGACGAAGGCGGTCAGCGACTTGCCCTCACGCTCGGCCCTGACCTTCAGCGTCCGTTCGGTCGCGTCAGGGACATCCCTGATCTGTATGGTCCCCATGCAAGCACTTTAGCTTGCAACGTGCATGCACGCATGCGGCGCCAAGCCCGGCATTGATGTTGATGTGCCATTCGGTGCTGTCCAGGGCGTCGATCCGGACGAGGAGTTCCGAGGCGTCGTCCTGGTCGGCGAGGCGGCGCGGCACGGCGTGCGGCCGTTCGGTCGCCACGATCAGGCAGTCCATGACCTGGTCGAGCCCGGCGGCGAGGTCCAGCAGCTCGGGCCAGGTCATGGGGTAGCCCGTCTCGGCGGACGAGATGAAGTTCTCGAAGGACGGCATGGTCATCCCGTTGGGCGGGGTGCCGACGGCCCAGAGCTCCAGGATGGTCCACGTCCAGGTGTTGTCGGGGATGGCGCGGAGTATCTCCATGAGCGCGACCGTCTCGCCGGACGGTTCGGTCATCCTGATCACGACGGTCGGCATGGCACCATCCGGTCGTCAGCTGGTGAAGACGTTGCTGGTGCAGACGTTGCCGTTGTAGGTGAGGCGGATGAAGACCTTGAGGCCCTCGGCGAGGCTCAGGTCGCGGGTGCGGCCGGAGGCGGCCGTCGACGCGTCGGCGAGCCAGGTGTTGCCGCTGGGCGTGATCCGGTAGAGGTCGGCGTCCACCCAGCGGGGGCTCAGGCCGTTGCGCAGCCGCAGCACCTCGCCGTTCGCCGCGAAGGAGGCCGTCACCGAGGGGGAGGTGGAGCCGGACCAGTAGCCGGTGGTCTCGCCGGAGGAGCCGCCCGCGTCGCCGTCGTCCTGCCGGAACTCGTTGGCGCAGTCCCACCGGCCGTCGACCTGGGCTGCGGTCGACGGCGACGGGGTGGGCGTCAGGGTCAGCAGCGCGGCGGCGGCAAGGTGCGTGAGCATGGCGGGTCCTCTCCGGTTCGGCGTCCAGTGGGGACAAACTATGCGCGCGCGCTTTCGTCCCGCTTTCTACGGGGCGGTGGTCAGTGTCCTGGTGGTGCGGGCCTTTCCCTTGGGCCACAGGTACGTGCCGGGCCGGCGGCGTTCGAGGCGCAGCGAGCCGACGGTGAACCGGCACACCTGCTCCTTGACGAAGGCCGCGAGCCGCCCGCGCAGCACCGTCTCCACGGGCGAGTCGTCGTGCCGGACGAACTGGATGAGCCCGTCGTGGCGGCCGAGGCTGACGCACTGGATGAGGTACCGGAACCGGAACGGCCTGGCCTGGCGTCCGGCGGCGCGGGCGTTGACGGAGTCGGCGGCGTGGGCGGCGATGGGCATGCCGGCAGCGCAGGACATGCGGGACTCGCCGGCGCCGGGGATCCGGACGGCCGCCGCGTCGCCGACGACGTAGACGTCCGGGTGCGACACGGATCGCATGGTGGCGTCCACGACGGCCCGGCCGCGGGCGTCGACGGTCAGCCCGGCTTCGGCGGCGAGCGTCGGGACGGTGAACGAACCGGCCCAGACCACGACATCTGCGGAAATGTCGCCCCCGGTGGTGTGGACGGTCCCCGCCGACACACCGGACGCGCGGACCCCGTACCGGGTGGTGACGCCGAGCCGAGACAGCGCCCCCGCGACGTGCCGGCGGCCGCGCGCCGACAGCACCGGCTCGTTCCCCGACACCAGCGTGACCCGCCACGCCGGGTACGTCTCGGCCAGCTCGGCCGCCATCTCGACGCCGGTCAGCCCGCCGCCGACCACCGCCACGTCACCGCCGCCGGAGGCCAGCCGGGTCCGCAGGGCGGCGGCCGACTCGGCGGTGAAGGCGTGCTCGGCCACCCCGGGCACGCGCACGTCGGTCCGGCTGCCGAGCGCGTACACCAGCGTGTCGTAGCCGAACTCCCGCCCGTCCTCCGTGCGCACCACGCGCGCCGAGGGGTCGAGCGCGGCGACCCGGGCGACGACGGTTTCGATGCCGGTGCCGCGCGTCAGCTCCGCCAGCGGGACCTGTACGGTGGGCCGGCCCGCGGCCAGCTCGTGCAGCCGGATCCGCTGCGTGAAGTGCGCCTCGGCGCTGATCAGGGTGATGTGATGGGTCCGGTCCAGCCGCAGCGCCGCTGTGAGACCCGCGTATCCCGCTCCGATGACCACGATGTTCATGCAAGGGAGACGGCGCCGGCGGACGCGATGTCTGAGTGAGGTGCGTCACACGTTGCGCAGCTTGGCGGGATTGCGTACGACGTCGACCTGGACGACGCGGCCACCGGAGACCACGAAGGCCATCACGCTGTCGGGGACCCCGTCGCCGTCGCGGATGACCACGCCCGGAGCCCCGTTGACGTCGCGGAACTCGGCCGTCATGCCGTCGAACCAGCGCTCGACCATGCCCAGGACCATCCTGGCGACCCGATCGGAGCCCACCACCGGCACCGCCGCGGCCGTGACCACGCCGCCGCCGTCGGCCCGCCACACCACGCCGGGGTCGAGCACCGCGACCAGCCCCGGCAGGTCGCCCGAGGTCGCCGCCGCCGCGAACGCCTCCACGACCTTCAGGTGCGCGGCGCGGTCGGCGGTGCCGCGCGGCGCGTACTCCTGCACGCGCGCGCGGGCCCGCGACGCGAGCTGCCGCACGGCCCCGGGGCTGCGCCCGAGGATCTCGCCGATCTCCTCGAACGGCACCTCGAACGCGTCGTGCAGCACGAACGCCGTCCGCTCCGCCGGGGAGAGCCGTTCCAGCACGGCGAGCAGGGCGATGCTGACCGAGTCGTCCAGGGTCACCCGGTCCTCGGGGCCGAGCTCGGCGACGACCGGCTCGGGCAGCCACTCGCCGACGTAGGACTCCCGGCGGGCGCGGGCGGAGGTCAGCAGGTCGTAGCAGACCCGGCTCACGGTCGTGGTCAGGTACGCGCGCGCGTCGCTCACCGCCTGGCGGTCGGCCTGCCGCCAGCGCAGCCACGTCTCCTGCACGGCGTCGTCGGCGTCGGCCACGGTGCCGAGAATCCGGTACGCGACGGCCCACAGATGGTCACGGTGCTCCTCGAACGCCTCCATCAGCTCAGCACCCGCCCCACCATCCGGGCGTACATGCGCCCCGGGCTCGGGGACCGGGCGAGGAAGCCCGGCAGCATCGGCAGCGACACCGCGAACGGCTCCAGCAGCCGGTAGAGCTCGTGGGCGTCGCGGGGCCGGTCGGCCGGGTTCTTCTCCAGCAGTTGCCCGAGCAGCGCGCCCAGCCCGGCGGGCACCCCGGGCACGGCGGGCGGACGCTCCTTGACCTGCTTCTCGAACACCACGTAGTCGGTGGGCCCGGTGAACAGCTGCCTGCCGGTCAGCATCTCGTGCAGCACGCAGCCCAGCGCGTAGAGGTCGCTGCGGGGCTCGGCGATGCCGTGCTGGATCTGCTCGGGGGCCATGTAGGCGGGCGTGCCGAGGATCTGGCCGATGCGGGTGAACGTCGTCACGTCGGCGTCGCGGAGCATGGCCAGGCCGAAGTCCAGCACCTTGACGCTGCCGTCGGGGCAGAGCATCAGGTTCGTCGGCTTCAGGTCGCGGTGGCAGATCGCCAGCGCGTGCGCCGCCGACAGCACCGCGCACGCCTGGGCGGCGATCGCGACGGCCCACGGCACCGGCAGCGGCCCGTGCTCGCTCACCACGTCGGCCACCGTGACGCCCTCGATGAACTGCATCACCTGGAAGAGCCGCTGCTCGTGGGTGCCGAAGTCGTACAGGACGGGCGCGCCGGGGTGCTCCAGCCTGGCCAGGATGCGGGCCTCGCGGATGAACCGGCGCTCCAGCTCCTGGTCGGGGCCGCTGGGCAGGCGGAGGAGCTTGACGGCCACGCGCCGGTCGAGGTGACGGTCGTGGCCCGCGTAGACGGCGCCCATGCCGCCCTGGCCGAGGGGGAGGTCGTCGAGCTCATAGCGGTCGCCGATGACCACAAGTCCCCCCTCCCGCATCCTTCCGGGAAAAACTACACCGTCAGGACTGCGGGTGCAGGTGGCCGCCCGTGAGCCCGTCCAGGCCCAGCCGGATCAGCGTCTGGCCCAGCGCGGACGTCTCCCGCAGCGCGTCCTCCAGCACGGCGAGCTGCCGGAACGCCTCGCCGTAGGCCCGCTGGTCCTTGAGCGGGAGCCTCGGCAGGCGGGTGCGCCGCACGTCGAACCTGCTGGAACCGGTGGTCGCCCGGCTGCCCGCCGCCCGCAGGAACCCGGCCAGGAAGTCGGCGTCGAGCCGCCGCGCGTCGACCCGGTAGAGCGTCAGGTGGGGGCCCAGCACCATCCCGCCGCCCGCCATGACGCGCACGCTGGAGTAGGAGGCCACGACGTCGCCCGGCTCGACGGCCACCAGCCCCTTCTGGGCCGTGGTCAGGCCCGACGGCGGCGCGTCGCCGGCCACGTCGTCGGCCGTGAGCACGGGCACGTCGCCGCCCTCGGCGGCCATCCGAGGCGGCGCCTGGAACACGCTCACCAGGCCCTCCTTGATCAGGTCGCCGATCGTGGTGGCGGGCTGGTCGAGCGGCTCGTCGAGCACCTTGAGGTCGGGCGGCGCGGCGGCGGCGGCCAGGAACCGGTCGCGCGCCTCGGCGAAGGCCCGGCCCACGTCGTCGCGGCGCTGGTGGCGGGCCGGGGTCATGTCGACCTCGTCGGCCAGCAGGTCGATGATCCGCACCGCCTGGCCCGAGCCGTCGGCCAGGTAGGCCCGCCAGGCGGGCTCGACGACGGACATGTCGGCGGCCGCGTCGAGGATCAGCACGTCGGACGGCGGGCGCTCACCGGCCGCCGGGCGGCGCAGCAGCCACAGGTCGGCGCCCGGCAGCGCGATGACCGCGCGCAGCGCGCCCGCCCTGAGCAGGTTGGCGCGGATGCGGCGGCCGGCCTTGCGGCTGGCGGCGGCCGGAGGCATGAGGATCGCGACCAGGCCGCCCGGCCTGACGTGGGTGAGGCAGTGCTGGACCCAGGCCAGCTCGGGCTCGCCGCGCGGCGGCAGCCCGTACTCCCAGCGGGGGTCGCCGACCAGCTCCTCGTAGCCCCAGGCCCGCTCGTTGAACGGCGGGTCGCACAGCACGGCGTCGGCCCGGTCGCCGGGGAAGCCGTCGTGGCGCATCGCGTCGCCCGCCACGATCGTCGTCTCGGCCCCGCGCAGGCGCAGCCGCGCGGTGGCGATGGCGGCGGACGTCTCGCTCAGCTCCTGCCCGAGCACCCGCGCGTCGCCGGCCGCCAGCAGCAGCGTGCCGACCCCGCAGGCGGGGTCGAGCACGCGCGGCACGCCCTCGCCCGGCGGCACCAGGCGGACCATCAGCTCCGCGACGTCGTCGCGGGTGACCGACAGTTGCCGGGAGTGGGCCTCCAGATAGCGCTCCACCAGGAACTCGTACGCCGTCAGCGCCCCATGTCGCTCGGCCAGCTCCGACACGAGCGAGGCCGACTCGGGCTCCAGCTCGCTCTCACCGGTGGTCAGCAGCGCCCCGGCCTGGGCGACGACCTCACCGAGCCGCAAATCGCCCGCGGCTTTCAGGCGTTGCCATGCCCGGTCCGCCAGGGAGACCTGGTAGGACTTCCCATAGCGGCGCAGCCAGTCCTCGACCTGAGGCAGTGAAAAAAGTGGCTGGTTGGCGGTTCCGCCGATGGGGGCGGGGAAGTCGTCGTGGCGGCGGCGCCAGTTGCTCACCGCGGCACGCCCGACACCGGCGAGCCGGGCGATGTCCCCGGCGTTCAGGGTCGGGTCGTGGCTCATGAAGGTCAGACTAGTTCAACCGAGTCTTCACCGCATCTGCTTGTGAAGTCTTTCAACCAGTGATTTACTGCAGGTATGAAGCACAACATCCGCTATGCCGCCGGATCAGACGTGGGCCGCCGCAGGGAGCAGAACGAGGATTCTGGCTATGCGAGCGGCCGGTTGCTCGTGGTGGCGGACGGGATGGGCGGGCACGCCGCCGGCGAGCTGGCGAGCTCGGCGGCGATCGCGGTGATGCGCGAGCTGGACGCCACGCTTCCCGAGACGGGCACCGACCTGGAGGCCGCGCTCGAAGGGGCCGTGCACGAGGCCGCGCGCAGGCTGGTCGAGCTGGCCGACATCGACCCGGCGCGCAGGGGGATGGGCACCACGGTCACCGCCATGCTGTGGGACGGCTACCGGTTCGCGCTGGCTCATCTGGGCGACTCCCGCGGATACCTGCTTCGCGATGGTGCTCTTTACCAGATGACCAAGGATCACACACTTGTGCAGTCGATGGTGGACGAAGGGCGCATCACGGAGGACCAGGCCGCCGTGCACCCCCGCCGCTCGATGGTGCTGCGCGTCCTCGGCAGCGAGGGCAGGGCGGAGCCCGACATGGCACTGCGCGAGGCCGACCCGGACGATCGCTATCTCCTCTGCTCCGACGGGCTCACCACCGTGCTCGGGCCCGAGGTCCTGCACGAGGTGCTGACCACGGTGGCAGACCCGGCGGCGGCCGTCCAGAGGCTCATCGATCTTGCCAACGAGGGCGGTTCGCCCGACAACGTGACGGTCATCGTGGCCGACGTCGTCGCGGCGGGCGCCGGCGACACGCAGGTCTTCCGGGTAGGCGCCGGGGCGTAATCCGGACTCCTGTCCCACCAGCCACAAGACCGTTATTTCCCCTCATGGCTAGACACTTTCGGAATGCTCTGCGCGTGGTCGTGATGTCGCTATTACAGTCCATCATGATCTGCCACATTTCTGGGGGGAGTCGAGCTGGACCCGATCGCGGAAGAGTTACTCGCCACCGTCCGTAAGGAACTCGGCTACCGGGAGAAGTCCGGCCAGCACACCAAGTTCGGCCACTGGTACGCCGACCGGGTGCAGGATCCGCAGTACAAGAACGCCGCCTGGTGCGACATGTTCATCGCCTGGGCCGCCGACAAGGCAGGCGTCGGCGAATACGTCGGCCAGTTCGCCTGGACACCCTCCCACGCGGTCTGGTTCATCAAACAGGGCGCCTGGACGCGCAAACCCGAACCGGGGGCCCTGGTCTTCTTCGACTGGCGCGGCGGTGACAGCTACAAGGGCGTCGACCACGTCGGCATCGTCGAACGCGTCGTCGGCAAGAAGATCCACACCATCGAGGCCAACGTGGACCGCGTCTGGCTCAAGCGCAAGGTCCGCGAAACCGACAAGGTCGTCGGGTACGGGCTGCCGCGCGTCGTCAAGGCCAACGCCGAGCTGAGCGAGATCCGCTCCAGCCAGCAGCCGTTCCCCCTCCGCGAACGCGCCGACCCGCCCGCCGCCTCGCCCTTCGACGTTCTCGGCGGGCCGCTGGCGCTGCTCGCCGTCATCATCGTCACCACCGTCGTGGTCTCCTTCCGCGTCGCCGGGCGCCGCGCGGGCCACCACCGCCGCCTCACCGGCCCCTGGAACGCGCCAACGCCCCCCGCGCCCCTGGAGCCCACCCAGCCGCCTTCCGCGGACCCCGCGGCCCCACGCGTCCCCGTAGGCGCCACCCCCACCCGCCGCCACCCCTACAACCCCAACCCCTGACCCCCGGTAGAACCCTCCTGGAGCAGGAGTGCCCGGGCGCGGCACCGGTGGGTGGTGCGGCGTCTTCGGGGGGAGGGCAGGCCTGGTTCGGTGCCCGGCTGGCGCGGTGGCCGCTGGGTGGTGCGGCGTCTCCGAGGGGAGGGCAGGCCCTGGTTCGGTGTCCCGCTGGGGCGGTGGCCGGTGGGTGGCGCGGCGTCTCCGGCGGAGGGCACACCCCGGACCAGGGCGCGCCCGGGCGCGTACCCGGTTGCCCCGGCTTCGGGCGGGTGGACCCTTCCGGGGGGAGGGATCGGCCGTACGGCGGGGCGGGTCAGGTGGTCAGGTCGATGACCACCTTGACGTCCTGGCCGCGTTCGAGGGCTTCCGGGGCGCGGTCCAGGGGGAGGCGGCGGGTGATGAGGCGTTCGAGCCAGGCGGGGTCCGCCTGGGAGAGCGCGTCGGCGGCGGCGCGGTAGTGGCGCAGGTTCGCGTTGACGGTGCCGAAGACGACGTCGTTCTCCAGGACGATGTCGCGGTTGATCTGCCCGGCGTCGGCGCTGATGGGCCGGCCGCCGGCGGAGACGCCGGCGAGGCAGACGATGCCGGCTTCGGCGGTGTTGAGCATGGCGTCGAAGACGAGCGGCCCGGCGCCGGTGCATTCGAGGATGATGTCCGGTTTGAAGCCGACGGCCTTGAGGTCGCTGGCGGCGTGGTAGGTGGCGTCGAGGTCGGCGACGAGGGCGGGTTTGATGCCGTCGGCGGCGCGGTCGAGGACGTGGACCTCCAGGCCGCGCTGGCGGGAGAGCAGGGCGCCGAGCAGTCCGATGGGCCCGGCGCCGGTGACGAGGACGGTGCGGGGCTCGAACCAGGCGCGGGAGCCGATGGCCTCGATGTGCTCCCAGGCCTTGGCGACGACGGAGGCGGGTTCGACGAGGACGCCGAGGGTGCCGAGCGCGGGGTCGATCTTGACGGCGTAGGCGGCTTCGACGGTCCAGCGTTCGCTGCCGTAGCCGTCGCGTTCCTTGATGCCGCGCTCGGTGTATTCGCCGTTGCGGCACATGTCGAACTCGCCGCGGGCGCAGGCGCCGCAGGGTACGGGGTCGGGGCGGCGGACGACGCCGACGACGAGGTCGCCGGGGGAGTAGGCGGAGCCGTCGGGAACCTGGAGCACCTGGCCGAGTGATTCGTGGCCGAGGATCATGGGCTCCTGGCGCGGCCAGCCGTACTCGCCGGAGATGAGCTCGCGGTCGGTGCCGCATATGCCGAGTGCGAGGCCCTGGACGAGCAGTTCGCCCGCCCCCGGCTCCGGCTCGGGAACCTCTGTGACGCCGAGCGTGCCCTGCTTGCCCGGCACGAATGTGATCGCACGCATGCTTCACCCCTACCCACCAGGGCACCTTGGGAATTAGTAGGACGTCCTAGTATCTTCGAATCAGGGCCCCACGAAGGAGTGATCAGGCGTGCACGTTCCGGTCAACCCGGTCCGATTCGTGACAGCGGCAGCGCTGTTCGACGGCCATGACGCGGCCATCAACATCATGCGGCGCATCCTGCAGACCCAGGGCGCCGAGGTGATCCACCTTGGGCACAACCGATCGGTGGACGAGATCGTCACAGCCGCCATCCAGGAGGACGTCCAGGGGGTGGCGATCAGCTCGTACCAGGGCGGGCATGTGGAGTTCTTCTCCTACCTGGTGGACCTGCTGCGCGAGCGCGGCGCCGGGCACGTCAAGGTGTACGGCGGCGGTGGCGGCGTGATCGTGCAGGACGAGATCGACCTGCTGCACGAGCGGGGTGTCACGCGCATCTTCTCGCCGGAGGACGGGCAGCGGCTCGGGCTGCCCGGGATGATCAACAAGCTGATCGAGGAGTGCGACGTCGAGCTGGACGACGCCCCGTCGGTCGAGGCGGTGGTGTCGGGCGACCAGGCGGCGCTGGCCAGGGCGATCACGCTGATCGAGGCGGGCCGGGCGCCGGCCGGGCTGGTCGAGGGGGTGCGGGCGGCGGGCCGTTCGGCTCCGGTGCTGGGCATCACGGGCACCGGCGGGTCGGGCAAGTCGTCGCTCACCGACGAGCTGGTGCGCCGGCTCCGCGTGGACAACGACGACAAGCTGCGCATCGCGGTCATCGCCATCGACCCGACGCGACGGCGGGGCGGCGGCGCGCTGCTCGGCGACCGCATCAGGATGAACAGCCTGAGCCCGCAGACGTACTTCCGCTCCCTGGCCACCCGGGGCGCCGCCAACGAGGTGCCGGCCTGCCTGGACGACGTGATCGCCGCCTGCCGGGCCGCCGGTTACGACCTGGTGGTGGTGGAGACGCCGGGCATCGGCCAGGGCGACGCGGGCATCGTGCCGCACGTGGACGTGCCGATCTACGTGATGACGCCGGAGTTCGGCGCGGCCTCGCAGCTGGAGAAGATCGACATGCTCGACTTCGCCGAGGCCGTGGTGATCAACAAGTACGAGCGGCGCGGGGCCGAGGACGCGCTGCGTGACGTTCGGCGGCAGCTCGTGCGCAACCGGGAGGCGTTCGGCGTCTCGCCGGAGGAGATGCCGGTCTTCGGCACGATCGCGGCCCGCTACAACGACGCGGGCGTGACCGCGCTCTACCAGCACCTGAAGGAGTTGCTGGTGGACAAGGGCATGCCGGCCGGCCCCGGGCTGCTCGCGCCGGTGCGCGGGCGCACGTCGCAGGCGTCGGCGGCGATCGTGCCGCCGGCGCGGGTCCGCTATCTGGCGGAGATCGCCGAGACCGTGCGCGGCTACCACGAGGAGACGCGGGCCCAGATGGAGGTGGTCCGCCGCCGCCAGCAGCTCGCCGCGGTGAGCGCGCTGCTGGAGGACGACCGCCTCGACGAGCTGTCGGCGCGGGCCGAGGCGGAGCTGAGCGACGAGAGCCGCGCCCTGCTGGAGAGCTGGCCCGCCACGAAGGAGCAGTACACGGCCGACGAGCTCGTGGTGAAGGTGCGCGACCGGGAGATCCACACGCCGCTGTGGCGCGAGACCCTGTCGGGCAACCGCATCCCGCGCGTGGCGCTGCCGCGTTACGAGGACCACGGGGAGCTGCTCAGGTTCCTGCGGAGCGAGAACCTGCCGGGCCGGTTCCCGTTCACGGCCGGGGTGTTCGCGTTCAAGCGGGACGACGAGGACCCGACGCGGATGTTCGCCGGCGAGGGCGACCCGTTCCGCACGAACCGGCGCTTCAAGCTGCTGTCGGAGGGCCAGCCGGCCACCCGGCTGTCGACGGCGTTCGACTCGGTGACGCTGTACGGGAACGACCCCGACCTCCGGCCCGACATTTACGGAAAAGTGGGCACTTCTGGGGTGTCGATCGCCACCCTCGACGACATGAAGGTGCTCTACGACGGCTTCGACCTGTCGGCGCCCAACACCTCGGTCTCGATGACGATCAACGGCCCGGCCCCGACGATCCTCGCCTTCTTCCTCAACGCCGCCGTCGACCAGGCGCTCCAGCGCTTCCGCGACGAGCACGGCCGCGAGCCCGACGAGGCCGAGTCCGCCGAGCTGAAGGCCCGGACCCTGGCCACGGTCAGGGGCACGGTCCAGGCCGACATCCTCAAGGAGGACCAGGGCCAGAACACCTGCATCTTCTCCACCGAGTTCTCGCTGCGGATGATGGCCGACATCCAGGAGTGGTTCATCCGCAACGGGGTGCGCAACTTCTACTCGGTGTCGATCTCCGGCTACCACATCGCCGAGGCCGGGGCCAACCCCATCAGCCAGCTCGCCTTCACCCTGGCCAACGGCTTCACCTACGTGGAGGCGTACCTGGCCAGGGGCATGAACGTGGACGACTTCGCGCCGAACCTGTCGTTCTTCTTCTCCAACGGCATGGACCCCGAGTACAGCGTGCTCGGCCGCGTGGCCCGGCGCATATGGGCGGTGGCCATGCGTGAGCGCTACGGCGCGGGCGAGCGGTCGCAGAAGCTCAAGTACCACGTCCAGACCTCGGGCCGCTCGCTGCACGCCCAGGAGATGAACTTCAACGACATCCGCACCACCCTCCAGGCGCTGATCGCCGTCTACGACAACTGCAACAGTCTGCACACCAACGCCTTCGACGAGGCGGTCACCACCCCGTCGGCCGACTCGGTGCGCCGGGCCATGGCCATCCAGCTGATCATCAACCGGGAGTGGGGCCTGGCGCGCAACGAGAACCCGTTGCAGGGCTCGTTCATCATCGACGAGCTCACCGACCTGGTGGAGGAGGCGGTGCTGCGCGAGTTCGAACGGCTGTCGGACCGGGGCGGCGTGCTGGGCGCGATGGAGACCGGCTACCAGCGCGGCCGGATCCAGGACGAGTCCATGCTGTACGAGACCCGCAAGCACGACGGGTCGCTGCCGATCATCGGGGTCAACACGTTCCGCAACCCGGGCGGCGACGAGCCGGGCCCGCACAAGCTGGAGCTGGCCCGGGGCACCGAGGAGGAGAAGCGCTCGCAGCTCGACCGGCTGCACGCCTTCCACGAGCGCAACCGGGCCGAGGCCCCGGCCGCGCTGGCCCGGCTGCGGGAGGCGGCGATGTCGGAGGAGAACGCGTTCGAGGTGCTGATGGAGGCGGCCCGGGTGTGCTCGCTGGGCCAGATCACCGAGGCGCTGTTCGAGGCGGGAGGCCAGTACAGGCGCAACGTCTAGGGCGCTCGCCGGCTGGATGACCGGGCTGTCAAGATTCGGGGCCGAAGGCGGCTTTGCCGCCTTCGGCCGGTTCGACCTGTCGCTGCGCACCCGGGTGCGGCTCGGCCGGCACGCCGCCCGCAACGGCTGGGCCTGACGGCGGACGATAAGATCCGGACGCGGGATTCCACTGCCATCAGGAGGCTTCATGTCCGACGTCACGTTCAAGGGAAACCCCATCATCGTGGGCGGTTCCTTCCCCAAGCAGGGCGACCCGGCGCCCGGGTTCAGCCTGGTCGGCGCCGACCTCTCCGACCGCACGCTGGCTGACTTCGGCGACGCGGTGAAGGTGCTCAACATCTTCCCGAGCGTCGACACCGGCGTGTGCGCGGCCTCCGTGCGCCGCTTCAACCAGATCGCCGCCGAGCACCCCGGCGTGGCCGTGCTCTGCGTGTCGGCCGACCTGCCGTTCGCCCAGAAGCGGTTCTGCGGCGCCGAGGGCCTCGACAACGTCACCACGCTGTCGCTCATGCGCGGCCGCTCGTTCCTCAAGGACTACGGGGTGGCCCAGGAGAGCGGCCCGCTGGCCGGGCTCGCCGCCCGCGCGGTGGTCGTGCTCGACGGCGCCAACAACGTGATCTACTCCGAGCTCGTCCCGGAGATCACCCAGGAGCCCGACTACGACGCCGCGCTGGCCGCGCTCACGTAGGACCTGAACTCCCCGGCCAGCTCCAGCAGGTGCGGGGCGTTCTCGGCGGTGTGCTGGAGGTCCAGGACGCACTCGTGGACCCCGGCCGCCGCCGCCTCGTCCAGATAGGCGGCGATCTGCGCCACGGTGCCGCTCCTGGGCGGCGTGCCGCCCGCCTCGACGACCGGGTTGGCGCGCAGCACCATGCGCAGCGCCGCCGGGTCGCGGCCGGCCTCCTCGGCGGCCCGCAGCACCGTGCCCCACATCGAGGTCAGCATCCGGATCGGGAGCGAGGCGGTCAGCCAGCCGTCGGCCCGGCGGCCGATGCGCCGCAGCGCGTCGGGGGCGAACCCGCCCAGCAGCAGCGGCGGGCGGCCGACCGGCTTGGGGTGGATGCGGCTGGGCGCCACCGTCCACAGCTCGCCGCTGTAGGCGACCGGGTCGGTGTGCCAGATGGCCTCCAGCGCGTCGAGCGTGGCCTCGTACCTGGCGGCCCTCGACTTCCAGGGCACGCCGACGGCGGCGTACTCGTCCGACGACCAGCCGAGCCCCAGCCCCACGTCCAGCCGGCCGCCGCTGAGCTGGTCGATCGTCGTCAGCGAGCGGGCGAGCAGCGGGGGAGCGTACCAGCAGGCGTTGAGCGCGCTGGTGCCGAGCCGGATGCGCGAGGTCGTCGCGGCGGCCACCGACAGCACCGCGAACGGGTCGAGGAACACGCCGTGCGCCTCGGGGATCGAGCCGTCGCCGCCGGGATAGCGGTCCTTGGGCTCCAGCGGCGTCAGCAGCCGGTCGCCCACCCACAGGCTCGCGAAGCCCATCTCCTCGGCCTCGCGCGCCACCAGGCGCAGGCTCTCCAGCGAGGCGAACCTGCCGTACTGCGGCGCGGCCAGGCCGATCCGCATCGCCTCAGGCCCTTCTGCCCACGCCGCAGAGGATGAGCGAGGAGGCGGGATCGTCGGTGAAGTCGATCGCGTCGGTCTCGCCGGGACGCCATTCGGGCAGCCACACCAGTCCCGGGTCCACCAGGTCGAACCCGTCGAACATGGCGGCGATGCCGGCCCGGTCGCGCAGCGTCAGCGGCGCGGTGGCGTTGCGGTAGACCTCGGTGCCCTTGCGGACGGCGGCGCGGCGGGCGTCGCTGGTGCCGTGGGACAGGACCAGGTAGCTGCCGGGCGCCATGGCCTCGCGCAGCGTGCGCAGGATGCCGGCCGGGTCGTCGGACTCGGCGATGAAGTGCATGACGGCCACGAGCAGCACGCCGACGGGCCGGTTGAAGTCGATGGTGTCCAGCACCACCGGGTCGTCGAGGATCTGCCGGGGCTTGCGCAGGTCGCCCTCGACGGCGACCGTGTCGGTGTCGGAGGCGAGCATGGCCCGCGCGTGCACCATGACGACCGGGTCGCGGTCCACGTAGACGACGCGGTTGCCGGGCGAGACGGAGTTGGCCACCTCGTGCACGGCGCCCTGCGACGGCAGCCCGGTGCCGATGTCGAGGAACTGGCTGATGCCCTCGCCGGCCAGGAACCGCACGGCCCGGCCGAGGAAGGCGCGGTTGGCCCGGGCGGCGGCCCGCACTTCGGGCGCCACCTTCAGGATGCGCTCGGCCGCCTCGCGATCGGCCGGGAAATGATCCTTGCCGCCCAGGTAATAGTCGTACAGCCGGGCGACGTTGGGCTTGGTCGGATCGAAGCCCCGAGGTTCGTGCTGGTGATCCCCCAGATTCACATTTCAAGATTGTATGGATATGTATCCCTTCGTGGGGGGATTTAGGGTGTTGTTGTGAGCGATTCCGTCGAATTTGTCGATGACACCGGGGTACGCGTCCCCGTGCCCGCCTCCGTGGGCCGGATCGTGTCACTGGTGCCGTCGCTCACCGAATCGGTCGCCGCGACCGTCCCGGAAGCGCTGGTCGGGGCCACCGACTGGTGCTCGCACCCGCCCGGCCTCGACGTGACCAGGGTCAGGGGCACCAAGAACCCCGACCTCGCCGCGATCACCGCGCTGCGCCCCGACGTGGTCCTGGCCAACGCCGAGGAGAACCGGCCCTCCGACCTCGAGGCGATGCGCGCCGCCGGGCTGGCCGTGTGGGTGACCAGGATCGAGACCGTGGACCAGGCGTTCGCCTCGCTGGCCAGGATGTTCGAGCTGGCCTGCCGGGTGCCCCGGCCGGACTGGCTCGACCGGGCCGAGCGGGTCTGGCGCGAGCCGCAGCGGGGGCCGCGCCGCACCGCGATCGTGCCCGTCTGGCGGCGGCCGTGGATGGTGGCGGGGCGCGACACGTTCACCGGCGACGTGCTCGCCCGCCTCGGCGTCGACAACCTGTACGCCGGCCACCCCGAGCGCTACCCCAAGATCCCGCTCGCCGAGCTCGTCGAGGCCCGGCCCGACCTGGTCGTGCTCCCCGACGAGCCGTACGCCTTCAGCGCGGACGACGGCCCCGAGTGCTTCCCCGGCCTGCCGTGCGCGCTGGTCAGCGGGCGGCTGCTCACCTGGTACGGGCCGTCGCTGCTCACCGCCAGGGCCGAGCTAGCCGGCCAGATCGGGGCGGGCCGGCCCGCCTGAGGCGGCCAGCGCCGCGTCGACCGCCTCCGGCGACAGCACGTGCTCCATGACGATCACCGCCGTGCCCACGATGCCCGCCCGGTCGCCCAGCGAGCTCGTGACGATCTCCAGGTTGCGGGTCGTGTACGGCAGGCTGCGCCGGTAGACGCTCTCCCGGATGCCCGTCAGGTAGTGCTCGGCGGTCTCGGCCATGTCGCCGGCCAGCACCAGGACGCCCGGGTTGAGCAGGCTGACCGCGGTCGCCAGCACGATGCCGAGCGTCCGCCCGGCCTCCTGGGTGCGCGCGATGGCCGCCGGGTCGCCCGCCTGCACCAGGCGGACCACGTCGCGGCTGGTCTCCATGCCCAGGTCGGCGGCCACCGCGTGACCGCTGGCCAGGGACGCCACGCAGCCGCGCGAGCCGCACGTGCACACCCGGTCGTCGGCCTCGTGCAGCCGGACGTGGCCGATGTTGCCCGCGGCCTCCTCCACGCCCCGGTGGATGCCGCCGTTGAGCACGATGCCGGTGCCGATGCCGGTGGACACCTTGACCAGGACGAGCGCGTCGGTGTGCCGCCACGACGACCACCACTCGCCCAGCGCCATCGCGTTGGCGTCGTTCTCCACCAGGATCGGCACGTCGAAGTCCGCTCCGACGGCCGGGCCGATCGGGTGGTCGTCCCAGCCGGGCATGAGGAACGACCGGATGGCCCGGCCCGAGGTGTGGTCGACCGAGCCCGGCAGGTCCACGCCGATCCCGCACACCTGGGCGGCCGGGCGGCCGGTGCGGTCGAGCAGCCGCCGGAACGCCTCCCGCACCCAGGACAGCACCGCGTCGGGGCCGCGCTCGATGCGCATCTCGGTGTGCTCCTCGGCCAGCGGCCGGGCCGCCAGGTCGGTCAGCGCCACCCGGGCGTGGCTGGCCCCGAGGTCGGCCACCAGCACGAGCCGGCTGCCGGCGTCGATGTCGAGCACCGAGGGCGGCCGCCCGCCCCCCGAGGACGCCACGCCCGACTCGTGGATGTAGCCCGCCTCGATGAGCCGGTCCACCCGGTCGGTGATCGTCGACCGGGACAGCCCGGTGAACTCGATGAGCTGCTTGCGGGTGCGGCAGGAGCCGTCGCGGATGAGCTGGAGGACCTGCCCTGCCGTCAGCATGGTCTATCCCTTCTCCGCTCCTGCCGTGAGCCCCTCCGTCAGCAATCTCTCGCTGGCGAAGAAGACGATCACGATGGGCAGCGTCAGCACCACCGATCCCGCCATGAGCACCGTGGTCGGGATCTCGATGCTGCCCGCGAGCTGCGAGAGCCCCAGCGAGACCGTCCAGCTCTCCCGCCTCTCCACCAGGAAGAGAAGGGCGAACAGGAACTCGTTCCAAGCGATCATGAACGCGTAGAGACCGGTGGCCATGAGCGCCGGCTTGGACAGCGGCAGCACCACCCGCCAGATGGTCGACAGGCGCGTGCAGCCGTCGATCGCCGCCGCCTCCTCGACGCTCTGCGGCACGGTCTCGAAGTAGTTGCGGAGCATGTATACCGTGACTGGCACGGTTTGCGCGATATAGACGAGAATCAGGCCGACCAGCGACCCCCGCAGCCCGAGCATCGTGAACAGCACGAACAGCGGGATGGCCAGCACGATCGCCGGGAACAGGTAGACGGCCAGGAACAGGAAGTGCACCTGCCGCCGCCCGAAGAAGCGCAGCCGCGCCACCGCGTACGCCCCCGGGATCGAGATCAGCAGCGTGACCGCCACCGAGGCGACGGCCACGATCGCGCTGTTGCGCATGAAGATCAGGAACCCCTGCCGGTCCAGCACGTTCGCGTACGTGTCGAGCGTGAACGTCGCCGGCCACAGCGAGCCCGGGTCCAGGATGAGCTCCTGGATGTCCCGGAACGACAGCATCACCATGTAGTAGAACGGGAACGCGGTGATCACGAAGAGGAAGAGGATCACCAGCGGCCTGAGCGCCTTGAGCAGCGCCCGCTCGAACCTATCCCTGCTCACGTTCGCCACCTCCGAAGAAGCGCAGGTAGAGCACCAGGAACACGACCAGCACGACCGCGAGCACGATCGCCTGCGCCGCCGAGGCCCCGATGTCGTCGCGCGCGGTCAGGAAGTTGTAGACCCGCACGCTGACCACCTCCGTGCCCGCCCCGCCGCCGGTCAGCAGGTAGACGTCGTCGAACTTGGTGAAGGTGAAGACGAACCGCAGCACCGACAGCAGCGCGATGATCCGCCAGAGCTGCGGCATGATCACGTAGCGGAACCGCTGCGTCGGCGTGGCCCCGTCGACCACCGCCGCCTCGTCCAGCTCCGCGGGCAGCGCCTGGAGCCTGGCCAGCAGGAACAGGAACGCGAACGGGAAGTAGCGCCACGCCTCGAACGCGATCACCGTCAGCAGCGCCACCGGCACCTCCAGGCCCAGGAACGTGCCCCGGGCCTGGGTGAGGAAGGCGATCGGCTCGTCCAGCCAGGAGTTGACGATGCCGTACTGGGGATTGAGCATCGTCTCCCACAGGAACGCGACGGCCACCACCGGAGCCACGTACGGGATCAGGATCGAGGCCCTGACCAGCGTCCGCAGCCGGAACCTGTCGCGCAGCGCCAGCGCCGCGACCAGCCCGATCACGATCGACAGGGCGGTGCCCGCGACCGTGTAGACGAGCGTGTTGACCAGTGCGGACCAGAACCCCGGCTCGGAGATCACGTACGTGAAGTTCTCCAGCGTGTAGTTGCCGAACAGCCCCGCCTGGCGGATGTTGATCAGCCGGACGTCCTGGAACGCCAGCATGATCGCCCACAGGAGCGGCAGCACCACCACGACCAGCGTGATGACGAGCGTCGGCGAGATCAGCGCCAGCCCGGCCCGCCCCTCCTGCTCGCGCAGCGTGCGTCCGCGGCTCATTCGCGGATCCCGCGCTTGATGGTCTCGACCTCGGTCCTGGCCTGCGCGGCGGCGGCCTGCGGGGTGAGCGAGCCGTCGGCGACGCCGGCCAGCGCCTTGGGCACCGGCAGCTCGCCCATCGTGGCGCCGACCAGCTTGCCCTGCCCCTGCGGGATGCCCCAGCGGGCGAACGTGCCGGGGCTGGTGCGCAGCGCCTCCAGCACCTCGGCCGGGTAGACGTCGGCCAGCGGCTTCTTGGTGTCGACCCCGGCGGGCAGCGCCTGCCACTTGTCGGCGAACCCCTCGCGGGTGGGGAACTTGCCCTCGGGGGCCATCCCGATCCATCGCTCGTAGCCCTCGTTCATCATGTACGCGACGAACTTCGCGGCCGGGTCGGTGGCGGCGTCACGCATGACGACCCAGGACACGACCTCGCCGAACTGGGCGGGGGCGCTCCCGTCGGGGCCCTTGAGCGCGGTGACCACGCCGGTGTTGGCGGCCAGCCACTCGGGGTCCTCGCGGCACTGCGGGCAGCTCGGCAGCGCGTCCTTCCGCAGCCCGGCCAGCTCGTCCAGGATGAACGACGACCAGATCATCATGGCCGCCTTGCCGGAGAAGTACGTGGCCCGGGTGGAGTCGACGTCCTGCATGCCCTTGACGGAGTAGTTCCTGGCCAGGTCGCCGTAGAACTCGAAGGCGCGCACGCACTGCGGCGAGTCGAGCGCCACCTTGCCGGAGCCGTCGACGAGCTGGCAGCCGTTGGCCAGGGCGACGTGCTCGAAGCTCTGCGCGGTGAAGGAGTCCTTGGGGGCGACCGCCAGCGTGATGCCGGCGACGCCGCCGGTGTTGAGCTCGGCGGCCGCGGCCCGCAGCGCCTCGTAGGTGTCGGGGGGACGCAGCCCGGCCTTCTCGAACAGGTCCTTGCGGTAGAGGATGAGCTGGGCCCAGCCGTCGCTGGGCACGGCCAGCAGCCTGCCGCCGGAGGAGTCGAGCTCCAGGGCGCGTGCCGAGAACGTGTCGCGCCCGAGCTGGTCGACGATCTTCGCGGGGGTCTCGGTGTCGAGCAGCTCGTTGGACTCCAGCTCGCGGACGGAGGCCAGGGGCAGGGCGCCGATCACGTCGGGCAGGTCGCCGGCCGCCGCCGCCGAGGTGACCACCTGGCTGAACTGGTCCTCGGCCACGCCGACCAGTTTGACCTTGATGCCGGTCTTCTGGGTGAACTCGTCGATGATCTTCTGCTGGACGGCCATCCGGTCCTCGAGGTTCTCCTCGGTCCAGACGGTGATCTCGTCGGCCGCCCGCTCGCCGTCGTCGCCGCAGGCCGCCAGGCAGGTCGCTGCCAGCAGCGCGGCGGAGAGGACGGCGGTTACCTTCTGCGGCATGGCACGCTCCTCCGGTTCGGGATAAGGCTCCTGTACCCCTGAGGCAAAGGGGCGGTCTGATCTCGGCGAAGATTTTTCCGCCCTGGATCACGCCTGATATCCCTGCTGGACCAGGGGGTGTGCAATGCCGGTAAGGTCGCTTTCCTGAAGACGGGCGATCAGAAACCCCAAGGTAATCCGGAGCCCTCGGCGGAAGTCGTAGACTTACGAGTGTTCCAAGCGCAACTATGGTGTGCAAACAAGCACTAAATCTCTTACTTTTGTTTGATCAAAAAGCGTAAGTGTGGGCAATGCGCGTCATCACCTTCCAAGAGCCAGGTCACGTTTCCGTAAGCCTGGAGCAGCCCGCCGAGCTCGTTCCGGGCAGCGTGCGGGTTCGTACGATGTACTCGGGCGTCTCCGCGGGCACCGAGCTCACCGCCTATCGCGGGACCAATCCATACCTCAATCACAAGTGGGACACCGAGCAGCGTCTCTTCCTCGATGGCCAGACCCACGCCTACCCGCTGACCGGCTGGGGCTACCAGGAGGTCGGCGAAGTGGTGGAGGCGGCGCCCGACGTCGCCGACCCGCCCGTCGGCAGCCTCGTCTGGGGCATCTGGGGCCACCGGGCCGAGGCCGTGCTGCCCGCCCACAAGCTCGTCGGTCACGTCATGCCGCCCGGCGCGGCCCCGCTGAGCGGCGTCTTCGCCCGCGTCGGCGCCATCGCGCTCAACGCCGTGCACGCCGCCGACATCCACTTCGGCGACCAGGTGGCGATCTTCGGCCAGGGTGTCATCGGCCTGCTCGCCACCCGCCTGGCCGTGCTGAGCGGCGCCCGCGTGGTCGCCGCCGACGCCATCCCGGCCCGGCTGGAGCTCGCCCGGCGCTACGGCGCCGCCGAGACCGTCGACGTGCAGGCCGGCTCCGTCGCCGAGCTCATCCGCAAGCGGATCGAGGGCGCCGACACCGCGATCGAGCTGAGCGGCAGCCACCACGGCCTGCACGAGGCCATCCGCACCGTCCGCAAGGGCGGCCGCGTCGTGGCCGCCGGCTTCTACCAGGGCGACGGCATCGGCCTGCGGCTCGGCGAGGAGTTCCACCACAACCAGGTGCAGCTCGTCTCCTCGCAGATCGGCGGCGTCGCCTCCTGGCTGGCGCACCGGTGGGACGTCGAGCGGCTGCAGCGCACGTTCATGGAGACCGTCCACCGGGGCGACGTCGAGGTCGACGACCTCATCAGCCACGTCGTCCCGGTCGACGACGCCGCCGACGCCTTCGACCTGATCGACAAGCACCAGTCCGAGGTGCTGCAGCTCGTCTTCGCCTTCGAGGAGTCACAGTGAAGCTCGCCGCCCAGGAGCAGCTCCTGCCCGGCCGGTCCCTGCAGGAGAAGTTCGCCTTCGCCGTCGACGCCGGGTTCGACGCCATCGAGTTGCGCGGCAAGGGCGACTTCCACTTCGCCGGCCGCCTCACCGAGCTCAAGCGGGCGCTGGCCGACGGCGTCGTCATGCCGACCGTGTGCGTGGACATGCCCCACTTCATCGGCGACTTCGACGCGGCCAAGCGCACCGACGCGATCCAGCAGCTCAGGTCGCAGCTCACGGTCATCGGCGAGCTGGGCGGCATCGGCGTCATGACCCCCGCCTCCTGGGGCCAGTTCTCCCGCCGGCTGCCGCCGTTCGAGCCGCCGCGCAGCCCCGAGCAGGACCGCGAGGTGCTCACCGAGGCCCTGGCCGTGCTCGGCGAGCACGCCCAGCGCAACGGCGTGCTGATCATGCTGGAGCCGCTCAACCGGTACGAGAACCACATGGTCAACACGCTGGCCGACGCCGTGTCCTACTGCGCCATGGACTCCATCAGGATCGTCGGCGACACGTACCACATGAACATCGAGGAGGACGACCCCTGCCGCTCGCTGGCCGAGGCCGCCCCCTACCTGGCGCACATGCAGATCAGCGAGTCCAACCGCAACCAGCCCGGCACCGGGCACCTCGACTGGGGCGCGCAGCTCGCCACCCTCGACGCCGTCGGCTACGACGGCTACCTCGCCCTCGAATGCCGCCTGCGCGGCGAACCCGAGGTCGTCCTGCCCGAGACGGCCGCCTTCATCAGGAAATTCCTATGATCCTCCGCGACGCGGTACGTGTCCTCGTCGACAACTGGGACGGCAGCTACACGGTCCCCTCCCGGCGGCTCTACCCCCACCAGTGGAGCTGGGACTCCGCCTTCGTGGCCATCGGCAACGCCCGCTGGTCGCCCCGGCGGGCCCGGTCGGAGCTGCTGTCGCTGTTCGGCGCCCAGTGGGCCGACGGCAGGGTGCCGCACATCGTGTTCAACCCCAAGGTGCCCGAGGGCGCCTACTTCCCGGGGCCGGAGTTCTGGCAGGCGCGCTCGCCCTCCGGCTCCGCCACCTCCGGCATCGTGCAGCCGCCCGTGCACGCGCTGGCCGCCTGGAAGGTGCACCAGGCCGAGCCCGACCCGGGCTTCCTGCGCCGCATCTACCCCCGGCTGGTCGCGCAGCAGGAGTTCCTGCGCACCGCCCGGCGCTCGCCCGAAGGGCTGATCTCCATCGTCCACCCCTGGGAGTCGGGCATGGACAACAGCCCGGCCTGGGACCGGCCGCTCAGCGCCGTGCCCGCCGGGGCCACCGGGTTCGTCCGCCGCGACCTGGGCCACGTCGCCGCCGCCGAGCGGCCCACCGACCGCGACTACGAGCGCTACACCGCGCTCGCCCGCGCCTACCGCGACTCCGGCTACCGCGACCCGGGTGACTTCCAGGTCGAGGACCCGCTGTTCAACACCGCCTACGGGGTGGCCGAGCTGGCACTGGCCGAGATCGCCGCCGAGCTCGGGCACGACCCCGGGCCGCACCGCGCCGAGGCCGCCCGCGTCACCGCGGCCATGATCGAGCACCTCTACGACGACGGCCTCTTCCAGCCGCGCGACGTGCGCACCGGCTGCCTGATCCGCTCCGCCAGCGCCGCCGGTCTGACGCCGCTCCTGCTGCCCGGCCTGCCGCGCGAGATCGCCAACGCGCTGATCGGCACCGGGCTGGACCGCTTCATGCTCAAGGACGGCGTGCTGCCCAGCTTCTCGCCCACCGCGCCCGAGTACGACCCCGCCCGCTACTGGCGCGGGCCGAGCTGGCTCAACGTCACCTGGCTGGTGTGGCAGGGGCTGCGGGAGCGGCGTGCCGACCTGGCCGACGCGCTGGCCGACGGCATGATCGCCGCCGCGACGCGCTCCGGGTTCCGCGAGTACTTCGACCCGGCCACGCTCGACGGCCACGGGTCGCGCGACTTCAGCTGGTCAGCGGCCCTCGTCCTCGACGTGGTCGCAGAGCACGGCCTGCACGGCATGCCGCCGGCGGCCCGCGAGGTCGGCCAGCAGCTGGGGAGCCTCGGCAAAGCCGACGACATCGGTGATCACGTGCCGGCGTAGCAGGTCGCCGCGCCGCCTGAGCAGGTCCACGGTCTCGTGGGACAGCCGTTCGCGGTCCCACGCGTGGGCCAGCCCGCGCGGCACCCGCCCGATCTGGGCGCACCGCAGCGACAGCCCGTTGTGGTGGAACTCCTCGCCGAGCCGCACCTCGTCCGCGCCGTGCGTGTAGAAGGCCAGGTCGATCGCGGTGCCCTGGGGCCGCAGCAGCTTGAGCGCCAGGGCCAGCGCCCTGGCCTGGCCGCGGCACTGGAAGACCACGTCAGCGCCCCGGTCGTTGGGTCCGTGCCGCCAGCGGCGTTTCAGCTCCACCGCCGGGTCGTCGGCGACCGACAGCGCGTCGGCGCCGAGCGCCTCGGCGACCGCCAGCCGGGCCGGCGTCTCGTCCACGACCACGACCTCCGCCGCGCCGTGCGCGAGCGCGAACGAGGCCGTCAGCAGGCCGACCACGCCCGCGCCCACCACCACGACGCGCCTGCCGCGCACGCCGTCGCCGAGCTGGTGCACGTTCTGGCCGTAGAGGTCGGCGGCGGCGTGCAGCAGGCCGTTGGCGCAGATCGGGCCCATGTGGGCGACGTAGACGCCGAGCATCGCGTCGAGGTCGCCGGGCAGCTCGACGAACCGGTCCTGCATCGGGTCGGCGACGTAGCCGGTGCGGTGCCCGTACGCCATCGCGACCAGCGCGCCCTCCTCGACCGCCCGGGTGCGGGTCTCGACCACCATGCCGACCTGCATGTAGCCGATGCCGCGCACCGGATAGGCCACCGACGGCGCACCCCGCTGGAACAGCCCGAGCGCCGGGTCCCAGGTGGAGGTCAGGTACGGATTGTCGCCCTTGACGTAGGTGAGCTCGGTGCCGGCGGAGATGCCGCTGTGGGTGGTCTCCACCCGGAAGCCGCCGTCGGGCACCTCGCCGAGCTTGTCCTCGGCCAGCGTCACCTCGCCGGGGCCCTCGATGCTCAGCACCCAGCCGTTCCCGTTGTCAGCCATCGACCATCACCGGCTCCCGTTCCCGCGCCGACCGCGCCAGGGCGAGCGCCAGCCGGTGGGTCTTCAGTGCCTCCCGGTACGGCGCCCGCACGTCGGCCTCCTTACCCTGTACGGCGTCGATGAACGCGCGGTCCACCAGTTCCTTGGCCCGGCCGCCGTCCTGCACCAGCTCCTGGCCGTCGACCATCAGCCGGGTCTCGCTCAGCTCCAGCGAGATGCCGTCGGCGCACACCTCCAGGCCCACCCGGTGCTTGCCGCGCAGCAGGCAGGTGGTGGCCAGCAGCCCGGCCGCGCCGCCCGCGAATCGCATGACCGCCGCCGTGGCGCGGTCGACCTCGCCGTCCATCGCGCCGTCGACGGGCACCGCGTGCACCATCGTCACCTCGCCCACCAGCAGCCTCGCCAAATCCAGGACGTGGACGGCCTGCTCGACGGTCTGGCCGCCGGACATGGCGGAGTTCAGCCACCAGCCGACCGGGGGCACCTTGTCCATCCAGTGGCCCAGCGCGAGGCGTACCGGGCGCTCGCCCAGCAGGTGCCGGGCGCGGTCCAGGATGTCCAGGTAGCGCCAGTGGTGGCCGACGGCCGAGGGCAGGCCGCGGCGGTCGAGCTCGTCGGCGATCTTCTCGGCGGTGGCCAGGTCCAGCGAGAGTGGCTTTTCTACGAATATGGGGATATCGCACGACAGGACGTCGAACTCAGGGTTACCGTGCGCGAAAGGAGGCACACAGACATAGACGGCGTCCAGTTCGCCGGCCTCCAGCAGGTCGGCGTGGCCGCCATAAGCGGGGGCGCCATGCTGCGACGCCAGTGCCTCAGCCCTGCCGAGATCGGTGTCGGCGATTCCGGCGATCTTCACATCGGGGAATCCGGACAGCACTTCCGCATGTCGAGCGGCGACATTACCGGCACCGATGATGCCGACGCGGGTTGTGGGGAACATAACCCGGCATATCCCACGTATTGCAGAAAACAAACAGACATGTTCGAAGACTCGTAGAGCGGGCAGATGTCGCCGACCGTGACCTCAGAGATCGGGGCTGACTGTATGGAGACAGATCTGCGAGCCTTGGCAAGGGTCGAGGAATGGTACGGGCCGCACTCGAGCACCGCGGCCGACTGGCCGGTCGACGCCCTCCTCCTCGCCAAGGGGACGACCACCGTGAGCGTCGTGCTCCCGGCGCGCGACGAGGAATCGACCGTCGGTGACATCGTCACCACGATCCGCCGTGACCTGGTCGAACGGTCGCCGCTCGTGGACGAGATCCTCGTCGTCGACTCGCACTCCACCGACGCCACCGCCGTCCGCGCGGCAGCCGCCGGAGCCCGCGTGGTGGCCCAGGACGCCGTGCTGCCCCACCTGCCCCCGCTGACCGGCAAGGGCGAGGCGCTGTGGAAGGGCCTGGCCGCCTCCACCGGGGACATCGTCGTCTTCGTGGACTCCGACCTGCGCGACTTCGACTCCCACTTCGTCTCCGGCCTGGTCGGGCCGCTGCTCGTGGACCGCCGGATCCAGTTCGTCAAGGGCGCCTACGAGCGGCCCTACACCGGCGAGGACGGCGTCGCCAGGCGCGGCGGCGGCGGGCGCGTCACCGAGCTGGTCGCCAGGCCGCTGCTCAACATGTTCTGGCCCGAGCTGTCCGGCTTCTGCCAGCCGCTCGGCGGCGAGTACGCGGCCCGCCGCTCGATCCTGGAGCGGGTGCCGTTCGTCACCGAGTACGGCGTCGAGTTCGGGCTGCTCGTCGACCTCCTCCAGGTGGCCGGGCTGGACGCGATGGCCCAGGTCGACCTCGGCTGCCGCACCCACAGCCACCAGTCGGTCACCGCGCTGGGCCGCATGGCCGGGCAGATCATGCTCACCGCCTGGTCCCGGCTGGAGCGCCAGGGCCGGGTGCTCGCCTCGCGACCTCCCGCGCACACGCTGCTGCAGTTCGGACTCGAAGGACAGGCCGACGTGGTGGATGTGGCCGTGGCCGAGCGGCCACCGCTGGCCTCGCTCGTACTGGAGGAGGATGTGGCATGAACGTCCTGGTGAACGCGGGGCCGTGGCTCGCGGTGCCGCCTCCCGGCTACGGCGGGATCGAGAACGTCGTCGCCACGCTCGTCCCCGCGCTGCGCGAGCGCGGCGTGCGGGTCGTGCTGGCGACGGTCGGATCGAGCACGCTGGAGGCCGACGAGCACATCAGCGTCTTCCCCGAAGGGCAGTTCGCCCACCTGCAGAAGCCCTACAACCAGGTCATGGGCCTCGCGCACGCCCACCAGACGCGGCTGGCCGCCGAGCTGCGCGGGCGCGACGACATCGACCTGGTCCACGACCACCTGGAGGTCGTCGGCCCCGCCGTGCTGTCCGCGCTGGGCGGCCCGCCCGTCCTGCACACGCTGCACTGGGACCTGCGCAAGCACCACGAGTTCTACTCTGCCTTCCCGCAGTCGATCGCCGTCAACGGCGTCTCGCAGTCGCAGCTCGCCCGCGCCCCGCAGGCGCTGCGCGAGGCCGCGCTCGGCGCCATCCACCTGGCCACCCCGCTCGCCGACCAGGACGTCCGGGTCGAACGGGGCGAGCACCTGGTGGTCATGGGCCGCGTCTGCGGGCTCAAGGGCCAGCACATCGCCGCCCGGGTGTGCCAGAAGCTCGGCCTGCCGCTGGTGCTGGCCGGCCCGGTCAGCGGGCTGAACTCGCCCGCCGAGCTGGAGGCCGTCGCCCAGGACCCGGGCCATCCGCTGCACGGCCATCCCGACGTGCGCTACTTCGTCGAGCGCGTCACGCCGTACCTGGACGGCGACCTGACCCGGTGGGTCGGCTCGGTCGGCGGCGCCGAGCGGGACGGGCTGTACGCCTCCGCCCGCGCGTCGCTGTTCCCCATCCAGTGGGACGAGCCGGGCGGCACCGCCGTCGTCGAGGCGCTGGCGCTCGGCGTCCCGCCCGTCGGACTGCGGCGCGGCTGCCTGCCCGAGATCATCGAGCACGGCCGCACCGGCTTCCTCGCCGACACCGAGGAGGAGCTGGCCGAGTGGGTGCTGCGGGTGGACGAGCTGGACCCGGAGGAGTGCCGGCGTGAGGCCCGCCGCCGCTTCTCCCCGGCCGTCATGGCCGATCGCTACCTGGAACTGTACGAGCGGGCCCGGCGCCGCTAGACGAAACCCCGGGGCAGCACCGCGACGGGGCAGGCCGAGGCGCGCAGCAGCTTCATCGCCAGCTCGCCGATGAACACCCGGTGCGGCTGGGCGTCCTCGCTGGCCGCGCAGACCAGCAGCTCGCCCGGCAGCCATTCGGCGGCGGCCACGGCGGCGGCCACGTCGTGCCCTTCGGCGACGTCCGCCTCGGCTTCGAGGCCGGTGCTCTCCCAGGCCAGGCGGACGGCCAGGGCCAGGTCGTCGCGGATGCGCTCCGGATCGTCCGTGCGCAGGTCGAAGGTGATCAGCCGGAGCGGCACGCCGAGCCGGAGCGCGGCCTCCGCCACCCGGGGGACCGCCGCGTCGCACTGCGGCCGGTGCACGTACGCCAGCGTCAGCCGGGAGGGCCGCTCGGGCGGCGCGTAACCGGCGGGCACCGCCACCACCGCCTCCGGCGACAGGTGCAGCAGGTGGGAGGCGGTGCTGCCGAGGGAGATGAGCCCGTGCTGCCCGCCGTCGGCCGACCCGACGACGACCAGGTCGGCCTTGATGCGGCTGGCCAGCACGGCCAGGCCGCGCCCCGCGCCCCGGCTCTCGAACGCCATGAACCCGGCCGGGGTGTCCTCCAGCAGCCCGGCGGCGTGCGCCAGCGCGGCCTGCGCCTCGACGGCCAGCCCCGGGCTGCCCGGAGGGTAGATCGCCGCCACCGTGAGCTCCCCGCCGGTGATCCGCGTGATGGCGGCGCCCAGGGCGAGAGCGTCACGCCCGCCGGCGTCGTCGGTGTAGCCGACGATCACGTGCTCTCCGATCACGCATGCCCTCTTACCCGCTGTGACCAGGGAATACGCCGCCTTTTCAGGACGTTTCAAACATGCGGAGGCGTAAGGAAGTGAAGATCACTCTTGACACCAGGTTCAACGGCTCCCTCGGCCCGGTCACGCTGCGTGAGGCCGTAGCCCAGCTCAAGGCCCAGGACCTCGCCTGCACCGTCGCCCCGGAAACCGTGGCGGGCAAGGTCAGCGTGTTCGCCGACTGCGTCGAGCGCGGCTTCACGCCGCTGCGCAGCGAGATCATGGCCGCCTGCTACGTCGCGGAGCGCGACGCCACGACCGAGGCGTTCGACCGCGGGCTCATCACCGAGGGCGAGCTGCGCCAGCAGTATCTGGACCTCGATCGCAGGTTCCTGGCCTAGGTCGTCCTTTCGGCTGAGGCGAAGCCCAAGATCCATTCATAATGTCGTGTCCATCACCTGTTAATGGATTGGACACGAGTTGTACCGCGACATCGTCGACTTCGCACTCTCCACGCCCGCCTGGCTGCACACCTTCGCCGAGGTAGGCACCGACGGCGGGCTGTTCGTCTTCGCCGCGCTCTTCCTGCTCTGCTTCTGGCGGGCCCGCAACGCCCCCGCCCGCGACCTGGCGATCACCATCGCCGGCCCGGCCGGAGTGGTGTGCGCGTACGTGGTGAGCGAGGTGCTCAAGACCGTGGTGCGCGAGGACCGGCCGTGCCGGGGCGGGATCGCGACGATCGCCGCCTGCCCGCCGGTGGACGACTGGTCGTTCCCCAGCAACCACGCGGTCATCGCCGCGGGCGCGGCGGGAGCGCTGGTGCTGGCATGGCGCACGCTCGCCTGGGCGGTCGTCCCGCTGGCGGCCGTCATGGCGTTCTCGCGGGTGTTCGTCGGCGTGCACTACCCGCACGACGTGGCCGCCGGGTTCGTGCTCGGCCTGGTGCTCGCGCCCCTGTTCGCGCTGCTGCTGGTGGGCGCCGTCACCCCGGTCGTCAAGCTGGCCCGGCTACGCCTGGCCGCCCGCTAGGCCGACCACTCGTGACGGGTCAGGAACCCCCGCTCGCCCGTCGCGTACTCGTGGAAGGCGCGCCGCACCTCCTCCAGGTCCTCCACCAGGGTGCGGACCAGCGAGCCCTCCTTGTACTCCAGCTCGAAGCCCGGCGACACCTGGATGAAGTGGTGGCCGAAGGTGACCAGGGCCGTGAACGGGTTCTGCGGCGACATCGTCGCGAGCACGTCGTGCACCAGGCCCAGGTCCGGGTCGTGCACGATCAGGCCGTCGCCGGTGTGGAGCTGCATGCCCGCGTAGACGCCCAGCGGCGCGACGTTGTGCACCAGGTCGCGCTGCGGGTCGTAGCACACCAGCCCGTGCGCCCGCGCGGTCGCGAACACCTGGGCCGACATCTCGTCCATGGTGTCCAGGTCCATCGTCACCAGCACGTGATCGTCGTAGGCGGTGACGATCCCGGGCAGCTCCTTGGCGATCTCCGGCAGCTCCCCGCTGACCGGCTCGGTCTTCTTGACCTCCAGGTACGCGGCCCGCGCCCGGTCTCTGGAGATAGGGGCGGGCTCGTCCCAGACCATCAACTCAACGCTCACCCGTCCATCTTGTCGAACTGTCGCCGCACTTGGTGCGGTAGTGGCCGTAAGAACACGAAACCCACGCCCAGCGCGCCCGTCGTCCGCGTGGCGTCGGCGTGGTGGGTCGCACCTTTCCGGATATGTCGGTTATCGGTCCGGCTTCTCGGAGGCCGGGACCAGCTCCACCGTGCAGTGCATGCACCGGCGCGCCTCGGCCGGGATGTCGCCGACGCACTCGGGGCACTGCTTGGTGGCCGCCTTCTCGTTCCGGTCGAACAGGCTGATCAGCCGCGTCATCGGCATCACGACCAGCCAGTACACGATGGCCGCGATCAGCACGAACGTGATCAGATGGTTGACGAAGTCGCCGTACTTGAACTCGCTGCCGTTGACGGTGAAGGAGTACTCGGCGAAGTTCGGCTGCCGCCCGCCGGTGACCGCCCCGATCAGCGGCGTCACCAGGTCCCTGACCAGCGCCTGCACCAGCCCGCTGAACGTGGCCCCGACGATCACCGCGACCGCCAGCTCCACGATGTTTCCGCGTAACAGGAATTTCTTGAAACCACCCATGGAAGGGCTATGTAGCCGGGCAAAAGCTGACCAAACCCTCATGCTGGAGTACGTGGGCCGCCTCCCCAGCCGCGCCAGGGGAGGCGGCCCACCCGTTTTGCCGCAGCCTTGAGGTGATCGTCCGGAGGGCCGGGGAAGGAAGGTGATGCCCGACGGCTTGTCCGGGGGAGCGGGGGAACGGAACATGGGAGAGACCGTGAGGGAGCCTCGATGATCGAAGTCTGGCCGGGAGATCCGTATCCACTCGGGGCCACCTACGACGGCGCGGGCACCAACTTCTCGCTCTACACCGAGGTCGCCGACGCCGTCGAGCTGTGCCTGTTCGACGACGACAACAAGGAGTCCCGCGTACGGCTGAGCGAGGTCGACGGGTTCATCTGGCACGGCTACCTGCCGGGCATCGGCCCCGGCCAGCGCTACGGCTACCGGGTGCACGGCCCCTACGACCCGGCGCGCGGCCTGCGCTGCAACCCGGCCAAGCTGCTGCTCGACCCGTACGCGATGGCGATCGAGGGCGGGGTGACGTGGAACGAGGCGGTTTACGGCTACCGCTTCGGCTCGCCCGACACGCGCAACGACAAGGACTCCGCCCGGTACGTGCCGCGCTCGATCGTCATCAACCCGTTCTTCGGCTGGGGCCACGACCGGCCGCCCGCGACCCCGTACCACGACACCGTGATCTACGAGGCGCACGTGCGCGGGCTGACGATAGGGCATCCGAAGATCCCCAAGCACCTGCGCGGCACCTACGCGGCCCTCGGCCACCCCGAGATCCTCGACCACCTGACCAAGCTCGGCGTGACCGCGCTGGAGCTCATGCCGGTCCACCAGTTCGTCACCGACCACATCCTGGAGCAGCGCGGGCTGTCCAACTACTGGGGCTACAACTCGATCGGCTTCTTCGCCCCGCACAACCGCTACTCCAGCCAGGGCCAGCGCGGCGGGCAGGTGCTGGAGTTCAAGGCCATGGTGCGGGCGCTGCACGAGGCCGGCATCGAGGTCATCCTGGACGTCGTCTACAACCACACCGCCGAGGGCAACCACCTCGGGCCGACGCTCAGCTTCAAGGGCATCGACAACCCCGACTACTACCGGCTCGTGCCCACCGACAAGCGCTACTACGTCGACACCACCGGCACCGGCAACAGCCTGCTCATGCGGTCACCGCACGTGCTCCAGATGATCATGGACTCGCTGCGCTACTGGGTGATCGAGATGCACGTCGACGGGTTCCGCTTCGACCTCGCCTCGACGCTCGCCCGCGAGCTGCACGAGGTCGACCGGCTGAGCGCCTTCTTCGACCTGGTCCAGCAGGACCCCGTGCTGTCCCAGGTCAAGCTCATCGCCGAGCCCTGGGACGTCGGCCCCGGCGGCTACCAGGTGGGCAACTTCCCCTCACGCTGGACCGAGTGGAACGGCCGCTACCGCGACACCATCCGCGACCTGTGGCGCGGGCAGCCGGCCACCATGCCGGAGTTCGGCTACCGCTTCACCGGCTCCAGCGACCTCTACCAGGCCGACACCCGCCGCCCCGCCGCCTCGATCAACTTCGTCACCTGCCACGACGGCTTCACCCTCCAGGACCTCGTCTCGTACGACCACAAGCACAACGAGGCCAACAAGGAGGGCAACCGCGACGGCACCGACGACAACCGGTCCTGGAACTGCGGCGCGGAAGGCCCGGCCGACTGGGCCGTCGAATCCCTGCGCGAGCAGCAGAAACGCAACTTCCTCACCACGCTGTTCCTGTCGCAGGGCGTGCCGATGCTCTCCCACGGCGACGAGCTCGGCCGCACCCAGCAGGGCAACAACAACGGCTACTGCCAGGACAACGAGATCACCTGGGTCGACTGGTCCGACGTCAGGGAGAACTGGCTGCTGCTGGAGTTCACCCAGAGCCTGGCGGCGCTGCGCAAGAAGCATCCGGTGTTCCGCCGCAGGAGGTTCTTCTACGGCAAACCGGTGCGCGGCCTGAGCGACATCGCCTGGCTCACCCCGTCCGGGGAGGAGATGACCGACAGCGACTGGAACGTCGGCTACGCCAAGTCGCTGGCCGTCTTCCTCAACGGCGACGCCATCACCGAGCCCGACCGCCGCGGCCGGCCCATCAGGGACGACTCGTTCCTGCTGCTGTTCAACGCGCACCACGACACGATCAGGTTCACGATCCCCAAGGACTACGGAGAGATGTGGCAGACCGAGATCGACACCGCCATGCCGATCAGGCTGGACGTCCGGATGTGCCGGGCGGGCGAGGGAGTGGCCGTGCCCGGACGCAGCGTGCGGGTGTTGCGCCGTGTCTAGGCCGATCTCGACCTACCGCCTCCAGCTGACCCCCGACTTCGGCTTCGCCCAGGTCGCCGACCTCGCCGGCTACCTGCGCGACCTCGGCGTCACCCACGTCTACCTGTCGCCGATCCTCCAGGCCGTGCCCGGCTCACGCCACGGCTACGACGTCACCGACCACTCCCGCGTCCGCGAGGAGTTCGGCGGCGCGCAGGGCTTCAGGGAGATGGCCCAGCGGCTGGCCGCCCACGACCTGGGCATCGTCCTCGACCTGGTCCCCAACCACATGAACACCGAGAACGAGCGGTTCATGGCCGTGCTCCGCGACGGGCCCGGCTCGCCGTACGCCCGCTGGTTCGACATCGAGTGGGACGGCGGGAAGGTGGCGCTGCCGGTCCTCGGCGACGACGCCGACCCGGCCGAGGCCGAGCGCAACTACCCCCAGCCCGGCTACCACAAGCTGGTCGACTGGCGGGAGGGCCCCGGCTACCGGCGCTTCTTCGACGTCTCGACGCTGATCGGGCTGCGGGTCGAGGACCCGGAGGTGTTCTTCGCCACCCACGAGGTGATCTTCTGGCTGCTCGACGAGGGCCTCGTCGACGGGCTGCGGATCGACCACCCCGACGGGCTCGCCGACCCGCGCGGCTACCTGGAGGCGCTGCGCGCCAGGACCGGCGGCGTGTGGACGGTCGTGGAGAAGATCCTCATCGGCGCCGAACGGCTGCCCGACGACTGGGCGTGCGACGGCACCACCGGCTACGAGGCGCTCAACCGCGTCAACGGCCTGTTCGTCGACCCCGAGGGCAAGGCGCCGCTGGTCGAGCTGTTCACCCGCCTGACCGGCGAGCCCGAGGACTACCACGCGGTCATGGCCAGGGCCAAACGGGAGGTCATCGACCTGTTCTTCGGCCCCGAGGTGCGCCGCCTGGCCCGCGCCGCCTCCTGCACCCCCGAGGCCGCCGTCGAACTGCTCGCCGCCATGCCCGTCTACCGCGCCTACGTGGTGCCCGGCGAGCCGCCGCCGCGCCGGTCCGTGGAGATCGTCGAGCAGGCCGCCGCGACCTGCTCACCCGCCGTCCGGCCGCTCGTCCAGCAGGCCCTGTACGGCTCGCCCGAGGCGATCATCCGCTTCCAGCAGGCGTGCGGCCCCGTGATGGCCAAGGGCGTCGAGGACACCGCGCTCTACCGGTGGTTCCCGCTGTCGTGCCTGAACGAGGTCGGCGGCGAACCCGACCTGTTCGGGCTCTCCGCCGAGGAGTTCCACGCGTTCTGCGCGAACATGCCGCCCCACTCCATGACCACGCTGTCCACCCACGACACCAAACGCTCCGAGGACGTGCGGGCCAGGCTGTCGGTGCTGTCGGAGCTGCCCGAGGAGTGGGCCGAGGCCGTCGCGGGCTGGTCGGCCGAGCTGAGCTTCGACCGCCACCTCGACTACCTCGCCTGGCAGAACCTCATGGCCGCCTGGCCGATCTCCGCCGAGCGGTTCACCGACTACCTGCTCAAGGCCGCCCGCGAGGCCAAGACCGCGATCTCCTGGATCCGCCCCGACCCCGGCTACGAGCAGCGGCTGCGCGCCTTCGCCGAGGCCGCGGTGCGGCTCGACGTGGGCGCGTTCACCCGGCGCATCGACCCCTACGCGATGTCCAACTCGCTCGGCGCCAAGCTCGTGCAGCTCATGATGCCCGGCGTGCCCGACGTCTACCAGGGCAACGAGACGACCGACTTCTCCCTGGTCGACCCGGACAACCGGCGGCCCGTCAGCTTCCCCCGCGAACCCGCCACCGAGTGGGACGCGGCCAAGCTCCTCGTCACCTCCCAGGCGCTGCGGCTGCGCCGCCGACTCGAACCCGCCGCCGCGTACACCCCCATGAGCGCCGAAGGCGACGCCGCCGAGCACGTGATCGCCTTCGCCCGCGGCGACCGGCCCGCCGCCGTCGCCGTCGCCACCCGCCTGCCCGTGCGCCTGGCCCGGCGCGGCTGGGGGGCCACCACACTGACGCTGCCGCCCGGCCACTGGCGCGACCTGCTCGCCGGCGGCCGGCACACCGGCCGCGTCCCGCTCGCCCACCTGCTCGGTACGTATCCCGTCGCACTCCTGGAGAGACATGATCTTTGAGGTGTGGGCACCCAGAGCCACGGCCGTCGACGTGGACGTGGACGGCCGGCGGCACCCCCTCACCGCCGGCGCGGGCGGCTGGTGGTCCGCCGAGGTGGCCGAGGCCGGCCACGGCAGCCGCTACGGGTTCGTGCTCGACGGCGACGGGCCCTACCCCGACCCGCGCTCGCGCCGCCAGCCCGAAGGCGTCTTCGGCCCCAGCGCCGTCTACGAGCACGACCGCTTCACCTGGGCCGACCACGACTGGAAGGGCCGCGACCTGCGCGGCAGCGTGATCTACGAGCTGCACATCGGCACCTTCACCCCCGAGGGCACCTTCGAGGCGGCCGCCGACAGGCTCCAGCACCTGGTGGAGCTCGGCGTCGACCTCGTCGAGATCATGCCGGTCGCGCCCGTGCCCGGCACCCGCAACTGGGGCTACGACGGCGTCGACCTCTACGCCGTCAACGAGACCTACGGCGGCCCCGACGGCCTCAAGACCTTCGTCGACGCCTGTCACCGGGCCGGGCTCGGCGTCCTGCTCGACGTCGTCTACAACCACCTCGGGCCGTCGGGCAACTTCCTGCACCCCTTCGGCCCGTACTTCTCCGGCTTCGCCGGTAGCTACTGGGGCGAAGCGGTCAACCTCGACGGGCCCGGCTCCGACGTGGTGCGACGCTACTTCATCGACAACGCGCTCCAATGGCTGCGCGACTACCACCTCGACGGGCTCCGGCTCGACGCCGTCCACGCGCTGCACGACCGCCGGGCCACCCACCTGCTCGCCGAACTCGCCGACGAGACCGACGCCCTCGCCTGCTCCCTCGGCCGGCCCCTCACGCTCATCGCCGAATCCGACCTCAACGACCCCCGCATGGTACGGTCCCGCGACGCCGGCGGACTCGGCATGACCGCCCAATGGGACGACGACGTCCACCACGCCCTCCACACCGCCGTCAGCGGCGAGACCCACGGCTACTACGCCGACTTCGCCGGCCTGCCCGCCCTGGCCAAGGTGCTGACCCGCGGCGTCCTGCACGATGGCGGCCACTCCAGCTTCCGCGAACGCGCCCACGGCGCCCCCTTCACCGGAGTCCCCGGCCACCGGCTCGTCGCCTGCCTGCAGAACCACGACCAGATCGGCAACCGGCCCGCCGGCGACCGGCTGCCGATGCCCGCGCTCAAGCTCGGCGCCGGGCTGCTGCTCACCTCACCGTTCACGCCGATGCTGTTCATGGGGGAGGAGTGGGGGGCCGGGACGCCGTTCCTGTTCTTCTCCGACCACGTCGAGCCCCACCTGCGCGAGAGCGAGGGCGGGCGGAGGCAGAAGGAGTTCGAAGGGTTCGGCTACGCCTGGGAGGCGCCCGACCCGTCGGACGAGGAGACGTTCCTGCGCTCCAAACTCGACTGGGACGAGCTCAAGGGGGAGGAGCACTGGTCGCTGCTGTGCTGGTACCGCGACCTCATCGCGCTGCGCAAGGCGCTGCCCGAACTGTCGGACCCGCGCCTGGACCGGGTGCGCGTCGAGACGGACCCGGCGGGCGACTGGCTCGTGGTGCGGCGCGGTTCGCTGGCGGTCAGTGTCAACCTCGCCACCGAGACTCGCACCCTGCCGGGCACGCTGGGCACGGTGCTCCTGGCCTCCGACGAGCCGATCGAGGCAGGTGAGGACGGCATCCGCCTCCCCGGCCAATCCCTGGTCATCCACCGCCCCCTGCCTCCCACGCCCTAGCCCTTTACCCGCTATTCACAGGAGGGGGCCGGGGCGCCCGTCGTCCACAGGCACGGCGGCCTCCTCCTCCACCGTCCACAGAACGCCGTTCTCCTCCACGCCCCGCCGCCCCGCTGCCCGATCCTGGCTGCCTCACCGCACCCATCCCCCGGGAGGCCGCCATGCAGATCGCCCTTGCCCTGCCCGCCCTGCTGACCTCACTGTTCGTCGTCGCCGTCGAACGGCTGCCGTTCGAGCTCACCGCCCTGCCGTGGCGCGTCGGCACCCCCTACCGCCGTGCCGCCATCGCCCAGGCGGGCACCCGGTCCCTCCTCCTCACCCACCACCCGTCCCCCTGGAGACAGCCCGGCACCACCACCTTCACCGACGCCGAACGCCGCCTCCTGCGCCGCTCCACCGAGCACGTCGTCATCTCCGCCACCACCCCGCCCACCGCCCTCCCGGCCGCCGCCCAACTCGCCCGAGCCACAGCCCGCACCCTCGCCCACGCCAGCGCCGGCCTCCTCGTCGACCCCCTGACCGGCACCACCCAGCCCCACCCCGTTCAGCCCACCCCCACCCACCCCATTCGGCCCACCTCCACCCACCCCGTGGCGGAACCCGCCAAGTTCCACCTCGGCGACGGCTGGCTCGGCTGGGACGTCCGCGTCCACGACGACGCCACCTGCCCACCGTGGAACCCCGCCGACACGGGCACCTGCGACGCGCTGAGCGTCACCTCCCGAGGGCTGAGCCGCTTCGCCCTGCCGGAGATCACCCTCGACGGCGCGGCCTGCGCCCACCGCCTGTGCGCCACCGACCTCCTCCGCACGGTCGCCCACCGTCTGGTGGCGGACCAGCTGGCCTTCCTCGCCGCCCACCCGGACGCCCGCCTCCGCCTCATCGACGACCACCTGCGCATCGGCCCGCCATCACCCTTGAGCGTCCGCCTCACGCCCTGCTCGACCACCCCGGCCGACCTGGGCCGCACAGGCAGCATCAGACGCCTCAAGATCGCCCCCACGACCGGCGGCGACCAGATCACCTGCCTGCGCGTCGGCCCACCCTCCGGCTTCACCGGCTCCCTCAACGACTGGCTCTGCGCCCCCCACCCCACCCCCGCCCTGGCAGCTTGAAACGCCCACCCCACCCGATGCAGGAACGCCACCCGGCACGGGAACCCCCGAGGAACACCCGCCGCCCCCCATTCGTCCACAAAGTCGTGGACCCAATCGAAGACCTCGACCGTCGCCTGCGGGAAACACGTGAAGCCGTTCGCAGGTTCGACCAGCTCGCCGCCCGGCGCTCCACCGTCAACACCCAGCTCAGGGAGGTCACCGAAGCAGTCACCCGGCTGGAGGCCGAGCTCGAGAAGGAACAGCGGGACGTGACCCGACTGGAGGGCGGCTTCTCAGGGTTCCTGGCGGGCCTGACGGGCGGCAAACAGGAGCGCCTGACCCGCGAACGAGCCGAGGCCCAGGTCGCCGCCGAACGCCTCGACGGCCAGCGCCACCGCCTCACCGACCTCACCGCCGACCTCGAAGCCACGGATCGGGTGCTGTCCCACCTGGCCGGCGCCGCCGAAGCCTACGAGCAGGCGCTGGCCGACAAGGAACGTCTCCTGGTCGACCTGGCCGACCCCCGGGCGCAACGCCTCATCGACCTGGCCACCCAACTGGCCGACACCGAGGCCGACCTCCGAGAGCACGACGAGGCCATCCAGGCGGGCGACACGGCCCGCCGCGCGGTCGCCGAGATGCTCGCCCTCCTCACGCATGCCCACGGCGCCTCCACCTTCGACATGCTCGGCGGCGGCGCCTTCGCCGACGCGGTCGAGCGCCACCACCTCAGAGCAGCCGACCAGGTCGCCTGGCACGCCCAGCGCGCCCTCGACGTCTTCTCCCGCGAACTCGCCGACATCGGCTGGACCGCCACCCCCCGACTCCCCAAGGTGGACACCCGCTGGTTCGCCGACACCTTCTTCGACAACATCATCACCGACGCCCTCAAACACCAGCGCATCAACCGCACCCGCAACGCCGTGACAGCCATGTCCCAGTGGCTGGACACCTCCCTCCACGCCCTCACGGCCCAGCGAAACGACCTCGCAGCCCTCCACACCCAACTCCTCCAGGAACGAGAACACCTCCTAACCGCCTAACCCCGCCAACCAGGGCACGCCCCCGTGCCCCAAAGCGCCGCACCCCACGAACCTGGCACCTCCCACTTAGCCCTGCGGCCCCACCTCATACCCAGCCCCCACCCCGCCAGCTCATCCAGCCCCCACCCCGCCCCTTCACCCACCCGCCTCACGCCGAAGCCCACCCGCTTGCTCCCGGCGCCGGTGCCCGCTGCCGCCCCTACGCCCGCCGTCCACCTGCCCGTCCCGCCGCCGGCATCGGTCCGCCCCTTCGGGTCGGGCTGTCGCCCTCGGGTCGGGCTGTCGTCCCTGCATTGCACCCGCCCCCCGCATCGCGCCCGCCTGGGCCGCGCCTCTCGCGGCCCCGCACCGTGCCTGCCTGCGCTGGCACCTGCCCTGTCGGCCCCCACCTGCCCGGTCGCCCCCACGCGCCCGGTCGCTCCCGATGCCCGGTCGCCCCCACGTGCCCGGTCGCTCCCAGCTGCCCACGCGCTCCCCACGAGCCCGGCCGCCTCCACGAGCCCGGCGGTCTCCGCGCCCTGCTCCGGCCCTGGGTCCGTGCCATCCGATCCCGGCCTCGGCGGTCCGGCCTGGTTCGGTCCTGGGCCTTGCCGAGCCGGGTATGCACCTCGTCCGCAGGTCGCCGCTTGCCTGTCGTGTGGGCACCCCGCCGGTCCGTTCGCGCCCGCCTCGGTCCCGCGTCTGGCCGGTCCGGCCCCCGGCCTGCCGGGTGCGGTGTGGGCGTCGGCTCCCGGGCCTGCCGCGTGCGGTGCGGGCGTCGTCCGCCGCGTTCGCTGGCCTGTCGTGCGGGCGCGCCGTTGGTCCGTTCGTGGGCGCCGCCGGTTCCCCCGGCCCCCGCTGGGCCGGTCCCGGCCCCGCCGGTGCGGTTCGCGGGTCCCTGGGGTTCGGTCTGCTCTCGGGAGGGGTCGGGTCGGAAGCGGGGTGGTGTGGTACGAGCGGGCTACCAAGTTATTCCTTGACACGAATATTCGTCATGGTGAATACTTCTGGGCATGGACGAACTCCTCGCTGCGTTGGCTGATCCGGCGCGTTGGCGGCTCGTACGGCTGCTGGCTGAGCGGCCGCGGCCCGTGGGGGTGCTCGCGCGGCTGGCTGAGGCAAGGCAGCCGCAGACGACCAAGCACCTGCAGAACCTTGAGCGGGCCGGGGTCGTCGTCTCGCAGCGCACGGGCCAGCGCCGGATCTACGCGCTCCGGCCCGGGCCGCTGCGGGATCTGGCGGCGGCGCTCAACGGGCTGGCCGATGCCGCGGATCAGGCCGGTGAGACGTATGACCGTTATGGGCTCAGTGTTCAGGCGGAGCGGCTGGCCGCGCGGGAGGCGGGGTGGGCCGATGGCCGCTCGTTCCGCTTTCATCGGTCGCTGGCCGCATCGCCCGAGCTGGTGTGGCGGCATCTGACCGAGGCGGAGTTGCTTGCCCGCTGGTGGACGCCGGACGAGTTGCGCGTCTCGGAGTTGGTGTTCGAGGCGCGGCCAGGCGGGCGGATCGTGCACGAGTACCGCGACGCCGAGGACACCGACGGCTCCGATCCGGTCGCCGGGCGCGCGGAGGGGGTTGTCGTCGAGGCGCAGCCAGGGGAGCGGCTGTCCTATCGGCTCTCTCCGCGGCTGCCCGGTGGGGGCGTCGCGTTCACCGCCCACCTCGACCTGGACCTGCGTCCCGGCGGCGCCGGTTCGGGCGGGGGGACGGAGCTGGAGGTCCGGTTCCGGGTCGCCGACAGCACGGTGGACTCGGCGGACTTCATCGCGGGGATCGAGCTCGGGTTCGGGCAGAGTCTCGACAAGCTCGCGGCCACCCTCCAGGCCCTCCAGGCCCTCCAGGCCAATCAGGCCAATCAGGCCGATCAGATCAATCAGCCCGAACAGGCCGAGCACACGGACGACACCACTACAGGGAGCACGACATGACCAGTCAGGACAACCGCAAGGTCACCGCGAATCTCAGCCTCACGATGGACGGGCGTTACAACGGCCCCGGCGGCCCTGCCGACTTCGCGGCGTTCGCGCCGTACGTGACCAGTGAGGTGGCCAGGGATCACATGACCCGCATGTGGGAGAGCGCGACGACGGCGCTGCTCGGGAGGGTGAACGCCGAGGGGTTCCTGGGCTACTGGCCGCCGGTCGCCGAGGACGAGGACGCCGACCCGCGTGACCGCGGCTACGCGAAGTGGCTGGTCGACGTGGAGAAGGTGGTCTTCTCCAGCACGCTGACGGAGGCGCCGTGGGAGCGCGCCCGGGTGGTGAACGCGCCCGCCGCGGACGTCGTCGCCGAGCTCAGGGCCCAGGAGGGCGGCGACATCCTGGTCAACAGCAGCGCGAGCGTCATCAAGCCGCTGCTGGCGGCGGACCTGGTCGACCGCCTCTACCTGATGATCTTCCCCGAGATCGCCGGGGGCGGGCAGCGGCTGTTCGAGGACGGGCTGCCGGCCACGTCGTGGAAGCTGACCCGCCAGGAGACCGGCGCGATGGGCGAGATGGCCCTGATCTACGACCGGGCCCGCTGAGAAGGTCAGGGCCCAGGAGGGCGGCCGGCTCGGTCGACGCCGCGGTGGACGCGCACCGTACGGTCGATGAGCTCGCGCAGGGCGCCCTCGTCGACGGCGTCGAGCCGTTTCAGGTAGAGGCACCCCTTGCCGGTCGTGTGCGGGCCGAGCCGGGCGAGCACGGACGCGTGCCGCTCCTCGTAGCCGCCGACCAGGTAGACGACCAGGTGCTGCTTGCGCGGTGAGAACCCGGCGAGAGGCCAGTCGCCGGTGTGGCCGCTGGCGTAGACGTAGTGGTAGCTGCCGAAGCCGACGATGCTCGGCCCCCACATCACGGCCGGCTCGCCGACCACCTCGGTCATGATCGCGCGCAGGCGCAGGGCGTCGGCCCGGCGGCGCTCGCCGGGGACCGCCGCCAGGAACGCGTCCACGTCGGCGCCGGTCGGGACGGTCACCGGCTGTTTCGAGGTCGCCATGACGGCATGCTCCCACGCGGGTCCGACAAACGTCATACGGCTCTGGCCCGCCTCGTGAGCGGCGGCGATGGCGGAGAGGATGTACGGCACGGGGAAGGCGACGTGCCGGACGACCCGCAGCCGGTCCACTACGAGGATGAGCCGTTCGAGCCGCAGCGCCTCGCCGGCGCGGACCGTACGGGCTTGTTCTGGTACGGGACGCGGGCCCGGAACTCACCGGCTCAGCACGGTGCGCAGGACGTGTTCGAGGGTGGCCGCCGGGTCGCCGGTCAGGCCGGGGGAGCGCCAGGCGACGTACCCGTCCGGCCGGACGAGCACGGCGCCGCCCCCGCTGACGCCGTAACGCTCCTGCCAGCGGCCCTCGACGTCCATCAGCTCCTCGTCCACCAGGATCCTGGCGAGCCGTACGCCGAGCCGTTCGGCGACCAGCCTGCCCGCCTCGGCCCAGGGGCGGCCGCCGTGCTGGTGGGCCAGCAGGACGAAGCCCGACCCGTACAGGTCGATGGTGGAGATCGGCTGCCCGTCCCAGTCGAGCAGCACGTGCGGCGCGCGGCTGCCGGGGCGGGCGGTGGGGTGGCGCGGGTCCTCCAGCAGGGAGCCGTCGTCGCCGGGCTCGGGGATGACGGCCGTCGAGTGGTAGCGGTAGCCGAGGAGCGCGCTCATGGGGTCGTCGAGCGGCTCCGGGTAGCCGATGCGGGCCGCGGGCGGCATGCGTACGCCGAGGTTGGCGAGCTGGGCGTCGGCGGTGAGCGTGCCGATGGGCCGGCGTTCGGCGTCGTAGGTGTCGAGGAAGCCGGGCCCGGCCTGCCCGGTGATCACGAGCCAGAGCCGCCAGGCGAGGTCGCAGCCGTCCTGGAGCGCGGTGCTGCCGCCCTGGCCGCCGGTCGGCGGCATGGTGTGGGCGGCGTCGCCGGCCAGGAACACCCGGCCCTCGCGGTAGCGCTCGGCGAGCACGTGGGCCATCGGGAACGTGGTGGTGTCGAGGACGCGCACGTCCAGGTCGGGCACGCCCACGGCCAGCCGGACCAGCTCGGCGCAGCGCTCGGGGGTGAAGTCGGCGGCGCTCTGGCCGGGGGCGTAGTTGACGCCCAGCACGTGCGCGCCGACGCCGGTGCCGGTGACGATGACGCCGGTGAAGGCGTCGTTGCGCAGGTACCAGAGGGTGACCTCGCGGTCGCGGACGAGCCCGGTGAGGTCGGCGTCGAACATGATGGAGCACATCTGCCCCAGTTCGCCCTTGCCGCCGACGGGGATGCCGAGCCGGTGGCGCAGCGGGCTGCGGTAGCCGTCGGCGGCGATGACGTAGTCGGCCCGGACGACGCTCTCCTGCCCGCCGGAGCGCAGGACGGCGAGGACGCTGTCGCCGTCCTGCTCGATGGAGACGAGCTCGGTGGAGAAGCGCAGGTCGGCGCCGAGCTCTTCGGCCTTGGCGCGCAGCACCCGTTCGATCTCGGCCTGCGGGGCGCCCACCTGGGCGGCGGGCGTCGCGTCGGCGAGGAAGGCGAACTCCTCCTTCTCGTCGGAGATGATCATCTCCGGGTCGGGGTCGTTCAGGCTGGTGGCGATGGCGATGCGCATGTTGTCGCCGATGCCGGCCCAGACGGCGGCCAGCGCCTGCTCGACGCCGGGGACCGGGCGCATGAGCTCCACGGCCCGCGGCCCGACGCCGAACGCCTTGGGCTGGACGGACGTGCCCGGGTGCCGTTCGACGAGCATGACGGGGACGTCGCGCCAGGCCAGCATCATCGCGGCGCTCAGCCCCGCGTAGCCGCCGCCGACGACGAGGACGGGGACTCGCGGCTGTTGCATGACCCACCTCCGGAAACGCGTACTATCGTGTCGTGTGCGAGCGACACGATATGTCGCGAGTGCCCGACAGGTCAAGACATATCGCGTTTGGGAGGCGGGGTGGCGTCAGGAGAGGTGGCGTTCGAGCGACTCCAGCTTGCTGGTCATGCCGTCGGTGACCCCGGCCCGCAGATCGGCCTTGAGCACGAGGCTGACCCGCGGCGCGACCTCGGCCACCGCGTCGACCGCCTGCTTGATCACGCCCATCACCTCGTCCCACTCGCCCTCGACGGTGGTGAACATCGCGTCCGTGCGGTTGGGCAGGCCGCTGTCGCGGACGACCTTGACGGCGCGGGCGACCGGCTCGGCGACGCCCTCGCCGACGCCCAGCGGGGTGATGGAGAATGCCACGATCACGGTGTGCCCTCCCGGGGTCATGGCGCGGACCGGCCGCGCCGGCGAACTCGGCCAGGAGCGCCCGCGATCAGGAAGAAAGGCGCTCACCGGCCCTGAAGATCGATCCTAGTGAGCGCGCCAGGACGGGCCGGAGCCCGCCCCGCCGACCGACGCCGCCGGAGCAGGCCGGCGCCGGCCATCTCGTCCGCATCACACCGGATGCCGGACGCCACGGGATCACGCGTGGATGTGGTCCTCGTCGTCCTCGTCCTCGCTGGGACCCTCGGAGGGCTCCACGCCCAGGACGGCCTCGCGCGGCTCGATCTCCTCGATGTGGTCGACGAGCTGGAGCACGTGCTCGGGCTCGATGAGCCACTGCAACGCGGAGGCGCCGGTCTCGTCGGAGGAGACGAGCTCGGCCTGCTCGGTGCGCTCCTCGTCGGTCAGCTCGGCGTCGGGGTGGCGGATCTCCGCCATCGCGGCGGCCTGGAGGGCGTCAACGTCGAGCACCTCGACGGTCAGCTCGACCGTGAGGCGTAGGAACTTCTGTGCATCACTCATGGAGCGAGCCTAGGGCAGCTTCCACTCCACAGGGGATGCGCCTTGCTGGACGAGCAGCTCATTGGCCCGGCTGAACGGCCGCGAGCCGAAGAAGCCGTTACGCGCCGACAGCGGCGACGGGTGGGCCGACTCGATGCGCGGCACGCCGCCGAGCATCGGCGCCAGGTTGCGCGCGTCGCGCCCCCACAGGATCGCCACCATGGGCTTGTCGCGCGCGACGAGGGCGCGGATGGCCTGCTCGGTGACCTCTTCCCAGCCCTTGCCCCGGTGGGAGGCGGGCTTGCCCGGCATGACCGTGAGCACCCTGTTGAGCAGCAGCACGCCCTGCTCGGCCCACGGCGTCAGGTCGCCGTTGGACGGCCGGGGCAGGCCCAGGTCGCTCTCCATCTCCTTGTAGATGTTGAGCAGGCTGCCCGGCAGCGGCCGCACGTCGGCGGCGACGGAGAACGACAGGCCGATCGGGTGGCCGGGCGTCGGGTAGGGGTCCTGGCCCACGATCAGCACCTTGACGTCGTCGAAGGGCTGGTTGAAGGCACGCAGGACGTGGGGGCCCGCGGGGAGGTACTGCCTGCCCTCGGCGATCTCCTTGCGGAGGAACTCGCCCATGAGGGAGATGCGCTCGGACACGGGCTCAAGAGCTTGGGCCCATCCGGCTTCGACGACTTCGTTCAGGGGACGACCGGCCATGGCCGATCAGCTTAGTCAGGTCCGGTACGGCATGCGTACCGAACCGGGAGAAATGATCACGGGCGCCCGGTCGTGCCGGACGCCCGTGAGCTCGGGTGGGGCTACTTGACCGAGCCGGCCATCATGCCCTGGACGAAGTAGCGCTGGAAGGCGAAGAAGAGGATCAGCGGGATGATCAGCGACAGGAACGCCCCGGAGGACAGCACGTCGATGTTCGTCCCGAACTGCCGCATCTGCGACTGCAGTGCCTTGGTCATCGGCTGGTTCTCGGTGTTGGCGAAGACCAGCGCGATGAGCATGTCGTTCCACACCCACAGGAACTGGAAGATGCCCAGCGACGCGATCGCCGGCTTGCCCAGCGGGAACACCACCGAGACGAAGATCTTCCACTCCGGCGCCCCGTCCATCCGCGCCGCCTCCAGCAGCGAGGCCGGGATGCCGACGAAGAAGTTGCGCAGCAGGAAGATCGCGAACGGCAGGCCGAACGCCACGTGGAACAGCACCACGCCGGGGATCGAGCCGAAGATGCCCGCCTGCCCGTAGAGGGCGGCCACGGGGATCAGCGCGATCTGGATCGGCACGATGAGCAGCCCGACCACGACCAGGAAGAGCGTGTCGCGGCCCCGGAACTCCATCCAGGCGAACGCGTAGGCGGCCATCGCGGCGATGCCGATCACCAGGATCGTGGTCGGCACGGTGATCGCGATCGTGTTCCAGAACGACGCGGTGAAGCCGCTGGCCAGCAGGTTCGCGTAGCCTTCGAGGGTGAGCTCGGCGGGCTTGGTGAAGATCGTCCACCAGCCCTCGGCGGTGTTGGTCTCCACCGAGCGCAGCGAGACCACGAGCAGGCCCAGCGTGGGCACCAGCCAGAACAGGCCCAGCAGGATCATCACGACCTGGACGGCGCCGCTGCCGAGGCGGTCGACGATGCGGCCGGCGAAGCTCCGGCGCGGGGCTCCCGCGTGCGCCCCGCGGGGTGCGGATGCGGTCGCGGTGGTCATGACTCTCCCCTCTTGAACCTGCGGATGTTCATGACCATGAAGGGCAGCACCAGGATGAGCAGGAAGATCGCCAGCGCGCTGCCGAGTCCCTGGTTGTTCCCGCCGCCGAACGCCACGCGCCACATCTCCAGCGCGATCACGTTCGCCTCCGGCTGGACCGACGACGGCGCGATGATGAAGACCAGGTCGAACACCTTCAGCGTATTGATGATCATCGTCACGAAGACGACGAGCAGCACCGGCGACAGCAGCGGCACGGTGATCTTCCTGAACACCTGCCACTCCGTGGCGCCGTCGATGCGGGCGGCCTCCAGCGCGTCACGCGGGATCGCCGCCAGCCCCGCCGCGATCAGCACCATCGCGAATCCGGCCCACACCCAGACGAACGCGCCGATGATCGCCGGCGTGATGAGTGTCGGGCCCAGCCAGGCCAGGCCGTTGTAGGCCCCCTCGAAGTTCGACTGCGGCAGCCGCAGCGTGTAGGAGCCGGCGGGCAGGCCGTCGAAGGCGAACGTGCCGTCCTCGGCCGTCGTGGCGGTGCCCGCCACCTTGCCGTCGCTGACCGCCTCGACGGTCATCCCCGGCAGGCCCTTCTCGCTCCCGTCGAGCTGGCCGTTGACGCCGCCGCCGCCCGGGGTGAAGTCGAACCAGACGGTGCCGGACAGGGTGTCGCCGCCGGCGGGCGCCTTGGCGGGCGCGGCGTCGGAGGGCAGCACCTCCGGCTTGACGCCGACGATCGGGATGAGCACCGGCTGGCCCGCCTGCACGGGCTGCTTGGTGACGACGCCGCCGCCCTCGGCCGCGACCGGCGACTGCTCGCCCTCACGCGGGCGGGCCTCCGGGTAGCCCTGGGAGGAGGAGAACGTGTCGTGCACGGTGGTCAGGATGGCGTTGGCCACACCCTTGTCCGGGTCGCCGTCGTACACCAGCCTGAAGATGACGCCGGCGGCCATCAGCGAGACGGCCATCGGCATGAACACGATCAGCTTGAACGCGGTCGACCAGCGGATGCGCTCGGTCAGCACCGCGAAGATCAGGCCCAGCGTGGTGACCACGATGGGCGCGACGATCACCCAGATGAGGTTGTTGCGGATGGTCCGCAACATGTTGCCGTCGCTGAAGATCGTGGCGAAGTTGTCGAGCCCGACGAACTGCGTGTTCGACGCGTCGTACAGGCTTCGGACGATCGAGAACCCGATGGGATAGACCACCCAGACCCCCAGCAGCACCGCTGCCGGGAGCAGGAAGGCGATCGCGAGCCACGGGGAGGGGCCGAGGCGGCTTTTCTTACGGGGGGTATCAGCCGGTCCGGAGGCAGGCCCGCCCGAGGTGCTCTCGGGCGGGACCTTCGGGCCGTCCAACCTTTCGGTCACGGCCATTCCTCTTTACTTCCAGGCCTTCTTGGCCTCGGCTTCGAGCGCCTCCTGGGCGCCCTTGACGTCGGAGGGGTCGCGCAGGAAGTCCTGGAGGATCTTCCACTCGCCCTTGCCGTCGGTGCCGCCGAAGGCGCTGGGCGCGAGGTCGGACATGTCATAGCGGACGGTCTCGCCGGCCGAGATGATCGTCTTGCCGAGCTCCTGCGTCAGCGGGTCCGGGTAGTTGTCGGGCGAGACGTTGCGGTTGGGGGACAGGTAGCCGGGCAGCTTGGCCCAGATCTCGCCACCCTCCTTGGAGGCCAGGAACTGCAGCAGCGCCATCGCGCCGGGGGAGTCCTTCATGGCCACCGCGACGTCGCCGCCGAGCACGACCGGGGCGGTCTCGCCGACCTTCGGGAACGGCACGTACTTGGCCTCCTCGCCGACCTTGGCGCCGGACTCGACGGCCGTGACGGCCACGAAGTCGGCCTCGATCACCATGGCGGCCTTGTCCTGGCCGTAGACCTTGGTGACACAGGTCGGGAAGTCGGTCTGCATCGTGTTGGAGCGGCCGTCGACCAGGTACTCGTCCTTGCTGACGAGCTCCTTGATCTTCTCCAGGGCCGTCGTGACGCTCGCGTCGGTCCACGGGATCTCGTGCTTGGCGAGCTGGTCGTACTTCTCGGGACCGGCCGAGGAGAGGTAGACGTTCTCGAACAGGTCGGTGAGCGTCCAGCCTGAGGCGCCGCAGAGGGAGAGCGGCGCGGTGCCGGAGTCGGCGATCGTCTGCGAGGTCTTGACCAGCTCCTCCCACGTGGTGGGGGGCTGCACGCCGGCGTCCTTGAGCGCCTGGTCGCGGTACCAGACCAGCGACTTGTGCGCCGCCTTGATCAGCACGCCGTAGACCTGGCCGTCCGCGGAGCCGAGCTCCTTCCAGTACGGCGTGTAGTTGGCGTCGATCTCCTTGGTGACGTCGGCCGTGAGCGGCTTGAGCGCCTTCTGGTCGGCGTACTGCTGGACCAGGCCGGGCTGCGGCAGGATCGCCACGTCGGGCGGGCTGCCGCCCTGGATGCGCGGGCCCAGGTAGGCGCCGGTGTCCTCGCCCGTGGAGGCGTAGGTGACCTTCGCGCCGGTCTTCTCGGAGAAGGCCTTGAGCACCTGCTCGAAGTTCTTCTGCTCCTCGCCGGTCCACTTCGCCGCGACCTCGAGCGTGACGCCTTCGAGCGTCTTGGCGCCGCTGGTGGCCTCGCCCGAGGCGGGGGCCGAGGCCGCCGGGTCGTTGGTGGTCGGCGCGTTGCCGCAGGCCGCGACTGCTACGGCCAGTCCGGCCAGGATCGCTGCTGCTCTGCCTTTTCGCATGGCTGCCTCACTGGGTTCTGATGATCTCTTCGAGTTCGGCTTTCAAGGACGCCGCGACGTCGTCGGCCGTGTCCTTGAACGGGGGGTTGAGCGCCTTGGCGACCGAGCTGGCGATCACCAGGCTGAGCTGGTTGTAGTTGGCGCTGGCAGCCCGCGGCTTGGCGGCGAGGATGCTCTCCTTGAGCACGGGCAGGTAGGGGAAGCGCTTGATCAGCTCGGGGTCGTCGTAGAGCTCGGCCCACACCGGAGGGAAGGACCCCTCGGTGAGGACACGGCGCTCGTTCTCCAGGCTCGTGAAGTAGCGGATGAACTCACGAGCCGTGTGCTGGTGCCTGGAGTAGGCGCTGATGGCCAGATTGCTGCCGCCCAGCGAGCTGGAGCCGGGCCCGTCGAGCCCGGGCAGCCTGGTCACCGCCATCTTCTCGCCGAGCCTGCTCCTGGCCGGGCCGTACGCGTGCGGCCAGTTGCGGGCGAAGGCGAGCCGGCCCTCCTGGAAGGCCAGGCGGGACTCCTCCTCCTTGTAGTTCAGGGACTCCTCCGGGATCCAGCCCTCGCGCAGGCCCTGTTGCAGGAACCCCAGCGCGGTCGCGGCCTTGGCGGTGTCGAGTGTCACCTCGTCGCCGTCAGGGCCGAGGATCTGGCCGCCGGCGGACTGCACGGCCTCGGAGAAGTTGACGGTCAGTCCCTCGTACGCGAGGAACTGCCCGGCATAACCCTCAATATCGTGTTTTTTCGTAATCTCCTGGGCTTGTTCACGAAGTTCCGCCCAGGTTCTGGGCGGTTTCTTCACGAGGTCGGTCCGGTAGTACAGCAGCCCGGCATTGCTCGTGTACGGCACGGCCCAGAGCTTGTCCTTGTAGACCGCGGTGTCCACGACAGGCGGCAGGAACTTGTCGAGCGGGAAGTACCCGCGCTCCAAGGGGATGATCCAGCCGTTCTCCGCGAACTCCGCCGTCAGCACCACGTCCAGGCCGAGGACGTCGTAGCGGCTGCTGCGGGCCTGGAGGTTGGCCACCATCTGAGCGCGCTGCTCGTCGGCGGCCTCGGGCAGCTCGAGCAGCGTCACCTTCTCGGCCGGGTGGGCCTGGTTCCAGCGGTCCAGCAGGGGTTGCAGGTACGCCGTGGTGTCGCGCCCGGTGGCGAAGGTGATCGGGCCAGTGCCGCCCGTTCCCGGCTCGCCGCCGCCGGTTTCGCCCGCCGCCGCGCACCCGGCCGCCGCAAGAACGGCCAGAGCAACAGCAAATGGGCGAAACACCTCGATTTCCTCCAGGTTTAGAGGGGGCTACATTCGTGTTAGGTAGATGCATGCATGTTATCCATACATGTAATCTGAAGGTCAACTGCTGGCCATGTAACGCATCCGTAACGCGCGGGGAGGTGAGGTGTGCGGCTTCACCTGCTGGCGCTCTTGGCCAAGGAGCCTGCCCACGGTTATGAGCTCAAACAGGCCCTCGAGCAGACGTTCGGCAGTGCCTACCCCTCGCCCAACATCGGCCAGATCTATGTGACGCTGGGCCGCCTGGAGAAGGACGGCCTGGTCAGGGCGGTCGACGTCGAGCAGTCCAACCGGCCCAACAAGAAGGTCTACTACTGCACCGCCAAGGGGCGTGACGTGCTCACCCTCTGGGCGGACGAGCCCACCGAGGGGCCCCGGGTGCGTGACGAGTTCTTCATGAAGCTCGTGCTGGCCCCGCTCACCGGCATCGCCGACCGGATGGCGCTGATCAACCGCCAGCGCCGCCACTACCTGTCGCTCATGGGCGACCTCAACGACCTGATGGCCCGCACCCCGCCCGAGGACCGGGTGGCGCTGCTGCTGATCGAGGGTGCCATGCTGCATCTGCAAGCCGATCTGGACTGGCTCGAACGTTGTCAGGAGGACCTGGCATGAGTGATCCCGCCCTCAAGGCGGTCAACCTGGTGAAGGTCTACTCCGGCGGCGCCGTGCCCGTGCACGCCGTCCGCGGGGTGGATCTGCAGGTCGAGCCGGGTGAGTTCATCGCCGTCATGGGCCCGTCCGGGTCGGGCAAGTCTACGCTCGTGCACATGCTGGGCGGCCTCGACACCCGCACCAGCGGCGAGATCTGGATCGACGGCACCCGCGCCGACACGCTCTCCGAGAGCGCCTGGGCCCTGCTGCGCCGCAAGAAGATCGGCTTCGTCTTCCAGTTCTTCAACCTGGTCGCCAGCATGACCGTGGCCGACAACGTCGAGCTGCCGGCCCTGCTGGGCGGCGCCTCGCCGCGCGAGGCCCGCGAGCGCAGCCGGCACCTGCTCGGCGCGCTCAACCTGGCCGACCGCGCCGACGCCCCGCCCGCCCGGCTCTCCGGCGGCGAGCAGCAGCGCGTCGCGCTCGCCCGGGCCCTGGCCAACAAGCCCAGCGTGCTGCTGGCCGACGAGCCCACCGGCAACCTCGACAGCCGCAACACCCGCGACGTGCTGCGCCTGCTCGGCGAGGTGCACCGCGACGGCCAGACCATCGTCATGGTCACCCACGACGCCCGCGTCGCCGGGCTGGCCGACCGGGTCGTCGCCCTGCACGACGGCGAGGTCGTCGACGACGGCCGGATCACCCGGCGCCGCACCGGCACCGCGGGCGCGGTGATCGACCTCCGATGAGCACCACCCGGGCGGGCATCCGCTGGATCCGGGCAGACCTGCGGGCCAGGAAGGGCCAGGCGACACTCACCGTGCTCGTCGTGGCCGCCATCGTGGCCGCGCTGATCGCCGCCGTCACCCTGCTGGAGGACGGCACCAACCCCTGGCGCGGGCTGTTCGCCCAGACCGAGGGCGCGCACGTGTGGTTCTACACCAAGGACAGCACCGCCCAGGTCGTCGCCACCCGGGAGATCGACGGCGTCACCAGCGCCGCCGGCCCCTACCGCTCGGCGCCCGCCACCGTCGTCCAGGACGGCAAGAAGGAGCCCGCCGAGCTGCGCGCCCTGCCGGCGAAGCCGCCCGCGGTGGCCCACCCGGTGGTGACCGAGGGCCGCTGGCTCGACGCCGCCGAGCCCGGCGGCGTCGTCGTCGAACGCTCCTACGCCCGAGCCCTGCGCCTGCGCATCGGCGCGCCGTTCACGATCATCGCGCTCAGCGGCGAGCGCCACAGCCTGCACGTACGCGGCATCGCCGACTCCGCCGAGCAGGGCTTCTACCCGGAATGGACCCCCGGCCTGGCCTGGGTGCTGCCCGAGACCCTGGACCGGGTCGAGCCGATGCTCGGCCGCAGCCAGTGGGTGACCGGGCTGCGCCTGACCGACGCCGAGTCGGCCCAGGTCGTCTCGCAGCGGGTCGTGGTCATGCTCGACGACGAGCTCCAGCGCCTCTACACCTGGCGGGAGATCCGCGCCGCGATGGAGCTGGACAACCGGCTGCTCGGCACGCTGCTGGCGCTGTTCGGCGTCGTCGGGCTGGTCGCCGCCGCGCTCGCGCTGGCCAACGCGGCCGGCGGCCGGGTGCTCGGCCAGCTCCGCGACCTGGCCACGCTCAAGTCGATGGGCTTCACCAGAGGCCAGATCGCGCTGCTGCTGCTGGTCGAGCACGGCGCGCTGGGCCTGCTCGGCATCGCTGTCGGCACGCTGGCCGGGTGGGGCGGCACGGTCGCGGTGCTCGGCACCACCTCCGTCGCCCCCATGCCGGTGCTGGCCATCCTCGCGGGCACCGCGCTGGTCGTGCTGGCCGCCGTGGGGCTGCCCGCCTGGCGCGGCGGCCGCACGCCGCCGATCCCGGCCGCGCCCGCCCTGCCGCCGCGCGGCCACCTGTCCCGGCTGGCCAGGCTCGCCCTCCTGGTACGCCTGCCTCCGGCGCTCGTGCTGGGCGCCCGCGACGCCTTCACCCGGCGGGTGCCGGCGTTCCTGACGGCGTTCGGGCTGGCCGTGCCGATGATGATGATCACGATCGGGCTGGGCGTGTGGGCCACGCTGGACAACTTCGCCGGCCATCCCGAGCAGGTCGGCCAGCACGCCGCCCTGCACGTCGGGCCCGGCAAGCTGACCGCCGTCGAGGCCGAGCGCCACGTGCGCGCCGACCGCGACGTGCGGGCCGTCTACCCGGGCGTCGAGGTGAACGCGCTGGCCCCCGGAGAGGGCCGCTCGGTGCGGGTGCGCGCCATCGGCGGCTCCACCACCGCCCCCTACCCGTTCCCCGTCGTCGAGGGCCGCATGTACGCCGAGCCGGGCGAGGCGGTCGCCGGGCAGGGGCTGCTCGACCTGCTGGGTGTGAAGATCGGCGACCGGGTCCGGCTGACCGTGGGCGGCTCGCCGCTGATCGTGCGGATCGTCGGCCGGGCCATCGAGCCCGACTCCGATGGGGAGGTGCTGTCGGTCGGGCTGGACAGCCTGGCCGCCAAGGACACCGTGCCGCCCGAGTTCTACGCGCTCGCCCTCAAGCCGGGCGCCGACCCGTCGGAGGTGGCCGGGAGGCTGCTCACCGAGTCGTCGGAGAGCCTGGACGTGCAGATCGTGGTCAACCCGGCCGACCGGCTGGCCGTCATCCGGGTGGTGATCGTGGCCCTGATCGCCGTGCTCACGCTGATCGGGCTGGCCAACCTGCTCACGGCCAGCGCGCTCGGCCTGCGCGACCACGCCTTCGACCTGGCGGTGCTCAAGGCGATGGGGCTGACGCCGCGCCAGGTGATGGCCACCTTGGTGACCGGCACCGGGCTGCTCGTGGTGCTGGGCGTGGGAGCGGGCGCGGCGGTCGGGGCGTCGGTCGTGACCGGGCTGATCGACCTTCAGGGTCACACCAGCGGGGTGGGCGCCGGGATCGCCCGTCCGCCCTCGGCCATGACGCTGACCGTCGCCGTGCTGGTGGCCGTGGGCACGGCGCTCGCCGTCGCGCTGATTCCCGCGCGGCGGGCGGCCCGTGCCCAGGTGCCCGTCACCTCACGCTGAAGGCAGCTTCTTCAGCGCGAACCAGTAGAAGCCGTGCCCCGGCAGCGTGAGCAGGTAGGGCAGCTCGCCGACGACGGGGAAGTGCACGCCACCGCGCGCCTCCACCGGCGTCATGCCCTCGAACCTGCGCAGGTCCAGCTCGACCGGCTGCGGGAACTTCGACAGGTTGTTCACGCACAGCATGATGTCGTCGCCGTCCTCCCTGACGTAGGTCAGGACGGCCGGGTTCGACGACCACATCTCCGTGTAGGCGCCGACGCCGAACACCGGGTGGTTGCGCCGGATCTGCAGCATCCGCCGGGTGAAGTGGAGCAGCGAACCCTCGTTCTTCTGCTGCGACTCCACGTTGACCGCCTGGAACCCGTAGATCGGGTCCATGACGGCCGGCAGGTAGAGCCGCCCCGGGTCGGCCGTGGAGAAGCCCGCGTTGCGGTCGGGGCTCCACTGCATCGGCGTGCGGACCGCGTCACGGTCCTCCAGCCAGATGTTGTCGCCCATGCCGATCTCGTCGCCGTAGTACATGACCGGCGAGCCCGGCAGGCTCAGCAACAGGGCTGTGAACAGCTCGATGCGGTCCCGGTCGTTGTCGAGCAGCGGCGCCAGGCGACGGCGAATGCCCAGGTAGGCCCGCATGCGCGGGTCCTTGGCGTACTCGCTGTGCATGTAGTCGCGCTCTTCCTCCGTCACCGTCTCGAGCGTGAGCTCGTCGTGGTTGCGCAGGAAGATGCCCCACTGGGCGCAGTCGGGCAGCTTGGGCGTGCGCGACATGATCTCCGAGATCGGCTCGCGCGTCTCCTTCTTGACCGCCATGTAGATGCGCGGCATGAGCGGGAAGTGGAACGCCATGTGGCACTCGTCGCCGCCGGTGGTGGGGTCGCCGAAGTACTCGACGACGTCCTCCGGCCAGCCGTTGGCCTCGGCCAGCAGCACCCGGTCGGGGTAGAGCCGGTCGACCTCGGCGCGGATCTTCTTCAGGTACGCGTGCGTCTCCGGCAGGCCGGCGCACGCGGTGCCCTCCCGTTCGAACAGGTACGGGACCGCGTCCAGGCGGAAGCCGTCGATGCCCAGGTCCAGCCAGAAGCGCAGGACCTCCAGCATGGCCTCCTGGACCGCCGGGTTGTCGTAGTTGAGGTCCGGCTGGTGGTGGAAGAACCGGTGCCAGTAGTACTGCTTGCGCACCGGGTCGTAGGTCCAGTTGGACTCCTCGGCGCCGATGAAGATGATCGGCGCGTCGGGGTATGCGGTCGGCTCGTCCGCCCACACGTAGAAGTCGCCGTACGGCCCCTCGGGGTCGTGCCGGGATGCCTGGAACCAGGGATGACGGTCGCTGGTGTGGTTCATCACCAGGTCCGTGATGATTCGCAGGCCGCGCTCGTGCGCCGACTCGATCAGCTGGATGAAGTCGGCGAGATCGCCGAAGTCCGGCAAGATCTTCATGTAGTCGGAGATGTCGTAACCGCCGTCACGCAGCGGCGACTCGTACAGCGGCAACAGCCACAGGCAGTCGACGCCGAGCCATTCGAGATAGTCCAGCTTCTCCACGAGGCCGCGAAGGTCTCCGGTGCCGTCGCCGTTGGAGTCCTTGAACCCCCGGACGAGCACCTCGTAAAACACCGCCCGCTTGTACCAGGACGGGTCTTCCGAAATGAAGGTCTCGGCGACCGGCTCCGGCGTTGGGGATGCGTTGATCATATGTCGCTCACAGAAGGAGATGTGGGCAGGACGAAGTCACCGGTTTCCCCGGCGTTGTTATCTCTGGTGACCGCGCCGCCTGGGTCGTCATCCCTGCGATCCCATGCCCTCGACAGGACCGGATTTGTGATCCGGTGCCCGCTTGTGCGGCGCTTACGGGCCGAACACTACCAGCCCGTTGGCTTTCCGGAACCCGCTTGTGCTGTGCGAGCTGTAATACCCAAGAGATCGCTGTGTAATCGTGATGTTACCGACCGTTCTTCGCCCTGTAACTAGAAGGGGGCAGACAGGTCGTCCAGCTCGCTTTCGAAGTCGCTCAGCCAGAGCCCGAACAGCACCAGACCGCGCACCCAGAACCGGTCGTTCCAGCCGTTGAACCGCGTCAGCGCGTCGGGCCCGCCCGCCACCACCTCGTGCAGCTCGTCCGACAGCAGACCCGGCACCCGGGTCGCCACCACGTCCAGCATGCGGTGGGAGTAGGCGCGCGCGGGCGCGGCCGTGGAGCGCAGCGGCACCCGCCGCAGCGGCTGCTTGACCACGTTCGTCGAGGGCAGCGCGGCCACGCGCGGGTTGGCGGCGTGCAGCACCTCGCGGTAGAAGCGGCCCTGCGCCTTGCGCGCCACCCCGACCGAGAGCGCGGCATCGAAGAAGTCGGGATGGATGAACGGCGCCGCGAACGACGCCTCCGGCCCCACCAGGTTGACCGCCGAGCGCGCGATGCCCCGCACCGTGCGCGTGTGGAGCACCGACAGCGGCAGCTCCGCCCGGTGCCCGTGGAGCATCGAGGTGGCCGCCAGGAACTGCTCCTGCACGGTCTCGGCCATCCACTGCGCCGCCGCCTTCGACAGGAACGGCTGCGACGGCGCGCCCAGGCTCAGCGAGCCCAGCACCGCCGCCGACCGCTCCGCCTGCGTCGTGGCCTCCAGGGCGGCGCCGCTGACCATGAAGTTCTTCAGCAGCGGCCCGCCCGCCAGCCCGTCGACCAGCACCCGCCCCGCCTGGTGCACCTCCTTGGCGAACGGCGCGTACCAGGCGTGGTGCGGCGTCAGGTATTCGAGCCTGCGCGCCACCTCCACGGCGTCGTCCGGGTAGGAGGCAGGGTCCTGCTCGATCACCCGGTGCGGGATGCCCAGCTCGCGGGTGATGGCCCGGGCGAAGGCGATGTCGGTGTCGGTGCCGTCGTCGGGGCTGGTCGTCCACGACTCCACGTCGAACCCGCGCGCCTTGGCCACGCTGCCCAGCAGCCGCGAGTCATAGCCGCCGCTGATCGGCACCAGCAGCTTGCGCCCGTCGTAGTCCTTGTAGACCTCGTGCAGCAGCTCCAGGATCTCCCCGGCACTCGTCCACGTCTCGTACGGCTCGGTGCGCAGCCAGCGCGGCAGGCGCCGCTCGGTGGACAGCCTGCCCTGGTCCCACACCAGCGCGCTGGAGCCGGGCAGCCGCTTGATCCGCTGGTAGGGCGTCGCCTCGCCCAGCGGGAACGTCACCTGAAGGATCGACGCCCAGGCCGCCCAGTCGATCTCGACCGGCGCCAGCGACAGCAGCGGCTCGATCAGGGACGAGAAGTAGACCGCCTCGCCCACCCGTACGTAATAGACGTCGACCAGCCCCAGCGCGCCCGTGTGGAGCGTGACGCGCGGGCCGTCGCCCATCAGGCCCGGAGCCTCGTACGTCTCCGCGACCGTCATCCAGTCGCCCTCGCCGGCGGGCCTGCGCTCGCCCCAGGCGAACGCGAACGCCTCGCCCGAGCGCCGGTAGGGCGGCAGCGGCGCCGAGCTGAACAGGGCCGCCTCGGCCGTCTGGAGAGCGGGACGCACCCGCGGGCCCGCGGCCGACAGCTTGCCGAGCACCGCGGTGTCGATCCGGCCGAGACCGCCGCAGACGTAGGGTCGTACGTTGAACTGCACCGGATCTCATCCCTTCGAGGCGCTTCCCGCAAAAGAGTATCCTTTGCCGGGCTGAGAGACGGAGGTCCTGTTGTCTACCGAGCTGGAAAGCACGCGCAGGGCGTTGCGTGAGGCGGTCGCGCAGGCCGAGCACGCGGCGGAGCTGGCCAGGCTGCTGGACGCCGCCCAGAGCAGGCTGGCCGAGGCCGAGAGCCGTGCCGAGGAGGTCAAGGCCCTCGCCGACCGGCTGAGCGAGGCCGAGGAGCGCCTGGCCGACGAGCGCGCCGCCGCCGACAAGCTCCGCAAGGAGCTCGCCGAGCAGCGCTACCAGGCCGAGGTGGCCAACTGGAAGCTCTCCTCGATCAAGGTCGCCCGCTGGAACCGGCTGGGCGACGCCATCAAGACCGGCAAGAGCAACCCCGTCCGCCTGGCCAAGGAGCTCAAGGGCGCCGCCCGGCCGGTCAAGCGGCCGACCGCGCCCAAGCGCAAGCCCGTGGCCGCGGCCAGGGCCCAGGACGAGCGGCCCGGCGCCGCCTACCAGGCCACCGCCACCACCCGCACGCTCGGCGGCGCCTCCTTCAAGCTCAAGCCCTACCGGGTGCCGACCGGCCCCAACACCCGCCCGCACATCACCGCGGCGGTCGTCGCCGAGCCGCACGCCGAGGCGCTGCTGCGCTACGAGTGGCGGCAGACCACCGGCTTCACCCCGCGCGACTTCGCCCGGGTGCTGCCGCAGGAGGTGCCGCACCTGCTGCTGGTCGAGTCCGTGACGCAGGGGCCGTGGGCCGAGGAGCTGCTGGGCGAGCCCGGCGAGGGGCTGCGCGCGCTGCTCGCCTGGTGCGGCGAGCGCGGCATCCGGACCGTGTTCTGGCACACGCACGGCGACCCGGCCGACTTCGCCGCCGCGGCCGGGCTGTTCGAGCACCGCTTCTCCGCCGACCCGGCCGTGGCCTGGCCGAGGCTGCCGTTCGGCGTGCAGCCGCGCGTGCACAACCCGCTGCCGCTGGCCGGCGGGCGCATCGACCGGGTGCTCAGCCTCGACCAGCTCCTGCCTGACCACCTGGCCTACCCGGACGTGCTCACCTCCTACCGCTGGCCGGCCGCGGTCACCTGCCCGCCCGGCACCCCGACGTGGCGGCTGGCCGAGCTCGCCGCCTGCGGCACGCCGATCGGCGACGACCCCGACACGCGCCGGGCGCACGTCGCCCTGCGCCGCGCCTACGCCTCCGGCACCATGACCGAGCACGTCGACGCGCTCCTGGAGACGATCGGGCTGCCCAGCGCCCGCGCCACGCTCGACGTGTCGGTGCTGCTGGCCGTCCCCGACGCGACCCGCATGGAGCACGCGCTGGCCCAGGTCGGCCGGCAGAGCGGCATCACCCAGCTCATCGTCATCGGCCCGCCGGAGGCCGAGCAGCGTGCCCGCGACACGCTGCCCGGCGCCGACGTCATCCATCGGCCGCTGCAGCCGGGCATGACCGTCGGCGCGATGCTCGGCCGCGGTCTCGACCTGTGCGAGGCCGACCTGGTCGCGGTCATGGACCCGCGCGACGTCTACGGCTCCCACTACCTGACCGACCTGCGGCGGGCGTTCCTGTTCGGCACCGCCGACATCGTCGGCAAGGCCGCCTTCTACGCCCACCTGCGCAAGCCGCAGGCCACGCTGCTCAAGCAGCCCGACGCCGAGTACACCTACCTGCCGGAGATCACCGGCGGCACGCTGCTCGCCCGCCGCAACACGCTGCGCGAGCTCGGCTTCGCCGACCTCACCGACGGCTGGGACGAGGTGCTCATGCGCCGCTGCCGCGAGGACGGGATCAAGGTCTTCTCCGCCGACCGCTTCGGCTACGTGCGCGTCCGCGACGAGGACCGGTGGCTGCTGGGCGCCGCCCACCTGGTCGAGTACGGCTCCGCCGAGCCGCACGCGCTCATCTGAGCCCGTGACGCCCGGGCGGCTGGCCGGGGTGCTCGGCGAGCCGCCGGTGCCCGACGGCACGTGGGAGCGGGAGGCCGCCTACGTGTCGGCCGCCGCGCTGCGCCGCCGCGTCCCGGCCGCCGAGCTGGCCGCGCGGGTGCGGGAGCTGCCCGGCGTGGGGCCGGTCGAGGTGCGGGACAACGGGTTCCTGCGCGTGGTGGTGCCCGTGCCGGGGGAGCTGGTGACCGAGATCGAGCCGCTGGAGCTCCGCGATCCCGGCTGGCCGGACTTTCCTCGTACGTGGGACAACCCCGGATTCGTGGTGCGTTACGCCCATGCCAGGGCGGTGGCGGTGCAGCGGTGGGGGCGGGAGCTGGGGGTGCCGGAGGAGTTCCGGCCCGAGCAGCTCGACGATCCCCGCGACCGGGCGGTGCTGCGGGCGCTGGCCGAGGTGCCCGGACGGCTGGCGAGCCGCGACCCGGGGTGGGAGGCTTTCCTGGTGCGGCTGGCGCTCGCCTACCACGACGCGCACGAGCACGCCCCGGCCGTGCCGATCGGCGACGCGCCCGCCGGGCCGCTGCAGGGGGCCCGGGTGAGGCTGGCGCGGGCCGTACGGGATGTGCTGGTGGGGCCGGATCGGCTCTGAGGGATCACAAAATATCCGGCCAAACGGTGAAAAATCGTAAAATATTCGCGTTTGGGCGGTGATCGCGTCTCGATACGTGGGCATCGGGTCCGTGGTGAACACCGGGTCCGATAGCCTCGATCGGGTGAGTCGATTCGCCCATCCTGCCGGGGACCGGCACGCCGAGACGCCGCCCCACGAGCGCCCCCCGCTGGCGCCCGACGACCTCAACCGGATCAACCCCGCGATCTGGCCCCGAACGTCGAGCCGGACCGATGGCGCGCTCACGATCGGCGGCGCCGACGTACGCGACCTGGCCCGCGAGCACGGCACCCCCCTCTACGTCCTCGACGAGGAGGACGTCCGCTCGCGCATGCGCGACTACGCGGCCGCCTTCCAGGGCTCCGACGTGCACTACGCCGGCAAGGCCTTCCTGTGCAAGGAGATCGTCCGCTGGCTGGAGGCCGAAGGGCTCGGCCTCGACGTGGCCAGCGGCGGCGAGCTCGCCGTCGCCCTCAGCGTCGGCTTCCCCGCCGAGCGCATCACCCTGCACGGCAACAACAAGTCCGCGGCCGAGCTCACCCGCGCCCTCGACGCCGGAGTCGGCCACATCGTCGTCGACTCCTTCGAGGAGATCGCCCGCCTCGGCTACCTCGCCGAGCAGCGCGGCCTGCGCCCCAAGGTGATGATCCGCGTCACCACCGGGGTCGAGGCCCACACCCACGAGTTCATCGCCACCGCCCACGACGACCAGAAGTTCGGCCTCTCGCTCAACGCCGGCGCCGCCGCCGAGGCCGTCCGCCGCATCCTCCAGCTCCCGTCGCTGGAGCTCGTCGGCCTCCACTCCCACATCGGCTCCCAGATCGTCGACGTGGCCGGGTTCGAGGTCGCCGCCCGCCGCCTGGCCACCCTCCTCGTCCAGATCAAGGACGAGCACGGCGTCGTGCTCCCCGAGCTCGACCTCGGCGGCGGCTACGGCATCGCCTACCTCGACGGCGACGAGGCCCTCGACGTCAAGCGCATCGCCGACGGCCTGCGCGAGATCGTCCGCAAGGTCTGCACCGACGCCGGCCTGCCCGTCCCCCGCCTCACCGTCGAGCCCGGCCGCGCCGTCGTCGGCCCCGGCGGCATCACCCTGTACGAGGTCGGCACCGTCAAGAACGTCGAAGGGCTCCGCACGTACGTGAGCATCGACGGCGGCATGAGCGACAACGTGCGCACGGCCCTCTACGGCGCCGAGTACACCGCCGTGCTCGCCAGCCGCGAGAGCAGCGCCGAGCCCATGCTCAGCCGCATCGTCGGCAAGCACTGCGAGAGCGGCGACATCATCGTGCGCGACTGCTACCTGCCCGCCGACCTCGCGCCCGGCGACCTGATCGCGATCGCCGCCACCGGCGCCTACTGCCGGTCGCTGGCCAGCAACTACAACTACCTGCCCAGGCCCGCCGTCGTCGCCGTCAACAGCGGGCAGTCGCGGGTGATCGTACGGGGCGAGACCGAGGACGACCTGCTGAGGGGGCAACTATGAGCAAACCGTTGAAGGTGGCCCTGCTGGGCTGCGGCGTCGTCGGCTCCCAGGTCATCAGGCTCATCCACGAGCAGCGTGACGACCTGACCGCCCGCATCGGCGCCCCCCTGGAGCTCGCCGGCGTCGCCGTACGCCGCCTCGGCCGCAAGCGTGACGTCGAGGTCGACCCCGCCCTCCTCACCACCGACGCCGAAGCCCTCGTCACGCGCGACGACATCGACATCGTCATCGAGGTCATCGGCGGCATCGAACCCGCCCGCTCCCTCATCATCGCCGCCCTGTCCCGCGGCAAGTCCGTCGTCACCGCCAACAAGGCGCTGCTCGCCGAGGACGGCGCCGCCCTCCACGAGGCCGCCCGCACCGGCAACGGCGACCTGTACTTCGAAGCCAGCGTCGCCGGCGCCATCCCGCTGCTGCGCCCGCTGCGCGAATCCCTCGCCGGCGACCACGTCAACCGCGTCCTCGGCATCGTCAACGGCACCACCAACTACATCCTCGACAAGATGGACTCCACCGGGGCGTCCTTCACCGACGCCCTCGAAGAGGCCCAGACCCTCGGCTACGCCGAAGCCGACCCCACCGCCGACGTCGAAGGCTTCGACGCCGCCGCCAAGGCCGCCATCCTCGCCGGGCTCGCCTTCCACAGCCGCGTCACCGCCGAACAGGTGCACCGCGAAGGCATCACCGAGATCACCGCCACCGACGTCGCCTCCGCCAAGGCCATGGGCTACGTCATCAAACTGCTGGCCATCTGCGCCCGCTCCGACGACGGCCGCTCCATCGGCGTCCGCGTCCACCCGGCCATGATCCCGCGCACCCACCCCCTCGCCGGGGTACGGGAGGCGTACAACGCGGTCTTCGTCGAGGCCGAGTCGGCCGGGCAGCTCATGCTCTACGGCAAGGGCGCCGGCGGCGCGCCCACGGCCTCGGCCGTCCTCGGCGACCTCGTCGCCGTCGCCCGCAACCGCCTGGCCGGCACCCGCGGGCCCGAGGAGTCCACCTACGCCTCGCTGACCGTCCACCCCATGGGGGAGACCGTCACGCGCTGCCACGTGGCCCTCGACGTGGCCGACAAGCCGGGCGTCCTGGCCCGGGTGGCGGAGCTGTTCGCCAAGCACGACGTGTCCATCCAGACGGTCAGGCAGGAAGGGCACGGCGACGACGCCCAGCTCGTCATCGTCACCCACCGGGCCACCGACGCCGCCCTGACGGCGACCATGGAGGGGCTGCGGGAGCTCGACATCGTCCGGGCCATCGCCAGCGTGATGCGGGTGGAGGGGGACGAGTAGGACCCCCTTGACCCTCGCCCGTCAGGCGCTTCGCGCCCGGCGGGCTCGGGCCGTGTCGCCCGGGGGAGCCCAGCCAGGGGAGGCAGCCATGAGGTCGTGGTTCTTCGCCGCCACGCTCGTCGGCCTTGCCCTCTTGCCGAGCAGGTCAGGCACGCCGGCCCAGCCCGTCCTCGCATCGCCGCCCACGACAGCGTGCCGGGCCGCCGTGTGCATGGTCGGCGCGGATCCGCAGATCCTCGTGCACGACACACAGGAGGGCGCCCGCGTGCCCTTCAACGGGCGGCTGACGTGGGTCCGCGACCGGTCCTGTCTGGCGGTGGACATCGGCGGCAGCATGGTCGTGCCCCTGTGGCCGATCGGCGCGGCGCCGTTCCGCGCCGGGGAGCGCCGGGGCGTCGCGCTGCCCGGTGTCGGGAATCTCCTGCCCGGTGACCGGTTCAGCGGGACCGCGACCTGGCACCGGGAGGACCCGATGTTCCTCACGGCGCCAGGACGATGTCATCGTCGAAACGGATTCGTCGTCATCGACCCGTCCGGCCTCAGCCGGAGCGGGAGGGGACGCCGATCGCGTCGGCCCACGCGTGGATCTCCTGGTCGTAGCCGGTGAAATGGTCGCGCCGGAAGACCCCGGCGGGGTCGATGTGGCGTGACCCGGAAAGCCCGAACCGGCGCAGCAGATCGACGATGAGCGGTCGTGCCGCCGTCGTGAGCGCGGGTGACAGGCATGTCGCCAGGTCGGCGAGGTGGCGAGCGGAGGCGGCCCCGGTGAGCCGGCGGTCTCCCGCCGGGCCGTACGTTGTGCCGGCGTGATTCCACACCTCTATCGGCGCCGCGTGTTCGGGGTCCGTAGCGAGGATGAGGGCCGCTTCGAGGGCGAGCTCGGCATCGCGTTCCCCTAAGGCTCGTGCGGCGTTGGCCGCCAGGAGGCGCACCAGCGCGACGGTGATCCACGCGACGGCGCCCTCACCGAGCGCCCAGACCTTGCGGCCGTCGGCGGGGCTGTCGCGCAGCGTCCCCACCTGCAGTCCTGCGAGCGCGGAGCCGTCCGGGTGGAACTCGCAGTAGTACCCGCCGGCGGCCGGGTGGCCCGGATGCCGTGACGGCGCGAAGGCCAGCGCGCCGTCCGGGCGTGGTTGTGGCGGCTCCGCGCCGATGGCGATGGGAGCCGGCCAGTGCGCGACGTGCTGCCTGAGCCATCGCCGCAGGTCCTCCCCGCTCGTTGCGGGGAGCTCGGCCGGCGCCGGGTGTGCCGGCACCGCGGCGACCACGAGCCAGGGCGACTCGGGGCGGAGTCGCCCGGCTGCGTCCGTGAGGAGGCGCGAAAGCGGTTGCGAGGGGTCGGGCATGGCGGAGGGCTCCGATCGTGGGCTTCCGGTCAGAACAGCTTGCGGGCCTCGGAGTCGGCCAGCAGGTCCGGGTCGGGCACCCGGGACTTGCTGGCGACGTTGGCGAGCATCTGGTGCGCCATGTGGAAGCCGAAGTCCTCGGCGACGACCTTCCTCCAGTGCCGGGACACGATGTTGTGAGTGGCCCACCTGGTGTAACGCGGCCGTTTCATGATGAACCTGGCCAGTTCCCAGGCGCGGTCGAGGAGGTGCTCGCGAGGGAGCACATCGTTGACGATGCCCCACTCAAGAGCCTTGTCCGCCGGGATCGGCTTGGCGGCGTAGATGTAGTACGCGGCGCGTTTGATGCCCATCAGCGTCTGGAGGGCCATGCCCTGGCCGTCTCCCGGCGGCGAGCCGAGCCAGAAGTGCGGGTCCATGAAGTCGGCGTCCGGCGCGGCGAGCGTGATGTCGCTCATCATCGCGAACTCGGTGTGCACGCCAGGACCGTTGACGGCGGCGATCGTCGGGATGTCGATGTTGTTGACGAAGCTCTCGATGAGCTTCCAGCCGTCCGCCATGCGCTGGTAGATGTGGTCCGGGTCCAGCTCGGAGGCGGGTTTGGGGTTGAGCCCCTTGGGGTCGCCCGTCATCCATCTGCCGCCGGTGCCGGTGATGATCAGGACGTGGTTCTCCGGGTCGTTGCCGATCTCCTGCCACACGCGCGGCCACGCGTTGTGCGCGGCGGCGGTGTGGGCGTACGGGCCGTCGTCCGTGTGCAGGCGGACCTCGATGATGCCGTCCTCGCGCCTCATGCGGAAGAAGTCCGCGTACCTGGCCGCGTACTCGTCGAAGGCGGGCGGGGCGAGGTAGCCCTCCCAGTGGTCTGCCGGATCGAATGCCATGCTCACTACCTCCATGCGGCAGGGGCACCGCCGCGGGCGGTGCCGGGGTGCGCTCGCCGGGCATGCGGCGGGCATCCCCATAAAAGCACACTTGTCAGTGTGCTTTCATCTGGTGCCGTACGCTGAGATCATGTCGAGGGGTATAGCGGCGGTTCAGACGCCAGGACGCCGTCGACGGTCGGAGGGCAAGAAGGCGGCGATCCTGGATGCCGCGGAGGACCTGTTCATCGCCGAGGGCTACGAGCGGACGAGCGTCGACGCGATCGCGGCCCGGGCGCAGGTCTCCAAGCGCACCGTCTACGACCACTTCGGCGAGAAGGGGACGATCTTCCTGCGCGTGCTCGAGCGGGTGAACGACACGCTCGCCGACACCGTACGCGCCGCGATCGACGAGGAGCTGAGCCCGGGCCGCGACCTGCGCGACGCGCTGACCGCCTTCGGCCGGCGCATCGTCACGCAGACGTTCCCGTCGCCCGCGTACCTGACCTTCCGGCGGCTGACCTCGCAACGGTGGTCGATACCGCAGCTGGCCGAGGCCGAGCGCGACCGTCCGGACCTGATGCTGGAGGAACGCTTCGCCGCGCTGGCGGACCAGGGGAAGATCCGCGCCGCGAACCCCCGTCTGATGGCCCGGCACTACACCGCCCTGACACTCAGCCTCGCGCTGGAGGCACTCGAGACCAGGAAGGACGCCGAGGTCGAGGAGATCCTGGCGATCATCGCCGACGGGGTGGACGCCTTCCTGCGCGCCTACGGCTGATCGCCCTCGTCGAACACCAGCGGCACGGCGCGTACGGATCGTCCCTCCGCGTCCAGGACCCGGCCCAGCAGCTTGGTCATGCTGAGCACGACGGAGCGGTCCTGCACGCGCAGGGCCGGCAACTCCTGGCTCATGCGCCATTCGAGGTCGTGCACCTCGGCCGCCGACCGCAAGGACGCGTCGACCGTCACGTTGAACGGCCCCGCGACGAACGTGCAGGCCCGGACCCCCGGCAGCGAACGGATGCGCTTCTCCGCCGCCCGCATGTCCTGGACGTCCAGGGAGCCGAAGTACACCGCCGAGACCGACCGGCCGGACAGATGCCGGGAGGTGTCGCAGCGGAAGCGGATGAGCCCCGCCTCCTGCAGGCGCGACAGCCGGCGACGTACCGACACCGGCCCGAGATCCACCTGCTCGGCGAGCCGTTCGAACGACATCCGCCCATCGAGGTGCAGCGCGCGGACGATAAGCAGGTCGGTCCGGTCGACGGCGTCGGCCCTCGCTGACCCCGGCTCCGTGGCCGGGCCGAGCCGGCGTCGCTGCTCCGGGTCGAGCGCGCCTTCCCGCCAGTCACTCGCTTGCAGGATCGACCGGGTGACCACATGGCTGCGGATCTTCGCGATCCCGGGGACCCGCCCCACGAGGTCGAGGAGATAGACCGAGAGCGAGGCGAGGTCGGGCGCCTGCGCCAGCACGAGCACGTCTCGTGCGCCGCCGGTCACCTTGACGGTGGCGGCCTGCGGGTGCTCCGCGAGCGTACGCGCGACCTCGGTCGTCCGTCCCGGCGCGCAGTCGATCTCCACCAGCGCGCACGCCGGGGTCGCGTGTCCCGAGGGGTGGGCGGCGACCCAGGCGACCCCCTCGGACTCCATGCGCGCCCAGCGCCGGCTCACGGTCACCGGGTCGACCCCGAGAACCTCCCCGAGGCTCCGCCAGCTCGCGCGCGGCGCGGATCGCACGGCGTCGACGATGGCGACGTCGAGCTCGTCGTAGGACGTAGCGGCCATCTCACTCGAACTTTCCTGCGTGAATCAAGCAGTCAATGGAGATTACCTGCGATATCGCGGCCGAATCGCAGGATCACCCTACCGTGACGAGAACCGACACAACCGGCAGCCGGCGTGAGAACGCAGGCCGGACGAGGGGGTTCAGCGCGCGTGGGACTCGGACAGGCGACATTCGAACGGGGCGGGGCCGCGCTGCGGGTCGAGAACGTACGGCTCATCGACGGCGTCGGCGATGACGTGGTGGACGACGCCGTCCTGGAGTCCGACGCCGACGGCTGGATCACCTACGCGGGCCCCGCCGCCCGAGCCCCCGAGGCGCACCCGGACGTCAGGGCGATCGACGGCCGCGGCGGCACGCTGCTGCCTGGGCTGTTCGACTGCCACACCCACCTCGGCCTGCCCTCCGACCGTTCGCTCGTGGAGACCGCCCTGCTGACGGACCCCGTCCTGGCGACGCTCCGGACCGCCGAACGCCTGAGCCGCACGCTCGCGTCGGGGATCACGTCGGTCCGGGATCTGGGCGGGCTTCCCGCCGCGTTCCGCGACGCCGTCGCCACGGGACTGGTGGCCGGGCCGCGCGTGCAGACCTCGGTCGGCGTCATCAGCCACACCGGCGGCCACGCGGACGACACCCTGCCCGGCGGCAGGAGCCTCGGTCTGGACTACTGCGAGCTCGCCGACGACGTGCCCGGCGTACGGAAGGCCGCGCGGCGGATGCTCCGGTCCGGCGCCGACGTGATCAAGATCTGCACGAGCGGCGGCATCAGCAGCGCGCACGACGACCCCGACGACCAGGACCTGCTCGACGAGGAGATCGCGGCGGTCGTGGACGAGGCGCGGCGCCACGGCGGACGCCCCGTCGCCGCGCACGCGCAGGGACGAGCCGGCATCCTGGCCGCGATCCGCGGCGGTGTCCGCTCGGTCGAGCACGGCTTCGGCATCGACGACGAGGGCTGCGACCTCATCGGGGAGAAGGGGGCCTTCCTCGTGCCGACCCTGTCGGCCGTCTTCCAGCCGCTGGACCCGCGCACGACCACGCCGTGGCGCTACCAGAAGAAGCTGCGCTGGAACGAGCTGGCCAAGGAGAACCTCGCCGAGGCCATCGCGCGCAAGGTACGCATCGCGGCGGGCACGGATGCCGGGATCACGCCGCACGGGCAGAACCTCTTCGAGCTCTCGTGCCTGGTGGAGCTGGGGATGTCGCCGATGGAGGCCATCCGCGCGGCGACGTCGGCCGGCGCCCGGCTGCTCGGCGTGGAGGACACGCTCGGGACCCTGCGCACCGGATACGCCGCCGACCTCGTCCTCTGCGCGAGCGATCCCCTGCGGGACATCGGCGTGCTGTCGGCGCCGGAGAACATCGCCCTGGTCGCCCAGCAGGGCGTCATCCACAGGCTCGCCCTCCCCCCTGCGGAGCCGCGAGCAGCCGGACGGAACGGACCGCACGCCGGGGCACGCCCCTGAGCCCAGCGTGTTCCGCAGAAAGGAGACGCTCATGCAGGACATGAGCTCCAGCACCATAGCGGGAACGCCCGCACCCGACGATCTGCACACCGGCTGGACCGGCCGGGTGATCGGGTACGTAGCCGTCCTCGTCCTGGTGAACGTCATGGTCGACACCGTGCTCGCCGCGCCGACCTTCGTCCTTCCGCAACTGCGCGACGCCTTCGACACCACCCAGTTCGCCTGGCTCGACTCCAGCGCGATGCTGGCGGGCGCGATGTGGGCGCCGCTGCTCGGCAAGTCCGCCGACATCTACGGCAAGCGCAAAGTCCTCGTGATCACGCTGCTGGTCGCCGGGCTGGGCGGGGTGATCTGCCTGGTCGCGCCGCACATCGGCGTCTTCGTCCTTGGGCGGGTCCTCCAGGGCGCCGCCGTCGCGGCGTTGTTCCTCACGGTCGCGATCATCCGCGACCTCTGCGCCCCCACGTTCTCCATGATCGTGACCGGTGTCGTCACCTCGGGCTCGGCGGTCTTCGGCATCGTCTCACCCTTCATCCTGCAGGTCGCCACGGAGGCCTTCGGCTGGCAGTTCGTGTTCGTGGTCTCCGCGACGTTCGCGGTCGTGGGCGCGCTCTTCGTCCGCGCCGTGCTCCCGCGAACCCGGCTCAGGACGCCGGGCAAGGTCGACGTCGCGGGCGGGCTGCTGCTCGGCGGCGGGCTCGCGGGGGTGCTGGTGTACATCAGTCTGGGGCATGAGCTCGGCTGGCTGGCACTCGTGCCGCTGGTCGTCCTCGTCGCGGGGGTCGTGGCGCTGGTCGTCTGGTTCGTCGTGCTGAGCCGCGTCCCGGAGCCCGTGATCGACATCCGCGGCATCCCGCTGGCCCTCGGGCTCGGACTCCTCGTGGTCGTCATGGGAACGGGCGCCTATCGCAGCCTGCTCGCGCTGTTCAGCCTGCTCATCGACGTCTCCCCGGACGACGGACTCGGCTACGGGATCGCGGGACCGGCGGCGCTCGGCCTGATGTTCGGCATCCCGTCGATCGGCATCATGCTCGGCGGCATCGTGGCCGGCGCGATCGCCACCCGCGTGGGCCCCGCCTGGCCGCTGGCCGTCGGCGTGGCGCTGGGGACGATCGCCTCCCTCGGGATGTTCCTCGTCGGCGCGGGAAATCTGCCGATCGCCGTGGTCTGCTCGTTCCTGCTGAGCCTCACGGCGGGCTCGCTGGTCACCTCGGGATTCAACCTGGCCTCCATCCTGGCGCCGCGCGAGCGGCAGGGCACCGTCTCCAGCATGGTCATGGTCATGGTCGCGGTCGGCTCCGTGACGATGAGCTTCATCGGATCGGCGATCCTCGGCGCGACGGACCTCGTGGTCGACGGGCAGACCGTGAACTCCTCGCTCGGCGTGCACTCCTACATCGCGGTCGCGGGCTGCGTCTTCGTCCTCGCGGCCATCCCCGGGACCTTCCTGGTGCGCAGGATGCGCGGCCACCTCGTCACGGGCGTGCCCGTCAACCACCCCTAGGAGATCGAGCATGACCAACCTCGCACCGGCGAGCCCCTCACAGGCGCGGCACCCCTACAGCCCTGTGCGCGAGACCGAGACCGGACTCGTCTTCCTCTCAGGACAGCTCGGCATCGCCGACGGCGAACTGGTGGCGGGCGGTGTCGCGAACGAGACCCGCCAAGCCCTGGCGAACCTGCGCGCCAGGCTGGCCTCGGCCGGGCTGGACCTCCGGCACGTCGTGAAGATCACGGTCTATCTGGCGTCGATGGGCGACCGCACCACCGTGGACGCCATCTACGAGCAGATCCTTCCCGAACCGCGGCCGGCCCGTACCTGCGTCGCGGTCGCGGAGCTGCCCTACCGCGCCCGGATCGAGCTGGACGCCATCGCCGCGCGGGGCGGAGCCTGAATGCGGGCCGCTCCTCAGGACGCGACCGGGCCGAGGCCCGAGCTCCCCGTGACGATCGGCGACGTCGTCGCGGCACGGGACAGGATCACCGGCCACGTCGTACGGACGCCCTTGCTCCCCGCCCCCTGGACGCCAGGAGAGCTGTGGCTGAAGGCCGAGAGCCTCCAGCCGATCGGGGCCTTCAAACTCCGCGGGGCCGTGAACGCGATCGCCCGGCTCCGCCCCGAGACCCGCGCGCACGGCGTGGTCACGCATTCGAGCGGCAACCACGGGCAGGCGGTCGCCTGGGCCGCACGCGCGGCGGGCATCCCGGCCGTGGTCGTCATGCCGGACTCGGCGACGGCGGTCAAGGTGGCGGCGACCAGGACGCTGGGAGCCGAAGTCGTCCTCGTCCCCAGCGACCGGAGAGAGCTCGTCGCCGACGCCGTACGGGCGGAGCGCGGGATGACGACGATCCCGCCCTTCGACCACGCCGACGTCATCGCCGGGCAGGGCACGCTCGCCCTCGAAGTGCTCGAAGACCTGGACGACATCGACACCGTGCTCGTACCGGTCGGAGGCGGCGGGCTGATCTCGGGAGTGGGCGTCGCGATCGCGGCCTCGTCCCCGCGCACGCGCGTGGTCGGCGTCGAGCCGGAACTGGCCGCGGACGCGCGCGACTCGCTCGCGAGCGGACGACGGGTCGCCTGGGACGCCCGCGCCACGCACCGCACGATCGCCGACGGAACGCGGACGCCGATCGTCGGCGAACTCACCTTCCCGATCATCCAGGCGACCGTCGAGGAGATCGTCACGGTGAGCGAGGACGAGATCCTCGCCGCCGTGGCGAGCCTGGCCCGTCACGCCCGTCTCGTCGCGGAACCCAGCGGAGCCCTCGGCGTCGCCGCCCAGCTCGCCGATCCCGGCAGGTACGGGCGGGCGGTCGCCGTCCTGTCCGGTGGCAACATCGACCCGGCCGTCCTCGCCCGCGCGCTCACCTCCTCACCCGGAGGAACAGCATCCACGACAACCGAGGAAGAACACCCATGACATACGCACAAGCCGTCGCCGACGGCATCTGGGCGGCCGGCGCCACCCGGGTCGGCTACATCCCGTCTGTGACCGTGGCGCCGGTCATCAACGCGCTGGTCGCGTACGACGGCGGCACGAACGGGGTCTCGCCGCGCGTCACCCCGCTGTCGCGGGAGGAGGAAGCGGTCGGCGTCATGGGGGCGGTGGCGTTCACCGGCGGGCTCGGCACCGTGGTCATGCAGGACAACGGCTTCGGGAACGCGCTCACGGCGCTGACGACGTTCACGCTCTCCTACCACCTGCCGCTGCTCGTGTTCGCCAACACCCGGGGAGGGCTCGGCGAGTACAACTCGATGATCCACTCCATCAGCCAGCCCGTGCCGGCCCTCCTGCGCGCCGTCGGGCTGCCCGTCATCGAGCTGGACAGGACCAGCGGCCCCGGAGACTGGCACGACACCGTGCAGGAGGCCGGCAGGCACGCGGTCATGACATATCGGCCCGTGGTCGTCCTCGGGTCCTTCTGGAACACCGACGGAAAGGTCGCCTGATGAAGCGGATCGAAGCACTCGGCGTGCTGGCGGAGCTGACGAGCTCGCATCCCGTCATCGCGACCTGCGCGGCGACGAGCAGGGAGCTGGCCTCGGTGAAGGACAGCGACAACCACCTCTACCTCCTCGACGCGATGGGCCTGGCGGGATCGGTGGCGACCGGGCTGGCGCTCAGCGTGAAACCGTCGGCGCCCAAGGTCGTCGCCATCGAAGGGGACGGCTCGCTGCTCATGAACCCGAACGTGCTGCCGACCGGCGGCTACCTCGCGCCGCCCAACCTGCTCCTCGTCCTCCTCGACAACGGCGTGTACGGGTCCACCGGGGCGCTGCCGACCTACTCACCGAAGGTCGACCTGCGGCGCCTGGCCGACGCGGCCGGCTGGACCACGCGCGCGGCGCGAACCGCCGACGGGCTGAGCGCCGCCTTCGCCGAACTGCTCACGGTGGAGGGGCCGGCGTTCCTGTACGCCACGATCGAGGAAGGGAACGCTCCAGACATCGAGAAGCTGCTGATCGACCCCGTCTCGCTCACGGGACGTTTCACCCGCTGGCTCCGCGAGGTGCATGCCGTCGCCGAGGCCGCGGCGTGACCCGGGACATCGGCGGCATGGGCGGCATGGGCGGCATCGTCACCGTCAACCCGGCCTCCGGCGACGAACTGGGCTTCCACCCGTACACCACTCCCGAGGGAATCGATCGGGTGCTCGACACCGCCGCGACCTCCACCTGGGGACGATCACGTACGGAAGAACGCGTCGCGGCGATCGGCCGGCTCGGCGCCGTGCTGGCGGAGCGGCGAGAGACGTTCGCGGCACTCATCACGCTCGAGATGGGCAAGCCGATCACGCAGGCACGGGCGGAGATCGACAAATGCGTCACCGCCTGCCGCTACTACGCCGACCGGCTTCCCGAGATCCTGCGGCCGGAGACGTTCGACCTGGACGGCGACACCGCGATCGTCCGCATCGTGCCGATCGGCGTCGTCCTCGCCATCCTCCCGTGGAACTACCCCTGGTGGCAGGTGACCCGGGCGATGCTGCCCGCGATCGCCGCCGGCGACACCGTCGTGCTCAAGCACGCCGACTCCGTCACGGGCAACGCCCTGGCGATCGAGGAGGCGTTCCACGAGGCGTTCGGGACGGGGGTGCTGCAGACCGTCGTGGTCGACGCGGCCACGGCGTCGAACCTCATCGGCGACCGCCGGATCGCCGCCGTCACCTTCACCGGCAGCGATCGCGTCGGCGCCCTCGTCGCCGCGCGCGCCGGCGCCGAGATCAAGAAATGCGTGCTGGAACTCGGCGGGTCCGACCCATTCGTCGTCCTGGCCGACGCCGACCTCCCGGCCGCGGCCGCCGCGGCCGTGCGATCCCGGTTCCTCAACAGCGGGCAGAGCTGCATCGCCGCCAAGCGCATCCTCGTCCACCGCGACGTACGTGACGCCTTCGCGCAGGCACTGACCCCCCACGTCCAGGCGCTGAGAGTCGGCGACCCGACGGACGAGACCGTCGACGTCGGCCCGCTCGCCCGCCACGACCTGCGCGACACGCTCCGTGACCAGCGCGCCCGAGCCCTGGCGGAGGGAGCCAAGGTGATCGCACAGGCGACCGCACCCGACCCCGCCGCGGGCGCCTGGTTCCCGCCGTCGATCGTCGAAGTGGACGGGCACGACTCCGCCCTGCTGACCGAGGAGACGTTCGGCCCGCTCGGCGCGCTGACGACCGGCGCGGACGACGACGAGCTCGTCGCCATCGCGAACTCCTCACGCTACGGGCTCAGCAGCAGCCTGTGGAGCACCGACAGCGAACACGCCGCGTCCGTGAGCGAGCGCATCCACGCGGGGTCCGTCTTCGTCAACACGATCTCCGCCACCGACCCGCGCCTCCCGACCGGCGGCATCAAGGCCAGCGGCTACGGGCGCGAACTCGGCAGGTGGGGCGTCCACGAACTGGCCAACCTCCAGGCACTGCGCATCCACCCGACGTGAGCACCGGACTCCAGCCGGGCCGCCGGGCGCCTTCGCGCTGGGCCACTCTGGATGGCACGGTCCGGGCTGTTTGTGCCATCTCGCTAAGGCGTGCCCGGTGGTGTGTGCTGGATGATCTCGCGGGCTGCGCGGATGAGGGCGGCGTTGTCCGGGGCGGGGGTGCCGTCGGGGAGGTGAAGCACGTCTTCCAGGCCGATACGGGCATGCAGGCGGCGGGAGGCGGCAAGCCGCAGGATGGGCCACGCGGTGGCGTCCTCGCCGTGCAGGAGAATCGGCGCGGCAGCCGGTTCGAGTTCGTCCAGCAGGCCGGCTGCGGCGTGGAGTGCGTCCTGCGGGGTGGCTTCGGTGATCTCGGCCAGGACACGCAGGACTCGGAGGGATCCGGACCGGCTCAGGAACCGTCGTGCTGCGGGAGTGCCGGAGTAGATGCCGGCCTCGATGCCGATCCCCCTGTCGAGCAGGGCTGCGGCGACCTCGGTGGCGCCGTCCTCGTGCCAGTTCACGGAAGCGTGGTCAGGCAGCACGGTCCAGGCCCGTACCTGGGCGGCACGGGCGTGAGGGTCCGCTGTGGCCCATGCGCCGGTGGTGACCCCGACCGGGATGCCTGGGACGGCAGCCCGCACCGCGCTCACGGCGGCGGCGACGGCGGTGGCTTCCAGCGTGTCCTGGCCGTCGTGGTCCTTGGGGTGCAGGTGGATGTCCTCGGCGCCGGCGGCGACAGCATCACGGGCTGCCACCGCCAGCTCGTCAGGGGTCACCGGCAGATGGGGACACTCGGCCCGGCTTCGAGCACCGTTGAGGCAAACCTGCAGCATGGCGCCATCTTCGCAGGCGCCCTGACTCGGGCCGGGGTGGAGGGTCAGGCGAAGAGTTCGTCGATGGTGTCGATGATGACCGCGCGCTCGATCCACGTCTCCAGTGTGGGGATGTCGGTGCACGCGGAGATGCGTTCGCGGGCCTCGTCCGGGACCGGGATCGCTCTGGCTTTCAGGGACAGCAGCACCGCTCGCGCCTCGCCCTCGGCTTTGCCTTCCGCCTTGCCGCGCTCCTGGCCCTTCGCCAAGAGGCTCTGGGCGTATTCGCCCTGGTAGAGGTAGGTTTCGGTGGCCATCAGGCGCTCCATCTCTTTCTGTGCACTGCCGGTCAACGCCACGGTGACATATTCAGCGTACCGACGCGCCAGCTTGGAATCGATGTTGTCCAGAGCCTCGGCCAGGGTGGCGAGGATGGCGTGGATCTCGGGGTGGTCGCTGTGGGTGATGGCCGAGATGGCGGCCAGGCCGATGTCGCCGACCGCTTCGGCGACGTCGGTGATGACCGGGGTGTTGTGGGGCCCGATCACGAGCGGGTGCAGGACGTACCCGGGATGCCCCGTGTCGATGGGCTCGGCCGCCCAGCGGGCGGTGGAGTGGTCGGGGCAGATGACCACGAGGGTGGCCTTGCAGCGGTCGCGGGCGCGCATGGTGGCCAGGTAGACGGGCCAGGTCCAGCGTTTGATCGGGTCCCGTTTGAGCTGGACCTCCGCGATGACGCCGAGTTTCTCCTCCTTCTCGCCGTACAGCAGGGCGGCGTCGGCGTGGAAGCTGGCGGGGACGCACTCCGACAGGTCCGGGGACACGAGGCGGGCTTCGGAGTCCCGGGGGAGTGGGAGGTCGAAGAGGGACCGGAGCATGTGCCCGGTCCGGGTGGTGTCGAGGGTCGTGATGCTGATGAGACCCTCGTGCAGGGGGGTAACCATGGGCGGGAGATTACTGTCCGCATTCGAGCCGTCTCGGATGGTCAATAGCCGTGGAGTGGTCCGAGTGCACCGGTGGGATGTGAATCTTCCTCTGAGGGAGAAGATCTTTGTGAGCCGATTTATGTGGATAAATCACTCAATGAATGATCATGTCGCTGCTACCGTCAGGTGACCCAGTCAAGTTTCGGACCGGTAAAGGGGCACAATCCGCATGGCCGAGTTCCACCTGCTGGTACGTCAGAGGTTCGCCGACCACGACACCTGGCGGACCGCCTTCGACAGCCTGGACGAGCGCCGGGCCTCGGCCGGCATGCGCACCGTGCTGGTGTCCACGAACGTCGACAGCCCGGACGAGGCCGTGGTGCTGTTCGCCTGTGCCGACGTCGAGGCCACCCGGGCGCACTTCCAGTCGGACGCGCTCAAAGGGGCGCATGAGCGGGCCGGCGTGATCGAGGGCTCCACGCAGGTGACCTTCCTGCGGTCCTAAGGACGAGGAGAGCGGCCGGGGCTACGGCCCGTCGGGGAAGGCGAGCTTGCGGACACGCCGCACCGCGCGCTTGATGACCGTGCGGTCACGCTCGCGCTCGCGGGCGCGCGCCAGGCGGACCGCCTCGCGCCGCCATTCCTCGGCCTTCTCGCGCCACCGGGCGGCGTCCCGCCCGTTCTTGCCCGCCTCGCGCCGCAGTTGCGACAGCTCGGCGCGCAGCGCGGCGGTGCGCTTGCGGTAGAGGGCGAGCTCCTTCTCCCGCTGGGCGGCGAGCCGTTCGGCCTCGGAGGGCGGCCGGCGGCGCGGTGGGTACACCTCCGGGCGGGGCGCGAACCCCCACGATTCGCCGTCCGTCCACTCCAGCCCGAAGACCTCGTCCAGCACGTCGTCCGGATGCTCGCCGGGTTCGGCGACCAGGGCGGCGCGGGACAGCGCGGCGGTGCGGTCGAGGCGGGCGACGACGACGCCGTCGGCGGTCTCGTCCAGCGCCACGCACAGCGAGCCGCCGTCGTGCTCCTCCAGGTGGGCGACCAGCCGCTCCACGGTGTCCTCGCCGGGCACCCAGCCGGGCGGGACCATCAGCCTGAACGGCGCGGGCGACGTCCCGCCGGGCGCGTCCGCCAGGTGGACGCGCGGGTCGTGCTCGAACGTGGCGCGGATCAGCCGCAGGTCGAGGTCCGGATCGCCGAGCGGCGAGCGGCGGCCGTCGGTCAGCGACTCCCACGGGCCGGGAATCGTGACGCGCACGTCCGGGAGCGAGCCGCCGAGCAGGGCGTCGACGGTGGCCCGTACGTCCTCGTAGCCGCCCGCCGGGACGGTCGCGTCCACGTACGGGACCAGCCACTGGCGGCCCCGGTCGGTGCGCAGGTAGCGGCGGTAGGGGACGCGGTCGGCCACGTACGGGTCGTTGTAGCGCTTGAGCGCGGCGAAGTCCCGCATGGCGGTGGGCAGGCCGAGGTGCCAGGCGCGCGACTCCGGGTCCGGTACGTAGACCGCGCCGGCCTGGGTGAGGCGGTAGCCCAGCTCGGTGTCCTCGGCCAGGACGAGCGAGGTGTCCATGCCGCCGATCGAGCGCAGCAGCGCGGCCGGGTAGGAGACGGTGGCGCCCACGTGGATGCGGGTGGCCAGGGAGTTGGGCGCGGTGCGCAGGCCGTCGTGGTCGTGGATGATCTTCTCGGCCCAGTCGTGGCGCAGGGCCGACAGCGGGAACAGCTCGTCCGCGCGGCCGTTCTCCACGGACTTGCGCACGGTCTCGGGGGCGGGCAGCTCGTCGGTGGCCGAGGTGAAGTCGATCCAGCCGAGCGCGACCACGTACGGGGCCAGGTGGTGCCAGCGGAGCTGGGCCTCGACGTGGTGGCGGTGCGGGACCATGTCGGCGTCCAGCACGAAGACGACGTCGCCGGCGGCGGCGTCGATGCCCGCCTGCACCGCCCAGGCGCGGCCCCAGCCGCCGGGCGGGCTGCTGATGAGCTTGGTGCGGCCGGGTGCGAGCGGCGGCAGGCGCAGCGGGACGGCGCTGCCGTCGTCCACCACGATGACGTCCATCAGCTCGGCCGGGTAGGACTGGGCGGCGAGCGCCGCCAGCGTGAGGTCCAGCGTCGCCTGGCGGTCGTGCGCCGGGATGACGACGGTGACGGTGAGGGCGGGCTCCCACGCGCCCAGGCGGGGCGGGGTGAGGACGCCGTAGTCGTTGCGGCGGATGCGGGGAGTCATGGACGCGGGCTCCCGTCGAGCTCCATGAGGGCGTTCGGCCGGAAGCCGCGCCACTGCTGCCGGTTGCGCTGCAGGAACGTGCCGATCGGCTCCCGCCAGGTGTGGTTGGCGGCGGGGCCGCGGCGCAGGATGTAGCCGAGGCCGTGGGTGCGGTAGATCTGGCCGCCGGCGGCCTGCAGCGCCTCCTGGAACTGGGTGTCGACCGAGCGGCGCAGCGGCCGGAAGCCGCCCACCGCCTGGAACGCCGAGCGCTCCACGAGGATGGTGCCACCCGCGACGAAGCTGGTGATCTGCTCCGTGAACTGCTTGCGGTGCACGGTGACATCGATCGACGACAGGTAGACGAACTCCGGCACGGTCCCCACCACCTGCGCCCCCGAGTAGGAGTGCGCGAGCAGCAGGTCCGACAGGAAGTCCGGGCCGTACCAGTCGTCGTCGTCCATCTTCAGCAGGAACGAGCCGGACGCCCTGGCCGCGGCCTCGTTCAGCACCTCGCCGAACACCGCCTGCGCGCCCGCCTCGAACACGGTCAGCGGCCCGTCGTACGCGGCGACCGCGGCGGCCACGTCGGGATGCCCCGGCGGGACGCCGTGCAGCGCCAGGACGACCTCCAGCCGGACGTCGCGCTGGCGGGCGATCTGGTCGAGTGCGAAGCCGACCATGTCGGTGCGGCGGGTGGCCAGCAGGACCGAGGTGAGCGGGGGAGCGGGCGGCGGCGCGCCGAGCTGCTCCCAGCGGGCGGCCACGCCGTGGGTGCGCAGCGCGGTGCGGCGCAGGCGGATGCTGTGCTCCTCGCGCCGCAGGTCGTCGGCCAGGTCGGGCGGCGACTGGACGAGCGCGACGAGCTCCTCGCCGAGCGCGCCCGCCCAGCGGGGCACCGGCCCGGAGAACAGCGGCACGCCGGCGGCGGCCAGCCCGGCCAGCACCCGCACGGCGGCGAGCGGGCCGCTGTGCGCGTGGTGCCAGTCGATCTCGACGGCGCGGATCTGCCGCAGCCGGGACACGTCGGCGTCGGTGACGCCGCCCGACTCGGCGAACGTCGTCACCGGCTTGCCGTCCAGCAGCACCGTCCAGCGGCCGTCGCGTTCGGCCAGCGCGGCCACGCCCCGGGTCGGGGTGGTGACGAAGCCCTGCGGGTTCACCAGGCGCTCGTCCACCGGCGGGATCATGGACGGCTCGGCGAGCACGTCGGGGTCGGCCAGCGGCAGCTCCGACCCGCCGGGCCGGCCCAGCCGCTCCCAGCTCGCCGCCCGGAGCGTCGGCCGTTCGACGGGGGTCTCGGCGCCGTCCCAGGAGCGGGCGGCGCCGGCGGCCGACGGGGGCGCGGTCTCGGCGTCCAGCGTGCGCAGCACCAGGTCGCTGCCGGGCGCGCCGACGCGTTCCGGGACGGGCCCGGCGACGTCGGCGGGGGTGGCGTTGGGGTCGCCCGGCCGCCAGTCGGCGGCGCCGACGCCGGCGATCGCGGCGGCGGGCGCGGCGATCACGTCGAGCCGGTGCCCGGCGAACGCGCGGGCCGTCGCCGTCACGGTACGGCCTGCCGGGGCGGGCGCGGAGAAGCGGGCGTCCACCACCCACACCCGGTCCTTGGGCCGGTAGACGCGCAGGTCCGACAGGGAGCGCCAGCGGTGCGCGGGCGTCGGCGTCGGCACCGGCGCGGGGTGGGCGGCCGGGGTGTCGAGCACGGCCACGACCACCCGGCGGGCCTCCGGCAGCAGCTTGTGCAGCGTCGCGGCGCGCCGCAGGTCGGCCGGGGTGCGGGCGATCACCAGCACCTCCGCCGCCTGCTCGGCGTCGCCGCCCGGCTCCAGCAGGTCGCGGTCCAGGTCGACGCCCGGCACGGCCGCGTCGTCGATCCCCGCGAGGAACACCCTGGCCTTGGGCAGCTCGGCCAGCAACCGGTCGATCATCCGGCGCTCCGCAGGTGTCTCATCAGGGACGACAGCGGCCCCTTGGTCCCGTCGTCGTCGGCGGGCGCCGACAGGCGTTCGACCTCGGCGGTCAGCCGGTCGATCTCGGCCTTGGCCGCCTTCAGCTCAGCGGCCCGCTCGGCTGCCACGGCCCGCCACCTGGCCGCGTCGCCGCCCGGCGGCTCGGCCTCGTCAGCGGGGACGAACCCGTGCTCGTCCCCGCCCACCCACAGCGAGCCGAACAGCTCGTCCACCAGGTCGTCCGCCGCCCCGGGGAAGCGCGCCGCGCGCGCGAAGGCCGCCGTGCGCTCCAGCCTGGCGGCCACGACCCCGGTCGCGGTCTCCGCCAGCACGGCGCTGACCAGGCCGAGCGTGTCCTGTTCGGCGAGGCGTACGAGGGAGGACAGGGTGCCGGCGCCGAGCGCCCAGCCGGCGGGGACGCGCAGCGAGAAGGGCGCGGGCGCGACGGACGCGGGCGCGCTCTCGGCGAACGCCACGCGCGGCTCGTGCGCGTACAGGTTGCCGAGCAGGCGCAGGTCCAGCAGCGGTTCGTCCAGGCTGGCGCGGCGCCCGCCGGTCAGCTCGCCCCACGGGCCGACGATCGTGACCGCTGCGTCGACGAGCGTCCCGGCCAGCGCGGAGTCGACGGTGGCGCGCGTCTCCTCGTACGTGGTGGCCGTCACGACCACGCGCACGTACGGGACCAGCCAGGTACGGCGCGGATGGCGGCGCAGCCAGCGCAGGTCGGGGATGTAGTCGCCCAGGTAGGACCAGTTGTGCCGGTGCACCTCCTTCTCCCGCAGCATGACCGTGGAGGGCCCGACGTGCTTGCCGACGGCCTCCGGGTCGGGGATGAACACCGCGCCCGCCTGCGCCAGCCGGTAGCCGAGCTCGGTGTCCTCCGCCATGTTCAGGCCGGGGTCGACGCCGCCCGCCGCGCGCAGCAGCTCTCTGCGGACCGAGCTGGACGCGCCCGTGTGCAGCAGGTACGCGCTCGCGCCGGCGTCACGCAGCCACCTGGTGGACTCCAGGGTCTTGAGCGTGTACGGGGTCGGCGCGCCCTCGTCGCCCGGCGCGTCCACGAACCTCGTCTCCCCGATCACCACGGCGTGGTCGATGAGGTGGTGCCAGCGCAGGTGCGCCTCCAGGTGGCCCGGGTTCAGCACCATGTCGGAGTCGAGCCAGTGGACGACGTCGCCGGTGGCCGCGAGCTGCCCGGCCTGGCGGGCGGCGCCCCGGCCCCAGCCCTGCTCCACCCGCACGACGCGGGCGCCCGGCAGGTGGACGGGCGGGTCGCTGCCGTCGTCGGCGACGACCACCTCGACCAGGTGCGCGGGGTAGGTCTGGGCGGCCAGCGAGGCCACCGTGCGCTCCAGCGCCTCCTGGCAGTCGTAGGCCGGGATGACCACGGACACGCTGAGCTCGGGCCGCCACGAGCCGAGCGCGGGCGGGCTCAGCACCCCGTAGTCGTTGTGCCGGACGCGGGTCATACCCGGTCCTTGGAGAGCGCGCGGACCTCCTCGCGCAGCTCCTCCACCTCTCGGGCTCTGGCCATGGCGTTGACGCGGTCCTCGCCGAGCGAGGCCAGGATGGCGCCGATGTCGTCGCCGCGCCGGGCGCCCGACTCCTCGACGGCGCGGGTGAGCTTGTCCAGGCGCGCGTCGATCTGCCGCAGCGCGGTGGTGGTCCTGGCCAGCTCGGCCTCGTACTTCTTGACGCGCAGGTCGATGCGGTGCGCCTTGCCGTCGATGCGGCGCACGGCGAGGACCAGGAAGGCGAGCGCGGCGAGCGAGATCACGAATCCACCGGCCGTCGCGGCCTCCGCGAGGGAGAACAGGCCGGCGAGCACCAGCAGCACGAGCACGGCCAGGGCCAGTGCTCCCAGAGCGGCGGCGGTGGCTGCCGGCCGGCGTGGCGCAAGCATCCGCTCAAACCTTTCGTTATGACTTATCCGGGCGTTAGGGCATTAATGACACCTTATTCAACAACAGTCACCACCGTGCCAGAGTTTCCTGTGCACACACTGTGAATCTGCCGTGACCGCCCATACCGGATGGGAACCCTGCGGGTACGTGTCAGTAAAAAGCGGCGTAAGGTAGGCGCCGATCAAGTCCGACCCGCTAGGAGCAGCAGCGCATGTCCCTCACCCCGGCCGGCTTCGCCCGCACGGCTGACCAGGGGCTCGCGCGCCTCCACTGGCACGACGACGGCTGGGTGCGGCCCCCCGCCGCGGAGCTACGCCGCCTGCGCGGCCTGGAGATCGACTGGCCCGCCGGCGAGGTGCCGCTCGACGACGTCATGGAGCTCGCCGCCGCCGGGGTGCCGCTGACCGCCGCTCACGCGCCCGCCTGGGTCCCCGCCGGCCTGGCCGCGCTGCTCACCGACCGCGACTGGCTCGCCCACGAGCCCGGCGGCGGCCTGCGCTGCCTGGCCGACCTGCGGCGCGAGGAGCACAGCGTACGCCTGCGCCGCCTGGCCAGGCCCCCTGCGACGCCCAAGGTCAGCATCGTCATGGCCACGATGCGGCCGGGCCTGGTGGGCGAGGCCCTGGCGCAGATGGCACGCCAGCGCGGCGTCGAGGCCGAGGTCGTGCTCGGGCTGCACGGGTTCACGTACGACGAGGTGCGCCCGGCGGTCGAGTCCTGCCCGCTGCCGGTGTCCTGGGTGGAGGCCGAGCGCGCGGTGCCGTTCGGCGAGGTGCTCAACCGGGCGGCGGCGCAGGCCACCGGCGACCACCTGGCCAAGTGGGACGACGACGACTGGTACGGCCCCGACCACCTGGCCGACCTCGTCATGGCGGCCGCCTACTCCGGCGCCGACGTCGTGGGCACCACCGGCGAGTTCTTCTACCTGGAGCCGCTCCACGTCACGGTCAGGCGCGTCACGTTCGCCAGCGGGGCCTCGTACCCGAGCGAGGTGTGGTCCGACCACGTGGCGGGCGGCACGATCACCGTCTCCCGGGCGACATTTCATGACCTGGGGGGCTTTCCGGCGCTGCCCCGGTCCGTCGACCGCGAGTTCCTGAAGGCCGCCCACGAGGCCGGCGCCCGCATCTACCGCACCCACGGCCTCGGCTACATGCTGCGGCGCGGCCTCGGCGGCGGTCACACCTGGCAGCTTCCCCTCGGCCACTTCCTCAAGGTCGCCGCGAACCAGTGGCACGGCTTCCGCCCCAGCCTGCTCATGGAAGCCGCATGAGGCTGCGCGGCAACGACTACCGCCCGCTGCGACCGCCCGCCGGCTACACCCCGGAGCTGCGCGTCAGCGTGATCGTGCCCGCCTACGGCGGCCAGGACAAGCTCGACCTCGCGCTCGCCGGGCTCGCCAGGCAGACCTACCCGGCCGGGCTGACCGAGGTCGTCGTCGTCGACAACGGCACCACGCCGCCGCTGCGCCTGCCCGCCGAACGCCCGGCCGGCACCCGCCTGATCCGCTGCGAGAGGCCCGGCCGCGCCAGCGCCCGCAACGCCGGCCTCGCCGAGGCGACCGGCGACGTCATCCACTGGCTCGACTCCGACGTGGTCCTCACCCCCGGCGCCCTCACCGCCCACATGCGCTGGCACCACGCCGCCCCCTACCTCGTCGTCTACGGCCACCTGCGCTTCAGCGAGGCCGAGCTGCCCGCCGAGCTGCCCGCCGACCTCGAGGCGTACTTCGAGCCCGCCGAACCCCACGCCTGGATCGTCGACCTGGTCGAACGCACCGACGGGCTCACCGCCAACTCGCCGCGCCCGTTCAGCGTGCACGTCGGCGGCAACACCTCCGTCAGCGCCCGGCTCATCGAGGCCGCCGGGCCGATGGACGACGAGCTGATCCTGGGCCAGGACACGGAGATGGGCTACCGCCTCGCGCAGGCCGGCGCCGTGTTCGTGCCCGAGCCCGACGCCCGCGCCTACCACCTCGGCCCCACCATGCGGATGCGCGACAAGCCGCGCATCGACCGCGTCAGCCACGCCTTCGTGGCCGACCGCATCCCCGCCTACCGCTGGCTGCGCTCCCACCCGGCCCGCCAGTGGCTCGTCCCGAGCGTCGTCGCCCTGGTCGACGGCACCGCGCCGTACGAGGACGTGCGCGCCACCGTCGACGCGCTGCTCGCCGGCACCGTCAACGACGTGCGCGTGCACCTCGTCGGCCCCTGGGACGAGCTCGACCGCGACCGCCGCGCCCCGCTGAAGGACCCGCGCCTCGACCAGGTGCTCGTGCACGGCCACTACCAGCACGAAGGCCGGGTCGGCCTGGTCACCACCGACGAGGTCGACCCGCGCGTGCCGTTCCTGCTGCGCCTGCCGCCCGGCTGGGCGCCCGGCGAGGACTCCCTGGCCCGGCTCCTGGACCTGGCCCGTGGCGAGGTGTTCGGGCTGGTCAACGTGCTGCTCGCCGAATCGGCCACGGGCATCGAGACCGCCCGGCTGGAGCGCGTCGCCTACTTCTCCCGGGCCCGCCTGCTCGCCAGGCCAGGCGAACGGCTCGACGACGTCGTGGACGAGGTGTCGGGCGTCGCCTGGGTCGAGGGCGAGGCGTACGGCTTCACCAGAGAGCCGCGCAAGCCCACCGGGCGGCGCGCCGCCTACAACGCGCGGCTGGCCGCCGAGGCCGAGAACGCCCGGCTGGCCGCCGAGACCGAACGCCTGCGCGCCCAGGTCACCCGGTGGCGCGAGGAGGCGGGCCGCTGGCGCAAGAGCGCCGTCGAGCTGCGCCGCGAGGTCGGCACGCTCCGCCGTGAGAGCGCCGACCTGCGCCGCAGGCTCGCCGCCGCCACCCGCGCCCAGGAAAGCCTGCGCGCCCTGGTGGCGACCACGCTCAAACGCGCCCTCGGCAAGACCCAACGCCCTTAGCCGGCCTTCAGTTGGGGCGGAGGGCAGCTTTCAGGCGGCCGAACAGCGAGGACTGCTCGGCCTCGGCGTCGGCGGTGACGCCGGGCGTGGCGGGGATCGTCACCGGCGCGGGCTGCCGCTCCGACGGCTGCGGCCAGTAACGCTCCGGCGACACGTGCCGCACCCCGTGGGTCTCACGGACGACCTCGTCCAGGTCGTCACCGGGCCCGGTGAGCAGCAACGCCCTGGCCAGCGCCGACGTGCGCTCCAGCCGGGCCACGCGGCCGTCGGGCAGGTCCACGACCAGCACGCCCGTCAGGTCCTTCTGCACCGTCTCGATCATGCGGTCCAGCGTCACCCGGTGCAGCGGCACGTCCACCGGCCCCCGGTAGCGGAACGGCGCGGGCGCGGGCGTCGGCGCCGCCTCGTCGATGAGCCTGACCCGCTCGTCGTGCGCGAACAGGTGACGCATCAGCCGCAGCTCGAAGCACGGGTCGCCGAGCACCGAACGCCGCCCGTCGTGCAGCCGCGACCACGGCCCGACCAGCGTGACGGCCACGTCCTGCAGCTTGCCGTCCAGCGCCGCCGACACCGCCTGCCGCACCACCGACTCGGAGGTGTCCGTCACGTCAAGGACGACCTCCACGTACGGGACCAGCCACCGGCGGCCCCGGTCCTTGCGCAGGTCGCGCCGGAGCGGGATGCGGTGCGCCAGGTAGGGCTCGACGGCCCGCACGGCGCGCTCGCGGTCGCGGTGCTGGGCGGGCAGCCCCAAATGCACCGCCCGCGCCTCCGGGTCCGGCACGAACACCACGCCCTGCATGGCCAGCCGGTAGGCGAACTCGGTGTCCTCGCCGCGCAGCACGTTCGGGTCGAGGCCGCCGGTCGCGTGGAAGACGTCCCTGGGCAGCGCGAACGTCGGGCCGGTGCAGACGTGGTACGGGTTGCGGCTCTTGCGCAGGCCGTCGGTCTTGGCGATCGTCGCCTCGGTCGAGCTGGGCACCGCCGCGTCCAGGTCGAACAGCTCGCCCAGATGCGCGGCCCCGGCCACCTGGCGGGCGGTCAGCGGCGGCGCCTCCACGAACTGCTTCATGCCGATCGTGACCAGGTAGTCCGTCACGTGGTGCCAGCGGGCCAGCGCCTCGATGTGCTCGCGGCAGGTCACCATGTCGGCGTCGAGCCGCTGGATGATCTCGCCGTCGGCGGCGTTGGCGCCCGCGTTGACGGCGTTGGAGATGCCCCAGCCCGTGCTCGGGCGGACGATCCGCGTGTTGTCCGGTCGGATCTCCGGCAGGCGGATCGGCGGCTCGCTGCCGTCGTCCACGACCAGGACCTCCATGAGGTGGCCGGGATACGTCTGCGCCGCCAGCGCCGCCAGCGTCAGATCCAGATGCGGCCCGCCGTGCGCGGGGATCACCACGCTCACGGACAGGGCAGGCGACCAGGAGCCGAGCTCCGGTGGCGTCAAGGCTGAATAGTCGTTCTGCGGCAAAGCAGGACGCGCGTTCATGGTTGTGAACCCCCTGCTCCGACCCTAGCGGGGGATGCTGAGAATTTCCTGAATAATGGGGATGTCAGGGCCCGTGTCCACACGCTGGACGCCCATCCGCCTCCCCCCTGCGGACCCCGTACACTCGGTGCCCAACAGCGCAGGTAGGGAGAGACCAATGAGCAGGTCGTGGCGTGGCCTCATCGAGGAGTACCGAGAGCGGCTCCCGGTCACCGCGAAGACGCCCGTCATCACGCTCCTCGAAGGCGGGACGCCGCTGGTGCCCGCGCACCGCGTCTCCGCCCTCACCGGTTGCGACGTCTACCTCAAGGTCGAAGGCGCCAACCCGACGGGCAGCTTCAAGGACCGTGGCATGACCATGGCCATCAGCAAGGCCGTGGAGGAAGGGGCCAAGGCGGTCATCTGCGCCTCCACCGGCAACACCTCCGCCTCGGCCGCCGCCTACGCGGTCCGCGCCGGCCTCACCTGCGCCGTCCTGGTGCCCCGAGGCAAGATCGCGATGGGCAAGCTCGCCCAGGCTCTCGTCCACGGCGCCACGCTGCTCCAGGTCGAGGGCTCGTTCGACGACTGCCTGGAGATGACGCGCAAGCTGTCGTCCAACTACCCGATCGCCCTGGTCAACTCGGTCAACCCGTTCCGCCTCCAGGGGCAGAAGACCGCGGCGTTCGAGATCGTCGACACGCTCGGCGACGCCCCCGACATCCACTGCATCCCCGTCGGCAACGCCGGCAACATCTCCGCCTACTGGATGGGCTACCAGGAATACGCCGACGACGGCATCGCCACCAAGCGGCCGCGCATGTTCGGCTTCCAGGCCAGCGGCGCGGCGCCCATCGTCGACGGCGCCCCCGTCACCCACCCCCACACCATCGCCACGGCCATCCGCATCGGCAACCCCGCCTCCTGGCAGCTCGCCACCGCGGCCCGCGACGAGTCCGGCGGCGCCATCCAGTCGGTCACCGACCGGCAGATCGCCGCCGCCTACAAGCTCCTCGCCCAGGAGGAGGGCGTCTTCGTCGAGCTCGCCTCGGCGGCCAGCGTCGCCGGCCTCCTCCAGGCCCACGCCCAGGGCCTCGTCGAGCCGGGGCAGCGGATCGTCTGCACGGTCACCGGCAACGGCCTCAAGGACCCCGACTGGGCCATCTCCGGCGCCCCCTCGCCGGTCACCATCCCCATCGACGTCCACGCGGCCGCCGCAGCCCTCGGCCTCGCCTGACCATGCCCGCCCCAGGGCGGCACCCCCTCCCCACCGCCCTGAGGGCTGGGGCGGGGAGACGCGAACCCGCCCGAGAACCCACCCGCCGTCCCCCTCCCAGCGCCGGTACGGCGGTCTGGGGTGCGGTGGAGCTCGGCGCCCTGGAACGGCGCCCAGGGCGGGGGAGCCGAACGCCCCAGTGCGCCGGTACGGCGGTCTGGGGTACGGCGCCCAAGCCGGATCAGGCGCGGCGCGCCGGGCAAGGCGCACCCGCCCCTCCCGGCGCCGGTACGGCGAGCCGGGGTACGCCGGAGTTCGGCGCCCCAGTGCGGCGCTCAGGGTGGAGGCGAGGGCCTCACGAACGAACGGCACGGCCTCACGGCGTACGTCCCGGGCTCGGGGTGTGCGCCGAGGGCAGGTGTGTGCGGAGGGGGCGTGCGAAAACCGGCACGCCCCACGAAGAAAGGGCCGATGAATGACCACCGTTGACATCCGCGTGCCCGCCACGTCGGCCAACCTGGGCCCCGGGTTCGACTCCCTGGGCCTGGCGCTGAGCCTGTACGACCACGTACGGGTGACGCTCGACGGCGACGGGGCGCGGGTGACCGTCGAGGGCGAGGGCACCGGTGAGGTGGACGCCGGTGAGGGCCATCTCGTCGTCAGGGCGATGCGGAAGACGTACGACCGGATGGGTCTGCCCCAGCCCGCCGGGATCCGCATGCACTGCCGTAACAGCATCCCGCACGCGCGCGGCCTGGGCAGCTCGTCGGCGGCCGTCTGCGCGGGCATCCTCGCGGCCCGAAGCCTCGCCGCCGCGACGCACGGCGCCGCGACGCACGGAGACGTGACACGCGGCGACCCGGCGCACGGTGACGCGGTGCTGAGCGACGACGACGTGCTGGCGCTGGCGACCGAGATGGAAGGGCACCCCGACAACGTCGCCCCGTGCCTGGCCGGGGGCCTGACGATCGCCTGGACCGAGCATGACGGCGCACCGCGTAGGGTGAAGCTGGTTCCCGACGCGGGCGTCCGTCCTGTCGTGCTCGTTCCGGCGACGCGGCTGTCGACGGAGACCGCCCGGGGGCTGCTGCCGAAGGACGTGCCCCACAAGGACGCCTCCTTCAACGCCGGCCGGGCCGCGTTGCTGATCGCGGCGCTGACCCGGAGCCCGGATCGGGCGCTGCTGCTCGCCGCCACCGAAGACAGGCTCCACCAGCACTACCGCGCGCCTGCGATGCCTGAGAGCGTGGATCTGGTAGAACGTCTGCGTGCAGTGGGCGTGCCCGCGGTCGTTTCGGGAGCGGGGCCCACGGTCCTTGCGTTTTCGACCTCGGATTCGCAGGATTTGATCGCGCCAGAAGTGGGTAATGACTGGCACATCCAGCTAATGGACGTCGACCCTGGTGGTGCGACCGTTCAGTTCCCCGAGACACGCTGATGCCTCTTTAGACCTTCAGGGAATAGCCGTGTGCGCTGGTGATGTTAGGCTGATAGCCGCACCAGATGCCCCCTTGTTGGGTGCGTGCTTGTCAGCCGTACATCGCTGCATCATGCTTCACGTCGCGAGGCGTGAGCAGCGCGGCTGTCTCCCCGGAATCCGTTGCCTCCGGTTGGCCCACACCCGGTTGGCCCGACGTGAGGTGGCGACGACGGGGAGCTGCGCGTTCGAATCACCTCGACATCTGGCTGGCGGCAGCAATCTCGGGGGTGTCAGCCAAGCGTCACGGCTCTGTGACTGCGCGGAAGAACCCCTGGCCAAGAGTGGCGACCGTCCCCAGCGGCGGCCGAAGATCGCAAAGTGCACCCCGACCCGGTCTGTCCCGCCGGATCGCAAGCACCTCCGGGACGCCCGGCTGAACGAAACCGGCGCCCGACCCCTGGGAAGGACCTTTTAGTTGAGCGACACCACCGAACTCCTCTCCGACGCACCAGGCACATCTGCGGCGTCCGGCGACACCCCCACCCGCGCCGCGGCCAAGCCTCGTGCGCGTCGCTCCGGCACCGGCCTGTCCGCCAAGGTGCTGCCCGAGCTGCAGAAGATGGCCGCCGAACTGGGCATCAGCGGGACCGGGCGCATGCGGAAGAGCCAGCTCATCGCGGCCATCCAGGAGAAGCAGGGTGGCACGGGAGACGGCGCCCCCGCTGCGGCGGCCGAGGCGCCTGCCGCGGTCGACGCGGCCCCGGCCGCCGAGCGGCCCACCAGGACGCGCCGGGAACGTTCCCGTGCGAAGACCGCTGACGAACCCGCGGTGCAGGCTCCCGAGCCGGTGGCCGCGGCCCCGGTCGCCGAGCCCGTGGCGGCTCCGGCCGAGTCGGTCGTCGAGCAGCCCGTACAGCCCGTGCAGCCTGCGGAGGCGCCGCAGGGCGACTCGCGTGGCGAGCGCGGCGAGAGCCGTCGTGAGCGCCGCAGCCGCGGCGAGCGCCGTGACCGCGGTGACCGCTCCGGCAACGACCGCGGCGAGGGCGGCCGCGATGCCGCCCGCGACACCCGCGACAGCCGTGACGGCGCCCGCGACAGCCGCGACGGCGGTCGTGACGGTCGCGATGGCCGTGACGGTCGTGACGGTCGTGACGGTCGCGCCGACCAGCGGACCGCCGACTCCGGCAGCCGTGGTGACCAGCGTGACCAGCGCGGTGACCAGCGGGGCGGCGACGACGACGAGCGCGGCGGCCGTGGCCGGCGCGGCCGGTTCAGGGAGCGCAACCGCGGCCGTGGCCGTGACCGCTTCGACAGCAGCGAGCCCGTGATCGGCGACGACGACGTCCTCATCCCGATCGCCGGCATCCTCGACATCCTCGACAACTACGCGTTCGTCAGGACGAGCGGCTACCTGCCGGGCAGCAACGACGTGTACGTCTCGCTGGCGCAGATCCGCCGCAACGGCCTGCGCAAGGGCGACGTCATCACCGGCGCCGTCCGCCAGCCGCGCGAGGGCGAGCGCCGCGAGAAGTTCAACGCCCTGGTCCGCCTCGACACCGTCAACGGCATGGACCCGGAGCAGGCCCGCAACCGGCCCGACTTCAACAAGCTCACGCCTCTCTACCCGCAGGAGCGCCTGCGCCTGGAGACCGAGCACAACATCCTGACCACGCGGATCATCGACCTCGTGTCGCCGATCGGCAAGGGCCAGCGCGGTCTCATCGTCTCGCCGCCCAAGGCCGGCAAGACGATGGTGCTGCAGTCGATCGCCAACGCGATCACCCGCAACAACCCCGAGTGCCACCTGATGGTCGTGCTCGTGGACGAGCGGCCCGAAGAGGTCACCGACATGCAGCGGTCGGTCAAGGGCGAGGTCATCCACTCGACCTTCGACCGTCCGGCCGAGGACCACACCACGGTCGCCGAGCTCGCCATCGAGCGCGCCAAGCGCCTGGTGGAGCTGGGCCACGACGTGGTCGTCCTGCTCGACTCGATCACCCGGCTCGGCCGCGCCTACAACCTGGCGGCCCCGGCGTCCGGGCGCATCCTGTCGGGTGGTGTCGACTCCACGGCCCTCTACCCGCCCAAGCGCTTCTTCGGCGCCGCCCGCAACATCGAGAACGGCGGCTCGCTGACGATCCTCGCCACGGCCCTGGTCGAGACCGGGTCCAAGATGGACGAGGTCATCTTCGAGGAGTTCAAGGGCACCGGCAACATGGAGCTCAAGCTCAACCGCTCCCTGGCCGACAAGCGCATCTTCCCCGCGGTGGACGTCGACGCGTCCGGCACCCGTAAGGAAGAGATCCTCATGGCCAAGGAAGAGCTCCAGATCGTCTGGAAGCTGCGCCGGGTGCTGCACGCGCTCGACATGCAGCAGGCGCTGGAGCTGCTCCTGGAGAAGATGAAGGAGACCAAGTCCAACGCGGAGTTCCTGCTCCAGGTCCAGAAGACCACGGTGAGCAACGACCGCGACTAGCGCGCACGACGCGGAAGCGGCGGGAGGATCCCCTCCCGCCGCTTCTGTGTGTTCGGGCTGCGTTCTAGCGGACGTCCACGAGCCGCTGCGGCGACAGCGCGCCGCGCGTCTTGCTCGTGGCGAGCGACCTGACGCGGTAGTAGCCGTCCTTCACGGCCTTGAACGTGCGGGTGTACCTGCCGGAGGCGTTCGTCTTCGCGTACGCGACGAGCTTGTACGTCTTGGTGCCCTTGGCCTTGAAGTAGATGCGCAGCTTCGTGCCCTTGTACGGCTTGGCCCCCCGGTACGCCTTGCCGTACACCTTGAAGCTCCTGCCCTGCTTGACCTTCTTGGCGGCGCTGATGGTGACCCTGGCGGTGGCCTTGCGGCTGACGCCGGCGGCCGGGGCCTCGACGGTGAACGGGACGACGCCCTTGAGCGCCTCGCCGCCGCGGGTCGCGTACACCTCCAGCGTCCACGCGCCGGGCGCGGTGTCGTCGCTGAAGTACGTGGAGCCGCGGTGGTGGCCGTCGGGCTCCAGCGCCATGACGCCGAGGTCGTAGAACTTCCTCGTCGTGTCGCTGCGCAGCTTGGCCGTCACCGTCCGGGCGCCCTTGACCGCGGCCTCGACCTTGACCTCCACGTCCTTGCCCTTGACGAGCCTGACGGGGTCGGGGGTGACGGAGGCGTCGGTGATGCTCTGCTTGCCGGCGACCTTGACGCTGAAGGTGTTGTCACGCGGGGCGTCGCGCGTGACGGTGACGGTGAGCTTCCAGTCGCCGGGCGGGTCGTTCGCGCCGATGGCCCAGCGGCCGGTCACCACGGCCTCGCCGGGCTTCACGTCGAACGTGACGGGCCGTTCGGCCTTGCCCGGGGCTTCGATGGCGCCCTTCACGCCCTTGACCGTCTCCGGGTCCCTGAGCTTCAGCGTGGCCGTGGCTCCCGTCTCCCCCTGGAGCGGTACGTACGCGCCGGACCAGGCGGCACTGGTGAAGTCCGGCTGCTTGGCCTCGTGGGCGGCTGCGGCAGGACCCCCGAACAGAACAGCGACCCCCGTGGCGGCCGCCATGAGCGACCGCACCGTTCTTCTCATCCGATGAGTGACCCTTCGGTGGTGAAGTGATGGTATGTGCGGGGGAGCCTAGCGTGACGCCGCCGTGAAGACCGGGGGGAAGATCGGGGAATGGCCGGTGGCCCGGGCTGGTTGAACCATCTGGCACACTGGTAGCCGACCGCTTGCTGCGGTACCGGTTCCCGCCATGAGCTCAGAGGCGACCCGGCGACCGCACCCCGAAAGGAAAACCATGAAGCCCGACATCCACCCCGACTACCACGTGACCCAGGTCACCTGCACCTGCGGCAACACGTTCACCACCCGCAGCACCGCCAAGAACGGCGTCATCCACGCCGACGTGTGCTCCGCCTGCCACCCGTTCTACACGGGCAAGCAGAAGATCCTCGACACCGGCGGCCGGGTGGCGCGCTTCGAGAAGCGCTTCGGCAAGAAGGCCTCGGGCAAGTAGCTTCAGCGACGCCGGCTCCGACGCACCCGCGTGCGCCGGGCCGGCGTTTCTTGGTGCACGGCCCGCCCACCCGCACGACGAAGGACCCACGGTGAACCTCGACGAGTTGCTCAAGGAGTATTCCGAGCTGGAGATGCAGCTCGCCGACCCCGCCGTGCACGCCGACCAGGGCAGGGCCCGCACGCTCGGCAAGCGTTACGCGCAGCTCACCCCGATCGTCGGCACCTACCGCGAGCTGGAGACGGCCCGCGAGGACCTGACGGCCGCCAAGGAGCTGGCCCGCGAGGACGAGGCGTTCGCCGAAGAGGCCGCCGAGATCGAGACGCGCATCCCCCAGCTGGAGGAACGGCTCAAACACCTGCTCATCCCGCGTGATCCCAACGATGACAAGGACATCATCATGGAGATCAAGGCGGGCGAGGGCGGTGAGGAGTCCGCGCTGTTCGCCGGTGACCTGCTGCGCATGTACCTGCGCTACGCCGAGCGCATCGGCTGGAAGACCGAGATCATCGACAGCCAGCCGTCCGACCTCGGCGGCTACAAGGACGTCACGGTCGCGATCAAGGCCAAGGGCGACGACGGCGTGTGGTCCAGGCTCAAGTACGAGGGCGGCGTGCACCGCGTGCAGCGGGTGCCCGTCACCGAGTCGCAGGGCCGCATCCACACCAGCGCCGCCGGCGTGCTCGTCTACCCCGAGGCCGAGGACGTCGAGATCCAGGTCGACCCCAACGACCTGCGCATCGACGTCTACCGATCCAGCGGCCCCGGCGGCCAGAGCGTCAACACCACCGACTCCGCCGTGCGCATCACCCACCTGCCCACCGGCGTCGTCGTCTCCTGCCAGAACGAGAAGAGCCAGCTGCAGAACAAGGAGTCGGCGATGCGCATCCTGCGCGCCCGGCTGCTGGCCATCGCCCAGGAGGAGGCCGACGCCGCCGCGCAGGCCGAACGCAAGTCGCAGGTGCGCACCGTCGACCGCTCCGAGCGCGTCCGCACCTACAACTTCCCGGAAAACCGCATCTCCGACCACCGCGTCGGCTTCAAGGCGTATAACCTCGACCAGGTTCTCGACGGCGAGCTGAACGCCGTCACCCAGGCCCTCATCGACGCCGAAATGGCGGAGAAGCTCGCACAACACTCATGACATTCCTGCTGGACGAGATCGCCCTCGCCACCGCGCGGCTGGCAGAGGCGGGTGTGCCGTCCCCGCGCACCGACGCCGAGGAGATCGCGGCGTTCGTCCACGGCGTGCGCCGGAGCGAGCTGCACACCGTCAAGGACGCCGACTTCGACGCGCTGTTCTGGGAGGGCGTCGCCCGGCGTGAAGCCCGCGAGCCACTCCAGCACATCACCGGCCACGCCTACTTCCGCTACCTGGAGCTCGACGTCGGCCCCGGCGTGTTCGTGCCGCGGCCCGAGACCGAGGTCATGGCCGGATGGGCCATCGAGACGCTGCGCGCCATGGACGTCACCGCGCCGCTCGTCGTCGACCTCGGCACCGGCTCCGGCGCGATCGCGCTGTCCATCGCCCAGGAAGTGGCCCTGGCCGAGGTGCACGCCGTCGAGGTCGACCCCCGGGCCTACAGCTGGGCCAAGCGCAACATCACCGAGCACGGCCAGGGCCGCACCCACCTGCACCCCGACGACCTCGCCGAAGCGCTGCCCGAGCTCAACGGCAAGGTCGACCTGGTCATCTCCAACCCGCCCTACATCCCGCCCGGCGCGATCCCGCGCGACCCCGAGGTGCGCGACTACGACCCGGCGCGCGCCCTCTACGGCACCGGCGACGACGGCCTCGGCGAGGTCCGGGCCGTCGAGCGCACCGCCCGGCGGCTGCTGCGCCCCGGCGGCTGGGTCGCCGTCGAGCACGCCGACGAACAGGGCCGGTCGGTCTACCTCACCTTCCCCGAGGACAACGGCTGGCGCGACGTACGGCTGCGCCAGGACCTCACCCGCAGGGACCGCTTCGTCACCGCCCGACTCGGCCAGGACTAGGATGCACGCCGTGGGAAGACGCTTTGACTGCACCGACGCCGACCAGCGGGCCGAGGGCCTGCGCGAGGCGACCACCGCCGTCGGCCGGGGCGAGCTCGTGGTGCTGCCGACCGACACGGTCTACGGCATCGGCTGCGACGCCTTCACGGCCGCGGCCGTCGCCTTGCTGCTCGAGGCCAAGGGCCGTGGCCGCGACATGCCGCCGCCCGTCCTCGTCGGCACCGTACGCGCCGCCAACGCCCTCGTCGAGGACCTCGGCCCCTACGGCCAGGACCTCATCGACGCGTTCTGGCCCGGGCCGCTGACCCTCGTCTGCAAGGCCAACCGGGCCCTGTCGTGGGACCTCGGCGACACCAAGGGCACCGTGGCCGTGCGCATGCCGCTCCACCCCGTCGCCCTCGACCTGCTCAAGGAGACCGGCCCGATGGCCGTCTCCTCCGCCAACCGCTCCGGCGCCCCGGCCGCCGTCACGGCCGCCGAGGCCGAGGAGCAGCTCGGCGAGTCCGTCTCGGTCTACCTCGACGGCGGCAGGACCAGCGACAACACGCCCTCGACCATCCTCGACCTCACCACCGCCGTGCCCCGCCTGCTGCGCCGCGGCAGCATCCCCGTCGAGAAGCTGCGGGGCATCATCGGGTACGTCGCCACCGAGGACTGAGATATACCGACTGGCTATCCCGGCTGCGCCGGGCGGTGCCACGTGCCTACGGTTGAGCCCGGAGCTGCGACGTCCGGGAGTGACCCATGGGCAAGTTCGACGGCATGGATCCCAAGCTGGTCCGTGAGCTGCTGGCCGAGACGGAGCGGGCCACGGCCGAGCTGCGCCGCGTCGAGGCCCGGGTCACGCAGATCATGTCCACCGCCGGGCTCTCCACCCAGACCACCCACCGCCCGGTCCAGATCGCGGACGCCGCCGACCGCATGGTCAAGGACGTCAAGGCCCGGCTCGCGGTGCTGGAGAAGCGCGCCGATCCGCCCAAGCCCTCCCTCCCCGCCACGGACGACACCCCCACCGCCAAGCCGGACCCCAAGCCCGACCCCAAACCGGACGCGAACGGCAAGCCGGACGGAAAGCCGGAGGGCGAGACCAAGCCCGAGGGTAAGCCCGAGGCGGACGGCAAACCCGATCCCAAGCCGGACGGGAAGCCAGACGGAAAGCCCGAAGCGGATGGGAAGCCGGACGCGAGCGACAAGCCGGACGCCAAGCCCGACGGGAAGCCTGAGGCGGACGCCAAGCCTGAAGGCAAGCCGGACAAACCGGACGCAGACACCAAGCCGGACGGCAAACCCGAGGCGGACACCAAGCCGGATGCCAAGCCCGACGGCAAGCCCGACGCCGACGGAAAGCCTGAGGCGAAGGACGAGCCGAAGGACGAGGACCGGGGCAGCAGACGAGACCACGGCGCCGAGCCGGACCGCAGCGGCGAACAGGACCAGGACTGCAACCGCGACCAGGGCATAGCCGACACTCCAGGCAAGGACCACCCCGACGACCCCGACCCCAGCAGGCCGCAGGTCGTCGAGGTCGACGGCACCAAGGTGCTCCAGATTCCCCTGGACCCGCCCACGGCCAGAGAGCTCGAAGGCATCCTCGACAACCTCGACCGCGCCCAGCCCGCCGACATGCCGTCGACGCCCGACGACTCCACCGCCACGCAGCCCCCGGCCACCGCGGACGACTGCGACAAACAGCCCGGCAACGGCAGGCCCGACGACGCGCCCGTACGTGACGCCGCCCAGAACGGCGCCCAGAACGGCACCCCGGAGGCGCCACGTAACGACGGGCAAGGCTTCGTCGTACCACCGACCCCGCCACCGGACTCAGCCGCCGGAGGCGCCGGATCCACCGCCCAGAGCGTCGCAGGCACGGGTGCGGGTGGCGACGGCGCCAACGTGATTTCGATCGGAGGCCGCCCTCTCGACCCCGAAGCCCTCGGCACGGTGACGGAGAACGCCCGCGAGTACCAGCCCCACCCCCTGCCCGCTCCGGACGGCGGCTACGGCGGCCCGCCGGCCCAGGGCGGCGCCGCCCCTCTGGGCACGGCGGGCGTCCCGGACGGCGCCGTAGGAGGTGCGCCTGGGGGCGTCTCAGGCGGAGCCACAGGCGCGTACGGCGGCCTGGGTGACGGCGTGCACGGCGGAGCGGCAGGCGGCGCCCAAGGCGGCGTTACGGGCGGCACAGTGGACGGCGCCCAAGGCGGCGTTACGGGCGGTGCCCAAGGCAGCGTCACGGGCAACGTAGCGGGCGGTGCAGTGGGCGGCTACGGCGGCCCTGAAGTGCAGGCCGAGGCCAGCACGCCGCCGGCAGTCGGCGGCGCACCGGACACCCCCGTCGACGGCGGCCGGAACGGCACGCAAGACGCCGCCGACCCCCGCCAACCCGACAACGCACAAGCCCCCCGGGACTGCCCGGAACCCTCCCAACCCGCCCCGGACGGCTCACCCAACCAGGACCGCCAACCTAACGCCCCCATCGACCAGAAGCCACAGCCCGGCGGCTCCACCGACCAGGACCAACAGCCCGGCGGCTCCTCCGGTCAGGACCAGCAGCCCCGCAACCCGTACCCCGGTGGCTCCGGGAACCCGGACCCGCAGCCCGGCAGCCCCTCCGGCCAGGAACAGCAACCCCGTAACCCGTACCCCGGCGGTTCCGCAAACCCGGACCCGCAGCCCGGGGGCTCCACGGAGGAGGACCCGCGGCGGGGCGAGGGGGCGTACCGGGAGAGGCAGGGTGACGGCGGGGTGGTCTCCGTCGAGGTGAGGCCGCCGAGCCAGGAGGCGATCCGGGCTCTGGTCGAGAGCGCGACGGAGGTGCGGCCGATGGACATGCCGTCGGTCGAGGCGCCTGAGGACAACGGGCCTGACGGGCCGGTCGATCCGCGGACGCAGGAGAGGAGCGTGTGATGTACGTCGATCCGCCCGCGCCGAGGCCGCGGCAGCCGGGGGAGATGCCGCCCAAGGCCGGGGGCGGCGGCCCGCTGGACGGCCAGCCGAGGGCGTGGGAGTTCAACCCCGACTACCAGCGCCTGGTGACGGCGTGGCAGAACGTGATGCCGCTGCTGGAGAGCATGTCGGCGGCGCTGGACAAGGCTTACCAGCTGGCCAGGAGCCCGCAGACGTGGGATGCCCCAGTGGGTGCCCGGTACGTGGAGGACATCGGCGAGTGGCGGTCGAGGCTGGCGCTCTACCGGCAGGCGGTGCTGACGTCGATCAGTGACGAGGCGGCCGACACGCCGCGCTGGATCCCGAGTCCGATCGGCGCGCCGCACGCGTTCTCCTGAGCCGGGGAAGTGGGAAATCCGGACACTCGGTCGTACAGTGGGATCATGGGTGCGACACCCGACTACGGGCCCGACTTCGGGCGGCTGCGGGAGCAGGATCCCGAGGTCGCGCAGGTGCTGCTCGATGAGATGGCGCGGGTGCGCGGCGGCCTGCAGCTGATCGCGAGCGAGAACTTCACCTCGCCCGCGGTACTGGCGGCGCTGGGCTCGACGTTGAGCAACAAGTACGCGGAGGGCTACCCGGGGCGGCGCTACTACGGCGGCTGCGAGGTGGTGGACCGGGCGGAGCGGCTGGCGATCGACCGGGCGCGTGAGCTGTTCGGCGCGGAGCACGCGAACGTGCAGCCGCATTCGGGCGCGTCGGCGAACCTGGCCGCGTACGCGGCGCTGTTGCAGCCGGGCGACACGATGCTGGCGATGGCGCTGCCGCACGGCGGCCATCTGACGCACGGCTCGCGGGTGAACTTCTCGGGCCGCTGGTTCGACGTGGCCTCCTACGGGGTGCGCCGTGACACCGAGCTGATCGACTATGACGAGGTGCGTGACCTGGCGTTGCGGCACCGGCCGAAGCTGATCGTGTGCGGGGCGACGGCGTACCCGAGGCTGATCGACTACGGCGTGTTCCGCGGCATCGCGGACGAGGTGGGCGCGTGGCTGCTGGCGGACATGGCGCACCCGATCGGGCTGATGGCGGGCGGGGCGATCCCGTCGGCGGTGCCGTACGCGGACGTGGTCACGTTCACCACGCACAAGGCGCTGCGCGGGCCGCGCGGCGGCGGGATCCTGTGCACGGAGGAGCTGGCGGCGCGGATCGACCGGGCGGTGTTCCCGTTCATCCAGGGCGGGCCGCTGATGCACGCGGTGGCGGCGAAGGCGGTGGCGTTCGGGGAGGCGCTGCGGCCGGAGTTCGCCGGCTACGCGCGGCAGGTGGTGGCCAACGCGCGGGCGCTGTGCGACACGCTGGCGGCCGAGGGGATGCGGCCGGTGTCGGGCGGCACCGACACGCATCTGGCCCTGATCGACCTGCGTGAGCTGGGGGTTTCCGGCGCGGAGGCGGAGCGCAGGTGCGCGGCGGCCGGCATCACGCTCAACCGCAACGCGATCCCGTACGACCCGGAGCCGCCCGCCGTGACGTCGGGGATCAGGGTGGGCACGCCGTGCGTGACCACGCAGGGGATGGGGCTCCAGGAATTGAAGGAGATCGGGTCGCTGGTCGCGCGGGTGGTGCGAGAGCCTGGTGCGGCGGCGGAGGCCCGGGAAAGGGTGGCCGCTCTCGTCGCCATACATCGGCCATATCTCAGCGAATATTAAGCTGGTCTGTGTCGTTTTCCGGTCACAGCCGGCCGGAGCATCCGGGAAACTAGGTCCGTGCGCGAATATCTGTTCATGGCACTCGTCGCGGCCGCGGTGACGTATCTGCTCGTCCCGCTGGTGCGCCGCTTCGCCATCCGCATCGGGGCGGCGCCGGAGATTCGCGAACGTGACGTGCACACCACGCCGACGCCCAGGCTGGGCGGGCTGGCGATGTACGGCGGGCTGGTCGCGGGCCTGCTGATCGCGAGCGAGCTGGCCAACACGGGCCGGGCGCTGGGCGTCGCGGAGGGCCAGCCGGTGCTGGCGCTCATCGTGGCCGGCGGCCTGATCACGGTGACGGGCTTCCTGGACGACTGGTGGGGCATGGACCCCTTCATCAAGCTGGCCGGCCAGATCGCGGCGGCCGGGGTGCTGGTCGCCTTCGGCCTGCGGCTGACCTACATCCCGCTGCCGAAGGACTGGGGCGGCTCCACCAGCCTCGACTACACGCTGAGCACGATCATCACGATCCTCGTCGTGGTGGTGGCGATCAACGCGGTCAACTTCGTCGACGGGCTCGACGGGCTGGCGGCCGGGATCGTGTGCATCGCGGGCATGGCCACCTGGGCCTATTCGATCTTCCTCGCGCAGAGCATCTCGGGTGACCGCATCACGACGACCGCGGCGATCGCCGCCGTCCTCATCGGCACCTGCCTGGGCTTCCTGCCGCACAACTTCCATCCGGCCAAGATCTTCATGGGCGACACCGGGGCGATGCTGATCGGCCTGGTGCTGGCGTCGTCGATCGTCACCGTGACGCCGGTCGACCCGTCGGTCATCGAGGGCATCAACCGGTTCGGCGTGCTGCTGCCGCTGCTGGTCCCGGCGGGCGTGCTGGTCCTGCCGCTGATCGACCTGATCACCGCCGTCGTGCGGCGCACCTCTCACGGCATGTCGCCGTTCGCGCCCGACCGCGGTCACCTGCACCACCGGCTGATGGACATCGGCCACTCGCACCGCCGTTCGGTGCTGATCATGTACGCGTGGGCGTTCGTGTTCGCGTTCGGCATCGTGGCGATGGCCACGTGGGGTGTGCCGGTGCTGCTGTTCCCGATCGTGATCGTGGTGGCGCTGGCGGTGCTGGTGCTGCTGATGGCCGCGCCCCGGTGGCGGGGCCGGGGCGGCGCGCGCAGGGCCGGCGGAAACCATGACGACGACGGCCCGCCCACCGGCCCGATGCCGCCGATCGTGCCGGAGTCCGAGGTCAGGCGGCGGATGCCGCCGGAGGCGGGCCCGTCGCAGCAGGACCGGGCGAGCGCGGAGCGTAACCCGGTCATTCCGGTCTACCCGGGCCGTTCATGATCGTGAACTAGAAACCACAGGTAAAAGCGGTCTTCCGTGAGCTTGTGATATCTTTCACGAGCAGGGACCCCCAAACGCGAATGTTCTGGGGGTAGCAAACGCTCGCTTGATAACTCGTTGATGGAGCTCCGATGCAGGCCAACGACGTGCGCGTACTCAAAAGCGCCGCGATTCCCACCCTCGGGGTAGGGGCGGTGGCCGTGGTCGTGAGCCTTCTGGTGGCGGGCGGCGGCGGCGCCCTCGGCGCACTGCTCGGCGTTCTGCTCGTCGGCGTCTTCTTCAGCATCAGCGTGGTGGCCGTCGCCTACGCGGCGCGCGTCTCTCCGCAGATGATGGCCATCGCCGCGATGGTCAGCTATCTCGTCAAAGTCATCGTCATCATGGTGATGCTGGTCACTTTCCGTGACACCACGCTGTGGAACACTCAGGCGTTCGCCTGGACCGTCGTGGCCGGCACCGTCGTCTGGACCGCCTTCGAAGTCCGCGCCTTCATGAAGACGAAGATGCTCTACGTCGACCCCGACGCCAAGGTTCCCGGGCAGGGCGACTGATGAGCCTGGTAAAACGCGGGGTCCGATATGACTAGTCCTCTGCTCGCCTGCTATCGTCAGGGCCGCGATGAGCCAACAGGAACGCCGACCGGAAACCGACGGTCGGGACTTCTCCGACGCCATGTGGTCGGTCCCCAGCTACATCCTCGCCGGGATGGCAGTCTACGGCGGGCTCGGGTGGCTGTTGGACCGCTGGCTCGACATGTCCGCGTTCTTCCCCATAGGCATCGTCCTGGGGGTCTCGCTCGCCGGCTACGCGGTCTACCGGAGACACGGTCGCTAGCCGTACGGCGCGACCGCATCTCCGAGGAAACTTCTGTGATCCACTACGACGTTGAAGGGAACGCCGCGTGAGTGCGCTGACGGTCCTAGCACCTCCGGGAGAGTTCGGGGCGCCTACGCCTGACGAGCTGTTCACTCTGCCCCCGATCATTCCCGGGGTCGAATGGTTCACCAAGCCGGTGCTCCTCGCCCTTTTCAGCTCGATCCTGGTGATCGGCATCTGCTGGGCGGCCTTCGCCAGCCCGAAGCTGGTGCCCCGGGGCATGCAGAACGTCGTCGAGCTCGGCTACATGTTCGTCCGCGACCAGGTCGCCCGGCCCTTCCTGGGCAAGGACGCCGACCGGTGGATGGGCCTGCTGGTCTCGATCTTCTTCCTGGTGCTGGTCTGGAACCTCCTGGGCGTCGTCCCGGTCCTCCAGTTCCCGGTCGCCTCGCACATCGCCTTCCCGATCGTGCTCGCGGCAACCATCTACATTCTCAAGATCTACCTGGGCATCAAGCACCAGGGCGGCATCGGCTACTTCAAGAACATGATGTTCCCGCCGGGACTGCCGAAGCCGATCTACTTCCTGCTGGCCCCGATCGAGTTCCTGTCGAACATGATCATCGCGCCCTTCACGCACGCGGTGCGACTGTTCGCCAACATGTTCGCGGGCCACATGCTGCTGGCCTTCTTCAGCATGGTGGGCTTCTGGTTCCTCTTCGAGAAGCTGACCCCGCTCGGCGCCCCCATCGGCGTCATCGGGGTGGTGATGACCATCCTGCTCACGGGCCTGGAGATGTTCATCATGTACCTGCAGGCGTTCCTGTTCGCGATGCTGGCCGCGATGTACATCGGCAGCTCGCTGCACGCGGATCACTGAGAACCACAGACCGGATTAGTCCAGACCGGTGAAATTCCGAATCACCGGCCGTCCAGTAAAGGAAAACAGCAATGAGCGTTCTCGCTGAGGTCTCCGGCAACGTCACCGCCATCGGTTACGGTCTCGCCGCCATCGGCCCCGGCATCGGCGTCGGCATCATCTTCGGTCAGGGCGTGCAGGCCATCGCGCGTCAGCCCGAGGCCTACGGCCTGATCCGCCAGAACATGCTCCTCGGCTTCGTCCTCACCGAGGCCCTCGCCCTGATCGGTCTGGTCGCCCCGTTCATCTTCGCGAACCTCTAAAGACCAGAAGCATCCCCTGACGAAAGGCTGCACCCATGATTACGGCAGCTAAGCTCCTCGTTGCGGAGGAGGGCGCCAGCCCTCTCATGCCGCACACTTACGAGCTCGTCGTCGGCGTCTTCGCGTTCTTCGTCGTCGTCCTGGTCGTCGGAAAGATCCTCGTCCCGCGTGTGCAGAAGACGCTGGCCGAGCGCACCGACGCCATCGAAGGCGGCATCAAGAGGGCGGAAGAGGCCCAGGCCCAGGCCCAGGTCCTGCAGCAGCAGTACGCCGAGCAGCTCGAAGAGGCCAGGCGTGACGCGGCCCGGCTGCGCGAGGAGGCTCGCGAGCAGGCGGCGCAGATCAAGGCTGAGCTCCGCGAGGAGGCGCAGGCCGAGGCCCGCCGTCTCGTCGAGGCGGCGCACGCCCAGATCGAGGCCGACCGGCAGGCGGCGTTCGCCCAGCTCCGCAACGAGGTCGGTCGCCTGTCGACCGAGCTCGCCGGCCGCATCGTCGGCGAGTCCCTGGAGGACGAGTCGCGGCAGAGCCGCATCGTCGACCGGTTCCTCGACGAGCTGGAGAGCTCCAACGCGCAGGCGGTGCGTTAATGAGGGGCTTGAGCAGGACTTCGCTGGCAGAGGTCGAGGAGCGCTTCAACGCGGTCGCCGGTAGTGCCGACCTCGGCGCGCTCTCCGACGAGCTGTTCGCTGTCGCGGATCTGCTCGACCGCGAGCACGGCCTGCGTCGCGCCCTGTCCGACCAGTCCCGGGCCGGCGAGCAGAAGGCCGCCACGGCCCGCGCGCTGCTCCAGGGCAAGGTCAGCGAGGCCACGGTCGCCACGACCGAGGCCGCCGTCTCGGCCAGGTGGTCGCGTGCCGGCGACCTGGCCGACGTGCTGGAGCGCCTGGGCGTGGTCGCCGCCGCCGCCGAGGCGGAGGGCCAGCGCAAGCTGGACGAGGTGGAGGACGAGCTCTTCCGCTTCGGCCGCATCGTCGCCGCCAACCCGGACCTGCGCCGGGCGCTCGCCGATGCCGCCGCCCCCGAGGCGGGCAAGCGCGAGCTGCTCGCGGGTCTGCTCGGCGGCAAGGCAGCACCGACCACCCAGCGGCTCATCGCGCAGGTGGCAGTGCATCCGCGAGGACGTAGCCTGGAGACGGGGCTGGAGGAGTTCGGCCGCCTTGTGGCCGAGCAGCGCCAGCGTCTCGTGGCGGTCGTGCGCAGTGCCGTCGAGCTGACGGAGACGCAGAAGCAGCGGCTCGCCGCCTGGCTGCGCTCCTCCTACGGCCGAGACGTGCACCTGAATGTCGAGGTGGACAAGCGAGTGCTCGGTGGGTTCTCGGTCCGCATCGGCGACGAGATCATCGACACCACAATCGTGGGACGAATCGAAGAAGTCCGCCGCCGGTTGGCCGGCTAGGCGAAGAGGGAGACAGAGTAGAGATGGCGGAGCTTACGATCCGGCCGGACGAGATCCGGGACGCGCTTGAGCGCTTCGTCCAGGCGTACGAACCGGAAGGCGCCGCGCGCGAGGAGATCGGGACCGTCGTCGACGCCGGCGACGGCATCGCCCATGTCTCCGGCCTTCCCTCGGCGATGGCGAACGAGCTGCTCGAGTTCGAGAACGGCACGCGCGGCCTGGCACTGAACCTCGACACCCGTGAGATCGGTGCCGTGGTCCTGGGCGAGTTCAGCGGCATCGAGGAGGGCCAGACGGTCCGCCGGACGGGCGAGGTCCTGTCCGTGCCCGTCGGTGACGCCTTCCTCGGCCGCGTGGTCGACCCCCTGGGCAACCCCCTGGACGGCAAGGGCGCCATCGAGTCCGAGGGCCTGCGCGCCCTTGAGCTCCAGGCCCCGTCGGTCGTCCAGCGGCAGCCGGTGAAGCAGCCGCTGCAGACCGGCATCAAGGCCATCGACGCCATGACGCCGATCGGCCGCGGCCAGCGTCAGCTGATCATCGGCGACCGTGGCACCGGCAAGACCGCGATCGCGGTCGACACCATCCTCAACCAGCGCGAGGGCTGGCTGTCGGGCGACCCGGAGAAGCAGGTCCGCTGCGTCTACGTCGCCGTCGGCCAGAAGGGCTCGACCATCGCGCAGGTCAAGGCGCGGCTGGAGGAGGCCGGCGCGCTCGAGTACACGACCATCGTCGCCGCCCCCGCCTCCGACCCGGCCGGCTACAAGTACCTCGCCCCCTACACCGGCTCGGCCATCGGCCAGCACTGGATGTACCAGGGCAAGCACGTTCTCATCGTCTTCGACGACCTGACCAAGCAGGCCGACGCCTACCGCGCCGTGTCCCTGCTGCTGCGTCGCCCGCCGGGCCGTGAGGCCTTCCCCGGCGACGTGTTCTACCTCCACTCCCGCCTGCTGGAGCGCTGCGCGAAGCTCTCCAACGACATGGGCGGCGGCTCGATGACCGGTCTGCCGATCATCGAGACGAAGGGCAACGACGTCTCGGCGTTCATCCCGACCAACGTCATCTCCATCACCGACGGCCAGTGCTTCCTGGAGACCGACCTGTTCAACGCGGGTGTCCGTCCCGCGATCAACGTCGGTATCTCCGTCTCCCGAGTCGGTGGTTCGGCGCAGGTCAAGGCCATGCGCAAGGTGGCCGGCACGCTCAAGCTCTCCCTGTCGCAGTACCGCGACCTGGAGGCGTTCGCGGCCTTCGCCTCCGACCTGGACGCCGCGTCCCGGGCCCAGCTCGACCGCGGTCAGCGTCTGGTCGAGCTGCTCAAGCAGCCGCAGTACTCGCCGTTCCCGGTCGAGAAGCAGGTCGTGTCGGTGTGGGCCGGCACCACCGGTGAGCTCGACGAGGTGCCGGTCGAGGACGTGCGCCGCTTCGAGGCGGAGTTCCTCGACTACCTCGGCTCCTCCCACAAGGGTGTCTTCGACGGCATCCGGGAGACCAACGAGCTGTCCGACGACGCGGTGACCGTGCTCAAGGACGCGATCGTGGAGTTCAAGAAGGGCTTCACCACCTCCTCGGGTGAGCTGCTGGTCAAGGACGAGCCGGTGGCGCCGCTCGGTGCCGACGAGGTCGGCCAGGAGAAGATCAAGAAGGTCGTCCGTCCGGCGGCGGAGAAGTAGGACATGGGTGCCCAGCTAAGGCTGCTGCGGCGGCGGATCAGCTCGGTCAAGTCGACCGCGAAGATCACGCGCGCCCAGGAGCTCATCGCCTCTTCGCGGATTGTGAAGGCGCAGATGCGGATGCAGGCGGCGCTGCCGTACGAGCGTGAGATCACTCGCGCCGTCACCGGCGTCGTCAGCAACGCGGCCAGCGTCGACCATCCGCTGACCGTGGCGAAGGAGAACCCCGCCAAGGCGGGCGTCCTCATCGTCACCAGCGACAGCGGGTTCTGTGGCGGCTTCAACGCCAACGTCCTGCGCGAGGCCGAGGCCCTGCGCGGGCTGCTGGAGGGCCGCGGCCTCAGCGTCGTCCCGTTCGTCACCGGGCGCAAGGGTGTCACCTGGCACTCCTTCCGCCAGCGGGAGATGGGCGGGCAGTGGGTCGGTTTCTCCAGGAACCCGGCCTACGCCGACGCCAAGGAGATCGCCAACACGCTGATCGACTCCTTCAAGGACGACAACGGGATCGACGAGATCCACATCGTCTCGACCGAGTTCGTCTCGATGCTGACGCAGAACGTCGTGGTCAGGCGGATCCTGCCGCTGGAGGTCGAGGAGACCGAGGCGACGGAGTCCACCACGATCCCGCCGTACTTCGAGTTCGAGCCCACGGCGGGCGACGTGCTGGAGACGCTGCTGCCGCGTTATGTGGAGTCGCGCATCTTCACCGCGCTGCTGCAGTCGGCGGCCTCCGAGGAGGCCGCGCGGCGGCGCGCGATGAAGTCGGCCACCGACAACGCCAACGAGCTGATGCGGATGCTGACCCAGCAGATGAACCAGGCTCGTCAGGCCGAGATCACCCAGGAAATCAGCGAGATCGTCGGTGGCGCCAACGCGCTCGCTGACGCCGCAGCGGGGAAAGAGTGAAATGACTGCAGAGGCTGTTGAAACTGTAGAAACCCCCGCGGCCGGCACTGGCCGCGTGGCCCGCGTCACCGGCGCCGTCGTTGACGTGGAGTTCCCCGTCGAGGGGATGCCCGAGATCTACAACGCGCTCAAGGTCGAGGTGACCCTCGGCGGCGAGACCAAGACCCTGACCCTCGAGGTCGCCCAGCACCTGGGTGACAACCTCGTCCGGGCCATCTCGATGCAGCCGACCGACGGCATGGTCCGCGGCCAGGCGGTGCTCGACACCGGCGCGCCGATCTCGGTGCCCGTCGGCGACGTCGTCAAGGGCCACGTGTGGAACGCGCTGGGCGAGACGCTCGACGTGCCGACCTCCTCGCTCAAGATCGAGGAGCGGTGGGGCATCCACCGTCCGTCGCCGGCCTTCGACCAGCTCGAGTCCCGCACGGAGCTGCTGGTCACCGGCATCAAGGTCATCGACCTGCTCACCCCGTACGTGCAGGGTGGCAAGATCGGTCTGTTCGGCGGCGCGGGCGTCGGCAAGACCGTTCTGATCCAGGAGATGATCCGCCGCGTCGCCCGTAACTTCGGTGGCACCTCGTGCTTCGCCGGCGTGGGTGAGCGCACCCGTGAGGGCAACGACCTCTGGCTGGAGATGGAGGAGGCGGACGTCCTCAAGGACACCGCGCTCGTCTTCGGTCAGATGGACGAGCCGCCGGGCACCCGTCTGCGGGTGGCGCTGTCGGCGCTGACCATGGCGGAGTACTTCCGCGATGTTCAGGGACAGGACGTGCTCCTGTTCATCGACAACATCTTCCGCTTCACGCAGGCCGGTTCCGAGGTGTCCACGCTGCTCGGCCGTATGCCGTCCGCGGTGGGCTACCAGCCGACGCTGGCCGACGAGATGGGTGTTCTCCAGGAGCGCATCACCTCGACGCGCGGTCACTCGATCACCTCCATGCAGGCGATCTACGTGCCCGCCGACGACATCACCGACCCGGCCCCGCACAACGCGTTCGCGCACCTCGACGCGCAGACCGTGCTTTCGCGGCCGATCTCGGAGAAGGGCATCTACCCCGCGGTGGACCCGCTCGACTCCTCCTCCCGGATCCTCGACCCGCAGATCGTCGGCGAGGAGCACTACCGGGTGGCCCAGGAGACCAAGCGGATCCTGCAGAAGTACCGCGAGCTCCAGGACATCATCGCCATCCTCGGTATCGACGAGCTCTCCGAGGAGGACAAGGTCACCGTCCAGCGGGCCCGCCGCATCGAGCGCTTCCTGTCGCACCCGATGTACGCGGCCGAGGCCTTCACCGGCCAGCCGGGCGAGACCGTGCCGCTGGACGAGACCATCGCCTCCTTCAAGGGCCTCTGCGCGGGTGAGTACGACCACCTGCCCGAGCAGGCGTTCTTCATGGTCGGCGGCATCGAGCAGGCCGTGGCCAAGGCCAAGGAACTCGAGCGTCGCTAAGTCGCCCTACCGGTGGTGGCGCGGTTGCGGCCGGGCCACCACCTGATCGGAAAGGAACCTACACAAGTGGCGAAGCTACGCGTAGGGGTTGTCTCACCCGAGCGTGAGATCTGGTCGGGCGAGGCCGACATGGTGATTGCCAAGACCGTGGACGGCGAGATCGGTATTATGCCGCAACACGCACCCGTGCTCGGCGTCCTCGTCGAGGGCGGCGTGCTGAAGGTGAAGCGGGAGGGCCAGGACGACCTGGTCGCCGCGGTCCACGGCGGTTTCATCTCCGTGGCCGACGACGAGGTCTCCGTGCTCGCCGAGGTGGCCGAGCTCGGTTCCGAGGTCGACGTCGCGGCTGCCCGTGACGCTCTCGACCGGGCCCAGGCCTCGATCGAGGCCAACCAGGAGGACGCTGACGCGGCCATCGAGGCGAAGCGGGCCAGGGCCCGGCTGCGCGCGGCGGGCGAAGAGGTCTGATATTACGAGCGCTAGGGGGCGGCAGGCATGGTCGAGACTTTGGTGATCTGTGCGCTGCTTGCCGCCGCTCTGGCGGTCGTGCGTTACTTCATGCTCGCGCGCCGGGGGAGCGTACCCTGCCGGCTGCGTGTCGGGCAGGGGGTCTGGCAGAGCGGCGTAGCGCGCTACGCCGACGGAGAGCTCCACTGGATTCCGCTCATGGGTGTGCGACTGAGGCCGCGCCACGCGATCGCGAGGCGCGGCCTCGTCGTTTCCCAGCGCAGGGAGATCGACGGCGGCCTGTACGCGGTCGACTGCTCCGGCTCCACCCGTGACCTGTCGCTGGCGATGAGCGCCGACGCGCTGACCGGTTTCCTGGCCTGGCTGGAGTCGGCGCCGCCGAGCGCTTACCTGGACGTCGCCTGATCAGTGGGCCTGATCAGTGGGCCTGATCAGTGGGCCTGATCAGCGGGCCTGATCAGCGGGTGCCGCCGGGCTTCCAGAGGATCTCGTCGCCCGCGTGGGCGATCCGGCACAGGATGAACAGCAGGTCCGACAGCCGGTTGAGGTAGGTGGCGGTCAGCGGGTTCATGTCGTCGTGGGTGTGCAGGGCCGCCCACGTGGTGCGTTCGGCCCGGCGTACGGTGACGCGGGCGATGTGCAGGCTCGCGGTGGCGGGGTCGCCGCCGGGCAGGATGAAGCTGCGCAGCGGTTTGAGCCGGGCGTTGAAGTGGTCGCACTGCTCTTCGAGCCGGTCGATGTAGGACTGCTCGACGCGCAGCGGCGGGAACTCGGGGTCGGCCGTGACCGGGGTGGCGAGGTCGGCGCCGAGGTCGAACAGCTCGTTCTGGACCCGTACCAGCACTTCCACGAGGTCGGCGGGCAGGGTGCCGTGCGCGAGGGCCAGCCCGAGGTGGGCGTTGGCCTCTTCCACGTCCGCGTAGGCGGCCAGTCGCGGATCGGTCTTGGACGTGCGGCTCATGTCGCTGAGCGATGTCGTGCCGTCGTCTCCGGTGCGGGTGTAGATGCGGGAGAGGACGACCGGCTTGTCCTTGTCTGCACGCGTCATGAGCCCAGCGTAATGACAAATGTCATCCGGAACGGACGCGTAGCGCATGCCAGGCTCCTGATTTCAGCACCTACCAGGGCGAACGCCTGTTACGGGACGATTGGTGCATGACGAAGGAGAGAACCTGATGCTCGAGATCAGCGAACTGCGCAAGCGCTTCGCCGCGGCCCCCGGGGCGACCGAGGGCAAGCTCGCCCTGGACGGGATCGGATTCACGGTCCGGCCGGGGGAGATGTTCGGGTTCGTCGGCGCGAACGGCGCCGGCAAGACGACGACGATGCGGATCGTCATGGGGGTCCTGAAGGCCGACTCCGGTTCGGTGAGCTGGCAGGGCAAGCCGCTGGGCTACGGCGAGCGGCAGCGGTTCGGCTACATGCCGGAGGAGCGCGGCCTCTACCAGAAGATGCGCGCCGGCGAGCAGATCGAGTACTTCGGCCAGCTCCACGGCCTGAGCGCGCCGGCGGCCAAGAAGGCCACCGACGACCTGCTGGAGCGGCTGGGCCTGACCGAGCGCAGGAACGACTCGGTGGAGTCGCTGTCGCTGGGCAACCAGCAGCGCGTGCAGCTCGCCGTCGCGCTGGTGCACGACCCCGAGGTGCTGATCCTGGACGAGCCGTTCTCCGGGCTCGACCCGATCGCGGTCGAGACGCTGGCCACGGCCCTTCAGGAGCGCTGCCGCGGCGGCGTCCCCGTCATCTTCTCCAGTCACCAGCTCGAACTGGTCGAGCGGCTGTGCGACTCGGTCGGCATCGTGTCGGCCGGCCGGATGGTGGCCAGCGGCACGGTCGGCGACCTGCGCGCCGCCGAGGGCGGCACGCTGCGGGTCGTGGTGCGCGGCGCGACGCCGGGCTGGGCCGACGGCCTGCCGGGCGAGCTCAGCGTCACCGGCGACCGCCACACCCTGCTCGTCGCCGGCGGCGACGACCAGGAGATCCTGCGCCGCGCCCTCAAGGCCGGGCACGTGGAGCACTTCGGCGTCGAGCAGCCGACCCTCACCGAGATCTTCAAGGAGGCCGTGGCGTGAACGGCATGATGCTGGTGGCCAGGCGCGAGATCGGCACCCAGGTCAGGACGCGGGCCTTCAAGATCAGCCTGCTGATCACCGCGGTGCTGGTCGGCGCGCTGGCCTTCGCCCCCAAGCTGCTCGACCGCCCCGACTCCTACACCGTCGGCACGGTCAACTCCCAGCAGCTCCCGCTGGCGCAGGCGGCGCCGGACGCCACGTTCGAGTGGCGTGCGTTCCCGGACGAGGAGGCCGCCAAGGAGGCGGTGCTCGCCGGAGACGTGGACGCCGCGCTCATCGACGGCGTCAAGGTCATCACCGACGGCGAGATCGAGACCGAGCTCGGCGTGCTCATGCAGAGCACGAACCGGGAGGTCAAGCTGGGCGCGGCCGGGGTGTCGATCCCGCCGCTGCAGATGCAGTCGGTCGGCGCCGACACCCGCTACGAGGCCGCCCGCACCGGGATCGCCGTGGTGCTCGTGCTGGTGCTCTTCATGTTGATCATCGGACAGACCATGATGGTCGCCATGGGCGTGGTCGAGGAGAAGGGCAGCCGGATCGTGGAGATCCTGCTCAGCTCGATCCGGCCGTGGCAGCTCCTCGGCGGCAAGATCATCGGGCTGGGCGTGCTCGGCCTGATCAACCTGGGCACGATCCTCGTGGTCGGCCTCGGCGCCTCGTTCGCCTCCGGCTTCGCCGCCGACTTCCCGCCGGGCATGGCCGGGATCGTGGCGGGCGTGCTGGTCTGGTTCGTGCTGGGCTACGCCTTCTTCGCCACGCTCGCCGCCGCCCTGGCCTCGCTGGTCTCCCGCCAGGAGGAGGTCGGCAACGTGATGTCGCCGCTGACCATGCTCATCATGGCCGCCTACTTCGTGGCCTTCTACGCCACCAGCGACCCGACCGGCACGCTGGCCACGATCGTGTCGTTCGTCCCGCCGTTCTCCTCCATGGTGATGCCGGTGCGGATGGCCGCCACCGAGGTGCCGCTGTGGGAGGTCGGGGCCTCGGCCGCGCTGATGATCGTCGCCGTGCTCGCCACGCTGTCCTTCGGGGCCAAGGTGTACGAGCGGGCCGTGCTGCGGACCGGCGCCCGGGTCAAGCTGGGTGAAGTGCTGCGCGCCAAGTGATGAATCCGATCGATCGGGCACGGCGCCACACGCTGCACATGATGGCCTCCATCGTGGTGATGCTGTGGCTGTTCATCATCGGGCGGCTGTTCCTGCACGCCGAGGACGTCCACTGGCAGCGCGTCGTGCCCGGGCTGATCGCGGTGACGGCGTTCACCTGGTACTACCACCGGGCCGTCTCGGCCGTGCTGCGCGACCGCTACGCCCGGCGGGAGGTCACGATCGCCGGGGTGCTCGCGCTGGTGACCGCGAGCGCCGGCGGCGCCGACCCGATGAGCTGGGGGTTCACGCTGGCGGCCTGGCTGTCGGTGGCGGCGATCGGCGTACGGGTCCGCACCGCCACGGTCATGGCGGTGGGCACGATGGCCGCCGGGGTGCTGCTGGGCCTGGGCAACTACCTGCTGGACCCGGACGTCCTGCTCCTGCGTGACGTGACCGCCGTTCCCGTCGTGGCGTACCTGGTCTTCATCTACGGGCTGCTCTGCGTGGCGTTCCCGTGGACGAACCGGGTGTGGATGTGGATCTGGCAGCTCGCCGTCCAGGCCAGCGAGGGCAAGGAGGCGCACACGCGGCTCGCGCTCGCCGAGGAGCGGCTGCGCTTCTCCCGCGACCTGCACGACCTGGTCGGCCACCAGCTCTCGGCCATCGCGGTCAAGACCGAGCTGGCGGTGCGCCTGGCCGACGCCGACACCGGGGCGGCCAAGGCGGAGATGACCGAGGTCCACGCGCTCACCAGGAAGGCGCTGAAGGAGCTGCGGCAGGCCGTGCGCGGCTACCGCGAGCTTGACTTGGGCGCGGAGCTGAATAGCGTGAAAGGGGTCCTGGAAGCGGCGGGGGTGCGCTGCGAGACGCGCCTGCCCCACCGGGAGCTGCCCGAAGGCGTGGCGCCGGTGTTCGCCTACGTCGTCCGCGAGGCGGTGACCAACGTGCTCAAGCACAGCACGGCCACCTTCTGCGACATCCTCATCCGGTTCACCGACGAGGAGGCGGAGGTGCGGGTCCGCAACGACGGGGCGGCCGGCCGCAGCGGCGACGAGCTGGGCAGCGGCCTTTCGGGGCTGGCCGAGCGGGTGGGCGCCGTGCGGGGCACGCTGACGGCCGGTCCGGTCGACGACGGGCACTTTCTGCTGCGAGCGGTCGTGTCGTTGCCGATTGCTGGGTAGTGGGTAGGTGTCGGGGTTCGCCCCGGCGGACGTTGTTCTGAGGAGGTGGCATGCGCGTCCGGGGCAATCCGAAGGCACAGGTGGTGCGGACCGGTCAGCGGCTCGACGCGGGGACGTCGGCGGGCGTGCGGACGATGCTGCACGAAGCCGTCGACTCCGGCGAGGGCGACCTGATCCTCGACCTCTCCAAGCTGGAGATGATCGACGCCACCGGTCTCGGAGTGCTCGTGGGCACGCATCGGCTCGCGCTGAGCGCGCAACGCCGCCTCGTCCTTCGGGGGGTGCCCCCGCGGATCATGCGGATACTTGCGGTGACCCGGCTGAATCGGGTGCTCCACGTCGAGGTGACGCACGCCGCGGTGGCCTGAGCGACACATATCGGACCGGGTGGCGATCAGCCGCCGCCCGCTCCCTTCAGGTCATGCCCCGCAGCCTGGCCAGCGTGGCCGGCGTCTGGGCGTCCAGCCAGTCGGCGAGCTGCTCGAACGACACGCAGCGCACCTCCTGCCGGGTGCAGACCCGGTCCATCAGCCCGAGCAGCGCCCGCTGGTAGATGCCGCCGTTCCAGCTCGCGAAGTGGTGGCCGATGAACACCGGGGCCCGGTCGGTGCGCAGCGAGCGCTCGACGGCGCGCTCGTAGGCGCGGCCCGCCTGCCGCTCCCAGCGGTCCCGCAGCCGCCGCGGGCCGGGCCTGGCGCCGCTCTGCACCGCGTAGAGGTTGTAGTCCATGGCGAGCACCTGCCGGCCGCCCACGTCGATGCCCGGCAGCGGGAACTGCCACAGGCCCGCCCGCTTGCGCGGCCAGGCCGCCACGCCGGTGCCCGACGCGTCGTAGCGCCACCCGTACGAGCGGAAGGCCCGGAACATCGCCTGCCGGTCACCTTGCAGGCAGGGGGTACGGCCGCCGCGCACGGCCTCGCGGACCCGGAACGGCAGGTCGGGCAGGTGCGTCAGGCCGGAGTTGCGCCGCCAGTCGGTGACGAAGCGGTGGAACTGGCGGATCTCGCTGCGCCAGTCGGCGGCCGACCAGGAGGAGACGCCGCGGCTGCCGCAGAAGTGGCCGTTGAAGTGGGTGCCGATCTCGTGGCCGGCGTTCCAGGCCGCGGTCAGCTCGCGGGCCTGCAGCCGCATCCGGGCGGGCCGCTGGAAGCCGATGTCGGAGCTGCCGCGCCGGTGGCCGGGGGGACGGTAGAGGCGGCGGTGGTCGGAGGGCAGGAGGTAGACGCCGGACAGGAAGAACGTGAGGGTGGCCCGGTTGCGGGCCGCGGCCTCGCGGAAGGCGCGGAACCAGCCGTTGCCCACCCCGGCGCCGTCGAAGGAGATGACCACGAACTGGGGTGGCCGTTCGCCGTCGGCGAGACTGCAGCGCACGCTTTCGCACCAATCGCGCCGGGTGGCCGTCTCCTGGACGGCCTTTTCCCCGGGCGGCTTGCTAGGTGTGCTGATTTGCCGGACTTGTCCGGCGCAGGAGGTGGTCGTCGCTATAAGGAAAATGCCGATAATCCCGCGTATCACTCGGCCATGAAACCACGGTGCGTAATCAAATCATCACGACGCTCCGAGCGACCGGCCGAAGATGTGCACGGCCACGGCCACCAGTTCGTCGATCTCGGGCGGATCCTCTGCCAGGAGCCATTCGATGAGTAGCTCCTGAAGCGCCCCAATTACACCGAGCGCCACCAGGCGCCGATTCGCCACGATGGCCGCCGGGAATTCGGCCGAGGCGTCCTCCACGAGGCGGGCGAAGGAGTCGATGGCGCGCTGCCGGGACGCCGAGAGGATGTCGCCGCTCCGGCGCACCTCGACGTGCATGATGCGGGCCCGGCGCCAGTCGGCAGTAGCGAACTCGATATATGCCCGTATCCCCGCTTTGATCCGCCCGTCGAGTGTGTTAGGCGCATCTTGTAACGCTTTGGCCACGACAGCCAGGCTTTCCTCCACGCACCGCTCGTGGAGGACCTGAAGGAGTTCCTCCTGGCTGCTGAAACATTCATAGAAGGCGCGGTTGGAGATCCGCGCCTCCGAGCACAGCCTTTCGATGGTCGTGACCGTGAAACCTGGTTTCGCGTATAGCGTGTAGGCGGCTGTCATCAGCCGCTCGCGTCTGTCCGCCAGCCTTTGCTCAGCCGACATTCCCCGGTAAGACCGGTTCACATTCCACCCGTCCGCATGATCGTGGCCCCCGAGCACACAATTATGGATGGATGATCGCATTAGGGAAAGAGTATGAAGATTATCTCTTACGTCGGCCGTGCAAGAACGTGACAAGTCTGATCAGCCGCTCAAGCTCTTGCTCGCCTCTGGTGAACGAGGTCAGGTTCATCCCCGGCAGCGCGAACCGCTGACGGGAGACCGCCTTGGGCCGGGCGAACTCGCGCAGCCCGTCGGCGCCGTGGATGCGCCCGAACCCCGAGTCTCCCACCCCGCCGAACGGCAGCGCGGGCACTCCGGCAAACGAGATGACCGAGTTGACGGCCGTCATCCCGGTCCGCATCGCCCGGGCCAGCTCCATCGCCCGCCGCCTGTTGCGCGAGAACACGGTGCCCGCCAGCCCGTACGCCGAGGCGTTGGCCAGCTCCAGCGCCTCGTGCACGTCACGGGTGCGCCGTACGGTGATCGTCGGCCCGAACGTCTCCTCGCGGACGGCGGGGGAGTCCTCCGGCACGTCCGCCACGATCACCGGGTCGACGAACGGCGCCCGCACCGAGTCCGGCCCGCCGGTGACCACCGTGCCCGACTTGGCGGCCTCGTCGATGTGCCGCCTGATGACGTCGAGCTGGCCCGGCATGGTGATCGGCCCGTAGTGCTCGCCCGCCCGGACCGAGGCGGCCCGCTGCGACAGCTCGCGCATGAACGGCTCGTAGACCGCGTCGACCACGTACACCCGCTCGACGCCCACGCACGTCTGCCCGGCGTTGGACATCGCGCCCCACAGGCACGCGTCGGCGGCGGCCTCCAGGTCGGCGTCGGCGTCGACGATGAACGCGTCCTTGCCCCCGCACTCGATCACCACCGGCGTCAGGTTCTCGGCGCAGGCCGCCATGACGCGCTTGGCCGTCGCCGTCGAGCCGGTGAACGCGACCTTCTTGACCCGCGGGTCACGGGCCAGCGCCGCGCCGGTCTCGCCCAGCCCGGTCACCGTCTGGAAGATCGGGTGCTCCGGCACCGCCTCGGCGACCAGCTCCGCCATCCGCACGCCGACGCCCGGCGTGAGCTCGCTCGGCTTGAACACGACAGCGTTGCCCGCCGCGAGCGCGTAGGCGATCGAGCCCATCGGCGTGAAGACCGGATAGTTCCACGGCCCGATCACGCCGACGACGCCCAGCGGCAGATACTCGAGGCTGGCCGCCAGGTTGACGCCGATCATCCCGGTCGCGACGCGCCGCCTGCGCAGCACCTTCTCGGCGTGCCTGGCCGCCCAGTCGAGGTGCGTGATGGCCAGCACGATCTCTAGCGTGGCGTCGCCGACCGGCTTGCCCGTCTCCTCGTGCACCAGGGCGGCCAGCTCCCGCAGGTGGCGGGTGACGACCGCCTTGGCGTCGAGCAGCCGCCGCCGGCGCCCGGCGTGACCCAGCCCGCCCCACCAGGCGGCGGCCGTCTCCGCCCGCGCCACGGCCGCGCTCACCGCCTCGGCGTCCTGGTTGGGATGGCTGCCGACGACCGCGCCGGTGGCCGGGTTGAGCGAGTCGAACGTGAGCGTCGTCATGGCGTCACGATAGACCGGTAAATCAGCACTTACTAGAAGAGCGTGGGGTTCTCCGGCTCGATGCCGCGCAGGGCGTCGTAGTCGAGCGTCACGCAGTCGATGCCGCGGTCGGCCGCCAGCACCCGCGCCTGCGGCTTGATCTCCTGCGCGGCGAACACGCCGCGCACCGGCGACAGCAGCGGATCGCGGTTGAGCAGCTCCAGATAGCGGGTGAGCTGCTCGACACCGTCGATCTCACCGCGGCGCTTGATCTCCACCGCCACCGTGGCGCCGCCGCCGTCACGGCACAGGATGTCGACCGGGCCGATGGCCGTCATGTACTCGCGCCGGATCAGCGAATAGCCCTCGCCCAGCGTGGTGATGTGCTCGGCCAGCAGCTCCTGGAGGTGCGCCTCGACACCGTCCTTGATCAGGCCAGGGTCGACGCCCAGCTCGTGGCTGGAGTCGTGCAGGATCTCCGCCATCGTCAGGACCAGCTTCTCGCCGGTCTTGCCGTGGGTGACGGTCCAGGTGCCGTCGTCCTCCTTGAGCTTGCACGGCGGATTCATCCAGTTGAGCGGCTTGAAGGCGCGGTCGTCGGCGTGAATGGACACGCTGCCGTCAGCCTTGATGAGAACGAGCCTCGGCGCCATCGGCAGGTGTGCCGTGAGCCGTCCGATGTAATCCACGCTGCATCGCGCGATGACCAGCCGCATGACTGGCAACCCTATCGGCTCTGGAAAACTACAGGTATGGCGTTCGAAATGGTGGGAGTGGTCGGGCTCGGCACGATGGGGGCCGGGATCGCGGAGGTGTTCGCACGGGCCGGGCTGCGGGTGATCGGCGTCGAGGCCGACGCCGACGCCCTGGCCAGGGGGCGCGGCCACCTGGAGAGATCGACGCAACGGGCGGTCGACAGAGGCAGGCTCGACGGCCCCGGCCGGGACCGGATCCTCGGCCTGATCACGCTGACCACCTCACGCGAGGACCTGCGTGACGCCGACCTGGTCGTCGAGGCGATCCCGGAGATCCTCGACCACAAGATCGGCCTGTTCCGCGACCTCGACCGGATCTGCAAGCCGCAAACGGTGCTGGCCACCAACACCTCCTCGCTCCCGGTCACCGCGCTGGCCGCCGCCACCGGCAGGCCGGGCCGGGTCGTGGGCATGCACTTCTTCAACCCGGCGCCGGTCATGAAGCTCGTCGAGGTCGTCGGCACCGTCGTGACCGACGACGGGCTGCCCGCCGAGATCGCCGAGCTGGCCGCCCGGCTGGGCAAGACGCCGGTGACCGTCGGCGACCGCGCCGGGTTCGTGGTCAACCGGCTCCTGCTGCCCTACCTCAACCACGCCGCCGTGCTGCTGGAGCAGTGCGTGGCGGGACGCGACGACATCGACGCCGCCATGACGCGCGGCGCCGGGCTGCCGATGGGCCCCTTCCAGCTGCTCGACCTCATCGGGCTCGACACCGCGTACGAGGTGATGGGGGTGCTGTTCGACGAGACCCGCGACCGGCGGCACGCCCCGGCGCCGCTGCTGCGCGAGCTCGTCGCCGCCCGGCTGCTCGGCCGCAAGACCGGGCGCGGCTTCCACGGCGACGAGCCGATGCGCCGCGAGCCCGAGAAGTCGTCGGTCATCACCTTCGGCGTCGACGGGCCCGACCCCGCCGGGATCGGCGAGCGGCTGCGCGCCGCGGGCTTCAAGTCCTCCGACGAGCCCGAGGTGATCCTGCGGGCCGCCGACCGGCCGGTGATCGAGCACGCCGTCCAGCTCCGCGACCCGGCCAAGCTCGTCGGCGTGCGCGTCGTCGGCGACCGCGTCGCCGAGCTCGCCGCCACCATCCTCACCTCGCCGGAGGCCGCCCGCTGCGCCCGCGACCTGATGAAGGTGATCGGGCTGACGCCCGTCGCCTGCCGCGACCGGGCCGGCTTCGTCACCGACGCGCTGCTCTACCCCTATCTCAACGACGCCGTGCGCATGTACGAGTCGGGCTACGCCTCCATCGGCGACATCGACACCGCCATGAAGCTGGGCTGCGGCTACCCGGCGGGGCCGTTCGAGACGCTGGAGACGATCGGCCTGGCCGTGGTGCGCGACGGGCTGCGCGCCCTCTACGCCGAGTACCGCGAGCCCGCCTACGCCCCCGCGCCGCTGCTGGACCAGCTCGTCACCGCCGGCGTGCGCGCCTTCCCCCGGCCATGAGCCCGCGCCGCGCCCGCCGCAAGGAGTCCACCCGGCCGATCGCCTTCCCCAGCGCCACCGACCGGGTGGAGGAGTGGCCCGACGGGGAGTGGAAGGTGCGCGCGCTCAGCGGCGCCTCCTCGGCCAAGAACTACCGCTGTCCCGGCTGCGACCAGGAGATCCGCACCGGCCAGCCGCACCTGGTGACCTGGCCCAACTGGACGGGCGGCGACGAGGAGCGCCGCCACTGGCACACGGTGTGCTGGCGCAAGAGACGTGACCGCGGCCCCGGCCGCAGCCGCTACTGAGAGGAACGACGTGGAGATTCGCGCGGCGAGCGTGCTGCCCGCCCGGCGGGAGCCGATCGAGCTGCACACCGGCGACGGCCTGACCCTGGTCGGCGAGCTGGCCCAGCCCGAGGACCGGCCCCCCGTGGCGACGCTGGTGACGTTGCACCCGCTGCCCACGCACGGCGGGTTCATGGACAGCCACGTGTACAAGAAGGCCGCCAACCGGCTGCCCGCCCTGGCCGGGATGGCGGTGCTGCGCTTCAACACGCGCGGCACCTCGTCCGAGCGCGGCACCTCCCAGGGCGCGTTCGACGGCGGCGAGGGCGAGCGGTTCGACGTGGCCGCGGCGCTGGAGTACGCCGAGTATCACGACCTGCCGCGCGTGTGGGTGGTCGGCTGGTCGTTCGGCAGCGAGCTGGCGCTCAAGTGGGCGCACGACCCGCTGGTGGAGGGCGCGATCCTGCTCTCCCCGCCGCTCCACAGGGCCACCGACGACGACCTCGACGCCTGGGCGGCGTTCGGCCGGCCGCTGGTGGCGCTGGTGCCGGAGTTCGACGACTACCTGCGTCCGGAGGAGGCCAGGCGGCGCTTCGCCCGGGTGCCGCAGGCGGAGGTCGTCGGCGTCGACGGGGCCAAGCACCTGTGGGTGGGCGAGCCGTACGTGCGCGTCGTCCTGAACGAGATCGTCCGGCGCGTCGTGCCGGAGGCGTACCCCCTGCCGACCGAGGTCTGATCGCGCTAGAATCTTGTTCGGTCCCGAGCGAGGAGGCACGATGGGCGCGTTTGCCCTCGACGGTAAGAAGGCCCTGATCACCGGGGCGTCCAAGGGGATCGGCAAGGCCATCGCGCTCGCCTACGCCGAGGCGGGCGCGGACGTGGCGCTGGTCTCACGCAACGCCGAGTCGCTGGCCGAGGTCGCCAAGGAGGTCGAGGCGCACGGCCGGCGAGCCGTCGTCATCCCCGCCGACCTGACCAGCAGGGAGGCGGCCGCCGAGGCCGTCACCCGGGCCGTCGACGGGCTCGGCCACCTCGACGTCGTGGTCAACAACGCGGGCGGCTCCAACTTCCTCGTCGAGTTCAAGGACCTGCGGCTGTCGGGCTGGGACAAGATCATGCGGCTCAACCTCGACTCCGCCATGGCCGTCTGCCACGCCGTCGCGCCCCATCTGCTCGGGCGCGGCAGCGGGTCCGTCATCAACGTCGCCTCCGTCGCCGCGCTCGGCGCCCCCTTCCTGGCCCCGTACGCCGCCGCGAAGGCCGGGCTGGTCGCGCTCACCAAGACGCTCGCGCTCGAATGGGCGCAGGCCGGGGTGCGGGTCAACGCGCTGTGCCCCGGCTGGACCGCCACCGACCTCAACCGCAACCTGTGGGAGGACGAAACCAGCAATCAGGCCACGGTGGCGGGCGTGCCGATGCGGCGCTGGGGGACCCCCGAGGAGATGGCCCAGCCCGCCGTCTTCCTCGCCGCCCCGGCCAGCGCGTACGTGACCGGACAGGTGCTGTTCGTCGACGGTGGCGCGACAGCCGCGTAAACCGGTCAGGTAAATCCGGTATATCGGTCTATCGGGCGGAGTGATTGTCGCGGGGAACGAGGCTACCTTGTGTGAGTGCAGCTCTACACGAGATCAGCCGGGACCGGGCTCCCGGTCGTCCTGCTCCACGCGTTCCCGCTCTCGTCGGCCATGTGGCTGGCGCAACGGGAAGGGCTGGCCGGCTCCTGCCGCGTCATCACCCCCGACCTGCGCGGCTTCGGCGGATCACGCCTCGGCGACGACGAGCCGTCGGTCGAGGTGATGGCCGACGACGTCGCCCGCGTGCTCGACGCCGAAGGCATCGACCGGGCCGTGGTCGGCGGACTGTCGATGGGCGGCTACGTCACGATGGCCTTCTGCCGCCGCCACCCCGACCGGCTGCTCGGCGTCATCCTGGCCAGCACCAAGGCCGGGCCCGACACCGAGCCGGCCCGCGACAACCGCGAGCGCATCGCCCAGGCCGTGCTCGCTGACGGCAACGACGTGCTCGTCACCGACGTGCTGCCCACGCTCATCGGGCCCACCACCCGCCAGCGCAGGGCGATGGTGTTCGGGCGCGTCAAGGGCCTCGTGCAGTCGGCCCCGCCCCAGGCCGTCGCCTGGGCCCAGCGGGCGATGGCCGCCCGGCCCGACTCCTTCGACACGCTCGGCGCGCTCAAGGTGCCGACGCTCGTGCTCGTCGGCGAGGAGGACGAGCTCGCGCCGCTGCCCGAAGGCGAGGCCATGGCCAGGGCCGTGCCCGACAGCCGCGTCGAGGTCATCCCCAAGGCCGGCCACCTGACCGCCGTCGAGCAGCCCGAGGCGTTCAACGCGGCGGTCGAGCGCTTCCTCAGCTCCGAGCTTGCCGCGGGATCACGACCTCGCGAATGATCAGCGCGATCGCCGCCGCCACCGGGATCGCCAGCAACGCGCCCACGATCCCCAGCAGCGCCCCGCCGAACAGCGCGGCGATCACCGTCACCGCCGGCGTCACGTTCACCGACTGCTTCATGATCCGCGGGTAGATCAGATAGTTCTCCACCTGCTGGTAGATCAGGAAGAAGATCGCGCACGCGATGCCGGCGGGCACCGAGCCGAGCAGCGCCACGCTCGTCACCACCACGGCCCCGATCGTGGCGCCCACCAGCGGGATCAGGTCGGTCAGCGCCACGATCAACGACAGCGCCAGCGCGTACTCGACCCCGGCGATCGACAGGAAGATCCACGTGACCACGCCCGCGATCACCGAGATGAGCACGTTGCCCGCCACGTAACCGCCGATCCCCGCGAGAATCTGCTCGCTGATCGCGCTCGTGCGCTCCCGCCGCGACGCCGGCACCAGCTTGAGCAGATACGCCTTGATCGTGTGCAGCGAGCCCAGGAAGTAGAGCATGAGCACCAGCAGCGTCACCGTCGTGAACAGCCCGTCGAGCACCACCAGCCCCGCGCCCACGACCCCGCTCGCCAGCGACGCCGCCAGCGTGCCCGTCACGAACGAGGCGAGCTGCTGCAGGATCTGATAGTCGGCCTCCAGCGCCCGCACCGTCGGATGCGCCCGCAACTCGGCGACATACCCCGGCACCGCCTGGACGAAATCGGACAACTGCTGGCTGACCGGCGGCACCACCGCCAGCCCGAACAGCGTGAACGCCACGATCACCGCCGCGAACACGATCGAGATCGCCCACCGCCTGGCCATCCCGCGCCGCTGCAACGCCTCCACCGCCGGGTTGAGCCCCACCGCGAGGAACATCGCCACGATCACCAGGATGATCGTGCTCAGCGAGCTGACGACCATCTGCGCCAGCCCGATCGCCGTCAGCACCCCCAGCCCGCCCACCAGCCCGAACAGGAACGGCCCCCGGGCCAGCGGCTTGCCCGGCAGCCCGTACGGCGGCGGTGGCGGCGCCGGCGGGCTGTCGTCGGCGGCGGGCTTCGGGGACTCGACGTCAGTCGTCACCGGGCGGGCTCCTGCGGAGGCGGGGGCGTGAACAGAAAGAGAGCCTAGCGACCTTCGCGGTCGCCAGGCTCTCTCCGGCTGCCAGATCAGCCCCCGTGCATGTCGCCCATGTCAGCTCGTCGTGGCTACTCCTGCCACCACTCGGCGTCGTCCTCGGACTTGGTCTCCGCCTTGGCCGTGGCCGGAGCCGGGGCCGGACGCTCCTCGACCGGGTCGGGCGCCGGAGCGGCGATCGCCGGCTTCGGCGGGGCCGCGGTGACCGCGGGCTCCGGCTCCAGGCCCGGCAGGGCCGCGCCGCCCAGGAGCTGACGCAGCTGGGCCAGGTGGCTGGTGATGCTGTCACGCTGCCGGGTCAGCTCGTCGACCTGACGCTGCATCGACGTGCGGGTGCGCTCGGCCTCGTTCTTGGCCTCGGTGACGATCGTCTCGGCGCTGCTCTTGGCCTCGGCGACGATCTGCTCCGAGCTCTTACGGGCGTTGGCGACCAGCTGCTTGGCGTGCAGATCGGCCTCGCGGCGGGTCTGGTCGGCCTGCTGCGTCGCCTTCGTGGCCCGGGACTCCGCCGTCGCGGCGCGCTGCTCGGCCTCCGCGACCAGCTTCTGCGTCGCCGCCTGCGTGGTGGCGTGGCGCTCGGCCTCCTGGCGCTCCGCCTCCTCGCGGCGCGACGCCAGCTGGATCTCGAACTCCGCCTCGTCCTGCGCCCGCTTGGCCTCCGACTCCTCCAGCACGCGCTGTGCCTGCGCGCGCATCTCGTCGGCCTGACGCTTGGCGGTGGTCAGCACCTCGTCACGCTCACGCTTGGTCGAGGCGCGCAGCTGCGCGACCTCCCGCTCCGTGGTCGTGCGCAGCTTGGCGATCTCGCGCTCGGCGTCGGCACGCTTCTCCGCCACCTCGTGGTCGGCGGTCGCGCGCAGCTTGGCGACCTCCCGCTCCGTCGTGGCGGTCAGCTCGTCGGCCTCCCGGCGGGCCGTCGAACGGATCTCCTCGGCATCCCGCTCGGCGCTGGTGCGCATCTCCTCGCTCTCGCGAGTGGCCTGCGCCCGCTTGTCGGCCGCCTCGGCCTCGGCGGCGGCCCGCAGATCGGCGGCCTCCACCTTGGCGGCGGCCTTGATCTCGTTGGCCTCCGCCCTGGCCGCCTGCACGAGCTCGGTGGCCTGCTCCTCGGCCAGCCGCAAGAGCTGCTCGATGCGCGCGCCCAGACCGGAGTAGGTGGGACGCTCCTGCTCCTGGAGCTGGCGCTGGGAGTCGGACAGATCGCGCTGCAGGCCGGAGACCTGCTCGCGGGCCTGCCGCAACTCGGCGTCGAGCTGCTTCAGGTGATCGTGCACCTGGTGCCGGTCATAACCGCGGAGCACGACGTCGAACTCGCGGGCTGGGGCATCCTCGAAGAAGTTGTTGAGCTGGGCGTCGATGTCGGACTGCATGGAGGCTCGATCCTGGGTTGTCGAGACGGCTACACGGGCCGGACGGGGGGTTCGGGGCACCCGAGCCAGGAGCCTGTGCCTCGCGGCAGGCTCCTCGTCCGGTGGAAAGCCAGCGTACTCCGCACTTGCCGCGTGCGAAGCCCCGTCCAGGTTTCTGCGTGACTAGTTACAAATGAACGATTTTTGCGTTAGCTAGGGCCTAGTCGCCTGAACCAACTCCGTGAGCATTCCTCCAACATCCTTGGGGTGCAGGAACGCGATCTGCGACCCCATCGAGCCGTGCCTGGGACGCTCGTCGAGCAACCGGACGCCCCTGTTACCGATCTTACCCATCGCCTCGGCGACGTCCGGAACCCCGAACGCCACGTGGTGCACTCCCTCACCCCGCTTGGCCAGGAATTTCCCGACCGGCGAATCGGGCGAGAGCGGCTCCAGTAGCTGGATGTAGGAGCCCCCGCCCTCGCCGTCGGCGACGTGCAGCATGGCCTCCTTGACGCCCTGCTCCTCGTTGACCTCACGCGCCACGACGGTCAGCTCGAACGTCTCGGCGAACAGCCGGATCTTCTCCTCGAGGTCGTGACAGGCGATCCCGATGTGGTCGATACGCATGAACATGTGTGGCCAACCTCCATAGCGGACACCCGGCGATGCGTGGGTATCGTGTCAAAGAATCCACCGTGCGCACAGGAGGCCCGCCATGTCTGGTTCCGTCATCGTCGCCGGAGCTCGCACCCCTATCGGCAAGCTGCTAGGCGCCCTGTCCGGGCTGTCGGCCGTGGAGCTCGGGGGGATCGCCATCAAGGCGGCCCTGGAGCGCGCCGGGGTGTCGCCGGAGGACGTGGAGTACGTGATCATGGGGCAGGTGCTCCAGGCGGGGGCGGGGCAGATCCCGTCACGCCAGGCGGCGGTCAAGGCGGGCATCCCGATGACCGTGCCGTCCATCACGATCAACAAGGTGTGCCTGTCGGGGCTGGACGCCATCGCGCTGGCCGACCAGCTGATCCGCGCCGGTGAGTTCGACGTGGTCGTGGCCGGTGGCATGGAGTCGATGACCAACGCGCCGCACCTGCTGCCGGGCCTGCGCAAGGGCGTCAAGTACGGGGGTTCGCAGGTCGTCGACTCGATGGCGCACGACGGGCTGTTCTGCGCCTTCGACCAGTGCGCCATGGGGGAGTCGACCGAGCGGCACAACGCCAGGCTCGGCATCGGCCGTGAGGAGCAGGACGAGGTGTCGGCCCGTTCGCACCAGCTCGCCGCCGCGGCCGCCAAGAACGGCGCGTTCGAGTCGGAGATCGTGCCGGTGGAGATCCCGCAGCGGCGGGGCGAGCCGATCGTGGTGAAGGACGACGAGGGCGTGCGTGGCGACACCTCGGTCGAGGCGCTCGCGCGGCTGCGGCCGGCGTTCGCGGCCGACGGGACGATCACCGCCGGGTCGGCGTCGCAGATCTCCGACGGGGCGTGCGCGGTGGTCGTGATGTCCAAGGCCAAGGCCGAGGAGCTGGGGCTGCCGTGGCTGGCGGAGATCGGCAGGCACGGCAACGTCGCCGGGCCGGACGCCTCCCTGCAGTCGCAGCCGGCCAACGCCATCAAGCACGCCCTCTCCAAGCAGGGCCTCACGCCCGGCGACCTGTCGCTGGTGGAGATCAACGAGGCGTTCGCCAGCGTGGTCATCCAGTCGGCGAAGGAGCTCGGCGTGCCGAGGGAGATCGTCAACGTCAACGGCGGCGCGATCGCGCTCGGTCACCCCATCGGGGCGTCGGGGGCCCGCCTGGTGCTGACGCTGGCCCACGAGCTGAGGCGGCGGGGCGGCGGTCTCGGCGCGGCCGGGCTGTGCGGCGGCGGCGGTCAGGGCGACGCGCTGATCATCAACGTGCCCGCACAGGACGTGTCCGAGTAGCGGGGCATCCCTGTAAGTCGTGAGAAAAAGGGGCGCCCCGCTCTCCAACCCAGGAGAGCGGGGCGCGGGTTCAGGGCGGTTGATGCGCCCGGCCGCGAGGGAGGTTGCGGCCGGGCGTTCTTGGGGCGGTCATGACGAGAGCAGGCGGGCGAAGACGGAGCGGTGGCGGCCCTCGCCGCGCTGCTCCTTGACGGCCTGCCGGACCCTGCGGTGCTCGGCGGCGGCCTCGCGCAGCTCACGCGCGTGGTTCTGCATGACTACGTATTCGAACTCGGCGTTCATGGAGAGTGCTCCTTGGTTGGTGTTTCCCTGCACTCTCAAGAATGGTCCTAAGGCCCCGGGCGACACATCGGGCGGATGCCTTATCTGCCCCGGTCCGGGGGCCTAGAGGGTACTTAGGAAGGCGCCGGGCACGGCGGGCACGGCCTAAGGCTCCCCGGCGTAGCTGACGGTGACCTTGGTGAAGCCCAGTGACCTGAGCAGGCCCTCCAGCATGGCGCGGGTGTTGGCGTCGGCGCGGCTGCGCAGGTCGCTGGCCACGGCCGCCTCGGCGATCTTCTTCTCCGCGAGCACGTACAGCTCCCGCTGGTCGCCGGGGGAGGACGACAGGAAGTCCTGGACCCGGTCGATCAGCCCGCGCTGCTGGGCGAAGACGTAGGAGCGGGTGTTGTCCAGGTTGGGCTTCTCCAGCTGGGCGCGCGGCAGGCGCACGTCAGCCCGGGTGCGGTCCTCCGACACGGTGATGGCGTCCTTGGCCAGAGTGGAGAAGTCCACGTAGGCGTCGACGCTGCCCGCCCCCACGAACAGCGTGCGGCTGCCCTTGACGGCGTCCGGGAGGAAGTTGGCGTCCTTCTCCAGGTCCACCACGACCTGGAAGGAGCCGGTCGCGGCCTCGTACCGGCTCATGTCCTTGATGGACTGGAGCAGGGCCGGTCCGGAGCGGTCGATCGCACGCTCGCCGAGCGGGTTGAGCCAGGTCCAGGCCACGCGGCCGGCCACCACGAGCAGGACCGCCAGGACCAGCAGCCCGGCCAGATATCGCCACCTGCGGCGCCGCCGGGGGGTTGGCGCGGGCGGCGCCGTACGGGATGTCGTCATGCTGCTTGACTACCCGAGGAGAGATCATCAGTGCCACCCGTGGGGTGACATCTTCGGTCCCCAGCCGGGAGAGGCGCTCGGGTCGGGGTAGACCGGGTAGACCTGGGGGCTGCTCGCGGTGTCGGGCTCGGTGGCGACCGGGGTGGCCACCTGGACGGACGTGCCGGCCGGGCCGCCGCCGAAGTGGGTGGTCGACAGCTTGCAGGTCTGGAAGTCGCTGAAGAACATCCGCAGCCACTCGCGGCGCTGGTGCTCGTTGAGCCCGGAGAACCAGGCGGCGGCGTACTCGTGCTCCAGCAGCGGGCCGCCGGGCAGCGGCTCGCCGCGCAGCCACGCCATCACGATCTCCCGGTAGCCGTCGGCGGGCCGGCCGTGGCAGCGGGCGGCCAGCGCGTCGAGGTATTCGCGCGCGGCCTCGTCGGCGAAACCGGCCGACAGGTCGGGCAGGTGGATCGGCGCCAGCCCGGACGACGGCGTGAGCGGGTCGTCCAGCGGACGCTGCTCGACGCGGGTGAACGCGGCCGGCGTCTCGGCCAGGCGGGAGGCGATCTCGGTGAACGCCGCCCCCAGCTCGGTCAGCCCGGCGCGCATGCCGGGATGGACGCAGACCGTGATCGGCCACTCCTGGCAGCTGTAGGCGATCTCCTGAGCCGCGGCGGGCTTCGGCTCGGCCAGCACCCGCGCGACGCCGGTGCCCGCGAGCAGCACCGCGAGCAGCGCGAACGCCAGCACCAGCGCCTGCCGGGTCACCAGCGCCGCCCAGCCCAGCAGCAGCGCGCAGGTGACGCCCAGCAGCCAGATGATCTGGTTGAGGAAGATCGTCCCGCTGAGCCCCTGGAACAGGTCGTACGGCTCGCCCGTGCCCGGCGCCAGGCGGTCGGCCCAGCCCTCGCCGTCGGCCAGCCAGGTGAACAGCCCGTAGCAGGCCAGGCCGGCGATCGGCGGCGTGACCGCGTACGGCAGCACCCAGCCGGCCACCCACCCGATCACCGAGTAGAGCGCCAGCCCCGCCATGCCCATGCCGAGGCCCGACAGGCTCAGCCGCCCCGACTGCTCGGTCAGCACCGTCTTGACGGCCAGCACCAGCACGGTCGCGGCGAACGAGCCCAGCACCACCACCAGGATGGCCAGCGGCGCCCGCAGGGCTCGCCAGGTCGTCAGCTGCAGGCCGCGTGACGCCCGGCGCTTGCGCAGCGCCACCCAGGCGGCGAACGCGGCGGCGACGGGCCCGGTCAGCCGGAGCGATCCGATGACCGCCGCCACGATGTTCTCCCAGGCGTCGACGCCAGGGATCAGGACGCTCCACGCCGCGACCAGGCCGAGAGCGAGGAGCACGGCCACCGTGACGGCCGCGCTCTGTCTCAGCTCCTCCCGTGAAACGCCCCCGTGCTCACGCACCCTTGTCCCCGTTGAAGTTCATCAAAGCACCCCCCGTGCCCCGTAGGCGCGGCGAAAGCGGTCAGCCCGGCCGTCCCCACGGCTGATGGACTTGGCTTCCCCGTCACCATTCGATGCGAGAACCATAACTGAGCGTGATGATTGCCGCCCGGATTCTTGGCCAAGCGAAGAATCCGATCGCGCTCCGTAAGCGCACGAACCTGGACGAGCAGCGCGCTACCGTAGCGCTGTGTCGCAGCCCAAGCCCCTCAACCTGCCGTTCGATCCCATCGACCGTGCCGCGGAGTCCTGGCGCGCTCACTTCGGTCCCTCTTCCGCCATGGCCGCCGTCACGTCGATCATGAGAGCGCATCAGATCCTGCTGTCGCAACTTGACTCGCTCCTGAAGCCGTACGACTTGACCTTCGCCAGGTACGAGGCTCTGGTTCTCTTGACCTTCAGCCGGACCGGGGCGCTGCCGCTTTGGAAAATCGGGGAGCGGCTCATGGTCCACCCGACCAGCGTCACGAACACGGTTGACAGGCTCGAAAGGTCCGGCCTGGTCCGCCGCATGCCCAATCCGCGGGACGGCCGTGGTGTGCTCGCCGAGATCACCGAGGCGGGCCGTGACGTCGTGCGGCGCGCCACCGCCGAGCTCATGGGCGCCGACTTCGGCCTGGGCATGTACGGCGAGACCGAACTGCGGCAGATGTTCGAGCAGCTGCGCACGCTGCGGGTGGCGGCGGGTGACTTCTCCGGGCCGGACATGCGGCAAGATGAGGAGCATGGCGGACTTCTCTAGGCCCGGATCGCTCTACGGAGCCGTGGATCTGGGCGCGCGCAAGCAAGCCCTGGAATCGCAGGCCCGGCGGGAGGCGGCGGGTCCCCAGGGGGCCTCGCCGGCCTCGGTCGTGGACGTGACCGAGGAGACGTTCACGAGCGACGTCATCGACCGCTCGATGACCACGCCGGTCGTCCTCGACCTGTGGTCGCCGCGGGCGCCCGGCAGCGCCCAGCTCAGCCCCGTGCTGGAGAAGGTGGTCGGCGACGCCGGCGGCAAGGTGGTCCTGGCCCGGGTCAACGTCGACGCCAGCCCGCAGATCGCGCAGGCGCTGCGCGTGCAGGCGGTGCCGACGGTGCTGGCGATCTTCCAGGGGCAGGCCGTGACCGGCTTCCAGCAGGTGCTGCCCGAGCAGGAGGTGCAGCGCTGGCTCGACGAGCTGATGGGCGCGGTCGAGCAGTTCTACCAGGCCAACCCGGGCGCCCGGCCGCCGGCGGCGGAGCCGGGTGAGGAGGCGCCGCAGGCGCCCCCGGCCGACCCCGACCTGGTGGCCGCCGAGCAGGCCATCGACCAGGGCGACCTCGACGCCGCCGCGGCGGCCTACGAGCGGCTGCTGGCCCGCGCCCCCGGCAACGAGGACGCCAGGATGGGCCTGGCGGGCGTCAGCCTGATCAAGCGGACGGCCGACGCCGACCCGGCCGAGGTGCAGCGCAGGCTGGACGACCCGGCCGACATCGACGCCCAGCTCCTGGCGGCCGACCTGGAGATGCTGTCGGGCTCGGTCGACGAGGCGTTCAACCGGATCATCGCGGTGGTCAAGCGCACGTCCGGCGACGAGCGCGACAAGGCCAGGCGGCATCTGCTGGGCCTGTTCGACGCGCTGCCGGCCGAGGATCCGTCTTTGGCGAAGGCGCGTAGAGCTTTGTCGAGCGCTCTGTTCTAACCTGGAGGTATGCGTGTAGTCACGCTCTCCGCGACCTACGGCACGGCCGGCAGCCACATCGGCCCGGCCGTGGCCGAGCGGCTGGGCGTGCCCTTCGTCGACCGCGCGATCCCCGGCGCCGTGGCCCAGGAGCTGGGCTGCACGCTGGAGGAGGCGCTCGCCCATGACGACCGGGCCGAGCGCGGCCTGGGCAGGCTGCTGTCGGGCGCGATGCGGCTGCCGACGGTCACGTTCGGCGGCGTCGACATGTACGTGCCCGGGGTGCTGCCGCACGCGCCGGAGGAGTTCGTCCGCCACACCGAGCGGGTGCTCACCGAGACCGCCCGCGACCAGGGCGGCGTCTTCCTGGGCCGGGCCGGGGCGGTGGTGCTGGCCGAGCATCCGGGCGCGCTGCACGTGCGGCTCGACGGCCCGATCGAGCGCCGCGTCCGGCAGACCGCCACGCTCGGCGAGCTGACCGAGCGCGAGGCGCGCCGGATCATCGAGGACAACGACCGGGCCCGCACCGCCTACGTGCGCCACTTCTATCGTGCCGACCCCGCCGACCCCCGGCTCTACCACCTGGTCGTCGACAGCACGGCGATCCCGGTGGCGGCCTGTGTCGACCTGATCGTGACAGCCGCGACGGCGCTCGCTTGACCAGTTGCCCCCTACCATGGGAGGACTTCTTGGTCAGGCGCGAAGGAGCGATTGACGTGGCGACCGTCCCGAGTGTGTCGTACTCCATCACCGTGCGGCTCGAGGTGCCGGCCGGCGGCAAGGCCGTCAGCCAGCTCACCCATGCCGTAGAGTCGGCCGGCGGGGTGGTCACCGCCCTCGACGTCACCAACGCGGGCCACGAGAAGCTCCGCATCGACGTCACGTGCGCGGCGCGCGACACCGACCACGCCCAGGCGATCGTCGACCAGCTCGAAGCGGTCGAGGGCGTCGTCATCCACAAGGTCTCCGACCGCACGTTCCTCATGCACCTCGGCGGCAAGATCGAGATGAAGTCGAAGGTGCCGCTGCGCAACCGCGACGAGCTCTCCATGGCCTACACGCCGGGCGTGGCCCGGGTGTCGATGGCGATCGCCCGCAACAAGGAGGACGCCCGCCGCCTGACCATCAAGCGCAACACGGTCGCCGTCGTCACCGACGGCTCGGCCGTGCTGGGGCTGGGCAACATCGGGCCGGAGGCCGCGCTGCCCGTGATGGAGGGCAAGGCGGCGCTGTTCAAGCGGTTCGCCGGGATCGACGCCTGGCCGATCTGCCTTGACACCCAGGACGTCGACGAGATCGTCCGCGCGGTGCAGCTCATCGCGCCGGGCTTCGGCGGCATCAACCTCGAGGACATCGGCGCGCCGCGCTGCTTCGAGGTGGAGCGGCGGCTGCGCGAGCTGCTCGACATCCCGGTCTTCCACGACGACCAGCACGGCACCGCGATCTGCGTGCTCGCCGCGCTGACCAACGCGCTGCGCGTGGTCGACAAGCGGATCGAGGACGTGCGCATCACGATGGCGGGCGCGGGCGCGGCGGGCAACGCCGTGCTGCGGCTGCTGCTGGCCTCGGGCGCCCGCAACGTGATCGTCTGCGACTATCTCGGCGCCGTCCACCAGGGCCGCGACGACCTCGACGACTCGCTGCGCTGGATCGCCGACCACACCAACGCCGAGGGCTACTCGGGCGACCTGCGCGGGGCGGTCAAGGGCGCCGACGTGTTCGTGGGGGTGTCCGCGCCGGGCATCCTGACCGGTGACGACATCGCCACGATGGCGCCGGGCGCCGTGGTGTTCGCGCTGGCCAACCCGGAGCCGGAGGTCTCTCCCGACGACGCCCGCGAGCACGCCGCGGTGGTGGCCACGGGGCGCTCCGACTACCCCAACCAGATCAACAACGTGCTGGCCTTCCCGGGCGTCTTCCGGGGGCTGCTCGACGCGCAGGCGACCGAGGTGACCTCGGAGATGCTGCTGGCCGCCGCCGGCGCGCTGGCCGCCGTGGTCACGCCCGAGGAGCTGGGCCCCAACTACATCATCCCGAGCGTCTTCCACCCGGACGTGGCGAGCGCCGTGGCCGCCGCCGTCCGCGAGTCCGCCGGCGGCCGTGCCCGGGGCTTCACCGAGGCGTGACCGCAGCGGCGGCCCTCGCCGCCGACGCGTTCTCCCCGGTACGGAGTCCGTACCGGGGAGATGTCGTGACGAGGGCCGGTCGCGGGGTTGGCGGGCCGCGTCGGAAGCGGGGGAGAGCCCGTGATGGGGATGTCAGCGGGCCACGCGGATGAACGCGCCCGCCAGGGCGAGGGCGGCGTTGACCAGCACGGCGACGATCACGCCCTGGAGCACGCTGCCCATGGCGGCGGTGACCACGGCGCTCATGACCGGGATGCCCATGGTGATGCCGACCTGCTGGGTCATGGTGGCGAGGCCGGTGGCCAGGCCCTGCTCGGAGTCGGGCAGTCCGGAGGTGGCGGTGACCATGAAGGCCACGATCGCCACCATGTTGCCGATCCCGCCGGCGAAGGTGGCGGCCAGCAGCAGCCAGATCCAGCCGGGCGCGGTGCCGAGCAGGGCGAGCGACGCGGTGGCCGCGGCCTGGAGGGCGAAGCCGGTGGCCAGCGCCTTGCGGAGCCCGACGCGGGCCAGCACGCGCGGGGCGAGCACGCCGCCGACGACGGTGCCGAGCCCGAGCACGCCGAACGCCAAGCCGGTGGCCAGCGCCGAGTAGCCGAGCACCTTCTGCAGGTAGAGCGTCATGAGGAAGACGAGCGAGGTCTCGGTGGCGAAGGCGAGCAGGCCGGCCAGGTTGCCCCATTTGATGCTGGGGCGGGCCAGGACGGCGACCGGCACGAGGGGCGCGACGGCGCGCTTCTCGGCGAACCAGAAGGCGACGAGCAGCACCGCTCCGGCGGCCAGCCCGGCGAGCGCGACCGGGTCGGCGAAGCCGTGCTCGCCGGCGCGGGTGAGGCCGTAGACGAGGGCGAGCAGGCCGCCGGTCACCGTGACGGCGCCGAGCACGTCCATGCGGGGGCGGCGGTCGGGCCGGCTCTCGGCCAGCACGACGGGCGCGGCCACCAGGACGGCCAGGGCGACGGGCACGTTGACGTAGAACGCCCAGCGCCAGCTCAGCAGCTCGGTCAGCAGGCCGCCGAGGATCGCGCCGGAGGTGAACCCGGCCGACATCAGCGCGCCGTTCAGCCCGAGCGCCCTGGCGCGCAGCGGCCCTTCGGGGAAGGACGTGGTGAGCAGCGACAGCCCGGCGGGCGTGACCACGGCGGTGGCGAGCCCCTGGGCGACGCGGGCGGCGAGCAGCATGCCGGGCGAGGTGGCGAGCCCGCCGGCCAGCGACGACAGGCCGAGCAGCGCCATCCCGGCCAGGAAGAGGCGGCGGCGTCCGAACAGGTCGGCGATCCGCCCGAACAGCAGCGTGAACCCGGCGGCGGCCAGCGCGAACGTGGTGGCCACCCACTGCAGGTCGGCGAGGCCGAACCCGAGTCCGGCGCCGATCACCGGGAGCGCCACGTTCAGAATGGAGAAGTCAACAGCGAGCATGAACTGGGAGCCCAGCAGCAGCACGAGGACCAAGCGCTGCCGGGAGCTCATCCGATCGGTCACCCGCTCATCGAGCACAGTCACGTCATCCCCCTTAACGGGTAATCTGTTCCATTAGGATGGCGTGACCTTAACACATGAGGAGAATTAATGGAACAAGGGTCCCGTTTGGCGGGAACGGTCCGTCCTGGCGGCCGTACGGCGAAGGTGCGCGCGGCAGTGTTGCAGGCAACCCAGGACGAGCTGGTCGAACGCGGCTTCCACGGCCTCAACATGGAGCAGGTGGCCACCAGGGCAGGCATCGGAAAGACCACTATCTACCGCCGCTGGGGCACCACGGCCGGGCTGGTCACGGAGCTCATGACCGAGCTGGCCGCCCAGTCCTCGCCGCCGCCCGACACGGGCAGCATCCAGGGCGATCTGGAGGCCAACGCGATCAGCGTGATGGAGGCCGTCAACGACCCGCGCCTCGGCGCGACCTTCCAGGCCGTGATCGCGGCCGCCACCTGTGACGAGGGCGCCGCCGCGGCGCTGCGCGCCTTCTACGGCCGCCGCATCGCGGAGTGGGCGACGGTGGCCGACCAGGCGATCGCCCGCGGCGACCTGCCGCCCGGCACCGACGGTCAGGAGCTCATCAAGGCCGTCTCCGCGCCGCTCTACTACCGCCTGGTGGTGACGCGCGAGCCGGTCGACCGCGAGGCCGCGGTGCGCGCCGTGACCGTCGCCCTGATCGCGGCCCGGGCCGGCGCCTTCGTCACCGGCCACGCCGCAGCGGGCGTCGCTGCGGATCCGGCCGTGCCCGGCCTCGGTGCGGATCCCGCCGTGCCCGGCGTCAGTACGGGTCCCGCCGCGACCGGGGCCACAGTGACCCGTACCACCAGATGATCCCGCCGGTGAGCACCATGCCGCCGGCGGTGGCGAGCTTGCCCATCAGGTCCACCGGAGGCCCCGTGAAGGGCAGGTGACGCCGGCCGCCGGGGCAGTCGTTGCGCACCCGCGTGGAGTCGATCAGGGTGTCGGGGTGGCTCTCGCTGACCGAGTACGCCTCGATCTCGACGCTGCCGCCGTGCCGGATCCGCACGTGCCGGGTGATCGCCTTGCGCGCGGGGATGGAGCCCGTCGCCACGGTCGCGGAGTCGGCGCGCAGGTCGAACCGGGCGAGCTGGCGGGTCTGGTTGCGCAGCGTCACGCGTACGGTGCCGGCCCGGCAGCCGATGCGGTCGACGCTCATCGTGAAGGGGTCGCCGGTGTCGGGCTTGGGCCAGGCGGGCGCCGCCGCGGGAGGGAAGAGGATGAGACCCAGGAGCAGTCCCAGACCTGCCAGGGCGAGACGGCGCATGTGACCCTCCCGAGTTCGCGAACTTTGGTACCTACCGTGCCCATATGACTACGAAAGGTAACATCGTCGGTCCGGGGGAGCGGGAAGGCCGGTTGACCCCTCATGATGGAGGTATGGCGGAGGCGATCTACGTCGGCGGTTTGTTGGTGGCGACGCCGCTCCTCGACGACCCCAACTTCCGGCGTAGCGTCGTGCTGATCCTCGAACACGACCTCGACGGCGGCACCCTCGGGGTGGTTCTCAACAGGCCGAGCGAGATCTCGGTGACGCAGGTCCTGCCCGTGTGGGACCCGCTGGTGACCGGCCCGCCGGTGCTGTTCGAGGGCGGCCCGGTGCAGACCGACAGCGCGCTGGCGCTCGCGGCGGTGCCGAGCGGGGAGGAGCCGCTGGGCTGGCGCCGCCTCCACGCGGGCACGCCGGCGGTGTCACGGCTGGGCACGGTCGACCTGGACGCGCCGCCGGAGATCCTCCAGGGCGAGATCGCCCAGATGCGGATCTTCGCCGGTTACGCGGGCTGGACGTCGGGGCAGCTCGAGAGCGAGATCGCCGAGGGCGCCTGGTACGTCGTCGACTCCGAGGCGGGCGACACCTTCCACACCGACCCGGGCTCGCTCTGGCGTCATGTGCTGCGGCGGCAGCCGGGCGAGCTGGCCTTCGTCGCCACGTGCCCGGACGACCCGACGATGAACTAGTCCGATGAACTAGTCCGATGAGCTAGGTGTCCCAGCCGGGCCGCAGCGAGCGTTCCACGACCTGGAGGGTCTGTTCGACGCGGCGCACCATGAGCTTGAGGTCGAGCACGTCCGACGCGCAGCCGTAGTCGACACGCATGGGCGACATCGCGAACGCCACGACCAGCGCCGGGAGCGGGCCGGAGTCGAGGGTGACGCCCATCCGGGCGGCGACCGCCTCGGCCAGGCGGAGCTCGCTCTCCATGCCCCGGGCGATCGTGAAGGCGACGAGGTGCGGGTTGTCGTCGAGGACGCGCCGCAGTTTGAGGAACCTCTCGGTGTCGGCGGTCGTCGACTGCTCCATCTCGCGCAGCACCGCGCGCACGGCGTGGGTCATCGCGGCGAACGGCGGCTCGTCGGGCGGCCTGGCGGCCAGCGTCTCCAGCATCGTCTCCTCGCCCTGGTCGTGATACCAGAGCAGCAGGTGGTCCTTGCTGGTGAAGTAGCGGAAGAAGGTGCGGGAGGAGACGTCGACCGCCCCCGCGATCTGCTCCACGGTGGTCGAGTCGTACCCTTGTTCGAGGAACAGGTCCAACGCGGCGTCGAGCAGCGCGAGCCGCGTCTTCTCCTTCTTGCGTTCCCGCAGACCCACCGGCGTCACTCCCTTGAAACCTTCCTGTCACAGTATGACACAAGTCAGGATGCGACGAATAAAACTCATTTGTCATCTGGCAGACTCTGACGTAGATTACCCGGGCTTATGAGACGTACGCCCCGGTGTGGGGCGGGATGTGTTTAGGGGGACTTCATGGCACAGACGAAGGTGGTAGAGGCGCCACCACCGGGGGAGAAGGCCGCCAATCCGTGGCTGGTGCTGCTCGCGGTCAGCCTCGGCGTCATCATGGTGATGCTCGACGGCACCGTGGTCGGCATCGCCAACCCGGTGATCCAGTCCGATCTGGGCGCCTCGCTCGCCGACCTGCAGTGGGTGACGAGCGGCTACCTGCTCGCGCTGGCGGTCTTCCTGATCACCGCGGGCAAGCTGGGTGACCTGTTCGGCCACAAGCGCGTGTTCCTCATCGGCGTCGCCGGCTTCGCGATCACCTCCGTGGGCATCGGCCTCAGCCAGCAGCTCGCCGACATCGTGCCCGGCGTCACCCCGGTCGGCGCGCTCATCGGGCTGCGCGTGCTGCAGGGCCTGTTCGGCGCGCTGCTGCAGCCGGCCGCGCTGGCGCTGCTGCGCAACGCCTTCCCCGGCGAGAAGCTCAACCAGGCGATGGGCGCGTGGGGCGCGATCATCGGCCTGTCCAGCGCCGCCGGCCCGATCGTGGGCGGCCTGCTGGTCCAGGACCAGGGCTGGGAGTCGGTCTTCTTCATCAACGCCCCGGTGGGCGTCATCGCCCTCGTCATGGGCATCTTCCTGATCAAGGAGAGCCCGGTCAAGGTGCTCAACCGCATCGACTGGGGCGGCGTGGTGCTGCTGTCGGGCGCGATGTTCGCGCTCGTGTGGACCATCATCAAGGCGCCCGAGTGGGGCTGGGGCGACTCCACGACGCTGGGCTTCATGGGCGCGTTCGCGGTGCTGATCGCCGCGTTCATCTTCTGGCAGAGCCGGGCCCGGCAGCCGCTGGTGCCGCTGTCGCTGTTCACCAACGCCTCGATCTCCATCGGCACCGTGCTGATGATGATGGTCGCGTTCGCGATGTTCGGCGCGATGTTCTTCCTGGGCTTCTTCTTCCAGGGCGTGCACGGCCTGAGCCCGCTGGACGCCGGCCTGCGCATGCTGCCGATGAGCGCCGGCATGATCGTCGCCTCGCCGCTGGCCGGCATGATGATCGGCAAGCTCGGACCGAAGATCACGATGGCGTCCGGCCTGGTGGTCACCGCCGGCGCGATGTTCCTGATGTCCCGCCTCAGCATGGACGCCTCGTTCCTGGAGAGCGCGATCCCGTTCGTGGTGCTGGCCTTCGGCCTCTCGCCGGTCTTCGTCGGCGCCACCGAGGTCATCGTGGGCAACGCGCCCGTCGAGCTCAGCGGCGTCGCGGGCGGCCTGCAGCAGTCGGCCATGCAGGTCGGCGGCGCGCTCGGCACCGCGATCCTGGGCGCCGTCATGGCCGGTGAGATCTCCGACAAGCTGCCCGGCTACCTCGGCCCGGCCGCCGCGAGCATCCCACCGGACCAACTGGGGCTGCTGGAGAAGGCTGCCGCGTTCGGCGGCCTGCCGGCGGGCACGCCCGAGCAGCTCGTGCAGGTCGTGGGCCCGGCCGTGAACAGCGCGTTCATGGACGGCATGCACCTGGCCTTCCTGGTCAGCACCGGCATCGCGCTGCTCACCGCGGTCCTGGCCCTGTTCGTCAAGGCCGGCCGCAAGACCGAGGGCGCGCCGGTCCACGTCGGCTGACGCTCTCTCCCGTACGGCTCCCTTCCCCCCGGGGACGGGAGCCGTATCGCTGTTCGCGAGCGGGAGCGGTCGGCGGCGGGAATAGACTCGATGGGGTGAGCACGAAGATCCTTCCAGAGCAGGACACCCGTCCGCAGACCTCGCACGGCGACGGCGACCACGAGCGGTTCGCCCACTACGCCGACAAGCACAAGATCACCGAATCCATGGTGACGGGCACGCCGATCCGCGCGCTGTGCGGCAAGATCTGGGTGCCCAGCCGCGATCCCAAGAAATATCCGGTCTGCCCGGAGTGCAAGGAGATCTACGAGGGCCTGCCGTCCGGTGGCGGCGAGGGTGACGACAAGCAGTGAGTGTTGCTGACCGGTGATCGCCCACGGGAGGGCTACGGTTCGTATCCGGACCGCCCCCTACCGTAACGGGAGATCACATGACCCGGCGCGCCGCCGTCCTGATCGTCTGCGTGCTCGCGGCCGGGTTCACGCCGCCGGTCTCGCCGGCGGCGGCGTCGAGCTGCCTGCGCGCGGCCGGTCATCCGCGCTCGCCCGAGCCGCGCGCGCCCAAACCGGGTGACGTGGCGGCGGTCACCGCCGAGCTCGCCCAGCGCCTGCGCGGCGTCAGGACGCCCGCCCGGATCACGGTGCCGACCTGGGTGCACGTCATCACCGACGGCGCCGCCAAGGCCACCACCAAGGCGGTCAAGGCGCAGATCGCCACGCTCAACGACGCCTACGCGGGCCGGCTCGGCGGGGCCGACACCGGCGTCAGCTTCCGCCTCGACGGCATCGCCGTCACCCGCGACGCCGCCTGGTTCACCGCGCCGATCGCGCACGAGCGCGCCATGAAGACGTCGCTGCGCAAGGGCGGGCCCGAGACGCTCAACCTCTACCTCGCCCAGCCCGGCGACCTGGTGCTCGGCTTCTCCTCCTACCCCTACTGGTACGAGTCCCAGCCCCGGCTCGACGGCGTGGTGATCGACTGGCGCGGCCTGCCCGGCGGCACGCTCGACGGCTACGACCAGGGCTACACCGGCGTGCACGAGATCGGCCACTGGCTGGGCCTGTTCCACACCTTCGAGAACGGCTGCGAGGAGCCCGGCGACGGCGTGGCCGACACCCCCGCGCAGGCCGGGCCGACCGAGGGCTGCCCGGTGGAGCAGGACACCTGCGCGGCGCCGGGCCTCGTCGGCGTGCACAACTTCATGGACTACGCGCAGGACCGGTGCATGCGCGAGTTCACCGCGGGCCAGGGCCTGCGTATGCGCCAGATGTGGGCGGCATACCGGGTGCGCCCTACGATGTCCGGGTGACAGCACCAAACGCACTAGATGCCCCTCACGAGATCCCCCGCATCTTCAGCCATCCGTACCGGGTGGCGACCGTGGGCATCCTCCTCGTCGTCACGTTGATCGCCTTCGAGGGCATGTCGGTCGGTGTGGTCATGCCGCAGGTCGCCGCCGACCTCGACGCGCAGGAGATCTACGGGGTCAGCTTCTCGGCCTTCCTCATCGCCAGCCTGTTCGCCAACGTGGTCGCCGGCCTGTGGTCGGACCGGCGGGGCTACGCGCTGCCGTTCGTCGCGGGCGTGGTGCTGTTCGTGGTCGGCATGGGCATGGCCGGGGCCGCCGTGAACGAGATGCTGTTCCTCGTGTCCCGGGCGGTGCAGGGCCTGGGCGCCGGGGCGTCGATCGTGGCCCTCTACGTGATGATCGCCCGGGTCTATCCCGCCGTGATGCGGCCCCGCGTGTTCGCCGCGCTGTCGGCCGCCTGGGTCGTGCCCGCCATGGTCGGCCCCGCCGTCGCCGGCTTCGTGGGCGACACCTGGGGCTGGCGCTGGGTGTTCTACGGCATCATCCCGCTCGTGCTGCCCGCCCTGGTCATGCTCGTCCCGGCGCTCAAGCGGCGTCCCTCCGACGAGGAGACCTCGCCCGGCGAGGGGCCGCGCTCGCGGCCCGTGGCCATGACCGTCGCCGCCTCCGCCTCCGCCCTGGGCGCCGGCGTGCTCCTGTACGGCGTCGACACGGTGCACAAGGCCGCCCTGATCGGCGGCCTCGCGTGCGCCGGCGGGCTGGCCCTGCTGCTGTACGGGCTCGTCAGGCTGCTGCCGCAGGGCGCGCTGCGGTTCGGTCGCGGGCTGCCGACCACGGTGATGATGCGCGGCCTGTTCTCCGCCGCGTTCTTCGGGGTGAACGGCTTCATCCCGCTGGCCCTGCACGACGTGAAGGGGTTCGAGACCGGCGCCGCCGGCCTCGCGCTCACCACCGGCGCACTCGGCTGGTCGGCGGGCTCGTACCTGCAGAGCAGGCGCGCCGCCGAGCCGCACCGGCGGATCAGGTTCGGCGCGGCCTGCGTGACCGTGGGCATCGCGCTGTCGGTCCTGGCGGTGCTGCCCGGCGTCACCGGCTGGATCGCGGTGCCGGCCTGGGTGGTGGCCGGGTTCGGCATGGGGCTTGGGCTGACCACGGTCAACGTCACCGCGCTCAAGCAGTCGCCGGTCAGCGAGCAGGGCGCCAACAGCGCGGCCCTGTCGGTGACCGACATGCTGGGCTCCGCGCTCACGCTGGGCATCGGCGGCGCGCTGGTGAACCTCATCGGGCACGGCCCCGCCGAGCTCGTGTGGGGGTTCGCGGTGATCTGCGGGCTCATGGCGGCCATCGCGGTCGCCGCCCTGCTGCTGTCCTCACGGGTCGCGGCAAGGTGATTCTGCCCCTCCCGCCACAGCGATCACGGAACGCCTGAAGCCTCGCGCCCTGCGGTGATACGACTGCGGCACGAGGAGGTGCCATGGAGCGTGATCACCGCAGGCGGCCCTACGGCGGCGGGCACGGAGGCGGGCACGGAGGCAGGCACGGAGGCAGGCACGGCGGCAGGCGCGGAGGCGAGCCGGAGGAGCTGTGGGACCCGGCCGCCCGCGCCGCCACGCGCGGCCTCGAACCCGAGGAGCCGGTCGGCCAGGCGTGGGACTCCCTGCCGCCCTCCGCCCGCCTCTACGGCGCTCCGGCCGCCCCCGGCGGCCCCCGGGTCCGGCGCAGCGCCCTGCGCCGCGTGTGGGCCCTCCTGCGGGGCCTGGCGGGAGGCCGGTGGGGCCGCGCCGTGCTGGGCGCGGCCGTGGCCGTGGCGGCGGTGGCCGGGCTGACCGCCGTCGTGCTGCGGATCACCGCGCCGGGCGGCGCGGGGGCGCCGCTCACCGACACCATCGCCGGGGTGCGGCTGGCGCTGCCCGCCGGATGGCAGGAGGGCAAGGTGCCGCCCGTCACCGGGTTCACCTCGGTCGCCAGGGCGCCCGGCGGCGGCGCGCTCGTCATGGCCAGACCGCTCACCGGCGCGCCGGCCGACCCCGCCGGAGCGGTCAAGGAGGCCGCCGAGCGCTACTCCGAACTGCTCCTGAAGGGCGACCGGGTGACCGTCGTCGCCGACGAGCCGCTCGCCCTCGGGCACACCAGGGCGCTGCGGGCCGAGTACGACGACGTGGTGAACCGGCCCGCCTACCTACGCGTGACACTCGTCACCGAGAACGGCAGATCGGCGCTGCTCGTCGGCCTGCTCCAGCCCGAGGACGAGACGGGCAGGCAGGTCGTGGACACCGTGCTCGCCAGCGTGCGATATGCCGCGACCCGCCCATACCACTCCTGGGGCGGCTTGGCCAGGATCGACGATGCACGGCACGTCTTGTCGGTGAGCCCGATTACTCTTGGGTCACTGTGAGAGAGCGAAGCACACGAACCCCAGAGGTGATGCGGTGAGCACGTTCGCCGCATCCCACCTGTCGCCTTCCTATCCGGACCGGGCCGCGTGGGGCACCGCCCCCAAGCTCCGGGCCTGGCAGCAGCAGGCGTTCGACCTGTATTTCAGGCGCGAGCCGCGTGACTTCCTCACCGTGGCCACCCCCGGAGCGGGCAAGACCACCTACGCCCTGCGCATCGCCAGCGAGCTGATCGCCAACGGCGTGATCCGGGCGATCACCATCGTCACGCCCACCGAGCACCTCAAGCGCCAGTGGGCCGACGCCGCCGGCAAGGTCGGCATCAGCATCGACCCCGAGTTCAAGAACAGCCAGGGCGCCACCAGCCGCGACTACCTGGGCGTCGCCGTCACCTACGCCCAGGTCGCCATGCACCCGGCGCTGCACCGGGCGCGCACCGAGGCCCGCAAGACCCTCGTCATCTTCGACGAGATCCACCACGCGGGCGACGCCAAGTCGTGGGGCGACGGCGTGCGCGAGGCGTTCGAGCCCGCCACCCGCAGGCTCCAGCTCACCGGCACCCCGTTCCGCAGCGACGACAGCCCGATCCCGTTCGTCACCTACGAGGAGGACGCCGACGGCGCCAAGCGCAGCGTCTCGGACTACTCCTACGGCTACGGCCCGGCGCTCGACGACGGCGTCGTGCGGCCGGTCATCTTCCTGGCCTACTCCGGCGAGATGAAGTGGCGCACCAGGGCCGGCGACGAGCTGGCAGCCACGCTCGGCACCCCGCTCACCAAGGACCAGCTCTCCCAGGCGTGGCGGGCCGCGCTCGACCCCAAGGGCGACTGGATCCGCCAGGTCATGCAGGCCGCCGACCGGCGCCTGACCGAGGTGCGGCGCGGCGTGCCCGACGCCGGCGGGCTGGTCATCGCCACCGACCACGAGGCAGCCCGCGCCTACGCCCGCCACCTGCGCACGATCAGCGGCGAGGGAGCCACGGTCGTGCTCTCCGACGACCCCGGCGCGTCCAAGAAGATCAAGCAGTTCGCCGCGTCCGGCGACCGCTGGCTGGTCGCGGTCCGCATGGTGTCCGAGGGCGTCGACATCCCCCGCCTGTGCGTGGGCGTCTACGCCACCTCGACCTCGACCCCGCTGTTCTTCGCCCAGGCCGTCGGCCGGTTCGTGCGGGCCCGCAAGCGCGGCGAGACGGCCTCGGTGTTCCTGCCGTCGGTGCCGACGCTCATGGGCCTGGCCAACGAGATGGAGGTCGAGCGCGACCACGTGCTCAACCGCAGGCCGCCCGAGGACGGCCTGGACGACAGCCTCCTGGAGGACGCCAACCGCAAGAAGGACAACCCCGACGTCCTGGGCGACGAGCTGCCGTTCGAGACCATGGAGACGTCGGCGACGTTCGACCGGGTCCTGTTCGACGGCGGCGAGTTCGGCACCGGCGCGGAGATCGGCTCCGCCGAGGAGGAGGACTTCATCGGCCTGCCCGGCCTGCTGGAGCCCGACCAGGTCGCCACGCTGCTGCGCAAGCGCCAGTCCGAGCAGCAGGCCGCCAAGCGCGCCCAGCCCGCCGAGCGGGCCCCCGCGCTGGCCCCGCACGAGCAGATCGCCGAGCTCAGGCGCGAGCTCAACGGCCTCGTCGGCGCCTGGAACCATCGCACCGGCCAGCCCCACGGCGTCATCCACTCCGAGCTGCGCCGCGCCTGCGGCGGCCCGGCCATCGCCCAGGCGACGGCCGAGCAGATCCAGGAGCGCATCGACAAGATCCGCCAGTGGGCCACCCAGCGCCGCTGAGCGCCCGCCAGGTCAGTCGACGGTCACCGGCCCCGGCCGGTGACCGTCACGCTGCGCGACTCTGTTCGTTTGGCGACAGAGTCGTGACCTTCCGTTAGAGCGCGTACGGATGAGGCAACACTGACCTTGGCCGCCTTGGGAGATGAGAAGGACGTTGCCGATGTCGTCTGAGGCCACGGGAAAGTCACTGCTGAGCGTCTCTTCCGGCCTCTCGCGCAACGCCGTCATCGTCCGGCTCGACGGCGAGGTCGACGGCGACGCCGTGCTCATCCTGCGCGACCACCTGGAGCGCGTGTGGGAGATCGCGCCCACCCCATACCTCATCATCGACCTGGCCGGGGTCGGATTCTGCGACTCGATCGGGCTCAACGAGCTCGTCGACATCATGCACCGGTGCGAGGCCCGCGGCACCCGTCTGCTGCTCGGCGGCGTGCAGGGCGTCATGGCCCGCGTCCTCTACATCACCGGGCTGCGCAACGCCTTCGAGGTCTTCGACACCTACGAAGAGGCGCTGCGCCACGCGAACTCGTGAGAACCCATCTTCTTCGTCCGGGTGATAGCAGGTGACGACACCCGACGAAAGGGGGCGAGTTTGATCACGGACACTGCACGCGTGTCCACCGACGCCGAGGTGATCCAACGCTCCAGGCAGGAACCGGCGGCCTTCTCCACCCTGTTCGACCGGCACGCTCCGGCCCTGCACCGCTACGTCACCCGGCGTCTGGGCGACTCGCTCGCCGACGACGTCGTCGCCGACACGTTCCTGGCCGCCTTCCGGCGGCGCGACCGCTACGACCTGAGCCACGCCGACGCGCGGCCCTGGCTGTACGGCATCGCCGCCAACCTCGTCGGCAAGCACCGCCGCGCCGAGGTCCGCGCCTACCAGGCGCTCGCCAGGACCGGCGTCGACGAGGTGGCCGAGAGCTACGCCGAGCGCGTCGAGTCACGGGTGTCGGCCTCCGCCGCGCACCGCGACCTCGCCCGCGCGCTCGCCGCCCTCACCCCGGACGAGCGGGACGTGCTGCTCATGATCGCCTGGGCGGACCTCGGCTACGAGGAGGTGGCCGTGGCGCTCGGCATCCCGGTGGGGACCGTGCGGTCCCGGCTGCACCGGGCCAGGAAGAAGACCCGTGCCGCGCTGGGCGGCACGGACCCGACCCAGATCGCCGAGGAGGCAGACCATGGATGACCTGCGGATGCTCCAGGAGATGCGCGCCGACGCCCCCGAGCCCGCCGCCGACCGCCTGACCCGCATGCGGGCCACGGTGATGAACACGGCAATGCACACGGCAATGGACGGCGCCACCGCGCAGCCGTACGAACCGCTGGCGGCCGGCGCCGACGGCTCGGCACGCGCCACGCTGGCCCGGCGCACGCCGCGCCGCCGCCTGCGCAGGGTGGGCGCCGCGCTGGCGGGGGCCGCGGCGGCCGCCGTCGCGGCCGTCACCCTGTACGGGACGACGGCGACACCGGCGTTCGCGGTGGACAAGCAGGCCGACGGGACCGTCGAGGTGTGGATCAACGAGTTCCGCGACCCCGGCGACCTGGAGGCCGAGCTCGCCGCGGCCGGGGTCAAGGCCGTCGTGGACTACCTGCCCGCCGGCCAGACCTGCAAGGAGCCCCGGGGCGCGCACCCCGCGCCGGGCGGCCGGCTGGAGACGAAGATCGGCAGCGAGCGGGGCGGCATCTCCTTCTCGGTCACCGCCGGCCAGATCAAGGACGGGCAGACGCTCGTGCTCGCGGCCGGCGTCGACCGGGACGACCCGGGCAAGCCGCCCACCTCGATGTCGCTGACCGTCGTGGACGGTGCGGTCGCGCCGTGCGAGCCGGTGGCCATGCCGGAGCCCACCGCCCCGGCCCTGCCGAGCGAGCAGGGGGTCCGCTCCGGCACCGGAGGCGAGGACGACGGTCCGAGCCTGAACAGCGTGACCGAGTGACCCCCCGGACCGGCGGCCCCGCGCGGGCCGCCGGTCCGTCGCTAGGCTGGACCCTCGCTGGAGGTGATCCGCATGTCCCCTGTCGACCACCCGTGGGAGCCGATCCCGGTGTCCGAGGTCGCCCGGCTCTTCGCCGGCCTGGACGCGCCCTGGTGGATCGGCGGCGGCCACGCCGTCGAACTCGCCGTCGGACGCGCCTTCCGCGAGCACGGCGACGTGGACGTCGGCGTGCTGCGGCGCGACCACCTCGCCGTGCGGCGGCTCCTGTCCGGCTGGGACTGCTGGGCGGCCGACCCCGCCGGCTCCCTGCGCCCCTGGCCCGTGGACGAGACGCTGCCCGCCCGGGTGCACGACATCTGGGTACGCGAGGCGACCGGCGGGCCGTGGCGGCTCCAGCTCATGCTGGACGAGTCCGACGGCGACGACTGGGTCTACCGGCGCGCCCCCGGCATCCGGCGGCCCCTCGACACCGTCGTCGTCCGCGACGCCGGGCCGCCCCGGCTGGCGCCCGAGATCCAGCTCCTCTACAAGGCCAAGCACCGCCGCCCCAAGGACGACGCCGACTTCGCCCGCCTGGCGCCCCTGCTCACCGGCGAACAGCGGTCCTGGCTGGCGGCGGCCCTCACCGAGGAGTTGGGGAACCATCCCTGGCTGGAGAAACTGCCACCCCGGTAGAACGATCCTCCTCCCGTATCGGGAGCGCCTTTCGCGTATCTGGAAACTCGCCTGACCAGAGCGTTGCCGGATGCGTACTCTTCGTGATCGGTGACGGCACATGGGTGCCGAGCTAACGTAGAAAGGTGCCAGAGGTGAGCTTGTACCTGCCCGAGGACATGAAGCACCGCGTCGCCGAGGCGGCGCGGGCGCACGGCCTGTCCGAGGAGGACTACATGCGCGACGCGATCGCGCGCGTGCTCAGCGACGAGATCGTCGGTGAGCGTCCCCGGCCACGCCTGCCGCTCTTCGACAGCAACGACCCGGGGATGGCCCGCAGCGTCGACGACGTCCTGGCCGAGGGCTTCGGACGGGACGGTATCGGCTGATGCTGATCGTCGACACCAGCGGCCTGTTCGCCGCCATCGACCGCGCCGCCGCCGAGCACGAGGCGGCCAGGAGCGTCCTGCAGACCGAGCGGGGGCCCATCCTGCTCTCGCCGTTCGTGCTGGGGGAGCTCGACTACATGCTCCTCACCAGGATCGGCCCGCGCGCGGAGCTCGACTACCTGCGCGAGGTGGCCGACGGCGTCTACGACCTCATGCCGATGACGCGGCACGAGGTCATGGAGGCGGCCGACCTCATCGGCCGCTACGCCGACATGGAGATCGGCCTGGCCGACGCCTCCATCGCGGTGCTGGGCGCCCGCCACAGGACGACCCGGGTGCTGACGTTGGATCAGCGGCATTTCCGGGCGATGAAGCCGCTGTGGGGTGACTGCTTCACCGTGTTGCCCGCCGACCTGAACTAGGGCCGGCGCGGTTCGCCGCCAGGGCCGCGCCGCCCTCCGGAGGCCTGTCCCCCCGGGTGTCAGCGGACGATCGGGGCGCCGTGGAGCGTGGCGCCGGCGGCGTCGAGCTCGGCGAGCGCCGCCTGGGTGGTCTGGCGGGCGACCCCGGCCGTTAGGTCGAGCAAAACGCGCACGGCGAGGCCGTGCTTGACGGCGTCGAGGGCGGTGGCGCGGACGCAGTGGTCGGTGGCGATGCCGACCACGTCGACGTCGTGGACGCCGTGCTCGGCCAGCCAGTCGGCGAGCGGGACGCCGTCGCCGCTGGTGCCCTCGAAGCCGCTGTAGGCGGCGGCGTGGGCGCCCTTGCTGAAGACCTCCTCGACGGCCGCGACGTCGAAGGCGGGGTGGAAGTCGGCGCCGGGGGTGCCGGCGACGCAGTGGGCGGGCCAGGAGGCGACGAAGTCGGGCGCGGCCGAGAAGTGGTCACCCGGGTCGACGTGGTAGTCGCGGGTGGCCACGACGTGGTCGTAGCCGTGCTCGGCGACGTGGCGGGTGATGGCGGCGGCCACCTCGGAGCCGCCCGCGACGGGCAGGCTGCCTCCCTCGCAGAAGTCGTTCTGCACGTCCACGATGATCAGCGCGGTTCCCATACGGCTCACGATACGTCAGGCGAACTCGGTGGGGATGGCCGCGTACCCCCTGCCCAGGTGGAGGGCGTCCTGCGGCAGGCGGGCGACGGCGTCGGCGTGCCTGGCGCGGGCCTCGTCGAGCGGTTCGCGGCCGACGACCCGGCCGTCGCGCACCAGCTCGTGCATCAGGGGGATGCCGCCCTCGGGGACGAGGCCGGAGGTGGTGACGAGCTCGGTCTCGTAGTGGCCGGTGTCGTCGAGCAGCCGGTAGGCCTCCTTGCGCCCGCCGCGTGACGGCTTGCCGACCGAGCGTTTGGCCACGGGCTCCAGCTTGCCGGTGGCCGTCTCGCGGGCCACGAGCTTGTAGACCAGGGCAGCGGTGGGCACGCCGGAGCCGGTGACCAGGGAGGTGCCGACGCCGTAGCCGTCGACGGGCGCGGCGGCCAGCGCGGCGATGGCGTACTCGTCCAGGTCGGAGGTGACCAGGATGCGGGTGTCGAAGGCGCCGAGGGCGTCGAGCTGCTCGCGGACCTCCTGGGCGGCGGCGGCCAGGTCGCCGGAGTCGATGCGGACGGCGCCGAGCTTGGGCCCGGCCAGCTCGACGGCGGTGCGGACGGCTTCGGCCACGTCGTAGGTGTCGACGAGCAGCGTGGTCTCGGGCCCGAGTGAGGCGATCTGGGTCTCGAACGCCTGCCGTTCGGAGTCGTGCAGCAGGGTGAAGGCGTGCGCGGCCGTGCCCGCGGTCGGCACCCCGTACACGTGCCCGGCCATGAGGTTGGAGGTTGAGGCGAAGCCGGCCAGGTAGGCGGCGCGGGCGGCGGCGACGGCGGCGCGCTCGTGGGTGCGGCGCGAGCCCATCTCGATGAGCGGCCGTTTGCCGGCGGCGACGCTCATGCGGGAGGCGGCCGAGGCGATGGCGCAGTCGTGGTTCAGAACGGACAGGATCACGGTCTCCAGCAGCACGGCCTCGGCGAACGTGCCCTCGACGACCATGATGGGGGAGGCGGGGAAGTACAGGTCGCCCTCGCGGTAGCCGTAGACGTCGCCGGAGAAACGGTAGTCGGCGAGGAAGTCGAGGGTGGGCTGGTCGACCACGTGGTTGTCGCGCAGGAAGGCGAGCTCCTCCTCGCCGAAGCGGAAGCGTTCGAGCTCGTCGAGGACGCGTCCGGTGCCGGCCACGACGCCGTAGCGACGCCCGCCGGGCAGATGGCGGGCGAACACCTCGAAGACCGCCCGCCGGTGCGCGGCGCCGCTCCGCAAGGCCGCCTGGAGCATCGTCAGCTCATAGTGATCCGTCAGCAACGCGGTGCTCATGCTCATCCTCACGAGTCGAAGACTACGGCTCACATAGGGCAGACTGCTGGATGTGGGTAGCACCTCTCCAACCACCGTCGAGCGCCCGGCAACGGACGTCCGGCCCGATCTGCCATGGGTCACGATCGTCTGGAACGACCCGGTCAACCTGATGTCGTACGTGACGTACGTCTTCCAGACCGTGTTCGGTTACCCCAAGGCCAAGGCCGAGAAGCTGATGATGGACGTCCACCAGAAGGGCAAGGCCGTGGTGTCCAGCGGCACCCGCGAGGAGATGGAACGCGACGTGCAGATCCTGCACTCCTATGGCCTGTGGGCCACCGTCCAGCCGGACTCGGCCACGTGAGCTCCGGGTTCTCCGCCGGCCGGGGCGGCAAGGTGGTCGCCACGTTCGAGGCGGGCGAGGTGGCGCTGCTGCGCTCGCTGGTGTCGATGGTGCTGGGCCTGGTGGCGCCGGGCGAGACGAGCGACGACCCGCTGGAGCGGGCGCTGGGCATCGGCGGGGGAGTGGCGCCGTCCGATCCGGTGCTGGCGCGGCTGTTCCCGTCGGCGTACGAGGACGCGCAGGACGCGTCGGAGTTCCGCCGCTACACCGAGGCGACGTTGCGCGACGGCAAGCGGGCCGACGCGCAGACGCTGCTCGACACGGCCGAGCCGGGGCGCGGCGAGCTGACGCCCGAGCAGGCGCAGGCGTGGCTGCGGGCGCTCAACGACGTGCGGCTGACGCTCGGCACCAAGCTGGGCGTGACGGAGGAGATCCACGAGGAGATCGAGAAGATGTCCGAGGACGATCCCCGCTATCCGGCGTTCGTCACCTACGACTGGCTGACCTACCTCCAGGACAGCCTGGTGCGCGCGCTCTGGTAACTTCCGCAGCATGCTGACGATCTCGCAGGAACTGGTTGACAAGATCGTTGCCCACGCCAGGGCCGACCACCCCGACGAGGCGTGCGGCGTGATCGCGGGGCGCAACGGGGTGCCGGAGCGGTTCATCCCGATGGAGAACGCCGAGCGTTCGCCCACCTTCTACCGGTTCGACTCGATGGAGCAGTTCCGCGTGTGGCGGGAGATGGACGACCGCGACGAGGAGCCCGTCGTCATCTACCACTCCCACACCGCGACGGAGGCCTACCCGTCGCGCACCGACGTCTCCTACGCCTCCGAGCCGAACGCCCACTACGTTCTGGTCTCCACGCGGGACGAGGACCAGGTGGAGTTCCGCTCGTACCGGATCCTCGACGGAGAGATTTCCGAGGAAGAGGTAAGGTTCATCCCATGATGGTCAGGCCGGTGCAGAGTTTCCTCTTCGCGCACACCCCTGCCGTTGTCGTCTACGACTGTCGCTGAGCCGGAATTCGCCAGCCAGCATTCGGCGTTGCCGCCGATGGGACGACCCTGATCCGAGGAGACTGACAGCGATGGCCATCGAGGTTCGCATTCCGACCATCCTGCGTAACTACACCGACGGCGCCAAGGCCGTCGACGCCGAGGGCGCCACCCTCGACGACCTGATCACCAACCTGGAATCCCGCCACCCGGGCATCAAGGACCGGCTGGTGGACGAGTCCGGCCTGCGCCGGTTCGTCAACGTCTACCTCAACGACGAGGACGTGCGCTTCCTCGGCGGTCTCGGCACCCCGCTGTCCGACGGCGACACGGTGACCGTGCTGCCGGCCGTCGCCGGCGGGTGACATGCGCTTCGACTCGCTGATCGACTCGGTGGGCCGCACCCCGCTGGTCGGCCTGCCCCGGCTGTCGCCGAGCGCTGACGTGCGGGTGTGGGCCAAGCTGGAGGACCGCAACCCGACCGGTTCGATCAAGGACCGGCCGGCGCTGTGGATGGTGCAGCAGGCGGAGAAGGACGGCCTGCTCACCCCCGGCTGCACGATCCTGGAGCCCACCAGCGGCAACACCGGCATCTCGCTGGCGATGGCCGCCAAGCTCAAGGGCTACAAGCTGATCTGCGTCATGCCGGAGAACACCTCCGAGGAGCGCCGCCAGCTCCTGCGCATGTGGGGTGCGGAGATCATCTCCTCGCCCGCGGCGGGCGGCTCCAACGAGGCGGTGCGGGTGGCCAAGGGCCTGGCGGCGGAGCATCCCGACTGGGTGATGCTCTACCAGTACGGCAACCCGGCCAACTGGCGCTCCCACTACGAGACGACCGGGCCGGAGATCCTGGCGGACCTGCCGTCCGTCACGCACTTCGTGGCCGGGCTCGGTACGACCGGCACCCTCATGGGCGTCGGCCGCTTCCTGCGCGAGCGGGTGCCGGACGTGCGGATCGTGGCCGCCGAGCCGCGCTACGGCGAGCTCGTCTACGGCCTGCGCAACGTGGACGAGGGCTTCATCCCCGAGCTGTACGACGAGTCCGTGCTGACCACGCGCTTCTCGGTGGGGTCGGCCGACGCGCTGCGCCGCACCCGCGAGCTGCTGGCGTCGGAGGGCATCTTCGCCGGCGTGTCCACCGGGGCCGCCCTGCACGCCGCGCTGGGCATGGCGCGCAAGGCCGTCAAGGAGGGCGCGCGGGCCGACATCGTGTTCGTGGTCGCCGACGGCGGCTGGAAGTACCTGTCCACGGGCGCGTACGAAGGCACGCTGGACGAGGCCGAGCAGCGGCTCGAAGGCCAGCTCTGGGCCTGAGACGAAAAGAGGGAGGGGCGGCCCGGCCGGGCCGCCCCTCCCCCTTTGTCGTGTGACGTCAGTTGAACAGGACCCGCAGCGAGAACGACACGTCGGTGTCGGTCTGCTTGCCGCTGAGCCCCACCGCCCGCAGCACCTGCAGGTTGGCCTTCTCCTCGCCCTGAAGGTTGTTCAGGTAGAGCTTCTCGACCTTGTCCAGGTCGACGAACAGGCCGAACGTGGCCTGGTCCGCCTCCGGGATCGCGGTCTGGAAGGTCTCGCTGTCGCCGAGCGCGCCGTCCTCGGCGAGCTTCTTGGCGTAGGCGTCGTCGGTGGCCACCGTGAGGACGCCGTCACCGGCGACCTTGGCGATCTTCACCTGCTGGCCCTGCGCGGTGAGCGCCCCCTGGACCTTGTCCAGGATGGCCTGCGCCTTGGCGGCGTCGGTGGCGACCCGGACACCGGCCTTGTACTGCTGCGACTCCAGGCCCTCGCCGTCGAGCGCGATGGTGAGGTTCTGGCCCAGCACGGTCGCCAGGTCGCCGGGCAGGTCGAGCCCGAACTGCGACTTGGCCTGCTGGACGAACTGCTGGAACTGGGCGCCGCTGGACGTCTTGGCCGCCGACTTCTCGATCTCGCCCCACTTGTTCGTGATGAGGCTGTCGAGGCCGGACATCGAGAACGCGCCCACGGTGCTGTCGGGCAGCGCGGCCAGGGAGGTGCCGGTCAGGTCCTCGCCGTTGGTGAGGTTCTGTCCGCCGCGCACCGCGCCCGCCAGCTCGACGTAGGAGCCGTCGAAGCGCAGCGCGCCCGCGAACCTGGCGGTCTTGATCTGCTCCATCAGCAGCTTCTGGTCGGGCGTCAGCGTGTCCTTCGACAGCTCGGCCAGCTTGCCCAGGTGTCCCCAGAAGGACAGCACGCCCTGCTCGCCGATCGCGTTCAGGTCGTCGCTGAAGTCCGCGTTGTCGGCCAGGCTGCCGGCCTCGGCGCCGTACTTGTCGGCGAGCTGCTGGTTGGCCGTCAGCAGCGCGTAGTCCTCGCGGAAGGCGATGCCGTACTCGGACTTGCCCATCATCTTGGCGATGCCGGCCCTGGCCGCCTCCTCGTCCTTGACCTGGACGGCCACGGCGAAGTCGGGGTCCTCGCCGCCGGAGGGCAGGATGGCGACGCCGACGCGGCTGCCGAGCCACGGGTCGACGTCCTTGGCCCAGTCGACGTCCTTCAGACCCTCGGGGCTGTCCTTCTTCAGCGCGTCGAACAGCGCCTGGCGCGGGTCCTCGCCCTGGAAGGAGTCCTTGGTGACGGTGAACTTCCTGCCGATCTCGAACAGCGCGAGCTTCTGGTTCGCCGCCGGGTCCAGGTCGAGGCGGACGTAGGCGATCGAGGCCGCGGGCAGCACGTCGTGCGGCTGCGTCCCGCCGCCGCCGATCGCGCCCACGGCCCACACGGCGCCGCCGCCGAGCAGGATCACGGCCAGCGCGGCCGCGATGGCGATGAACAGGTTCTTGCGGCCCTTGGCGGGCGGGTCGGCGGGGGCCTGGCCGAGCATCTCGGGGCCCTGGCCGGACCAGCCGCCGCCACCGCCCTGGCCGGGCTGCTGGCCGTACTGGCCGTAACCCTGCTGCTCGTAGCCCTGCTGGCCGTAACCGGGCTGCTGGCCGCCGTAGCCCTGCTGGGCGTACGGGTCCTGCGGCTGGCCGTAGGACGGCTGCTGGCCATAGCCCTGCTGCGGCTGGCCGTAGCCCTGGGACTGGGGCTGCTGGCCGTAGGGCTGCTGCTGCCCATAGCCGGGCTGCTGACCGTGAGTCCCCTGCTGGCCGTAGCCCTGCTGGGCGTACGGGTCCTGCGGCTGGCCGTACTGCGGCTGCTGCGGCTGCTGGTACGGCTGCTGTGGCGGGTATGGCTGGCCGTGTGCCTGAGGAGGCTCAGGCTGCTGCTCGTTCCAGCGGTACGCCGTGGTCCGGTCAGGATCCTGGCCAGGTGGGGGATTATTCGCAGACATCACTCAACTCACAGTGTGGACTTATGACCACGTAGAAGTTAGCTGATGTTGCTATACAGCCGCTTGCAATGTGCTGAAGTAGGCCGTTATGCCCTGTTCAGTTGGCGGCGCAGCGCGTTGATGTGGACCTCGCCGTCGCCGTACTCCTCGACCTGGGACCAGGGCACGAACGTGCAGCCGGCGTAGACCACGCGGCCCACCGCGCGCGAGAGCCAGGAGGCGCGGCCGTGCCGGTCGCGCGTGAGCCGGAGCAGCACCGGGCCCCGGCGGGCCGAGACCATGAGCCCGTAGACCGTGCTCGCCTGCTGCAACTCTCCCCGGTTGCGCACCACACGGATGTCCACGACGTGACCGACCCACACCCCGTTGGCGTCCCAGACGGACTGACCGATGAGTTCGGTGACATTAGCCATGATCGAACTTTCGCAGCCTTGTCGCGTTTTCGCAGGTAGGCGCGCTGATGGACGGATGCCGTAGAGTATGGCCTACTAGAATATAGTTCCATTTTGAGGGCAGGGGCTGATGACCAAGTTCGACGAGGCCACGCAGGCGATCCGCATCGACGAGACCACCTACGACGTCTGCCTCGACCCGGGTTACTCCATCGGCGGGCCGCTCAACGGCGGCTACCTCATGGCCGTGGTGCTGCGCGCCGTGGTGGACGACTCGCCGTTCGAGCACCCGGTGAGCACCACCTCGCAGTTCCACCGGTCCCCGGCGCCGGGGCCCGCGCAGGTCCGCGTCGAACGGCTCAAGGCCGGCCGGACCGCCGCGTTCACCCGGGCCACGCTCGTCCAGGACGGCGTGCCGCAGATCGAGAGCCTGGTCACCACGGCCACGCTCACCGGCGCCGACCCGCTCTACAGTGACAAACCCGGACACGTCATGCCTCCGCTTGAGGAGTGCGTCAAGCTGCCCAACCCCAAGCCCGAGTCCAACATGACGCTCAACGCCCAGGTGGAGCTGAGCTTCGACCCGCCCACCATCGCCTGGCTGAACGGCGGCCCCACCGGCAGGCCCGAGTCGCGCGCCTACTTCCGCATGGCCGAGCCGCAGGACCCCGACCCGTTCGTGCTCGCGCTGGCCGTCGACGCGCTGCCGCCCGTGGTGTTCAGCGCCGGGCTGCGCGGCTGGGCCCCCACCGTGGACCTCACCTGGCACCTGCGCGCGCTGCCCGCGCCCGGCCTGCTCACGCTGATCGGCGGCGGCCGCCTCATCTCCGACGGCTGGTTCGACGAGGAGGTCGAGGTGTGGGACTCGGCCGGCCGCCTGGTCGCCCAGTCACGCCAGCTCGCCCGCGTCGGCCGAGGATGACACACCCGGTGTGAGCATTCTTACGCGGTGAAGACGCCGCAGGTCGCCTACCCTCGAAGCGTGCCGGACGCGAGTATTGGGATCTTCGACAGCGGGGTCGGCGGCCTGACGGTTGCCCGGGCGATCATCGACCAGCTGCCTCACGAGTCCATCACCTACGTGGCCGACACGGCCCGCCAGCCTTATGGGCCCAAGCCGCTCGCCGAGGTGCGCGCGTACGCCCTGGAGGTGATGGACCACCTCGTCGAGCACGACGTCAAGATGCTCGTCATCGCCTGCAACAGCGCCAGCGCCGCGGTCCTGCGCGACGCCCGCGAACGCTACGACGTGCCCGTGGTCGAGGTGATCCAGCCCGCCACCCGCCGCGCCGTCCGCGCCACCCGCACCGGCAGGGTCGGGGTCATCGCCACCCGCGCCACCATCGACTCGATGGCCTACCACGACGCCTTCACCGCGGCGCCCGACGTGCTGCTCACCGGCGTGGCCGCCCCGCGCCTGGTCGAGTACGTCGAGCGCGGCGAGACCATGAGCCAGGAGCTCATCGACGTGGTCCGCGGCTACCTGGAGCCGATCCAGGCCGCCGGGTGCGACACGCTCATCCTCGGCTGCACCCACTACCCGCTCCTCACCGGCGCGATCTCCTACGTGGCCGGCGACGGCGTCACGCTCGTGTCCAGCGCCGACGAGACGGCCAAGGACGTCTACCGCATCCTGCACGACCGCGGCCTGGCGGCCGGGAGCGAGGCCACCCCCCGGCACCGCTTCCGCGCGACCGGTGACTCGCTGCTCTTCGCCCGGCTCGGGCGCCGCTTCCTGGGCCCGGAGATCGACGCGGTCGAAGTCGCACCAGTGGGGGGTACCACCTACGAGGGAGGCCCACATGAAGGTGACCATAGTCGGCTGCTCGGGAAGCTTTCCCGGCCCTGACAGCCCCGCGTCCTGCTATCTCATCGAGGACGAGGGCTTCAGGCTGCTGCTCGACTTCGGCAGCGGGGCGCTGGGCGCGCTGCAGCGCCACATCGGCCTGTACGACGTCGACGCGATCTGCCTGACCCACCTGCACGCCGACCACTGCCTCGACCTGTGCCCGTACCACGTCGTGCGCACCTACGGCCCGGCCGCGCCCTACCCCCGGGTGCCCGTCCACGCGCCGGCCGACGCGCCGCGCCGGCTGGCCGCCGCCTACGGCATGCCCGAGGAGCCCGGCCTGGAGTCCAGCTACGACTTCTCGCCGCTCGCGCCCGGCAGCTTCGAGGTCGGCCCGTTCCGGGTGACCGCCGCCCGCGTCGCCCACCCCGTCGAGGCGTACGGGTTCCGCGTGGAGAGCGGCGGCGGCAGCGTCGCCTACTCCGGCGACACCGGCGAGTGCGACGAGGTCGTCAAGCTGGCCGCCGACGCCGACCTGATGCTCTGCGAGGCGTCCCTGCTCGACGCCCCCGACCTGCCCGAGGGCCTGCACATGTCCGGCCGCCAGGCCGCCGAGCACGCCGCCAGGGCCGGAGCCGGCCGGCTCGTGCTCACCCACCTGGTGCCCTGGAACGACGAGGCCACCGTGCTCGACGACGCCGCCCGCGGCGGCTTCGGCGGGCCCGTCGAGCTGGCCCGCAGCGGAGCCTGCTACGACCTGAGCTGAAGCTCGGAGAAGTCGCGCATCCGCACCAGCGGGGAGAACACCAGCGGCAGGAACGACACCAGCCTGCCCGCCATGAACACCCACAACGCCTCGCGCACGCCGATCTGCTGCGCCACGATGCCGCCCAGCAGCGCGCCGAGCGGCATCGTGCCCCACACGACGAACCTGACCGTCGCGTTGACCCGGCCCAGCAGATGCTCGGGCGCGACGGTCTGGCGGTAGGTCAGCTCGCCCACGTTGTAGAGGATCGCGCCCAGCGACAGCGCGACCGAGGTGATCGCGAAGAACGAGGCCCGCCAGTCGGCCTCCGTCATCGGCAGCAGCAGGCCGAACGGCGAGGTGACGGCCAGGGCCAGCCACGACACCCGGGCCGTCCCGTACCGCCTGAACAGCGGCCCGCCGATCAGCCCGCCGATCAGCCCGCCCACGGCGCCCGACATGAGCAGCGCGCCGACCAGGCCGGGCGGCAGCAGCACCACGTCCGCCAGGAACAGCACCGACAGGCCGAGCACCGCGCTCAGGCACAGGTTCGTCAGCGCGGTGGTCGTCATGAACGTGCGCAGCAGCCGGTCACGCCAGGCGAACGCGAACCCCTCCCGGATGCCGGACAGCATGCCCCGGTCGGCGGTGTTCGCCGGAGGGTGGTCGGGGGTCCTGATCGTGCCCAGGAAGAGCACCGAGGAGAGCGAGGCCGCCGCCGTGGCGAGCAGCGTGAGCGGCGCGCCGAGCAGCTGCACGAGCACGCCGCCGAGGCCGGGACCGGCCAGCGCGCCGCCGGAGCGGACCACTTCGAGCTTGGCGTTGCCGTCGGCCAGCCGGTCCTTCGTCACCAGCTCCGGCAGGTAGCTCAGGTCGGAGACGTCGTTGAACACCCCGGCCACGCTCACCAGCAGCGCCACCACGCACAGCATCGCCATCGACAGCAGGCCCAGCGCGCTCGCCGCCGGGATGCTCGCCAGCAGCAGGCACCTGGCCAGGTCGGCGGCCATCATCACGCGGCGCTTCCGCATCCGGTCGACCCACACCCCCGCGGGCAGGCCGATCAGCAGGAAGGCCGCGCTCTGTAACGCCGACAGGACTCCCAAGGAGAGAGGGGAGGCGTGCAACGTCAGCACGGCTACCAGAGGGAGCGCCACACGCGAGATGTTGGCGCCCATTTCGTTGGCGACGTGCGAGCTCAAGAAGCGGAGAAAGTCAGGGCTACGCAACACCCCCGTTGTCATTGCGTCAGGATCCCTGTGTCGGACACTGTCGGTCAAGAGCGTGGTGGCGCGGAGATAGGGTGATCTGCATGTCTCGACAGGATGGCCGCAATTCTGACCAGCTCCGTTCCATCAACATCACAAGACGGTGGCTTTCTCACGCCGAGGGTTCGGTGCTGGTGGAGTTCGGCGGCACGCGGGTCCTCTGCGCCGCCTCCGTCCAGGACAGCGTGCCCCGGTGGCGGCGGGGCAGCGGGCAGGGCTGGGTGACCGCCGAGTACGCGATGCTGCCGCGCGCCACCAACACCCGCAACGACCGCGAGTCGGTCCGCGGGAAGATCGGCGGGCGCACCCACGAGATCTCCCGGCTCATCGGCCGCTCGCTGCGCGCGTGCGTCGACTACAAGGCGCTCGGCGAGAACTCCATCGTGCTCGACTGCGACGTGCTCCAGGCCGACGGCGGCACCCGCACCGCCGCCATCACCGGCGCGTACGTGGCGCTCGCCGACGCCGTCGCGTGGATGCGCGAGCGCAAGATGTGCCCCGGCGACCCGCTGATCGGCTCCGTCTCCGCGGTCTCCGTCGGCGTGGTCGGCTCGGTGCCGATGCTCGACCTCTGCTACGTCGAGGACGTCGCCGCCGAGACCGACATGAACGTCGTCATGACCGGCGAGGGCAGCTTCGTCGAGGTGCAGGGCACCGCCGAGGGCGCGCCGTTCGACCGGGCCGTGCTCGACCAGCTCCTCGACCTGGCCGTGGCCGGCTGCGAGGAGCTGACCCTGATCCAGCAGGAGGCGCTGAGCTCATGAAGATCGTTCTCGCCACGCGCAACCCGGGGAAGATCGCCGAGCTGCGCCGCATCCTGGCCGGCTTCGACATCGTCGGGCTGGAGGAGTTCCCCTCGATCGGCGACGTCGCCGAGACCGGCGTCACGTTCGAGGAGAACGCCCTGCTCAAAGCGCACGCCGTGGCCCAGGCCGCCGGGCTGCCCGCCGTCGCCGACGACTCCGGCCTCTGCGTCGACGTGCTCAACGGCATGCCCGGCGTGCTGTCCGCCCGCTGGGCCGGCCGCCACGGCGACGACGAGGCCAACCTGCGGCTGCTGCTCGCCCAGGTGTCCGACGTGCCCGCCGACAAGCTGACCGCGCACTTCGCCTGCGTGGCCGCGCTCGCGCTGCCGTCGGGGGAGTGGCGGGTCGCCGAGGGCACGCTGCCCGGCCGCCTCGTCACCACGCCCCGGGGCACCAACGGGTTCGGCTACGACCCGATCCTCGTGCCCGACGGCGACACGCGCACCACCGCCGAGCTGTCACCCGAGGAGAAGGACGCCATCAGCCACCGGGGCCGCGCCTTCCGCGCCCTCGCGCCGATCGTCCGCGAACTGCTCTCGGCGTAACCACCGCGTAAGAACCCTCGGCCGCCGGGCGGCGTAGCGTCGTTCACGTGCAGAGGAATTCGGTCATCCCGGCCTGGGCGGGCGCGCTGGCGGGCATCGTGGCAGGGGGCGTGGCGCTCGGCGCCGCCCAGCTCGTGGCGGGGGTCGTCGGCGGCGACGCCTCCCCGGTGGTCGCGGTGGGCGACGCCGTCGTGGACCTGTCGCCGGCGGCGCTCAAGGAGTTCGCCGTCGCCGCGTTCGGCGTGTACGACAGGGTCGTCCTGCTCGGCGGGGTGCTCGTCGTGCTCGCCCTGGTCGCGGCCGGGCTCGGCGTGCTCGCCCGGGGCGCCGTCGGGCGGGGGCTGGCCGGGGTGGTGGCGTTCGGCGCCGTGGGGCTGGCGGCGGTCCTCACCCGGCCCGGGGCGGGCGCGGTCGACGCGCTGCCGACCGTGGTGGGCGTCGTGGCGGGCATGTGGACGCTGTCCTGGCTGATCGGCCGCGCCGCGCCCTCTGCAGTGTCCTCTGTCGTGCCCTCTGTCGCGCCTGAGCTGCCCGCCGTGATGCGGGCGGGCGGAGGGGAGCCGTACGCGTTCGACCGGCGGCGGCTGCTGACCGGCGCCGCCGGGGGCGTGGTCGCCGCGGGCGCCGGGACGCTGCTCGGGCACGGGCTCGGCAGCCGCCGGGCCGTGGACGCCGCCCGGGTCGCCCTCGCCCTGCCCGCTCCGGCGACCCCCGCGCCGCCGCTGCCGCCGGGGACCGACTTCAAGCTCAAGGGGCTCACCCCCTTCATCACGAAGAATGCTGACTTCTACAGGGTGGACACGGCGCTGATCGTCCCCCAGGTGGACCCCGCCACCTGGACCTTGCGCGTCCACGGGCTCGTCGACCGGCCCGTCGAGATCACGTACGAGGACCTGCTGAGAAGGCCGCTGACCGAGGCCGACATCACCCTCACCTGCGTCTCCAACGAGGTCGGCGGCCCCTACGCCGGCAACGCCCGCTGGCTCGGCGCCCGCATGGCCGACCTGCTGCGCGAAGCCGGCCTCCGCTCCGGCGCCGACATGCTGCTGTCCACCTCCGCCGACGGGTTCACCTGCGGCACCCCGCTCGACGTCGTCATGGACGGCCGCGACGCCCTGTTCGCCGTCGCCATGAACGGCGAACCGCTGCCCGTCGACCACGGCTTCCCCGTACGCCAGGTGGTGCCCGGCCTGTACGGATACGTGTCGGCCACCAAATGGGTGGTCGACCTCAAGGTGACCCGGTTCGACACGGACGAGGCGTACTGGACACCGCGTGGCTGGGCGGCCAAGGGGCCCATCAAGACCCAGTCGCGCATCGACCTCCCCAAGCCGGGCGCCACGCTGCCCGCCGGCCGCACCACGATCGCGGGCGTCGCCTGGGCCCAGCACACCGGCGTCGACGCCGTCGAGGTCCGCGTCGACGGCGGCGCCTGGCAGCAGGCCCGGCTCGCCGCCGTCCCCGGCCCCGACACCTGGCGGCAGTGGGCCCTCGACTGGGACGCCACCCCGGGCGACCACACCATCGAGGTACGCGCCACCGACGCCGCCGGGCGCACCCAGACCGCCGAACGCCGCCCCATCACCCCCGACGGCGCCACCGGCCGGCACACCGTCACCGTCTACATCGCCTGACGACCCGTCCAGATACGTCCGCGTTTGCGCAGGTCAGATGGGTAGTCATGGCCGACAATCTTCCTGACTTTGGCCCCTCATCCGCGGCGACCAGCCCTACGATCGGTCGTCGAGCATGACAGGAGGCAGGACGTGTTCCGCGACCGCAAGTCCGGCGTCCGGTGGGTCCTTCCCGAGGGGCAGTACAACCCCGTGGTCGCTGACGGTGTCCGATGGCTCGAATACGAGCGCGCCGCCGACCCAGGCCCGCCCGACTCCACCCAGCCAGAGCCCAACTCCCCATCCCCCAACGCCACCCAACCACCCCCAACCCACGCCAACGCCCACCCCGACCGCACCCGAGGCGGCGCTGTCCCGAGCGACGACGCTCAGCGGGACCGTGCCCGGAGCTACGCCGCCCCGGGCGACGACGCTTCGGGTGAGCGCGTGCGAGGTGCCACCGCCTGGGGCGGCCGCACATGGGGCGGTGAAGCACGGCGTGACCGCGCCCGAGGCGACGATGCCCAGGGCGGCGATCCCTGGGGCGGGTTGCGCCCCTTCGGCAGCGAAGCCCGGGACAGCCGCGCCCAGGGCGGCGACGTCCGGGGTGGCCACCTCGGAGACGGCCGCGCTGGAGGCGACCGTTCTGGAAGTGACCGCGCTCGGGGTGGCGTCGCTCCGGGGGACGCGGCCCGTACCGAGGCTCCTCGGCAGGAGGTCGCGTGGGCCGACACCATCTGGTCCGACGCCACCTCCACGGGAGCCGGGGGCGGCACCCGGCCGGACCCGGCCCAGTCGCGCCCGAGCGCGCCCTTCGACCTGCGGAAAGGCTCATCTTCACCAGAGGGCGGGGAACGCGTGCCCGGTGGCAAGCCACCCGCGCCCAACGGCACGGGCCCCGCGCCCGGCGGCACCCCGTACGACGGCCGGTGGCTGACCGGGGAGTCCCGCACCCCAGGTTCGTCGGCCCCGGCCTCCCACCCGAACGGCTCCTTCCCGCAGAGCCGGCCGCCGAGCGCCGGCCAGAGCCCGCCGTCCGAAACCCAGAACGCCCCGCCGTCCGGGGCCCACCACGCCCAGCACACCTGGCCCGGCCCGTCGCTCGGCACCGTCATGCCGGGCTCACCGCACGGGCGCTCGAACGGCACGCCGAACGGCACACTGAACGGCACGGCGGCAGGCGGCGGGATGCCCGGTGCGGCGAACGGCGCTGCTGCGACGGGCGCGATGCCGGGCTGCTCGGCATGGCCAGGCACGCCCACCCCACCACATGGCGCCACCCCGCCACACGGGACCACCGCCCCAGCGAACGGCACTGTCCCATCCTCGAACGGCACCGGCGCCTCGTCGAACGGCGCCGCCTCTCCGCAGGCCGGGAGGGCCGCGCCGAACGGCCCCGGGCCGTCGTCGAAGCGACCCCGCTCCCCACAGGAACTGGGCCAACTGCCCGCCTGGCCGGGCCACCTGCCGTCCGAACCGGTCACGCCCCCCAACGAGCCGCCCACGAGGTCGGCCGCTCGACGCGAGGAGCCGCCGGAGTCCCGCCCGACGACCTGGCCCGGAGAAGCGTCCGCTGCCAGGTGGCCGGACAGGTCCCCCTCGCCCACGTGGCCAGGCGAGCCACCCGCCGTCCGCCCGAGCGACCCGCCCGCGCGGCTGAGCGATGCGTCCGGGCGGCCGGGTGAGCGGCCCGAGGGGGCGGCGCACCGGGCTGGGGGAGCGGCGGCTCCTCCTGCCACGTGGCTGAGCGATGCGTCTCCGCGTTCCGCCGCGCGGCAGGGCGAGCGGCCCGAGTGGTCGCCTCATCCGCCCGACGAGGCGTCGGCGCGATCTGCCGTACGGCCGGTACCGGGGTTTGAGGACCCGGCCCGTCGGTCCGGGGAGGCGGCGGCGGGTACCGGCGCGCGGCCGGGTGAGGCGCAGGCGCGCGCCGGCGTATGGTCCGGCGAGACTGTCGCGCGAATCGGCGGGCAGCCGGGCGAGGCGGCCGCGCGGTCGGTCACGCAGGAGGGTGAGGGGGCGGCGCGGTCGGTTACGCAGGCGGGTGCTCGTCACTCCGGGCCGGGGCGGAGCGCCGGTGAGGGCAGGGGGGCTGCGGTTCTCGCGGGGGAGGGGCGGCGGGGGACGGCGGAGTACGACTGGTTCGACTGGCCGCATCGGCCGCCGAAGCTCGTGGACAGCAGGCCGTACGGGGTGCCGGGCGGGCTGGTGCCGCCGGATCCGCAGGTGGAGCGGGATCTGGCGGCGGCGGTCACGATGGGGACGCGGTTCCCGGATCCGCGCGGCACCTGGGTGCGGCTGATCAACGGCGGCGGCCCGGCGGATGATCCGTTCCGCGTGTCGAATGCCGCCGACTGCGCGCTTGCCGTGCTGTCCACGTGGCATGGGGAGCCGGCGGCGTCGGCGCCGAGGATGCCCGAGTACGACCGGGTGGGGCGGCCGTTGCTGACCGGTGAGGCGGGGAGCACGGCGCGGATGGAGCGCTGGGTCGGTCAGCGGTTCCAGCATGCGGGGCAGGGGCGGCACGCGTACCCGATGGTGGCGCGGCGGCTGCTGGAGGCGGGGCACGGCGCGTCGGCGGTGATCGTGGTGCGCTGGCCGGGCGGCGGGACGCACGCGTGGAACGCGGTGAACTCCCACGGTGAGGTGATCTGGATCGACGCGCAGCGGGGGCACATGGCGGTGGAGCCGCCGTACCTGACGGTGACGGGGGTGTTCTGCGTGATTCTCGACAGGCAGGGGCAGCCGCGGTGAACATGGACCAGGCCAGGGCGCTGGCGGAGGAGTACTTCAACGGGGTGCGCCCGGCGGGGGAGGCGCTGTCGGTGGGCATCCACGCGTTCGCCGAGGGGTACGTGGCGTGGGTGCGGGATCTGGAGCCTGACGATCCGGCGCGGCTGCCCGACGGGGTGGGCGGGGGCTGCGTGGTGATCGACCGGGCCACGGGCGAGGTGGTGGCCCGGCCGCTGCTCGATCCGGAGTCGGTGGCGGAGCTGTGGCCGGGGCATCGGCCCCGGTGACGGCCCAGGGCCTCGGCTGACGGCCCAGGACCCAGGGCCCAGGGCGGCGCGGGACGGGTGAGGCCGGGCGCCGCCCCCATGGACGCCCGACCTACAAGTGCCCTATCCGGATTTAGCGGCTTTTATCCATCTCTATCCGCATTTATCCAATTCCCCGGCGTCAGGTGGCGAGCGACCCGACGATCGACGCCCGCGCGGCGCGCCGCGCCGGCACGACCGCCGCCAGCACCCCGGCCAGCCCCGACACGACCACGAACAGCGCGATCTGCCACGGCGACGCCGAGAAGACGGCCCCCGACAGCATCGCCCGCACCGCGGCCCAGCCGAACGACATGCCCAGCACTACGCCCACCAGCGCCCCGATCAGCCCGAGCACCAACGCCTCCACGGAGAGCATCCGCCGCAACTGCGGCCTGGTGAGCCCGAGCGCCCGCAGCAGCGCCGATTCCCTGGTCCGCTCGTGGACCGACAGGGAGAGCGTGTTGGCGATGCCGAGCAGCGAGATGAGGATCGCCAGCCCGAGCAGCCCCGTAATGATCATGAGCACCATGTCGAGCGTCTGGTCGAACTCGCCGCGGATCTCGGTCGAGCTCATCACCTGGACGGTCGGGTGGCCGGCCGCCGCGGCGTCGACCACGGCGCGGGCCCGTTCCGCGGTCACGCCGTCGGCGATGTTGAGCACGACGGTGCTGTCGGGCACCGCCCCGAACACCTCGTCGAACTGCGGCGCGGACATGGTGATCGTGGGCAGCGGCGAGTCGCTGCCCGGGAAGACGGCGACCACCCGCAGGTCGATCGTGCCGGACCGCTTGGTCTTGACGGGGACGGTGTCGCCGACCTTGACGCCCAGGTCGGTAGCGGCGTGGTCGGCGATGGCGGCCGTGCCGGGCCCGAGCGCGCCGATCGAACCGGACGTCACCTCGGGCTTGAGCGGCCCCTGGAAAGCGCCCACCTGGACCTTGATGTCGCCTGACGCGCTCATCGTGTCGCGGATCTGCACCACGCCCGACAGCTCGGGCGCGGCCCGCAGCTCGTCGGCGATGGAGCGCGGGATGATGGACTCGCGCGACTGGGAGGTGAGCTGGTAGTCGACGGGGAACTGGTCGTCGAGCTTGACCGTCACGGTGGCCCGGGTCGACGCGGTGATCACCGAGATGAGCGTCATCAGCGTCACGCCGATGGTCAGCGCCACGGTCGTGGTGGCCGCCCGCTTGGGGTTGCGCCCGGAGTTGTCCACGGCCAGCTTGCCCGGCACCCCGAACAGCCGCGCCGGGAGCCAGCCGACCAGCGCGCTCAGCGGCCTGACCAGCAGCGGCCCGATGATGAGCACGCCCAGGAAGGTCAGCACGCCGCCGCCCATGACGACGAGCAGCGAGATCTGCTCGCCGGGCGTCATCACCAGCGCGCCGACCGCGGCCAGCCCGACGCCGCCCAGCAGGAACAGCGCGGCGAACGCCACGCGCAGCACCCCGGTGCGGAACGTCTGCTCCTCGGTCTGCGTGCGCAGCGCCGCGATCGGCGCGACGCGGGTGGCGGTACGGGCGGGCAGCACCGCGGCGCCGACCGTGACCACCAGGCCGACGGCCAGGCCGATGCCGATCGTGGCCGGGGTGAGCCGCATCGCCGCCTCGGTGGGCAGCGGCGCGTCCACCGCGCGCAGCACGGCCAGCGTGATCGCGCTCAGGCCGTAGCCGGCGGCCAGCCCGAGCACCGACGCGATCAGCCCGACCACCGCCGACTCGACGAGCACCGAGCCGAACACCTGGCCGCGCGTCGCCCCGATGCACCGCAGCAGCGCCATCTCCCGGGTCCGCTGCGCGACGAGGATGTTGAAGGTGTTGTAGATGACCAGCGTCGCCACCAGCATCGCCACGAACCCGAACATCAGCAGCCCGAGGGTGAGCATCTCGATCTGCAGCCCGGCGGACTTGGCCAGGTCGGAGGCCAGCTCGTCGCCGGTCTTGACGACGAGCCCGGCGCCGGCGGCCGAGGCGACGGCCCGCTTCAGCGCGACGGGGTCGGCCCCCGCGACGTCGATCTCGGCGAACTCCCGCTCGCCGGTCATCCGCTGCGCCGTCGCCGTGGTGAACCCGAGCGCCCCGGTGAAGGCCAGCTCCTGGTCCACGCCCGGGTCGAACAGCCCGACGAGCTTGAACGTGTGCTCGCGCTGCTTGGCGTCGAGCACCGTGATCGTGTCGCCGACCTGGAAGCCCTCGGCCTTGGCGGTGTTCTCGTCGAGCACGGCCGCCTGGTCGTCGCTGCCGGGCCCGGTGCCGCTCACGATGGAGGTGCGGGCCAGCACGCCCGGCACGACGGAGATCGCCGTCGTGGGCAGGCTGCCGACGGCCTTGCCGTCCTTGCCGAGCAGCGGCGCGCTGCCGCGGACCAGCCCGTGCGCCTCCTGGACGCCGGGGACGGCGCGCACCCGTTCCAGCGTCTCCGGCGCGATGCCCTTGTCCGGCTTGCCGGGCAGCACGGCCACCGCGACCTTGCCGGCGTCGGCCGTGACGCGCTCCTCGAACCCGGCCTGGACCGTGTCGTTCAGCACGAACGTGCCGGTGATGAACGCGACCCCCAGCATGATCGCGAGCGAGGTGAGCAGCAGCCGCACCTTGTGCGCGCGCAGCCCCGCCCTGGCGGTCTTCAGCACCTCACGCCTCCAGCTTCATCAGCGTGTCGAGCACCGACTGCGGCGTCGGCGAGGTGATCTCGGTGACCAGCGAGCCGTCCCGCAGGAACACCACCCGGTCGGCGTACGAGGCGGCCATCGGGTCGTGCGTGACCATGACGATCGTCTGGCCCAGCTCGCGCACCGACGTGCGCAGGAACGACAGCACCTCGGCGCCGCTGCGCGAGTCGAGGTTGCCGGTCGGCTCGTCGGCGAAGATCACCTGCGGCTTGCTGATGAGCGCCCTGGCCACGGCCACGCGCTGCTGCTGGCCGCCGGACAGCTCGTTGGGCCGGTGGCGCAGCCGGTCCTTCAGCCCGACGGTCTCGATGACCCGGTCGAACAGCACCTGGTCGGCCTGCCGGTCGGCGATCTCCAGCGGCAGCCGGATGTTCTCCTCGGCGGTCAGCGTCGGCAGCAGGTTGAACGCCTGGAAGATGAAGCCGATCCGCTCCCGGCGCAGCAGCGTGAGCTGCTTGTCGCCGAGCCCGGTCAGCTCCACGTCACCGATGTGCACGGTGCCCGCGGTCGCGCTGTCGAGACCGGCCAGGCAGTGCATCAGCGTGGACTTGCCCGATCCGGACGGGCCCATGATCGCGGTGAAGGCGCCGGTGGCGAAGGCCACGTCCACCTCGCGCAGGGCGTGCACCCGGGCGTCGCCCTGGCCGTACACCTTGGACAGCCCCTTGGCCACCACTGCCGGCGGCGCCTGGCGCGGGGTCTCGGTGAGAGTCACGTTCACTCCTCGTCGTGCGAAAACAACGCGACTCACGCTAGGGGCGCGAAACCCGCCGGACCTGGGCCTTGAGGACGGACTTCGTGTAGGACCGTGGATGACCCGGGTCAGCCGTTCGGCCGATGCGAGGGCACCACGAGCCCGGCCTCGTAGGCGTAGACGACCACCTGCGCCCGGTCGCGCAGCCCCAGCTTGGCCAGCACCCGGCCCAGATGCGTCTTGACCGTCGCCTCCGCCACCTCCAGCTCGGCGGCGATCTCCAGGTTGGAGCGGCCGCGCGCCACCATGAGCAGCACCTCGCGCTCGCGCGGCGTCAGCTCCGTCGCCGCCGCGGGCTCCTCCGTCGGCAGGAACGTGGCGAACCGGTCGAGCATCCGCTTCAGCGTCGTCGGCGCCATCACGGCCTCGCCCGCGTGCACCGACCGGATCGCCGTCACCAGCTCCGCCGTCGGCACGTCCTTCAGCAGGAACCCCGACGCGCCCGCCCTGATCGCCGCGAACGCGTACTCGTCGAGGTCGAACGTGGTCAGCACCAGCACCTTCGGGCCGGTGATGTGCTTGATCGCCTCGACGCCGTCCATGCGCGGCATCCGCACGTCCATCAGGACGACGTCCACCTCGACCGTGCGCAGCACCTCGATCGCCTGCTGGCCGTCGCCCGCCTCGGCCACCACCTCGATGCCGGGCTGCGCGCCCAGCACCATGCGGAACCCGGCCCGCAGCAACTGCTGGTCGTCGACCAGCATGACCCGTATCATCCGCCGCTCTCCTAAGCCGCTTTCGACTCGGCCGTGGGCAGCCGCGCCAGCACTTCGAACCCGCCACCCGCGCGCGGCCCGGCCGTGACCGCGCCGCCGTACATCGTGACCCGCTCCCGCATGCCCACCAGCCCGTGGCCGCCCGTCTCGGTGGCCGGGGCGGCCGCGCCGCGGCCGTCGTCCGTCACCCGCACGACCAGCTCGGGGCCGCTGTAGCGCAGCTCGACCTGCGCGCGGACGCCCGGCCCGCCGTGCTTGAGCGCGTTGGTCAGGGCCTCCTGGACGATCCGGTAGACGGCCAGCTGCTTGCCCTCGGTCAGCTCGGTGCGCCGGCCCGTGACCCGCAGCCGCGCGGGCACGCCCGCAGCCCGCACCAGCTCGTCGAGCTGCGCCAGACCGGGCTGCGGCGTGTAGTCGGTGCCGCCGTCGTCCTGCCGCAGCACGCCGACGAGCCGGCGCATCTCGGCCAGCGCCTCCCGGCCGGTCCTGGAGATCGTCCGTACGGCCTGCCGCGCCTGCTCGGGGTCGCTGTCGATGGCGTAGCCCGCGCCGTCGGCCTGCACGACCATGACGCTCACGTTGTGCGCCACCACGTCGTGCAGCTCCCTGGCGATCCTGGCCCGCTCGGCGGCGGCCGCCATCCGGGCCTGCTGGTCGCGCTCGCGCTCGGCGCGTTCGGCGCGCTCCTCCAGCCCCTCCAGGTAGCGGCGGCGCGTGCTCGCGTACAGGCCGGTCAGCCAGAGCGCCATCACGAAGATCGTGCTGGTGGTGAACATGCCCAGCGTCGGCGTGTCCCACTGCACCAGCGCCAGGAACACGCCCAGCTCGGCCACCATCAGCGCCGCCAGCGCCCACCGGAACGCGCACTGGTAGACCACCGACCACAGCGCCACCAGCACCGCCATGTTGGCCGGCAGCACCTCGATCTGGGCCGCCCACTGCGCGAAACTGACCAGCGACACCACGGCGAACACCGCCAGCGGACGCCGCCGCCACAGCAACGGCAGCAGCAGCGCCAGCGTCAGCACCGCGTAGACGGGCGCGTTGAGCGGCGGCAGCGACCCGTCGGGCGCGTAGGTCAGATAAGGCACGACGGGCAGCAGGCACAGCAGCGCGAGAGGAGCCACCCGCAGGGCGTCCATCAGCTTCACATGGCGCCTCGACCACGCCCGTACCCTGCCGAACACAACCATCACGATACGTAAACCCGGGAGTGGGGCGGCTCAGCCTTGAGAGTGAAGTACGCCTACGACCCTGGTCTTACACGGCTCCGGTCTTACGCGGGTCTTACGGCCCGGCAGGCAAAGTAGTCGTCGGGAGCACCCTCTGGGGTGAGTAAAGGGAGAGATCGTGATGGCGATCATGATCGCGAAGCCGGGTCGCGCGGAGACGAGGAAGCTCCGCGCGACCCGATCCGCTTGCGGGCCGCTGGGCTAGAGTCTCCCCCGGCCGAAAGATCCGAGACCGGGGACCCGCATGTCAGCGCACCACAACCGTCCGCAGGACCTCGTCGTCCTGGTGCCCGAAGAGCGCGGCCGCGCGGCCCTGTCCGCCGTCACCGGCCTGCGGCCCCTCCTGTACGACGTCGGGGCCCCGTTGCCGCCGGGAGCCGCCGAGGCCCGCGCGATGGTCGTGCCCTCGCGCCCGGTCGACCGCGTGCTGGCCCTGATCGGCGAGCTGCCCGGGCTGCGCCTCGTCCAGACGCTCAGCGCCGGCACCGACCAGTGGCAGGGCCGCCTGCCCGCCCACGTCGCCCTGTCCAGCGCCCGGGGCGCCCACGGCGCGGCGGTCGCCGAATGGGCCGTCGCCGCCCTCCTGTCCCTCTACAGGGACCTGCCGGGCTTCGCCGCCGACCAGGCCGCCGCCCGCTGGCGTCCCCGCATGGCCGAGTCGCTGGCGGGCAAGCGCGTGCTCGTGCTCGGCGCCGGTGACCTCGGCACGCAGCTCCGCGTCCGGCTGGAGCCGTTCGGCGCCCGCGTCACGATGGTGGCCCGCCGCGCCCGTGACGGCGTGCGTGCCCTGGACGACCTGCCGGGCCTGCTGCCCGCCCACGACGTGGTGGCGCTCATGCTCCCGCACACCCCGGACACCCACCACCTGGCCGACAAGCGGTTCCTCGGCCGCATGCGCGACGGCGCCGTCCTCGTCAACGCCGCCCGCGGCCCCGTCGTCGACACCGACGCGCTGCTCGGCGAGACCCGCTCCGGGCGGCTGCGCGCCGTCCTCGACGTCACCGACCCCGAGCCGCTGCCCGGCGACCACCCGCTGTGGCACACGCCGGGCGTCATCATCACCCCGCACGTCGCGGGCACGGTGCCGCAGGCGGACGAACGCTCGTGGCAGGTCGCGGCCGACCAGCTCGCCCAATTCGCCCGGGGCGAGCGGCCCGCGAATCTGGTCGGCTGACGCCATTTCGTTCGCGTCCGTATTTCGGGGTGCCGCCGTGCCGAATAACCGGCCGGGTTTCGGCGCATCGCATTTCCGGGCGAACACATATCGGCCAATTGCCGGACGGTGTCATTGATGTGCGGGCGGGGGGACTCGAACCCCCACAGTGTCTCCACCAACAGGACCTAAACCTGCCGCGTATGCCTGATTTCGCCACGCCCGCGCAATCCCGCCAAAGGCGGGCCGTGAATAGTTTAGCGCTCCGGCCACGCACCGGTGCCACGTCACCTACCGGCACGGACAAGGCGCGGTGCGTGTCAATTCGCCCCGAGCGGGCTCCCGGATCGGAGCCCGCGGGGAGTGGTCAGGAGAGGCCGAGCTTCTTCTTCAGGCTCGCCACGTGCCCGGTGGCCTTCACGTTGTAGAGGGCCTGCTCGATCTTGCCGTCGGCGTCGATGACGAACGTGGAGCGGATGACGCCCACGACTTCCTTGCCGTAGAGCTTCTTGGTGCCGTACGCGCCGTACGCCTTGTGGATTTCCAGCCCCGGGTCGGACAGGAGCGGGAAGGTCAGCGCGTCGCGTTCGGCGAACTTGGCGAGCTTCTCCGGCTTGTCCTTCGACACGCCGAGGACGACGAAGCCGTCGGCGGTGAGCTGGGCGAGGCTGTCGCGGAAGTCGCACGCCTGCTTCGTGCACCCGGGAGTCATCGCGGCGGGGTAGAAATAGAGGATCACCCGCTTGCCTCTGTAGGCGTCGAGGGAGATCTCGTCGCCGCCGGCGGCGGGCAGCGCGAACTCGGGGGCGGCGTCGCCGGGGGCGAGCCTGGTCTCGGTCATGGGTCCTCCAGGAGTTTCTCCAGGAAAACCTACCTGGCCGCCCGCCGTGCCGTACGGCGTGCGGACCTGACAGACTGATCAGGACATGTGAGGGCACGGGCAGGAGCGCGGCCGAGAGGAGAGTCATGGCTGACACCGATCCCGATGAGCTGGAGCGGCGCATCGCGCGGACGCGGGCGGAGCTGGCGCAGACGGTCGACGCGATCGCCGACCGGGTGAGCCCGAAGCGTGTGGCCGAGCGCACGGTGGCGGATGTGAAGTCCCGGGCGGGGAGCCTCGCGGCTTCGGTGAGCGACGCGCTGGGGATGTCGCCCCGGCCGGTGGAGTTCGGTGACGACCCCGACCGGCTGTGGGACGACGAGGCGCCGAGCCTGGCGCCGGTGCTGATCGGCGTGGGCGCGGCGCTGGTGATCGGCGCGGCGGTGGTCCTGTGGCGCCGGCGTCGCCGCCGCTGACCCGTTCCTGGGGGCTCCGGCGTCGCCGCCGCTGACCCGTCTTTTTGGGGCCTCTAGAGGAAGGTGCGGCCCTCGCCTCTGTAGGTGGGGACGGTCTCGGTGAGCGTGTCGCCCTCGACGAGGTGGAGGGCGTCGAAGCGTTCGCACAGCTCGCCCGACTTCGCGTGCCGGAACCAGACGCGGTCGCCGGTGCGCAGGTCCTCGGCGGGCGCGCCGATGAGCGGGGTCTGCACCTCGCCCGCGCCCTCGTCGGGCGCGTAGCGCAGGCCGGCGGGCAGGTAGGGCTGCGGCAGGCGGCTGGGGCCGGGGGCGCCGGAGGCGAGATAGCCGCCGCCGAGCACGGTGACGACGTCGCGCGCGGGCCGCCGCACGACGGGGAGCGCGAACAGGGCCGCGGGGTGGCCGCTGAAGCGGCTGTAGAAGTCGAACAGCCGGGGATGGAAGAGCCCGGACCCGGCGGCGACCTCGGTGACGGCCTTCTCGCGTACGGTGCGCTCGATGGAGCCGGTGCCGCCGCCGTTGACGAACTCCAGGTCGGCGACCTGGCGCACGGCGTTGACGATGCGGCCGCGGCGCACGACGAGCTCGCGGGCCGACAGGGTCTGCATGGCCTTGACGAGCCGGGCGTACGCGGCGCGGGCCTGGGGGGCGTCGCCGACGCCGGCGATCTGGGCCTCGTACGCGAGCAGCCCGGTCAGGCGGTAGCCGGGGCGTTTGGCGATGGCGGCGGCCAGGTCGGCAGCCTGGTCGGGCTCGCGGATGGGAGAGCGGAGCGCCCCCGCCCGAAATTTCCCACCAAAGGCCACAAATCCGGCGTCGATGTCCATACATATCCGGATCTCGTGGCGCGGGTGGACCCCCGCCACCGCATGGTCCATGAACGCCAGGTGCTCCGCCGAGTCCACCGTCAGCGTGATCGCCGCCGCGGCCTCCGCCGAGCCCGCCAGCGCGGCCAGCGCCCGCCGGTCGGCCGTCGGATAGGCCACCAGGATGTCGCCGAACCCCTGCTCCGCCAGCCACAGCGCCTCGGGCAGCGTGAAGGCCATCAGCCCGCGGAACCCGTCCAGGGCCAGCACCCGCTCCAGCACCGCCCGCGAGCGCACCGACTTGGTGGCGACGCGGATCGGCTTGCCGGCCGCCCGCCGCACCAGGCTGCGGGCGTTGGCGCGCAGCGCCTCCAGGTCGAGGATCGCGAACGGCGGCTCAAGAGCGGCCGTGGCCCGGTCGTAGCGCTGGCGGTCATCCATACCGGCAGCGTAATCCAGGTAAAACGGACACGGCAGGGGTGCGTGCCCCCGGCGGGCAACCACGGCATATCCGCCCATTGATCGCCGGGCCCGTAATGATCCTGCAAACGGGCGGCGGGGGCGCGGTCGAGCCGGTCGGGGACCCGTGTACCTCTGGTCGTTGTGATGACCACGCTCCAGCAGATCCTGCCCGGTGCGGCCGTCGCCGCGCAGGACACCCCGCTCCGCAGGTCCAACCGGGTGCTCAGACCCGCGCGCACGCCCGCCGCGGTGGCCGTGGCCCTGGTGCTGACGGCCGCGCTCGGGCTGACCTGCGCCGAGGTGGTGGCGTCGCTGATGGGCCGGCCGCTCGGCTGGGTGCCGGTCAACGAGGCCGCCGAGCTGGCGTCCGCCTCCTCCTGGAGCGAGCTGGACGCCGTCGCGGTGGCGCTCGCGGGCACGGGCGCGGTGCTGCTGCTGCTCGCGCTGCTGCCCGGCCGCTCCCGGCTGGTCCCGGTGGAGACCACCGACCCGCTGATCGTCATCGGCATCACCCGCTCGGGCCTGCGCCGTACGCTGCGGGCCGTCGCCCAGGAGGTGGACGGCGTGCGCCGGGCCCAGGTACGGCTGCGCAGGCGGCGCATCGAGGTCACCGTCGTGACCGAGGGGGAGAGCTCGGGCACGATGCTCAGGCAGGTCGGGAACGCGGTGGGCGACCGCCTGGCGGGCGTCGGCACGCTGGCCGCGGGCGAGGTCGTGGTGCGGCTGCGCAGGAGGGGGCTGTGATGCGGCAGTACGCGGGCAACCGGATCGGCCTGGCCGTCGTCGGCGCGGTGCTGCTCGTGGCGGGCGGCTACGCCTGGCTGCGCGGCCACGACAAGCTGGCGGGGCTGCCGCCGAAGGCCAAGGTGCTGCCGGAGCGCACCGCGCGGGCGCTGGCCGAGCAGCCGTGGGCGCTGTGGGTGGTGGCGCTGGTGCTGCTGGTGCTCGCCCTGGTCACGCTGCGCTGGCTGCTGCTGAGCCTGGGCTGGGGGCGCTACGGCTCCCGGTCGGGCACCGGGACGGCGATGCTCTGCGTGGGACTCAAGGACGTGGACGGCCTGGCCAGGGCCGGGGTGCGGGTCGTCGGCGAGGGGGCCAGGCTGCGCATCGGCCTGACCTGCCCGGCGGCCACGGACGTCGGCGCGGTCGTGGCCAAGCTGGACCGCGAGATCGTCAGCCGCATCCGCCGCGAGGTGCGCGACGACGACCTCGGCGCCGTCGTCCGCATCCACGTCCGGCGCTGAAGCTGAACGACCGCGCCGGTCACCACGCCGGTCACCGCGCGTTCAGCACTCGATGACGTTGACCGCGAGGCCGCCGCGCGAGGTCTCCTTGTACTTGTCGAGCATGTCGCGCCCGGTGTCGCGCATGGTCTTGATGGCCTTGTCCAGCGACACGTGGTGGCGTCCGTCGCCGCGCAGCGCGATGCGGGCGGCGGTGATGGCCTTGATGGAGGCCACCGCGTTGCGCTCGATGCACGGGATCTGCACCAGCCCGCCGATGGGGTCGCAGGTCAGGCCCAGGTTGTGCTCGATGCCGATCTCGGCCGCGTTCTCCACCTGCTCCGGGGTGCCGCCCAGCACCTCGGTGAGGCCGGCGGAGGCCATCGAGCAGGCCGAGCCCACCTCGCCCTGGCAGCCGACCTCGGCCCCGGAGATGGAGGCGTTCTCCTTGAACAGCACGCCGATCGCGGCGGCCGTGAGCAGGAAGCGGACCACGCCCTCGTCGTCGGCGTTGGGGGTGAAGCGGGAGTAGTAGGTCAGCACGGCGGGGATGATGCCGGCCGCGCCGTTGGTCGGGGCGGTGACGATGCGGCCGCCGGCCGCGTTCTCCTCGTTGACGGCCAGCGCGAACAGGGAGACCCAGTCCATCGCCTGGAGCGGGTCGCGCTCGGCCGACTCGGTCTGCAGCCGCCGGTGCAGGCGGTTGGCCCGGCGCTTGACCTTCAGGCCGCCGGGCAGCACGCCCTCCTGCGAGATGCCCCGCTGGACGCAGTCGGACATGACCTGCCACAGGTGCAGGATCCCGGCGCGGATCTCGGCCTCGGAGCGGCCGAACGCCTTCTCGTTCTCCAGCATGAGCGCGGAGATCGACAGGCCGGTGTTGGAGCAGTGCTTGAGCAGCTCCTCCGCCGTGGTGAACGGGTAGGGGAGCACGGTGTCGTCGGGCTTGATGCGGTCGGCCCCGGTGGCCTTCTCGTCCACGACGAAGCCGCCGCCGACGGAGAAGTAGACCTTCTCCCGCAGCTTGGCGCCCGACTCGTCGAACGCGGTGAAGCGCATGCCGTTCGGGTGCTCGGGCAGCGAGATCTTCCGCTCGAAGACGAGGTCCTGGCCCACGACGAAGGGGATCTCGCGGACCCCGTACAGCGTGACGGTGCCGGAGCCGCGCATGGCGGCCAGCCGCTCGTCGATGCTGTCGACGTCCACCAGCTCGGGCTTCTCGCCCGACAGGCCGAGCAGGACGGCCTTGTCGCTGCCGTGGCCCTTGCCGGTGAGGCCGAGCGAGCCGTACAGGATGGCCTCGACGCGCGCGGTGCGCTCCAGCAGGCCGTCGTCGTTCAGGCCGCGCGCGAACTTGTGCGCGGCCGCCATCGGGCCGCCCGTGTGGGAGCTGGACGGGCCGATGCCGACCTTGAAGAGGTCGAAGACGCTGATCGCCATTGACGCGCCTTTCGGGAGGGCCGGGGCCCGCTACCGGGCCCCGGCGGTGCTGTCAGGAGTCGCCCGAGGTGAGGGCGGTGTATTCCTCGGGCGTCAGCAGGTCCTTCGGGTCGCCGTCCACGCGCACCCGGAACATCCAGCCGTCGCCGTAGGGGTCGCTGTTGGCCAGCGACGGGTCGTCCACCAGGGCCTGGTTGATCTCGACGACCTCGCCGCCGACCGGGCTGTAGATCTCGCTCACGGACTTGGTCGACTCGACCTCGCCGACCGAGTCGCCCGCCTCGATGACCGACCCGGCGTCGGGGAGCTGCACGAAGACGACGTCACCCAGAGCCTCGGCGGCGAACGCCGTGATGCCGATCGTGACGGTGATCCCGTCGTCGATCCCGGCAACCCACTCGTGCTCCTTGGTGTAGCTCAGGTCGTCAGGGATGTTGCTCACTTGTTCCTCCTGTAGAAGGGCAGCTCAACCAGGTCCACGGGTTCTTGGCTGCCCCGGATGTCCACGGCCAGACCTTCACTGACCCCGGTGTCGACGTACGCCAGCGCGATGCACTTGCCCAGGGTCTGGGAAGGCGCCCCGCTGGTGACCTCGCCGACGACGGCACCGTCCTTGGTGACCGGGTACCCGTGACGGGGCACCCGGCGGCCCCGCGCGACCAGGCCGACGAGCCGGCGCGCGGGAGCGGTGTCCTTGACCGCCTCCAGCGCCGACCTGCCGACGAAGTCGCCCGGCTTGTCGAATTTCACCACCCTGCCCAGCCCCGCGTCGAACGGGGTCAGCTCCGCGCTCAACTCGTTGCCGTACAGGGGCATGCCCGCCTCCAGGCGGAGCGTGTCGCGGCTGGACAGACCGGCGGGCTTGATCCCGTACGGCGCCCCGGCCGACGTCAGGGCGTGCCAGAGCGGCACGGCGTCCTCGTTGGCCACGAACAGCTCGAAGCCGTCCTCGCCGGTGTAGCCGGTGCGGGCGATGAGCGCCTGGCGCCCGTCGACGACGCCGGGCAGACCGGCGTAGTACTTGAGCCCGGCCAGGTCGGCGTCGGTGAGCGTGGCGAGGATCTCCTGCGCGCGCGGGCCCTGCACCGCGATCAGCGCGTACTGCTCGGAGCGGTCCTCGACCACCGCGTCGTACGACTTGGCGCGGTTCTTCAGCTCCGCGTCGACCTTCGGGTAGTTGGAGGCGTTGGCCACGACCATGAACTCCTCGTCCCCGAGCCGGTAGACGATGAGGTCGTCGAGCACGCCGCCGCGCTCGTCCACGATCATGGTGTAGCGGGCCCGGCCCGTCGCCAGCGCCGACAGGTGGCCCACGAGCGCGTAGTCCAGCGCCTCGGCGGCCTGCGGGCCGGTCACGAAGATCTCGCCCATGTGGGAGAGGTCGAACAGCCCGGCCGCCTGGCGGACCGCGTTGTGCTCGGCGGACTCGCTGCCGTAGCGCAGCGGCATCAGCCAGCCGGCGAAGTCGGTGAGCGTGGCGCCGAGAGCCTCGTGGACGTCTCGCAGCGGTGTCGGTCGGGACATGGGTCGCACCTCAGGGCAGAGTCGGATGCCAGCATCCTCCCCCTCTGTCATCGATGCCTGAGAGCTTCGCCCGGGTTTTGCCGGACTTTCACCTTCGGCGAGGCCTACCGGCCTGCTTTCCAGAGGTCACCTCGGCCGTGCGGTCCTTTGCCTTGAGAGGTTCGCGGGGAGGGCTTGCTCCTTCAGGGGCCCTGACCGGCTGTCAGGGCGCTCTCCCGCACGGTTTCGTCGGTGATGTCCGCAAGCCTAGTGGGGTGACGGCGGTGTTGTCGCGCCCTGAACCGGGCGGACGCCGTACCCGTCGTAGAGGTATGAGACGGATGACCGCGTTCCTCGCGCTGGCGGTGGGCCTGGCGGCCTGCGGCGCCCAGGGCGGCGCCGCGCCCGCCGGGCCCACCGGCGCCACCGGGCCCACCGGGCCGCCCCCGCGCTACACGGCGACGGTGACCGTGCTGGAGGACGGGACGCACGGCCCGCAGATGTGCCGCGCGCTGCTGGAGTCGATGCCGCCCCAGTGCGGCGGCCCCGACGTGGTGGGCTGGGACTGGAGCGAGGTCCGCCACGAGTCGGCCGCGAGCACCCGCTGGGGCCTGTACGTGGTCACCGGCACCTGGGACGGCGAGCGGCTCACGCTCACCGAGCCGCCGCGCCCGTCCGAAGGAGGAGCGGACCGGCCGGACCGCATCGGGACGCCGTGCCCCGCCCCCGAGGGTGGCTGGAAGCCGGTCGACCCGGCCAGGACGACGATGGACGCCATGAACGAGGCCATCGCCAGGGCCGGATCGGCCAAGGAGTTCGCCGGCGCGTGGATCGACCGGCTCGACCCGGATGCGCCGGAGGAGGGCGAGGACCACGCCCGCGACGTCGTGCTGAACCTGGCCTTCACCGGCGGCCTGTCAGGCCGGGAGGCGTGGATCCGGGAGGTGTGGGGCGGCGCGCTCTGCGTCACCGGCGCGAAGCGGACGCGGGCCGAGCTCTACGGGATCCAGGAGCGGGTCATGGACGAGAAGGGCGTGCTGGAGGCCGCCACCAGCGAGACGCGCAACCGGGTGGAGGTGACCATGTGGCTGGCCACCCCCGAGCAGCGCGAGCGCCTGGCGGCCGCCTACGGGGACGCCGTCGTGGTGGAGGACGTCCTGAAGCCGGTCGGTTAGGTGGTGGCCGCGTGCGGGCCGGTCATGGCAGAGGCGGCCCGCACGCGGTGTCCAGGAGGGATCAGACGCGCGCCCACAGCGCGGGCACGTTGGTCGGCTCCCAGCCCGGCAGGCTGGTGTGCGCCTGCAGGCATCTGTAGCTGGAGCCCTGGTAGGTGACGACGTCCCCGGCCGCGTACGAGGTGTACGCCGCCCAGGTGCCGCCGCCCGTGTCGCCGGCCACGGTGAGCGAGAACGAGGCCGACCGGTCGGCGCTCGCCCCGTCGCCGTTGACGCTGATCGGGTAGGTGCCCGGCGCGGTGCCGGCGGTGGTGGCGATCGTGACCGTGGACGACTGGCCCGCGGTGATCGTCGCCGGGCTGAACGTGACGCTGACGCCGGCGGGCGCGCCGCTCGCCGAGAGCGTGACGCTCTGCGCCTGCCCGGAGCTGACCTGGGTGCTCACGGTCGTGGTGGCCGTGCCGCCCGGGTCGACCGACGCCGACGCCGGGTTCACCGAGATCGTGTAGTCGTCGGCGGGCGGGTTCTCCGAGCCGACCGCGAGCTTCCACAGCGCGTGCGCGATGGCGTCGGTGTTGCGGTCGAGCGCGGTGGTGTTGACGTTGGCCGGGTAGGTGTCGCACGCCCGGTGGTAGCAGCTGTCGAACGGCGCGTTCGCGGTGCCGCCCCACTTGGCCGCCTGGGCCGCCGTCTTGATCGCGCCCGCTCCGGTGGCCAGGCCGCCGACCCGCACCCCGGCGTTCTTGAACGAGGCGTGGTCGCTGCGCCCGTCACCTTCGCGGTCGGGGTCCGGCTGGACGCCGATCGAGGTGAAGTACTCGGTGAACGCCTGCCGCAGCGTGGCGTCGTCGTCGTAGACGAAGTAGCCGGCGTTCCTGGAGGAGATCATGTCGAAGTTCAGGTACGCCTCGACGCCCTGGGCGCCGCCGTTCTGCACGTAGTAGCGGGAGCCGACGAGGCCCTGCTCCTCCGCGCCCCACCAGCCGAAACGCACGTGCTTGGTGAGCGTCGGGTTCCTGGCGGCCAGCGTGAGCGCGACCTCCAGCAGCGCCCCGGAGCCCGAGGCGTTGTCGTTGATGGCCGCTCCGGCGCTGACGCCGTCGAGGTGCGCGCCGAGCATGAGAACCGGGCCGGCCGGACCGCCTCGCCAATCGGCGATCAGATTGCTGCCGCCGCTGAAGCTCTGCACCCGGGTGGTGTACCCGGCCGCGTCGAGCTTGCCCCTGATGTAATTCAGCGAGGCGGTGAAGCCCGGCCGGCCCGAGGCCCGATTGCCTCCGTTGGCGTTGGCGATCTGCTGGAACTGGGCCAGATGCGCCGTCACGTTGGAGATCGGGATGTCCGGGGCGGTCTCCGCGACGGCGTTGGCCGTCTGCGGCTGTAAGAAGGTCAGCGTCAGCGCGAGCGTCGCGACTGCGCCCATGGTGAGTTTCACGGTGTCCCGCCTGTCTGAGAAAAGGGGGGCGGCCACCCCGGCGTGGCCGCCCGGTCTTGAGGGGTCAGATCCGCTGCCAGAGAGCAGGCACCAGGTTCGGCTCCCAGCCGGGGAGGCTGGTGTGCGCCTGGAGGCATCGGTAGCTGGAACCCTGGTGGGTGACGACGTCCCCGGTCGCGTACGGGGTCCACGGAGCCCAGGCGTCGCCGCCCTGGTCACTGCCCACCGTCAGGGTGAACGTGGCCGTGCGGTCGACGCTTGCGCCGTCGGCGTTCAGCGTGATCGGGTACGTGCCCGGCGTGACGCTCGCCGTGGTGGCGACCGTGACCGTGGACGACTGGCCGGAGTTGATCGTCTGCGGGCTGAAGGTCACGGTGACGCCGGCGGGCGCGCCGCTCGCCGTCAGCGCGACGCTCTGCGCGTCGCCCGAGGTGATCTGGGTGGCCAGCGTGGTCGTGGCGGAGCTGCCCGGCTGCACCGACGCCGAGGACGGGGTCACGGTGACGGAGAAGTCGTCGGCGACCTCGCCGAGCTGCAGGTTGTAGGTCGCGGTCCGGTCCACGTCGGCGCCGTCGGCCGTCACGGTGATCGCGTGGGCGCCCTGCGGGCTGTTGGCGGAGGTGGTCAGCGTGAGCGTGGAGCTCTGGCCGGCCTGGATGGTGGGCGGGCTGAAGGAGGCGTTGACACCCGAGGGCAGCCCGCTCGCCCGCAGCGTGATCGCCTGCGCGGAGCCGCTGGTCACGGTCGTGCTGACGGTCGTGGTGGCCGTGCCGCCCGGCTGCGTGCTGCCGGAGGCGGGGTTCAGCGTCATCGAGAACTCGTTGCCCTGGTTGCAGGGCTGCTCTCCGGCCTGCGGGCGGACGTTGATGCCGTCCCACGCGGCCTTGACCACGTTGTACTCGGCGCAGCCGGTGTAGAGCGTCCTGGCGGCGTTCAGCGTGGCGACGCGGGCCTTGGCGTGCGTCCACGGCTGCGTCTTGGCGTTGAGGCCGGTCATGAAGATCTCGCCGGCCTTGCGGATGCCGATGCCGGTGATCGCGCCGCCGCCGTCACAGCGGGTGCTGGCGGGCTTGCCCGCCGGGTTGGTGCCCTCGGCGACCAGGTAGAACCAGTGGTTCTGGGGCCCGGCCGCGGCGTGCACCTCGGTGTTCGGGATCTGGGCGCTGTAGCAGTTGGGGTGGTTGAGCGCCTGCGGGTTGTACATGTTGCGGATCGGGCCGTTGCCGGCCAGGTTGACCTTCTCGCCGACCAGGTAGTCGGCCGGGTCGCTGGCGTTGTTGGCGTACGCCTCGGTCAGGGCGCCGAAGATGTCGCCGGTCGACTCGTTCAGGCCGCCGGCCTCGTTGCCGCTGCCGGCGCCGCCGCCGCCGGAGAACTGGAAGACGCCGTGCCCGAACTCGTGGGCGACCACGTCGATGGAGGTGAGCTGGGAGCTGCCGGCCTGGTTGCGGCCGAAGTTGGCGTAGGAGCCGTACCAGTAGGCGTTGACCGCCGACAGGCCCACGCGCGCCGGGTAGCCGCCGCCCTGGCCGTTGACGCCGTTGCGGCCGAGCCACTCGCGCATCATGTCCCACTGCTTCTGGGCGCCGTAGAGGGCGTCCACGCAGGCGGTCTCCATGTTGGTGCCGCTGCCGTTGCCCCAGGTGTCGGTGGTCTTGGTGAACGGCTGGCCGTTCTGCCCGCCGCACTGCACGCCGGGACGGTTCGGGTCGCGCATCGTGTAGGACGGCGTGGTGTCGATGGAGACGGTGCCGACGTGGTGGCCGTTGCCGGTGCCCGCCCTGACCTCGTCCCAGGAGTCGACGACCTTGCCGGTGCGCGCGTCCACGAACACGTGGAGGATGCTCGGGCGGTCGGCGGCGGTGACGACGACCTCCCAGGTGAGCTTCGGCGTCGCGGTGGCCGCGTGCACGACGAGCTTCGGCGTGGCGACGCTGGCCGCCTCGGTGCCGAGGTGCTTCCTGGCGGCGACGGCCGCGGCGGCCGCGGTGACGCGGGCCTTGACGCTCACGTCGATGGTGGCGCGCTGGCCGGTGGTGACCGTGTTGACGACCGCGCCGGACTCGTCGGTGCCCACGACGACGTCGCCGCCGTAGACGGGCAGGCCCTGGTGGGTCCGGGAGTAGGTGAGGAACTGCAGGCCGCGCACGCCGGTGACGGCGGACGAGAGCGTGAACTCGTCCTCCGCCGCCGCCTTGAGCGCCGCCGGCTCGGCGAGCATGAGGCTGGTCGCGGTGGTGAGCGCGTTGCGGCGTTCGTCCGGACTGGGGGGATCGGCCACCTGCATCGCCTGGGCGCTGGTGGCGCCCGCGAGCGTGCTGGTGATCAGGGCTAACGCGAGCGTGGCGGCAGCCCCCAACCTGAGTCTGGGGTTCACTCTCTGGCTCCTACGGGGGTGTGGAGTGGAAGAGCCCCGGCCGGCTGGGGTCACTCAAACCATGCCACCGCCAGTACGAAAACTGGTACCCAACATTTTCCTATAACGTCACGCTATGGCCATGATCGAGTGGCCCGTGGCGCTTCAACCAGGTCCGATAGGCGGGCGCCCGCACCGACTCCGCCCAGTACGTCTTCCGCACGGCCTGGACCAGGTCGGCCGCGGTCGCGGCGAGCGGGCCGCGGGCCGACCAGCCCAGCAGGTGCCGGAAGCGCAGCGGGGTCCCGGCCAGCGGGCGCAGCGTGACCCGGCCCCGGGGCGGCGCGGTCGCCTGGAAGAGGCCGACGCACCGGTCCTCGGAGATCAGGTCGAGCGCCACGTCGAGGTTGACGCCGTAGGACATGCGGGGCTCGAAGCCGCGTTCGGCGCAGGCGGCCCAGAAGTGCTCGCGCGGGCCCGCCTCGATCAGCGGCGGCAGCGCCCAGTCGGCGTCCGCCAGGTCGGCCAGCTCCACCTCCTCCTGCGCGGCCAGCGGGTGGTCGTGCGCCAGGCCCACGAACAGCGGCTCGGTGGCGACCACCGCGTAGACCGCGCCCTGCGGCGGCGACAGCTCGTGCCCCGGGTAGTCGTCCAGCGTGGCCAGCTCGATCCGCTCGGCGGCCAGCAGGCCGGGCAGCGGGTCCAGCGACTGCTCGGTGCGCAGACTGACGTCGGCGTCGGGGAGCAGCGTGCGCAGGCTCTTGGCCACGTAGATCGCCAGCCGGGTGGGCGCGCAGCCGACCCGGATGCGGGCGTGCCCGGCGGCCTCGGCGCGGCGCAGGGTGTCGCGTTCCAGTTCCTCGAAGGCGGGCAGCAGCGACCGCGACCTGACCAGCAGCCACGCGCCGAGCGGGGTGGGCGTCGCGCCGTCCGGCCCGCGCTCGAACAGCGTGCCGCCGAGGCGCCGTTCGATCCGCTGGAGCTGGGCGGCCAGGGCGGGCTGGGACATCCCCAGGGCGCCGGCGGCGCGGGAAATGCTGCCGGTGTCGGCGATCGCGCACAGCACCCGGAGGTGGCGCACCTCGAGTTCCACGCCTTCGAGCTTAAAAGTAAAGAAGCTTTCCAGTAAGGCCCAATCAGGGACAGGCCGCGACCAGAGCCTCGAACAGCTCGCAGCCCGCGGCCGCCTCCGGATGCCACTGGACCGCCACGGCGAACGGATGGGAGTCCAGCTCGACGGCCTCGACCGTGCCGTCGTCCGCCGTGGCCGTCACCACCAGCCCGGCCGCCAGGCGGTCCACGGCCTGGTGGTGGTAGTGCGGCACGTCCACCGGGCCGTCGCCGATCGCCTTCGCCACCCGGCTGCCCGCCACCGGCCGGACCGGCGACCACCCGAACGCGCCCGGCGCGGGGGAGTGGCCGGTGTGCCCGACGACGTCCGGCAGGTGCTGGTGGAGCGTGCCGCCGAGCGCCACGTTCAGCACCTGGAGCCCCCGGCACACGCCCAGGAACGGCAGCCCGGCATCCAGCGCCGCCCGCAGCAGCGCGAACTCCGCCTCGTCGCGGAACTCCCGTACGTATCCTGTCCGCTCGTCCCGTGGCGCGCCGTAGCGCGCCGGGGCGATGTCGCCGCCGCCTGCCACGATCAGCCCGTCCAGCCGCGTGACCAGCTCGGCGGGCGCGCCGGCGGGCGGCAGCACGACCGGCTGGCCGCCCGCCCGCACGACCTGCTCCACGTACGCGTACGGCAGCAGCGCCGCCGTCGTCTCCCACACCGTGTAGCGCGCGGGCTCGACGTAGCAGGTGACGCCGATGACCGGACGGCTCACAGCGGCGTCACGTACGCGCCGGAGATGCCGCCGTCGACCAGGAACTGCGACGCGGTGATGAACGAGGCGTCGTCGCTGGCCAGGAACGCCACCGCGGCCGCGATCTCCGACGCCTCGGCGAAGCGCCCGATCGGCACGTGCACCAGGCGGCGCTGGGCGCGCTCCGGGTCCTTGGCGAACAGCTCCTGGAGCAGCGGCGTGTTGACCGGCCCCGGGCACAGCGCGTTGACCCGGATGCCCTCGCGGGCGAACTGGACGCCGAGCTCGCGCGACATCGACAGCACCCCGCCCTTGGAGGCGGTGTAGGAGATCTGCGAGGTGGCCGAGCCCATCACCGCGACGAACGAGGCCGTGTTGATGATCGAGCCCTTGCCCTGGCGGCGCATGTACTCCAGGGCGTGCTTGCAGCACAGGTAGACGCTGGTCAGGTTGACCTCCTGGACCCGCCGCCAGGCGTCGAGGCCGGTCTCCAGGATGGAGTCGTCGTCCGGCGGCGAGATGCCCGCGTTGTTGAACGCGACGTCCACGCTGCCGTAGGTCTCGAACGCCGTGCGGAACAGCCGCTCGACGTCCTCCTCACTGGTCACGTCCGCCTTGACGAACAGGCCGCCGACCTCGGCCGCGGCCTTGACGCCCGCCTCCTCGTCGATGTCGGCGCACACCACGCGGGCGCCCTCCTGGGCGAACCGGCGCGCGGTGGCCAGGCCGATGCCGCTGCCCGCCCCGGTGATGACGGCGACGCGGTCCTGCAAACGCTGCATGCGCTACTCCGTGGATATGAAGACGTTCTTGGTCTCGGTGAAGGCCGTCAAGGCGTCGGGGCCCAGCTCACGGCCCAGCCCCGACTGCTTGAAGCCGCCGAACGGGGTCCAGTGGCGTACGGACGAGTTGGAGTTCACCGACAGTGTGCCCGCCTCGACGGCCCTGGCCACGCGCAGCGCCCGGCCGACGTCGCGGGTCCAGATGGAGCCGCTCAGGCCGTAGCGGGTGTCGTTGGCGATCCGCACCGCCTCGGCCTCGTCGGCGAACGGGACGACCGACACCACCGGGCCGAAGATCTCCTCGGTGAACGCCCGGTCCGTCACCGCCGGCGTCAGCACCGTCGGCGGGAACCAGAAGCCCTTGCCCTGCGGGCAGGAGCCCTGAAGGTACGGCTCGGCCTCGACGAAGCCGCTGACCCTGGCCAGGTGCTCGGCGCTGATGAGCGGGCCCATCTCGGTGGCCGGGTCGAGCGGGTCGCCCACGCGCACGGCGAGCACGGCCCGCGACAGGCGCTCCAGGAACTCGTCGTACACCTCGGCCTGGACCAGGACGCGGGAGCGGGCGCAGCAGTCCTGGCCGGAGTTGTCGAAGACGGCGTACGGCGCGGCGGCGGCGGCCTTCTCCACGTCGGCGTCCGCGAAGATGATGTTCGCGGACTTGCCGCCCAGCTCCAGCGTGAGGCGCTTGACGTGGTGCGCCGCCTTGGCGGCGATCTCCTTGCCCACCTCGGTCGAGCCGGTGAACACGATCTTGGCCACGTCCGGGTGCTCGACCAGCCGGGCGCCCGCGACCTCGCCCGCCCCCGGCAGCACCTGGAGCACGCCCTCGGGCAGCCCCGCCGCCAGCGCCAGCTCGGCCAGCCGCAGCGCCGTCAGCGGCGTCCACTCGGCCGGCTTGACGATCACCGTGTTGCCCGCCGCCAGCGCCGGGGCGACGCCCCAGCTCATGATCAGCATCGGGAAGTTCCACGGCACGATCACGCCCACCACGCCCAGCGGCTCCTGGAACGTCACGTCCACGCCGCCCGCCACCGGGATCTGCTTGCCGTGGTTGCGCTCCGGCGCGGCGGCGTAGAAGTGCAGCACGTCGCGGACGGCCCCCGCCTCCCAGCGGGCGTTGCCGATCGGGTGTCCGGAGTTGGCCACCTCCAGCAGCGCCAGCTCCTCGGCGTGCGCGTCCACCACGTCCGCGAACGCGCGCAGCAGCCGCGCCCGGTCTCCCGGCGCGACCTCGCGCCAGGCCGCCTGCGCCTTCCTGGCACGCTCCACGGCCAGGTCCACCTCGGCGGCCCCGGCGAACTCGACCTCGGCGACGACCTCTTCGGTCGCCGGATTGATGATCCGCATGCTCACATCCGCTCGAAACCTCGGAACAGCTCCCAATCGGTCACCGCCGCGTCGAAGGCGGCCAGCTCCACCCGGGCGTTGTTCGCGTAGTGCGCCACCACGTCCTCGCCGAACGCCTCCCTGGCCGGCTTGGACCCCTCGAACAGCGCCAGCGCGTCCCGCAGCGTGGCGGGCACCGTCTGCGCGCCGGAGGCGTACGCGTTGCCCTCGAACGCCGCCTCCAGCTCCAGCCCGCCGTCGATCCCGTGCAGCCCCGCCGCCACCATCGCCGCCACCGCCAGGTACGGGTTCACGTCGCCGCCCGGCACCCGGTTCTCGATCCGCAGCGACGGCCCGTGGCCCACCAGGCGCAGCGCGCAGGTCCGGTTGTCCACGCCCCACTTGACCGCCGTGGGCGCGAAGCTGCCGGGCACGAAGCGCTTGTAGGAGTTGACGTTGGGCGCGTACATGAGGGTGAGCTCGCGCAGGCAGGCGAGCTGACCGGCGACGAACGCGCGGCCGAGCGGCGACAGCCCGTGCGGGCCCTCGCCCGCCATGACCAGCTCGCCGTCGAGGCCGCGCAGCGACAGGTGGATGTGGCAGGAGTTGCCCTCGCGCTGGTTCGGCTTGGCCATGAACGTGATCGCCCTGCCCTCCTGGGCGGCGATCTCCTTGGCGCCGTTCTTGTAGATGGCGTGGTTGTCGCAGGTGACGAGCGCCTCGGCGTAGCGGAAGGCGATCTCGTGCTGGCCCAGGTTGCACTCGCCCTTGGCCGACTCGACGTACAGGCCGGCGCCCTCCATGCCGAGCCTGATGCGGCGCAGCAGCGGCTCCACGCGGGCGGTGCCGAGCAGGGAGTAGTCGACGTTGTAGAGGTTGGCGGGCGTCAGGTCGCGGTAGGCGCGCCGCCACGCGTCCTCGTAGGTGTCGTCGTAGACGACGAACTCCAGCTCGGTGCCCACCTGGGCGCACAGGCCGCGCTCGGCCAGACGGGCGAGCTGCGCGCGCAGGATCTGGCGCGGCGAGGCCGTCACGTCGGCGCCGCCCTCCCAGGCCAGGTCCGCCATCAGCATGGCGGTGCCCTCCTGCCAGGGGACGCGCCTGAGCGTCGACAGGTCGGGCCTCATCACGAAGTCGCCGTAGCCGCGCTCCCAGGACGACATCGCGTAGCCGGCGACGGTGTTCATGTCGACGTCCACGGCGAGCAGGTAGTTGCAGCCCTCGGAGCCGTGATGGAGCACCTCGTCCAGGAAGTAGCGGGCCGACAGCCGCTTGCCCTGGAGCCTGCCCTGCATGTCGGCGACGGCGAGCAGGACCGTGTCGATCCGCCCCGCGGCCACCTCGTCCCGCAGCTCGCCAACGGCGAGGAACCCGGCCCGCTCGTTCACGCCCATCCCGCTTTCCCGTTGATTGGGCTAGTCTCAGACCATTGATGTGTATAGCGGGATCATCTGTCAAGACCTGAGGACATGTTGGACGAGTCGGCGCGTTTGATGACGGTGCTGCGCCCGGTGCGGGCCGGCAACGCCTTCGAGGAGACCGTGGAACGGCTCCTGCAGGCGATCAAACTCGGCGTGGTCGCCCCGGGCGAGAAACTGCCGCCCGAGCGCGAGCTGGCGGTCCGGCTCGGCATCAGCCGCGTCACGCTGCGCGAGGCCATCCGCGCCCTCCAGGAGGCCGGCTACCTCGACGTGCGGCGCGGCCGTTACGGCGGGGCGTTCGTCACCTACGTGCCGCCCCGGCCCGCCGACGGCGACCTGCGCCGCGTCGTCGCCGACATGGGCACCGCCGACCTGACCGACGCGCTCACCTTCCGCATGGCCGTCGAGTGCGGCGCCGCCCAGGTGCTCGCCGGGACCCCGCTCACCGCCGACCGGCGCGCCGTGCTGGAACGCCGGCTGGCCGATCTGAACGCGGCCTCGCTGGAGGACTACCGGCGCCTCGACACCGCCTTCCACCTGTCGATCGCCGAGCTGACCGGCTCCCCGCTGCTGGCCGCCGCCTGCGCCGACGCCCGGCTGCGCGTCTCCGACCTGCTCAACGCCATCCCGATGCTCCAGGTCAACCTCGACCACGCCGCCACGCAGCACCGCGCCATCGTGGCCGCCATCGTCGCCGGGGACCCGGACGCGGCCCGCCGGGCGGTCGCCGAACACCTGGAGGGCACCGCCGCCCTTCTCCGGGCGTTCCTCTCTTGACGGACACTCCACTCGGGGAGAGCTCGTAGAGTCTCTTTCAAGGTCATGGCGAACTGGTTCGAGCACAGCATCATCGCGACAGGACGGCTTCCGCTGTTCTGCTTCTTCGTCGCGCTCATCGTCACGTTCATCGCCACCCGCATCAACGTCCGGCTCATCCGGGCCAAGATCGGCTGGTTCCGCAACGTCAACGTGGGCGAGATGCACATCCACCACGTGGTCTTCGGCGTCATCCTCATGCTGGTGGGCGGCGTCGCCGGGCTGATCGTCTCCGGCGGCTCCCAGACCGGTTACGCCGTCGCGGCGTCCGTCTTCGGCATGGGCTCGGCGCTCGTGCTCGACGAGTTCGCGCTCATCCTGCACCTGCACGACGTCTACTGGGAGGAGGAGGGCCGCACCTCGGTCGACGCGGTCTTCATCGCCATCGCGATCACCGGCCTGCTCCTGACCGGCCTGCGCCCCCTCGTCTGGGACTACGCCCTGCCGATCAGCCCCGTCCCGCTGATCGCCGCCCACCTGGCCATGGTCGTCATCACCCTGCTCAAGGGCAAGATCTGGACCGGGATGGTGGGCATGTTCGTGCCCATCCTGCTCGCGGTCGGCGTCGTCCGGCTGGCCCGGCCCGGCTCGCCGTGGGCGCACTGGTTCTTCGCCAGACGCTCGCCGCGCAAGCTCGCCAAGGCGATCCGGCGCGAGGAGCGCTGGCGGCGTCCCGTCATCCGGGCCAAGATCGCCTTCCAGGAGTTCCTCTCGGGCCGCCACGACCTCCCGTCCACCCGCCGCGCCCGCCGCCTCCCGTGACCCCCGGCGGCGTGGGGGCCCTGGTGCTGGCGCTGCACGACCGCGGGCTCCCCGCGGACCTGGCCGCCGTCGCCGCGCTCGCCGGGCGCTGGAGCTTCCGCGAGCTCGAGGCGCACGCGCGGGCGCACGACGCCGCGTTCGGCCTGGACGAGCTGATCATGCGGCTGGAGTACGCCGAGTTCATCCCCGACGACGAGTACGCGCCGCACGGCGACGGGCCGGCGGTCCGGCGGTTCGCCGCGGCCTGGGTGGAGGACGTCAAGCTGCGGCGCGCCGACGACGGGGACGCCGACCACGACTGGCCCGACACCCCCGACCTCGACTAGGTCACCGGCCCCGGCCCGCCGCGGCCCCCGCCCCTGCCCCCGCCCCCCGTCCTCCGTCCCCGTCTCTCCTCGGTCCCGGGCGCGTGCGTTCCCGTGGGGTGTTCTCCTCCTCAGGGAGGAGGCGTCAATCAAAGTTGACATACTTTGGTCGTCAATTTAAGTTGACCGGTGCGGATTCCGTTCCATCGTTCGTTGGGGTTTTTCGGGATATGTCGCGAGAGGAGATCGCGTGATCAAGGAGTTGCTCGCTTACCTGCGACCGCACAGGGGCATCCTGGTCGTGGGCGGGGTGCTGGGCCTGATCGGCTCGGCTGCGGGCCTCGCGATGCCGCTGCTGGCCAAGTACGTGGTCGACGCGTTCGGCGAGAACGCCTCCATGGCCGGGCCGCTCATCGGGCTGACCGTCGCGGTGCTCGTCGGAGCCGTCGTGTCGGCCGGTGGCAGCTATCTGATGGAGCGCACCGGCGAGGGCATCGTGCTGGGCGCCCGGCGCAGGCTGGTCGACCGGATGCTGCGCCTGCGGGTCGCCGACGTCGACCGGCTCAAGCCCGGCGACCTGCTGTCGCGGGTGACCGGCGACACGACGCTGCTGCGCGCGGTGCTGACCAACGGCGTGGTCGACTCGGTCAGCTCGGTGTTCATGCTGGTCGGCGCCATCGTCATGATGGCCACGATGGACGGCGTGCTGCTGCTCGTCACGCTGCTCGTGATCGTGGTGATCGGCGGGCTGACCGGGCTGGTCATGCCGAAGATCCAGCGGGCCCAGAAGGACGCGCAGGAGGCCGTGGGCGAGATGGGCGCGGTCCTCGACCGGGCGCTGCAGTCCTACCGCACGGTCAAGGCCAGCGGCGCCGAGGAGCGGGAGATCGGCGTCGTCGCCGAGGCCGCCGAGCGCGCCCGCGACCGCGGTCTCCAGGTCGCGGGCTGGACCTCGCTCGCCGGGGTCGCCACCTGGATGGCCGTGCAGATCGCCTTCCTGGCCGTCCTCGCCGTCGGCGGCGCCCGCGTCGCCGCGGGCACGCTGGAGGTCTCCTCGCTGATCGCGTTCCTGCTCTACCTGTTCTACCTGGTGGCGCCGATCGGCCAGCTCGTCGAGGGCGCCGTCCAGCTCCAGCAGGGCCTGGCCGCGATGAAGCGCATCCGCGAGATCGAGGACCTGCCCGGCGAGCCCGTCGGCGCCGTCCCGGCGAGCGACGCGCGCCCGCTCGGCGTCCGCTTCGACGACGTCGTCTTCTCGTACGGCGAGGACCGGCCGGTCGTGCACGACGGCGTCACGTTCGAGGTGCCGCCCGGCGGCCTCACCGCGCTCGTCGGCCCGTCCGGCGCGGGCAAGTCCACCGTGTTCGCCCTGCTCGAACGCTTCTACGAGCACCAGGGCGGGACGATCACGCTGGACGGCCGGGAGATCCGCGACTGGCCGCTGGCCGAGCTGCGGGCCGCGCTCGGCTACGTCGAGCAGGACGCCCCCGTGCTGGCCGGCACGCTGCGCGAGAACCTGATGTTCGCCGCCACCGACGCGACCGAGGAGGAGCTGCACCGCGCCGTCGCCCGCACCCGGCTCGACGACCTGGTGGCCCGGCTGCCCGACGGGCTCGACACCGCCGTCGGCCACCGCGGCGTGCTGCTGTCCGGCGGCGAGCGGCAGCGGGTCGCGATCGCCCGCGCGCTGCTGCGCAAGCCCCGGCTGCTGTTGCTCGACGAGGCCACCTCCCAGCTCGACGCGGTCAACGAGCTGCGGCTGCGCGAGGTCATCGCCGAGGTGGCGACCGAGACGACCGTGCTCGTCATCGCGCACCGGCTGTCCACCGTGACGAACGCCGACCGGATCGTGGTCATGGAGGGTGGCGGCGTCCGCGCGGTCGGCACCCACGACGAGCTGGTCGGACAGGACGGCCTCTACCGGGAGCTCGCGGCCACCCAGTTCCTCGTGACCTGAGCCGTTGTACTCTTCGGGTGACAAAGGTGAATGTGTTCATTCAGGAGGGTCACCATGGGCCGCACCGTCCGCGCGCCGCGAGGCGCCACGCTCACCGCCAAGGGCTGGCCGCAGGAGGCCGCCCTCCGCATGCTCCAGAACAACCTGGACCCCGAGGTCGCCGAGCATCCGGAGGAGCTGGTCGTCTACGGCGGCTCGGGGCGGGCGGCGCGTGACTGGCCCTCGTTCGACGCGCTGGTCAGGACCCTCACCACGCTGGAGGGCGACGAGACGCTGCTCGTGCAGTCCGGCCGCCCGGTCGGCGTCTTCCGCACCCACGAATGGGCGCCCCGCGTCCTCATCGCCAACTCCAACCTGGTGCCCGACTGGGCCAACTGGGAGGAGTTCCGGCGGCTGGAGGCGGCCGGGCTGACCATGTACGGGCAGATGACGGCCGGCTCCTGGATCTACATCGGCACCCAGGGCATCCTCCAGGGCACCTACGAGACGTTCGCGGCCGTCGCGGCCAAGCGGTTCGGCGGCTCGCTGGCCGGCACGATCACGCTGACGGCCGGGCTCGGCGGCATGGGCGGCGCCCAGCCGCTGGCCGTCACCATGAACGGCGGCGTGGCCATCTGCGTCGACTGCGACCCGCGCTCGGTCGAGCGCCGCATCGAGCACCGCTACCTCGACGTCCGCGCCGGCTCCCTCGACGAGGCGCTGGAGCTGGCGTACGAGGCCCGCGACGCGCGCCGCCCGCTGTCGATCGGCGTGGTCGCCAACGCCGCCGACGCCCTGCCCGACCTGCTGGCCCGGGGCGCCGAGATCGACATCGTGACCGACCAGACCTCCGCCCACGACCCGCTGATGTACCTGCCGTCCGGCGTGGCGTTCGAGGACATGGCCGGCGAGCGCGACAAGGACCCGGCGGGCTTCACCGGCCGGGCCCGCGAGTCGATGGCCCGGCACGTCGAGGCCATGGTCGGCTTCCAGGACGCCGGGGCCGAGGTGTTCGACTACGGCAACTCCATCAGGGGCGAGGCCAAGCTGGCCGGCTACGAGCGGGCCTTCGACTTCCCCGGGTTCGTGCCCGCGTACATCAGGCCGCTGTTCTGCGAGGGCAAGGGCCCGTTCCGGTGGGCGGCGCTGAGCGGCGACCCGGCCGACATCGCCGCCACCGACCGCGCCATCCTGGAGCTGTTCCCCGAGAACGAGCCGCTGGCCCGGTGGATCAGGAAGGCGGGGGAGAAGGTCCACTTCCAGGGGCTGCCCGCGCGCATCTGCTGGCTCGGCTACGGCGAGCGCGACCGGGCCGGCGAGCGGTTCAACGACATGGTCGCCTCCGGCGAGCTCAGCGCGCCCGTCGTGATCGGGCGCGACCACCTCGACAGCGGCTCGGTCGCCTCCCCGTACCGCGAGACCGAGGCGATGGCCGACGGCTCCGACGCGATCGCCGACTGGCCGCTGCTCAACGCCATGCTCAACACCGCGTCCGGCGCCTCCTGGGTGTCCATCCACCACGGCGGCGGCGTCGGCATCGGCCGCTCCATCCACGCCGGGCAGGTCACCGTCGCCGACGGCACCGCGCTCGCGCGGGAGAAGCTCAACCGCGTCCTCACCAACGACCCCGGCACCGGCGTCATGCGTCACGTCGACGCCGGTTACGAGGAGGCGGCCGCGGTGGCCGACGAGCGGGGCGTCCGCATCCCCATGCGCGAGCGTCCCGAGGCGGGAAAGTGAGTTTTCCCGTTACGGGATGAGATTGCCGTGGCCGCGGTGTTGGAGGAGGCGTGACGGGCGCATACCACGGCGGGCTGGACGGGCTGCTCGACGGCCGGAGGCTGTCACCGGTGCAGCGCAGGATCGCCCACTACCTGTCGGAGCACCTCGAAGAGGCGATCTTCCTGTCCAGCGTCGAGCTGGCCGAACGGTCGGGCGTGAGCCAGCCGTCGGTGACCAGGTTCGCGATGGTGCTGGGGTTCGCCGGCTATCCGGAGCTGCGGCAGGCGCTGCGCCCGCTGGTGCTCGGCGCCCCCGCCGAACGGCCGCAGGAGAGCCTGATCAAGGGCGCCATCGACCGGGAGATCCGCAACCTGTCGCTGGTCCGCGACCGGCTCGGCAGCCTGCCGCTCAAGGAGCTCGGCGCGTCGCTGGCCGCCGCCGAGCCGCTGCCCGTGCTCGGGCTGCGGGTCTCGGCGGGGCTCGCCACCACGTTCGCCTACTACACCCGGCGCATCCACCCCGACGTCCGGCTGCTCACCCACGGCGGGTCCGAGCTGGCCGACGGGCTGCACGCGGCGCGCCGGGCCGGCGCCGAATGGCTGGTGGCCGTCGTACTGCCGCGCTATCCGGCCGAGGTCATGCAGGCCCTGGAGTACGCCGGGAAGCTCGGCTACCGGGTGGCGGCGATCTGCGACCGGGCCGACTTCCCCGCCGAGGTGGTGCTCGACGCGCCCGTCGGCGACCGGCTCGTGTTCGACTCCCACGCCGCCCCGCTCGCCCTGGCGATGGCCCTGGTGGAGGCCATGGCCGACGCCGCGCCGCTGCGCACCCAGGCGCGGCTGGAGGAGTACGAGCGGATGACGGACGAGACCGGCACGTTCCTAACCGGCGATCCGTCGTAGCGAGCGCACCGACCAGGTGACGGTCAGCGCCGCCAGGCCCAGCATCACGGCGAACGCCAGCGGGATCGACAGGTCCGTCAGGTCACCGGCGAACAGCGCCCGGCCGGCCTCGACCGGATGGTAGAAGGGCGTGAACCAGGCGACCCGCTCCAGCCAGTCGGGGCCCAGCGCCATCGGCAGCAGCGCGCCCGACAGCAGCATCAGCGGCAGCGCGAAGAACTGCATGATCTGCCCCATCGCGTTCTCGTCCTTCAAGCCGAACGCCAGCCCGTACGCCACGCCGGAGGAGAACAGCCCCGTGACGCCGAGCAGCAGCAGCATGAGCAGCAGCCCGGCCACGCCGATGCGCAGGCCCATGAGCACCGCGATGAGGATCACCACGAGCGACTGCGCCATCAGCACGGCCACGTCGCGCAGCATCCGGCCGAGCACGATCGCCGGCCGCCACGTCGGCGTGACCGCGATCCGCTCCAGCACGCCGCTGCGCATCTCGTAGATCGTCCCGTACGCGACGCCCATCGAGCTGAACAGCGCCGTGATGACCAGCATGCCCGGCGCGAACGAGGTCAGCGCCCGGCCGAGGTCGCCCCCGGCCCCCATGCCCGCGTACAGCGGGCCGAACAGCAGCAGGTACATCACCGGCTGCATGATGCCGAACAGCGGCCAGATCGGGTTGCGCAGCGTGCCGCGCATCTCGTGGCCCAGGAAGAGCGCGGTGTCCCTGATCACGCGGCCACCCCCGTGTCACGCAGGGACCGGCCCGTCTTGGCCAGGAAGACGTCGTCGAGCGTCGCCCGGTCGAGCGAGACGGACGTGATGCCCAGCCGCTGCTCCTCCAGCGTGCGCAGCAGCACCGGCAGCGTGTGCTCGCCGTCGTCCACGTACACGCGCAGCACGTCGTCGTCCACGCGGGTGTCCTTGGCCAGCGGCGCCAGCGTGCCGGCCGCCCGCTCCGGCTCGGCCAGCCTGAGCGTCACCACGTCGCCGGACACCTCGCGCTTCAGCTCCGCCGGGGTGCCCTCGGCGACGACCACGCCGTGGTCGACGATCGCCAGCCGGTCGCAGAGCGCGTCGGCCTCCTCCAGGTAATGGGTGCTGAGCAGCACGCTGGTGCCGCCGTCGCGCAGCTCCCTGATGCGGTCCCACAGGTTGGCGCGGTTCTGCGGGTCGAGGCCGGTGGTCGGCTCGTCCAGGAACAGCAGCGGCGGCGTGTGGACCAGGCCGAGGGCGATCGACACGCGCCGCTTCTGGCCTCCCGAGAGGGTACGGCCCGGCCGGTCGGCGATCTCCGCCAGGCCGAACCGCTCCAGCACCGCGGCGGCGGCCTGCTCCGGCTGCGGCACCCCGTACAGCCTGGCCGCGAAGACGATCTGCGTCCGCGCGGTGTTCTGCTCCTCGACGCCGCCGTTCTGGCTCACGTAGCCGAGGTTGCGCCGGACCATCGACGGCTCCCTGAGCAGGTCGTGGCCGGTGATCGTGGCGGTGCCCGCGTCGGGCCTGATCAGCGTGGCGAGCATCCGGATCGTCGTGGTCTTGCCGGCGCCGTTGGGGCCGAGCACGCCGTAGATCTCGCCGGCCTTCACCTCCAGGTCCACGCCCCGGACGGCCTCGACCGTCTGGGGTCCTTTACGGCTCTTGGTGGTGAAGGTCTTCCTTAACCCATGTGCCTGAATGATCATGCTTCTCCCTAGGGAAGCTCGTCGTCTTCCACCTTCCGCATCGCCTGCCGGCACCATTCGAGCTGCGCGCGCAGCGTGCCGATGTTGAGCTTGAGGTTCTCGTCGATGTGGCGGGGGGCGCCGTAACGCTGCTTGGCGCCGAGCGCCCGCTCGGTCGTCGCGATGCCCAGCTTGAGCTGCTCGATCCTGTTCTCCATGGCGGCCAGGATCTGGGACTTCTCGAGCCGGTCGAGATACGTGACCGCCACCTGGAACGGGTCGACGATCGGCTGGAGCTCGTGCCAGGTCTGCATCAGCAGCCGGTGGAACTCGAACCGGCCGTCCTCCGTCAGCTGATAGACCGTGGAACCGCCCTTGCCGCCCTCGACCACCTCCAGCAGGCCCTCGTCGGCCATCTTGCCGAGGCCGTGGTAGATCGAGCCGAACTTGACGTTGGCCCAGGTGTCGGTGCCCCACGTCTCCAGGTGCCTGCGCACCTGATAGCCGTTGAGCGGGCCGTCGAGGAGGGTGCCGAGGATGAGGATGCGGGTCGTGGATGCTGTGGACACATTCAAGTTTGTATTCAAATTTGAGTGCCTGTCAAGCGTGAGAGGCTTCCCGTCATGAGCGAACGACCGACGGCCCTGGTCACCGGGGCCTCACGCGGGGTGGGCGCGGCCGTGGCCCGGGCCTTCGCCCCGACCCACCACGTCATCCTCGGCGGCCGCGACCGCGACGCGCTCTCGGCGCTGGCCGCCGAGCTGCCCGGCGCACGGGCCTGGCCGGTCGAGCTGACCTCCGTCACCGAAGCCGACGTCGCCGGGATCGACCGGCTCGACGTGCTCGTCCACAGCGCCGGCCTCACCCGGCTCGGCCGCATCGGCGACCTGCCCGCCTCCGTGTGGCGCGAGACCATGGAGCTCAACCTGTTCGCGGTCGCCGAGCTCACCCGGCTCCTCCTGCCCGCCCTGCGCCGCGCCCGAGGCCACGTGATCTGCGTCAACTCCGGCGCCGGCCAGCGCGCCAACCCCGGCTGGGCCGCCTACTCGGCCAGCAAGTTCGCGCTGCGCTCGTTCGCCGACGCGCTCCGCCTCGAAGAGCCCGAGCTGCGCGTCACCACCGTCTACCCCGGGCGGATCGACACCGACATGCAGCGCGGCGTACGCGAGCAGGAACGCGGGGCGTACGAGCCCGAGAAGTACCTCACCGCGCAGAGCGTCGCCCGCGCCATCCACGCCGCCTGCACCGCCGGGCCCGACGCGCACCTCACCGAACTCACCCTCCGGCCGAGCGCGGGACCCCTCACCTGACCGCCTGAATGGATCCATTCACTACAGTGGGTCCATGCTTGAAGATCTCGCGCGCGTGGGCCGCGACCCCGCCACCGGAGGCTACGTACGGGACGCCTGGTCGCACGCCGACCAGGAACTGCGCGAATGGTTCGCCGGCGAGGCCACGCGCCGCGGGCTCGACCTGCGCGAAGACCGCAACGGCAACCTGTGGGCCTGGTGGGGCGACCCCGCCCGCGAGCCCGGCGTCGTCACCGGCAGCCACCTCGACTCCGTCCGCCAGGGCGGCGCCTACGACGGGCCGCTCGGCGTCGTGTCCGCCTTCGCCGCCATCGACCTGCTGCGCCGCCGCGGCTTCCAGCCCCGCCGGCCCCTCGGCGTCGTCTGCTTCACCGACGAGGAAGGCGCCCGATTCGGCGTCCCCTGCGTCGGATCCCGGCTCCTCACCGGCGCGCTCACCCCCGAACGGGCGCTCGGGCTCACCGACGACCACGGCGACACCCTCGCCGACGTCCTCACCCGCCTCGGACGCGACCCCCGCGCCCTCGGCCCCGACCCCGAGACCCTGCGCGCCATCGGCGTCTTCGTCGAACTCCACGTCGAACAGGGCAAGGGGCTCGTCGAGCACGGCCGGCCCGTCGGCGTCGCCAGCGGCATCTGGCCCCACGGACGGTGGCGCTTCGACCTGCGCGGCCAGGCCAACCACGCCGGCACCACCCGGCTCGCCGACCGGCACGACCCCATGCTCGCGCTGGCCCGCCTCGTCCTCGCCGCCCGCGAGCACGCCGCCCGCCGCGGCGTCGTCGCCACCGTGGGCAAGGTGCTCGTCTCTCCCAACAACGCCAACGCCGTCCCGGGGCTCGTGTCCGCCTGGCTCGACGCCCGCGGGCCCGCCGAAGCCGACGTCCGCGCCCTCGTGGCCGACCTCCACCACCTCACCGCCCCGCCCGTTCACCCCGCCGCCCCCCAGCCCCCCGAACCCCGCACCCCAGCCGGCTCCCCCAGCCACCAGCCCCCGCCGGGCAACGCAGTCCCGGGGGAGGCCCCGGCCCCGTACGGCGGCGCGGCCTCCCCGGGGGGTGCGGCCTCTCAGGGTGGGGTGGGTCCGGTGGGTGGCTCCTTCTCGGGGGAGGCCCCGGCCCCGTACGGCGGCGCGGGTTCCTCGGGGGGTGCGGCCTCTCAGGGTGGGGTGGGTCCGGTGGGTGGCTCCTCCCCGGAGGGGGCCGCAGCCCCGTACGGCGGTGCGGGGTCTCAGGGGGGTTACGTGGGTTCGGTGAAGCGTCGGGGCTCCGAGGAGGGCGGCTTGGCTCCGGGCTTGCGGGGTGGGGTGGTGGTGCGGGAGGAGTCCTGGACGCCGCTGGTCGGGTTCGATGTGGGGTTGCGGGAGCGGGTGGGGCGGGCAGTGGGGGGTGAGGTGCCGGTGCTGGCGACCGGGGCCGGGCATGACGCGGGGATCCTGGCGGCGGCCGGGGTGCCGAGCGCGATGTTGTTCGTGCGCAACCCCACCGGCGTGTCCCATGCCCCGGAGGAGCATGCCGAGCAGGCAGACTGCGAGGCGGGAGTCGCCGCACTCGCGAACGTGCTGGAGGAGCTGTGCCGCTGACCTACTGGTGTGAGCAGGCCTGGCTGCCCGACGGCGTGGCGGCCGGGGTGCTGGTCGAGGTGGAGGGCGCCCGGATCGTCGGGGTGCGCCGGGGTGAGCCCGGGGATGCGCACCGGCTGCCGGGGTTGACGATCCCGGGCCTGGCCAACGCGCATTCGCACGCCTTCCACCGGGCGTTGCGGGGCGTGACGCAGGGCGGCAAGGGGGATTTCTGGACGTGGCGTGAACAGATGTACGAGGTGGCCGCGCGGCTGGATCCGGACGCGTATCTGGCGCTGGCCCGGGCGGTCTACGCCGAGATGGCGCTGGCGGGGATCACGAGTGTGGGGGAGTTCCACTACCTGCATCACGGCCCGGGCGGCACGCCGTACGTCGATCCGAACACGATGGGGCACGCGCTGGTGCAGGCGGCGCGGGAGGCGGGGCTGCGGATCGCGCTGATCGACGCCTGTTATGTGGCGGGCGGGCCGGGGCGGGCGCTGGCGGGGGCGCAGTTGCGGTTCGGCGACGGTGACGCCGACGGGTGGGCGGTGCGGGCGGAGGAGCTGGCCGCGGCGTACGAGGGCCAGCCGGACGTGGAGATCGGCGCGGCGATCCATTCGGTGCGGGCGGTGCCGCCGGAGCAGATGCCGGTGGTGGTGGAGTTCTCGCACCGGCACGCCGCTCCGCTGCACGCGCACGTGTCGGAGCAGCGGGCGGAGAACGCCGCCTGCGTGGAGACGTACGCGGCGACTCCCGTGCAGGTGCTGCACGAGCAGGGGGCGCTGGGCCCGCGTTCGACGGCGGTGCACGCCACGCATCTGTCGGAGGTGGACGTGGAGCTGCTCGGGCAGTCGGGGACGTACGTGTGCATGTGCCCGACGACGGAGCGGGATCTGGCCGACGGGATCGGGCCGGCGAGGAGGGTGTACGACCGGGGGGCGCCGGTGACGCTGGGGTCCGACAGTCACGCGGTCGTGGACCTGTTCGAGGAGGCGCGGGCGGTCGAGCTGGACGAGAGGCTGGCGACGGAGCGGCGCGGCCATTGGAGCGCCGCCGAGCTGCTGGGCGCGGCGACGGCGGCGGGGCACGCGTCGCTGGGGTTCCCGGAGGCGGGGCTGCTGGTGCCGGGCGCGTGGGCGGATCTGGTGACGGTGGGCCTGGACTCGGTGCGCACGGCGGGTGCGGGCGGGCTGGAGGCGGTGGTGTTCGCGGCGACGGCGGCGGACGTGCGCTCGGTGATCTCCGGGGGCCGCCGGGTGGTGTCCGACGGCCGCCACGAGCTGGGGGACGTCGGCGCGATGCTGGCCGACGCGATCGGCCGCGTGAGATGACCGCGCGGGACGGCGATAACAGCATGACGGTGACGGCGACGAGGGTGGGACGGGTGCGATGACGACGACGGTGATCGACGGGATCGGGTTGCTCTACACGGGGGATCCGGAGCGGGAGGAGGTCGCCGGGGCGGCGCTCGTGCTGGAGGACGGCCTGGTCGCCTGGGCGGGCCCGGCGGGGCGGGCTCCGGCGGCGGACCGGCGGGTGGACGCCGGGGGCAGGGCGGTGATCCCGGGGTTCGTGGACAGTCACGCGCATCTGGTGTTCGCGGGCGACCGCACCGCCGAGTTCCGGGCCCGCATGTCGGGGGAGCGCTACACGGGCGGCGGCATCAGGACGACGGTCGAGGCCACCCGGGCGGCGGGCGACGCGGAGCTGGCCACGCGGGCCGCCGCGCTGGTCGCCGAGATGCGGGCGCAGGGCACCACGACCGTGGAGATCAAGAGCGGTTACGGCCTGTCCGTGGAGGACGAGCGGCGCTCGCTGGAGATCGCCACGTCGCTGACGGACGAGACCACGTTCCTCGGCGCGCACGTGGTGCCGGCGGGCGTGGACGCCGACGACTACGTCCGGCTGGTCACGGGTGACATGCTGGCGGCCTGCGCCCCGTACGCGAAGTGGGTGGACGTCTTCTGCGAGCGCGGCGCCTTCGACGGCGAGCAGTCGGCGGAGATCCTCAAGGCCGGACTGAAGGCCGGGCTGCAGGCCAGGGTGCACGCCAACCAGCTCGGCGAGGGGCCGGGGGTGCGGCTGGCGTGCGAGCTGGGCGCGGCCTCGGCCGACCACTGCACGCACCTGAGCGCCGCCGACGTCGACGCGCTCGCCGCCTCGGAGACGGTGGCGACGCTGCTGCCGGGGGCGGAGTTCTCCACGCGCTCGCCGTACCCGGACGCCAGGCGGCTGATCGACGCGGGGGTGACGGTGGCGCTGGCGACCGACTGCAACCCGGGCTCGTCGTTCACCTCGTCGATGCCGTTCTGCGTGGCGCTGGCGGTGCGGGAGATGGGGATGACGCCGCTGGAGGCGGTGCGGGCCGCGACGGTGGGCGGGGCGCGCGCGCTGCGGCGGACGGACGTAGGCTGGCTGGGTCCCGGCGCGCGTGCCGACCTCGTCATCCTCGACGCGCCCTCCTACGTTCATCTGGCTTACCGGCCCGGCGTTCCCCTTGTTCACCAGGTGTTCCAGGACGGCCTCCTCCTTTAGGAGGACATCCAGAACCGTCCGCTGGTCGTAGTCCTTTAGGGAATCTTTGCCCCTGGCCGGACGTTGGCCGGATATAGAACGCAGCTGCGGAACGAGGTGCCTGGGGATGGCAAGGCCTACGGGGAGTCGCGCGCAGGAGCAGGCGGTCGCCGACCGCGATCTGCTGGGGACCTACCTGGCGGAGATCGGCAGGGTCCCGCTGCTCACGGCGGAGGAAGAGGTGGAGCTCGCCAAGCGGATCGAGGCGGGCCTCTTCGCCGAGGTGCTGCTCGACAGCGGGGGCGCGGAGCCGCGGATCGGGGATGCGGCGGACGAGGAGCTGGAGCGGCTGGCCGTCTCCGGCCAGCGGGCGAAGGACGAGTTCATCCAGGCGAACCTGCGCCTGGTGGTGGCGGTGGCCCGCAAGTATTCGGGGCGCGGGATGCCGCTCATCGACCTGGTCCAGGAGGGCAACCTCGGGCTGGTCAGGGCGGTGGAGAAGTTCGACTACAAGCGGGGTTACAAGTTCTCCACCTATGCCACGTGGTGGATCCGGCAGTCGGTGGGCCGGGCGATCCACGAGCAGGCGCGGCCGGTGCGGCTGCCGACGCACGCCGGTGAGCAGATGACGCGGCTGATGCGGGTGCGGCGCGACATGCTGGCCGAGTTCGACGTGGAGCCGACCGACGAGGATCTCGCGGCAGTGCTGGAGCTGCCCATCGAGCGGGTGCGCGAGCTGCGCCGCTGGGCGTCCGACCCGGTGTCGTTGCAGCTCGGGGTGGGTGACGAGGACGAGACCGAGCTGGGCGACATGATCGCCGACGAGACGTGGGCGGATCCGGAGCAGCAGGCGATCGACATCCTGGAGCGCGAGCGGCTGGACCAGTGGCTGACCGGGCTGGAGGGTGACGCGAGCGAGATGCTGCGGTGGCGTTACGGGCTGGTCGACGGGCGCGAGCACACGCTGACCGAGGTGGGGGAGCGCTACGGCATCGGCCGTGACCGGGCGCGGCGCATCGAGCGTGACGCGCTGGCGCGGCTGCGGCGGATGGCCGACGCCGCCGCCTGAGCTCACCGCACCGGGTGCCTAGGATTCCGGGCATGCAGATAGGTGAGATCGCGTCCCTGTTCCGTTACCCGGTCAAGTCGATGCTGGGCGAGGAGGTCGCGGCCAGCAGCGTGAGCGAGCGCGGGCTGGCCGGTGACCGGGTGAAGGCCGTGCTCGACGTGGCGACCGGGAAGATCGCCAGTGCCAAGAACCCGAGGCTGTGGCGCGGGCTGCTGACGCTGCGCGGCGGCGCGGCGCCCGGGGACGCGGAGCTGTCGGAGCTGCTGGGCCGCGAGGTCCGGCTGGTGGACACGCCGCCCGAGGGCGCCGAGCTGGAGCGGTCGGTGCCGGACGAGGTGCTGGACCGGGGCGTCGACGCGGAGGTGCCGTTCACGGTCGGCGGGCTGGGCGGTGCGGCGCCCGAGGGCACGTTCTTCGACTTCGCGCCCGTCCATCTGATCACCACGTCGGCGCTGGCCAGGATCGGCGAGCTGGGGCCGCGCGGGGTGGTCGAGGCGGCCCGCTACCGGCCGAACCTGGTGATCACGACGCCCGAGCCCGGGTTCCCGGAGAACGCCTGGGTGGGCGCGGAGCTGGCGGTGGGCGACGAGCTGGTGCTCGGCGTCATCGCGCCGACGCCGCGCTGCGCGGTGCCGACGCTGGCCCACGGCGAGCTGGGGCGCGACACCGACGCGCTGCGCACCCCGGCCCGGCACAACCGGGTGGACGTGCTCGGCACCGGCCCCCAGCCGTGCGCGGGCGTGTACGCGCGCGTGCTGCGTCCCGGCACGATCGCGCAGGGCGATCCGGTGCGCCTGGCCCGCTGAAGCCCCTTGCGGGCGGGGCTCATAGGACCGCAACGGGCCGCGTGAACTGTCCGAAACGCGGGTGAAACACCGGCGCGGCGAGATTCACCCATGCGAAACACACCAGGTGGAGGGCCGAAACCGGCGGCGAACACGCTGTGGCGACACGTCACATTTAAGGAGGGTCGCCGTGCAGATCGATACCGGCACCACGGCCTGGATGCTCGCGGCCACCGCGCTGGTGCTGTTGATGACTCCCGGCCTCGCGTTCTTCTACGGTGGTATGACCAGGGCCAAGAGCGTCCTGAACATGATGATGATGTCGTTCGCCGCGATCATCACCGTCACCGTCATCTGGGTGCTGTTCGGCTACTCGCTGGCCTTCACCGAGAACCCGAGCCCCGCGCTCAACAACCTCGTCGGCGGGTTCGACGCGCTCGGCCTGCAGAGCCTGGTCGACACCGCGACCAAGGACGACGGCACGGGCATGCCGAGCCTGCTGTTCGCGGCCTTCCAGCTGACGTTCGCCATCATCACGGTCGCCCTGATCAGCGGCGCGATCGCGGACCGGGCCAAGTTCGGCGCCTGGGTGCTGTTCACCGTGGTGTGGGCGACGATCGTGTACGTCCCGGTCGCGCACTGGGTGTGGGGCACCGGCGGCTGGCTCAACGCGATGGGCATCGAGGACTTCGCGGGCGGCACCGTCGTCCACATCAACGCCGGAGCCGCCGCGCTCGCGCTCGCCCTGGTCATCGGCAAGCGGCAGGGCTGGCGCAAGGAGCCGATGCGGCCGCACAACCTGACGCTGGTGCTGCTCGGCGCGGGCCTGCTGTGGTTCGGCTGGTTCGGCTTCAACGCGGGCTCGGAGCTGGCGGTCGACGGCACGGCCGCGCTGGCGTTCATGAACACGCAGATCGCCACCGCCGTCGCGGCGGGCGCCTGGCTCGTGGTGGAGAAGCTGCGCGACGGCCACGCCACCAGCCTGGGCGTCGCCTCCGGCGCGGTCGCCGGGCTCGTCGCCATCACCCCGGCGTGCGGCTTCGTCGACCCGTGGGCGGCCATGCTCATCGGCCTGCTCGCCGGCGCGGCCTGCGCCTACGCGGTCGGCCTGAAGTACCGGCTCGGCTTCGACGACTCGCTCGACGTGGTCGGCGTGCACCTCGTGGGCGGCGTCGTGGGCGCGGTGGCGCTCGGCTTCGTGGCCGCCTACCCGTTCCTGCAGCAGCAGAGCAAGGGCCTGTTCTACGGCGGCGGCCTCGGCCAGCTCGGGCTGCAGGTGCTCGGCCCGGTCGTGGTCGGCGCCTACTCGTTCGCCGTCACCTGGGTCATCGCCAAGGTCATCGACAAGACGATGGGCTTCCGCGTCAAGCCCGAGGACGAGGTGACCGGCATCGACGTCACCAGCCACGCCGAGACCGGCTACGACCTCGGCACCGTCTACGCCTCGGGCGTGACCTCCCCCAACGGCCCCGTCACCGTCACCCCGGCCCCCAAGAAGCCGGCCCCCAAGAAGGTGGAAGCATGAGGCTCATCACAGCCGTCATCAAGCCCTTCAAGCTCGATGACGTGAAAGCGGCCCTGGAGCAGTTCGGCATCAAGGGCATGACGGTCAGCGAGGCGAGCGGCTACGGCCGCCAGCGCGGCCACACCGAGGTCTACCGGGGCGCCGAGTACCAGGTCGACCTGGTGCCCAAGGTCCGGCTGGAGGTGCTGGCCGAGGAGGACGACGCCGAGGACGTCATCGACGTCATCGTCAAGGCGGCCCAGACCGGCAAGATCGGCGACGGCAAGGTCTGGTCCGTCCCGGTGGACACGGTGGTCCGGGTGCGCACCGGGGAGCGGGGGCCGGAAGCCCTGTGACGAGGGGAGAGGCGCGGTCCTACGCCGCGGCCCGCAAGGAGCGGGCCGCGGACACCGACCGCTGGCTCAGGGATCTCTTCCGCACGGCGAGCGACGGGGAGCGCGTCTCCCTCGTCGCCGTCGGCAGTCTGGGCCGCGGCGAGCTGGCCCCGGGCAGCGACCTCGACCTGGTCCTGCTGCACGACGGCCGGCCGGACGTGGCCAGGATCGCCGACCGGATCTGGTATCCGATCTGGGACTCGGCCGCCGGGCTCGACCACTCGGTGCGCACGGTGGACGAGGCCGTCTCGGTGGCCCGGCAGGACCTCAAGGCCGTGCTGGGCCTCATCCAGGCCCGGCACGTGGCCGGCGACCCGGAGCTGACGCGCCGGGCCAGGGAGGGCGTGCTGGCCGAGTGGCGGGCCGACTCGCGGCGGCGGCTCGCCGAGCTGCGCGAGTCGGCCGACCAGCGGGCCAAGGTCAGCGGCGAGCTGGCCTTCCTCCTCGAACCCGATCTCAAGGACGGCCGGGGCGGGCTGCGCGACGTGCAGGCGATGCAGGCGGTGGCGGCGGCGTGGGTGGCCTCGGCCCCCGGCCCGCGGGCGCGGGAGGCGTACGAGTTCATCCTGGACGTCAGGCACGCGCTGCACGTGGTCACCGCGCGCGGCACGGACCGGCTGGTGTTGCAGGAGCAGGACGCGGTGGCGGGGCTGCTGGGCCTGCTCGACGCGGAGGCGCTCATGCGCAGGCTCGCGGAGGCGGGCCGGACGATCTCGCACGCCTTCGACGGCACCTGGCGTTCCGTTGACAGGCTGCTGTCAGGCCCGGTGCCGCGCGGGCGGCGTCCGCTGGCCGACGGGGTGGTGGAGCACGGCGGGGAGGTGGTGCTCGCCCGGGGGGTGTCGCCGCGCAAGGACCCGGTGCTGGTGCTGCGGGCCGCCGCCGCGGCGGCCGGGGCGGGGCTGCCGCTGGCGCCGGCCACGGTGTCCGTTCTCGCAGCTCAGTCGCCTCCGATGCCGGTGCCGTGGCCGGAGGAGGCGCGTGACGCGCTGGTGTCGATCCTCGGCGCCGGGCGCGCCGCCGTGCCCGTGTGGGAGGAGCTCGACCAGGCGGGCGTCCTTGTCAGACTGCTTCCTGACTGGGAGCGCGTACGGCACCGGCCGCAGCGCCATCCGATCCACCGTTTCACCGTCGACCGGCACCTGATCGAGGCCGCCGCGAACGCGGCCGGCCACACCCGCGAGGTCTCGCGGCCCGACCTGTTGCTGATCTCCGCGCTCTTCCACGACATCGGCAAGGGGTGGCCGGGCGACCACTCGGTCACGGGCGAGGTCGTGGTGCGCGACCTCGGCGCGCGCATCGGCCTGTCCCCGGCCGACGTGGACGTGCTGGCCACCGTGGTGCGCCACCACCTGCTGCTGCCCGAGACGGCCACCCGCCGCGACCTGGACGACCCGGTCACGATCGAGAAGGTCGCCGCCACCGTGGGCTCGCGCGACGTGCTGGACCTGCTGGCCGCGCTGGCCGTCGCCGACGGCGCCGCGACCGGCCCCGCCGCCTGGAACGCCTGGAAGGCCGGGCTCGTCGCCGACCTCGTGCGCCGGGTGCGCTCGGTGCTGGCGGGCTCGCCGCCGCCGCAGCCGCCCACGCTCTCGCCCGAGCAGGCCGCGCTGGCCCGGCACGGCGGCGGCGCGGTGCGCGTCAGCGGCGGGGCGGTCACGGTGGTCGCGCCCGACCGGGCCGGGCTGCTGTGGAGCGCCGCCGGGGTGCTCGCCGCGCACCGCCTCGTCGTGCGGTCGGCCTCGGCCGCGTCGGCGGGTTCCACGGCCGTGATCGAGTTCTCCGTCATCCCCGAGTATGGCACCCCGCCCGACCCCGCCACGCTGGAGGCGGATCTGCGTCTGGTCCTTGCTGGACGCCTTGACATCGAGCAGCGGCTGGCCCGCCGGACCAGGTCGATGCGGCCCGCCCGGGTGCCGGTCGCTCCACCCCGTGTGACGTTGGTGGACGACGCCTCCGCGACGGCCACCGTGGTGGAAGTCAGGGCCCATGACAAGCCAGGACTCCTGTGGCGCATCGGACGGGCATTCGGGGCCTGCGGTCTTGACGTAAGGGCCGCTCGCGTAGAGACTCTCGGCGCGGAGGCGGTGGACGTCTTCTACGTGGTTGACCGCGCCGGACGCCCCCTCAGCGACGAGGCGCAGCGCAACCAGGTCCGCGACGCGGTGCTTGCGGCACTGCGGTAACCAACAGCACACGACACGCGGTCACATTTGTAACGATTGTGTCCGTTTTGCCTGATACGTCAGATGCTGCGGATACCTTGTGGACGGCCTACGGCCCGTGCCGGGAACGGGATGATTGAGGGGTAGCGGGAGCAGTGACAACGGGGAGTGCAGACAGCGGCGCCGCCGCCGGGAAGGGTCGCCTGAAGCGGCCGATGCCCCGGCTGGGGCTGCGCAATTGGCGCGTGAGGTGGCGGCTCACCGCACTCGTCCTGGTCCCCACCATCGCAGGCGTCGTGCTCGGGGGAGCGCGCGTGGTGGGCTCGGTTCAGAGCATCGGTGACTATGATCGCACAACTGTCGCGGCGGAGCAGGCATCCCGCATCCGCGACCTCGTCGAGGCCGTCGGGCTGGAGCGTGACACCGGCGGCTGGAGCAACGCCGCCAGGAGCCTGCGCAAGAAGCTGAGCAAGCCCTACAGCGACCGCAAGGCCGACGTCGACAGGCTGGTCAAGGCCGTGCGGGCCGACCTCGGCGCGATGGACGAGTCCTACGGCGACCGCGTCATGGCCGTCGTCAAGCGGGCCCACATCGACCTCAACGCGCTGCCGCGCATCAGGGAAGAAGCCCAGCGCGACACCACCCGCTACGACACGATGCTCGACACGCTGCTGCGGCTGCACGACGAGCTGAGCCTGCTGAGCGAGGACCCGCAGATCATCGGCCACTTCCGCGCGCTGAGCGCGCTGACCCGGGCCAAGGAGCAGGTCTCCCGCCAGCGCGACCAGCTCCTGCGCGGCTACTACAACTCCGCCAGCGTCGACGCCCAGGAGGTGGAGCGGTTCATCGCCTCCAACTCCGTCCAGCACAGCGAGATCGACAACGTCACCCAGGAGGCCGGCGCCTCCATCGGCATGGAGCTGCAGAAGGCGCTGACCATCCCCGAGTACGTCAACACCGAGCTGACCAAGTCGCGGGCGATCACGCTGGCCAGCGGCAAGCAGCCCGGCGTCCGGCTGCGCCAGAACCTGCTCGCCGCCACCGTGCCGGACAAGTCCGCGCCCGACCAGTGGTTCGACGACAACACCACGATCATCAACGCGCTGTCGTCCATCGAGGACAAGCTCAGCGAGCGCGTCGCGCTGCGCGGCCAGGAGCTGCGTGACGCGGAGATCCGCAACGCGATCATCGCCGGCGCGCTCATCCTCGGCCTGCTGCTGCTCGTGCTGCTGCTGACCGTCGCCATCGCCCGCTCGATGGTCTCGCCGCTGCGCCGCCTGCGCACCGAGGCCCTGGAGATCGCCGGCTTCCGGCTGCCGGACGTGGTGCGCGCGCTGCGCGTGTCCGGCGACAGCGCGCCGCCCGACGTGCGCCCGATCGAGGTCGAGGGCGACGACGAGATCGGCGAGGTCGCCAAGGCCTTCGACCAGGTCCACCGCCAGGCCGTCCGCCTCGCCGGCGAGGAGGCCGAGCTGCGCGGCAACATCAGCGCCATGTTCGTCAACCTCTCCCGCCGCACCCAGACGCTGGTCGAGCGGCAGATCTCGCTCATCGACGGCCTGGAGAAGGGCGAGCAGGACGGCGGCCGGCTGGCGGACCTGTTCAAGCTGGACCACCTGGCCACCCGCATGCGCCGCAACTCCGAGAACCTGCTGGTCCTGGCCGGGCACGAGCCCACCCGCCGCCGCAGCCAGCCCGCCAAGCTCGTCGACGTGGTCCGCGCCGCGCTGTCGGAGGTCGAGGGGTACGAGCGCGTCCAGGTCAAGGTGCACCGGGCCACCTCGGTGCTCGGCAGCGCCGCCAACGACCTCGTCCACCTGGTGGCCGAGCTGGTCGAGAACGCCATCCAGTTCTCGCCCAGCAACTCCCAGGTCATCGTCTCCAGCAGCCTCATCGAGGGCGGCGGCGCGCTGCTGTCGGTGAGCGACACCGGCATCAGCATGACCGACGAGGAGCTGGCCGAGGCCAACCGCAGGCTGGCCGAGCCGCCCGTCGTGGACGTGTCGGTGTCGCGCCGGATGGGCCTGTTCGTGGTCGGCCGGCTGGCCCTGCGCCACGGCATCCGGGTCCAGCTCCGCAAGGGCGAGGGCGAGGGACTCATCGCCATGGTGCTGCTGCCGCCCGCGCTGGTGCAGGACGGCGGCCAGCCGCCGCTGCCGCAGCGCTCGGCCTACAACCAGGGCGCTCCCGCGCAGCCGCCGCTCCAGCAGCGGCCGGTGCCGCCCGCGCGCAACGGCCACGGCTCGTTCGCCAGCTTCGACTCCTTCGACACCGCCGCGGGCCGGGGCGGCCAGCCTGTCGGGCCCTTCACCGCCGACACCGACGGCGGCGCCTTCGGGCAGCGGCCGTTCGACTCCGGGGCGTTCCCGTCCTACCCGAGCCCGGCGCCGACGCCGCCACCTGCGGCTCCCGCGCCGCCGTCGTACCCGTCGTACCCGTCGCAGCCCGGCCCCGAGCGGATCGGGACGTTCCCGTCGTATCCCAGCTCGGACGGGGGATTCCCGTCCGCGCCCGCCTACAGCACGAACGACGTGCGCAGGCCCGAGCCGCCGCCCTCCGTGGACGTCTCGCCGATGGAGCCCGGGCAGGAGGAGTTCCTGCCGATCTTCGCCTCGGTGGAGTCCGCCTGGTTCCGCAGACCGACAGGCGATACAGCACCGGAATCGAACCGGGATGAGCAATCGCCCGCGCAACCCGTACCCTCTGGGGAGGAAGCGTGGCGAACCGCTGCCGACGCCGGTTGGCAGGCGGCGGCCGCCGCGAGCGACCCCAGCCTCGGCGGCACCACCGCCGCCGGGCTTCCCAAGCGCACCCCCAAGGCCAACCTGGTCCCGGGCACGGCCGCCGCATCGGCGGCCCAGCCGCAACAGCGGCAGGCCCCGGCCCAGCCGTTGTCACCGGACCGGATACGCAGCAGGATGGCCAGCTACCAGCAGGGAGTGCGCCGGGGTCGGGCGGAAGTACGTGAACAGGAGGAACGAGAGTGAGTGAGCGTCCTGCTAGGGAGGGCGAGTGACGACCCTCAGCCATGAGGCGCACCGGTTCGACTGGCTGATCACCGACTTCGTGCGTAACACGCCCGGAGTCGCGCACGCGGTCGTCGTCTCGGCGGACGGGCTCTGCCTGGCCGCCTCGGAGGGCTTTCCTCCGGACCGGGCCGACCAGCTGGCCGCGGTCTCCGCGGGCCTGCTGAGCCTCACCGTGGGCGCTTCCCGGGTGTTCGAAGGCGGATCGGTCTCGCAGACCGTCGTCGAGATGCAGCGTGGACTGCTGATCGTCATGGCGATCAGCGACGGCTCGGTGCTGACCGTGCTGGCCGGGCCCGACTGTGACATGGGGCTGGTGGCGTACCAGATGACGCTGCTCGTCGACCGGGCGGGCCAGGCACTGACCCCCGCCCTGCGGGCGGAGCTGCAGGCGGCCAGGACGCGGTGATGCAGATGACGGGAGTGGGTCGTGTACGGCAGTGACGGCGCAGGGGACGACGAGCCCCTGTTCCGTCCCTACGCGGTGACCGGCGGCCGTTCGGAGCCGCGTTACCACCTCGCGATGGAGACGCTGATCTCGTCCATGTCCATCCCGGACGACGAGATGGCCCTGCTCACCCCGGAGCAGGAGGCGATCATGCAGCTCTGCAGGTCGTTCCGGTCGGTCGCAGAGATCTCGGCCCTGCTCCGCGTCCCGCTGGGCGTGGCTCGCGTGCTCGTCGCAGACATGTCGGACGAAGGGCTCGTCCGGCTGCACGCGCCACGCCTCAGCCAGGGACAGCCAGACCTCAATATGCTCGAAAGGGTGCTCAGTGGACTTCGCAGGCTCTAGCCCCGGGCTGACGTCGACGAAAATCGTCGTCGCGGGCGGGTTCGGCGTCGGCAAGACGACGTTCGTGGGGGCGGTGTCCGAGATCCTGCCGCTCACCACGGAGGCGGTGATGACGGACGCGTCCGCGGGCATCGACGACCTCGGCCTGACGCCGACCAAGCGGACGACGACCGTCGCCATGGACTTCGGGCGGCTCTCGCTCGACCGTGACCTGATCCTCTACCTGTTCGGCACGCCCGGACAGCACCGGTTCTGGTTCATGTGGGACGACCTGGTGAAGGGCGCGATCGGCGCGGTCGTGCTGCTCGACACGCGACGGCTGGCCGACAGCTTCCCGGCCATCGACTACTTCGAAGAGGCGAAGCTGCCGTTCGTCATCGGGATCAACGGGTGGGACGGGCAGTTCCTCCACACCGACGACGAGGTGCGCGAGGCGCTGGCGCTGTCGCCGCACGTCCCGATCGTGCGCACGGACGCGCGCAACCGGGAGTCGGTCAAGGCGACGCTGATCTCGCTGGTCGAGCACGTGGTGCGGCTGCGGGCCGCCCCCGTGCGGTGACGGCTGGAATTGTCGGATTTATCGGGCATGATCACACTACGCTGCTAGGTCTTCTTCGGATCCCTGAAAGAGGCACGGAAAAGGCGTGCACAGGAGTGTGAATCGTGTGGATCGCGGTCGTTGTGGCCCTGGCCGTCGCCGGGGTGATCGTCTGGTCGTTCCGGCGCGGGGCCACCGGCGCTGACGAGGCGCCGGACCCGGCCTGGGAGTGGGAGTCCCGGCTGGAGGAGAACGCCCGGGTGGCGTTCATGGAGGGCCTGCGGGCCTGCCACGACCAGGCGGCCGTGAGCGAGGAGCGCGGCGTGCTCCGGCTCTTCGAACCGCCGTGCGCGATCTCGCTGTCCCTGCTGGCCGACCGCTTCGCCGCGCGCGGCCAGGAGGGACTGCACGACCCCGAGGGCGTGGTGCGCGAGCTGGTCGAGAAGTGCGCCGCCGCCGAGCAGCCCGGCGTGCTCCACCTGACCGAGGGCCTGCCGGGCGACGGCGCATCCGACAGCGCATCCGACGCCGCATCCGACGCCGCATCCGAGGACGCCTCCGATGACGCCGGCGGGATGGACCGGGCGGCGTTCGGCGCCGCCGTGCGCGAGCTCGTCCTGCCGGACGGCGCGCCCGGCGGCTCCTGGTATCTCGACGAGGCCGGCGGCTGCCTGGAGGTCGTCGTGCCCGGCGACTACGCCACCACGCTGCTGCTGGACCTGGGCCGGCTGCGCGAGCGCCATCGCGCGGCGCGCGCGGAACGGCCCGGGATGCCCGCCGCCGCCGTGCTGCGCGACGTGGTGTTCGGGCTCATCGCCGAGGGCGGGCCCGGCGTGACCTGGACCAGGCCGCCGTCGGAGCGGCACCGCACCGCCGTGCTGCCCGTCGGCGAGCGCCGCACCGCGAGCTGACTCCTCCTCAGCCCCGGGTACGCCGCTCGACCAGCGCCTCCACCCCGTCGAGCAGCCGTTGCAGGCCGAACTCGAAGGCGTGCCCGGCGCTGTAGGCGGCCCCCATGGCCTCGGCCGCGGCCTGGCCCACCCGGGTGGCCGTGGGGAACCGGCTGGCGTCGGCGATCCGGTTGAAGAACGGCGCGTGCGCCGCCCACCACTGCTCGTCGGTCACCCCGGTGTGGCTCTCGGCCTGCGCCGCCTCCACCGCGCCCCGCGCCGTGCCGTGCACGAACCCGGACACCAGAGTGATCACCGAGTCCATCTCCACGTCCGTCAGGCCGATGCCGTCGACGGCGCGCAGCTCGTGGTCGTACTTGGCGGTGGCGTTGGGGCCCAGCACCGGGCGGCTCGCCGCCACCTGGAGCAGCCACGGGTGGCGCAGGTAGAGGTCCCAGTTGTCGCGCGCGATGCGCTCCAGCCTGTCGCGCCAGCCGCCCTCGGCGTCCTCCAGCGGAACCTCGCCGTAGACGGTGTCGAGCATGACGTCCAGCAGCTCCGGCTTGCCCGGCACGTACGTGTAGAGCGACATCGTGCCCACGCCCAGCCGCTCGGCCACCCGGCGCATGGACAGCGCCTGCAGCCCCTCGGCGTCGGCGACGTCGATCGCGGCGCGGGCGATCCGGTCGACGCTCAGGTCGGGCTTGCCCTTGCGGCTGACGCGCTCGCTGGTCCGCCAGAGCAGCGCGAGGCTGCGGGCGGGGTCGCCCTTGCCGCTGTACTCCACAGTCACCCTCGTACGGTACACCGTACGGTCAATCATGCGCGGTAGAAGGGCACAGGTTCCGGGGGGAGCGGCGTGTTGCCGAGGACGAGATCGGCGGCCTTCTCCGCGATCATCATGACCGGCGCGTAGATGTTGCCGTTGGTCACGTACGGCATGACCGAGGCGTCGACCACGCGCAGCCCGTCGAGGCCGTGCACGCGCATCGTGGCGGGGTCGACGACCGCCATCGGGTCCACGCCCATGCGGCAGGTGCATGACGGGTGCAGCGCCGTCTCGCCGTCCCTGGCCACCCAGGCCAGGATCTCCTCGTCGGTGCGCACCGACGGGCCGGGGCTGAGCTCGCCGCCGTCGAGCCCGGCCCAGGCGGGTTGCGAGAGGATCGCGCGGGCGTGCCGGACGGCCTCCACCCACTCGCGCCGGTCCTGCTCGGTGGACAGGTAGTTGAAGCGCAGCGCCGGCTTGACCCGCGGGTCGGCGGAGGTGATGCGCACCGAGCCGCGCGCGTCGGAGTACATGGGCCCGATGTGCACCTGGTAGCCGTGGCCGCCGGCGGGGGCCGAGCCGTCGTAGCGCACGGCGATCGGCAGGAAGTGGAACATCAGGTTCGGGTACGCCACGTCGTCGTTGGAGCGGATGAAGCCGCCCGCCTCGAAGTGGTTGGTGGCGCCCGGCCCGCCGCGCAGGAACAGCCACTGCGCGCCGATGAGCGGCCTGCGCCACAGCGACAGCGACGGCTGCTGCGACACCGGCCGCGTGCAGGCGTGCTGGACGTACACCTCCAGATGGTCCTGGAGGTTGGCGCCGACGCCGGGCAGGTCGTGCAGCACCTTCACCCCGGCGGACGCCAGCACGGCGGCCGGGCCCACGCCGGAGACCTGGAGGAGCTGCGGCGTGTTGATCGCGCCGCCGCACAGGATCACCTCGCCCGCCGCGATGCGCTCCCCGTCGCACACCACGCCGGTGGCGCGCGTGCCGTCGAACGTGATCCGCTCGACGAACGCGCGCGTCCGCACCGTGAGGTTGCGCCGCCGCCGCACCGGATGCAGGTACGCGCGCGCCGCGCTCAGCCTGCGCCCGCGGTGCAGGGTGCGGTCGAACGCGGCGAAGCCCTCCTGGCGGAACCCGTTCACGTCGTCGGTGAGCCGGTGCCCGGCCTGCTGCACGGCCTCGAAGAACGCCTCGAACAGCGGCCCGCGCGCCGGCCCGCGCTCCAGCTTGAGCGGCCCGTCGCCGCCCCGGAACCGCGACTGCGGGTCGGCCAGGCAGTTCTCCATGCGCTTGAAGTACGGCAGGCAGTGCGCGTAGTCCCAGCTCGCCATGCCGGGATCGGCGGCCCAGCGCTCGTAGTCGAGCGGGTTGCCCCGCTGGAAGATCATGCCGTTGATGCTGCTGGAGCCGCCCAGCACCTTGCCCCTGGCGTGGTAGACGCGGCGGCCGTCCATGAACGGCTCGGGCTCCGACTCGTAGCGCCAGTCGTAGAACCGGTTGCCGATGGGGAACATGAGCGCCGCCGGCATGTGGATGAACACGTCCCACAGGTAGTCGGGCCGCCCGGCCTCCAGCACGAGCACGGACGCCGACGGGTCGGCGCTGAGCCGGTTGGCCAGCGCGCAGCCCGCCGACCCGCCGCCGACGATGACGTAGTCGTAGCCGGCGCTCACCGGGGCATCCAGTCCTTCCACACGATCGCGTTCTCCTCGACCCACCGCCTGGCGGCCTCGTCGGCGGTGATCTTCCGGTTGACCATGTCGGCGGCCACGGCGTTCTGGTCGGCGTTGGTCCAGGTGAAGTTGCGCACCAGCTCGTAGGCCCGGCCGCCGCGCTCGGCGAACCGCTTGCTGACGATCTTGTCGAGCAGGTACGGGGGGTAGTCGCAGGCGACCTCGGCCGGCACGGTGTCGCAGCCGATGGCGTGCGGCGGAAGATTGACCTTGACCAGTTTCACCTTGCTGAAGAGCCATTGCGGTTCGTAGAAATACATCAGCAGGGGCGTCCGATTCTTCGTCGCCGCCTGGGCCGCCTTGATGAGCGCGGCTTCGCTGCCGGAGTAGACGACGCGGTAATTCAGGTCGAGGTTCTTGACGATCGCCTCGTCGTGGGTGACGAACGTCGGATCGCCGTCCAGGACTTGCCCGGCATTTCCGGATCTTGAAGTTTTGAAGAGATTCGCGTACTTGTTCAGGTTCCGCCAGTCGGTGATGTCTGGATATTTCCTGACCATCCACTCCGGGACATACCAGCCGATCACCCCTTTGTTCCCCGTGAGACCGGCGGAGAGCGCCACCTTCCTGCGCTCGACGTACTCCTCCTTCAGCTGGTTGTGACCCCAGTTCTCGACGATCACGTCGACCTCGCCGGACTCGAACCCCGCCCAGGAGTCCTCCTCCTTCATCGGCCGCCGCTCAACCCGGTAGCCCAGCTCGTGCTGGAGCAGGTAGGTCAGCACGGCGGCCTGGGCCTCGTACCCGGCCCACGCGTGGACGTCGATCCTGACCGTGCGGTCCCCGGCGGCGACGGGGGCGGCGGGCCGGGAGCCGGTGCAGGCCGCCAGCAGCAGGACCAGCGCCAGCGGGCCCGCGAGCATCGTCGTGGTCCGCATGGCTACCGGGGGATCCAGGCCTGCCACTTGGCCGGGTTGGCCTCCACCCACTTCCTGGCGGCCTCCTCGCCGGTCATGCCGCCGTTCGTCATGTCGTCGGCCACGGCGTTCTGGTCCTCGTTGGTCCAGCTGAAGTTCTTGACCAGCTCGTACGCCTTGCCGCCGGTCTGCGCGAACTTCGTGCTCACGATCTTGTCGAGGTCCATCTCCGGGTAGTCGCAGGCCACCTTCTTCGGGTCGGCGTCACAGCCCTCGGTCCACTCCGGCAGCTTGACCCGGACCAGCTCCGTCTTGCTGAACAGCCAGTGCGGGTCCCAGAAGTAGAACAGCAGCGGCTTCTTCTGCGCCTGCGCCTGCTGGGCGCCCTTGATCAGCGCCGCCTCGCTGCCCCCTGTGACGATCTTGAAGTCGAGCTTGAGGTTCTTGATCAGCGCCGCCTCGTTCGAGACGTACGACGGGTCGCCGAACAGGAGCTGGCCCTTGCCGCCCGACTCCGACGTCTTGAACAGGCCCGCGTACTTGTTCAGGTTGCGCCAGTCGGTGATGTCCGGATACTCGTCGGCCATCCACTTGGGGATGTACCAGCCGATGACGCCCTTGTTGCCGGTGGACCCGGCCTCGACCGCCGTCTTCTTCTCCTCGATGAACTGCTTCTTCAGGTCCGGGTGGCCCCAGTTCTCGATGATGACGTCCACGTCGCCGGTCTCGAAGCCCTCCCAGGCGAGCTGCTCCTTGATCTCCGGCAGCTCCACCGTGTAGCCGAGCTCGTTGCGCAGCAGGTAGGCGACCACGTTGGCGCTGGCCTCGTAACCCACCCACGGGTTGATCGCGATCTTCACGGTCCCGGCGGGCGCGGGCGCGCTCGCGGAGCCCTCCGCGGCGGTCGCACTGGGCGCGGTCTCCACGGTGGCACCGCCGCAGGCCGTGGCGAGCCCCAGCGCTAGCAGGCCTGCGAGCAGGCGAATCCTCATGTGACTGTCCTTTGGTGGGGGGAGGTGCGCCTGTCGGCGCCCTGCGTGATGCGGTCGAGCATGACGCCGAGCAGCACGGTCGCCACGCCCGCGATGAATCCCATGCCGAAGTCCGTGCGCTGGGAGAAGCCCAGCACCACGTCGTAGCCGAGCGCCCCGGCGCCCACCAGCCCGCCGACCACCACCATGGCCAGGGTCATGACGATGCCCTGGTTGGCGGCCAGCAGGATGGCGCGCCTGGCCATCGGGAGCTGGACCTTCCACAGGAGCTGGCCGGGCGTCGAACCGGCGGAGACGGCCGCCTCGACGACCGGGCCCGGCACGTTCCTGATGCCCTCCTCGACCAGCCGGACGACCGGCGGGACGGCGTAGACGATCGAGGCGAAGATCGCGGTGAACCGGGTGGTGCCGAACAGCGCGAGCGCGGGCAGCAGGTAGACGAACGCGGGCATCGTCTGGGCCGCGTCCAGCACCGGCCGCTGCACCGCCGACCAGCGCGCCGAACGCGCCGCCGCCACGCCCAGCGCCAGGCCCACGACCAGCGTCACGCTCACCGCGACGGCGACCGTGGTCATCGTCCGCATGGCGTGCTCCCAGGTGCCCAGCAGCGCGATCGCGAGCAGGCAGCCGAGCGCCGTGAGCGCGGGACGCACCCCGCTCACCCGCCAGGCGACGAGCAGCACCGCGGCGGCGACCAGCCACCACGGCGCCGACGTGAACAGGCTCTCCAGCGGGTTCAGCAGCAGGTAGGAGGTGGTGTCCTTGACGAACGTGGTGACGCCGTACCAGCTCGTCTCGGCCCACAGGACGGCGTCGTTGATCTCGGCGGCCAGGTCGACCGTCAGCGCCCGCGGCCACTCGCGCGGCAGCGCGAACCCGAGCGCCACCCCCGCCACCGCCAGCGCGCCCGCGCCGGCCAGGCGGGCGCGGCCGATCCGGCTGTGCGGGCCGCGCCTCGCCACCGCGACCGTCATCCGGTCCAGCAGCATCGCCATGACCACGATCGCCACGCCCGCCGGGAGCATGATGCCGACCTGGGCGCGCGACAGCCCGAGGATGATGTCCGAGCCCAGGCCCGGCGCGTTGATCAGGTTGGCGATGACCACCATCGACAGCGCCATCATGATCGTCTGGTTCACCGCCAGCGCCATCGTCGAGCGGGCCAGCGGCAGGTGCACCTTGACCAGCGTCTGCGCCCGGGTCGCGCCGAGGGAGGCCGACGCCTCCACCGCCGCGGGGGAGACCTGCTGGATCGCCAGCGCGGTGATGCGGATCGCGGGCGGGATCGCGTAGATCATCGTCGCGATCGTGCCCGCGGGCGCCCCGATGTGGAAGAACAGCGCCAGCGGCGCCAGATAGGCGAACGTGGGCATGATCTGCATGACGTCCAGCACTGGCGTGACCGTCCGGTGCACGCGCCGCGACAGCCCCGCCCACACGCCGAGCGGCACCCCGATCGCCAGCGACAGCAGCACCGCCGCCGCGACCAGGGCCAGCGTCTCGACGCTCGACTCCCACAGCCCCAGCACGCCGAACGAGCAGAACCCCGCCACCGCCGCTGCCGCGATCCACCGGCCGCCCGCCAGCCACGCCAGCGCCCCCGTCACCCCGATCAGCCCCGGCCAGCCCAGCGCGGTCAGCGCCGCGTGGAACGCGCCGTAGACCCCGCCCACGAACAGCCGGACGTAGTTGAGGAAGTACAGGAACACCGGGTTGTCGTTGCGGTGGTCGTCGATCCACTCGCGCAGCTCGGTGACGGCCGCGAACTGCGGGGCCTCGCTGTCGTGCGGCAGCGTGCCGGTGCCGCGGAAGACCAGGTACGCCGCCGCGAACCCGGCGGCGATCCCGGCGGGCGCCACCCATCGGGGCACCCGCAGGCCCCGGGGCGTGCTGACCGCCGTGCTGCTCATGCCGCCGTCACTCCGGCGCCGCCCGTCTCCTGACCGGACAGGAAGGTGAGCAGGTCGACCCGGTCCACCAGGCCGACCAGCTCGTCGCCGTCGACCACCCGGATCGGGCGGGAGGACTCCGAGGCGGCGGCGACGGCGTCCTTGATCACAGTGGTGGCCGGGAGCGCCGGGCCGTCGAGCGGCTCTCCCGGCTCGGGCGGGCGGGCGATCCAGCGCAGCGACAGGACGTGGCCGCGCGGCACGTCGCTGACGAAGTCGGCCACGTAGTCGTCGGCGGGCGCGCCCACCAGCTCCTCCGGCGTGCCGAGCTGCACGATCGAGCCGGCCCGCATGATCGCGATGCGCTCGCCCAGCTTGAGCGCCTCGGCCAGGTCGTGGGTGATGAACACCATGGTCTTGCCCACCTCGCGGTGCAGGCGCATCACCTCGGCCTGCATGTCGCGGCGGATCAGCGGGTCCAGCGCGCTGAACGGCTCGTCGAACAGCATCACCTGCGGATCGACGGCCAGCGCCCTGGCCAGCCCGACCCGCTGCTGCATGCCGCCGGAGAGCTGGTCGGGGTAGGCGCCGGCGTGCCCGTCGAGGCCGACGAGCGACAGGATCTCCGCCGCCCGCGCGTGCCGCTCGGCCCGGGCCACGCCCTGGACCTCCAGCCCGTACGCCACGTTGTCGATCACCCGGCGGTGCGGCAGCAGGCCGAAGTGCTGGAAGACCATGCTGACGTGGTGGCGGCGCAGCTCGCGCAGCCGGGCCGGGCCGGCCGCGCCCACGTCCTCGCCGCCGATCGTGACCCGGCCCGCGGTCGGCTCGACGAGCCGGGTCAGGCAGCGGACGAGTGTGGACTTGCCGCTGCCCGACAGGCCCATGACGACGAACACCTCGCCGGGCCGTACGTCGAAGCTCACGTCCCGCACGGCGGCCGTGCAGCCGGTTTTCTCCCTGAGTGCGGCGGGGTCCAGAAACCTGTCATCGCACGCCAGCACCTTCGCCGCCTTGGGGCCGAAGATCTTCCACAGTCCCTCGACGCCGATGGCCGCGCTGTCGGGAGAAACCCGCACCTCTCGCCTCCTCGGTTTGAGGGGGCAAACATATGTCGGGATTCACGACAATCTCAATGCTGTGACTCGGGGGAGGCGGTGACGGATGTGCGCTGTTATGAACGTGGAACGCGACAAACGCCCATCAATGGACATTCGCCGATTTGGAGTGGTATTTCGCGCTGAAGGTGCGCTATATGTGGAGCTCCAGCTTCTATGCTCATGAGTCACACTGGTTGACTTATGTCGCGTTATGTTCTCTTGGCCGAGCTGGTCGGCATGTGTTCCAATTACCAGGATTTCCCCGCGAGTCGCATATAGCGCCGATTCGGGCGAGAGGTTGCGTTCGGTGAGTACAGAGTTAGGGCGGCGGCCGCCAGAGGAAGGCAACTGGCGACTGCGCAACTGGCGTGTCCGCGCCCGCCTCGTCGCGCTCATCCTCGTGCCCACCGCCGCCGCCGTGCTCCTCGGCGGCTTCCAGGTGTTCACCTCCACCGGAGCCGCCGCCGACTACGAACGCACCAGCCGCCTCGCCCAGCTCTCCGGACAGGTCGGCGCCCTCACCCACGAGGTCGCCGCCGAACGCGCCCGCATGGCCTGGCACATCGCCCGCGGCCGCCCCCAGTCCCGGCTCGCCGACGTCCACGAGCGGATCGACCGCGCCGACGAAGCCATCCAGCGGGTACGCGGCAGCGCCACCGCCATCCTGCCCGCCGTGTCCGGCCGCACCGCCGACCAGATCGAGAACATGCTCAACCGGCTCGACGACCTGCTCACGCTCCGCCAGCAGGCGCTCAAGGGCGACCTGCTCGCCGCCCCCGCCGTCGACCTCTACACCGTCGTCATCGACGACCTGCTGTCCGTGCACGACGAGCTCATCAAGGGCAGCCAGGACGACGAGCTCATCCGCCAGTCACGCATGCTGCACGCCCTCGCCGGAGCCAAGGAGAGCCTCTCCCTCCAGCAGGCCGTGCTCACCATCGCGCTCACCGACGGCGCCATCAGCCAGGAACAGCTCAAAGGACTGCTCGGCGAGCTGTCACGCGAGGAGAACGAACGCGCCGCCTTCGCCGACGAGGCCGCCGCCGCCGAACGGCGCTTCTTCGACGAGACCGTCAACGGCCGCAGCGCCGACGCCATGCTCTTCCTGCGCGAACTCGTCCTCATCCGGGCCACCGCCGGCCAGCCCCTGCGCGGCCTCGACCAGAACACCGCCGACGACGCCGGACTGTGGTTCAAGGCGTCCACCACCGTCGTCGACTCCCTGCGCACCGTCGAACAGCGCCAGGCCGGCGGCATCCTGGCCCGCTCCCACGCGCTCAGCGCCGACGAGCGGCAGCGCGCGTACGTGATCGCCGGAGCCGTCATCGCGCTGCTCCTCGCCGTCCTGTTGATCACCACCGGAGTCGCCCGCTCCCTCGTCCGCCCCCTGCGCCGCCTGCGCTCCGAAGCCCTGGAGATCGCCGGCCGCCGCCTGCCCGACTTCGTCCAGCACCTGCGCGAATCACGCGACGGCGACATCGACGCCGAAGTGCCGCCCATCCACGTCTTCACCCGCGACGAGGTCGGCGAGGTCGCCCGTGCCTTCGACGAGGTTCACCGCGAGGCCGTACGGCTCGCCGGAGACGAGGCCCGGCTGCGCGCCAACGTCAACGCCATGTTCGTCAACCTGTCCCGCCGCAGCCAGACCCTCGTCGAACGGCAGCTCACGCTCATCGAACGGCTCGAACGCGGCGAACGCGACGACACCCGGCTCGGCGACCTGTTCAAACTCGACCACCTCGCCACCCGCATGCGCCGCAACAGCGAGAACCTCCTCGTCCTCGCCGGCCAGGAAGCCGCCCGCCGCTGGAGCGAACCCGTCGAGCTCATGGACATCGTCCGCGCCTCACTCGGCGAGGTCGAGAACTACGACCGGGTCAGCGTCCAGATCCAGTCCCAGTCCGCCGTCCTCGGCCAGGCAGTCAACGACGTCGTCCACCTGCTCGCCGAACTGATCGAGAACGCCGTGTCGTTCTCCGCGCGCGACACCAAGGTCGTCATCTCCAGCAACCGCATCGACGGCGGCGGCCTCATGGTGTCCGTCTCCGACAGCGGCATCGCCATGACCCCCGACGAACTCGCCCAGGCCAACTGGCGCCTGGCCAACCCGCCGGTCGTCGACGTGTCGGTGTCGCGCCGCATGGGGCTGTTCGTCGTGGGACGGCTGGCGCTGCGCCACAACATCAAGGTCCAGCTCCGCCGTCAGGACACCGGCGGGCTCACCGCCATGGTCGTCCTCCCCGAAGCTCTCCTCACCCCCATCCCCCACCCCCCGGCCCCGGCCCTCGACGCCACCCCACCGCCCCCCGTCCCCCCGCTCCCCACCCCCGAGCCCCCCACCCCGCCGACCCCCGGCCCCTCAGCGTCCGACGCCACCCCCGAACCCTCCTCCTGGTTCACCACCGACCACGCCCCCTCCACCGAACCGCCCGCCCCTCCCCGCCAGGGCGACTTCCTGCCGATCTTCGCCTCGCTCGAGTCCAGCTGGTTCACCAAACCGTCCCCCACCCCCGACCACCGCACCCCCGGCGCCTCCGCGCGGGCCCTTGGGGAGGCGCCGCCCGGCGACGCCCCCGCCTCCACCGGTCCGGGCGCCGCGCCGTCCTCCGAGGGCGCGCCATCCCCCGAGGGCGGGTCGTCCCCAGTGGGCGGGCCATCCGCGGAGGGCGGGGCGTCTCTGGTGGGGGAGGGCTCCGCTGCGCCACGGCTGCCGCGACGCTCCCCCGTAGGCGGCCCGGCTGCGGTTGAGGGAGGGGGCGCCTCCGGCGCTCCTCGCCTCCCGGAGCGGTCACCGGCGGGGCGGCCGGGTGGCGGGCCTGCGGTCGGCTCCCCTGGGCTGTTCGTGCGGGCTGCGGAGGAGGCGCCGGCCGGGGACGCGCCCGCCGCAACCGGGCCGGGCGACGCGACGTCCCCCGAGGGCGGGTCGTCCTCCGAGGGCGGGGGGTCTCCGGTTGGGATGCCGTCCCGGGAGAGTGGGCCGTTTTCGGTGGGGACGCCCCGGGAGGGTGGGCCGTCTGCGGTGGGGGCGCCGGCTGTGGCGGGGGAAGGGGCCGGTGGGCCGCGGCGGGCGCCCGGGGGCGGCTCCGACGCGGCTGAGGGTGGGGGTGCCGGACGGTTGCCGCGGCGGGTGCCCGGCGGCGGGGGTGCCAACGGCTCTGCGGGGGCGTTCGGTGCGGGCGGGGATACGGCCGTCCAGGGGGCGGGGGAGGGCGCGGTGACCCGGGCAGGGCTGCCGCGGCGGACACCGCGGGCGAACCTGGTGGCGGGGTCGGCGCCGCCGTCGTCGTTGCCGCCGCCCGCGCCTCCCGTGTCGCCGGACCGGTTGCGTACCAGGCTCTCCAGCTACCAGCAGGGCGTCCGCAAGGGCCGGGCCGAGCTTGAGGAGGACGGATGAGGAACCTGAGCCAGGGCGCCAGGGACGTGAACTGGCTGGTCAGCGGTTTCGTCGACGAGGTGCCGGGCGTGGCGCACGCGGTGGTGGTGTCGGCGGACGGCCTGCCGATGGCGTTCTCGCGCGGCTTCCCGCAGGACCGGGCGGACCAGCTGGCGGCGATCGCGGCGGGGCTGGTGAGCCTGACGCAGGGGTCGGCGCGGGTGTTCGAGGGCGGGGAGGTCGTCCAGACCCTGGTGGAGATGGATCGCGGCCTGCTGCTGGTGATGGCGATCAGCGATGGCTCGTGCCTGGCGGTGCTGGCGGCGCCGGACTGTGACATGGGCCTGGTGGCCTATCAGATGACGATCCTGGTCGAGCGTGCCGGGCAGGTGCTGACGCCTGATGTGCGCGCGGAGTTGTCGGCCGCGCGCCCCTGGTGATGGGAGTGGACGTTGGCATCGTGGCATGGCGGGGAGCCGGAGCGCAGTTCGCTGGTGCGGATGTACGCGGTGACGGGCGGCCGGACGGCGCCGCGTGGCGGGCTGGCGATGGAGGCGCTGGTGTCGTCGGCGACGTCGGCGCGGCTGGGCCCGGCCTATACGCGCGAGTACCGGCGGATCAGCGAGCTGTGCCGCCAGGTGCGTTCGGTGGCGGAGATCTCGGCGCTGCTGGCGGTGCCGCTGGGGGTGGCGCGCGTGCTGGTGGCGGACATGGAGGCGGAGGGGCTGGTACGGGTCTACCAGCCGCGGCTCGACGCCGGGTTGCCTGAGCGGAGCCTGCTCGAGCGGGTGCTGAGCGGGCTCCGCCGGCTGTGACCTCGGCGAGCTACTGGGCGGCCCACCAGTAGGCGGCGACGAGCTCGGCGACCAGCGTCTCGGTGAGGAGCGCGACGTCGGGGTCGGTGTCGTGGGCGTAGCGGATGACGGCGGCGGTGTCCTTGACGTCGGCGCCGACGGAGATCACGGTGGAGCCGCGCTGCCGGATCCAGTCCATCGCCTGCTCGTCGTAGCGGGAGCCGGGGTAGAGCAGCGCCCGGTAGTCGAGGGTCTTGGTCAGGTAGACGTCCACGTGCGCCCAGTCGCCGGTCTCGCAGGCGTCGGCGGCGCGGCGCGGGCCTTCGCGGACCATGAGCGCCGACTGCTGGGCCGACGACAGCCGTTCGGCGGGGGCCAGGGCGTAGACGCCGTGGGGGCCGTCGAGGAGTTCGAGCGTCAGGGGCAGCCAGTCGTCGCGGCGGTCGAGCAGGTCGGTGGTGGCCTCGGCGGCGCGGCGTACGAGGGCGGCGACGTCGCGGCCGGAGCCGGTGAGGCGGGATTCGAGCGCGAGGAGGAGTGCCAGCGTGTGCTGGAAGGTGCGGCAGGCGACGCCGCCTTCCTCGGGGCCGGCGAGCAGCGGGACGACCAGGTCGGCGCCGGCGGTGAGCGCGGAGCCGGGGGTGTTGGTGAGGGCGGCGACGGGGGAGGCGCCGCCGGTGTAGCGGGCGAGCGCGTCGAGGGTCTCGCGGCTGCCGCCGGTGGCGGAGATGGGCACGACGAGCGTGCGGGGGTCGGGCGGGTAGGAGGCGGCGGCGGAGGCGTACTCGGCGTGGGCGGAGACGCCGGCGGCGCGCAGGCGCAGGGCGGCGACGCCGGCGGCGTAGCGGGAGCTGCCCATGCCGAGGAACAGCACCCGCTCGATGCCGCCGGGCAGCGCCGCGAACGGGTCGGCGGCGTCGAGCGAGTCGGCGAGCGCGGTGAGCGCGGCGGGTTTGGCCTCCAGGTCGGCCAGGTAGAGCTCGGGGTTCATGGGGTCTCCTCGTGGTACCAGGTGCGCAGCACGCCCATGGGGGCGTAGCGCCATCGGGGCAGGTGGCGGGCCGCGTAGATGAGCTCGCGGCACTCCTGCTCGATCTCGAACGGGCGGATCAGGGTCTCGTCCAGCAGGCCGGCGCGGTCGTGGCGAGCCAGGTGGGCGCGGTAGGCGTCGAGCATGGCGGCGCGGGCGCCGGCGGCCCAGCGGGCGGCGTCGGCGGGCGCGGTGCCGCGGCGCTTGATCGCGACCTGGGCGACGTGCTGGAGGCTGGTGGTGAGCTGCGCGACGTCGCGGGCGGCGGGCTGGTACGGGTCGGCGCCGGTGAGCGTGGGGTTGCCGTCGAAGTCGATGACGGCGTAGCCGTCGCGCCACCGGAGGATCTGGCCGACGTGGAGGTCGCCGTGGACGCGGATCAGCGGGCCGGTGACGGGGCTGTCCAGCGGGGCGAGCTCGGCGCGCAGGCGGTGGGCGTGGCGGGCGAGCCAGTCGCCGTCGTCGCCGGTGGTGAGGTCGAGCGCGTCGCGGAGCGCCGTGCCGGCCCGGCCGGACAGGTCGGCGCCGCCGGGCGGGGCGCCGGGCAGGGTCGCCAGGGCGAGGTGGAGCCCGGCGGCGAGTTCGCCGAGCGCGGGGGCGAAGCCGGTGCGCCCGGCGGCGGCCTCGTCGGCGCACCATTCCCACCCGTCGGTGGCTTCCGGCAGGTAGCCGGTCACGAGGGCGAGCAGGAGCTCCCGGTCGCCGTCGGCCCGGGTGAGGGCGGCGTACGGGGGCGCGGTCTGTTTGAAGCCCGCCTCAACGAGGTGGGCGAACACTTCGGGAGTGGGGTGGGGCAGGGGCACGGGCGGGGTGAGCCATTTGACGACGACCTGCTCACCCACGATCACCGAGTAGTTTGTCTGGTCTACGTGTGGTCCGAAGTCGCGTTCGGCTGGGACCCCAGTGTGGAGATCCTCTGGGCTGTGCGAGAAAGTGGGCAGCGGCAGATACCGGCGGACGGCGAAGGGCGGCGGCACGGGGCCGTCCAGCGACGCCAGGAGAGCCGCCGTGAGGCCGCGATCCCGCGCGGTGAGCGGGTTCTCACCGAGAGAGATCAACCGGCTCCATATTGAATCCGAATTCAACAGTTGGACCAAACTTCCAGGTAGCAATGTCCGCCAAAGTCTTGCTCATGTTGATTTCTGCTGCAACACTCCTGCTCTGGTCTGCCGTGTCCAGTTGGTCGCGAGACCCCTCGTACATCGCCATTTCATAAGGAGTAGCGGCCTTGTCCCGTACCCGGTTCACCCGTCGTCTTCCGGCCGCCGTCGCGGTGGCCGGCCTCGCGCTCGCCGCAGCGGCGTGCGGCGGTGAGTCGACCAACAGTGCAGAGACGGCGACCCAGGCGACGGCCGCCGCGCTCAACCCCAACGCCGACCTCACCAAGCAGTCGCTGGCCGTGACCGTGTGGGAGGGCTACACCCCTGAAGAGCTTCAGGCCATGGTGAAGAAGGAGCTCAAGATCAAGGAGCTCACGGTCACCCTGCACGAGACCAACGAAGTGGCGATGACGAAGCTCACCGCCGGCGGCGACCACGGGATCGACGTGGCGTTCGTGTCGGGCCAGTACGCCCAGGCGCTCAACGAGCAGGGCCTGCTGGAGCCGATCCACCCCGAGCTGATCCCGAACCTGGCCAACCTCTACCCCGAGGCGACCCAGCTCTCCTACGACAAGGGCAACAAGTACTCCGTCCCCTACACCTGGGGCACCACCGGCATCTGCTACCGCAGCGACCTGGTGAAGTCGAAGCCGACGAGCTGGAACGATCTACTGAAGCCGCCGGCCTGGGCCGACAAGAAGGTCACGCTCATGACCACCGAGCGCTGGCTGGCCCTGCCCGCGCTCAAGTCGCTCGGCTTCTCGGTCAACACCGACAAGGACGAGGAGATCGCCAAGGTCAAGGAGGTGCTGCTCGCGGCCAAGCCGCACCTGCTCGCCTTCGACGACACGACGTTCGGCGACAAGCTGATCAGCGGCGAGGCCCTCATGGTCGAGGCGTGGGACGGCTGGTGCCCGACCACGCACGAGAAGCAGAACATCAAGTTCGAGGTGCCGAAGGAGGGCAGCGACCTCTGGGTGGACACCATGGTGATCATGAAGTCCTCCAAGAACAAGGAGGCCGCGCACGCCTTCATCAACTACATCCTCAACCCCGAGGTGCACCGCTGGGCCGCCGAGAACATCAACTACAAGGTGCCCAACAAGGCCGCCATGGAGAAGGTGAAGATCGCGCCGGGCTCGCTGCTGGGCATCAAGCCCGCCGAGCTGCTCAACGGCGAGTCGATCATCGACCTCGGCCAGGCGTCGACCAAGTTCACGCGCCTGTCCTCTGAGATCACGGCCAGCTAGTTGCGGTGAAGGCTGATACCGAGGCCCGGCCGGTGTCCCCCTCGCGGGGCCGCCGGCTGGGCGCGTTCGTTTTCCTCTCGCCGGGGCTGACCTACCTGATCGTGCTGCTGCTGGTGCCGCTCGCGATGGTGCTCAGCTACACGGTCTTCCAGCGTGGCCGCTTCGGCGGCGTCGTCTACGAGTTCACCACCGAGAACTTCTCCCGCCTGTTCGACCCGCTCTACCTGAGCGTGGTCGTCGAGTCGCTGAAGCTGGCCGGCCTGGCCACGCTGATCGCGTTGCTGGTCGGCTACCCGACCGCCTACCTGATCACGCGGCTGCCGGGCAGGTGGAAGACGGTGGCGCTGGTGATGATCGTCCTGCCGTTCTGGACGAACTTCATCATCCGCGTCTACGCCTGGATCATCCTGCTCAACGGCGAAGGCCTGATCAACAGCGGGCTGGAGGCCATCGGGCTGGGCCCGTACGAGCTGCTCTACAACCAGGGCGCCATCGTCACCGGGCTGGTCTACTCCTACCTGCCGCTGATGGTGCTGCCGCTGTACGCGACGATCGAGAAGCTCGACCCGCAGCTCCGGGAGGCGTCGGCCAACCTGGGCGCGTCCGGGTTCACCACGTTCCGCAAGGTGACGCTGCCGCTGACGCTCCCCGGCGTGATGACCGGCAGCCTGTTCGTGTTCGTGCCGAGCCTGGGCAACTTCGTGATCCCCGAGATGCTGGGCGGCGGCAAGTCGGCGATGGTGGGCAACCTGATCCGCAAGGAGTTCCTGTCGGCGCGCGACTGGCCGTTCGGCTCGACGCTCGCGCTGGCGCTCATCGCGGCGCTGCTGGTGCTGCTCGTCGTGCAGGCCTGGGTGGCGCGCCGTGCGTAGCTCCCGCCTGCTCCACGTCCCGTTCTGGCTCACGTACGTCTTCCTGTACGCGCCGATCGTCGTGCTCGTCGTCATGTCGTTCAACTCGGGCGAGTCCGCCTACACCTACGAGGGGTTCAGCCTCAAGTGGTACGGCGAGCTGGCCAAGGACGAACGGGTGCTGAAGGGCCTGGTCAACACGCTGATCGTGGCGACCGGCGCGACGCTCATCGCGACCGTGCTGGGCACTCTTCTGGCCGTCGGCCTGGCCCGCTACTCCAGGTCGAAGACGCTGGAGGCGCTCTCGCTGATGCCGGCGGTGCTGCCCGACCTGGTGATCGCGATCGGGCTGCTGCTGTTCTTCGGCATGATCCAGCTCACGCTCGGGCGCTACTCGGTGGTGCTCGCGCACGGCCTGTTCGCGATGGCGTTCGTCGCCGCCGTGGTCCGCACCCGGCTCAGCAGCACCGACACCTCGCTGGAGGAAGCCTCGCGCGACCTCGGCGCCGGGCCGGTCACCACGTTCATGAAGGTGACGCTGCCGCAGCTCGCCCCGGGCATCGTGGCGGGCGCGCTGCTGGCGTTCACGCTGTCGCTGGACGAGTTCGTCATCGCGTTCTTCACGATCGGCAACATGGAGCAGACGCTGCCGATCGTCATCTATTCAATGATCCGTTTCGGGGTGACCCCGGAGATCAATGCGCTGGCCGCGATCCTGCTCCTGGTGAGCTTCACCGCGGTGATCGCGGGGCAGCGCCTGACCAAGATCGGGGAGTCGCGTGCTCAAGATTGACGGGGTCACCCGCAGGTTCGGTGACGTCACCGCGCTCGACGGGGTGTCGCTGGAGATCGGGCAGGGCGAGTTCTTCGCCCTGCTCGGCCCGTCGGGCTGCGGCAAGACGACGCTGCTGCGCATCATCGCCGGCTTCGAGACGCCCGACAGCGGCACCGTGACGCTCGACGGCGAGGACCTGCTGGCCAAGCAGCCCAACCGGCGTCCGATCAGCCTCATGTTCCAGTCCTACGCGCTGTTCCCGCACATGACCGTGGCCAAGAACGTCGCGTACGGGCTGGAGCGGGAGAAGCTGCCCCGCGACGAGATCAAGAAGCGGGTCGGCGAGGTGCTGGAGACGGTGGGCCTGTCGGCGCACGCCGGGCGCAAGCCGCAGCAGCTCTCCGGCGGCCAGCGGCAGCGCGTGGCGCTGGCACGCTCCATCGTCAAGCGGCCCCGGCTGCTGCTGCTGGACGAGCCGCTGTCGGCCCTGGACAAGAAGGTCCGCGCCGACATGCAGCTGGAGCTCAAGCGGCTGCAGAACGAGGTCGGCATCACGTTCGTGGTCGTCACGCACGACCAGGAGGAGGCCATGTCGCTCGCCGACCGCATCGCGGTCTTCGAGAGCGGCAGCGTGCGCCAGGTGGACGCGCCCGTCGCCCTGTACGAGCGGCCGCGCACCAGGTTCGTGGCCGACTTCGTGGGGGCCAACAACCTGTTCGAGGGCACCGTGGGCGGTCCTGAGACGCTGGCGGCGGGGGAGTTCGGCGACCTGCCGGGCACGCCGCTGGGCGAGCTGGAGACCGGCGCCAAGGCGCTGCTCGGCGTCCGGCCGGAGAAGATCAGGCTGGAGGAGAGCGGCGGCCTCAGGGGCGCCGTGCTGGACGTCAGCTTCTACGGCGGCGTCTCGCACATCTCGGTCGACGTGCCGGGGCGGGTCAAGCCGGTGCTGGTCGCCGTGCAGGGCGCCGGCACGGTCCAGCCGGGCGAGGAGGTCTCGCTCAACTGGACGGCCGGCGACGCGGTGATCATCCCGGTGGATCAATGAAGCAGGTCGTTGCCCGTCACCGTGCGCGCGTAGGACAGGATCAGCTCGGCCGCCTCCTCGGGGCCGATGATCGGGTGCCGGGCCGTGATGCGGTAGCCGTAGGCGTCCTCCAGCGCCACCAGGTTGCGCGAGATCGACAGCGCGTCGGCCGTCAGCCTGAACACGCCCAGCGCCTGCCCGGTGTCCAGGATCGACTGGTACATCGACACCTGGCGGTCGTACAGCGACGTGAGCAGCACCCCGTAGACGCGGTTGCGCCCGGCGGCCCCGCCCAGCTCGTTGAGGAGCCGCACGTCCGGGTCCAGCGGCCCGGTGGGCAGCCCGGAGCGGATCGTCAGCACCAGCTTGGCGACCGGGTCGGTGAGCGCGGCGATCTGCCGCAGCCGCTGCTCGTAGAAGCGTTCCATGCCCGCGTGCTGCGCCTCGACGAGCAGTTCGCTCAGGTCGGGGTAGTGGTAGAGCACCGCCCCGGAGGTCAGCCCGGCCTCCTCGGCGACGTGCGAGAGCTGCACCCCGTCGATGCCGAAGCGGATGATGGCCCGCCGCGCCGCCTCGATCAGGTCGATGCGCCGGTCAGTACGGCTCTTGCGCTGGGCCATCTTCACCACCTTGCCCTCATGTTCGTCTGTCGTTCAGTAATCCGTGACAATAGTGCCCTGAAGTTGACCAATGCGCTAGATGCGTATTTGAATTCCTCTTCAAATGGCTAGATCCCCCCGGAGTGTGCCCATGTCTCTCACCATTCTGTTCATGCCGGAAAGCGCCTACGGTCCGACCAACAACAGCATCGGCATCGGCGACATTCTGCGCCGTCGCGGCCACCGTGTCGTCTTCGCCGCCGAGTCGTCGTGGAAGGGCAAGCTGGAGGCGCTGGGCTTCGAGGAGGACCTCGTCGACCTGGCCCCGCCGGCCGAGGAGGAGCAGGACGCGGGCCAGTTCTGGAAGGACTTCATCCGCGACACCGCCCCCGAGTACCGCAAGAGCACCCGCGAGCAGCTCGAGACCGTCACCAAGCCCATCTGGGAAGAGCTCATCGAGGGCGCCAAGTACTGCGAGCCGCAGCTCAAGCGCATCATCGAGCGGGTCCAGCCGGACGTCATCGTCGAGGACAACGTGATCACGTTCCCGGCGCTGCTCACGGCCGGCAAGAAGTTCGTCCGCATCGTCTCCTGCAACCCGCTGGAGATGCGCGGCGAGAACATCGCGCCGGTCTTCTCCGGCCTGCCCGCCGCCGACCGCTCCGAGTGGGACGACTTCCGCGCCGAGTACGACCGCACCCACCGCGAGCTGTGGACCGCGTTCAACGAGTGGTGCGTCGAGCAGGGCACCGAGCCGCTGCCCGACCTCGACTTCATCCACGAGGGTGACCTGAACCTGTACGTCTACCCGGAGATCCTCGACTACGTGGCCGACCGGCCGCTGGGCGACACCTGGCACCGCCTCGACTCGTCGGTCCGCGAGACCGAGGAGGAGTTCGAGCTGCCGTTCGCGCGCAACGAGGGCTCGCTGGTCTACTTCTCGCTCGGCTCGCTCGGCTCGGCCGACGTGGAGCTCATGCAGCGGGTCATCGACGTGCTCGCCACGACGCCGCACCAGTACATCGTCTCCAAGGGCTCGCTGCACGAGGAGATCAAGCTGGCCGACAACATGTGGGGCGCCGAGTTCGTCCCGCAGACGAAGGTCATCCCGCTGTGTGACCTGGTCATCACGCACGGCGGCAACAACACCACCACCGAGGCGATCCACTTCGGCAAGCCGATGATCCTGCTCCCGCTCTTCTGGGACCAGTACGACAACGCGCAGCGGGTGGCCGAGTTGGGCTATGGTGTCAGGCTTTCGACCTACACGTTCACGGACGAGGAGCTGAAGGGCGCGCTGGAGCGCCTGCTCGGTGACGACGACCTCCGCGCGAGGCTCGCCGCCGCCGGTGCGGAGGTCCGCGAGCGTGACGGTCTGCGCAAGGCCGCCGACCTCATCGAGCAGCTCGGCCAGAAGTAGGTACGGCCCCCCGTACCGAGCAGGGAAAGATATCCATGCGTGAATTGATCAACCCGGCCACCGGTCTCGTGTGCGCCGAGGTCCCCGACAGCTCCGTGGAGGCCGTGGCCGCCGCCGTCCGGCGGGCCAGGGACGCCTACGCCGAGTGGGCGCAGACGACGCCCGCCGAGCGCTCGCGGCTGCTGCTGCGGCTCGCGGATCTGGTGGAGGCCGACGCCGAGGAGCTGACGCGGCTGGAGGTCGAGGAGACGGGCAAGCCGGCGGCCGTGTTCAGGGATGGCGAGCTGCCGTTCGCGGCCGACAACCTGCGCTTCTTCGCCGGGGCCGCCCGCTCGCTCGACGGGACCGGCGCCGGGGTGTTCAGCGCCGGTTACACCTCGGTCCTGCTGCGCCGCCCCGTCGGGGTGGTCGGGTCGATCGCGCCGTGGAACTTCCCGTTCATCATGGCCGTGTGGAAGGTAGGCCCGGCCGTCGCGGCGGGCAACGCGGTGGTGATCAAGCCGGCCCCGCAGACGCCGCGCACGACGCTGCGGCTGGCCGAGCTGTTCGCCAAGGCGGGCGCGCCCGACGGGCTCGTCCAGGTCGTCACCGGCGGCGCGGACGTCGGCCAGGCCCTGGTGACCGACCCGGGCGTGGACATGGTGAGCGTGACCGGCTCGACCGAGACCGGCCGGGCCGTCATGACCGGCGCGGCCGGCACGCTCAAGCGAGTGCACCTGGAGCTCGGCGGCAAGGCGCCCGCGCTCGTCTTCGAGGACGCCGACCTGGCCGAGGCGGCGCGCGGCGTGTCGATGGGCGCCACCTACAACACCGGTCAGGACTGTACGGCGGCTACGCGCGTGTACGTCGCCCGCGAGGTCTACGGTGACGCCGTGGAGGCGTTTCGGGCAACTCTTGCCGAAATCTCGGTGGGCGACCCCTGGGACCCGGCCACCGACATCGGCCCGCTCATCTCCGCCGCGCACCGCGACCGGGTGCACGGCTTCGTCTCCCGCTCGGGCGGCCGGGTGCTGCACGGAGGCGCCCCGATCGAGGGTCCCGGCTTCTACTACCCGCCCACGCTTGTGACCGATGTCGCACAGGAGAGCGAGATCGTCCAGGGGGAGCTGTTCGGCCCGGTCCTCGTGGTGCTGCCGTTCGACGGCGAGGACGAGGCGGTCCGGCTGGCCAACGACACGCCCTACGGTCTCGCCTCGTCGGTTTGGTCGCGTGACGTGGCCCGCGCGATGCGGGTGTCGCACCGCCTGGACGTGGGCGTGACCTGGGTGAATGATCATCTCCCGATCGCCAGCGAGGCGCCTCACGGCGGCGTCAAGGGCAGCGGCTTCGGCAAGGACATGAGCCAGGAAGCGGTCCAGGAGTACGCGGTGACCCGTCACCTAATGATCAAGCACGCGGCCCCGGTCGAGCGGGACTCGTTCCGTCCGGCCTGAAAAACGTGGACGGCGATAAGTCCCCCAAACGGCACACCTGGGGGACTTTGATGGGATATGTTCGGTTGGCCGATCTGGTACGGGTTGTGTTCCAATTACCCAGCCCGGCAGAATCCCATGCGCCACACGCGTGTCTGATTTTCTTCGAGCACGTTACGGCGAGAGGTTGCGAGAGTCAGTGAGGACGGAAAACCCCAAGCACACGAGGCCGGGGGAGTACACAGGCGGACGGTTCCGGCTGGCCAACTGGCGCGTGCGCTCGCGGCTGGTCGCCCTGATCCTCATCCCCACGGTCGTCGGCGTGCTGCTCGCCGGCCTTCAGCTGGCCAGCGCCATCGGCACCAGCGCCGAGTACCGCCGCCTCACCCAGGTGGCCGAGCTCGTGCAGCGGGTCGGGGCGCTCTCCCACGAGCTGGGCAAGGAGCGCACGCTCACCGCGTGGTACCTGTCCGACGGCCGCCGCGCCGGCCGCCTGGCCCAGCTCCGCACTCAGCGTGGAACGGTCGATTCCGCGCTGAAGAAGGTCCTCGACGCCTCCGCCGCGATCGACGCCTCCCACTCCGCGCGTGTCCGCAGCCAGGTCGAGGAGATCCGCCGCTGGCTCAACGGCCTCGACGGTCTGCGCAAGTCCATGGTCGGCGAGAGCACCCCGCCGCGCGCCACGATCAGCACGCTGTCGACGCTCATCGAGGTCCTGGGCGCGCTCCAGGACGACCTGAGCGAGGGCGTCACCGACGACGCCCTCCAGGGTGACGTCGCCGCCCTGGCCGCCATCCAGCGCGTCAAGGAAGAGGTCTCCCGCCAGCAGGGCATCCTCATCGTGGCCCTGGAGCAGCGCAGCCTCGACAACGACGACCTCTCCGACTTCCTCGGCTCCTGGAACCGCCAGCAGGACGAGCTGGCCCGGTTCGAGCAGGAAGCCGGCGAGCAGGACCTGCGCGCGTACCGGCAGAACGTGCGCGGCCAGCAGATCGACCGCGCCGACGCCATGCGCCAGCGCGCCCTGGCCCAGCTGCGCGAGTACGACACCATCCGGGACCTGGACAACACCACCCGCCAGGACATCAACGTCTGGTACAACAGCACGCTGCTGACCACCAACGCCATGCGCAAGGTCGAGGACGGCCTGGCGACCCGCGTCGTGACCCAGACCCGTGAGCTCAGCGACAGCGAGCAGCGCAACGCCATCATCTCCGGCGCGACCATCCTGGTCCTGCTCCTCCTCGTCCTGGTGATCACCACCCGGGTGGCCGGTTCGCTCGTCCGCCCGCTGCGCCGGCTGCGCGCCGAGGCCCTCCAGGTCGCCACCACGCGGCTGCCGGAGACGGTCCGCGTGCTGCGCGAGTCCGGCGACAGCGCCGAGGTGCCCGACGTGCCGTCGGTCGGCGTCAACACCCGAGACGAGATCGGGGAAGTGGCCCGGGCCTTCGACGAGGTCCACCGCGAGGCGATCCGGCTGGCCGGCGACGAGGCCAAGCTGCGCGCCAACGTCAACGCCATGTTCGTCAACCTCTCGCGCCGCAGCCAGACGCTGGTCGAACGGCAGCTCCAGCTCATCGAGGGCCTGGAGCAGGGCGAGGAGGACGAGAACCGGCTCGCCAACCTGTTCCGCCTGGACCACCTGGCCACCCGCATGCGCCGCAACAGCGAGAACCTGCTGGTTCTGGCCGGCCAGGAGGCCGCGCGCAAGTGGAGCGAGCCGGTCCCGCTCGTCGACGTCGCCCGCGCCTCGCTGTCGGAGGTCGAGGGCTACGAGCGGGTCCAGATCCAGATCCCGTCCAGCACCCAGGTCGCCGGCCCGGCCGTCACCGACGCCGTCCACCTGCTGGCCGAGCTGATCGAGAACGCCATCTCGTTCTCCCCCCGCGAGAGCAAGGTCCAGGTCACCAGCAACCCCACCGAGGGCGGCGTGCTCGTGACGATCAACGACCTGGGCATCGGCATGAGCCCCGAGGAGCTGGCCGAGGCCAACTGGCGCCTGGCCAACCCGCCGGTCGTGGACGTCGCCGTCTCGCGCCGCATGGGCCTGTTCGTGGTCGGCCGCCTGGCCCTGCGCCACGGCATCCGCGTCCAGCTCAAGATGCGCGAGCGCAACGGCCTGACCGCCCTGGTGCTGCTGCCCGACATGCTGCTCGTCGGCTCCCAGCCCGCCGGCGGCCCGCAGCCGCGCTCCCAGTACGACGCGTTCACCAGCTTCGACCCCGGCATGTTCGAGTCGGGCCAGTTCGACGCCGGCCAGCCGGCCGCGGCGAGCAACGGCACCGGCGTCTACGCCGCGCCGGCCGGCTTCGAGACCACCGACGTGCGCGGCACGCGCGACGTGCCGGTGGACACCGAGTGGCCCGGATCGCTGCCCGCGCCGGGCGGCGGCGAGGCGTGGCCGTCGTTCGGCGAGCCGCCCGCGCAGGAGACCCGGCAGGACCAGCCCTGGCCGTCCTTCGCCGAGCAGCCCCCGCCGGCCCCGGCGCAGGCTCCGCAGGTGCCCGCGCAGCAGCAGGAGGAGCCGCGCTGGCCGTCGTTCGCCACCGAGCCGCCCCCGATGAAGGAGGAGCCGCGCTGGTCCTCGTTCGCCGAGGAGCCGCCGGCGGCGAAGGAGGAGCCGCGCTGGCCGTCCTTCGCCGAGGAGCCGCCGCCCCTCCAGCAGGACGAGCCGCGCTGGCCGTCGTTCGCGACCGAGCCGCCCGCGATGAAGCAGGACCCCCAGCAGGACGAGAGCCGCTGGACGTCCTTCGCCGACCCGCTCCCGCGCCGCGACCCCCTCGGCGACGAGCTGCCCCGCCGCGACTCGTTCGGCGAGGACCTGCCGCGCCGCGAGGAGCTGCCGCGCCGCGACGCCGCCTTCGGGGCCGAGCCCGGCAGGTCCGCGTTCGGGGACGACGACCGGCCCTGGCCGTCGTTCGCCGAGGGCCCCAAACCCGGCGACGCCGGCTACAACCCGTTCGGTCCCGGCGACTACTCCTCCCAGGACCTGACCGGCCCGCTTCCCGTGGTGCGCAGCTCGCCCATGGAGGAGCAGAGCGAGGAGTTCCTGCCGATCTTCTCCTCGGTGGGCTCCGACTGGTTCCGTCGGCCCGACCCCTCGGAGCCGGCCGCGCCCGCCGAGGCGGCCGAGCCGGAGTCCCAGGCGCCCGCGCCCCTGGCCGCCGAGCCCGCCGCGCCGTCGGCGCCGTCCGCGTCCGCTGGAAGGTCGGCGCTGCCGCAGCGCCGGCCGGGCCAGTCGGGCGCCGGCGCCTCATGGTCCTCTCCCGCTGACAGCGGCTGGCAGGCCGCCGAGGCGGCGGCCAAGCCCGCCCAGGCCGGCACCACCGCATCCGGCCTGCCGCGCCGCGTGCCCAAGGCCAACCTGGTGCCGGGCACGGCCAGCCTCGCGGAACCGCCGGTCACCTCACCGGCGCCGCAGATCTCTCCTGAGCGCCTGCGGAGCCGGCTGTCCAGCTTCCAGCAAGGTGTACGGCAAGGCCGCGCGTTCACTCGCGGAGAAGAGAATGAGGAGGAGAAATGAGAGAGCTGAGCCAGGGAGCGCGTGGCATCAACTGGCTGATCACTGATTTCGTCAACAACGTGCCCGGTGTCGCGCACACCGTGGTGGTGTCGTCCGACGGCCTTCCGCTGGCCTTCTCCGAGGGGTTCCCCAAGGACCGGGCCGACCAGCTCGCCGCGGTGGCCTCGGGCGTGATCAGCTTGACCCAGGGCGCGGCGCGCGTGTTCGAGGGCGGGATGGTGACCCAGACCGTCATCGAGATGCAGCGCGGGCTGTTGATGATCATGTCGATCAGCGACGGCTCGTGCCTGGCCGTGCTGGCCGCGCCCGACTGTGACATGGGCCTGGTGGCCTACCAGATGACGCTGCTGGTCGAGCGTGCCGGGCAGGTGCTCACGCCGGCCGTACGCGCAGAACTGCAGGCGGCCCGCCCCCGCTAGACGGGCGGTGACAGGAGATCATGGTGTCAGGTCAGGGTTGGGCTGGTGATAGCACTCCGCCGCATCCGTCGGCTCCCCGTCCGCCGAAATCAAGTTCCCTGGTACGGCCTTACGCCGTGACCGGGGGGCGTACGGCCCCGCGGATGAAGTTCGCCATGGAGGCGCTGGTGTCCTCCGTGACGTCCGAATACCAAGACATTTCCCTACTAAGTCCGGAATATCAGGCGATCATCCAACTGACGCGGAACGTTCGGTCGGTTGCTGAGATCTCCGCCCTTTTACGGCAGCCTCTCGGGGTGGTCCGGGTGCTGATCGCCGACATGGCGTCGGAAGGCCTGATCCGCGTGCACCAGCCTGCTCTGGACGCGGGCAAGCCGGACCTCAACCTGCTCGAAAGGGTGCTCAGTGGACTTCGCAGGCTCTAGCCCCGGCCTAACCTCGACGAAGATCGTCGTGGCCGGCGGCTTCGGCGTGGGCAAGACGACGTTCGTGAAGGCGGTGTCCGAGATCCTGCCGCTCACCACGGAGGCGGTGATGACGGACGCGTCGGCCGGAGTGGACGACGTCTCGCTCACGCCGAACAAGACGACGACGACCGTGGCCATGGACTTCGGCCGGGTGTCGCTGGACAGGGAGCTGATCCTCTACCTGTTCGGCACGCCAGGACAGCACCGGTTCTGGTTCATGTGGGACGACCTCGTGCGCGGCGCCATCGGGGCCGTCGTGCTGGTCGACACCCGCCGGCTGGCCGACAGCTTCCCGGCCATCGACTACTTCGAAGAGGCGAAGCTGCCGTTCATCATCGGGATCAACGGCTGGGACGGGCAGTTCGCGCACGCGGAGGAGGAGGTGCGTGAGGCGCTCTCGCTGGGCGGCCACACGCCCATCGTCCGCCTGGACGCCCGCTCCCGCGACTCGGTCAAGGCCACGCTGATCACGCTGGTCGAGCACGCGCTGGCCCGCCACATGCACGCCCCGGCCTGACCGTCGCAGTCCCGCCCGCCGTGCCGCCAGACCTCAGGTCCGGCGGCACGCGGCGTCAGCGGGCGCTTTCAGGTCGGTACGCCCTCTCAGTGGGTGAGGGAGTGGCCGCGGACCAGGCGGCCGACCTCGGCGCGCAGGTGCACGAAGTCGTGGTGCTCGCGCGTGGAGATCTGGTCGCGGGGCTCGGGCAGCTCGACCTTGAGGTCGCCCACCACGTGCGCGGGTGCCTTGGACAGCACCACCACGCGGTCGCCCACGTAGACGCTCTCGTCGATGTCGTGCGTGATGAGCACGATCGTCATCTGGTGGTGGCTGCGCACCTTCAGCACGAGGTCCTCAAGGTCCTCGCGGGTCTGCGCGTCGACCGACCCGAACGGCTCGTCCATCAGCATCAGCTTCGGCCGGTACGCCAGCGCGCGGGCGATCGCCACCCGCTGCTGCATGCCGCCCGAAAGCTGGAACGGGTATTTGCGTCCGGCCTCGGACAGGCCGACCGACTCCAGCGCCTCCTGCGCGGCCTCGCGGCGCGCCTTCTTGTCCATGCCCTTGCGCCGCAACGGCAGCGCCACATTGTCGGCCACCGACATCCACGGAAACAGCGAACGGCTGTAATCCTGGAAAACCACGGCCAGATTGTCGGGCGTCTGCTTCACCAGCACGCCGTCGACCTTGATCTGCCCGCCGGTGGGGGTGATGAGCCCGGCGATGGACCGCAGCAGCGTGGACTTCCCGCATCCGGACGGCCCGACGATGCACAGCAGCTCGCCCTCGGCCACGCTGAGGTTGAGCCCGTCGATGGCGTGGTGCTCGTTCGGTCCGCCGCCACCGTAGACGTGGGTGAGGTTGTCTATCTCGAGCAAGGGATTTCCTAGGGATGGGTCCAGAGATAACACGGCGACTCTATCGAAGGGGACATTCCTTGCACATGGTAAGGAAGAGGTGCTCTGCCCCATTTCTTCTGTTTATTGCTCTCATCTGTCTGTAGTGTGAAGGACCTGATGGACGGCTTCAGCGAGGCGGAGCTCGCTTACCTGCGCGAACACGACCTGGCGAGGCTGGCGACGGCCACGGCCGCCGGGGCGCCCCACGTCGTACCCGTCCGCATCCACCTCGGCGTCCAGCTCGGAGGCGACCGCGCGGGTGGCAACGGGTCCCCTGACGGCGAACGGCCCCTGGTGATCGGCGTCGGCTCGCTGCGGCTGCCCGGCGGCCCCCGCCACCGCCTTTACCGGCAGCACGTCGAGGAGAACGACCAGCTCGCGCTCGTCGTCGACGACTTCACCCCCGACGGGCCGCGCGGCGTCGCCGTCCACGGCATCGGCCGCGTCCACCCCGACGGCGGCGACCGGCTCGACAACCGCTTCGAGCCGGTCTGGCTCGCGATCGTGCCCACCTGGATCTCCTCCTGGGGGATCGACACGCCGCCCATGGACCCGCCCCACAGCCGCCACGTCAGGTCTCCAGCCGCCGCTCGTGATGGTGCCAGGCCAGCACCCGCCGCTCCACGAGCAGGAACAACTCGTTGAGCAGATAGCCGAGAACGCCGAGCAGCACGATGCCCGCCCACATCGCCGGCAGGTTGAACGAGGAGTAGGCCACGGTGAGCTGGAAGCCGATGCCGTTCGTGGTGCCCGGCAGCAGCTCCGCGAACACGGTCACGATCAGCGACAGCGACAGGGCCAGCCGCAGCCCGGCGAAGATCTTCGGCAGCGCCGACGGCAGCACGATCCGGAACACCCGTTCGGCCCGCGACAGCCGGAACGCCTGCCCGGTGTCCAGATGCAGCGGCTCCACCGAACGCGCCCCGTCGGCCGTGTTGAGCAGCACCGGCCACACGATGCTGAACATGATGAACGCGAGCTGCATCTTCAGCCCGAACCCGAACACCACCAGGAACACCGTCACCAACGCCGGCGGCGGGATCGCCCGCAGGAACTGCAGCACGCCGTCGAGATAGTCGTACACCCGCGCCGACAGGCCCAGCGCCAGCCCGAGCGCCACCCCGGCCGCCGCCCCGCCCGCCAGCCCACCGGCCATCCGGCCCAGGCTCGGCAGCACGTTCTCCACGGCCAGCTCGGTCAGGAACAACCGGTCGGGCGGGCCGGAGAACCACATGGCGTGCATCCGCGTCGCGATCGTCGACGGCGGCGGGAAGAACGCGCTCCCGGCCGCCCGCGTGGCCCACTCCCACACGGCCACCAGCACCACGAGCAGCAACCACCGGGAAGCCACCACCCGCCAAACCCGCCCCGCCATTCCCCGACGACCCCGCCGCCGCCCCTCAGACCGCCCCTGGCCGACCAGATCGCCCCCGGCTCGGTTGCCTCCGCCACCGGGCGGCCCGCCCGCGGGCCCGTCGCCCTCGCGCTGCCCGGCACCGGCCTGGGTGCGGCCATGCCGTCCGCCGGCGGGGTCGCCACCGGCTCCGTTGCGTCCGCCACCGGGCGGCCCGCCCGCGGGCCCGTCGCCCTCGCGCTGCCCGGTACCGGCCTGGGTGCGGCCATGCCGCCCGCCAGCCCGGCCTACGTCGGCTTGACCCCCGTCGGGCCGGCCGCGTCCGCCGTCGGGCGGCCCGCCCGGTGGCCCGTCGCCCTCGCGCTGCCCGGCCTGGGTGCGGCCATGCCGCCCGCCGGGGCGGCCCTCGCCGGTGGGGTCACCGGCGACGGGCGTCCCCCCGCCGTTGCCCCCGCCGCTTGCGGGCTCGGGGCCCTCGCCAGGGCGGGCAGGGGCATGCCGTCCGCCCGCGTTGGGGGACCGGCCCTCGTCGGGCGGGGCGATGTGGGGGCGGCCGGGGGGCTGGGTGGGGGCGGGGTCGGGGGTGGGGAGGGGTGGGGCGGCGTCGGGGGTGCGGGTGGGGTGGGCGGCGTCGGGGAAGCGGCCGCGGGCCGGGGGCGGTGGGGCGGTCATGAGAGGCCTCCGTTCCGGGCGTGGTGCCAGCGGAAGAGCCGGCGCTCGGCGGCCACCAGGAGGGCGTTGACCACGACGCCGAACAGCCCGACCCAGACGACCCCGGCCAGGATGTCGTCCATGCGCGCCGGTACGGCGATGCCCGCGAAGTAGATGAACACGCCGACGCCCTCTCCCCGCCCGGCGACGATCTCGGTGCTCACGGTCAGGATGAGCGCGACGCCGGTGGCCAGTCTGAAGCCCGTCATGATGAACGGCGCCGCCGAGGGCAGCGAGACCCGCCACAGCACCGCCAGCGGGCCGAATCCGTACGACCTGAGGGTCTCCTTGGCGACGGGGTCGACGCCGCGCAGGCCGTACATCGTGTTGTAGAGGATGGGCCACAGCGCCGCGTAGATCACCAGGGTGACGCGGAGCTGCAGGCCGGTGCCGATGACGAGGGCCACCAGCGGGATGAGGGCCACCGACGGGATGGGCCGCATGAACTCGACGACGGCCCGGGTGGCGGAGTCGATCACCGGGACGCTGCCGAGCAGCAGGCCGAGCGGGACGGCGACGAGGGCGGCGATGCCGAGGCCGATGGCCCAGGCGAGCATGCTGGTGGCGGCGTGGGCGCGGAAGGCGGGGTCGAGGAGCAGCCCGCCGGCCCGCTGGAGGATCTCCGAGGCGGGCGGCAGGAAGGCGGCGGAGACGAGCTCGGCCCGGCCGAGCGCTTCGAACAGGGCGGCGAAGACGAGTGCCCCGGCCGCCCGGCGCGTCCACCGTGCGGTGGCCGTGTTCGGGCGGTCGCGGACGAGGGCGGGCGCGCTCACCCTGACGTGGTGGGGGACATCAGCGAGGCGACGTCGATCTCCTTGGTGAGCCACTTGGCTTCGTGCATCCAGTCGGCGACCCGCTGCAGCCGCACCGGGTTGTCGGAGCTGGAGAACAAGGGGAACGTCACGGTCGCGGCTGTGGCCTTGTCGATCTGGGTGAAGTTGGGCAGCACGTCGGCCACCACCTCACGGTTGTTCTCCATGAGCTTGGCGGCGTTGTGGAGGGCGCGCTGGAACGCCGCGGCTGTCTTGGGATATTTGTCGTACCATTCCTGAGTACTGACATAGCCGGAAATGGGGAATTCGGCCGCGGGTCCTGAGGCCGGATCCAGGATCTTTCTGGCGCCCATTGACGAGGTCGCGGCGGTGACCATCGGCTCGCCGAGATAGGCCGCGTCGAGCTGGCCCTTCTGCCAGGCGGGCATGATGTTCTGGAACGTCACCTGAACGTACTTGATCTTCGCCGGATCGATGTTGTTGGCCTTCAGGACCTGCGTGAGCGCGAGCTCCTGGAAATTGTGCAGAACGTTCACGTTGATCGTCTTGCCTTCGAGGTCCTTCGGCGACCTGATCGGCGAATCAGGCAAAGCCATGATGCTCAGGGAGTCCGGGGCCGCGCGGGAGCCTTCGGCCAGGATGCGCAGCTTCAGCGCGCCTTGGTCGTGGGCCTGGAACATCGACACGTAATTGCCGAACATGGCGTCGATCTCACCGTTGAGCAACATCGGAATGGCCTCGGGCGACGCCTGGACGATTTGCGGCGTGACCTTGAGTCCTTCCTTCTCGAAGAGCTTCTGGTCAATGGCCACGTACATGGCCGCGGTGTCGATGGCCGGCAGGCCCGCGACCTTGAGCTCCGTCTTCTCCAGGCCGCCCGCGTCGGCGGCGGTGGAGGACTTCGGAGCGGCGGACTCCGGCTCGGCGGTGCAGGCGGCGATTCCCAGCGCCAGGGCAAACCCGATGACGGCGACTCTGCTGGAACGGGCAAGCCTCATGTCGGGGACTCCTTTCACGAGGGGGGTGTGGAGCCTGGAGGGGTAGGGGGGTGCTGTTACTCACGGGACGTGTGCCGTACGCACAACAAGCACTGACGGTAGCACCACATGGGGCGTCATCATCGCAAAAATAACATCTGTGGTTGCAAGGTCAGTTTGGCGCTATATCGTGGTCAATGACCCCATGAATTTCCAGTCTAGGTGCTTTTGCCTGATTTGGTGTGGTTCGTGAGAGCCGTGCCGTGAGTGAAGGGAGGGGCGGCAGGCGGGGCTGTCTGTGGCGATGGCGAGCGATCTTTTGTTGGGACAAATACCCAATGAATGAGTCAATGCTGAATTCATAGTGTTTGGTGGTGGTAGTCGCCGTATGCTCAAAAGGCCCTCATCTCGATTTCACATAGTGCCCCCCACGGTCATCGAGATCCCCCTCAGGGGCGAGAGGTTGCGAAAGCAGTGAGTACGCAGAGCGCTGGTGCTTCCGTTGACCACGAGCCGCACGGCCATCAGAAGCGCAAGGTGCCCCGGCCGGCCAGATTCGGCCTGGGCAACTGGCATGTCCGATCACGCCTCGTCGCGCTGATCGTGGTCCCGACGGCGGTGGCGGTCGCGCTGGGTGGCCTGAACGTGGTCACCTCGCTCAGCGACGCCAACACCTACCAGACACTCAGAGAGGTCGCCGAGTTCAGCGAGAGCCTCGGCGCCGTCAGCCACGACCTCGCCTCCGAGAGGGACGAGACCGCGCTCTACATCGCCCAGGGGCGACCTCCGGCCAAGGAGCCACAGCTCAGAGGCACCTACGCCGGAGTCGACGACCTCATCGGGGAGGCCAAGCGGAGCGCCCAGGCGATCAACGACTCGCACGGTGACGCCGTACGACCTGTCCTGCGCCGCCTGGAGGAGATCTCCGCGCTGCGCGAGACGGCGGTCAAGGGCAAGATCCAGCCCCTGCCGATGATCGAGAAGTACACCCAGATCATCGCCGCGCTCGTGCAGTTCCACGACCAGGTCGGCCAGGTGGCGGTGGACGAGCAGGTCGCGCACAGCGCCGGCGCGATGGCCGCGATCGCCCGGGCCAAGGCCCAGTCGTCCAAGCAGCGCGGCATCCTGGCCGGAGCCCTGGACAACAAGGCGTTCGACGCGGGCGAACTCGACTCGCTCACCGCCGCCAAGGCGCGCGAGGAGAGCGAGGTGACCCTGTTCGGCACGCTGGCCACTCAGGATCAGCTGGAGCTCTACCGCAACACCGTCGTCGGCCGCGACATCGACCAGACCGACCTGTTCACGCTGCGGGCGATGGCCCAGTCGGCGGAGAACAAGCCGCTCAGCATCGGCAGCCGCGACGTGGCCACCTGGTTCGACGTGAGCACCGGCAAGATCGACGCGTTGCGGAACGTGGAGAAGAGCATGTCCGCCTCCGTCATCCTGCGCGCCCGCGCGCTGGAGGACGCGGCCAACAGGTCGGCGCTCATCTCCGGCGTGCTCATCCTGATCCTGCTGGCCGTGGTGATCGCGATCATCTCGCTCATCGCCCGCTCGCTGATCAGGCCGCTGCGCAAGCTACGGGGCGAGGCGCTGGAGGTGGCGGGCAAGCGGCTGCCCGAGACCGTGCGGACGCTGCGCGAGAGCGGCGACGGCGCGGTCCCGGCGGTGGCGCCGATCGGCGTCACCACGCACGACGAGATCGGCGAGGTGGCGCGGGCGTTCGACGAGGTGCACCGCGAGGCGGTCCGCCTGGCGGGGGAGGAGTCCCGCCTGCGCTCGAACGTCAACGCGATGTTCGTGAATCTTTCACGGCGTTCGCAGACGCTGGTCGAGCGTCAGATCACCCTGATCGACGGGCTGGAGCAGGGCGAGCAGGACGAGCAGCGGCTGGGCAACCTGTTCAAGCTCGACCACCTGGCCACCCGCATGCGCCGCAACAGCGAGAACCTGCTGGTCCTCGCCGGCCAGGACCCGCCGCGCCGCTGGAGCCAGCCGGTCAAGCTGGTGGACGTCGCCCGCGCCTCCCTGTCGGAGGTCGAGAACTACGAGCGGGTCCTGCTCCAGGTCCCCGACGGCATCTCGATCGCCGGCCAGGCCGTCAACGACATCATCCACCTGCTGGCCGAGCTGGTGGAGAACGCCCTGTCGTTCTCGCCCAGGGAGACGCGCGTCTCGCTGTCCGGGAGCAGGATCGACGGCGGCGGCGTCATGCTGTCCATCACCGACTCCGGCATCGGCATGACGCCGGAGGAGCTGGCCCAGGCCAACGACCGGCTGACCGACGCGCCCAGCATGGACGTGTCGGTGTCGCGGCGGATGGGCCTGTTCGTGGTCGCCAGGCTGGCCCACCGGCACGGCATCCGCGTCCAGCTCAGGCCGCACGGCGCGGGCGGGCTCACCGCGATGGTGCTGGTGCCCGAGTCGCTGCTCGCCCAGTCGCCCGCGCTGGCCGGCGCGTCCAGCGGCCCGCAGGAGGAGCCCTACACCGGGCCGCAGCCGGCGCCCATGCCCTACCAGCTCGGCCCCGGCCACCCGTCCTACCCTTCCTATCCGTCCAACCCCGAGGGCCCCGGCTGGCCCGCCCCGCCCTGGCCGCCCGAGCAGCGCGGCCTCACCGGCAGCGGCTGGCCCGCCGACCCGCGCGGCAACAGCGGCAACAACGGCGGCTTCGACTCCGCCGACGTGTGGATGCCCCCGCGCCCGCCCGGCGCCGGCAGCTCCGGCGGCTGGAACGGCTCGTCGGGCTCGCCACCGCTGCCCCGGCGGCCGACGCCCGGCCCGCAGCTCGGCGACTGGACGCAGGCCGAGCGCCCCGACCCGCCGCTGCCGCCGGAACGGCCCAGGTACGACCTCCCCGAGCCGGAGAGCCCGGCCGGCAAGCCCGCCTCCGCCGGTGACGAGTACCTGCCGATCTACGCGGCGGTCGAGTCGGCCTGGTTCGAGCGGGGCGGCAGCGCGAGCTGGAGCTCGTCCAAGGCGGACGAGGGCTGGTCGGCCGCCAAGGCCGTGGTCGAGCCCGTGCGCGACGGCGCGACGGCCGCCGGGCTGCCGAAACGGGTGCCCAAGGCCAACCTGGTGCCCGGCTCGGCCGAGACCGCGACGGCCCCGTCGGGCATCTCGCCGGTGCCGTCCGTGTCGCCGGACCGGGTGCGCTCCCGGCTGTCCAGTTTCCAGCAGGGCTTCCGCGCCGCCCGCGACGACATCAACGGCGGCCGCGCGAACGCCGGACCCGGATTCGGCCCGCCGCCCCGCTCCGCGGACGGCGGGGAAGGCCGCGAGGAGGAATCATGAACGAGCTGAGCCATGCCGCCCGTGGCGTGGACTGGTTGATCACCGATTTCGTGAGCACCGTCCCCGGTGTCGCGCACGCGGTGGTGGTGTCGTCCGACGGGCTGCCGCTGGCGGCCTCGTCGGGGTTCCCGGCGGACCGGGCCGACCAGCTCGCCGCGATCGCCTCCGGGCTCGTGTCGCTCACCGCGGGGGCGGCGCGGGTGTTCGAGGGCGGCGCGGTCAACCAGACGATCGTGGAGATGCAGCGCGGGCTCATGCTGATCATGTCCATCTCGGACGGGTCCTGCCTGGCCGTGCTGGCCGCTCCCGACTGCGACATGGGACTGGTGGCGTACCAGATGACGTTGATGGTCGAGCGCGCCGGACAGGTGCTCACGCCGGCGGTGCGCGCGGAGCTGCGCGCGTCCCAGACCAGGTGATGTGGTGACGGATCCACGATGGAACAGCGGCGGCTGGGAGCCGGAGTCCCAGCCGCGGCTGCAGGCCGACCCGGCCTCGCCGGTGCGGCCGTACGCGGTGACGGGGGGCCGCACGGCCCCCCGGGTCAAGCTGGCGATGGAGGCGCTGGTGTCGTCGGCGACGGCCGAGCACCGGGAGTTCTCGCACATCACGCCGGAATACCAGGCGATCTCCCAGCTCTGCCGGCAGGTGCGCTCGGTGGCCGAGGTCTCCGCCCTGCTGCGGATCCCGCTGGGAGTGGTTCGCGTGCTGATCGCGGATATGGCGGCGGAGGGCCTGGTGCGCGTGCACCAGCCCGCGCTGGACGCCGGTCAGCCGGATGTCGACTTGCTGGAGAGGGTGCTCAGTGGACTACGCAGGCTCTAGTTCGGGCGTGGGTCTGACTTCGACGAAGATCGTGGTGGCCGGTGGGTTCGGCGTGGGGAAGACGACGTTCGTGGGGGCCGTTTCGGAGATCATGCCGTTGACCACCGAGGCCGTGATGACCGACGCCTCGGCGGGCATCGACGACCTCGGCATGACGCCGCTGAAGTCCACCACCACCGTGGCGATGGACTTCGGCCGGGTGTCGCTCGACCGTGACCTCATCCTCTACCTGTTCGGCACGCCGGGGCAGCACCGGTTCTGGTTCATGTGGGACGACCTGGTGCGCGGTGCCATCGGCGCGGTCGTGCTGGTCGACACCCGGCGGCTGGCCGACAGCTTCCCGGCCATCGACTACTTCGAGGAGGCCCAGCTCCCCTTCATCGTCGGCGTCAACGGCTGGGACGGGCAGTACCCGCACAGCGACAGCGAGGTCCGCGACGCGCTCACGCTGGCCCCGCACATCCCGCTGATCCGGCTGGACGCCCGCTCCAAGGACTCGGTCAAGGGCGCGCTCATCCACCTGGTCGAGCACGCACTCAACATCAGGACCGCGGTGCCGGGCTGGAGCGGCTGAAGCCGTTGACGCGCCGCCGCCGGCATGATCACAATGGCGGCGGATCGCCTCCAGTCCGAGGGAGCACGCAGCATGGCCGCAGTCCGGGGCACGGCCCTGTCGTGATCAGGAACCCGCTCACCGGGCGGCCGGACCGGCCGCTCGCGCCCGTCCCGCCGGACCGGCTCGCCGCCACGGCGGCCGAGCTGCGCGCGCTCGCCCCCGCGTGGCGGGCCGCCGGGCGCGGCCCCGTCCTGACCCGGTTCGGGCAGGCGATCGCCGCCGCCGACGACCTGCTCGCGGCGCTGGTGGCCGACACCGGGCGGGTCGCCGAGTCGGTGCTGGAGCGGCAGATCGTGGCCGGTCTCGTCGACCGATGGGTACGGGCCGCGCCCGCGCTGCTGGAACCCCCGGCCGAGTTCCCCGCCTCGCTGCCCGGCGTCTTCGTCGGTGGCGACGCGGTCCCGTACGACCTGGTGGGGGTGATCAGCCCGTGGAACTTCCCGCTGCTGCTCGGCCTCATCGACGCGGTGCCGGCGCTGGCCGCCGGATGCCCGGTGCTGGTCAAGCCGAGCGAGGTGACGCCGCGCTTCATCGAGCCGCTGATGCGGCTGGTGCCTGACGAGCTGCCGCTGCGCGTCGTCGAGGGCGACGGCGAGACGGGCGCCGCGCTGGTCGGGCTGGCCGACGCCGTCGTGTTCACCGGCAGCGTGCCGACCGGGCGGCTGGTGGCCGAGGCCGCCGCCCGCGCGTTCGTGCCCGCCTTCCTGGAGCTGGGCGGCAAGGACCCGGCGATCGTGCTGGCCGGTGCCGACCTGGACCGGGCGGCCTCGGCCGTGCTGTGGGGCGGCACGGCCAACGCCGGGCAGTCCTGCCTGTCGATCGAGCGGATCTACGTCGAGCGGCCGGTGCACGACGAGTTCCTGGACCTGCTGGCCGGCAAGGCCGCCAAGGTGGGGCTGACCTGCGAGGGCGGGCCGATCGGGCCGATCATCGGGCCCGGTCAGGAGGACGTGATCGCCGCTCACCTGGCCGACGCGGTGGCCAAGGGCGCCGTCGTGCACACCGGCGGCACGGCCGAGCGCCACGGCGGCGGCCACTGGTTCCGGCCCGCCGTGCTGTCGCGCGTCGACCACTCGATGCTCGTCATGACCGAAGAGACGTTCGGGCCGGTGCTGCCCGTCATGGCGGCCGACGACGCCGACCACGCGGTGGCGCTGGCCAACGACTCGGTCTACGGCCTGTCGGCGGCCGTCTTCGCCGGCTCGGAGGAGCGCGCGCTGGCCGTCGCCGCCCGGATCAGGGCGGGCGCGATCAGCGTCAACGACGCCGCCCTGACCGCGCTCGTGCACGAGGGCGAGAAGCACTCCTTCCGCCTCTCCGGCCTCGGCGGCTCACGCATGGGCGCCGCCTCCATCGGCCGCTTCCTGCGCCGCCGGGCCTTCCTGGTCAACCGATCCCACGCCGCCGACCCCTGGTGGCACCCGAGCGAGGAGTGAGAGATGGGACTGCGCGCCGAGATGCCGCTGCTGGCACGGCACGAGGGCGAGTGGGACGGCACGTACGTGCACGTCGACGCCGACGGCACGGTCGTCGACCGGCACCGCGCCCAGCTCACCTGCGCCATCGTCGACGACGCCGTCTACCACCAGACCAACCGCTACACCTGGGACGACGGGCGCGCCGAGGTGCACGAGTTCCCCGGGACCTACCTGGGCGGCGGCCGGTGCGGCTTCGACACCGACCGGCTCAAGGGCGAGTTCTGGGAGCTCGACGAGAGCAGCATCTACCTGTCGTGGCAGTTCAAGGCCGAGGGGGAGGACCTGAGGCTGTTCGAGCTGATCGTGCTCAGCGACGACGGCGACACCCGCAGCCGCGTCTGGCAGTGGATCAAGGGCGGCGAGGTCGTCCGGCGCACGCTGATCAACGAGCGCAGGGTCGGATGACGGCGCTGCGCGCGCTGGCGCTCCAGCTGGAGACGCGGGCGGTCAACGACGCCGCCGACCCGCGCGCCGCGATCGGCGCGGCCGTCACCCGGATCGACCGGCAGGTCGGCGCGTCCAAGGCGTGGATCGGGCCGGACCTGCGGCTGGTGGTGCTGCCCGAATACGCGCTGACCGGCTTCCCTCTGCGGGAGAGCCTCGGCGAGTGGCGGGACAAGGCGGCGCTCGCCCCCGGCGGCCCCGAGTATGCGGCGCTGGCCGGCGTCGCCCGGCGGCACGGCGTGTTCCTCTGCGTCAACGCCTACGAGAGCGACGAGCACTTCCCCGAGCTGTACTTCCAGGCGTCGGTGATCTTCTCCCCCGAGGGCGAGCCGGTGCTGCGCTACCGGCGGCTGCACTCGATGTTCACCCCGAGCCCGTACGACGTCTGGGAGCGCTACCTGGAGGTGTACGGGATCGACGGGGTGCTGCCGGTCGCCGAGACGGAGATCGGCGTGCTCGCGGTGGTCGCCTCCGAGGAGATCCTCTACCCCGAGCTGGCCCGCTCGCTGGCGCTGCGCGGCGCGGAGATCATCTGCAACCCGACCTCCGAGGCGTCGTCACCGGAGCTCACCCTCAAGGCGATCGCCCGCCGCGCCCGCGCCGTGGAGAACCTGGCCTACGTGGTCTCCGCCAACAGCGGCGGCCTGAGCGGGATCGCCATCCCCGGCGACTCCACCAACGGCGGCTCGGAGATCGTCGACCCGGAGGGCCGGGTGCTGGCCAGGGCCGGGGCGGGGGAGTCGCTGGTCGCCGCCGCCGAGCTGGACCTGGCCGCGCTGCGCCGGCTGCGCCGCAGGCCCGGCATGGGCAACCTGCCCAGCCGGGTCAAGTCGCGGCTGTGGGCCGAGGAGTACGGCCGCCACGACGTCGAGCGGCCCGGGGCGCTGACCGGCGCCCCGGACCGCGCCTGGTTCGCCGCCCGCCAGCGCGAGGTGATCGAGCGGCTGTACGGCTGACCGCTCAGGCGCGGGCGCCGTGGTGCCAGCGCAGCACCAGCCGCTCGACGGCCAGGAACCCCGCGTTCAGCAGCACGCCCAGCAGGCCGAGCAGCACGATCCCGGCCCACATCGCGGGGATGTCGAACTGGCTCTGCGCCTCCAGCAGGCGGTGGCCGATGCCCTCGGTGCTGCCGTACAGCTCCGAGATCACCATCATGATCAGCGCCAGTGACACGCTGAGCCGCAGCCCGGCGAAGATCTTCGGCGCGGCGGCGGGCAGGATGATCCGCAGCAGCCGGGCGCCCGCGCCCATCCGGAACACCAGGCCGGTCTCGACGTACTGGCGGTCCACGTACCGGCTGCCGTCCATCGAGTTGATCAGCACCGGCCACACCACGCCGTACACGATCGAGGCCACCTGCATCGGCGTGCCGATCTCGAACAGCAGCAGGAACACCGGCAGCAGCGCCGACGGCGGCACCGAGCGGCCGAAGTGCAGCAGCGGCTCGACCAGCGCCGACAGCGTGCGCGAGCGGCCCAGCGCGACGCCGAGCACGACGCCCGCGAGCGCCGCCAGCGCCCACCCGCCGAACAGCCGCGCCAGGCTCGGCAGCAGGTCGGCCACCGCCTCGTCCGTCAGGAACAGCCGCCCGGCCGGCCCGGAGAACCACAGCTCCCGCAGCCGGGGCACGATCACGCTCGGCGGCGGGAAGTAGACGGCCTGCGCCGCGCGGGCGGCGACCTCCCAGGTCAGCGCCGCCACCGGCAGCATCCAGTACCAGCCCAGCCGGGCGATCATGACGTCTCTCCCGTCCTGGCGTGGTGCCAGCGGAACAGCCGCCGCTCCCCGGCCGTGAACAGCAGGTTGGCGGCCAGGCCGAGCACGCCCGCCCACACCGTCGCCGCCAGCACCCGGTCGGTGCGGGCGGCGCTGCCCGCCTGCACCAGGTAGGCGCCGATGCCGCCGTCGCCGCCCGCGATCAGCTCCACGCTCACCGCCACGATCAGCGTCACCCCCACCGCGATGCGCACCCCGGTCGCGATGAACGGCGCCGCGCTCGGCAGCGACACCCGCACCGCCACCGCCACCGGCCCGAACCCGAAGGCCCGCAGCGTGTCCTTGCCCAGCGGGTCCACGTCCGCCAGGCCGTACAGCGTGTTGACGAGCAGCGGCCACGCGCACGTGTAGACGATCAGCGACGTCTTGGCGTCGCCGCTGTCGGGGAACAGGAACATCGCCAGCGGGATCAGCGACACCGACGGGATCGGCCGCAGGAACTCCACCAGCGGGCGCACCGAGCGCTCCACCACCGGCACCGTGCCCAGCAGCAGCCCCGCGGGCACCGCCACCGCCACCGCGATCAGCAGCCCGGCCGCGCACGCCGACAGCGTGATCAGCACGTGCCGCAGGAACTCGCCGTCCGCGGCCAGCTCCGCCGCCGTCACCAGCACCACCGAGACGTACGGGAGCGCGTCGCGGTCGATCAGGCCGATCCGGCCCGCTACCTCAAGCAGGACGAGGAAGCCCAGGACACCGGCGGCGCCCAGGACCCCCCGCCTCATGCGCGCTCCGGTCATCCGCCGACGGCGGCGATCTGCTGCGTCACGTCCGGCTTGGTCTTGAGGTAGCCGTAGCCGGCCAGCAGGTCGGCCAGCTTCTGCAGGCTCGCCTTGTCGACCTCCATCGAGAACACGCCGAGCTTCATCGCGGCCGCCGCCTGCGCGTCGATCTGCGTGTAGGTCGGGATGACCTCGTTGATGGCGGCGCGGTCCTCGCTCGCGATCTTCTGCGCCTTGGCCAGCGCCCGGTGGAAGGCGGCGGCGGTCTTCGGGTTCTGCGCCAGCCACGCCTCCGACACGCCCCAGCCGTCGATCGGGATGCCCGCGGTCACGCCGTCGGTGGTGTCGATCACCTCGGTCGCGCCCATCTTCGTCTTGGCCGCCGTCAGGAACGGCTCCACCAGCCAGGCCGCGTCCACCTGGCCGCCCGACAGCGCGTTGAGCTGGTCGGCGAACGGCACCGCGACGAACTTGACGTCCTCCGGCTTCAGCCCGGCCTCCTGCACGTGCGCGTTCGTGAGCGTCTGGCCGAGCGCCTTCAGCACGTTGACCGCCACCGTCCTGCCCTTGAGGTCGGCCGCCGTCTTGATCGGCGAGCCCTTGGGCACCACCACGCCCGCCACCCCGGGCGCCGCCTCCTGGCTGTGCTGGAGCAGCTTCAGCTTGGCCGCCCCCGAGTCGTTGATCGCCAACAGCGACACGTAGCTCGTCAGGAAGGCATCCATGCTGCCGTTCAAAATCTTCGGCATGACGGCCTGCGGCGCCTGGATCACCTCGGTCTTGACCGTCAGGCCCTCCTCCTTGAAGAAGCCCCGCTTCTCCGCGATGAACAGCGGCGCCGACGACGGCACCGGGACGATGCCCACGGTGAGCTGGGTCTTCTCCAGCCCGGAGCCGCCGGTGGCGGGGGCCGGGCCGTCGTCGCCACAGGCCGCGAGGCCGAGGACCAGCGCGAGCCCGAGGGCGCACGTGCGTGCCAACCGCATGTCACTCCTTACTGAACGCAGGTTCAGCGCACGCTCCACGAGGGTCGCTCGTTGAGCGCGCGCACGTCGGAATCGGTGATCGCATGCTGGGCGTCCGCCAGGGCCGCCAGCTCGTCCTCGGCCAGGACGTCCCGGATGTCGGCGAAGCCGCCGGGAGCCCGCCGCTCCACCAGCAGCACCATCTCGTCGGCCGGCAGCGAGCGGTGGCCCAGCACCAGCTCGGAGGTGACCGGCCGGCGTTCGGCCTCGTAACCGGCCAGCGCCTCGGCCGGGTCGGCCGTGGTCGCCAGGTGGCGGGCCAGCACCCGGGCGTCCAGCACCGCCTGCGACCCGCCGTTGGAGCCGACCGGGTACATCGGGTGCGCGGCGTCGCCGAGCAGCGTCACCCGGCCCGTCCCCCAGAACGGCAGCGGATCGCGGTCCACCATCGGGTATTCGAGGATGCGCGCGGAGGAGGCGATGAACGACGGGATGTCGAAGTGCCGGTACGCCCACCCGGCGTAGTGCGGCGCCACGTCCTCCAGCCGCCCCGGCCGCGACCAGTCGGCCGCGCCCGTCACGCCCGGCTCGGCCACCTTGACCTCGGCGACCCAGTTGACCCGGCGCGGGTGGGCGGGGGAGATGTGGTACGAGACGAACTTGCCCGCCGCGTTGGTGCCGGAGACCAGCACGGTCGAGCCGTCGAGCACCCGGTCGGCGTCGGCCACGCCGCGCCACATGCGGATCCCGTTCCAGCGCAGCGGATCGCCCGACGGGTGGAGCTGGGCGCGCACCGCCGACAGCACGCCGTCGGCGCCGACCAGCACGTCCGCCCGCTCGCGCAGCACCTCGCCCGACGCGGTGTCGCGCAGCGTGACCGTGACCCCCGCGGCGTCCTGCTCGAACTCCTCGAACCGGACGCCCAGCCGTACCGGCCCGACCCGCTCGCGCACCGCGGCGAGCAGGAGCATCTGCAGCTCACCCCGGTGGATGGAGTACTGCGGCCAGCGGTAGCCCGCCAGCCGGCCGCGCGGCAGCGCCAGGATCTCGCCGCCGAACCGGTCGGTGAAGGTCATGTACGTGGTCTCGACGCCGGTCGCGGCCAGCTCGGCGGCCAGGCCCAGCTCGGTGAGCTCGCGCACGGCGTGCGGCTGCAGGTTGATGCCCACGCCGAGCGGCAGCATCCGGGCGGCGCCCTCGACGACGACGCAGCCGATCCCCGCGGCGTGCAGGCTGAGCGCGGCCGTCAGGCCGCCGATCCCCCCGCCGACGATCAACACCCGCATCGGTGTCCCCCTGTCATGAGGCGGGGAGCGCCGCACCGGACGCTCCCCGGGCGATCACTTGGGAACGGCCTCGATGAGGCTCGCCGCCGCGCCCAGCTCGATGACCTCCGTCAGCCGGAGACCGGCCTCATCGAGAAGTGTGGCGTACTGCGCGGCGCTGCGCTCGGTGCCGCCGTCGAAGATGGCCAGCATGCGCATGTCCAGGTCGTTGCCCAGGTGCGGAGCCGGCTCGTCCGGCAGCACCACCTCCAGCACCAGCACCCGGCCGCCGGGGCCCATGGCGGCGCGGACGTTGCGCAGGATCCGCACCGCGTCCTCGTCGTCCCAGTTGTGCAGGACGCTGGACAGCAGGTAGACGTCGGCCCCGGCCGGGACCCCGTCGAAGAAGCTGCCCGCCACGACCTCGGTCCGGTCGGCCAGGCCCTCGGCCGCCAGCGCCTCACGGGCGCTGCCGGTCACGTGGTCGAGGTCGAACAGGATGCCGCGCATGCCGGGGTTGGCGTGCAGCACCGTGGCCAGGATGTGCCCCCGGCCGCCGGCGACGTCCACCATGGAGGCGGCGCCGGCGAAGTCGTAGCGCTTGACCAGGCCGTCGGTGAACGTGATGGCCCGGGTGGTCATGTACTCGTCGAACAGGCGGCTGGCCTCAGGCTGCGCCGCCAGGTGGTCGTACAGGTGGCCGTGGCGCCTGGCGAACGCCGAGCTGCCCTCGCGCACGGTGGACGGCAGGTTGCCCATGGCGTACCAGAAGCTCTCCTCGCCCAGCATGCGGATCGAGCTGCGGATCGAGCCGGGCACGTCGGAGCGCAGCGCGGTGCCCCGGGCGGTCAGGTCGTAGCCGTCGTCCCCGTGCGGCCTGACCACGTCCATGCCGGCCAGCTCGCGCAGCACCCGGCGGAGCGCGGGCGGGTGCGCCCCGCTGCGCCGGGCCAGCTCGCCGGTGTCGAGCGGCCCGTCCGCCAGGTGGTCGGCCAGGCCCAGCTCCGCCATGGTCAGCAGAGCCGCGAATCGCGAAATGTCGGATACGGCCCCCCAGAGGAGGTCTTCAGATGGGGACATGTGCCCTTCCGTAGAGATGAGAGGTCAAACCGTGCGGTTGGCCTGCCGGTGCCACACCAGCACGCGGCGCTCCGCCAGCACGAACAGCCCGTTGACGGCGTACCCGAGCACGCCGAGCAGCGCGATGGCCGCCCAGACGCCGGGCGCGTCGAAGGTGCGCTGCGCGTACAGGAGCTGGTAGCCGATGCCGTCGGTGCCGCCGAACAGCTCTGAGATCACCATGAGGATCAGCGCGAGCGACAGGCTCATCCGCAGTCCGGCGAAGATCTTCGGGGAGGCCGCCGGGATGACGACCACGCGCAGGCGCTCGGCCCTGGACAGGCCGAACACGGTCGCGGTCTCGGTGTAGGTCCGGTCGATGGCCCGGGCCCCGTCGATCGTGTTGAGCAGCACCGGCCAGATCACGCCGAACACGATCACCGCGAGCTGCGTCGCCAGCAGGCCCTGCAGCAGGACCACGAACAGCGGCAGCAGCAGTGGCGGCGGGATGGCGCGGCCGAACTCGATCAGCGCGTCGACGTAGTCGGTGGCCACCCGGGAACGGCCGAGCAGCACGCCCAGCACCACGCCGATCAGCGAGGCGAGGATCCACCCGCTGAACATGCGCCCGAGGCTGGGCAGCACGTTGTCCATCGCGTCGTCGGTCAGGAACAGCCGGGAGGCCGGGCCCGAGAACCACAGCTCGTACATGCGCGCGACGATCGTCGTCGGCGGGGGGAAGTCGAGGTCGCCGGCGGCGCGCGTGACGAGTTCCCACACGACCAGAACCACCGGGACGAACCACAGCTTGTTGAGCGTCTTCACGAGCGTGCCGCCCCCGTCCGCAGCGCGTGCCACCGGAACAGGCGGCGCTCCCCGGCCAGCAGGGCGAGGTTCGCCAGCACGCCGAAGACGCCCGCCCACACGGTCGCCGCCATGATGAGGTCCATCCGGTTGGCGCTGCCGGCCATCACCACGTACACGCCCAGCCCGTCGGAGCCGCCGGCGACCAGCTCGGCGCTCACCGCCAGCACCAGCGCGATGCCGGCGGCGATCCGCACGCCCGTCGCGACGAACGGCGCGGCGTTCGGCAGGCTCACCCGCCTCAGCACGGCCAGCTCCCCGAACCCGAAGGTCCGCAGCGAGTCCTTGGCCAGCGGATCGACGTCGTGCATGCCGTACAGCGTGTTGATCAGGATCGGCCACAACGACGCGAACACGATGACCGAGACCTTCATCCACTGGTCCGACGGGATCAGCAGGATCGCGAGCGGGATGATCGCGACGGACGGGATGGGACGCAGGAACTCCACCAGGGGCCGCACCGCCTGCTCCACCGGCGGCACCGCGCCGAGCAGCACGCCCAGGGGGACGGCCACGGCCACGGCGATCAGCAGGCCGAGCCCCCAGTTGCCGATCGTCGTCAGGCTCCCGGCCAGGAAGTCCGGGTCGGCGGGGAGCCGCACGGCCTCCAGGAAGATGACGGACGGCGGCGGGAACAGCAGATCCTCGCTCATGACGAAGCGGATGAACAGCTCGCCGGCCACAAGGAAGCCCGCGGCGCCGATGACGCCGCGGGTCAGGCGCGCTCTGGTCATCCGCTCGTCGGCGCCGGGACGATGACCGAGGAGACGTCGATGGGGCTGCTCAGGTACTTGTACTCGGCCATGAGGTCGGCGACCTTCTGCAGGCGGTCGCGGTTCAGCTCACTCGGGAAGGTGCCCAGGGTGATGACCGACGCGGTCTTGGCGTCGATCTTCGTGTAGGTCGGGATCATCTTCTCGATCTCCTTGCGGTCGCTGGAGGCGAGCTCCTGCGCCTTGGAGATGGCCCGCTGGAACGCGGCCAGCGTCTTCGGGTACTTCTGCACCCACTCGTCGGTGGCCATCCAGCCCGCGATGGGCAGGTTCTCGGTCTGGCCGGTCATCGTGTCGGCGAGCTTGGTGAAGCCGAACTGGCTCTGGTTGGCGGTGATGAACGGCTCGGTGATCCAGGCCGCGTCCGCCTGGCCGCTGTTGACCGCGTTGCCCATTTCGGGGAACGGCTTCTCGGCGAATTTGACGTCGTCTTTAGTTAGCCCCGCGACCTTCAGCTGAGTCTCGACCGCGAGCTGGGCGACGTTGTTCAGGTTGTTGACCAGGATGGTCTTGCCCTTGAGTTCAGCCACCGTCTTGATGGAAGAATCCTTGGGCACCATGATGTTGAAGGTGTTCGGACCTGCCTGATACATGTCGGCGACGAGCTTGATCTTCTCGCCCTGTGCCACGGCGGCGAACGTCGAGACGTAGTTGGTCTGCGAGATGTCGAGCTCGCGGCTCTTGATTTTCGGGATGGCCGCCGCGCCACCGGTGATGATGACCGGCTCCACGGTGAGGCCTTCCGCCTTGAAGAAGCCCTTCGCGTTGGCGATATAGACGGAAACGGGGTCGGGGATGGGGAGCACCCCGACCTTGATGGTCGTCTTCTCGAGCCCTGAGCCGTTCGCGGACGTCGTGCCGGCCTCCTCGCCGGCACCGCAGCCGGCGAGGGTGAGCGCGAGCGCGGCGCCGACGACGACCGCGCGACCGCGCAAAGTGCGTGTCATGGGAAGGTCTCCTACCAGGGGGGAAGCTTTTAGAGACTGGCAATCGGTTGCCGGGCGTGAGCGTACCGGAGCAGGGGATCATAGCTGAAGCACTATGCCGCGTATATGTTAATTTTTCTGCTTTGAGGTGTAATTATCGCGTTATGCCGCCAGAACCTGCCTTATTGGGTCTTACGGGGTATATGTCCGGATTGGCGGCGGTCGCGCTCCGTGTATGAAACCTCGCGACGTGCACCAAGGCGGGCTTGGAACGGTCTAATACTTGTGAGACGTTGGCTGAACTATGAGGTTTGTGCTCAAATTGGGCCCGAACTTGCCTGCGATCACTCCGTCGGCGTGACAAAGCCGCTCATCCCCCAGCAGGCCATGGCGAGAGGCTCCACAGTGAGGACAACAACGACCGAAGCCGGTCGTCGTAGGGCTCCAGACATGCCGCAAGAGCCCGCGCCGGCTCGGGCGCCGGTGCCGGAGGCGCCCAAACCGGGCAGCGCTTTCGCGCTGCGCAACTGGCGTGTACGCACCCGCCTCATCGCCCTCATCGCCATCCCGACCATCGTCGGCGTCATCCTGGGCGCGCTGCGCATCACGACCTCGTTCAGCAGCGCCCAGGAGTACCAGCGCATCGGCGAGACGAGCGCGCTGGTGGCGCAGGTGGGCGAGCTCTCCCGCGAGCTGGCTCTCGAACGCGACCTCGCCACCCGCTTCGTCGCCCAGAACAAGCGGCAGGCCGACCTCCAGGCGCTCACCTCGCAGTACGAGATCGTGAACGTCAGCGTCAAGCGGACCGAGGAGGCCGCCACCTCGGCCGAGGCGTCGCTGTCCGACCTGGGCCGCAGGCGCCTGGCCAACATCCGCGTCCGGCTGGACCAGATCCCCTCGATGCGCGAGACGGTCACCAAGACCCAGCTGCCGCCGCTGCCGACGATGGAGAAGTACTCCGAGACCATCGCCGAGCTGCTGCAGCTCTACGACGAGGTGGCGCAGGGCTCGACCGACGAGCAGCTCACCGCGACGAGCTCGGCCATGCGCGCCGTCGCCCGCGTCCAGGAGGAGGCCTCCAAGCAGCGCGCCCTGCTGTCCATCGCGCTGATCCGCGGCGAGTTCAGCGAGCCCGGCTTCAACGCCTTCCTGGACGCCCGCGCCCGCCGCGAGAGCGAGCGGACCTCGTTCCGCGCCGTCGCCACCGCCGCCCAGCGCCAGTTCTACGACAACACCGTCACCAGCCAGGAGATCGGCCGCGCCGAGTTCTACGTGGCCAGAGCGGTCTTCCTGCACAACGGCGGCGTGCCGCTCCAGCGGCTCGACACCACCTCCAGGAACGACGTCAGGCTCTGGTTCGACGCCATCAGCGAGACCGTCGACAAGCTGCACGTGGTGCAGAAGTCGCTGTCGCAGCAGATCGCCACCCGAAGCGCCGACCTCCAGAGCGCCGACCGGCAGGCCGCCGCGATCAGCATCGGCGTCGTCGTCGCGCTGCTGCTGCTGGTCCTCGCCGTCACCGCCGTGATGGCCCGCTCGCTCGTGCGCCCGCTGCGCCGCCTGCGCGGCGACGCGCTCAAGGTCGCCGGCAACACGCTGCCCGAGCTCGTCCGCCAGCTCCGCGAGAACGAGGTCCAGCCCGAGCAACTGCACGTGCCGCCCATCGACATCGCCTCCAAGGACGAGATCGGTGAAGTCGCCCGCGCCTTCGACGAGGTCCACCGCGAAGCGGTCCGCCTGGCGGCCGAGGAGTCCCGCCTGCGCTCCAACGTCAACGCGATGTTCGTGAACCTTTCACGGCGTTCGCAGACGCTGGTGGAGCGTCAGATCACCCTGATCGACGGGCTGGAGCAGGGCGAGCAGGACGAGCAGCGGCTGGGCAACCTGTTCAAGCTCGACCACCTGGCCACCCGCATGCGCCGCAACAGCGAGAACCTGCTGGTCCTCGCCGGCCAGGACCCGCCGCGCCGCTGGAGCCAGCCGGTCAAGCTCGTCGACGTCGCCCGCGCCTCCCTGTCGGAGGTCGAGAACTACGAGCGCGTGCTCCTCCAGGTCCCCGACGGCGTCTCCGTCGCCGGCCAGGCCGTCAACGACGTCATCCACCTCATCGCCGAGCTGGTCGAGAACGCCCTGTCGTTCTCCCCGCGCGAGACCCGCGTGACCGTCTCCGGCAGCCGCATCGACGGCGGCGGCGTCATGCTGTCCATCAGCGACTCCGGCATCGGCATGACCCAGGAGGAGCTGGCCCAGGCCAACGACCGCCTGACCGACGCGCCCACCGTCGACGTGTCCGTCTCGCGGCGCATGGGCCTGTTCGTGGTCGCCAGGCTGGCCCACCGCCACGGCATCCGCGTCCAGCTCAGGCCCCAGGGCGGCGGCGGGCTCACCGCCATGGTCCTGGTGCCCGAGTCGCTGCTCGGCGCCCAGACGCCCGCCTTCGACACCCCGGCCGCCGCGGGCGCCGCCCCGGTGGCGCCCGCCCCGGTCGCCGACCGCGGCGGCCGCATGGACGCCTTCACCCCCGCCCAGCCGGCGGCGGCCGCGGCGCCCCCGTGGCAGGGCGGCTCGTTCCAGATGAGCCCCGCCCACCCCTCGTACCCGGGCGCCGACCCCACCGGGTCCTGGCCGTCCGCGCCGCAGTGGCCCTCCCAGGCCGACGGCTGGCCGTCCGACCCGCGCAGCACCAGCGGCGGTTACGACACCGCCGACGTGTGGATCCCCTCCCGCGTCCCCGGCGGCTGGGCCGGCGAAGGCGAGCCGCTGCCCAAGCGGCCCACCGAGCAGCCGGTCCCGCGCGAGTTCGACGACTGGCCCGACACCGGCGCGCAGAAGCGCAACCGCTACGACTTCCCGGAGACCGAGTCCGCCGCCACCGGGCCCATGCCCGTGGTGGGCGGCAACGCCCCCTCCGCCGGCGACGAGTTCCTGCCGATCTTCGCCTCGGTGGAGTCGGCCTGGTTCGAGCAGGGCGGCAGCGGCAGCGCCAACTGGGGCTCGTCCACGGCCGACGCCGGGTGGAGCGCCGCCCAGGCCGCCGCCGAGCCGGTGCGCGACGGGGCGACCGCCTCCGGGCTGCCCAAGCGGGTGCCCAAGGCCAACCTGGTGCCGGGCTCGGCCGACACGGCATCGGCCCCGAAGGGCGTCGTCCCGATGCCCACGGTCTCGCCCGACCGGGTACGCAGCCGCCTGTCCAGCTTCCAGCAGGGCTTCCGGGCGGCACGCGACGACATCAGCGGGGGCAGGGCATTCTCCTCTGACCCGAGGAAAGACGACAACAGGGAGGAGGGCGCGTGAACGACCTGAGTCATTCGGCGCGCGGCGTCGACTGGCTGATCACCGACTTCGTGAGCACCGTCCCCGGCGTCGCGCATGCGGTGGTGGTGTCGTCCGACGGGCTGCCGCTGGCCGCGTCGTCGGGGTTCCCGGCGGACCGGGCCGACCAGCTGGCCGCCATCGCTTCCGGCCTGGTGAGCCTGACACAGGGCGCCGCTCGGGTGTTCGAAGGCGGTGCGGTCAATCAGACCATCGTGGAGATGCAGCGGGGGCTGATGCTGATCATGGCGATCAGCGACGGCTCCTGCCTGGCCGTGCTCGCGGCCCCCGACTGCGACATGGGACTGGTGGCGTACCAGATGACATTGATGGTGGATCGCGCCGGACAGGTGCTTACCCCGGCGGTGCGCGCGGAGCTGCGCGCCAGCCAGACCAGGTGATGTAGGTGACGGACCCCAGATGGAACACCGGCGGCTGGGACCCTCAGCCGCCCCCGCAGCCGGCCTCCGACCCCGCGTCGCCGGTCCGTCCCTACGCGGTGACCGGCGGGCGCACCGCGCCCAAGCTGAAACTGGCGATGGAGGCGCTGGTGTCGTCGGCCACGGCCGAGCACCGGGAGTTCTCCCACATCACGCCGGAGTACCAGGCGATCAGCCAGCTCTGCAGGCAGGTGCGCTCGGTGGCCGAGGTCTCGGCGCTGTTGCGGATGCCGCTGGGCGTGGTCCGGGTGCTGATCGCCGACATGGCCGCCGAAGGCCTGGTCCGCGTCCACCAGCCGCAGCTGGAGGCCGGAAGGCCGGATGTCAACCTGCTTGAAAGGGTGCTCAGTGGACTTCGCAGGCTCTAGCCCCGGCCTAACCTCGACGAAGATCGTCGTGGCCGGGGGATTCGGGGTGGGCAAGACGACGTTCGTGGGGGCCGTGTCGGAGATCATGCCGCTCACGACCGAGGCCGTGATGACCGACGCCTCGGCCGGCATCGACGACCTCGGCATGACCCCGCTCAAGTCGACCACCACCGTCGCGCTCGACTTCGGCCGCGTCTCGCTCGACCGCGACCTGATCCTGTACGTGTTCGGGACGCCCGGGCAGCACCGGTTCTGGTTCATGTGGGACGACCTCGTACGGGGCGCCATCGGGGCCGTCGTGCTGGTCGACACGCGGCGGCTGGCCGACAGCTTCCCCGCGATCGACTACTTCGAGGAGGCCCAGCTCCCGTTCGTGGTCGGGATCAACGGCTGGGAGGGGCAGTACCCGCACACCGACGCGGAGGTGCGTGACGCGCTCACGCTGGCCCCGCACATCCCGCTGGTGCGGCTCGACGCCCGTTCCAAGGACTCGGTCAAGAGCACGCTCATCAACCTGGTCGAGCACGCGCTCTCGGTCCGGATGGCCGTGCCAGGCTGGAACGGCTAGCGAAGCGGATAGGCTGAGACCAGACCCACATTCGCTTTCGAGGACTGGCCAACCACGTGTTCGAGACGCTATCCGACCGGCTGACATCGGTCTTCTCCTCCCTCCGATCCAAGGGGCGACTGTCCGACGCGGACATCGACGCCACCACCCGCGAGATCCGCATCGCGCTGCTCGAGGCCGATGTCGCGCTGCCGGTGGTCAAGGCGTTCGTCGCCCAGGTGAAGGAGCGCGCCCGCGGCGCAGAGGTCTCCCAGGCGCTCAACCCGGCGCAGCAGGTCGTCAAGATCGTCAATGACGAGCTGATCGAGATCCTCGGCGGCGAGACCCGCAGGCTCCGCTACGCCAAGACGCCGCCGACGGTCATCATGCTCGCCGGCCTCCAGGGCGCCGGCAAGACCACGCTGGCCGGCAAGCTGGCCCGCTGGCTGCGCGAGCAGGGCCACGTGCCGCTGCTCGTCGCCGCCGACCTCCAGCGGCCCAACGCCGTCGGGCAGCTCCAGGTCATGGGCGAGCGCGCCCAGGTCGCCGTCTACGCCCCCGAGCCCGGCAACGGCGTCGGCGACCCGATCGCCGTGGCCCGCCAGTCGATCGACGAGGCCCGGCGCCAGCAGCACGACATCGTCATCATCGACACCGCCGGCCGCCTGGGCATCGACCAGGAGATGATGAAGCAGGCCGCCGACATCCGCGACGCGGTGCGGCCCGACGAGGTCCTGTTCGTCGTCGACGCCATGATCGGCCAGGACGCCGTCACCACGGCCCAGGCGTTCATGGAGGGCGTCGGCTTCGACGGCGTCGTGCTGACCAAGCTCGACGGCGACGCCCGAGGCGGCGCGGCCCTGTCGGTCAGGCACATCACCGGCCGGCCGATCATGTTCGCCTCCACCGGCGAGAAGCTGGAAGACTTCGACGCCTTCCACCCCGACCGGATGGCCTCCCGCATCCTCGACATGGGTGACATCCTCACCCTGATCGAGCAGGCGCAGAAGACGTTCGACGAGGAGCAGGCCGCCAAGATGGCGGGCAAGCTCACCTCGGGCGAGAACTTCACGCTCGACGACTTCCTCGAGCAGATGATGATGGTCCAGAAGATGGGCCCGATCAAGAACCTGCTCGGCATGATGCCCGGCATGGGGCAGATGCGGGACCAGCTCAACGCCATCGACGATCGCGACCTCGACCGCATCGCCGCCATCATCCGCTCGATGACGCCCGGCGAGCGACAGGACCCGAAGATCATCAATGGCTCCCGCCGCGCCCGCATCGCCGCCGGCTCCGGCGTGACCGTCAGCGCCGTCAGCAACCTCGTCACCCGCTTCTTCGAGGCCCAGAAGATGATGAAGCGCATGGCGGGCGGCATGGGCATCCCCGGCATGCCGGGCGGCCGGGGCAAGGCGCAGAAGGCTCAGAAGAAGGGCAAGAAGGGGCGCCGCGTGAGCGGTGACCCGCGCAAGGCGGCCCTCGGCAAGCAGGCCCAGGAGGCGCCCGCCGACGAGCCCAAGCCGGGCGGCGTGCTGGGCAACCTCGGCGGCAAGCTGCCTCCGGGCATGGAGCTGCCGCCGGGCTTCGACCCGTCCAAGCTCAGGCTGCCGGGCCAGAAGTAATTTTTGCCGCGCGACGCCGGTGCGGAGTGCGGGGCAGTGGCGCGCGTCTGGCACAATGGCATGTTGGAACACCGTGACCAGGCGGGTGCCCTCTCACCTCCCGCCGGCCGCGTTTGTCCCTGGAGTTGGATTCGCATCGTGCCCCACTCGATGAGGAGCCGCTCACCCGCGCTCTAATGCAGGAGAGACCACACCCGTGGCAGTCAAGATCAAGCTCAAGCGGCTCGGCATGATCCGCAACGCTCAATACCGTATCGTCGTCGCCGACAGCCGCACCAAGCGTGACGGCCGGGCGATCGAGGAGATCGGCCTGTACCACCCGAAGGAGAACCCTTCGCGCATCGAGGTCAACGCCGAGCGCGCCGCTTACTGGCTGGGAGTCGGCGCGCAGCCGACCGAGCCGGTGCTCAAGCTGCTCAAGCTCACCGGTGACTGGCAGAAGTACAAGGGCGAGCCCGCGCCGGCGCCGATGAAGGTCGCCGAGCCCGCGCCCGACCGTCAGGCCCTCTACGAGGCCGCGGCCAAGGAGGCGCTGTCCGGTGGCGACACCGGCACGGCCGCCACCACGCCGAAGAAGGCCAAGAAGAAGGACGAGGCCGAGGCCCCTGCCGAGACCCCGGCCGAGGCGGAGGCCTGACGTGCTCGAGGAGGCCCTCGAGCACCTCGTTAAGGGCATCGTCGAACATCCCGACGATGTCCGGGTCCGCGCACGCCGCATCCGCAGCGGGCGCGTCCTGGAGGTCCGGGTGCACCCCGAGGACCTGGGCAAGGTCATCGGACGCGGTGGGCGCACCGCCAAGGCGCTGCGCACCGTCGTGAACGCCCTGGCCGACGGGAAGTACGTCCGGGTCGACCTGCTCGACCTGCACGAAGCAGTCCGTTAGCGTCAGGAAATTCCCGCGCCCTCATCGGTTGCCGCCGATGGGGGCGCTCCGCGTTGGAAAGAGGTACAGGTGCAGCTGGTCGTCGGCCGGATAGGCCGCCCGCACGGCGTACGCGGCGAGGTGACCGTCGAGGTGCGCACCGACGATCCCGAGGTGCGCTTCGCCGCCGGCACGTCGATCGCCACCGACCCGCCGGGGCGGGGGCCGCTCGTCGTCGAGAGCCGCCGCTGGCACAAGGGCATGCTCCTGGTCGCCTTCGCCGGCGTCGCGGGCCGTGACGCGGCCGAGGAGCTGCGCGGCACCATGCTGGTCATCGACTCCGCCGACGTGGCGCCGACCGGCGACCCCGACGAGTTCCACGACCACCAGCTCATCGGCCTCGCGGTCGTCACCACCGGCGGCGAGCCCGTCGGCGAGGTCACCGACGTGCTCCACCACGGCCAGGACCTGCTCGTCGTACGGCGCGCGGGCGGCGGGGACGACGCGCTCATCCCGTTCGTGAAGGCCCTGGTGCCGGAGGTGGACCCGGAGGGCGGCAGGCTGGTCGTCGACCCGCCGGAGGGCCTGCTGTGACCCGGCTCGACATCATCTCGATCTTCCCCGAGTACTTCGCGCCGCTCGACGTCTCCCTCATCGGCAAGGCGCGGGAGCGCGGCATCCTCGTCGTGCGCACCCACCAGCTCCGCGACTGGGCGCACGACGTGCACAAGACCGTCGACGACACCCCGTACGGGGGCGGTCCCGGCATGGTGATGAAGCCGGAGGTCTGGGGCGAGGCGCTCGACGACGTCATCGGCGACGGAGCCCCGCGCATGATCGTGCCGACGCCGAGCGGCCGCCCTTTCACCCAGGAGCTCGCCCAGGAGCTGGCCGCCGAGCCGTGGCTGCTGTTCGCCTGCGGCCGCTACGAGGGCATCGACTCGCGCGTCATGGCCGAGTACGGCACGCGGCTGCGCGTCGACGAGGTCAGCATCGGCGACTACGTGCTCGCCGGCGGCGAGGTGGCGGTGCTGGTGATGGTGGAGGCCATCGGCCGGCTGCTGCCCGGCGTGCTCGGCAACGCCCACTCGGCCGTCGACGACTCCTTCGCGCCCGGCGCGATGCGCAACCTGCTCGAAGGCCCCGTCTACACCAAGCCGCCGGTGTGGCGCGGGCACGAGGTGCCCGCCGTGCTGCTGTCCGGCCACCACGGCAAGGTCGCCCGCTGGCGCCGTGACGAGGCGCTGCGCCGCACCGTCGCCAACAGGCCCGAGCTGGCGGCGGCCATCGACCCCGCGACGCTCGACAAGCACGACCGGCGGCTGCTCGACGAGCTGTCGTTTCGCCTCCCGCCGGAAGATGTGGCACACTGAAGCGTTGCCAATCGTCAGGTGGTTGGTCAGCCATGCCCGGGAAAGCGTTCCCGGGTCCACCAGATCAGCAAGCGTGTCCGCCACGAGCCCAGGCCGGGTGGACCTCCGCGTGCTCGCGAGACTTGAGGAACAGCTCTCATGCACACGAAGATCCAGGAGCTCGAGAAGGCGACCCTGCGCAGCGACGTGCCGGACTTCCGTCCCGGTGACACGCTCGAGGTTCACGTCCGAGTCGTCGAAGGCAACCGCTCCCGCGTCCAGGTCTTCAAGGGGTTCGTGCTGCGCCGTCAGGGCAGCGGCGCCCGCGAGACCTTCACCGTCCGCAAGGTGAGCTACAGCGTCGGCGTCGAGCGCACCTTCCCGGTGCACAGCCCGGTCATCGAGAAGATCGTCCTCGTGACCCGTGGCGACGTCCGCCGCGCCAAGCTCTACTACATGCGCGACCTGCGCGGCAAGGCCGCCCGCATCCGCGAGAAGCGTGAGAGCACGCCCGCGAAGTAAGCATGCTTTCCCCGAATGGCCCGCACCGAGGTGCGGGCCATTCGGTTTTGCGGGGCCCTTTCCTTTATGTGGAGCGACTCGTGAGCGGTGTAACGTCGGTCGAGGCTTGTCGGGCCGGGACATCATCTAGGCTCGTCAGCAATGACTAGCGAGAGCCAGGAGCACGGCGCGCCGCGCCGCCCTGTCGAGGACGAGGTGGACGTGGTCGCCGAAGACACTCAGAAGCCGGCAAAAGACGGGAAGAAAGAGAAGAAGAAGGGGTCGTTCTGGAAAGAACTTCCCGTTCTGGTCGTCGTGGCGCTGGCGCTGGCGCTGATCATCAAGACCTTCGTCATCCAGGCCTTCTACATCCCGTCCGAGTCGATGGAGAACACGCTCCTCACCAACGACCGGGTGCTGGTCAACAAGCTCGTCTACCACACGCGCGACATCGAGCGCGGCGACGTGGTCGTCTTCTCCGGCGTCGACTCCTGGGACGGCGAGTTCCAGTTCGAGGAGCCGGCCAACCCCGTCGCGGGCTTCTTCCGCTGGGTCGGCACCGCGTTCGGCGTGGTCCCCGGCGAGAAGGACTACATCAAGCGCGTCATCGGCGTCGGCGGCGACCACGTCAAGTGCTGCGACTCCCAGCAGCGCATCACCGTCAACGGCGTGGCGATCGACGAGAGCGCCTACCTCTATCCGGGCAACCTGCCCTCGCGGGAGCCGTTCGACATCACGGTGCCGCCCAACCGCCTGTGGGTGATGGGCGACCACCGCCAGGTCTCGCTGGACTCGCGCTCCCACACGGGCGACCCCGGCGGCGGGTCCATCCCCGAGAGCCAGGTCATCGGCCGCGCCTTCGTGATCGTCTGGCCGTTCTCCCGCGCGACCACGATCCCGATCCCCGACACGTTCGCCCAGCCCGCGCTCCAGGCGCTGAGCGGGTCCGCCCCGCTGGTCGCCGGATTCGCGCTGGCCGTACCCTTGGTCGTGGTCCGTCGGCGCTGGCTGGTGAAGAGGCGATGACGGCCGTCACCGAGAAGGCAGAGGGCGTGGAGAAGAAGAAAAAGGGCGGCATCCGCGAGACGATCTACCTGCTGGTGCTGGGCGTGGGGATCGCGCTGGTGCTCCAGGCGTTCGTGATCGGGTCGTTCTACATCCCCTCCGAGTCGATGGAGAACACCCTCAAGATCAACGACCGGGTGTTCGTCAACAAGCTCGCCGGCGCTCCCGGGCGGGGCGACATCATCGTCTTCAAGGGCTGGAACGGTGAGGACACGATCAAGCGCGTCATCGGCGTGGCCGGCGACCGGGTCGTGTGCTGCGACTCCAAGAAGCGCCTGACGATCAACGGCAAGGCGCTGGACGAGCCCTACCTCTTCCCCGACGACTTCCCCTCCGACGAGAAGTTCGACATCACGGTGCCCAAGGGCAAGCTGTGGCTGATGGGCGACCACCGCAGCGCCTCGGCCGACTCGCGCAGCCACATGGAAGAGCCGGGCAAGGGGTTCATCTCGGTCGACGACGTGATCGGCACCGCCGTGGTGCGCTACTGGCCGCTGTCGAGAGGGACGATCTTCACCACTCCCGACAGCTTCGCGAAGATCGAGTAGCTTCGGTCGCGGTATGCGGCGAATGGGGCGTACGCTTCGTGTGTCATGACAGTTGCGTTCCGCCCTCGACCGAGCGTCGTCCGGCGTGATTCCGGAATCTACGCCTACGAGCGGGCGCTCGCCCGGCGCGGCCTCACCCCCATCGCGGGGGTCGACGAGGCCGGCCGCGGGGCCTGCGCGGGCCCGCTCGTGGTCGCCGCGGTCATCCTGCGCAAGGAGATCAACGGCCTGGGCGACTCCAAGCTGCTCTCGGCGCCCGTACGTGAGCGCCTCTACGAGCGGATCGTCGACACCGCCCACGTGGGCGTCGTCATCATCCCGCCCGGCGAGATCGACGCGCGCGGCCTGCACAAGTGCAATGTGTCGGGCATGCGGCGGGCGGTCGCGCGGCTGTCCTGCGACCCTGGGTACATCCTGACGGACGGATTCCCGGTGCCGGGCCTGCCGGCGCCGTCGCTCGCCGTGTGGAAGGGGGATCAGGTGGCCGCCTGTGTGGCGGCCGCGTCGATCGTGGCCAAAGTGACGAGAGATCGGTTGATGGTCGCGCTGGACGACGACTATCCGCTGTACGGTTTCGCCGAGCACAAGGGGTATGTGACACCACAACACCGCCTCGCACTGGGGGCGCACGGCCCGTGTCCGCACCACCGTTACTCGTTCGTCACGGTGGCCAGGGAGATGGGCGAGAATGAAATGGGGGCCGGCGTTGCCTAGCCGGGCACACCGGGGGACCGGTACGACAGGAGGACCGCGATGAGCGCAGAGGATCTCGAGAAGTACGAAACCGAGATGGAGCTGCAGCTTTACCGCGAATACCGCGATGTCGTCGGGTTGTTTACGTATGTGGTGGAGACGGAGCGGCGCTTCTATCTGACCAACTCGGTCGACCTGGAAGTCCGCACGGCGGAGAACGGTGACGTGTTCTTCGACGTCAAGATGCAGGACGCCTGGGTCTGGGACATGTACCGACCGGCGCGCTTCGTGAAGAATGTCCGGGTGGTGACGTTCAAGGATGTGAACGTCGAGGAATTGGCCAAGGCCGACCTGGAAATGCCGAAGGAGGGCTTCTCGGGCTGACCGTTTCCGAGGCTGACTGCTTCCTGGGCTGACCGTTGCCGGGGCTGGTCGTTTCCTGGGCTGGCGGTTTCCTGGAGCTGATCGTTTCCGGGGACTGGTCGTTTCCGGCGGCTGGTGGCGGCGCGTGCGCGCACGCGTTCGTCCACAGGCCCGGCCCCGGTGCCCCGCACTTATCCCCAGAACCCCGTTCGGCCGCTGCCGGCCCCGCCTCCATGAGCGAAAGTCGCTCCCCGGAGGTGCCACATGGCCGCGAAGAACGACCTGGGCAGGCACGGCGAGCGACTGGCCGCCGACTACCTGCGCTCCCAGGGCATGACCATCATCGACCGCAACTGGCGCTGCCGCCGGGGCGAGATCGACATCATCGCCGAGGACGGCGCCACGCTCGTCGTGGTCGAGGTCAAGACCCGATCGAGCAGATCCCACGGCACGGCGCTCGAGTCCGTCCGCCCCGCGAAGGTGGCCAGGCTGCGCGCCCTGGCCGCCACCTGGCTCGCCGCCCAGCCCCAGCCCTACGCGACCGTGCGGGTCGACGTGATCGCGCTGGAGCGCTTCGCCGGCGACTACTCCCTGCGTCACGTGCGGGGGGTGAGCTAGATGGCGGTCGCGTCCACCCGCAGCGTCGCCCTCGTCGGCGTCACCGGCAGCACCGTCGAGGTGGAGGCCGACGTCGGCAGCGGGCTGGCGGGCATGCACCTCATCGGCCTGCCCGACACCGCGCTGAGCGAGGCCCGCGAGCGCGTCCGGTCGGCCATGGTCAACAGCCACTACGCCTGGCCCGACGCTCGCATCACCGTCAGCCTCTTCCCGGCCAGCCTGCCCAAACGCGGCAGCCAGTTCGATCTGGCCATCGCCGTGGCCATCCTGGGCGCCGCCGGGCTGGTGCCCGCCCAGCGGGTCGCGGACATGTTCTTCCTCGGCGAGCTCGGCCTCGACGGGCGGCTGAGGCCGGTGCGCGGCGTGCTCCCGTCGGTCCTGGGCGCCGCCGGGGACGGGGCCGCCACCGTGGTCGTACCCGCCGCCAACGCGGCCGAGGCGGCCCTGGTGCCGGGCGTGCGGGTGGTCCCGGTCGCCGACCTGCGCCGGCTCGTCGAGTGGCTGCGCCGAGGCGACCCTCCACCCGCCGTCCCGGCCCCCGCCGCAGCCCCCGCTAGGGACCCTGCCGTGGCGCCCGCTCCAGGCTCCGCTGTGGCGTCCGCTTCAAGCCTCGCATCGGGCCTCGCCTCGAGCACGGCTTCGAGCCCCGCTCCAGGCCCGGCTTCGACGTCCGCTTCGGGCGGCGCTTCGGGCCGCGCTTCGGGGTCCGCTTCGGGCGGCGCTTCGGCGTCCGCCGAGGCTTCCGGGCCCGCCGCCCAGGCGGAGGCCAGCGGCCCGGCCCCCGCCGCCCGCCCCGACCTGGACCTGTCGGACGTGGTCGGCCAGCCGATGGCCAGACGCGCCCTGGAGGTCTGCGCCGCGGGCAACCACAACCTCTGGATGCTCGGCCCGCCCGGCACCGGCAAGACCCTGCTGGCCGAACGCCTCCCCACCCTGCTGCCCGACCTGGAGCTCGACCACGCGCTCGAAGTGACGGCCATCCACTCGGTTGCGGGCGTCCTGCCGCCCAACAGCCCCATGGTCAGCCGCCCGCCCTTCGTCAACCCCCACCACACCGCCTCCGCCGCGGCCGTCATCGGCGGCGGCAGCACGGTCGTGCGCCCCGGCGCGATCTCCCTCGCCCACCGGGGCGTGTTGTTCATGGACGAAGCACCGGAGTTCCCGCGCCACGTCCTCGACTCGCTCCGCCAGCCGCTGGAGTCGGGCCAGGTCACGGTGGCGAGATCGGCGGGCTCGGTCACGTTCCCGGCCCGCTTCATCCTGGTGCTGGCCGCCAACCCCTGCCCCTGCGCCCAGCCCCAGGACCAGGGCGAGAGCTGCCACTGCTCGCCCACGGTCCGGCGCCGCTACCTGGGCAGGCTCTCGGGCCCGCTGCTCGACCGCATCGACATGAAGGTCACCGTGGCCCGCTCCAGCAGGCGCGAGCTCTTGGCCGACCGGCAGTTCGTCGAGTCCAGCCGCACGGTCGCCCAACGCGTCCTGCTGGCCCGTGAGCGCGCCGCCAAGCGCTTCGCCGGCACCCCCTGGCGCACCAACGCCGAGATCCCCTCGTCGACCCTGCACGCCGACTACCGTCCGCCGGACGCCGCCATGCGCCCCATCACGAGCTGCCTCGACTCCGGCACCCTCAGCGCGCGCGGCCTCGACCGCGTCGTCCGCGTCGCCTGGACCCTCGCCGACCTGGCCGGCAAGGACCGCCCCGACGAGGACGAGACCTCCGCCGCCCTGGCGCTGTGGCTCGGCCTGACCCCCTGACCCGCCCCTTTCTCGTCCACCTTCCGTCTCCAGGAGACCCACCGTGCACACCCCCGACCACGAGGCCCGTGCCGCCCTCATGCGTGCCGCCGACGCCGGCGACACCGCGATGGGCCGCCTGGTCTCCCACTACGGCGCCGTCCGGACCGCCGAAGCCGTACGCGCCCAGCGCCTCCCCGACCCCGGCGACCCCCTCCCGGCCGACGGAGACCACCTCCGAGACCATTCCGGAGACCGCCCCCGAGACCATTCCGGAGACCGCCCGGGAGACCGCCCCGGGGACCTGAGCCACCGCCTTGCCACCTGGCACACCCGCCTGGCCACCTGGCACGCCCGCTTGACCGCCGCCGACCCCCCGGCGGACCTCGCCGCCGGCCACCAGGCCGGAGCCAGGCTCGTCATCCCCGGCGACCCGGAGTGGCCCACCCAGCTCGACCAGCTCGGCCCCGGCCGCCCGCTCGGCCTGTGGCTCCACGGCAACGCCGACCTCCGCTTCTCCTGCCTCAGATCAGCGGCCGTCGTCGGCGCCCGAGCCGCCACCCCCTACGGCGCCCATGTCGCCGCCCAGTTCGGCATCGGCCTGAGCGAGTCAGGCTGGACCGTCATCTCGGGCGGTGCGATCGGCATCGACGCCGCCGCCCACCGAGGCGCCCTCGCCGCCGACTCCCCGACGGTCGTCGTCCTGGCCTGCGGCGTGGACATCCCCTACCCGGCCGAACACCATCCCCTCTTCGCCGCCGCCCGAGACCAGGGCGTCCTGGTCAGCGAGTGCCCGCCGGGCGTCCACCCCACCCGAGCCCGCTTCCTCATCCGCAACCGCCTGATCGCCGCACTCTCCCGGGGCACGGCCGTCATCGAAGCCGCCCTGCGCAGCGGCGCGCTCAACACCGCGACCCACGCCCTCACCCTCGACCGCCACCTGGCCGTCGTCCCCGGCCCCATCACCTCGGCCCAGTCCGCGGGCTGCCACCGCCTCCTCAGAGAGCAGAAGGCCGTCTGCGTGACCTCCCCCGAAGAGCTCATCGAACTCGTCGGCACGATCGGCGAGGACCTCGCCCCGCCCCAGCGCGCCCCCGCCCTCCCCAGAGACGCCCTGTCACCCCAGACCCGCGCCGTCCTGGACGCCATCCCGTCGCGAGGTGGCGCCGGTCCAGCCACCATCGCCGTGGCCGCCGGCGTCCCCCTCAACACTGCCCTGAGCGCCCTGGGCTCCCTAGCGGCCGCCGGCTACGTCGAACGCGTCCCGAAGGGCTGGCGCATCCGCAAACCCCCCTCGCCCGTCTACCCCAAAGCCACCCCCACCGCCGTAGACCAGCCCACGCCCCCTCCGGAACAGCACGCCGTCCCCTCCGGGCACCACGCTTTCGGGCAGCATGCTTCGGGGCAGCGCGCTGTCTCGCCGAGTCCGCCCGGGGTGCCTCAAGAGCAGGGCGCCGTCTCTAAAGGGCCGTCTGGCGTCCCTTCCGGACAGCACGCTGTCTCACCGGAATCGCCCAGGGTGCATTCCGAGCAGCGCGCCGCCCCACCCAGCGTCCCGTCGGAACGGGACGCTGCGCCATCGGAGCCGCCCGCTGGATCAGCTCAAACACCCGCTCGCCCACCCGGATCGGCCGGATCACCCGTCCCTTCGGACCGCCCACTGCCCGACGCCTCCGCCACACCCGAGCGAACCTCCCCTCCTCGCCCGGCTTCCCCCGAGGGACGGCCCACTCCCATCCCCTCACCCCGCACCGGATCTCCGGCGCTCACGCCCCCGCCCAACGCCAGCTCACAAGAGGACGAGACGCCGCTCCCCTCACCGACGCCCGCGGCGCAGCCCTATAACCCGGAGAATCAGATGATCCCCTCACCCCGCCAGGAGCCGCCATGATCGATCTTCGCGGTACGTCGAGCGCGCCGCGTCCCGTACCCCTGAGCAGGGATAGCTTCGTCAATCGGCGCGTATCGACCTCCGGTGCCGCCGGCTCGTGCTCTTGACGACCCGGGCCACGGAGTTGCCGGACGGCCAGATCTGCAGGAAGTAGCGATCGGGCGCCTGCTCCTCGTAACAATCGCAGTGGCTCTCGTCCAAACCATGAACGTGATACCGCAATCGGTACTGACCAGGACCGGAGGGAAGGGGCGGGAGCGCGTAAATCTCCTCGTCTCCCCACTCATGAAGCGAAACGCTCCCCGTCGCCGAGGTGAAGCCAATCTCCACGATGTCCTCGTACGCGTCCAGGTCCGGATCAGGCTCGGACGGCGCCACTTGAACGTCGAACCGCACCTTGCCGTAGTGCGTGCCAATGGTCAGCAAGGCAGCGCCTTCCATCACGCTGATGATCCCAAGAGGTTGCCCTTCATCGTCATGACCTAAGCGCTCGGGGATGTCCGTCTCGTCATAGTCGTCGAGCAGGTACGCCAGGCCGTAATCGACACCGAGGGCGATGGTCATGGTGTGAGCGCTAGGCAGGGGTTCCGTCATGAGCCGTGATCGTAAAGCTCAACGCAGACATTCTGATTGGCGCTGGGACCGGCCATTTCGACACGGCAACTGAAGGTCCCCGCCCTGTCGCCCGCTCGAAACCCGCCGCCTTCTGTACGGGCCGCCTTCTATGCAGGTTGCCTTCTGTATGGGCCGTTTCCGTGCGGCGCGTTTTCGTGCGGAGCACCCTCCGCGCGGGCCGTTTCCGCGCGGCGCGATTCTGTGCGGGGCGCCATCCGTGCGGGCCGTTTCCGTGCGGCGCGTTTTCGTGCGGGGCGCCATCCATGCGGGCCGCTTCCCGGTGGGGGTTCTCCGTGGGGATCGGCTTCCACACGGATCGGCTTCCGTGTGGATCGGCTTCCGTGTGGACCGTTTTCCGCGCGGGTGTTGCCTAATGTCGGCTTCAGGTGGGCGGCCTTCAGCCGGGAGGGCTGGTGGTAGGGCTGGCCTCCCTGCAAGCCGGGGGTGTGCGGGAATGTGTCCGCATCCGGTGAGGGGGACTCTGGGCGTAGCTCCGGTTGTCCTCCAGGAGGTGCCGTGTCCGCTGTTCTTGGTCCGCTGCTTCGCCGGGTGGCGCGGTGGCATCGGCCGCTGATGCTGATGGTCGCCTCGATGCTGTTGCTGCTGGTCGTCTCGGCGGTTGGGCTCGGGGTCGATGGCCGGGTGCTTTTGGGGGCTCCCGTGTGGCTCAAGCCGTTCAAGTTCGCGGTGTCGATGGCCGTCTACGGGACCACGCTGGCCTGGATGCTGTCTCTGCCTCATCGGGGCAGCAAATGGACCTCTGGGCTGGCCACGGTTTTCGCCGTCACCGGGTTCGTCGACACCGCCATCGTTGCGATCCAGGCTGCTCGCGGCACCTTCAGCCATTTCAACAAGTCCACCGAATCGGCCGAGAGAGTCATGCAGGTCATCTTCGGCAACGGGGTGCTTCTGATCATGCTGGCCAACATCGCGCTCGCGGTCATTCTGGCCGTACAGCGCGTCCATGCCGATCGTGCGATGAGCCGGGCGATTCACGCGGGGCTCACGCTGGCCGTCGTCGGCATGGCCCTGGGCTTTCTCATCCCTATGCAGGGGAAGGCGGAGATCGCGCTGACCACCGGGGGTGAGCGGGTGTTGCTGAGCAGCGGGCACAGCGTGGGCGTGCCCGACGGCGGCCCCGGCCTGCCTTTGACGGAGTGGAGCACCACGGGTGGTGACCTGCGGATTCCTCATTTCGTCGGATTGCATGGGCTTCAGGTCATGTTGATCGGCGCCCTGTTGCTGGCTGCTCTGGCGGCTCGCTACCCGCTCTTACGTGACGACCGGACTCGTGCTCGGCTGATCGGTGTGACCGCCGTTGGCTACACCGGCCTGATCGCTTTGCTCACCTGGCAGGCGTTGCGTGCTCAGCCCTTGATCCGGCCTGACGTCCTGACGTTGGCTGCCGGCGCTCTGCTGGCGGCGCTCACTGCTGTTGCGGCTGCTGTGGTGCTGGTAGCGGCGGGGCGTGCCTCGCATAGCGGGGAAGGGCGTGCCTCGACTGTCGGCTGACTTCTGAGGGGGCTCTGCAACGGCCGCTGGTCCTGTCGCCGCCTCGCCGCGCTCCTGGCCAGTGCGCTCTGCATCACGCCTTCGGCCAATACGCTCCGCGCCTCGCCTCCGGTCACTGCGCCCCGCGTCTTGCCTCTGGCCAGTGCGCTCCGCGTCTCGCCTTCGGCCAGTGGGTCCTGCGTCGCGCCTCCGGCCGGTGCGTCCCGCGTCTCGCCTCCGGCCACCGCGAAGTGCCGCCCCGGCCACCGCTTCCAGTGCTGGCTCTTGGCTACTACGCCCCGTGTCTAGGCCCCGAAGCATCGCAATCCGCGTTGGCATCGGGCCCGCGCAATCCACGCTGGCCCCTAACCACCGCAACCGGCAATCCGCGCTGGCCCCGAACCACCGCAAACCGGTAGTCCGCGGTGGCCGAGGCAACCGTAGCCCGTGCTCGCCGTGGCCAGCGGGCTCGCGAGGCGCCCTTGCTGGTAGCAGCCGAACTGGGGATGCAGGCAGTGGGCGGGCGCCTTGGTGTAGCGGATGTAGGTGCGAGGAAGGGGGAGAGCTTGGCTTCGGGTAGGCGGGTGGAGGTGCGGTGAAGGTTGGGGGCGCGGGGCAGACTGGGAGTGGTGTTCAGGCGTGCGTTCCGTTAGTTGCTAGCAAATGGAGGCGGTTGTGGGGGATGGGCCTGCGGTCGGGGACGTTGTTGCGGAATTTGAGGCTTATTTGCGGTTTGAGAGGGATTTGTCGCCTCATACCGTGAGGGCCTATCTGGGGGATGTGGCCGAGCTGCTGGCTTATGTGGGCGGGGCGGTGGAGGCGCTGGATGTGGTGGCGCTGCGGGGGTGGTTGGCGGCGCAGCATGACGCGGGGAAGGCGCGGGCGACGTTGGCTCGGCGGTCGGCCTGTGTGCGGACGTTCACTGCCTTCTGCCATCGCAGGGGGTGGCTCGGCAGCGATCCCGGGTTGCTGTTGGGGACGGCCAAGGCGCCGCGGCAGTTGCCTGCCGTGCTCGATCAGGAGCAGGCGCGGCGGGTGTTGGACGTGCCGGTGGAGGGGGAGCCCAAGGATCTGCGTGACCAGGCTCTGCTGGAGCTGCTGTATGCCACCGGGATTCGCGTATCCGAGTTGTGCGGGCTGGATGTGGATGACGTGGATCGGGAGCGGCGGGTCGTACGGGTGCTGGGCAAGGGGCGCAAGGAGCGGGCGGTGCCGGTCGGGGGGCCGGCGATGCGGGCGTTGGACGGGTGGTGCGTGTACGGGCGGCCGTTGTGGGTGCGGCCGGGGTCCGGGGCGGCGTTGTTCCTGGGGGTGCGGGGCGGGCGCATCGATGCCGGGACCGTCCGGCGGGTGGTGCATGCGCGGGTGCGGCAGGTGGAAGGGGCGCCCGACATGGGGCCTCATGGGTTGAGGCACAGCGCGGCTACCCATCTCCTGGAGGGTGGGGCGGATCTGCGCAGCGTGCAGGAGTTGCTGGGGCATGCCTCGCTCAGCAGTACGCAGGTGTACACGCATGTGTCGATCGAACGGCTGCGTAGCGCTTATCGGCAGGCGCATCCGAGGGCGTGACGGCGGGACCTCCTGCAGGTGCTCAGCGGGGTGGGCGGCGGCGGGGGCGGCGGGGCTTACGGTGCTGGCCGGTGGGGGTGGGCGGGGGATCGGCGGTGGGCGTTCTTCTCTTGGAGTGTCTGCCTTCTGGTGGGCGGGGGCGGTGGCGGCGGATCAGGAGGAAGAGGAGAAGGGCGGTGCCGACGAGGGCTGCCAGGGCGATGGGCGGGGGTGCCGGGGTTGAGGCTGAGCGGGGGAGGAGCGGTGGGACGGGGGGTTGTTCCGGTCCTGGAGTTGGGGTCGGTGTTCGGGGTTGTTCCGTCTCTGGGCTGAGGGGTGATGCCTGGCTCCGGGCCGGAGGCAGGGATTGCCAGAAGGGGAGGAGGCGGACGGGGGCTTGGGCCAGGAGCAGGAGCGGGTCGAGGTAGGTGGTGTCGCGTTTGAGGCCCCAGTGCAGGCAGGACTCGGGGCAGTGCGGCGGTGGTGAAGGGGCGATGGCGCCCAGGCGGTCTCCGAGCGCTACGGGGTCGCCTCGGCGTACGGCGGGGATGACCGGGAGGTAGGTCGTGCGGAGGCCGTCCGCGTGGTCGACCGTGACCACGCCGCGGCCTGCCACGGGGCCGGCGAAGCCGACCGTGCCCGGGCCTGCGGCGAGGACGGGGGTGGCTGCCGGAGCGGCCAGGTCCACGCCGCGGTGGCCCGCCAGCCAGGGGGCCGGGGGTGGGGCGAAACGGCTCAGGATGCGGGGTGTGCCGTCGAGGGGCCAGCGCCAGGGTGGGTGGTCCGCGGTGGCCGGGGTCGTGGGGATGAGGACGGCGCAGGTCAGGGCGAGGATGATCGCCAGGAGCTTCAGCGTGGTGCGGGGTGAGGGGCGGCGGGGCATGGGGGGAGTCTGCGGCGGGGGCAGGGGGGTGCGGGGGGCCGAGCGGGGTTCTGTGGATAAGGCGTTCTGCGGATAAGGGGAAGGGCTCAGCGGGAGCGGAGCGGGGAGGCCCAGATCCAGGCGGTGCTGAGGGCGATGCCCGCCGCGCAGATGAAGATCACGGGGCGTAGGCCCAGGACCTCGGCGAGGAGGCCGCCTGCGAGGCCGCCGAGGGCCATGACGCCCTGGACGGCGAAGGTCATGGTGGCGTTGACGCGGGCCCGGAGTTCGGTGGGGGAGTCGCGCAGGGTGATGGCGCCCATGCAGGTGGCGAAGGCGACGACGATGCCGCCGGTGAGGACGCCCGTGGTGGCGAGGACGACGAGCTTCCACCAGAGGGCGCCGTCGAGGAGGCCCACCGCGAGGATCTCCAGGGGGAAGAACAGCACCGATCCGAGGAGGATCCGGTTCTCGCCGAAGCGCTTGGCCAGGCGGGTGGTGACCCAGGCGCCCAGCAGTCCGCCGGCGCCGCTGAGGGCGATGAGGACGCCGAGCAGGCCCTGGGGGATGCCCAGGGTGTTCACCATGTAGAGGATGTGGACGGCCGTGTAGGCCATGGCGAAGAAGTTGATCGTGACGCCGGCGCCGAGCAGGGCGCGCAGGGTCGGGATGGTGATGCTCGTGCGCAGGCCCTCGACGATGTCGCGCCACATGCCGCGGGTGGGGGCGGGTTCGGCGTGTTCGGGGGTGCGGATCGAACGCAGGAGCAGCGCCGAGCCCAGGAAGGAGAGCGATTCGGCGAGCACGGCCAGCGGTGCGGTGAGGATCTGCACCAGCAGGCCGGCGAGGCCGGGGCCCGCCACGGACGCCATCGAGTAGGAGGCGTGGAAGCCGGCCAGGGCGCTGGTCCGCTGGTTCTCGGGGACGATCGCGGCCAGGTGGGGGAAGTTCGCCGCGCGGAAGGTGACGCCGGCGGTGCCGATCACGAGGGCGACGACGATCAGCCACGGGACCGTGAGCACGCCCAGCAGCCAGGCCACGGGGACGGTCACGGCGGCCACGGCCGACACGAGCTCGCAGGCGATCATCAGAGGACGGTGGCGGCGGAGGCGGTCCGCGACGGCTCCTGCCTGGAGGCCGAACAGCAGGGCGGGCAGCGAGGCGGCGGCGGTCAGGATGCCCATCTCGGCGGGGCCGGCGGCCAGGAGGGTGACCGCCGTCAGGGGGATCGCCAGCTTGGAGACCTCCGAGCCGGTGATGGAGATCGTACGGGCCGACCAGAGCAGCCGGTAGTCGCGCTGCTTGCGAAGAGGAAGGTCGGACAGCGGAGGGCCTGGCAGCGGGGAATCGGTGTGGGGCGCGCCGGTCATGGGGGACTCCAAGAGGATGCAGAGTTGTGAAGGGAACCCTTCACAACTCTGAAAGTAGTCCTTCAGAGTTGTGAAGGCAACCTTTCACGAATGTCCCGGTACCGTTGGCGCATGGAGCTGGACGATCCGAAGGCGATGCGGGCACTGGCCCATCCAGCCAGGCTGGCCATACTGAACCGGCTCGGCGCCGGAAGGAGCGCGACCGCCACCGAGGTCGCCGAGGACGCCGGGATCACCCCCAGCGCGGCCAGCTACCACCTGCGGATGCTGGCCAAGTACGGCTTCGTGGAGGACGCCCCGCCGCGCGGCGACGGGCGCGAACGGCTGTGGAAGGCCGTCGACAGGTCCCTCGCGATCGGCATCCTGCCCGGCGACCGGCCCGAGGTGCGGGAGGCCAAGGACCTGCTCATCCGGGCGGTGCGCAAGGACGCCGAGAAGGAGCTGGAACGGGCCCTGTCCAACCTGCCGCAGGAGCCCGAAGAATGGCGGGACGCGAGCCGCTTCAGCCGGATCACGCTGCGCCTCGACGCGCAGGAGATGGGACGCCTCTACGCCGACATCGAGAAGCTGCTCGCCCCGTACATCGCCCGTCACCGCAGCCCGGAGGACGCGCCACCCGGGGCGAGGGTGGCGGAGGCGCAGGTGAGCCTGTTCCCGCAAGCCGACCGGCCGGTGCCCGGGCTGCCCAGCGAGGACCACGACGCCGGTGGCTGAGCCGTGCGCGCCGCCGGTTGACCTCGACGGTCAGGCCGGGGTGGCATGGGAGGTAGACTTTTCGATGGCCTGTGACCACAGGCCGACTTCGCATGCCTCACGAAGGACCGCACCATCGGTCCGGGCCTCGGCCCGGCTGGAGCGGTTCCGGGGCATCAGGGCGGTAGCTCGCCGGCTGCCGCGGCACAACCGAGAATCGCGCCCACTCGCGGGGCGCCCTGACTTGGAGGACCAGCACATGGCCCCCGTCGTCACCATGCGACAGCTGCTCGAGAGCGGCGTTCACTTCGGCCACCAGACCCGCCGCTGGAACCCGAAGATGAAGCGCTTCATCTTCACCGAGCGCAACGGCATCTACATCATCGACTTGCAGAAGTCGCTGTCGTACATCGACCGTGCGTACGACTTCGTCAAGGAGACCGTCGCCCACGGCGGCACGATCCTGTTCATCGGCACCAAGAAGCAGGCTCAGGAGGCCATCTCCGAGCAGGCCGCCCGGGTCGGCATGCCGTACGTGAACCAGCGCTGGCTGGGCGGCATGCTCACCAACTTCTCCACCGTGCACAAGAGGCTTCAGCGTCTGAAGGAGCTCGAGGAGCTCGACTTCGACAACGTCGCCGCGTCGGGGCTCACCAAGAAGGAGCTCCTCATGCGCCGCCGCGAGAAGGACAAGCTCGAGCGCACGCTCGGCGGCATCCGTGACATGGGCCGCGTGCCCAGCGCGGTGTGGATCGTGGACACCAAGAAGGAGCACATCGCGATCAGCGAGGCCAAGAAGCTTGGCATCCCGGTCGTCGCGATCCTCGACACCAACTGCGACCCCGACGAGGTCGACTACCCGATCCCGGGCAACGACGACGCCATCCGCGCCGTCGGGCTGCTCACGCGCGTCGTGGCCGACGGTGTCGCCGCCGGTCTGATGGCCCGTTCCGGCGCCGCCCGCGGCGACGAGAAGCCGGCCGCCGCCGAGCCGCTGGCCGAGTGGGAGCGCGAGCTCATCGAGCAGGGTGGTGGCGAGCAGGCCGCCGCGGTCGAGGCGCCCGCCGCTGAGGAGGCCGTCGCCGAGGCTCCGGCCGCTGAGGCCCCGGTCGCCGAGGCCGCTCCCGAGGCTGAGGCGGCTCCCGCCGAGGGCGAGACCGCCGAGACCGAGCAGCAGGCCTGACGCCTTCCCGCCCGGGCCTTCGGGTCCGGACCGGGCCAGGGGTTCCGGGGTCCGGCTGATCGAGAGGTCGGCCGGACGCCCACCGGGACGCCGGGGGCATCGGATCGGCGGGCCAGGCGCTCGGGGTGGTGGTTCGCCACCGTCCTCGGGCCGACGGGTCGCCGCCGGCCGGCTCGGTGGCCGCCGCGAGTGGCCGCCACAGGTGGCACCCGGGGTGAGCCCGCCGCAGCCGACAGGCCGCCGCAAGCGGCGAGCAGCCGGACCGGTGGGCCGCCGCAGGCTCCGGTCGGTGGATGCCACGGGCCGGGATCGGCGGGCCGCCGCAGGTGGCGGGGCGCTTGACCGCACGTTCGGTCGGTCTGCCGACGCAGGTGGGCGCAGGGCCGGGGTCGCAGGCGGCAGTACGGCGGGCCGCGGGGTTCGGGCGGGTGACCGCCAAGGTCCCGAGGCCCAGGGTCCCGAGGCCCCACAAGGCCACGGTCCAGGGCCACGGCTCACGGGCCACGGTCCAAGGCCCACGGCCCACGGCTCACGGGCCACGGCTCAGGGCTCACGATCCAGGGCGGTACGGCTTATGGGTCGGGCTCAGGGGCCGCGGATGAGACGGTGAAGCGGTTCGGGAGCCCCCGGGCGAGGGTCGAAGGGCACGGCCCGGGGCAGAGGGTATGGCTCCCGGGCCCATCGAGAGGCTTCTGTGCGGCACCCGGTGCCGTACCGACAAGCGGGTGGGCGGCCCCCACCCCTTCCACGACGAACAACCCACGACGACATCCCACGAGGAAAACGCAATGGCTTCCGTGAACATGGCCGACGTCAAGCGGCTTCGCGAGATCACCGCTGCAGGCATGATGGACTGCAAGAAGGCTCTTGAGGAGGCTGAGGGCGACTTCGACCGCGCCATCGAGCTGCTCCGTCTCAAGGGCGCCAAGGACGTGGGCAAGCGCGAGGCGCGCACCGCCTCCAACGGCCTGGTCGCGCTCCAGCAGGACGGCGACTCCGCCGCGGCGCTGCTCGAGCTCAACTGCGAGACCGACTTCGTGGCCAAGGGCGAGCGCTTCCAGGAGCTGGCCTCCCAGGTCGTCGCGCACGTGCTGGCCACCAAGCCGGCCGACGTGCCGTCGCTGCTGGAGTCGTCCTTCGACGGCAAGACGGTCAAGGAGCACCTGGACGTGGCCAACGCCGCGCTCGGTGAGAAGATCGAGATCCGCCGCTTCAAGGTGCTGGAGGGCGGCTACATCGGCGCCTACATGCACCGCACCGACCCGGCGCTGCCGCCGGCCGTCGGCGTGCTCGTGCAGCTCGACAAGGCCAACCCCGAGGTGGCCAAGGACATCGCGCAGCACGCTGCCGCGATGGCCCCGCAGTACCTGAACGCGGACGCCGTGCCGGCCGAGGTCATCGAGAAGGAGCGCAAGCTCTTCGAGGAGATGACCCGCGAGGAGGGCAAGCCCGAGGCCGCGATCGGCAAGATCGTCGAGGGCCGGGTCAACGGCTGGTACAAGGACTTCACGCTGCTCCAGCAGGCGTTCGTGAAGGACAACAAGAAGAGCGTGGGCAAGTACGCCGAGGAGAACGGCGCGCAGGTTCTGGCTTTCGTCCGGTTCAAGGTCGGCCAGGCATAGGCTGGAGCGAAGTTCTCCGGCGTCGCACCGGCCCAGGCCGGTTCCGGTGCGACATCACGCGACGTAACGCGTGGAATTCGGTCGGATCGGGGCTGAACGCCCCACCGGCCGGAGCAAGTCCAACAGAACCGCCAATAGAGGGAGGCCGCCGCCGTGCAGGACAGTCAGGAGCCCGCCACGTCGGCGGCTTCTTCGTCCCGGAACCAGAGTCCGCTGCGCTGGAAGCGGGTGATGTTGAAGCTGTCGGGTGAGGCGTTCGCCGGCGGCGAGCCGCTGGGCATCGACCCCGGCGTGGTCGAGCAGCTGGCCGATTCGATCGCCGAGGCCGTGCGCGAGGGCGTGCAGGTCGCGGTCGTGGTGGGCGGCGGCAACATGTTCCGCGGCGCGACCTTGTCGGAGGGGGGCATCGACCGGGCCCGCGCCGATTACATGGGCATGCTCGGCACGGTCATCAACTGCCTCGCGCTGCAGGACTTCCTTGAGCGGCGCGGCGTCGAGACGCGCGTGCAGACCGCCATCACCATGCAGCAGGTCGCCGAGCCGTTCCTGCCGCGCCGGGCGATCAGGCACCTGGAGAAGGGGCGCGTGGTCATCTTCGGCGCCGGGCTCGGCTCGCCGTACTTCTCCACCGACACCGCCGCGTCCCAGCGGGCCCTGGAGATCGGCGCGGAGGCGCTGCTCAAGGGCACCCAGGTGGACGGGATCTACGACTCCGATCCACGGAAGAATCCCGATGCGGTGAGGTTCGACCACCTGGACTACGGCGAGGTGCTGATTCGTGACCTGGCGGTCATGGACGCCACCGCGATCAGCCTGTGCAAGGACAACGACCTGCCGATCGTGGTCTTCGACCTGATGGGCGAGGGCAACATCCTGCGTGCGGTCCGCGGTGAGAAAATCGGCACGCTGGTGAGTCCCGCAGGCAAATGAGGGTGCGAGCCCGACACCGCCAGCTAGAAGACAGGGAGCCGCTGTGATCGACGAAACCCTCCTCGAAGCCGAGGAAAAGATGGACAAGGCCGTTTCGGTCGCGAAGGAAGACTTCGCGGGCATCCGTACGGGCCGTGTCACCCCCTCGATGTTCAACAAGATCAACGCTGAGTACTACGGTTCGCCGACCCCGATCCAGCAGTTGGCCTCGTTCCATGTGCCCGAGGCCCGCATGGTCATCATCCAGCCTTACGACAAGGGCTCGATGGCCGCGATCGAGAAGGCGATCCGCGACTCCGACCTCGGCGTCAACCCCGGCAACGACGGCCAGGTGATCCGCGTGTCGTTCCCCGAGCTGTCGGAGGAGCGCCGCAAGGAGTACATCAAGGTCGCCAGGAACAAGGGTGAGCACGCCAAGGTGTCGGTGCGCAACATCCGCCGCTCCGCCAAGGAGATCCTCGACAAGATGGTCAAGGACGGCGAGGCGGGCGAGGACGAGGTCAGGCGTGCCGAGAAGGAGCTCGACGACCTCACGCAGAAGCACGTCGCCAAGATCGACGAGCTGCTGAAGCACAAGGAAGCCGAGCTGCTCGAAGTCTGAGCGGTTCGCCGCGCGGCCCTCGCCTGATGGCGGGGGCCGTGGCTCATGGAGACTCTGTGGAAGAACGTACGGCCGGGACCAGCCGCACCGGCCGGAACCTGCCTGCCGCGATCGCGGTGGGCGTGGGGCTGGGCGCGCTGGTCATCGTCTCCCTCTACACCATCAAGGAGCTTTTCCTCGTGGTGGTCGCGGGGGCCGTGGGCGTCGGCGTGATGGAGCTGGTGCGGGCGTTCGCGACCCGCGGGATCCAGGTTCCGGCCGTGCCGGTGCTGGCGGGCGTGGTCGCCATGCAGGCGGGCGCCTACTGGGGCGGCGGCGTGTGGCTGCTGGGCACGTTCGTGGTGTTCGCGTTCGCGTTGCTGATCTGGCGGATGGTCAGCGCCGGCACCGAGGGGTACGTACGGGACGCGACGGCGTCGGTCTTCACCCTGTTCTATCCGCCGTTGCTGGCCGGGTTCGTGGCGTTGCTGCTGGCGCCGGACGACGGGGCGCACCGGGTGGTGGTGTTCATCGCGGTGACGGTGGCGAGCGATGTCGGCGGCTATGTGGCGGGGGTGCTGTTCGGCAGGCACCAGCTTTCGCCGATCAGCCCGAAGAAGACGTGGGAGGGGCTGGCCGGGTCGGCGGTGGCGTGCACGGCCGTGGGGGCCTGGCTGGTGACGTGGCTGCTGGACGGCGAGCCGTGGCAGGGCGCGGTGATCGGGGTGCTGGCGGCGCTGCTGGCGACCGTGGGCGACCTCATCGAGTCGATGATCAAGCGTGATCTCGGCATCAAGGACCTGGGCACGATCCTGCCGGGGCACGGCGGGCTGATGGACCGGCTGGACTCGCTGGTGGCCACGCTGGTGCCGGTGTGGCTGCTCCTGGCGCTGTTCGTCTGAGGGCCGGCTGCTCGTGTGAGAGTCAGCTGAGCGCGTCGGCGGTGGCGGGCGTGAGCCAGAGCCAGCGGACGATCTCCCCGCCAAACGCAAATCCCGACATGTCGGGCATATTGGGGGCGTCGGCCTTCATGGTCACCCCCGCGTACCGCGCGCCCATCGGGAACGTCGACGGATCGTGATACCACTTCGCGGTGTGCCCGTTGCCGAGCCAGGTGACCGAGTGCCACGGATACTGAGCCAGCCACACCAGCAGCAGCGCCGCGTCGCGCGGATCCTCGCGGGTGGCGACGGCCAGCTCGATCCTGGCGTACGCGCCGGGCGTGTCGAGCCACTGCTCGACCGTCGGCATCCGCTGGCAGCTCATCCCGACCGTCGACAGCACGGTGAACCCGCGCTCGCCGTGGGGCGGACGCTCGGTGATGCCGACCGTGGGCAGCCGGTCGCCGCTGGCGTCCCAATAGCGGCCCGCCGGGCCGAGCACCCGGTCGAGGTGGCCCAGCACGAACTCCTGGAACGACGGCCACGACCCCTCCGCCTGCCGCCAGCGCCAGTAGGAGTGCGCGTTGGAGATGCGCGGGCGCAGCCCTTCCAGCGCCTCCGACAGCGCCCAGGCGAACGGCGACTCGCCCACCGCGTCACGCGCGTAGCCGGGCATGCCGCGGTGCATGTCGGCCCAACCGGGGATGACGGCGAGCAGGTCGTCCTCCTCGTAGAGCGCCACCCCGTCGCCCTCCTCGAACCACAGCGGCGTGAGCTGCCCCAGCGGCCGGCGCCCGTCCGGGTGGAGGGTGTTGGCGCGGGGCATCAGCGGCGGCAGCCCGGCGTTGACGCGCGACAGGTCGATCACGGCGGGCGCGGGCCGATGGTTGGCCAGCCAGACCGCGCCCCGCACGGCGCCGTCGGGCGCGCACAGGTAAGCGACCGAGGAGTCCTCGTCCCGTTCGACCACGAGCGTCCGGCTACCGTAGGGATTGCCGGCCGTGAGGACGACCTCGGTATGCCCCTCGCCCGACGCAGACCGGAAAATCGCCATACGTGAGAACTGTAGATCCCCGGCCAGGCTCTCCGGAATGACACCGGCGAGGCAGGCGTTCACTACCCTGGTCGGAAACCGTACGAACAAAGGCAGGAACGTGTCCCAGCAGCCAGGCCAGCTCACCTTCGTCGCGCCGCGCCGGGCCAAGCCGGCCAGGCACCTGGCGGACCTGTCCATGGCCGAGCGCAGGGCGGCCGTCGCCGAGCTCGGCGAGAAGGCGTTCCGCGCCGACCAGCTCTCCCGCCACTACTTCGAGCGGCTGACCACCGACGTCGAGGCGATGACCGACCTGCCCGCCGCCGCCCGCGAGAAGCTGTCGGCGCTGCTGCCGCCGCTGCTCACCTCCGTCAGGGAGATGACCACCGACGGCGGCACCACGCGCAAGACGCTGTGGCGGCTGTTCGACGGCGCGCTGGTGGAGTCGGTGCTCATGCGCTATCCCGACCGGGCCACCATGTGCGTCTCGTCGCAGGCCGGCTGCGGCATGAACTGCCCGTTCTGCGCCACCGGCCAGGCGGGGCTGACCCGTAACATGTCCACCGCCGAGATCGTCGAGCAGGTCGTCTCCGGCGCCCGCGCGCTCGCGGCCGGCGAGGTGCCCGGCGGGCCCGGCCGGGTCAACAACGTGGTGTTCATGGGCATGGGCGAGCCGCTGGCCAACTACAAGCAGGTGATCGGGGCGGTGCGCCGTCTGGTGGAGCCCGCGCCGCACGGCCTGGGCATCTCGGCCCGGGGCGTCACCGTCTCCACGGTCGGCCTGGTGCCCGCCATCGGCAAGCTCGCCGACGAGGGCCTGCCGGTGACGCTCGCGCTGTCGCTGCACGCGCCCGACGACGAGCTGCGTGACACGCTGGTGCCGATCAACACCCGGTGGAAGGTGGCCGAAGTCCTCGACGCCGCCTGGGCCTACGCGGCCAGGACCAAGCGGCGGGTCTCCATCGAGTACGCGCTGATCAAGGACATCAACGACCAGGAGTGGCGGGCCGACCTGCTCGGCAAGCTGGTCAAGAACAAGCTGGTGCACGTCAACCTGATCCCGCTCAACCCGACGCCGGGCTCCAAGTGGACCGCCTCGCGGCCGGAGGACGAGCGGGCGTTCGTGCGGCGGCTGCAGTTCCACGGCGTGCCGGTGACGGTCCGCGACACGCGCGGGCGCGAGATCGACGGCGCCTGCGGCCAGCTCGCCGCCGCCGAATAACACCGGCCCGCGGGCGAGCAAGCCCAGGCGAAAAGTTCCGGCCCGCAAGCAACGCCCCGCCTCAGGGGCGGGTACGGCGCAGCCACGCGTACGCGGCCAGGCCGATCAGGCACCAGGCCAGCGAGGCGGCGGCCAGCGCGGGAAGCCGGTCGGCCAGCAGCCCGGAGTTCGCGGCGCGCATCCAGGCGGTGACCGGCACGCTGAGCCAGTGCAGCGGCGACGCGCTCACCATCAGCGTCGCCAGGAAGCCGCCCACCAGCGCCATGATCGAGACGGCCGGTGACGGCAGGATCGCGCGGCTGGTGAGCGCGCCGAGCGCCAGGCCGGTGAGGATCGCCAGGGCGTGCAGGGCCAGGACGGCGGCCAGCTCGGCGCCCTGCGGGGTGGCGCTCACGCCGAGCAGCAGCCCCCACCCCAGGGCCAGCGCGTCGAAGGCGACGCAGGCGGCGAGGGCGGCCAGCAGCCCGGCGGCGAGCTCGCGCCGGCGCCCGCCCGCGAGGGTGGCCGACAGCTCGCGCTGGCGGTCCGGCTCGGTGTCGAGCAGGCTCCTGGCGGCCCAGGCGAGGAACGGGATGATCAGCGCCGCCGAGTCGGTCAGCGCCGCCGCCTCCAGCCCCCGGGGCGCGCGGCTGCCGTGCAGGATCGCGAGCAGCGCCAGGATCGCCAGCAGCGCCTGGTAGACGCGGTGGGAGCGGACGTAGGCGGCGACGCGGAAGGCGGCCAGGGCGATCATCGGGTCTCCTCGCTCAGCTCGCGGGTCGCGTAGCCTTCGGCCCGCATGCGGCCGAGGAACGCGGCGGCCTCCCCGGCCGGCACCGTGACCTCGACCGTGACGGGCGGCGCCTCCAGGACCGGCCCCGCCGGGGCGGCGGGTTCCGTGAGGAGGCCGCCGGTGAGCGACCAGTGGCGCAGCGACGGCAGGCCGCGCAGCCCGCCCTGGTGGTCACTGGCCACGACGACGACGCCGCGCGCGGACAGATGGGCGACGATCGGCGGGAGGGCGTCGCGGGTGTCGGCGTCCAGCCCGGCGAACGGCTCGTCGAGCAGCAGGAGCCCCGGCTCGCCCATCAGCGCCTGGGCCAGCCCCACCTTGTGCGCGCTGCCCTTGGACAGCTCGCCGAGCCGCACGTCCAGCAGGTGTTGCATGGTGAGGCGTTCGGCCCACGGCCGCCAGCGGGCGCCGCCGCGCACCCGGGCCATGTGGTCGAGGTAGCGGGCCACGGTGAACGGCTGCTCGGTGGGGAAGCGGTCGGGGGCCAGGCCGACGACCGCGGGCCGGTCCGCGATGGTCCCGGTTGTGGGGGTGAGCAGCCCGGCCAGCAGGCGCAGGAGCGTGGACTTGCCGGCGCCGTTGACGCCGGTCAGCTCGATCACGTCGCCGGGGGACGCCAGTGCGTTGACATCCCGGATGACGGATTGGTCACGTCTTCTGTAGCGGAAGGACACGTTGGTCAGGCGCATGGTGCTGTAACGGTATAGCCCGGCTCGCATTGTCGTGATAAATGAACTCCACAATGGGAGGCGACCCCGGCAGAACTCAGGAGGAGTGGGCTTGAACCGCTTTCCGCGCGTCATGGGTATGCGTTCAGGCTATGACCCCGTCGAGGTCGACACGCTGATCGGGCGGATCGAGGCGACGCTGGGCAGGGGGCCGCGCGACCTGGAGCGCGTCACCGCCGACGAGGTGCGCACGGCGACGTTCCGGGCGCGGCGCGGCGGCTATCAGGAGACGGCGGTCGACTTCGCGCTGGAGGCGTTCGTGGTGGCGCTGGAGACGATGGCCAAGGCGCCGGTCCGGCTGGCGATGGCCGAGCCGACGGGGGAGATGCTGCGCGAGGAGTGGTTCGAGGGCCAGGCGGCCCGGGTGGAGCGGGTGGCGTTCCGGCCCGGCCGGATGGGCACCGGCTACAACGAGGACGAGGTCGACGCGTTCCTGGACCGGATCGTGGCCACGCTGCGGGGCACGACGGACTACCCGGTGTCGGCGGCCGAGGTCAGGGAGGCGAAGTTCGCCACCGTGATGTTCCGGGCGGGCTACCTGATCGCCGACGTGGACGAGTTCCTGGCGGGCATCGCGGACGTGCTGGAGCAGCGGGCCTGAGGACCCGGGGGCGGCTCAGATCGCCCGGACGAGCCCGCGCAGGTCGGGCTGCGTCTCCTGGGGGATCGCGGGGTCGGCGGGCCGCTCGCCCTGCCGGTTGATCCACACGCGGCGGATGCCGAGCTGGTGCGCCGGGACGAGGTCGTGCACGTAGCTCTGCGCCACGTGCACCCAGTGGGTGGGCCGGTGGGCGCGTTCGAAGGCGGTGAAGTGGGCGTGCGACGGCTTGTAGGCGCCCACCTGCTCGGAGGTCACCACGGCGTCGAAGGGCACCGGCAGCCGGCGCAGCGTCCCGGCGATGAGGTCGCGGTCGCAGTTGGTGAGCAGCGCCAGGTTCCAGCCGGCCTCGCGCACGGCCGACAGCTCGGTGCCGACCTCGGGGAAGACCGGCCAGTAGGGCAGGGTGTCACCGAGCACGAAGGCGTCGTCGGGGCCGAGCGTCACCTTCTCCTGCGCGCAGGCCCGGCGCAGCGCCTCGGCCAGCACCTGCCGGTAGCGCATCGCGGGGTTCTCGGCCTGCACGTCGAGTTCGTGCCTGACGTACGCCTCCAACAGACGCTCGCCGTGACCGGGGGCGATCAGCTCGGCGCCGGAGCGGATGCCGTGCCGCCAGTCGACGAGCGTGCCGAAACAGTCGAACGTGACCCATCGCATAAGGCTCATCATGCGCCTTTGGCGATCTTTACGCGACCCGTCGCGCCGGTCAGGCCCGGGCCGGAGCCGGAGTGCCGGATCCTCTGAGGTGCCCGTGGCTGATCAGGGCCACGATGACCGAGGTCACCGGGGCGGCCAGGAACGCGCCGGTGATGCCGGCGATCACGCTGCCGACGGTGATGGCCACGAGGATGACCGCGCCGGGCAGGTCGAGGGCCTTGCCGTAGATCTGCGGCGCCAGCACGTGGCCCTCGATCTGCTGCACGAGCACGGTCACCGCGACGACGATCAGCGCGATCAGCCAGCCCTTGGCCACGAACGCGACCACCGCCGCCAGCAGCCCGGCCATGAACGCCCCCACGACCGGCAGGAACGCGCCGACGAACGTGAGCACCGCCAGCGGCAGCGCGATCGGCACGCCGAGGATCCACAGCGCGAGCCCGATGAAGAACGCGTCGACGAGCCCGACGAGCGCCACCCCGCGGATGTAGCGGCCGATCACGGAGAACACCAGCTCCCCGGTCTCCATGAGGTGCGGCCGCGCGGAGGCGGGGAACAGCTCGACCAGCCAGTGCCACAGCCGGTCGCCGCCGTGCACGAAGTAGACCGCCAGGATGACGGACAGCACGCCGCCCACCACGATCTCGCCGGCGGTCCGCACGCCGGCGATCGCGCCCGTGGTGATCTGGTGCTCCTGCTTGGCGAAGTAGTCGCGCGCCTGCTGGAGCAGTTGCTGGTCGTCGAGCCCCAGCCAGGCGGTGAAGCGGTGCAGCTCCTCCAGCACCTTGCCGACGCTGGCGTGCATCTCGGCCACGCTGGCGATGGTGGGCGGCACGAGCAGCGCGCCCAGGCCGACGGCCAGCAGCAGGCCGCCGACGAAGACGACGGTGGTGGCGAGCGCCCGGTTGAGCCCGCGCCGCGTCAGCCAGCGGGCGGGCGGGTAGAGCAGGGCGGTGAAGAAGACGCCGATGATCACCGAGAGGACCACGGTGCTCACGATGGAGTAGCAGTAGAGCACCACCGCGATGATCGCGATCCAGCCCAGCGCCCGCCACGGCCTCATCCCCGCCCCCCTTTTCGCTGCTCAGAGGCCTTCCCTCCGCGGCCCGGGGCAACCCCTCCGGGAGGGCTAAGCGGGCGGAGCCAGGTGCGGGCGTTGCTCCAGCTTGTCCTTCTCGTACGCGCCGCGCGCCTCCTCCGCCGCCCGGGTGGTGGACACCTCGGCGACCGGCACGTCCCACCACGCCTCGGACGACGGGGTGTCGACGTGCGGGTCGGTGACCACGTGGATCACCGTGGTCGTGGTGGCGGCGCGGGCCTCGTCCAGGGCCTTGCGCAGCTCGGCCAGCGTGCCGGCGCGCACGACGGCGGCGCCGAGGCTGGCCGCGTTGGCCGCCAGGTCCACCGGCAGCGGCCCGCCGTCGTAGCGTCCGCCGCCCCGGTAGGCGTAGGCGGTGCCGAGCCGTTCGGCGCCGACGCTCTCGGAGAGGCGGCCGATCGAGGCGAAGCCGGAGTTGTCCACCAGGACCACGGTCAGCTTGACCCCTTCGGCGACGGCCGTGACGAGCTCCTGCGCCATCATCAGGTAGGACCCGTCGCCCACCATGACGAACACCTCGCGTGACGGGTCGGCGAGCTTGACGCCGAGCCCGCCGGCGATCTCGTAGCCCATGCACGAGTAGCCGTACTCGACGTGATAGCTGCCCGGCCCGCTGGGCCGCCAGAGCTTGTGCAGGTCGCCGGGCATGGACCCGGCGGCGCAGATCACCACGCCGTCGTCACCGGCCGCGGCGTTGACCGCGCCGATCACCGCGGGCTGCGGCAGCGGCGAGCCGTCGAGCGCGTACGCCTCGTCGACCAGCGCGTCCCAGGCGCGCGACAGCTCGGCGGCGCGGGCGCGGTGGGCGGCGGGGGCGGCCCAGCCGTCGCAGGCGGCGGCCAGGTCGGCCAGGCCCTCGCGGGCGTCGGCGACGAGCTGGAACCCGGACAGCTTGGCCGCGTCGAAGCCGGTCACGTTCAGGTTGACGAACCGGGCGTCCGGCGCGAACAGCGAGCGGGAGGCCGTGGTGAAGTCGCTGTAGCGGGTGCCGATCCCGATGATCACGTCGGCCTCGCGGGCCAGCGCGTTGGCGGCCGTGGTGCCGGTCGCGCCGACGGCGCCCATCGCCATCGGGTGCCCGTACGGCAGCGCGCCCTTGCCCGCCTGCGTCTCGGCGACGGGGACGCCGTAGGTCTCGGCGAAGGCGCGCAGCTCGGCGGACGCCTCGCTGTAGAGGACGCCGCCGCCCGCGACGATCAGCGGGCGCTCGGCCGACCTGATCACCTCGGCGGCGCGGGCCAGGGCGGCGCGTTCGGGCCGGGGCCTGGGGACGTGCCACACGCGCGGGGCGAACAGCTCGGCGGGCCAGTCGGCGGCCTCGGCCTGCACGTCCTGCGGCAGCGCCAGCGTCACCGCGCCGGTCTCGGCCGGGTCGGTGAGCACCCGCATGGCCGCCAGCAGCGACGACGGGAGCTGCTCGGGCCGGTTGATCCGGTCCCAGAACCGGGAGACCGGCTTGAACGCGTCGTTGACGGAGACGTCGTACGAGCGCGTGTCCTCCAGCTCCTGGAGCACCGGGCTGGCCACGCGGGTGGCGAAGATGTCGCCCGGCAGCAGGAGCACCGGCAGCCGGTTGATCGTCGCCCCGGCCGCGCCGGTGATCATGTTGGTCGCGCCGGGCCCGATGGAGCTCGTGCAGGCCAGCGTGGACAGCCGGTTGCTCGCGCGGGCGTAGGCGGCGGCGGTGTGCACCATCGCCTGCTCGTTGCGGCTGAGGTAGTAGGGCAGCTCCGCGCCGGGGGCGGCCAGCGCCTGGCCGAGCCCGGCGACGTTGCCGTGACCGAAGATGCCGAAGCAGCCGCCGAACAGCCGGTGCTCCACGCCGTCGCGCTCGGTGCGCTGGGCGGCGAGGAAGCGCACCACGGCCTGGGCCACGGTAAGCCTCATGAGGTCCTCCCGAAGGGCAGCCTGGGGTCGATCTCCTGGCCGGTCCAGGAGCCGCGGATCCAGGCGTGGCGGGGATCGTCGCAGAACGCCATCGACCGCTCGGCGGCGGGTCCGGCCAGCACGTTCAGGTAGTACAGGTCGTAGCCGGGCGCGGCCATCGACGGCCCGTGGTAGCCGTAGGGCACGAGCACCACGTCGCCGGAGCCGACCTCGGCCAGCGTGTCGAGGTGGCCCCGCTCGGAGCCGTAGACCCGCTGGTAGCCGAGGCCCTGGTCGGCCACCTCGAAGTAGTAGATCTCCTCCAGCACGGCCTCGCCGGGGCCGGCGGTGTCGTGCTTGTGCGGCGGGTAGGACGACCAGTTGCCGCCCGGCGTGAGCACCTCGACGGCCACGAGCTTGTCGCACGCGAACGCCTCGGGGGAGGCGAAGTTGTTGACCTGGCGGCTGGCCTGCCCGGCTCCGCGCAGCTCGACGGAGACCGCCGACGCGGGCACGTACCGGGCCTCCAGGCGGCGGCCGGCCCGCGCGGACGGCAGCGCGATCCGGCCGGCGCCCTCCAGCACGACGTGCTCGCCGATCGGGAGGTAGGCGAAGTCGGACGGGCCGTCGAACACCGACGGCCGCCCGGACAGCTCGAACGTGCCGGAGCCGTGCGTGACCGTGCACGAGCCCGACAGCGGCAGGACCAGCATCTCCTCGCCGCCGGTGTCGAAGGCGACCGGGGCGCCGTCCAGGTCGGCGATCCGCAGCCCGGAGTAGTCCCACCCGGCCAGGCCGGGGGTGATCTCGACGGCCCAGGGAGCCGCGGCGGCCTTGCCGTACGGAATGTAAGTCATGAACCAGCCTCTCGCACCAGGGTCGCGGCGCCGTCCACGGCGGTGGCGACGTCGTCGTCCGGAGGGTAGAGCAGAGCGCGCCCGACCACGAGCCCCCGCACGCCGGGCAGCAGGAGCGCGCGCCCCCAGTCGGCGTAGGCGGCGGCCACGTCGGGCGGGTCGCCGCCGAGCAGCAGCGCGGGCAGCGTGGTGGCGGCCATGACGCGCTCCATCTCGGCGACCGCGGGGATCTTCAGCCAGGTGTAGGCGGAGGTCACGCCGAGGGCCTGGGCGACGCTGATGGCCCGGATGACGGCGTCGGGCGACAGGTCGTTGCGCACGGCCCCGCTCTCCGAGCGCACCGACCAGAACGGCTCGACCATGGCCACGAGCCGGCGCCGGGCCAGGTCGGTGACGGCGCGGGCGCACGACTCCAGGGTGGCCACGCTGGCGTGGTCGCCGGGGTCGATGCGGCAGAGCATCTTGCCGCCGTCGAGGCGCATGTCGCCGATGGAGGCCGCGTCGAAGCCGGTGAAGCGGTCGTCCAGCTCGAACACCGAGCCCTGGAGCCCGCCCCGGTTCATGGAGCCGAAGGCCAGCTTGCCTTCGAGCGCGCCGAGCAGGAGCAGGTCCTCCAGCACGTCGGGGGAGGCCAGGATGCCGTCGACGCCGGGCCTGGCGAGCGCCACCTGGAGCCGGTCGAGCAGGTCGACGCGGCTGGCCATGGCCAGCGGCCGGTCGCGCACGGCCAGCGCGCCGCGCGCCGGATGGTCGGCGGCGATGATGAGCAGGCGTTCGTCCTCGGCGGGCAGGCCGCGCCGCTGCCGGCGGGCGGCGGCGTGGGCGATCTCCTCGGGCCGGGTGGCGCGGATGTGGGTGAGCTGCTCGTAGCCGACGCTTCGGGGCAGCGTGATGTCGCTCAAGGACGGGCTCCCGTCTGGAGCGCGAGCACCTCGTCGGTGGAGGGCATCGCGTCGGCGCAGGCCAGGCTGGCGGCGACGTGCGCGCCGGCCGCGTTGGCGAAGCGGAGGGTACGTTCCAGCGGCCAGCCGCGCACCAGGCCGAGGCAGAGCGCCCCGCCGAACGCGTCGCCGGCGCCGAGCCCGTTGACCACCTCGACGGGCACGGGCTCGACGACGACGTGCTCGTCCTTGGTGCGGGCCAGCACCCCGGCGGGGCCCAGCTTGACCACGGCCACCTCCATGCCGGCGTCGAGCAGCGCCTGCGCCGCCTCTTCGGGGTCGCGGGTGCCGACGGCGATCTCCACCTCGTCGAGGTTGCCGACGGCCACGTTGGCGTGCCCGAGCGCGCGGCGCACCTCGCGGCGGGCGGCCTCGGGCGACTCCCACAGCGTCGGGCGGTGGTCCAGGTCGAACACCGTCCACCCGGACGTGCGGGCCTCCAGCGCGGCGGCGTGCGCGGACCGGCTGGGCTCCTGGCTCAGCCCGGTGCCGGTGAACCAGAAGACCGACGCCTCGCGGATCGCGGCCAGGTCCAGCGACTCGGGTGTCAGCCGCAGGTCAGGCGGATGCTCGCCCCGGTAGAAGTAGATCGGGAAGTGGTCGGGCGGGAAGATCTCGCAGAACGTGACCGGGGTGGGCGGCCCCTCGACCGTGCCCACGAAGGCGTCGTCCACACCGAACCCGCGGATCGCCTGCCGTACCCATTCGCCGAAGGGATCCGCGCCCACGGCGGTCACCACGGCGGAGCGCAGCCCGTGTCGGGCCGCCGCCACCGCGACGTTGGTCGGGCTGCCGCCGAGGAACTTGCCGAAGGTCTCGACGTGGGCCAGGCCCACGCCGGTCTGCAGCGGATAGATGTCGACGCCGCAGCGGCCGATCGTGATCAGGTCGAACAACGCACCTCCAGAGATGGAGCCTTCCGCCCAACACTATGGCATATTGTCATGACATTCGGATGTCCGCTATGTTACTGAATGTGCCCTGGCCGTATCCCCCGATGGGCGGCCCCGCCGGCGCGTCGCATAGTGTCGGGCTGGCGGTCCGTCTCCCAACGGGCAAAGTCGCAGCATGAGGGCACGCTCCTGGATATGGCAAGGTCTTTACGTCATATGGATGTCATGACATATTGGCCCTGACTTCCTCCCTTTTAGGACGTGTCGGAGGGTTTGCATGGTGTTGCGGAAAAGGTCGGTGGTCGCGGTGTTGGCCGCGTCCGCGCTGGGACTCGCCGGGTGCGGCCAGTCGTCCGGCGGTGGCGGAGGTGACGCCATCGAGCTGACGATCAGCCAGAACGCCATCGCCGGCGGCAAGAACGCGGCAGCCGCCGACCACATCGCCAACTGGGTGATCCCCAAGTTCGAGGAGGCCCAGAAGGCCAAGGGCAAGGACGTCACGGTCAAGTTCGTCCCCAGCGGAGTCGACGACGAACAGTACAAGACCAAGCTCTCCCTGGACCTGAAGTCAGGCAAGGGCGCGGACGTGATCGACATCGACGGCATCTGGGCGGGCGAGTTCGCCGAGGCAGGCTACATCAAGCCGCTGGCCGAGCTGGTCGGTCCCGAGGCGGACAGCTGGGACGGCTGGCAGCAGATCCCCGAGGCCGTGCAGGGCCTGGCCACCTTCGAAGGCAAGAAGTACGCGCTGCCCGTCGGCACCGACGGCCGCGTCCTCTACTTCAACAAGACGCTGTTCACCAAGGCCGGGCTGCCCGCCGACTGGCAGCCCACGAGCTGGCAGGAGATCCTCGACGCGGCCGCCAAGCTCAAGTCGTCCGGCGTCCCCGTGCCGATCCAGATCAACGCCGGCACCGCGATGGGCGAGGCCACCACGATGCAGGGCGTGCTGCCGCTGCTCGCGGGCGCGGGCGGCGAGGTGCAGAAGGACGGCAAGTGGACCGGCGCGTCCCAGCCGCTGAAGGACACCCTCGGCCTCTACCAGAAGATCTACGGCGGCGGCCTCGGCGACCCCAAGCTCCAGCAGGAGGCCAAGGGCCGCGACAAGTCGTTCCAGCAGTTCGCCGAGGGCAAGATCGGCATCCTGCTCGAAGGCGACTACTTCTGGCGCGGCGTGGTCAACCCCAAGGACGGCGTCGCCAAGATGGAGGACCGCGACCAGGTCGTCGGCTACGCCAAGATCCCGGCCATCGAGCCCGGCAAGGGCATCCGCGGCCAGGACTTCGTCAGCATGTCCGGCGGCGCGCTGCGCACGGTCAACCCCAACACCAAGCACCCGAAGGAAGCCTTCGAACTGCTCGCCTTCACGCTCTCGGCCGACGCGCTGAAGGAGGAGACCAAGGACGGCAACGTCCGGATCACCCCGCGCAGCGACGTCAACAAGGAGATCCTGGCCGGTGAGCCGCTGCTGACCTACATCTCCGAGCAGGTGCTGCCGCTGACGGCCTACCGGCCGCCGGTCGCGCTCTACCCGCAGGTGTCGGTCGCGCTGCAGGAGGCCACCGCCGCGGTGGCCGGCGGCACCCCGGCCGACCAGGCGGCCGCGGACTACCAGAAGAAGCTCGAAGGGCTCGTCGGTGGCGCAGGTAACATCGCCTCCTGAGCCGGCCGAGGTCGTCAGCCCGGCCCCCGCCCGCCGCTACAGCTCCGACGCGGCGGGCCTGGGCCGGCTGCGGGCGGGCGCCTTCGTGGCGCCCGCTCTGGCGCTGATCGCGGTCTTCCTGGTCTTCCCCGCGCTCTGGGTGATCTACCTGGGGCTGACGAACTACCGGCTGACCGGCGCCGCCGCGGCCGAGCCGCAGTACGTCGGGCTGGACAACTTCGTCAAGGCCGTCACCGACCCGGAGTTCTGGGACTCCACCTGGCTGACCTTCCAGTTCGTGCTGGGCTCGGCCGTCATCGGGCAGGTGGTGCTCGGCTTCACCCTGGCCTGGATGCTGAAGGACCGGCGCGGCACGCTCAAGAGCGTGGTCGAGGGCCTGGTCATCCTGGCCTGGATCCTGCCGAGCGCCGTGGTGTCGTTCCTGTGGGTGGCGCTGCTCGACCGCGACGCCGGCACCCTCAACGCGCTGCTCGGCATCCCCGGCTTCGCCTGGCTGCTCGACCACCCGATGCTGTCGATCATCATCTTCAACACCTGGCGCGGCACCGCGTTCTCGATGATGCTCTACGGCGCGGCGCTCGGGAACGTGCCGCCGTCGCACCTGGAGAGCGCCCGGCTGGCCGGGGCGTCCGGCTGGCAGCAGTTGCGTGACGTGGTGTTCCCGCACATCCGCGGGCACATCCTGACCAACCTGCTGCTGATCAGCCTGTGGACGTTCAACGACTTCAGCCCCTTCCTGCTCACGGCGGGCGGCCCCGACGGCAAGTCCGAGGTGCTGGCCGTGCACGTGTACAAGGTCGCGCTGCAGAACGGCGACCTGGGCTACGGCGCGGCGATCTCCACCGTGATCCTGCTCATCAACCTGGTCGTGGCGGTGTTCTACCTGCGGCTGCTCAGGAGCAAGAAATGACCCGCACCTGGGCCGGCCGGATCGGCTTCTACACGCTGATCGCGGTGCTCCTGGCCTTCTTCACGATCCCGCTGCTGTGGCTGGCGGCGGCGCCGTTCACCTCGGACCCGACGTACGAGGTCCGGATGCCGGACTTCACGTTCGAGAACTTCCAGACGATCATCGAGCACCCGTACGCGCTCGGCTCGCTGGTGAACTCGCTGATCCTGGCGATCGGCACCGCGCTGCTGGTGGTGGTGCTGTCGGCGCTGGCCGCCTACGCGCTCAGCCGGGTGCGCATCCCGGGCCGCGACGCGCTGCTCTACGCGCTGCTGCTGCTCTCGTCGATCATCACCGGGACCGCCGCGATGGTGCCGCTGTTCCAGCTCGCCATCGAGCTCGGCCTGATCGACTCGCACACCGGGCTGATCCTCATCCTGACCGGCGGCCTGCTGCCGGCCGCGATTTTCATGATCAAGGACTTCATGGACGCCACGCCGAAGTCCTACGAGGAGTCGGCGCGGGTGTTCGGCGCCTCGCCGCTCCAGATCGTCCGCCACGTGGTCACCCCCGTGGTGCGGCCCGGCCTGGCGACGATCGCGGTGTGGACGATCGCCAACGTGTGGGGCAACTTCCTGATGCCGTTCCTGCTGCTCAGCGACGTGGAGAAGCAGCCGGCCGCGGTGATCATGTACACCCTCTACACCGAGGGCGGCCAGGCCAACCTCAGGGTGCTGTCGACCTTCGGCCTGCTCTACTCGGTACCGGTCGTGCTCATGTACCTGTTCGTCAGCAAGAAGTACGGCTTCCGCTTCCACGGAGGGATCAAGCGCTAAATGGCCGCTATCGAACTTCGGGGCCTGACCAAGGTCTATCCCGGCGGGGTGAAGGCGCTCGACTCGCTCGACCTGACCGTCCCCGACGGCGAGTTCTTCGCCCTGCTCGGCCCCTCGGGCTGCGGGAAGACCACGCTGCTGCGCACGATCGCCGGGCTGGAGACCGCCACCGGCGGCGCCGTCGTGATCGGCGGGCGGGACGTGACCGGCGTGCAGCCGGGCGGACGCGACATCGCCATGGTCTTCCAGGACTACGCCCTGTTCCCGCACATGGACGTCAGCGACAACATCGCCTACCCGCTGCGCATCAAGAAGGTCCCCAAGGCCGCCCGCCACGCCAAGGCCGCCGAGGTCGGCGCCCGGCTCGGACTGGAGCGGCTCATGGACCGGCGGCCCGGCCAGCTCTCCGGCGGCCAGCAGCAGCGCGTCGCGCTGGCCCGCGTCATGGCCACCCAGGCGCAGGCGTTCCTGTTCGACGAGCCGCTGTCCAACCTGGACGCCCGGCTGCGGCTGGAGGCGCGCACGTTCCTGAAGAAGCTCCAGCGCGAGCTCGGCGTCACCACCGTCTTCGTCACCCACGACCAGGCCGAGGCGCTGGCGATGGCCGACCGCATGGCCGTCATGGAGGCCGGGCACATCCGCCAGATCGGCACCCCCGCCGAGGTGTTCCAGCGGCCCGCCAACACGTTCGTGGCCGCCTTCATCGGCTCCACCCCGATGAACCTGCTGGACGCCGTCGTCAGGGGTGACACGCTGGAGGTGGCCGGGTGCAAGCTGCCCGTCCCCGCCTCCGCGGAAGGACTCCTGACCGAGGGGGAGAAACTGGTGTACGGGGTGCGTCCCGAATACATGACCTACTCGGCGCAGCCGGTCGACGGGTCGCTGACCGGCGGCGTCGTCATCCTGGAGAACCTGGGGGCCTCCCACCTGGTCACCCTGGACGTGTCGGGCGTGCTCGTGCAGGCCGTCGTCCCCGAGGGGCACGAGCCGGCGCTGGGCGAGCAGGGCTACGCGGTGCCCCGGGGCGACCGGGCGCTGGTCTACCGTGACGGCGAGCTGGTGACGGCATGAGCGTGATCCGTGGGCACTGGAGCCTGGACGACCGGCTGGAGCGCATCCTGCGCGAGGTGCCCTTCGAGGTGCCAGAGGGCGCCCCGGCGGTCACCGTACGGCTGTCCTACGACCGGTCGCAGGGCGTGCTCGACCTCGGCTGCGGCGGCCCCGGCGGGTTCCGCGGCTGGTCGGGCGGCGCCCGCGACTCCTACACGATCACCCAGGGCTGGGCCACGCCCGGCTACCTGCCCGGCGAGGTCGAAGCGGGCCAGTGGCGGGTGTGGCTGCGGCTGCACCGCGTCCCGCCGCAGGGCCTCGACTACACGCTGGAGATCGACACCGCGCCCGTGCCCGAGCCGGAGAGCGCCGAGCCGCCGCACGGGGAGCGCCCGCCGCGCCGCGACATCCCGGACGTCGGCGGGCTGCGCTGGTTCGCCGGCGACTTCCACGCCCACACGCTGCACAGCGACGGGGCGCTCACCGTCGCCGAGCTGGCGGAGCTGGCGCTGGGGCGCGGCCTGGACTTCCTCGCCGTCACCGACCACAACACCGTCAGCCACCACCCCGAGCTGGCCAAGGCCGGCCGGGCCATCACGCTGCTGCCCGGCCAGGAGGTCACCACCGACCGGGGGCACGCCAACGTGTTCGGCGACGTCGGCTGGGTCGACTTCCGGCAGCCCGCCGACTCCTGGGTCGAGCACGCCGATCGGGCGGGCGGGCTGATCTCCATCAACCACCCGCTCGGCGGCGACTGCGCCTGGCTCCAGCCGCTCACGGAACGGCCCAGGGTCGCCGAGGTCTGGCACTCCGGCTGGTGGGACCGCCGCTGGGGCGCGCCCCTGGCCTGGGCCGACGCCTGGCACCCCGACCTGGTGGCGATCGGCGCCAGCGACTTCCACCGGCCCGGCTCCGACGGGCTGCCCGGCTCGCCCACCACGTGGGTGCTGGCCGAGGACCCCGGCGCCGCGTTCGACGCCGTAGCGGCGGGCCGTACGGCGATCTCCGCCGGGCCCGGCGCGCCGCTGCTCCTGCGGCTGGGCGACGAACTGCTCGCCCTGGACGCCGACGGGCTCATCCTGGTCCGCCCCGGCGGCGCCCGCCAGGTGATCCGCGGCGACCGCGTGCTGCTGCCCGCCGCCGAAGGGCGGCACCGACTCGAAACCTACGAGAACGAGGTGATGGCTCTATGCGCCTGATCAGTGTCGCCAACGCCCCGGTGAGCTTCGGCGTGTTCGAGCTGAGCGACGCCCCGCCGCCGCTGACCGCCGCCGAGATGGTCGGCGCGATCGCCGGCGCCGGCTACGCGGGCATCGACCTCGGCCCCATCGGCTACCTCGGCACCAAGGACGACCTGGCCGAGCGGCTGGGCGGGCTGCTGCTCGCGGGCGGCTGGGCCGACCTGCGCTACAGCGACGCCGAGGCGTTCAAGCAGGGGCTGGCCGCGCTCGACGCGACGCTCGACGTGTTCGACGCCGCCCCGGCCGCGCCCGCGCACCTGGCGCCCCGGCCCACGCTCGGCTGCTCCGGCTCGCCCGCGCGCTTCGCCCGCCCCGGCGGGAACGCGCCCGGGCTGGAGGCGTCCGAATGGGCCGGTTACGCCTCCCGCGTCCAGGAGGCGGCCCAGCGCTGCCGCGACCGCGGCTACGAGCCCGCCTTCCACCACCATCTCGGCACGTACGTCGAGACGCCCGAGGACGTCGAGCGGCTGCTGGAGCTGACCGACGTGCAGCTCTGCCTCGACACCGGCCACCTGCTGCTGGCCGGCGGCGACCCGGTGACCGCGTTGCGCGACTGGTCGGGCCGCGTCGGCCACGTCCACGTCAAGGACGGCGACCGCGCGATCCTCGCCCAGGCCCTGGCCGACGGCGTGGACCTGCGCGAGCTGATGGGCCGCGGCGGCTTCGCGCCGCTGGGCGAGGGCGAGCTCGACCTGCCCGGCGTGATCAGCACGCTCGGCGAGATCGGCTACCAGGGCTGGGTCATCATCGAGCAGGACACGCTGCCCGGACGCCGGTCAGTTGAGCGGAACATCGCCGATCAAGCTGCCAATCGCGAGAAGCTACGGGAACTCGGACTTTGAGGCCACGCCGGAGGGGCTGGCTGGTTGAGACCATGCTGGAGGAGCGGGTTTGAAGATCGCGCTTGTCGGATGCGGAGCCGTCACGCAAGCGGTGTACGTGCCGTTGCTGTCGCGCCGCCGAGATCTGTTCGAGGTGACGGCCGTCTGCGACCTGTCGCGGACGCTCGCCGACGCCGTGGGTGACCGGCTCGGCGCCCCCGGCCGCCACACCGAACTCGCCCGGATGCTGGAGGCCGGCGGCTTCGACGCCGTGCTCGTGCTCGCCTCCGGTTCCCACGGCGAGACCGTGCGGCAGGCGCTCGCGGCCGGCTACGCCGTGCTGTGCGAGAAGCCGCTGGCGCTGACCCGCGCCGAGGTCGACGCGCTGCCCGAGGGGCGGCTCATGGTCGGCTACATGAAGCAGTACGACCCGGCCGTGCGCCGGGCCGAGGAGTTGCTGGCCGAGCTCGGCGGCCCGGGGCGGATCCGGTCGGTCGAGGTGACGGTGCTGCACCCGAGCGGGGAGTCGCAGCTCGCCTTCGCCAACCTGACCCAGGCCCGCGACGTGTCCCCGGAGCTGCTCGCCTCGCTGCGGGCGGCCGAGGACGGGCTGGTGTCGAAGGCGCTCGGCGAGTCCGCGCCCGCCGCCGTGCGCTCCCTGTACGGGGTGGCGCTCGGGTCGATCTGTCACGACCTGTCGCTGCTGCGCCGCTTCACCGGCTCCCCCCACGAGATCGCGCACGTCGAGACCTGGGGGGAGGCGCCCGGGTCGATCGAGATCTCCGGGCCGCTGCCCGCCGCCGGCCGGTTCGCCATCCGCTGGCACTACCTGGAGGACTACCCGGCCTACCGTGAGAGCGTGGTCATCCACCACGACAGCGGCTCGCTGGAGCTGGTCTTCCCCTCGCCCTACCTGATGAACGCGCCCACCACGCTCACCGTCGTGTCCGGCGGCGAGAGCCGCACCGAGTGGCGTGACGTGACCGAGGCGTTCGAGGTGCAGCTGGCCGCCTTCCACGCGTTCGTCAACGACGGCAAGCCGCCCCTGACCGACGCCGCCGGAGCGCTGGAGGACATCGTCACCGCCCAGCGCATCGCCGCCCGCTACGCCGTCCAGCACGACCTGCCGATCGGAGGCGAAGCCGCATGACCGCGGAGATCGTCGTCGTCCCGCACACCCACTGGGACCGCGAGTGGTACGAGCCCTTCCAGCGTTTCCGGCTGCGGCTGGTGGCGCTGCTGGACGAGGTGCTCGACACGATGGAGAAGGACCCCGACTACCACTTCACGCTCGACGGGCAGCTCGCCTGCGTGGACGACTACCTGGAGGTGCGCCCGGAGAACCGCGACCGGATCGCCGCCCTGGTCGAGTCCGGGCGGCTGGCGGTCGGGCCGTGGCAGATCCTGCTCGACGAGTTCCTGTGCTCCGGCGAGAACATCGTGCGCAACCTGGAGCTCGGCATGGCCAGGGCGGACAAGCTCGGCGGCGCGATGGCCGTCGGCTACCTGCCGGACATGTTCGGGCACACCGCGCAGATGCCGCAGATCCTCAGGCGGGCCGGGCTGCTGCACGCCTGCGTCTACCGGGGCGTGCCCGCGTCCGTCACCACCGACGCCTTCGCCTGGGTCGCGCCCGACGGCACCGCCATCCGGGCTCAGTACCTGCCCGCCGGCGGCTACGGCAACGGCGCCCACCTGTTCGAGGACCCCGCCCAGCTCGACGAGCGCGGCGCCGCGTTCGTCCGCACCATGCGCGGCTGGCACGGTCCCGACGGGCCGCTGCTGGCCATGTACGGCACCGACCACTCGGCCCCGGTGCGCGGCCTGCCCGACATGGTCAAGCAGCTCGGCGCCCGCATGGACACCCTGTCCGGCTACATCGAGGCGCACTCCGCCGACGTGACCGGGCTGCCCCGCGTCACCGGCGAGCTGCGCTCGCACGCCCGGGCCAACATCCTGCCGGGCGTGATCTCCGTACGCGCCCACGTCAAGCAGGCGATGAGCCGCGCCGAGCGGATGGTCGAGCGCTACGCCGAGCCGCTGGCCGCGCTCTGGGGCGGCGAGTGGCCCGGCCGCTTCCTCGACATGGCCTGGTGGCGGCTGGTCGACGCCAGCGGCCACGACTCGGTCACCGGCTGCGGCGTGGACGAGACCGCCCAGCAGGTGGCGGCCCGCATCGCCGAGGCCGAGCACCTGGGCCAGGCCGTGCGCGACATGGTGACGGCCCGGCTGGCCGGCACGGTGCCGTCCGGCGCCGTGCTCGTCGTCAACCCGACGCCCGCCCCGAGACGCGGCGTCGTGGCGATCAACGTGGCCGGCAGCGACCCGCTGCTCGACGCCGACGGGGTCAAGGTCCCGCTCCAGCCGCTGGAGTACGCCCCGACGCTGCTGCTCGACGAGGAGATGGACCCGGCCACTGCGCTGACCTTCATCCACGGCACCGAGCTGTACGGCCAGCACATCACCGGCTGGTCGGTCGACGACGGCGTGCTGACCTTCACCGTCGCCCGCGAGTCGAGCGCGGCCTTCAACGTGGGCCAGGTGCGCGGCGCGCTGGAGGGCGTGACCCGCGTCCGCATCCTCGCCGAGGCCCGCCGCACGCTGGCCGCGTACGTGAGCACGCCGCCGCTCGGCCACGCCGCGGTGCGCACCGCCCCCTACTCGGAGGTGGCCGGGGCCCCGTCCGGAGACCCGTTCGTGCCGGTGCGCGCCGAGGAGCGGATGCTCGACAACGGGCTGCTCAACGTCGAGGTGGCGCGTGACGGCACGCTCACGCTGACCAGCGCCGACGGCGTCACGCTGACCGGGGCGGGGCGGATCGTCGACGGCGGCGACGTGGGCGACAGCTACAACTACGCGCCTCCGGCCCACGACCGCCTCGTGCAGGACCCGGAGTCGGTGCACGTGTCGAAGGTGTGCTCGGGGCCGCTGGTGGCGGCGTTCGACGTGTGGCGCACCTACCAGTGGCCGGCCGCCGGCGACGGGATCGACGGCACCCCGGAGATCCCGGCGCAGTCGCGTACCGAGGTCACCGAGGAGATCGCCGTGCGCACCCGGGTCGAGCTGCGCGCGGGCGAGCCGTTCGCGCGGCTGACCGTGGAGTTCGACAACCGGTGCGCCGACCACCGGGTGCGGCTGCACGTGCCGCTGCCCGAGCGGGCGACGCGGTCGCACGCCGAGGGGCAGTTCGCCGTCGTCACGCGCGGCCTGGACGCCGAGGGCGGCTGCGGCGAGGAGCCGCTGCCGACGTTCCCCGCCTCCTCGTGGGTGGCGGCCGGGGGAGTGGCGGCGCTGCTGGAGCACGTCACCGAGTACGAGCTGGTCGACGACGGGAAGGAGCTGGCGCTCACGCTGCTGCGCTCGATCGGCTTCCTGTCGCGCAACCGTCACGTGCTGCGCCCCGAGCCCGCCGGGCCGCAACTGCCGACCCCGGCGGCGCAGTCGCGCGGGCTGCGCTCGGTGGAGCTGGCGCTGATGCCCTACAGCGGCACCTGGAAGGCGGTGCCCGAGGCGGCCGAGACGTTCCGGCACGACCTGCTGGCCGTGGCGGGCACCGGCGACCCGGCGCTGCCGCTGCCCGCGCCCGCCGCGGGGCTGTCGGTGGCCGGTGACGGCGTCGTCATGACGTCGCTGCGGGTCCGCGACGGCTGGCAGGAGCTGCGCGTGGTCGCGCTCACGGACGAGGCGACCGAGGCGGTCGTCGAGGGCGGGTTCACCCGGGCCCGCCTCGCCGACCTGCGCGGGCGCCCCGGCGCTGAGGTGCCGGTGACCGGCGGGGTGCTCCGGCTGCCGCTGTCGGCCTGGGAGATCGCGACGGTCCAGCTCTCCTAGTCGTGCAGGCCGAGCTGACGGGCCGCCTGGAGGGCCAGCCAGACCTCGGCGAAGGCGGCGCTGGACGACAGGTCGCGGCCCGTCAGGGCGGCGAAGCGGCGCAGCCGGTAGGCGAGCGTGTTGGGGTGGACGTGCAGGGCGGCCGCCGCGTCCTCGGTGCGGCGGTCGCGTTCCATCCAGGTGCGCACCGAGGCGAGCAGCCGTGAGTCGTGCGCCTCGTCGTAGGCGAGGACCTCGCCCAGCACGTCGTCCACCAGCGCGGTGAGCGTGTCGGCGTCGTCGGGCAGCCACCGGCCGGTGGTGTCGTCGCCGTAGTGGACGAGCGGCCGGCCCGACGCGGCGGCCCGGTCGGCGGCCCAGACGGCCTCGCGCCGGGCCACCCGGGTGGAGCCGCCCGCCGCGAACGGCCTGCTCACCCCGGTCCTGGCCCCGGCCAGTGCCGTGAGCGCGTCGCCCAGCCCGGGGGCGCCGAGCACGTAGTGGTCGCTGCCGCGCCGCAGCATCAGGTGCGGATGGTCGGCCAGCGCCCGGCGCAGCGCGTCGTCGGCCGCGCCCCGTACGACCATCAGGACCGTCTCCCCGTCGGCGGCCAGGCCGAGCCGGGCCAGGCGGCGGCGGGCCGTGGCCGGGTCGAGCACGTCCTGCAGCAGCTCGGCCAGCGTCTCGGCGCCCTCGCGGCGCAGCGTCTCGCGCTCGTGCCTGGCCATCGCCACCTGGAGGGCCGCGACCGTGGCGATGTGCTGCACCACGGCCAGCCCGGCGGGCCTGGCGCCCTCCCGCTCGAAGGCCACCAGGAACCCGGCCGGGCCGCCGGGCGCGGGCACCGGCAGCGCGAAGCCGCCCGGGATCGTGGGCGGCGCGTCGGGGGCCGACGGCAGCGCGTCGAGCGACGGCACGGGCACCCCGGGCAGCAGCGGGCGCCCCTGCGGCGTGCACAGGTAGACGTCGTAGCCCGACAGCCGCTCCAGCCGTTTGAACAGCGTGGCCGTGTCCAGGTCCTCGGCCGCCAGCCAGCGCAGCGCGCCGAACACCTGCAACTGCGCGCCCAGCCGGTGCCGGGCGTCCTCCTGCACGGCCGCGGCCACCTCCTGGGCGATCGCGATGAACGGCACCGCCAGCGGCACCTCCAGCACCGGCATCCCGCGCGCCTCGGCCGCCTCGAAGAACGCCTCGTGCAGCGGCGGCACGTGGAGCTGCGCCGACAGCGCCAGCGCCGAGACGCCCGCGTCGTCCAGCCGCTCCAGGTAGGCGCGCTGCCGGGCCGCCGCGCGTGGCACGCCGATGCCCGTCGTCATGATCACCTCGGCGCCGAGCAGCCACGGCGTCGGGTCGTCCAGCTCGCTCACGTGCGCCCACGACACCGACCGCCCCACCCCGGCCTCGCCGGCGAGCAGGCGGAGCTGGAGCGCGGGCGAGCGCAGCAGATCCTCGACCGTCACCTTGTGCTCAGCCACAACCCCCACCGTAGTACTTCGTGAATCGCCCAATTGCCGCAGGTCAGCGGCGTGACGTTGACTGCGTGCATGCACACAGGCCCCGTCGACTCCGCCCGGGTCCCGCGTTTCGCCGGACCCGCCACCTTCGCCCGTCTGCCCCGCCTCGACGAGGTGGGCCGCGCCGACGTGGCCGTGGTCGGAGTGCCGTTCGACAGCGGCGTCTCCTACCGGCCCGGCGCCCGGTTCGGCCCGTCGGCCGTGCGCGAGGCGTCGCGGCTGCTGCGGCCCTACCACCCCGGCCTGGACGTCTCCCCGTTCGAGCGGGTCCAGGTGGCCGACGCCGGCGACATCGCGGCCAACCCGTTCCACATCGGCGAGGCCATCGAGAGCATCGAGGCCGCCGCCGACGCGCTGGACGCCCGGCTGGTGACGATCGGCGGCGACCACACGATCGCGCTGCCGCTGCTGCGCTCGGCCGCCAGGAAGCACGGGCCGGTGGCGCTGCTGCACTTCGACGCCCACCTCGACACGTGGGACACCTACTTCGGCGCCGAGTACACGCACGGCACCCCGTTCCGGCGGGCCGTCGAGGAGGGCATCGTCGACACCGAGGCGCTCAGCCACGTCGGCATCCGCGGCCCCCTCTACGGCAAGAAGGACCTGGAGGAGGACCGGCGGCTCGGCTTCGGCATCCTCACCGCCGCCGACGTGCTGCGGCGCGGCCTCGACGAGGTGATCGACGCGCTGCGGCAGCGGATCGGCGACCGGCCGCTGTACGTGTCGGTCGACATCGACGTGCTCGACCCGGCGCACGCCCCCGGCACCGGCACCCCGGAGGCGGGCGGCCTGACCAGCCGCGAGCTGCTGGAGATCCTGCGCGGCCTGGCCGGGACGAACCTCGTCGGCGCGGACGTGGTCGAGGTGGCCCCCGCCTACGACCACGCCGAGATCACCTCCGTCGCCGCCTCCCACGTCGCCTACGACCTGGTCAGCCTGCTCGCCCTGCGGGAGAAGCCATGAGCACGAGCATCACCGAGATCGAGACGTACGGCGTCGAGCGCATCCCCGACGCCGAGCGCACCGCCCGGCCGGTCGACCTGTTCCGGGTCGCGTTCGGCGGCGCGAACACCTTCGCCACCTGCGTGCTGGGCGCCTTCCCCATCCTGTTCGGGCTGTCGTTCTGGCAGGGGCTGGCCGCGACCGTGCTCGGGCTGGCCGTCGGGGCGCTCATCCTGGCGCCGCTGTCGCTGTTCGGGCCGCTGAACGGGACCAACAACGCGGTGTCGTCCTCGGCGCACCTGGGCGTGCACGGCCGGATCGTCGGCTCGTTCCTGTCGCTGCTGACGGCGATCGCGTTCTTCTCCATCTCCGTGTGGTCCTCCGGCGACGCGCTCGTCGGCGGCGCGCACCGGCTGGTGGGGCTGCCCGACACCGACGTCACCTACGGCGTCGCGTACGCGCTGTTCGCCGGGCTCGTGCTGGTGGTGTGCGTGTACGGGTTCCGCTTCATGCTGTTCGTCAACAAGATCGCGGTGGCGGCGGCGTCGCTGCTGTTCGTGCTGGGCGCGGTCGCGTTCGCCGGCGACTTCGACCCGTCCTACCCGGGGACGCTGGCCGCCGGTGACCCATTGTTCTGGCCGTCGTTCATCGGGGCGGCGCTCATCGTGCTGTCGAACCCCGTGTCGTTCGGCGCGTTCCTGGGCGACTGGTCCCGCTACATCCCGGCCTCGACGCCGCGCTCGAAGGTGATGGCCGCCGCGTTCCTGTCGCAGATCGCCACCATCCTGCCGTTCTTCTTCGGCCTGGCCACCGCGTCGATCATCGCCGCCAAGGCCGCCGAGTACATGGACCCGGCCGCGCCCAACTACGTCGGCGGGCTGCTGGCCATCGCGCCCGCCTGGTACTTCGTGCCCGTCTGCCTCATCGCGCTGATCGGCGGCATGTCCACCGGCACCACGTCCCTCTACGGCACCGGGCTGGACTTCTCGAGCGTCTTCCCGCGCTTCTCGCGGGTGCGGGCGACGGTGTTCATCGGGACGCTGTCGATCGTGTTCATCTTCGTCGGCCGCTTCGCGGCCAACCTCACGCAGAGCATCTCCACGTTCGCCACCCTCATCATCACCTGCACCGCGCCGTGGATGGTGATCATGATGCTGGGGTACGTGACCCGCCGGGGCTGGTACGACCCGGAGGCGTTGCAGGTGTTCAACCGGAGACAGACAGGCGGCCGCTACTGGTTCGCCCACGGCTGGAACGCGCGGGGGCTGGCCGCCTGGCTCGTCTCGGCGGCGCTGGCGCTGGCGTTCGTCAACCTGCCCGGCCAGTTCGTCGGGCCGCTCGGCGGGCTGGCGGGCGGGATCGACATCTCGCTGCCGGTCGGCCTGGGCACGGCGGCGGTGCTCTACCTGGCGCTGCTGGCCGTCTTCCCCGAGCCGCGCGAGGTCTACGGCCCCGACGGGCCGCGCCTGGTGCGCTCGGCCGACACCCCGGTGCCGCCGATCGCCGGGGCCGAGGCGGCGGCGTGAGCGGCGAGCTCGTCGACCTGTCGGTGCCGCTGGCCACCGGGATGCCGGTCTACCCGGGCGACCCCGAGGTGAGCGTCGAGCCCGCGCTGACCACCGGCCGCGACGGCGTCAACGTGCTGCGGCTGCACCTGGGCTCGCAGTCGGGCACGCACGTCGACGCGCCCTATCACGTCGACGACACGCTGCCCCGGCTCGACGCCCTGCCGCTGGACCGGTTCGCCGGGCCCGCCGTGGTGGTGGACGCGCGCGGGCTGGGACCGCGGGCCGCCATCACGCCGGAGCGCCTGGGGGCCGTGCCTGCCGGGGCGCCGATCGTGCTGGTGGCGACCGGCTGGTCGGCCCACTGGGGGAGCGAGGCGTACCAGGCGCACCCGTACCTGACGGAGGAGGCGGCGGAGCTGCTGGTCGCGGCGGGGACGCGGACGGTGGGGATCGACGCGCTGAGCGTCGACCCGACGCCGGCGGCGGACTTCCCGGCGCACCGGGTGCTGTGCGGCGCCCACGCGGTGATCGCCGAGAACCTCACCGGGCTCGACCGGCTGCTGGAGGCGCAGGCGGCGGGCCTGGCCGTCGAGGTGTGGCTGATGCCGATCCGGCTCGACGGCGCCGACGGGGCGCCGGTGCGGGCGGTGGCCCGCCTGGGTCAGCGCGTGCCCCAGGAGTAGGTCTGCTTGCGCAGCTTCAGGTAGACGAACGACTCGGTGGCGCGCACCGCCGGGATGGCGCGGATCTTGCTCAGGATCTCCAGCAGGTGGCTGTCGCCCTCGCACACCACTTCCACGATGACGTCGAAGGAGCCCGCCGTGAGCACCACGTAGTCGATCTCCGCGATCGCCGACAGCTCGTCGGCCACGGCCTCCAGGTCGCCCTCGCAGGTGACGCCGATCATGGCCTGGCGGGGGAAGCCGAGCGTCAGCGGGTCGGTCACCGCGACGATCTGCATGACCCCGGCCTCCTGGAGGCGCTGGACCCGCTGCCGCACGGCCGCCTCGGACAGGCCGACCGCCTTGCCGATCGCGGCGTAGGGTTTGCGGCCGTCCGCCTGGAGCTGCTCGATGATCTGCTTGGCCAGGTCGTCGAGAACGACCGGACCCGGCGAGGCGCCGGAGCCGCGGCGCACCCGAGGCGGCGTCGTCATGGCGAGGAATCCTCCTAGCGGTCCGGCGTTACGGGGGCGTTCCCGCCGGGTTGCCGTCCTGGTGCGACATGTTGTCAGTTCTCGGCGCTCTGTCAAGCGAATTCGTAGCAATTTGATATCTTCACCACGAAATCCCTTGTCCTGATGCAAGTGCTCTGTAAGAGTCGCGGCATCTCAGCCACCCCACCAGGAGGTCATCACCTTGACCACCCGTCTGCAGAACTACGTCAACGGTGAGTTCGTGGACGCCAAGAGCGGCCGTTTCTCCGACGTCGTCGACCCGTGCACCGGGGAGGCCTACCTCCAGGCCCCGATCTCCGGCGCCGAGGACGTCGACGCGGCGTACGCCGCCGCGGCAGCCGCGTTCGAGTCGTGGGGGCGGACGACCCCGGGGGAGCGGGCGAACCTGCTGCTCAAGGTCGCTGACGCGATCGAGGCGCGGGCCGACGAGATCAACGAGGCCGAGTGCCTCAACACCGGCAAGCCGCGCGCCCGCATGGCCGAGGACGAGACCCCGGTCGCCGCCGACCACTTCCGCTTCTTCGCCGGCGCCGCCCGCACCCTGGAGGGCCCGACGGCCGGGGAGTTCCTGGCCGAGCACACCAGCGTCATCAGGCACGAGCCGATCGGCGTCATCGGCCAGGTCACGCCCTGGAACTACCCGATGATGATGGCGGTCTGGAAGATCGCCCCCGCGCTGGCGGCCGGCAACACGATCGTGCTCAAGCCGTCCGACACCACCCCGGCCTCCACGCTGAAGCTGGCCGAGATCCTGGGCAGCGTGCTGCCCGCGGGCGTGTTCAACGTCGTCACCGGCGACCGCGAGACCGGCGCCCTGGTCGTCGGCCACCCGACCGCCGCCATGGTCGCCATCACCGGCTCCGTCGGCGCCGGCATGTCGGTGGCCAGGAGCGCCGCCGACGACCTCAAGCGCGTCCACCTGGAGCTCGGCGGCAAGGCGCCCGTCGTGGTCTTCGACGACGTCAAGGACCTGCGCAAGGCCGCCGCCGACATCGCCGTCGCCGGCCTCTACAACGCCGGCCAGGACTGCACCGCCGCCTGCCGCGTGCTCGTTCAGGAGAGCGTCCACGACGAGTTCGTCGCCGCGCTCGCCGAGGCCGCCGCCGCGACCGTGACCGGCGACCTGTCCAACGAGGACGCGCTGTACGGCCCGCTCAACAACGAGCAGCAGCTCGCCCGCGTGCAGGGCTTCGTCGAGCGCGCCCCCGCGCACGCCAAGGTGGTCACCGGCGGTCACCGCGTGGGCGAGAAGGGCTACTTCTTCGCCCCGACCGTCATCGACGGCCTCAAGCAGGACGACGAGATGGTGCAGAACGAGGTCTTCGGCCCCGTCATCACCGTCCAGACGTTCACCGACGAGGCCGACGCCCTGGCCAAGGCCAACGACGTCCGCTACGGGCTGAGCAGCTCGGTGTGGACCTCCGACCACGGCCGGGCCATGCGGATGTCGAACCGGCTCGACTTCGGCGTCGTGTGGGTCAACACGCACATCCCGTTCGTCTCGGAGATGCCGCACGGCGGCTTCAAGCACTCCGGCTACGGCAAGGACCTCTCGGTGTTCGGCCTGCACGACTACACGAGGGTCAAGCACGTCATGCACTACATCGGCGAATAACGTACAAGGGACGAAACCTGGATATGGCCGAGCAAGGTTTGATCGAGCGGAGTGCGATCGAGCTTGAGGGGGTCGTCAAGGAATACCTCTCACATGGCGAGGTCGTCCAGGCGGTCAAGGGCGTGACGCTGGACATCGCCGAGGGGGAGTTCTTCTCCCTCCTCGGCCCGTCCGGGTGCGGCAAGACCACGACGATGCGCATGATCGCGGGCTTCGAGGAGCCCTCCAAGGGCGTGGTCCGGCTGCACGGCCAGGACGTCACGAACGTCCCGCCGAACCGGCGTGACGTGAACATGGTCTTCCAGTCCTACGCGCTGTTCCCGCACATGAGCGTGTGGGACAACGTGGCCTTCGGGCTGAAGCAGAAGAAGACGGCGCAGGAGGAGGTCCGGCGGCGGGTCGGCGAGATGCTGGAGATCGTCGACCTCGGCGGCCGGGAGAAGCGCCGTCCGCGCGAGCTGTCCGGCGGGCAGCAGCAGCGGGTCGCGCTGGCCCGGGCGCTGGTCAACCGGCCGCGCGCGCTGCTGCTCGACGAGCCGCTCGGCGCGCTCGACCTCAAGCTCCGCCAGGCGATGCAACTGGAGCTCAAGCGCATCCAGCGCGAGGTCGGCATCACGTTCGTGTACGTGACGCACGACCAGAGCGAGGCGCTGACCATGAGCGACCGCATCGCGGTCATGAACGACGGCCGCGTCGAGCAGCTCGCCGGGCCGCGCGAGATCTACGAGCGGCCCGCCAGCACCTTCGTGGCGGGCTTCATCGGCACCTCCAACCTGCTGTCCGGCACCGCGGCCGGCGGCGTGCTGGAGACCGGCGGCGGCCGGGTGCTGGTGCCCGGCCACGACGGCGAGGTGTCGGTGACGATCCGGCCCGAGAAGATCCGCATCTCCGCGGACAAGCCCGACGGCGAGCTGAGCGCGCTGCCGGGCACCGTGGCGGAGGTCGTCTACCTGGGCACCTACACCAGCTATGCCGTGACCCTCGCCGACGGGGCCGAGATCACGGTGTTCCAGCAGAACGCGCAGGACGCGACCACCACCGCGGAGCGGGGCGACTCCGTGTGGCTGTCGTGGCAGGCGCGCCACTCCTACGTGATGGAGAGTCGATAGCACATCATGGACCGCCTGCACACCCCCGCCCTCGTCAGAGGGATGACCCAGCCCCGCACCCGCCGCGACGCGTTCAGGCTGGCCGGCCTGTCCGCCGCCGGGCTCGCGCTGGCCGCCTGCGGCGTTCAGGGCCAGAAGGCCGCGCCCCCCAAGCCCGACGCCGTCAAGGACTTCTGGGCCAAGCAGAAGCAGAACGGCAAGGTCGTCTTCGCCAACTGGCCCGAGTACATGCCCGAGGACCACGGGCCGCTGAAGAAGTTCCAGCAGGAGACCGGGATCTCCTACGAGTACAAAGAGGACATCAACGAGAACGCGGAGTTCTTCGGCAAGGCCGACCCGGTGCTGCGGGCGGGCCAGTCGCTGGGCTACGACATCGTCGTGATGACCAACGGCATCCAGCTCCAGCACATGATCGAGCTCGGCTACGCGGTGGCGCTCGACCAGAGCAGGATGCCGAACTTCCAGGCCAACGCGGGCGCCAAGTACAAGGAGCGCTCCTACGACCCCGGCAACGTCTACACGATGCCCTACGCCTCCGGCGTGACCGGGATCGCGTACAACACCAAGTACGTCAAGGACGAGCTGACCAGTATCGAGGCGCTCTTCGACGCCAAGTACGAGGGCCGGGTCGGCATGATGGCCGACGCCCAGGAGATCGGCAACTTCGGCATGATCGCCCTCGGCGTCGACCCGGAGAAGTCCACCGAGGACGACTGGAAGCGGGCCGGCGAGAAGCTCAAGGCGCAGCGCGAGGCCGGGATCGTGCGCAAGTACTACGACCAGAACTACATCGACGCCGTCTCCAGGGGCGACGTGTGGCTGACCATGGCCTGGTCGGGCGACGTGTTCCAGCGGCAGCTCGCGGGTGAGCCGGTCAAGTTCTACGTGCCCGAGGAGGGCGGCACGATCTGGACCGACAACATGCTCATCCCCAAGAACGCCGCCAACCCCGTCGACGCCATGACGCTGATGGACTACTTCTACAAGCCGGAGATCGCCGCCGAGCTGGATGAGTTCATCCAGTTCGTCACGCCGGTGCCCGCCGTGCAGGACCTGCTGCGCAAGAAGGCTGAGACCGCCTCGGGCGAGGACAAGCAGGCGCTGCTCGACATGGCCGACAGCCCGCTGATGTTCCCCACCGAGGCCGACTACGCCAAGCTGCGCAACTACACCAAGCTGACCACGGCGCAGGAGCAGGTGTTCAACCCGATCTTCCAGTCGATCACCCAGGCCTAGGCCGATGCGACGTCTCACCCCCTACCTGCTCGCGCTGCCGGGCTGGATGTGGCTGGCGATCTTCCTGGTGGTGCCGCTGGCCGCGATGGCGTCGGTGTCGCTGCAGACCGGCAACGTGATCGACGGCTTCGTCATGACGTTCAGCGTCTCCAACTACGGCGACGCCATCGGCGGCTACAGCACCCAGCTCGTCCGCTCCCTCGGGTACGGGGCGTGCGCCACGGTGGCGATGCTGGTCATCGGCTACCCGGTGGCGTACTGGATCGCGTTCAAGGGCGGCAGCCGCAAGTCGGTCTACCTGTTCCTGCTGCTGCTGCCGTTCTTCGTCTCGTTCGTGCTGCGCACGATCTCGTGGGGCTTCCTGCTGGCCGACGACGGCATCCTGCTCGGCACGCTGAAGTCGTGGGGGCTGCTGCCGGCCGGCTTCCACGTGCTCGCCACGGCGTTCGCGGTGGTGGCGGGGCTGACGTACAACTGGCTGCCGTTCATGATCCTGCCCATCTACGTGGCGCTGGAGCGGGTCGACCCGCGCGTGGTGGAGGCGGCCCAGGACCTGTACGCGACGCGCGGGGCGGCCTTCCGCAAGGTGGTGCTGCCGCTGTCGCTGCCGGGCGTGTTCGCCGGGGTGCTGATGACGTTCGTGCCGGCGACGGCCGACCCGGTCAACGCGCAGGTGCTCGGCGGCACCGGCAACACCATGATCGGCAACATCATCCAGACCGAGTACCTGGTCAACAACGACTACCCGACGGCCTCGGCGCTGTCGTTCACGCTGATGGCGGTGCTGCTGGTGGGCATCTTCGCGTACGCCAGGGTGCTGGGCACCGAGAACGTCCTCGAGGCGGCGGCCCGATGAGGGGCGGCAGGCTGGGCGATCGGCTGCTGCACGCCTACACCTGGCTCATCATCGCCTGGCTGTCGGCGCCGATCGCGGTCATGGTGCTGTTCGGCTTCAACGACAAGCAGAGCAAGTCCAACGCGAGCTGGCAGGGCTTCACGCTGCGCTGGTACGAGGAGCTGTTCGCGATCGAGGGCCTGACCGAGGCGCTCGCGAACTCGCTGAAGGTCGCGCTGGCCAGCACCGTCATCACCGTGGTGCTCGGCACGACGCTGGGGCTGGCGCTCGGCAGGCACCGCTTCCGCGGCCGGGGCGCGACGAACTTCCTGGTGTTCGCCGCGATCTCCACGCCCGAGCTGGTCATGGGCGCGTCGCTGCTGTCGCTGTTCGTCTCGGCCGGCGTCTGGCGCGACGGGATCACGATCACGATCGCGCACGTGCTGTTCTCGCTGTCGTTCGTGACCGTGACGGTCCGGGCCAGGGTCGTCACGCTGGACCCGGCGCTGGAGGAGGCGGCCAAGGACCTCGGCGCGTCCGCGTGGGGCACGTTCCGGCAGGTCACGCTGCCGTCGATCATGCCCGGCGTGCTGGCCGGGGCGATGCTGGCGTTCGCGCTGTCCATCGACGACTATGTCGTCACGAGCTTCGTCAACGGCTCCACCCCGACGTTCCCGCTGTGGATCATCGGGTCGGTGAAGACGGGCATTCCCCCGCAGGTGAACGTGATGGGTACGCTGATCTTCGGCATCGGCGTGCTGATCGCGATCGTCAACGCGGTCGCCGCCCGCCGCCGGATGTGACACGTACTTCTCGGCCACGAGCAGTTTCCGACCCAGAACAGGGAGGCGAGATCGGATTCCGGCGGGGGGAACCCGCGCGTGATCACCAATTTGGTCCCGCAATTTCACAAAATAAGACACCGTAAGGGAAGTGGGATTTGTGGATCCGCTGAAGGCGCTGGCTGACGCGGAGCGCAAGCCGTACTGGCTGGACAGCCCGGCCAGACCCGAGCCGCGACCGCGGCTCGACAGCAACACCACCGCCGACCTGGTCGTCGTCGGCGGAGGCTTCTCGGGGCTGTGGACAGCCCTGATGGCCAAGGAACGCGACCCCGGCCAGGACGTCGTCCTGCTGGAGGGCCGCCGCATCGGCTGGGCGGCATCCGGCCGCAACGGCGGGTTCTGCATGGCGACCCTCACCCACGGCCTGTCCAACGGGCTGGAGCGCTGGCCGGACGAGATCGACCGGCTGGAGCGCATGGGCGCCGACAACCTCGACGAGATCGAGCGGACGCTGGAGCGCTACGGCGTCGACTGCTCCTTCGAACGCACCGGAGAGCTCAACGTCGCCACCGAGCCGTGGCAGCTCGACGCTCTCCAGGAGAACCTCGACGTCATCGACCGGCTCGGCCTCGACTACGTGCCCCTCGACCAGGACCAGGTCCGGGCCGAGGTCAACTCGCCCACCTACCTGGGCGGGCTGTGGGAGCGCAGCGGCTGCGCCATGCTCGACCCGGCCCGGCTCGCCTGGGGACTGCGCGACGCGTGCGTGCGCCTCGGCGTGCGGGTGTACGAGCGCAGCCCGGTCCGCTCGATGCACGACGACGGCGTCACGATCGAGCTGCGCACCCCCCGGGGCGCCGTGTCCGGCCGCCGGGTGGCGCTCGGCACCGGCGTCTTCCCGCCGCTGCTGCGCCGGCTCAAGCACTTCGTGGTGCCGGTGTACGACTACGCGCTGATGACCGAGCCGCTCAGCGACGCCCAGCTCGCCGAGATCGGCTGGCGCAACCGGCAGGGCGTCGGCGACTCGGCCAACCAGTTCCACTACTACCGGCTGACCGACGACAACCGCATCCTGTGGGGCGGCTACGACGCCGTCTACTACAACGGCGGCCAGGTCAAGGCCGAGTACGACCAGCGCGACGAGACGTTCGTCAAGCTCGCCGGGCACTTCTACACCACGTTCCCGCAGCTCGACGAGGTGCGCTTCACCCACCGGTGGGGCGGCGTGATCGACACATGCAGCCGGTTCAGCGCCTTCTACGGGCAGGCGCACGGCGGCAGGCTCGCCTACGCCACCGGCTACACCGGCATGGGCGTCGGCGCCACCCGTTTCGGCGCCAACGTCATGCTCGACCTGCTCTCCGGCGAGCGGACCGAGCGGACCGAGCTGCGCATGGTCAAGGAGAAGCCCGTCCCGTTTCCTCCCGAGCCGGTGCGGTCGGGGGTGATCCAGTTCACCCGCTGGTCCATCGCCCAGGCCGACCAGCACCAGGGCAGGCGCAACCTGTGGCTGCGCACCCTGGACCGGATGGGGCTCGGCTTCGACTCCTGATCGCGACGCCCGCGGCCCCGCGCCGCGGGCGTTCCGCGTCACACTGGGAGCATGAGAGTCGAGTTCGCCGTCGACGGCGTCGTGCTGGTGGGAGACCTGCGGGTGCCCGGCGGGCCGGGGCCGCACCCCGCCCTCGTGTTCACCGGCCCCTTCACGGGCGTGCGTGACCAGGTCACCGGGCTCTACGCCGAGCGCCTGACCGCCGAGGGCTTCGTCACGCTCGCCTTCGACCATCGCAACTGGGGCGAGTCGGGCGGCGAGCCGCGCTGCCACGAGGACCCCCAGGGCAAGCTGCACGACCTGCGCGCGGCGGTGTCGTTCCTGCGCGCCCGGCCCGAGGCCGACGCCGGCCGGATCGGGGCCGTGGGCATCTGCCTGGGCGGCGGCTACGCGCTCAAGTTCGCCGCCTTCGACCCCCGGGTCAAGGCGTTCGCGGGCATCGCCGGGGCCTACAACAACCCGTACGCGATGCGGTCGGGCATGGACTACGCGGCGGTGCTGACCTCGTTCGCCGAGGTGCTGGAGCGCCAGGACCAGGGCGGGCCGGTCGCCTACCTGCCCGCGGTGGCCGAGGAGGGCGAGGCCGCCATGCCCGGCGACGAGCCGTACGCCTACTACGGGACCGACCGCTCCGCGTCCCCCCACTGGGAGAACCGGGTCACCCGGGCGAGCGTCCGCGAGCTGGTCACGATGGACAACATGATGGGCGCCGACTTCCTGCCGCCCCGCCCGGCACTGATCGTGCACGGCGTCGTGGACCGGTTATGCTCGCCGGAGGGCGCCGAGGAGGCGTACAAGCGGCTCGACGAGCCCAAGCGGCTCGTCTGGATCGACGCCAAGCAGCACGTCGACCTCTACGACCGCGAGCCGTACGTGACGCAGGCCGTCGAGGCGACGGCCGGGTTCCTGCGCGAGCACCTCTAGGGTTGGCGCGCGCGGCGGCTGGGCAGGAGATCGGCTGACCCCCGGTGAGATCACGGGGGGTTGGGCGTGCGTGCGCGATCATGGGCCGCGGTGGCGGTTCTGCTGCTGGTGACGGGGTGCGAGAGCGAGGCCGCGGCGCCCGTGCGGGGCTCGGCGGGCGTGGCGGCGCGGCTGCCCGCCCCGGCGGCCCGGTGCGTGCTGACGCTGCCCGACGCGAAGGCGGGCCGGACGGCCAAGGCCAGGCTGACACGCCAGGTGGCCCGCTACCTCGACCGCAGGCCGGGGCGCGTCGCCTACAGCGCGCTCGACCTGGTCTCCGGCGTGACGATCGGCCACCGCGCGCACGAACGCGGCATGATCACTGCCAGCGGGTCCAAGGTCGACATCCTCATGGCCCTGCTGGCCCGCCGGAAGCAGCCGCTGCGCGGCAGCGAGCGCGACCTGGCCGCGCGCATGATCAGGGAGAGCGACAACCAGGCCGCCGACACGCTGTGGTGGCGGGCCGGCGGCGGCCCCGGGCTGGCCGCCTTCTACCGCAAGCTCGGCCTGCGCGAGACGACGCCCGGAGCGGGCCGCTACTGGGGCGGCACCACCACCACGCCCGCCGACCGCGTCAAGCTGCTCGAACTGCTCGCCGAAGGCGGCAGGGGACTGCGGGCCGCCGACCGGGAGCACGTGCTCGGGCTGATGGGCCGCGTCCACCGCGACCAGGACTGGGGCGTCAGCGCCGCCGCCAGGCCCGGCGACCGGGTGGCGCTCAAGAACGGCTGGACGCCGCGGCCGTTCGTGCACAACACCTGGGCCGTCACCAGCTACGGCCGCGTCACCGGGCCGGGGCGCGACCTGCTGCTGTCGGTCCAGACCGACCACCAGCCCGGCGAGAGCCACGGCATCGCCACCATCGAGGGCCTGGCCAAGCTCGTCGGCGACCGCCTGGACGCCCTCGCGCCCAGCAGGACCCGGGCCTGCGAGGCCGGGCCGACCGCGTAGGATGACTCCGTCGCGTCTCGCACGCGCCTGATAGACCGCTCGGCGGCCGGCCCTCTGCCGGTATCACCCCGGTCGAAGCCCACCAGACGGTGCGCTCCTCCGGGACGGCTCCGTCTTGACCTGGACGGAGACCCCCTTTGAAGAGCTACCTCCCGGTGCTGGCCACGCCCGGCGCCTGGCGCTTCCTGCTGCCCGCCCTCGTGGCCCGGCTGCCGTTCGCGATGACCCAGCTCGGCGTCCTGCTGCTGGTGGAATGGTCCACCGGCGCCTACGGGCCCGCGGGCGTCGCCGCCGCGGCGGCCGCCGTGTCCCAGGCCCTCGCCGGGCCCCGCTTCGGCCGGCTCGCCGACCGCCACGGCCAGGCCAGGGTCCTCGTCCCGCAGGTCGGCGCGCACGCACTGGCCCTCGGCGGGCTGGTGGCGCTGGCCGCCGCCCACGCCGCCGTCCCGCTGCTGGTCGCCGCCGCCGCGCTGACCGGCGCGAGCGCGCCCCAGGTGGGCGCGATGGTCAGGGCCCGATGGGCGCACCGGCTCAGCGGCCCGGCGCTCAACACCGCCTTCGCCGTCGAGTCCGTCACCGACGAGCTCACCTTCACCCTCGCCCCGGTCGTCCTCGTCGCCCTGTCGACGTCGTACTCGCCGGCGGTGGCGCTGCTCGTGGCGCTCGTCCTCGTCGTCACCGGCACGCTCACGTTCGCCGCCGTGCGCACCGCCGCCCCGCCGGGCTCGGCCCGCTCGGCGGCCTCGCCCGGCCCGGGGCGGGCGGCCGGGGTGCTGCGCCTGCGCGGCGTCGCCCTGCTGGCGACCGCCTTCCTCGCGATGGGGTCGGTGTTCGGCAGCCTCCAGGTCGGCATCACCTCGCTGACCGAGGCCCTGGGCACCGCCGCCTCCGCCGGACCCGTCTACGGCGCGTTCTCCGGCGCGAGCCTGGCCGGCGGGCTGCTGTACGGGGCCGTGCGCTGGCGCGTCCCCGCGACCGTCAGGCTCGGCTGCGGGCTCGTCCTGCTCGCCGCCGCGACCAGCGCCCTCGTCCTCGCCGGCTCCCTGCCCCTGCTGTACGGCGCGGCGGCGCTGGCCGGGCTGGTGATCGCGCCCGTCGTGATCACCGGCTACACCATCATCGACGGACTGGTGCCCGCCGCCGCCCGCACCGAGGCGTTCACCTGGCTCAACGGCGCCATCGGGCTGGGCATCGCCGTCGGCTCGTCGGCGGCCGGGCAGCTCGTGGACCGGTTCGGCCCGTCGCTCGCCTTCGTCGTGCCGCCGCTGATCACCGGCCTGGCGGCGGCCCTCGTCCTGGCCCGCCGCCGCTCCCTGCTGCCCCGCCCGGCCGTCACGAGTGAGCGCGTGCCAGCACTTCCTCGGGGATGACCTTCGGCACGCCGCGCAGCCCGACCAGCGCCAGCAGAGCCACCAGCGCCAGCATGCCGGCCGTGGCGAGCGAGGTGACGTGCACCGCCTCCACGAACGCCGTCCGCGCCGCGAGCACGAGCTGCCCGGCCTGCTCGGCGGGCAGCGTCTCGGCCAGCGCCATCGCCCCGGCGATCGACTCCCTGGCCTGCTCCGCCGGCACCCCGGCGGGCACCCGCACCCCGCTCGTGTAGGTGCTGTTGAGCACGGTGCCGAGAATCGCGATGCCCAGCGCGCCGCCCAGCTCGAACGACGTCTCCGACACCGCCGCGGCCGCCCCCGCCCGCCGCGCCGGCGCCGTGGCCAGCACGTTGTCGTTGTTGACGGTGAACGCCAGGCCGATCCCCATCCCGCCCAGCATCATCACGGCGGCGATGGCCAGGTAGTTCACCTCCATGCCGAGCGTGCTGTAGTAGAGGAACGACAGCGCGTTCATCGCCAGCCCCAGCGCCACCACGCCGTTCCTGCCGATGACGCCGATGAGCTTGCCGGCCAGGACGCCGCCGATGGCGCCGCTCAGGCCGCCCGGCAGCCCCGCGAGCCCCGCCTGCAGCGGCGACCAGCCCAGCACGAGCTGGAAGTACCAGGCGAAGATCAGCGACATCGCCATCATCGTGAAGATGGCCAGCAGGTTCGTGCTGATGGACGCGGTGAACGCGCGCCTGCGGAAGAGCCGCACGTCGATCAGCGGCTCGGCCAGCCGCGTCTGCCGCCACACGAAGACCACCAGGCAGAGCAGGCCCAGCGCGGCGGCGACGAGCACGTCCGCGTCGGGACCCCGGTGCGCCACCTCCTTGACCGCGTAGATGACCGCCACGACCCCGGCGAACGAGAGCACCACGCTCGGCAGGTCGATCCGCCCGGCGTCCGGGTTGCGCGACTCCGGCAGCACCAGGAAGCCCCACACCAGCACCACGGCCATGATCGGCAGGTTGATCAGGAAGACCGAGCCCCACCAGAAGTGGTCGAGCAGCAGCCCGCCCACCACCGGCCCCACCGCGAACCCGGCGGCGCTCATGCCGCTCCAGATCCCGATGGCCGTGGTCCGCTCGGCGGCGTCGGTGAACACGTTGCGGATGATCGACAGCGTGGACGGCATGATCGTGGCCCCGGCCACGCCCAGCAGCGCCCTGGCCACGATCAGCAGCTCGGGGTTGGGCGCGTACGCGGTGACCGCCGAGGCCGCGCTGAACGCCACCGCCCCGATCAGCAGCAGCCGCTTGCGGCCGATCCGGTCACCGAGGTTGCCCATCGTGATGAGCAGGCCGGCCAGCGCGAACCCGTAGATGTCGCCGATCCACAGGAGCTCGGTCGAGCTCGCGCCCAGGTCGCCGACCAGCCGGGGCAGTGCGAGATGCAGGACCGTCATGTCCAGCGAGAGCAGGAGCGTGGCCAGGCAGGCGACAGCCAGACAGGCCCATTTCTTCGTCATGCCGCCACTGTCGCGGCAGGCGCTGACCGCCCGCCTACCGCCGGCTGACGGCCCCGCCGACCCGCGTCAGCAGGGCGGCGACCCGCTCGCGCACGTCGGCCGTGCTGTGCCACTCCTCCGGGCACTCCTGGCTCGCCTGCTCGGCCCACCGCCGCGCCGTGGCGAGATCGCCCGCGGCCAGCGCCAGCTCGCCCAGCCCGCAGTGCGCCCGGGCCAGCGTGTCGGACGCGCCGATCCGCCGCGACAGGCGCGCGGCCTCCCGGTAGTCGGCACGCGCCCCCTCCAGGTCGCCGACCCGCGCCCGGGTGTCGGCCCGGCGGCACAGGTTGTCGCTGGTGTCGGCCAGCGCGCCCAGCTCGCGCGACAGCCGCAGCGCCTCGTCGGCCATCGCCGCCGACGCCGCGTAGTCGCCCTGCATGAACGCCACGTCGCCGAGCCCCGACACCACGAGCATGGCGCCCCACCGCTCGCCCATCGCCCGGAAGATGTCCAGCGACTGCTCGAACTGCGCCTTGGCCTCCTCCAGCCGGCCCTCGAACTGCATGATGAACGCCTCGCCGCTGTGCATGAGCGCCCGCTGCCAGGGCGGCAGCCGGTCGACGAGCTGCCGGGCGACGTCCACCGACCGGTAGTCGGTGGGCGGGCCGGTGAACATCGGCAGCAGCAGCGTCAGGAACTCCAGCCGCCGCAGCAGGTACTCCTCCGGCAGCAGCCCGTGCAGCGCCTCCAGCCGCGCCGCCATCTGGTCGTCGATCGCCCGCCCGGTCCAGGCGGCGACGAGCACGCACATCGCGTACTCCTCGTCCATGCCCTCCGGGACCGTGTCGTCCAGCCGCCCCAGCAGGTCGGCCGCCAGCGTCGCGCTGGTGACCCGGTGCCCGCGCATCCACCAGTAGCAGGCGGAGTAGGCCACCAGGCGCAGCGCCAGCTCGGTCCGGCCCGACTCCGTCGCCCACCGCACCGCCGCGTTCAGGTCGTCGCCGGCGGAGTCCAGCCGGGCCAGCCACTCCAGCTGCTCGCTCCGCCGCAGGTGGGCGTCGGCCGTGCGGACCAGCTCCAGGTGGTAGGCGGCATGCCTGTCGCGCAGCTCGTGGCTCTCGCCCGACTCCTCCAGCCGCTCCGCGCAGAACGCCCGGATCGTCTCCAGCATCCGGTAATGGCCGCCGACGGACTCGACCAGCGACTTCTCCGCCAGCGAGAACAGCACCTCCTCCGGCTCCCCGCACACCCGCTCGGCGGCCTCCGCCGTCGCCCCGCCCACGAACACCGTCAGCCGCCTGGCCAGCCGCTGCTCCGCCTCGTCCAGCAGGTCCCAGCTCCACGCCACCACCGCGCGCAGCGTCTGGTGCCGGGGCAGCGCCGTCCGGCTCCCGCGCGCCAGCAGCCGGAACCTGTCGTCCAGCCGCGCCGCCACCTCCCCCACCGTCAGCGTGCGCAGCCGGGCCGCGGCCAGCTCGATGGCCAGCGGCAGCCCGTCGAGCGCCCGGCAGATGCGCGTCACGTCCGCGGCGTTGCCGTCGCCGACCGTGAACCCCTGCCGCACCGCCGCCGCCCGGTCGGCGAACAGCCGCACCGCCGGATAGCCGAGCGGGTCGGCGGCGTCCGGCGGCGGCAGCCGCAGCGGCGGCACCGGCAGGATGCGCTCGCCGATGATGCCGAGCGCCTCCCTGCTGGTCGCCAGCACGCGCAGCCCCGGGCAGGAGGCCAGCAGCAGGTCGGCCAGGTCCGCCACGGCCTCGACCAGGTGCTCGCAGTTGTCCAGGACGAGCAGCAGCGTGCGGTCGGCGAGCGCGGTGACCAGCCGCTCGGCCGGCTCGACGGCGGGCAGTTCGGCGCCGTGCGTGCGGTCGCGGATGTCCAGCGCGGCCAGCACCGCCGCCGCCACCTCCGCGCCGTCGGACACCGGCGCGAGCTGCACGAAGCACACGTCGCCTTCGGCCCGCCCGGCCACCTCGCCCGCCAGCCGCGTCTTGCCGGAGCCGCCCGGGCCGATCAGCGTGACGAGCCTGGCCTCGGCCAGCTCGGCGCGCACCTGCGCGAGCTCCTCGGCCCGGCCGACGAAGCTGGTGAGCTGGGCGCGCAGCCCCTGCCGGGTCGAGCCCGCCGCCGGCGCGCCCAGCGACGGATCGGCCCGCAGCACCGCCAGGTGGGCGGCGGCCAGCTCCGGGCCCGGCTCGACGCCCAGCTCCTCGTCCAGGATGCGCCGCCCCTCCTCGAACGCGGCCAGCGCCTCCGCCTGCCGGCCGCTGCCGTACAGAGCGCGCATGAGCTGGGCGCGCGGCCGCTCGCGCAGCGGATGGTCGGCGGTCAGCCGTCTCAGCTCGGCGACGACCTCGCGGTGGCCGCCCAGCGCCAGGTCGGCCTGGACGCGGTCCTCGACGGCGGCCAGGCGCAGCTCCGACAGCCGGGCCGCCGCCGCCTCCGCGTGCGGCGCGTCGGCCAGCGCCGTCCCGCGCCACAGCTCCAGCGCCTCGCGCAGCAGCGCCGCCGCCCGGCGGGCGTCACCGGCCGCCAGCGCCTCCCGGCCCTGACCTGCCAGCCGCTCGAACCGGTGCGCGTCGACGTCCAGCGGATCGGCCACCAGCCGGTAGCCCGCCGGATGGAACTCCACCCGGTCCCGCCCCAGCACCCGGCGCAGCCTCGACACCTGCGACTGCAGCGCGTTGGCGACCCCCTCCGGCGGGCGCGACCCGTACAGGCCGTCGACGAGCTGCTCGGCGCCCACCACCCGGCCGGCCTCCAGCGCCAGCAGCGCGAGCAGCGCGCGCACCCGGGGCCCGCCCAGCGGCACCGGGGTGCCGTCGTCGCCCAGCGCGGCGCTGGGTCCCAGGATCTCGAAGCGCATGCCCCGATTATCGTGGCTCGGGCAGCATGGCGGTGATGTCCGCGTAGGAGGGCAGGTCCGGCTCGTCCTGTCCGCGTACGGCCCGCAGCGCCGACAGGGCGCCGCGCAGGCTCGCCCGGTAGAGCAGCGAGCCGGTGCTCACCCGGGCGACGCCCACCCCGGCCAGCTCGGCGAGCGACGGGCCGCCCGGCTGGTAGAGCACGTTCACCGGCAACGGCGTGCTCTCCACCAGCCGGGCGATCTCCCCCAGATCGCTCAGACCGGGCACGAAGATCCCGTCGGCGTGCCCGTACGCGCGCACCCGCTCCAGCGTGTCGCCGGTCCCGAGCCAGCGGGTGTCGGTCCGCGCGTTGACGAACACGCCGTGCCCGCGGGCCGCCTCGATGATCGCCTGGTGGACGCCGATCGGCCGCAGCGTGCCGTCGGCCCGGCCGTCCTCCAGGTTGACCCCGGCCACGCCCAGCCCCGCCAAGGTCGCGATCAGCCCGGCCACCTCGCCGGGGTCGTCGCTGAACCCGCCCTCGACGTCGACACTGACCATCACGTCCAGCGTCCGCAGCGTCGCGGCGAGCGCCACCGTCTCGTCCCTGGTCGCGCCGCCCGCGTCAGGCTTGCCGTGCACGGCCGACACGCCCAGGCTGGTGGTGCCGACGGCCGCGTACCCCTCCCCGGCCAGCGCCGCGGCCGACCCGTAGTCCCACGCGTTGGGCAGCAGCAGCGGCTCGCCCGGCCGGTGCAGCGCCCGGAACCTCTCGCTCATCGTCCCTCCCCGATCTCCACCAGCGCGTCGAGCACCCCGGCGGCCAGCGCCAGCGCGTGCCGTGACGCCGGGCAGGGCCGCAGCCCGGCGCCGAACGTCAGATGCGGCGCCTCCCCGCGGGCCGGGTCGAACCGCTCCGGCGACGCGAACACCTCAGGGTCGCGGTTGGCGGCCACCAGGTCGATCACCACCTCGTCCCCGCTCTCGCGGTCCACCCGCCGCGTCACCTTCAGCGGCGGGTCGTGCCGCAGCGTCTCGTGCAGCAGGTCGTCCACCGCGACGCCGGGCGCCGCGTGGGCCAGCGCGTTGCCGATCAGCCCCTCGACGGAGGCGTGCGCCTGCAGCAGCAGCGTGACCAGGGCGATCCGCTCGTCCTCCGGCCCGGCCGCCCGCTCGGCGAGCTTCACCAGCTCGGCCACCGCCGCGTCGGCCGCGTCGGACTCCTCGCCGGACAGGTAGCCGGGCGCCGCCGCCCGGACGGCCTCGGCCAGGCGGCCGGGCTCCGCGAACCCGAGCGCCTCGCCCAGCACCTCCGTGGGCACGTCCCGCCACTCGCCCCGCCGGGCCGCCGTCAGCGCCCGGGCCGCCTCCCGCAGCGCCGCCGGGCCGAGCCGGGCGAGCGGCGCCGACAGCCTCGCCCGGCGGCGCGCGTGCTCCTCCCCGGAGCTGAACCTGGACACCCGGGCGCGCAGCCAGGCGAGCGTTCCCACCGGCGCGCCCTGCCGCACGGGCGGCGGCACGTACCGGGAGTCGGCGAGCACGGAACAGGCTTCGGAATGACGTGTGACGAGCATGTGATCACGCTAGCCCGGCAACGGTTCGCCGCCCGTCTAACCATGCCGGTCGTCCGCGCTGATCAGGCGACCAGCCGCTCGCTCTCCTGCGGCGGACGCACCGGCTCGGCCGCCGGGGCGGGAACCGGCGTCCGGGCGGCGACGGCGCGCCCGCCCGCGGCCACCGCCATGGCGACGATCAGCGCGATCTCGGCCACCACCAGCGCCCGCTCCAGCAGGCCGTAGTAGCCGGCGCCGCCGATCCACGCCGAGGTGAACGAGGCGGGGTGCGCCGCCAGGTAGACGGCCAGCGCGACCACGGACGTCAGGCTCAGCGCCCGGACCGCGTTCCAGCGCGGCAGCGCCTCCCGGCCCCGCGCCAGCGACCACCCGGCCACCGGCAGCGTGGTGAACACGACGGCGGCGGCCCACCGGTGGATCTCCCCGGTCAGCGTGCCGATCTCCGACCCGCCCGGATCGGTGGGGAAGACCGCGCTCATCATCAGCCCGGCCGCCGCAGCCAGCAGCAGCACCCTGGTCGCCGCCGTGCGCCCCGGCTCCCGTACGGCCAGCCCGTACGCCAGCGTCAGGCACGCCCCCGCGAGCGCCAGCATGCCGGCCAGCACGGGCAGCAGCCCGCCGGGCACCAGCGCGTAGTCGCTCAGCAGCGGCTGCGACGGCAGCGCGAGCTGCGCGTAACCGAGGGCGAGCACGGCGACCAGCGCCCCCGCCACCGTCCCGCCGACGGCGAACCCGATCGCGCCCTGCGGGGCGTCCTGCCTGGATGTCATCGCGTGACCTCGTCATAGATCTGCTCGAACCGGGCGAGCGACGTCTGGTGATCGTGGGTGAGCGCCAGCTCGCGGCTGGCCCTGCCCAGCCGCTCCCGCAGCGCGTCGTCCGAGAGGATGCCGGACAGGTGCCGGGCCAGCGCCATCACGTCGCCCGGCTCGTACAGGTAGCCGTTGCCCGCCACCAGGTGCGGCAGCGCCATCGCGTCGGCCGCCACCACCGGCAGCCCCGACGCCATCGCCTCCAGCGTGGCGATGCTCTGCAGCTCGGCGATGCCCGGCATGGCGAACACGTCGGCCGCGGCGAACGCCTGCGGCATGCTCTCGTCAGGCACGAAGCCGAGGAAGAACGTCCGCTCGCCCACCCCGATGCGTCGGGCCAGCCGCTCCAGCACCTCCCGCTGGTTGCCCTTGCCGACGAACGCCACCTGCGCGTCGGTGTCGTTCAGCACGTACGGGAGCGCGCGGACGATCTCGTCGAGCCGCTTCTCCTCGTCGAGCCGGCCGACGAACAGGACCGTGGGCCGGTCCGGCAGCCCGAACGCCTTGCGCGCCCACGCCTTCGGCTCCGCCCGAGGCTGGAACCGGGCCAGGTCGATGCCGCACGACACCGCCTCCACCTCGCGGGTGAAGCCCTGGTCGCTCAGCAGCTTGGCGGCCAGCGGCGTCGGCGTCGTGATGTGGTCGGCCTTGCCGAAGATCCGGCCGAAGTCGCGCCAGGCCAGCCGCCCGGCCTTGGCCCGCAGCCGCTCCGGGATGTGGCCGAACTGGAAGAGGTTGTCCGGCATGAAGTGGTTGGTCGCCACCACCGGGATGTCGCGGCGGCGGGCCGCGGCGATGGCCGCCCGGCCGACGACGAAGTGGCCCTGCGTGTGCAGCACGTCCGGCTCGATCGCGGCGACGAGCCGGTCCAGCCGCGTCGGGACGGTCACCCGCATGGTCGGGTGGACCAGCACCGGGGCCGAGCGCAGCCGGTGCACGATCACCCCGTCGACCACGTCCGCGCTGGCCGGGCCCAGGTCCGACTGGCACACCACGTGCACCTCGTTGCCGCGCTCGGCCAGGCCGGTGGCCAGCCGGTGGGTGAAGTAGGCGGCGCCGTTCACGTCGGGCGGGTAGGTGTCGGTGGAGATCAGGATGCGGCGCGGGCGGGCGGGGACCGGGACGAGGGCGGCCGAGTCGTCGACCGCGTGCAGGGGCATGGCCATGGTGGTGACTCCGTTGTGTCGAGGTTGGAGGAGCTTCACGTGTGTGGTGCGCGCTGTGGCGGTCATGTCCTGGCCTCCAGCGGAGTGGTGCGGGCCAGGGCGATGGTTCCGGCGGCGGTCAGCGCCGCCGCCGCGATCGGCAGGACCCCCGTCGGCACCGGCTCACCGAGCAGCAGCGCGCCGAACGCGACGGCGGTGAGCGGGTCGGCGATCTGCAGCGAGGCGAAGGACACCCCGAAGTGGCCGACGGCGTAGGCGCGCTGCAGCATCATCAGCGCCAGCAGCGCCGGGACCGGCAGCGCCAGCAGGTACCACCAGTTCCAGCCGCCGTCGACGAGCACCCGCAGGAGCGTGGCGGTGGCGCCGTAGAGGACCCCCGAGGCCGTCGCCAGGAGCGCGGCCCGGCCCGCGTGGGAGGCGGCCTTCGACCCCGCCCACAGCAGCACCGCCGCCACCCCGGCGACGCCGAGCAGCGTGAGCACGCCGGTCGGGTCGAGCCTGGTCGGGCCGTCGGACTCCGGCACCAGCAGCACCAGCCCGATCAGCCCCGCGGCCACCACGCCCGCCGCGGCCAGCTCCCGCCGCTCCGGCCTGCGGCCGTGCAGCGTGGCGGCGATCGGCAGCGCGAACAGCAGGCTCGCCACGCCCATCGGCTGGACGACCGTCAGCGGGCCGAGGCCGAGCGCCACGATGTGCAACCCGCCTCCCACCAGGATCGACGCGCCGCCGATGAGCCAGCGCGGCCGCCGGAGCAGGGCGAGCAGGCCGGGCTTGGCCGTGCCGACCGCTTCGAACTGCTGCAACGCGGCTCCCAGCGCGAAGAACAGCGAACCGATCAGGGCGATCACCGCGGCCAGCACAGTCATGCCCACTCCTTTCAACCTGGATAGTCGCCAAAAAGGGTCAAACGGACGTGTCCGCCGGAAGGCGCTCGGGAGAAGCCTTGATGGCGCGCCGCTTCCTGACCCACCGGACGATCTCCACGACGGCCGTGACCGACAGCGCGATGCCCAGGCCGAGCAGCAGACCCTTGATCGGGTCGTTCTCGAACGCCATCCCGCCGAAGAACCCGATCAGCCCCGAATAGACGCCCCACGAGACCGCCGCGATCGAGTCGAAGAACGTGAACGACCGCAGCGGATAGCGCACCGCGCCCATCGTGAGCGTCGTCGCCGTCCGCCCGCCCGGGATGTACCGGGCCACGACCAGCACCAGCCCGCCACGCTCGGCCAGCGCGCCGCGCGCCCACACGAACGCCTTGCGCTCCCGCAGCCTGCCGCCGCCCTTGTGGCCCAGCAGGTAGGAGATGTGGTCGCCGCAGAACGCGCCGAGCGCCGCCACCACGATGACCAGCGCCAGGTTCGTCTGCCCGGTCGCCGCGAACACCCCGGCCGTGATGACCGAGGTCTCCGCGGGCACGACAGGGAAGAACCCGTCGAGCAGGGCCAGCGCGAACAGGGCGACGTACAGCCACGGTGACGACATCACCTGCTGGAGCCACTCCAGGATGGTGTGGGACATCAGTGTGTTCTCCGATCAGTCAGGAGCGCTCTCAAGCCTGGTGGCGTGAGGGACGACGGGACATCGGGGATGCCCCCGGTCGAACGCGGGCCCTTCCCCGAGCCGGGTCAGGGCCAGCGCACTCCGAAACTAGGAACCCCGCGGGTGCCGGCACATCGGCCGATCGGCATGCACCACCCCCGACTTTCGTCAGGGGCGGCCTGCGACCTGCTTCGATCAAACCGGTTCAGGAAGCCCGGCACAGGAGTGGAGGTATCCGCCTTTGTGGTGGTGCTAGCCCCACCCGAACCGGGGGTCGGCGCACCACCCCTGACTTTCGTCAGGGTCCCGCACCGACCATCGGCGGCACCGGCCGGTCGTGCGCCGCCGGTAGCTTCGGACCCGTGAAACGACTGCGCCGCGCGAACCGTCAACAGGTGATCCGGGACGTGCTCCTCTGGTGCCTGCTGTCAATCGCGGTCTCCATCATGGGCCCCGACCCGCTCGACGGCCTGCCCGCCTTCGCCCTGGTCACCGTGCCCCGCATCGCGCTGATGGGCGTGGTCGTCCTCGTCGGCCGGCCGTGGCCGCTCGCCGCCGTCGCGCTGCTGCTGCCGTTCGGGCCGTGGGACTTCCGCGAAGGCTTCGCCACCAGCGACCTCACCTGGCTCTCGCCGCCGTCCAGCGGGGTCAAGATCCTCCCGCTCCTGCCGGTCTCGCCGTTCGTCATGTGGTACGCGTACCTGACCGGACGGCGGCTGCCCCGCGTCTGGCCCGCCCTCGCCCTGGCCGCCGTCGCCACCGGCATCGGCGTCGTCCTCGTCCTGACCAGAGGCGGCACCCTCGCCCTCTGGGTCACCATGACCTCCGGCCTCGCTGGCACCTACGCCGTGCCGTACCTGCTGGGGCTCCTGCGCCGCCGCCTCCTCCAGCAACGCGCCCAGGCCCGCCACTCCACCGCCGAACAGGCCCGCCTGCGCGAACGCGCCAGGATCGCCCGCGACATGCACGACTCCCTCGGCCACGACCTCGCCCTCATCGCCGTGCGCGCCGCCGGGCTCGAGATGTCGCCCAACCTCGACCCCGCCCAGGTCAAGGCAGCCGGCGAACTCCGCCTCGCCGCCGCCGACGCCACCGAACGGCTCCACCAGATCATCGGCGTGCTCCGCGACGACGCCGACACCGCGCCGCTCGTCCCCGTCCACGAGGACGTCACCGCCCTGGTCGAACGCGCCCGCGCCTCCGGCATGCGCATCACCCTCGACCTCACCGGCCCCGTCCCCGAGCTGGCCCACGCCGTCGTCCAGGAAGGTCTCACCAACGCGGCCAAACACGCCCCGGGCGCCGCCGTCACCGTCGAGATCGGCCCCCACCGCGTCACCGTCCGCAACGGCCCCGCCACCGGCCCCCGCCCCGCCGTCCCGATCGGCGGCGGCCTCGGCCTCGCCGGGCTCCGCGAACGCGTCCGCCTCGCCGACGGTACCCTCACCGCCGGCCCCACCGCCCAAGGCTGGACCCTGACCGCCACCCTCCCCTGACCTTCCTCCGTACGCGACCCCCCACCGCCGAGCGGCACCCCGCCGGCCACCGCCCTGCGGGCCCCTACGGCGGGGGCCGCGTCCGCCGCTGAGGACAGCAGCACCGCGAGCTCAGGTGCTGACCCTGACCCCACCGTCGGGGCCTGCGGGGGCGGGTCCCCCGGAGGGGGGAGGGGGGTCCCCTGGGGGCGGGAGGCGCGAGGGGCGGGGCCGGGGGAGGGTCGGGGCATGACGACTCCGAGGGCCGGAATCGGCCGGATCACCGCGGCGCTCGTGGCGATCGCCGCCATGCTGCCCTACCTCACCATCAAGATCCTCTGGCTGACCGGCAGTTCGCTGGGCGTCACGGACCCGAACCTCATGGGCACCTCCACCATGCTCGGCATGAACGCGCTGACGTTCGGCATGGACGCCGTGGCCCTGGTGCTGGCGCTGGCGTTCACGATGCGGTGGGGGATGCGGTTGCCCGCCTGGCTGGTGCTGCTGCCGCTGTGGGTGGGCACGGGCCTGCTGTCGGTGGTGATGCTGACCGCGCCGCTGGGCCTGGGGCTGGAGGGCGTGGGGGTGTTCGCGAACGGCGGCCCGATCGAGCCGTGGGTCTACCTGACCGTCTACGCCGGTTTCTTCGGCCAGGGCGCGGGCCTGCTGACGGCGTTCGTGCTGTACGCGCGCGACCGCTGGCCCGCCCTCTTCTCCACCCCGATCGGGTACGGTCCCGCGCCGGCGACGAAGCCGTTCCAGCTCGTCGTCGGGTGGGGCGCGCTGCTGGTGGTCGCGCTGCTCGGCGGGACGCGGATCGTCTGGGCGCTGGGCGGCGGGCTGTCGGCGGTGGCGGCCGCGCAGGGCGTGCTGAAGGGCGGGCTGGCGATCGCGGCCGGGGCGGCGCTGCTGGTCGTCGTGCGGGGGAGCGGGCGCAGGCCGTTCTGGCAGCCGCTGGCGGCGGGCTGGCTGGGCTCGGGGGCGATGTTCGGCTGGGGCCTGTACGCGCTGATCGTGATGATCGTGGGCGGCCCGCTCGGCGTCGAGATCGAGGCGGCGGCGGGGCTGGTGGAGCTGTTCACCACGCTGACGGGGCTGGTGATCGGGATGTGCGGAGCGTTCGTGCTGGTGGAGAGGCTAGCCGTGGGCGACGTGCAGCCGCCGCAGCACCCGCTTGAACGCGAAGACCGAGACGGCGATCGCCAGACCGCTCATCACGGCCACCGCTGAGGTGCGCAGCAGCATGAACCCGCCGAGCGATCCCGCCAGCGACTCGTACACGGCCAGCGCGATGCTCACCGTCGAGTTGGCCAGCAGCACGAACGCCCACAGCAGCGTGATCCTGGCGAAGAAGCGGCGGACCCGCTCGTGCCTGAGCACCGCGTTCGGCAGGTGGATGTAGTCGAGGGTGAGCTTCTGCACGAGGGGCCGGTTGAGCCGTACGGAGGCGAGGAAGGCCATGCTGATGCAGATCGTGCCGAGCTCGGGCTGGATGAAGTACCACATCCAGGTGCCGGTCCACAGGCCGACGATCGTCCGCAACGTGATCGCGGCGGCGGCCAGCAGCATCGTCGCCGGCACCGGGATCCGCCTGATCAGCCGCCACGCCACGCCCCCGTACACCCAGGCGCACGTCAGGATGAGCGCCCACTGCAGCCCCAGCACGACCATCGCCAGGTAGAACACCGCCATCGGCGCCACCACGGCTTCGAGCAGCCGGGGCGCCGCCTGGCGGGCGAGGGCGGTGAGACGGGGCAGGGTCACGGGTGGATGATTCAACGCTGACTCCGCTGATAGGCCGATGGCCGGGGCACTACCCGGGCTTGCGGGCTGGCAGGCTTGCCGGATGGGCCGCTCGATGTCACCTGGCGGTCACCCTGACGCCTGAGACGATCGCACCGGCGGGTTGCCGGTCACTTACCGGTGGCTTACCGTACCTGAGGTCCCGGGCCGCGACGGCCTGTTTTGCCGCGTTCCACCGGACGGCCGGCCGTTACCGCATGTCGGGGCCGCCATACTTCTTGGGAAAGAGTCTCAGCCGAGTGACGTCGTGGCCAGCTTGGCCCCGAACCCGACGAACAGCGCCCCCACGCCCGACGTCAGCCCGGCGCTCAGCCGCCTGCGCGAGCGGAACTGCGCCGCCAGGAAGCTCCCGCCGAAGATCAGCGCCGTCAGGTAGAGCAGGCTGAACACCTGGATGATCGCCCCCAGGATGAGGAACGACAGCGCCGGGGTCGCATAACCGGGGTCCACGAACTGCACGAAGAACGAGATGAAGAACAGGATGGCCTTCGGGTTGAGCAGGCTGATGGCGAGCGCCTTGCGGAACGGCCGAGGGTCGCGCACCGGCCGCACCTCCGCCGCGGCCCCGGCGGGCGACGGGTCACGCCAGGCCCGCCACGCCCCGCGCAGCATCTGGAACCCGATCCAGACCAGGTAGCCGGCGCCGGCGTACTTCACGACGGAGAACAGCAGCGGCGACGACTTCAGCAGCGAGGCCGCCCCGACGGCGGCCAGCGCCATGAGCACCGTGTCGCCCACGAACACCCCGGCCGCGGCCCGATAGCCCTCGCGCACCCCCCGCTGCGCGGCCAGCGTCAGCACGAACAGCGAGTTGGGCCCCGGCAGCAGGATGATGACCGCCGAGCTGACCTTCAACGACCGCACGAGCAGCTTCAGCACCGGCCGCGCCTCGACCCCGGCCCGGAGCTGCTGCGCGAACTCGGCGAGGCCGGCACCACGTCCTTGCCGCCTCGGACCGGTCCGTGATCGCCGGGACGTTGTCGGGTGGTGCCAGGTGAAGTGCCTCGCTCAGGGGGTTCCGGGGAATCGGTGGGCGGCGAGGGGGTGGACGCGGTGGGGGACGACGGTGGAGAGGGTGATGACGGTGGTGCTGCGGCGGACGCCCGGGATGGCGAGCATGCTGTCGATGACCTGCTGGACGTGTTCGTTGTCGCGGCCGGCGATGCGGCACCAGACGTCGCCGGGGCCGGTGACGATGTGGGCTTCCAGGAGTTCGGGCATGGCGTGGAGCGCTTCGGAGATGTGCGCGCGGGCGGCCTGCTCGACCTCCAGGGTGGTGAACGCCTGGACGGGGTAGCCGAGGGCGGCGGGGGAGAGGGCGGGGCCGAAGCCGGTGACGACGCCGTCGGCGGTGAGGCGGTCGAGGCGCGCCTGGACGGTGCCGCGGGCGACGCCGAGCAGGCGGGCGATCTCCAGGAGCCCGGCGCGGGGCCGCTCGGCGAGGAGGCGCAGCAGCCGAAGGTCCAGTTCGTCCAGTCCGTGACGCCGTGCTGGCATATTTGCCACCTTAAGCCGAAATTTCGTGTCGAAACGTGCAGCATAGACGGCCCCCTGTTGTCGCAGAAGCGAGGCGTACGGAGACTGCGGGGTCATGGAGCACTCTTTCATCCCTTATGCCCCACCCCGCTACACCCCCGAAGAGATGATCAGGCGCGGCGAGGAGTTCTACGCGTTCGCCGACTCCCGGCGCAGCGTCCGCATGTTCAGCGACGAGCCGGTCCCGTACGAGGCCGTGGAGCTGGCCGTGCGGGCGGCCGGGACGGCGCCGTCGGGCGCGCACCAGCAGCCGTGGACGTTCGTGGTGATCGGCGACCGGGAGACCAGGAAGCGCATCCGCGAGGCCGCCGAGGTGGAGGAGCGCCAGAACTACGAGGGCGGCCGGCTGCCCCCGGAGTGGCGTGAGGCGCTGGCCCCGCTGGAGACGAACTCCGACAAGGGCTACCTGGAGGTGGCGCCCTGGCTGGTGGTGTGCTTCGCGCAGAAGTACGGGGTCCGCCCCGACGGCTCCCGGGTCAAGCACTACTACGTCAACGAGAGCGTGGGCATCGCCTGCGGCCTGTTCATCGCGGCGCTGCACTCCATGGGCCTGTCGACGCTGACGCACACGCCGAACCCGATGGCGTTCCTGACGGAGATCTGCGAGCGCCCGGCCAGCGAGCGGCCCTACATCCTGTTCCCGGTGGGCTACGCGGCCCCCGGCGTGCGGGTGCCCGACCTGGCGCGCAAGCCACTGGAGGAGACACTGGTGCCGTTCCCGCCGGATTTGGGCCTTTCCTAGCCGGGCCGTCGTCTTCACTCTCAGTTCAGGCGCGTGTCAACACCGAGCCCACGCGCCTGGGAGGACGAAGGTGAAACGCCGATTAGTCATCCTGCTCGCCGTCCTGGGTCTGATCTGCCTGACCGGCGCGACCGGGGCGGGAGCGACCGCGGAGCCGCCGGCGAACAAGCAGTACCGGGTGCAGGGCCCGGCGGACGCGCGGGAGCGCAGCGCGGTCGCCGCGACCGGGGCCGCGATCGACGAGGTGACGAAGGACTCGGTCCTGGTCACCGCCACGGAAGCCGAGGTGTCCGCGATCCGGAAGCTCGGCTACCGGGTGACGGAGGCGCCCGGCCCGTTACCCCCGGCCCGGGCGCGGGTGGCTGACTTCCCGCCCGCGGACTCCGGGTACCACACGTACGCGGAGATGATCGCGTTCATCCAGGACCTGGCGGCCGACCATCCCGGGCTGGTCAGCACGTTCACGTACGGGACCTCGTACCAGGGCCGGCAGCTCGTGGGCGTCAAGATCAGCGACAACGTGGCGACGGACGAGGCCGAGCCGGAGGTGCTGTTCACCGCGCACCAGCACGCGCGCGAGCACCTCACCGTCGAGATGGCCCTGTACATGATGGACCTGCTGACCGACGGGTACGGCACGGACTCGCGGATCACGAACCTGGTGAACACGCGGGAGATCTGGATCATGCCGGACCTCAACCCGGACGGCGGCGAGTACGACATCGCCACCGGCAGCTACCGGTCCTGGCGCAAGAACAGGCAGCCGAACAGCGGCTCCTCGGCCGTCGGCACCGACCTGAACCGCAACTGGGCCTACCAGTGGGGCTGCTGCGGCGGCTCGTCCGGCTCGACGTCGAGCGAGACGTACCGGGGCCCGTCGGCCGAGTCGGCGCCCGAGGTGAGCGCGGCGGCGAACTGGGTGCGCGGCCGGGTCGTGGGCGGCGTGCAGCAGATCAAGGCGCACCTCGACTGGCACACCTACAGCGAGCTGGTGCTGTGGCCGTACGGCTACACCTACAACGACACGGCGCCCGGCCTGACGCAGGACGACCGGGACGCGCACGCGACGCTGGGGCGGAGCATGGCCGCCAGCAACGGCTACACGCCCGAGCAGTCCAGTGACCTCTACATCACCGACGGCACGATCAACGACTGGATGTGGGGCGTCTACAAGATCTTCAGCTACACGTTCGAGATGTACCCGAGGGGCGCCAGCCCCGGCTTCTACCCGCCGGACGAGCAGATCGTGCCGCAGACGACGCGCAACCGGGAGGCGGTGCTGCTGTTCCTGGAGAGCGCCGACTGCGTCTACCGGGTGATCGGCAAGGAGGCCCAGTACTGCGGCACCGGCACCCCGCCGGTGACCGTCTACTCCGACACGTTCGAGACGGCCACGGGCTGGACGGCGAATCCGGGCGGCACGGACACGGCGACGGCCGGGCAGTGGGAGCGCGGTGACCCGGAGCAGACGGACTCCTCGGGCGTCAAGCAGCTCGGCACCACGGTCAGCGGCTCGAACGACCTGGTGACGGGCCGGTTGGGCGGCTCGGCCGGGACGTACGACATCGACGGCGGCGTGACGTCGATCCAGTCGCCGCCGATCACGCTGCCGGCCTCGGGCACGCTCGGCCTGTCCCTTTCCTGGTATCTCGCGCACGGCTCGAACGCGTCGAGCGCGGACTACTTCCGGGTCAGGGTGGTGGGCGCCACCACGGCCACGGTGGTGAACCAGGCGGGCGCGGCCACCGACCGTGACGCCGCCTGGAGCGTGGCGACCGCGAACCTGAACGCCTTCGCCGGGCAGACGGTCCGCATCGTCGTCGAAGCGGCCGACGCCGGCACTGCCTCCCTGGTGGAGGCGGCTGTCGACGACGTCCGCATCACCCAGCAGCCGTAATACCGGAAAGGCCAATTAAGGCATTATCGGCGTCCTTAACCTGGGGAACTGCTTTGGGTCTTGTAAGGCATCGGTGTCAAAGCTACGATCACGGCAACTCTTAGGAAACTTTCCTAAAAGAAATCATGACCCGCGTGACACCCCCCAGGAGCCCGCGCCTCGCCGCTGCGGGCTGTGCCGTACGGCTCGCGTTCTCACCCCCCGGCGCGAGCCGTACGGCACATCATCCAGAAGGACGACATGTGAAACCTCGCGTCATCCTCGTAGCCCTCGCGACTCTCGCCGTCAGCCTCATCGCGCTCCCCGCCCAGGCCGCCTCGGCCACCGCCACCTTCGCCAAGGTCTCCGACTGGGGCTCCGGCTTCGAAGGCAAGGTGACCATCACCAACGGCACCACCACCGCCATGAACGGCTGGAACGTCCAGTTCGACGTGCCGGCCGGCTTCACGATCCCGTCCGCCTGGAACGCCAACATGTCCAGGAATGGCCAGCACTACACGTTCACGAACCCGAGCTGGGCAGGCAACCTGGCCGCCGGGGCGAGCGCCAGCTTCGGCTTCAACGGCACGCCCGGCAACTTCCCCGGCATCACCAACTGCACGCTCAACGGCGCGCCGTGCGGCGGCGGCGACAACCAGCCCGGCGCGCCCGGCAAGCCCGGCGCCGTCCAGGCCACCAGCACCGACAACAGCATCGCGCTGACGTGGGGCGCCTCAAGCGGAACCGTCACCGGCTACCGCGTGTACGAGGGCGCCGCTGTCAAGGCCACAGTCAGCTCCACCAGCGCCACGATCAGCGGCCTGGGCACCTGCGAGCCGCACACCTACACGGTCAAGGCGTACAACGACCAGGGTGAGTCGGCGGCCAGCGACCCCGTCACCGCCACCACGACCGGCTGCGACACCGGCAACCCCGGCCCGCTGCCCAAGCACTTCCTCACCGGCTACTGGCACAACTTCGTCAACGCCGCCACCGAGCTGAAGCTCTCCCAGGTGCCGGACGACTACGACCTGATCGCGATCGCGTTCGGCGAGGCCACCTCCACGGCCGGCGAGGTCGTCTTCTCGCTCGACCCGGCCCTGGCCGGCGCCGTCGGCGGCTACACCGACGCCCAGTTCAGGGCCGACGTGCGGGCGCTGCAGCAGCGCGGCAAGAAGGTCATCCTGTCCGTCGGCGGCGAGGCCGGCCGGGTGCAGGTCGCCAGCGCGGCCGCCGCCACCAGGTTCGCCGACTCGGTGTACGGGCTCATGCAGAGCTACGGGTTCGACGGCGTCGACATCGACCTGGAGAACGGCCTCAACGCCACCTACATGGGCCAGGCCCTGCGCTCGCTGCGCGCCAAGGCCGGCGCGGACCTCATCATCACGATGGCCCCCCAGACCATCGACATGCAGTCGACCGGGATGGAGTACTTCAAGCTCGCGCTGAACATCAAGGACATCCTCACCGTCGTCCACACGCAGTTCTACAACTCCGGCTCCATGCTCGGCTGCGACCAGTCGCAGGCGTACTCGCAGGGCTCGGTCAACTTCATGACCGCGCTCGCCTGCATCCAGCTGGAGAACGGCCTGCGCCCCGACCAGGTGGCCCTGGGGCTGCCCGCCGGGCCGGGCGCGGCGGGCGGCGGCATCGTGTCGCCCACGCTCGTCAACCAGGCGCTCGACTGCCTGGCCAAGCTGACCAACTGCGGGACCTTCCGGCCGCCGCGCGCCTACCCGGGCATCCGGGGCGCGATGACCTGGTCCATCAACTGGGACGCCAGCCACAACTGGAACTTCTCCAGGACCGTCAAGCCGCACCTCCGGGGAATGCCATGAGAATCCGTCGCCTGTCCCTCGCCCTGCTCACCTCAGCGGCGCTGACCGCGTCCGGGGTGGCCGCGATCAGCCCGGCCGCCTACGGCGCCACCGGCAGCGCCACGAGCGCCGCCACCGCCGCCTACCCGGCCTGGGCCGCGTGGACGGCCTACACCGCCGGCACCCGCGTCACCCACAACGGCGCCGACTACGAGGCGATCCAGAGCCACACCTCCCTGCCCGGCTGGGAGCCGCCGAACGTGCCCGCGCTGTGGAAGACGGCCACCGGAGGCGGCAACGACACCCAGGCGCCGTCGGTGCCGGCCAACCTGCGCTCGACCGGCACCACCACGACCAGCGTCTCGCTGGCCTGGAACGCCTCCACGGACAACGTGGCCGTCAGCGGCTACGACGTCTACCGGGGCAGCACGCTGGTGTCGACCGCGACGGGCACGTCTTTCACCGACACCGGCCGCACCCCGAACACCTCCTACACCTACACGGTCCGGGCCCGCGACGCCGCCGGGAACGTGTCGGCCGCCAGCAACGCGGTCACCGTCACCACGCCCGACGGCCCCGGCCAGCCGGACCCGACCAGGATGCCCGGCGCGCCCTACCTCTACATGGGCTGGGGCAGCCCGCCCAACCCGGGCACCGTCATGGACGCCACCGGCGTCAAGTCGTTCACCATGGCCTTCATCCTGGCCAGCGGCGGCTGCAACCCGGCGTGGGACGGCAACCGGCCGCTGACCGGCGGCGCCGACGCCCAGGCGATCTCCACGATCAAGTCCAAGGGCGGCAGCGTCCAGGTGTCCTTCGGCGGCTGGTCGGGCAACAAGCTCGGCCCGAACTGCTCCACGCCGCAGGCGTTCGCCGGCGCGGTGCAGCAGGTCATCAACGCCGTCGGGCCCGCCGTGGTGGACTTCGACATCGAGAACACCGACGAGTTCGAGAACTACACCGTCCAGGACCGCATCCTGAACGGCCTCAAGATCGTCAAGCAGAACAACCCGAACGTCAAGATCGTGGTCACCTTCGGCACCACCAGGACCGGCCCCAACGCCCACGGCGTCCGGCTGATCAACCAGGCCAAGGCCCTGGGCGTGCCGATCGACAACTTCACGATCATGCCGTTCGACTTCGGCGGCTCCAACATGTACCAGGACACGGTCAACGCCTCCGAGGGCCTGAAGACCGCGCTCAAGAACGCCTACGGCTGGACCGACGCGCAGGCGTACGCGCACATGGGCATCTCCGGCATGAACGGCCTGTCCGACCAGCGGGAGCTGACCTCGCCGGCGATCTGGACGCAGATCCGCGACTGGGCCCTGTCCAAGGGCCTGACCAGGCTCGCCTACTGGGCCGTCAACCGCGACCGCCCCTGCCCGGGCGGCGGCGTCACCGCTCACTGCAGCGGCATCGCCCAGACGGAGTGGGAGTTCACGAAGACCACCGCCGGCTTCTGACCGGCAGGTGATCGACGGGGGAGGGCGCCACACCTGCCGGCGCCCTCCCTTTCTCATGCCAGACAAGGAAGGATCACCATGAAGTTCCGAGGGTTCGCGGCGGCGGCCGCCCTCGCGCTGGGCCTGACCGCCCTCCACCCCACCTCCGCCCTGGCCGCGAACATCGTGCTGAACCCCGGCTTCGAGTCGGGCCTGTCCGGCTGGACCTGCTCGTCGGCCGAGGCCGTCTCCTCCCCGGTGCACGGCGGCGCCGGCGCCGTCCGCGGCACCCCCGCCGGCGCCGACTTCGCCCGCTGTCAGCAGACGATCACCGTCCAGCCCAGCACTGCCTACCAGCTCTCCGCCTGGGTCCAGGGCGGCTACGTCTTCCTGGGCGCGACCGGCACCGGCGTGAACGCCAGCACCTGGGGCCAGCCCGGCGCCCAGTGGCAGCAGCTGAAGACCTCCTTCACCACCGGCGCGACCACCACCAGCGTCGCCATCCACGTCAACGGCTGGTACGGCACCGGCGCGTACCTGCTCGACGACGTGATCCTCGACGGCCCCGGCGGCCAGCCCGACACCGAGGCGCCGAGCACGCCCGGCAACCTCGCCGTCGGCAACGCCACCAGCACGAGCCTCACCGCCACCTGGAGCGCCTCGACCGACAACTCCGGGAGCGTCGCCCGCTACGAGGTCTCACGCAACGGCGGCGCCCCCGCCGCCACGACCGGCACCACCCACACGGCCACCGGCCTGACCCCCCAGACGGCCTACCGCTTCAAGGTCCGCGCCTGCGACGCCGCCGGCAACTGCTCCCCGTACACCGGCGAGGTGACCGGCACCACCACGGTGGGCGGCGGTGACGGCGGCGACCTGCCCGAACGGGTCATGGTCGGCTACCTGCACGCCTCGTTCGCCAACGGCTCCGGCTACATCCGCATGAGCGACGTCCCCGCCGAATGGGACATCATCAACCTGGCCTTCGGCGAGCCCACCTCGGTGACCTCCGGCGACATCCGCTTCAGCCAGTGCCCGGTGGCCGAGTGCCCCAACGTCGAGCCCGAGGCCGACTTCATCGCCGCCATCGACGCCAAGCAGGCCCAGGGCAAGAAGGTGCTGATCTCCATCGGCGGCCAGAACGGCCAGGTCCAGCTCACCACCACGGCCGCCCGCGACAAGTTCGTCCAGTCGGTCAGCGCCATCATCGACCGCTACGGCCTCGACGGCCTCGACATCGACTTCGAGGGCCACTCCCTCTACCTCAACCAGGGCGACACCAACCTCGCCAACCCCACCACCCCGGTGATCGTCAACCTCATCCAGGCGCTCAAGACCCTCAAGAGCAGGTACGGGCCCGACTTCGTGCTGACGATGGCCCCGGAGACGTTCTTCGTCCAGCTCGGCTACCAGTTCTACGGCCCCGGCCCGAACGGCACGGCCGACCGCAGGAGCGCCTCCTACCTGCCGGTCATCCACGCCATGCGCGACGACCTGACCCTGCTGCACGTGCAGGACTACAACTCCGGGCCGATCACCGGGCTCGACAACCAGTACCACACGATGGGCGGCCACGACTTCCACGTGGCCATGACGGACATGCTGCTGGCCGGCTTCCCCATCATGGGCAACGCGGCCAACCGGTTCCCGGCGCTGCCGCCGGAGAAGGTCGCCATCGGCCTGCCCGCCTCGCCCAACGCCGGCAACGGCTTCACCACGGTCGGGGAGGTGCAGAAGGCGTTCGACTGCCTGTCCAAGGGCACGAACTGCGGGCCGTACAAGCCGCGCGGGGTCTACCCGGGGCTGCGCGGCCTGATGACCTGGTCCATCAACTGGGACAAGTACAACGGTTACGAGTTCTCCCGCAGCCACCGGGCCTACCTGGACCGCCAGTAGGGCTCACCGCACCAGGTGCGTCGGCTTGATCGGCAGGCCGGCGCCCGGCGGGCGGTAGACGGGCAGGGCCTCGCCGTACTCGTGCATCCAGGCGTGGTCGATCAGCAGCCGCATCCGCCGCCCGCCGGGCTCCGGCACGTCCGGCCGCCCGGCGTGCCCCGTGTGACCGGCGTGCCCGGCCGACAGCTTGGCCACCGCGTCGGCGACCAGGCCGGGGTCGGGCGGCGCCAGGTCGCACCGGTCGTCCGGCCCGATCAGCAGGTCCACCTCGGGCGGCAGCGGGTAGATCCACCTCGGCAGGCAGAGCACGCGGGGCGGCGGCGCCATCGGCAGCCCGTCGCCCACCGCCTCCAGCAGCATCGACCGCGCCGTCCGCCGCTCGAACAGCCCGTCGCCGAACGCCCAGCTCAGCGCCCCCACGTCCGCCCGGTCCTCGCCGCAGGCGTGCAGGCACAGGTACGGCACCAGCGGGATGTCCGTCCCGCCCGCCGGCTGCGCCCACCCCTCGCGGCACCCGGTCAGCACCAGCAGCGCCAGCATCGCCCGGTAGGCCGTGTCGGCGTGCGGCGTCTCCAGCCGGCCGGGCACCACCATGCACCGCCCGCCCGTCTTCTCCGCCGTCACCCCCAGCTCGCGCGCGATCTTCAGCGCCCGCGACGCGGCCACGCCCGTGCACGCCTCCTGCCAGCCCGGCGTGTACGGCTCGTCCCGGTCGTCGTACCCCGACGGCCACCGGCCCGGCAGCCCCGGCCTGACCACCCCGTACACCGCCAGCAGCAGGTCGAACACCGTCGTCACCAGCTGCCCGCCCTCGGACGTCGCCGGCACCCCGCGCCGCAGCACGTCCGGGCCCGCGTCGAACCGGGGCAGCAGCACCTCGACGCCGTCCGCCCCCTCCTCGCCGTACAGGCTCAGCCGCCCCGCCGAGCCCCCGTGCAGCCCGCCCGGCACCAGCGCGCCGCCGCGCTCGCGCAGCCGCACCAGCAGCGGCAGGTCGGTGCCCGCCAGCGCCTGCGCGGCGAACGCGGGCCGGTCCAGGTAGAACTCCTTGAGCAGCACGTGCCCGACCGCCATGGCCAGCGCCCCGTCGGCGCCCGGCCGCACCACCACCGTCTCGTCCGACAGGCGCGTCGGGTGCGGGCCGATCGCCACCACCTTCTGCCCCTTGTAGCGCCCGGCGATCACCCACGGCGTGTCGGGGGAGCGTACGGTCCGGTTGTTCTCACCCCACAGCAGCACGTACGACGCGCGCGCCCAGTCCTCCGGGCGCGGCCCGCGATAGCCCGACCCGAGCATCTGCGCGGGCGCGTTCGACTGCTCGGTCAGCACCGCGCCGCCGAGCCCCGCCACCAGCCCGGCCAGCGGCGCGGTCGCCAGCGCCGCCACCTGGTCCGCGCCGTGCTCGGACGCGGTGTGCACGATCGCGGCGGCGGCCAGCTCGGCGGCCGTGCCGTCGTCCAGCGGCACCCGCCGCCCGCCGCGCGCCCGGCGGTAAACCTCCGAGTTGGCTGTGAGTTCCGCCCAGGCGGCCACCGGGTCCCCCGGCCCCTCCCGTGCCTCGAAATAGAGCCTGACCAGCGCCTGGTTGACCTGCGATCCCCCCATGGAAAAAGTTCAGCACAGACAGTCATGTTCTGACGCCGTACGACCCGGCATGTCGGGGATAAGAATGTGGCAGCATGCGGGCGCGTACGGCACTCTAGATTCCGCCATGGAACACGCAGTCCTCACGGGGGTCGTCCTCGTCACCGGTGTCGTCCTCGCCCTGATCGCCCAGTGGCGAGACTGGCGGCCGTCCCTGCTCGTCGCGATCCTCGTCGGGATCGCCGTGCGGGTCCTGCTGCTCTTCACCGCGGCGACCGACACCCAGTGGCAGCCGGTCGACTACGTCAACAGCTTCCGCCCGGCCGGCGAGGCCGTGCTGCGCGGCGAGGATCCGGTGCTGGCCAGCAACGGCGGCTGGCACTTCCTGCCCACGATCCCCTACGTCTACGGCATCCTGCTCTGGCTCGGCATCCCGTGGGACTACGCCGGCCGCCTGGTCACCGTGGTCGCCGACATCGTGCTGATCCCGCTCGTGGCCAAGCTCGCCGGCGGCCCGAAGGCGTCGCTGCGCGCCTTCCAGTACGCGCTCAACCCGCTGGCCCTGCTGGTCGCCTCCATCCACGGGCAGGTCGAGCCGGTGGCGCTGGTGTTCGGCGTGGCCGCGTTCGTCGTCGCGCGCGGCCCCGGCTCGCCGCACCGGGTGGGCGTCACCGACGCCGCCGTCGGCCGGGTGCGCCAGGCCGTCTCCGAAGGCGGGCTGCGGGTCCTGCCGCGCATGGTGCTCCAGGCGCTGCGGCCCGGCCCCACGGACCGGGCCGACCTCAAGCGGGCCGCGCTGGCCGGCGTCCTCATGGGGCTCGCCCTGTGCGCCAAGAGCTGGCCCATCTGGCTGATCCCGGGCTTCCTGCTGCTGCTGCCCCACCTGCGCTCCCGGATCGTGGCGCTGTTCACGACCGGCGCGGTGCCGCTGTTCTTCCTGGTGACGCTGCCGGTGTTCGCCGGCACCGCGTTCGACCAGATCCCCGAGGTCATCCGCACCATCCAGTCGATCCGTCCGATCGTCGGCGAGTGGGGCTGGACCCCGCACTTCACCGGCGGCCACTGGGACCTGCGGCCCGACCTGGCGACGTTCGGCACCTACCTGATCTACGCGTGCGTGGTGGCCGCGATCCTGGTCTGGCGGCGCGCCGACCCGATCGACATGACGATCGCGATCCTGCTCATCTTCATGGTCGTCACGCCCCGGCTCGGCGCCCAGTACCTGCTGTGGTTCATGCCGTTCCTGGTCGCCAGGCCGACCCGGTTCGCCTGGCCGGCCATCCTCGGCGTCTCGCTCTGGTCGGCCTACGGCTACATCTACATGACGCAGTACAGGGGCGAGGCGTGGGGCGTGCTGCACGCCGACTGGTCGCGGGCCTCGATCGTGCTGCTGCCGGTGCTGCTGCTGGCCATGCCGTGGGGCCGGCGCAAGCCGCAGGCGCCCGGCCTGACCGGGCCCGCCACCCCGGCGGGCCCGGGCGGCCTCACCTCAGCCGGTCGTACAGGGTGATCCACTGGTCGGGTCGCACGTACCCGACCACGGTGTCGCGGGCCACGCCCGCGGCGGCGAGCGCCGCGTCCACGCCCTCGTAGCGCGTCCGCAGCGAGGCGCGCAGCGACCCGCCGACCCCGCTGAAGCCCAGCTCGACCAGCGCCTGATAGTCGCGGCGCGAGCCGGCCAGCGGCTCCGGCCTGCGCTCGACGCGCAGGATCGCCGAGTCGACCGACGGGACCGGCCGGAAGCTCTCCCGGCCGACCCGCTCGCCCAGCCGCCAGTCGAACCACGGCCACGACTCGACCGTGACCAGGCTCCAGCGGCCGTAGTCGCCCGTGCGCTTACGGGCGTACTCCCGCTGGGTGAGCAGGGTAGCCGAGGTCAGCCCCGGCGCCCGCAGGCACCAGTCGACGATCCTCGACGTGACCGCGTAGGGGATGTTGCCCACGACCGCGAACGGCTCGCGGGGCGCGCGGGCCGCCGTGAAGTCGCCCCGGACCACGTCGATCCGCGGATCGTCGCGCGTCCGGGAGGCCAGCCTGCCGGCCAGCCGGGGGTCGATCTCGTAGGCCGTGACCTGGGCCCCGGCCTCGGCCAGCGCCAGCGTGAGCGCGCCCTCGCCCGCCCCGGGCTCCAGCACGGGCCCGGCCGGTGCGGCGGCCTTGACCACCAGCTCCAGGGCATGCCTGTCGACCAGGAAGTTCTGCGACAGCTCGCGCCGCGCCCGATCCCGGGGCGTGCGGCCACCGCCGGAGCTCCTGGCCTTCTTCTGGGTGTGTGAATAGTTTCCGTGCGCGAAGTTCTGCGCCACAGCTTTCGCCCTCTCGGGTCTTCGAGTCGATGGGAAGCTCGAAGGGCCCCGGGCGCGCCGCGGACGCGCTCAGTCGTCCGCTAGCGGGCCAGAGGCCGGCTGCGGCGCATGCGCATGTAGACGGTGCCGAACATGCGGCTGATGCTAGGAAGAGCCGCCCCGGGGCGGCAACTGATTAAATCCGCTTTGAGCTGGCATTGAAGTCCCTGAGGTATTCCTTGGCTTATGGACCGTCCGGCCAGGGTGCTCGTCGTCGACGACGAACCCAACATCCGCGCCCTGCTCTCGCAAACGCTGCGCCTGGTCTCCTTCGAGGTCAGGACCGCCGAGACCGGCGCCGAGGCGGTGGCTGCCGCCCGCGAGTTCGACCCCGACCTGGTGGTGCTCGACGTCATGCTGGCGGACATCGACGGGTTCGAGGTCGCCGGGCGGCTCGGCGAGCGCGTCCCGGTGCTGTTCCTGACCGCCCGCGACGCCGTCGAGGACCGGGTGCGCGGGCTGACGCTCGGCGCCGACGACTACGTGACCAAGCCGTTCAGCCTGGAGGAGGTCGTGCTGCGGATCCGCGCCATCCTGCGCCGCAGCCGCACCCCGGCCCCGCCGGACGACGTCCTGCGCTACGCCGACCTGGAGCTCGACGCTGCCGCCCACGAGGTGCGGCGCGGCGGCGTCCCGGTCGAGCTGTCGCCCACCGAGTTCAACCTGCTGCAGTATCTGATGGCCAACGCCGGCCGCGTCGTCAGCAAGGCGCAGATCCTCGACAGCGTCTGGCGCTACGACTTCGACGGCGACTCCAGCATCGTCGAGTCGTACGTCTACTACCTGCGCAAGAAGATCGACCGGTGGGAGCCGCAGCTCATCCACACCGTGCGCGGCTTCGGCTACACGCTCAGGACACCCCGGTGAGACCCGCCACCTGGACGCTGCGCACCCGCCTGGTCATGGCCGTCCTCGCCCTCACCGCGGTCGCGCTCGTGCTGGCCAACGTGTTCGGCATCACGCTGCTGCACAACACCATGGTCGGCCGGGTGGACAAGGAGCTCACCGGCCTCAGCAAGATCAGCGGGGAGCGGGTCCAGCCGTCGGGGGCGGTCGTGAAGAGCGGTGTGCTGGCCAAACGGTTCGCCAGCCAGCTCCGCATCCTCGTCTTCGCCGCCGACGGCAGCATCATCGCCCAGACGCCCGGCGCGGGCAGCCCCGGCCCCGCGATCGAGACGTTGCGGGTGGGCGCCCCGTACACCGTGCCCGGCACGACCGGCGCGTCCTGGCGGGTGCTCGTCACCCCGTCGCCCGACGGCACCGTGTGGGTGGTCGCCCAGTCGCTCGCCGAGGCCGAGCAGGTCAGGACCTCCAGCATCGCCATCGCCACCGCCGTCAGCGCGCTCGTGCTGCTCCTGCTCGGACTCGCCGGCGACGCCCTGGTACGCCTCGGCCTGCGCCCCCTGACCCGCATGGAGCGCACGGCCGGCCACATCACCCGGGGCGACTTCGCCAGCCGCGTGCCCGCCCCCGACCCGCACACCGAGGCCGGCCGCCTCGGCGCCGCCATGAACGTCATGCTCGACCGCGTCGAGTCGGAGATCGCCGCCCGCACCGCCTCCGAGGCCCGCATGCGCCGCTTCCTCGCCGACGCCTCCCACGAGCTGCGCACCCCCCTCACCTCCGTACGCGGCTTCGCCGAGCTCTACCGCCGGGGAGGCGGCGACACCGGCGAGATGATGGGCCGCATCGAGGACGAGGCCGCCAGGATGAGCGTCCTGGTCAACGACCTGCTCACGCTCGCCCAGCTCGACGAGGAACGGCCGCTGGACCGGAAGCCGGTCGACCTGCTGGCGGTGGCGGCCGACTCCATCCGCGACGCCCGCGCCCGCGTCCCCGACCGGCAGGTCAGGCTGGCCGGCCTGGGCGGCGCGCTGGCCCCCGTCTCCGCCCTGGGCGACGAGGCCCGGCTGCGGCAGGTCGCGGCCAACCTCATCGGCAACGCCCTCACCCACACCCCGCCCGAGGCAGCCGTCACCGTCCGCGTCGGCAGCCGGGCCGGGCGGGCCGTGCTGGAGGTCGCCGACACCGGCCCCGGCATCGCGCCCGAGCACGTCCCGCACCTGTTCGACCGCCTCTACCGGATCAGCCAGGGCCGATCCAGGTCCGACGGCGGCAACGGCCTGGGCCTGGCCATCGTCGCCGCCATCGTGCGCGCTCACGGCGGCAGCGTGGACGTCGACACCGCGCCGGGCCGGGGCGCCACGTTCTCGGTGCTCCTACCTGGTTCCCAGGCGGCTCCCAGCCTGCTCTGATCCGCGCCCGCCACCGTCGGGGGCATGAGACGAACACTTCTCACCGTGGCCCTGCTCGCGCTGGCCGCGGGATGCGGGACGCAGCAGCCCGCCACCGGCGTCGCCTCGGTGTCGAGCGCCTCGGCCGCGCCGACGGCCTCCGCCTCCCCGGCCGCCACGGCGGACCCGGAGGAGCAGGGCAGGAAGTTCGCCGCGTGCATGCGCGAGCACGGCGTCGACATGCCCGACCCCGAGCCGGGCGGGAACGTGCGCGTGATCGGCAAGGCCCAGGCGGGCAAGGCGGAGTTCGAGAGGGCCATGGCCGCCTGCCGCTCGCTGGCCCCGTTCAAGGACCGCGGCGAGCTCACCCCCGAGGACGAGGAGCGGATGCGCGCCTTCGCCAAGTGCATGCGCGACAACGGCGTGGACATGCCGGACCCGGAGCCCGGCAGCGGCCTCAGGCTCAAGGCCGACGGCCGGATCGACCCGGAGGACCCCGCGTTCCGGAAGGCGATGGACACGTGCCAGGACCGGCTGCCCCGCAACGGGAAGCGGAAGTGACCAGGATGGCCCGCACACCGGAACCCCTGTCGCGGCCCCGGCGGTCGCTGGTGCGCCCGGTCGCCTGGACCGCCGGCGCCGCCCTGCTCGCCGCCGCCGTCACGGCCGCCGCGCTCGGCTTCGGCGGCGACGCCACCGGCCCGGCCGCCGCCGTCCGCACCCCGCCCGCCACCGCCACCGTCAGCAGGACGACCCTCACCGAGACCAAGACCGTCGACGGCGCCCTCGGCCACGGCCCCGCCACGACCGTCACCGCCAAGGCGCAGGGCACGATCACCTGGCTGCCCGCCGAGGGCGCCACCATCACCCGGGGCCGCGCCGTCTACAGCGTCGACGCCGACCGCCGCCCCCTCCTCTACGGCGCCATGCCCCTCTACCGCACCCTCCAGGACGGAGTCGAGGGCGCCGACGTCAAGCTCCTGGAACGCAACCTGGCCAAGCTCGGCTACACCGGGTTCGACGTCGACGACGCCTACACCTGGGCCACCCGCGAGGCCGTCGAGGACTGGCAGGAGGACCTCGGCCTCGACGTCACCGGCCGCGTCGAGCCCGGCGACGTCGTCGTGGCCGGCGGCCCCCTGCGCGTCGCCGAGCTCAAGAAGGCGCTCGGCGACAGCGCGGCCGGCCCCGTGCTCACCGCCACGGGCACTGCCCGCCGGGTGCTCGTCGACCTCGACGTGGCCGACAGCCACCTGGTGCGCAAGGGCATGCCCGCCACCGTCGAGCTGCCCGACGGCACCGAGGTCGACGGCAAGGTCACCGCCGTCGGCCGCGTCGCGGAGCAGAGCGGCGACGCAGATGACACCGCGACCACGGTCGAGGTCGAGGTGTCGGTGCCCGGGCTGAAGAAGACCTACGACAGCGCCCCCGTCGAGGTCACGATCGTCGCCCGGCAGCGCGAGAACGTCCTGGCCGTCCCCGTCGGCGCCCTGGTCGCCCTCGCCGAGGGCGGCTACGGCGTCCAGGTCGTCGAGGGCCCCGCCACCCGCTACGCCGCCGTGGAGACCGGCATGTTCGCCGACGGCCAGGTCGAGGTCACCGGCATCGCCGAGGGCGTCACCGTGGCGGTGCCCACGTGATCGCCGAGCTGACCGACGTGCGCAAGGAGTACGGCGACGTCGCCGCCCTGCGCGGCGTCACCATGAGCATCGGGCACGGCGAGCTCGTCGGCATCGTCGGGCCGTCCGGATCCGGCAAGTCGACCATGCTCAACATGCTCGGCACCCTGGACCGGCCCTCCGCCGGCACCGTCCGCATCGCCGGGCACGACGTCGGCACGCTCGGCGACAGGCAGCTGTCGGCCCTGCGCGCCAACGTCATCGGCTTCGTCTTCCAGCAGTTCCACCTGGCCGCCGGGGTCCCGGCACTGGACAACGTCGCCGACGGCCTGCTCTACAACGGGCCCGCGCTGCGCGAGCGCCGCGACCGGGCCGCCGAGGCGCTGGAGCGCGTCGGGCTCGGCCACCGGCTCGGCCACCGCCCGCACGAGCTGTCCGGCGGCGAACGGCAGCGGGTCGCCATCGCCCGCGCCGTCGTCGGCGACCCGGACCTGCTGCTGGCCGACGAGCCCACCGGCAACCTCGACTCCCGCTCCGGCGCCGGCGTCATGGACCTGCTGCGCGAGCTCAACGCCACGGGCACCACCGTCGTCGTCATCACCCACGACCGCGACATCGCCGCCTCGCTGCCCCGCCAGGTGGAGATGCTCGACGGCCGGATGCTCGACGGGGCACGCCGGTGAACGTCCTGGAAAGCCCCCGCATGCGCCCCCGCGACGTGATCAGGACGGGCGGCTCCGGCCTGCGCGCCAGACCGCTGCGCGTGTTCCTGTCGGCGCTCGGCATCGCCATCGGCATCGCCGCCATGCTCGGCGTCGTCGGCATCTCCGCCTCCAGCCGGGAGGACCTGAACCGGCAGCTCGCCGAGCTCGGCACCAACCTGCTCACCGTCGCCCCCGGCCAGACGCTCTTCGGCGCCGACGCCCACCTGCCCGCCGAGGCCGAAGGCATGATCGGCCAGATAGGCCCGGTCACCTCGGTCACCGCCACCGGCCGCACCCCGGCCAAGGTCTACCGCAACGAGCACATCCCGGAGAGCGAGTCGGGCAGCATCTCCGTCCTGGCCGCCCGCCTCGACCTGCCCGCGGACGTGAACGCCACTCTCACCACCGGCGTCTGGCTGAACGAGGCCACCCACCGCTACCCGGCCGTCGTGCTCGGCGCCAAGGCCGCCGACCGGCTCGGCGTCGTCCAGGCCGGCCCCGACCAGCGGGTCCGGCTCGGCGGGCAGTGGTTCACGGTCGTCGGCGTGCTCGCCCACGTCCCGCTCGCCCCCGAGCTCGACACCGCGGCCCTGGTCGGCTGGCCCGTCGCCGAGGAGCGGCTGGACTTCGACGGCTACCCGACCACGATCTACGCCAGGGCCGGCGAGCCGTCGGTGACCGCGGTGCGCGACGTGCTCGCCGCCACCGCCAACCCGCGGGCGCCGAACGAGGTCGAGGTGTCCAGGCCGTCGGACGTGCTCGCCGCCAAGCAGGCCACCGACGCCACGCTCAACGCCCTCCTGCTCGGCCTCGGCGGCGTCGCCCTCCTGGTCGGCGGCGTCGGCGTGGCCAACACGATGGTCATCTCGGTGCTCGAACGCCGCGCGGAGATCGGCCTGCGCCGCTCGCTCGGCGCCACCCGGGGCCAGATCAGGCTGCAGTTCCTCGCCGAGTCGCTGCTGCTGTCGGCCATCGGCGGCGTCGGCGGCGTGGCGCTCGGCATCCTCGTCACCGCCGCCTACGCGAGCCTCCAGGGCTGGCCCGCGACCGTGCCCGCGTGGGCGATGGCCGGGGGAGTGCTGGCCACGCTCGTCATCGGCGGCGTGGCCGGCTTCTACCCGGCGGTCCGCGCCGCCCGCATGTCCCCCACGGAAGCGCTGGCCGCTCCCTGACGAGGGCCGATTCGTACAAGAGAACCAGGCGGCCGGTGGCGTACCGTCGGCCGCATGGACGTTCTCGACCGTGCGGCCGGCTACCTGCGGCTGCACGCCAGACTCATCGACAGGCTCAGGTTCGAGGCGCTGTTCGCCGGCGGCTCGCGCGAGCGGGTGGCCGGCGCGCTGCGCGCCTACCAGAACCCCGACGGCGGCTTCGGCCACGCGCTGGAGCCCGACCTGCGGGGCGCGGGCAGCCAGCCGCAGCCCGTCGAGGTCGCCTTCCGGCTGCTGGACGAGCTCGACGCGTTCGGCGACCCGATGGTGGCCGCCGCCTGCGACTACCTCGCCGCCGTCAGCACCCCCGAGGGCGGTGTCCCGTTCATGCTGCCCACGGGTGAGCCGCGCGCTCCCTGGTGGCAGACGCCCGACGACCCGCCCGCCGACCTCAACCCCACCGCCCCGCTCGCGGGCCTGCTCCACAAGCACGGCGTCACCCACCCGTGGCTCGGCCCCGCCACCGACTTCTGCTGGTCGCGGATCGCCCGGATCACCGACAAGACCGAGCAGTACGAGGCCCGCGCCGTGCTCACCTTCCTCGAACACGTACCCGACAGGGAGCGGGCGCTCGCCGAGTTCGCCCGGCTCAAGCCCGCGCTGCTGGCGGCGGTCTCCCTCGAACCCGACCAGCCCGGCCACGTGCACTACCCGCTCGACTTCGCGCCGGAGCCGCTCACGCTGCCCCTGTTCGAGGCCGCCGTGCTGGAGCGCCACCTGGACGTGATGCTGCGCGACCAGGACGACGAGGGCGGCTGGGCGCCCAACTGGGAGATGTGGACGCCGCTGGTGCGGCACGAGTGGGGCGGCTACATCACGGTGGCCAACCTCAACACCCTGCGGGCGTACGGGCGCCTCTGAAGTTCTGTCGGTGCCCGTGCGTAGCCTGGGGGCATGTACGCGGAACGGGGTCCGGAGCCGGCGCTGGCCGATCGCGTGGCCTGCCTGTGGCGGCAGGTCAGCGACGACGACCGGGCACAGCTGGTGGTGCCCGACGGCTGCGTCGACCTGATCTGGGGCCCCCGGGGGCCGTTCGTGGCCGGGCCCGACACCCGGCCCGCCCCGGTCGCGATGCGGGCCGGCGACCGGTTCGCCGGCGTCCGCTTCAAGCCGGGCGCCGCCGGCGACGTGTTCGGCGTGCCGCTGTCGGAGCTGCGCGACCAGCGCGTCCCGGCCGCCGCGCTCGACGCCCTCGCCGGGCTGCCCGCCGACCCGCCGGACGACCCCCTGCGGGCGCTGCTCGCGGTGGTGCAGACGCGGCTGCGCCGCACCGCCGCCCCCGACCCGTCCGTCCCCGCCATCGCCGCCCGCCTGCGCACCGGCCGCACGGTCGCCGAGACGGCGTGGGACCTCGGGCTCAGCGTCCGCCAGCTCCACCGCCGCTCCCTGACCGGCTTCGGCTACGCGCCCAAGACCCTCCAACGCGTCGTACGGTTCCAGCGCGCGCTCAGGCTCACCCGGGCCGGGGTCCCGCTCGCCGACGTCGCCGCCCGCGCCGGCTACGCCGACCAGGCCCACCTGGCCAACGACGTCAAGCGGCTGAGCGGCGTCACGCTGCGCCGCCTGGTGCCCACCGGCTGACCCTGCTACCGGGCTACCGGGCTACCGGGGGAGGCTCGCGGGCTTGCTGGAGATGAGCGCCCCCGCCCACTCGGCCCGCGGGTCGCTGTCGATCAGCAGCGCCCTGACCAGCAGGCTCAGCGGGATCGCGAGGATCGCGCCCAGCGGCCCCAGCACGAACGTCCACAGGATCAGCGACAGGAACGTCATCGTCGTCGACAGCCCCACCGCGTCGCCGAGGAACTTGGGCAGGATGAACGACTGCGTCACCACGTTGATGGCCCCGTAGGCGGCGACGACCAGCAGCATCTCCTTCACCCCGCCGTGCAGCAGCGCCAGCAGCGCGGGCGGGATCAGGCTCAGCACGAAGCCGATGTTGGGGATGTACATGCCGATCATCGCCAGCACCCCCCACAGGAGCGGCAGCGGCACCCCGATGAGCGTGAGCGCGATGACGTCCAGCACGGCGTTGAGCAGCCCGAACACCGTCGAGACGATCAGATAGCGGCGCGTCTTGTGGGTGAACCCGGCCAGCGCGATCACCAGCCCCCGCCGGCGCCCCTCGCCCGCCGCGAGGATGCGCGAGGTGATCGGCGCGTCCAGGCACATCGCCAGCAGCAGCACCACGATGAGGAACAGGCTCGACAGCACCCCGATCACGCCGCCCAGCAGGCTCTGCGCGATGCCGAGCAGCCGCTCGGGGTCGAAGCTGTCGAAGGCGCGGTCGATCTGCGCGTCGCTGATGCCGTGCGAGGCCGCGAACCGTTCGGCGTCGCCCAGCAACTCGCTGAACTTCCCCGCGTACGAGCTGATCAGGGTGGTGAGCTGCACCGCCGACACCGTCAGCACCGCGGCCATGCTGAGCAGCACCAGCACGAGGATGAGGAACGGCACCGCCACCTGGATCCAGACGGGCGCGCCGTGCCTGGCGAGCCACCCGCGCAGCGGCGACACCGCGATGACGAGAACCAGGGCCAGGATGACCGGCCCGGCGATGGAGGACACTTCGCGGATCCCGAACAGTGCGATCACCGCGCCGGCGATCCCCATCAGGACGATGAGCGCTCTGGGCACCGGCTGATCATTCACGCGGGGTTCCTACCCCTGCCCTCGGGAACACACCGCCGCGCGCCGCCGATTTGACGGTTGCGGGAGCCGTACATAGAGTTCACCAGTCCCGCGAGGACGGTGTGATCACCGGACTCGCCCAGGGCACCTCCTCCAACCACCTCCGGTCCGTGGATGCTTCACGTCCACGGGGCGCCGATTCGACAAGAGTCGGAGTTCGGAGTAAGTTAGAAGGGTTGCTCCGGAGACGGGGCGGTCGAAATTCCCGCAGGTCGAGCAAGTCCGGTCAATTTGACAGAGACTTGAACGGCTGAAAGAATTAAGACACAACGAAATGAGCGCCTCTCGCAGGACTGGGGAGCAAGCGTCCGTTTCTTGAGAACTCAACAGTGTGTCAAAAGCCAGTGCATGAAGTTTTTCATGCAACACCTCGTCAAATATGACGGAGATAATGTTGCCTGGTATCAAACCTTTTTTGGAGAGTTTGATCCTGGCTCAGGACGAACGCTGGCGGCGTGCTTA